>NZ_WBMS02000024.1:50480-138902 GCF_008923205.2 Actinomadura physcomitrii | reverse complement strand
GCAGAAGGGCGGCGAGGCGCTGCGCCGCACGCGGATCGAGCCGATCGAGCACGGCATCCTGCTGCGGACGTATCTGGCCGGCGGGGTCGGGCTGCTGGCCGTGGTGGCCTCGGTGCTGCTCTCGCTGCTGTTCGCGCGCCGGATCACCGAGGAGCTGCGGGCCCTTCAGCGGACCGCGCAGGAACTGGCGCACGAGCGGCTGCCGCGGGTGGTCGCGCGGCTCCGGCGCGGGGAGCCCGTGGACGTGGCGACCGAGGCCCCGCCGCCGGTGACCGGGAGGACGCTGGAGATCGCGCAGGTCGCGGACGCGTTCGGCACCGTCCAGCGGACGGCCTTGACCACCGCGGTGGGGGAGGCCGAGCTGCGGGCGAGCATCAACCAGGTGTTCATCAACCTGTCCTGGCGCAGCCAGTCGCTGCTGCACCGGCAGCTGCGGCTGCTGGACCAGATGGAGCGCCGGGCGGCCAGCGCCGAGGAGCTGGACGATCTGTTCAGCCTGGACCATCTGACGACCCGGATGCGGCGGCACGCCGAGGGACTGGTGATCCTGGCGGGGGCGCCGACCGCCCGCGCGTGGGACCGGCCCGTCCCGGCCGAGGACGTGGTGCGCGCGGCGATCGCGGAGGTGGAGGACTACACGCGGGTGGAGGTGATCGGCGCGGCGTCGTCGGCCGTGGTCGGCGAGGTGGTCGCCGACGTCATCCACCTGCTGGCGGAACTGATCGAGAACGCCGCCGCCTTCTCCCCGCCGACCACCGAGGTCACCGTCAAGGTGGAGAGCGCCGCCAACGGCCTGGTCGTGGAGATCGTCGACCGCGGCCTCGGCCTGCACCCGGCGGAGCGGGACGCCCTCAACCAGCGGCTCGCCAGCGCGGCCGAGTTCGACATGGTCGACACCGAACGGCTCGGCCTGTTCGTCGTCGCCCGCCTGGCGGCCCGGCACGGCATCCAGGTGACGCTGGAGGCGTCGGTCTACGGGGGCACCACGGCGATCGTGCTGATCCCTCACTCGCTGGTGAGCCAGGAGGATCTCCTCCAACCGGAACGTTCCGCCGCGGGACCCGCCGGACGAGTCCGGCTCGGCAGACCGTTGCGGCCCGAGCTTCCCGAAGCGGCCCCCACCGCACCAGCGCACCCGACCGGCTTCCCCCACGTCTCGACGGCCCACGGCGCCACGGGCCACGCCAACGGCTTCTCGCCCGCGAGCGGCCCGCCGCCTTGGACGGACACCGGTGACGCGCCGCCTTCGTACGGCGATCGGGAGGGCGCGCGCGGCGAGTGGCATCCGGAAACGGCGGGCGGGATCGAGTCGAGCGAGGTCACGGGGCGGCTCCCCAGGCGGATCCCGCAGCAGAGCATGGCCCCTCAACTGCGACGGGACGCGGCGGGACCCGAACCCCCGCAGGCGGAACCCGACTTCGACGAGCCGAGCCCCGACTTCAGCCGGAACCTGATGGACTCGCTGCAGGCCGGATGGCTGCGCGGGCGTGACACCGAGAAGGACGACGATGCGCCGATCGAGTGAGGACCTCGCGAACGACCAGCCCCAGGCGTCCAGGGACCTGAGCTGGCTGCTGGACGATCTGGTGGGACGGGTCGAGGAGGTGCGGCAGGCGGTCCTGCTGTCGCGCGACGGGCTGGTGATGGGCGCCTCCGCGAGCGTGACCAGGCAGGACGCGGAGTTCCTCGCCGCGCTCTCGGCGGGCCTGCAGAGCCTCGCCGACGGTGCGCGGCAGCACTTCCGGGCCGAGCGCGTCCAGCAGACCTTCGTGGAGCTGGACAGCAGGCTGTTCTTCGTCGTGCCGGCCGGCAAGGGCAGCTGCCTGGCGATCCTCAGCGACGCCGGACGCAACGCGGGCCTCGTCGCCTACGAGACGGCGATGCTGATCAAGCGGGTCAGGCGGCAGATGGCAACGGCGCCCAGGCCCGCCGCCCAGTTCGCCGATCCGTCGTCGCCGCCGGCTCCCTAGACCCCGGAGCCGACCGTGGAGGCGCCGAAGGAGCGATGGTCCGGATCCGACGCGGGCCCCGTCGTCCGCCCCTATGCGCTGACGCGCGGACGCACTCGCCCGCGCGGGCCGGCGTTCGACCTGGTCGCCATCCTGGTCGCCACAAGCCGCCCGGTCGACCGCCGGACGTGGCTCTCGCGCGAGCAGCGCCGGTTGCTGGACCTGTGCCGCCGCCCGTCCACCCCCGCCGACCTGGCGTCCCGGACCGACCTCCCGCTCCGGGTCGTGGAGATCCTGCTGGACGACCTGTACCGGTACGGCCTGATCGAAGAACTGCCCCAGGCGGTGCAGTCCCAGGAGACCGGACGGCCCGACCCCACGATACTGATGAGGTTGCTGGATGAACTTCGCCGTCTATGACTCGTCGGCCCCCGGACCGGACGACGACGTCCCACGGCACACGCTGAAGATCCTCGTGGCCGGAGGATTCGGCGTGGGAAAGACCACGCTGGTCGGCGCGGTCAGCGAGGTGCGCCCGCTGCGCACCGAGGAGGTCCTCACCGACGCCTCGGTGGGGACCGACGACCTCGGCGGAATCGAGAGCAAGGCCACCACGACGGTGGCCATGGACTTCGGCCGCCTCACCTTCTCCGGCGGCGTCCGCCTCTACCTGTTCGGCACTCCCGGCCAGGAACGGTTCTGGTTCATGTGGGACCGGCTCTCCCAGGGCGCCATCGGAGCGATCGTCCTGGTCGACACCCGCCGGCTGAGCAGGAGCTTCGCCTCCATCGACTTCTTCGAAGCACGCCGGATCCCGTTCGTGGTCGCCGCCAACGTGTTCGACGGCGCACGCCCTTACCGTGCCGAAGACATCCGCGAGGCCCTCTGCGTCGCACGGGACGTCCCGGTCATGCTCTGCGACGTCCGCCGCCCCGACGCTGCCAAGAACATCCTGGTGACGCTCGTCGAGCACGCGGTGCGGAGGTGACCGCGGGTGCAGGTCAGACGGGCGGCATCAGATCGCTTTCGCTGATGGTGTACGTCAGCGGGGGGTAGGCGAAGTCCGTCTCATCGTTCTCACGGCGCCGCAGCCGGTAGAACTCGCGCCTCTGCTCTTCGTCGGCCAGCGTGAGGCGCGCACCTTGCGGGAGGAACGGGTCATCGTCGCGGAACCGGACGAGGGTCTTCGACGTCCGGTAGGTCACGCCCAGCCATTGGTCGTCCGCCGTCCGGGCTGACGGATCCAGCACGATCTTGTGCTTGAGCCGGCGGTTCGCGTCGGTGGAGAAGACGACGATGCCGTTGTGCGCGAGAGGGATCTCGAACTTGCCGTCATCGGTCCCTTTCGACTCGAAGATCAGCTTCCTCGGCGGTTCCGCCCCGGCGCGCCGATAGCAGGAGAAGACGGCGATGAACGAATCGCCGGCCAGATCGAGCGCTTGATCGGAGTGGCTGCTCATCGTCCTGTAAGCGCTCGTATAGGTCTCGATGAGAGCGTTGTTGAAACCGACTGGAAGCGCCGCGGTTTCTCGGATGCGCTGCGCCAGCCGTTCGTGCACCGGCCGGAAACGCTGCGTCGGGCTGCTGTATCGAGTGGTGGTGCGCACGAGCGGCACGCGATTATCCTCGTCGACCCCGGCGAGCACGGCACCACGGCGGCCTTTCCCTACGTCTTCCCAAAGGGTCGACGCAGAGAGTTCCGCGAAGAGGTCCTCCTCGCACGGCAGGGCGTACGAGAGGATCTCGGCCGAAATGCTAGGCCCGTGGGGCAAGGTAGTCTCCCGTGTTCATGCTGAAGGAGAACACGTCGCCGTAATCGATGAAGGACGAGGTCCTGTTCTCCTCGGCGTACAGCCTGCGCAGGTCGTCCATGCCCGCCGGCGTGGGCGCCTCCAGCCTCACCAGGCCTCCGTCCGCCTTGAGGTACGTGTCGCCGTTCTTGTGGACGGCTTCGGCGTTCGAGCAGCGCACCACGTATCCCATGCGGGTCGGGAGCGACCCGGCGTCCAGCGTCGACGGCCGGATCTCGTGCG
The DNA here is from genome assembly GCF_008923205.2 of Actinomadura physcomitrii. GTDB lineage: Bacteria > Actinomycetota > Actinomycetes > Streptosporangiales > Streptosporangiaceae > Spirillospora > Spirillospora physcomitrii. The sequence continues at coordinate 134,920 of NZ_WBMS02000024.1, read as the reverse complement.
TGTACAGCCGGTTGGTGGACAGCGGCATGAAGAACACCGAGCCGGGATGGAGGGTGAGGGTGAACTGCGGAGGGAGCGCGCCCCCGTCCCGTTCTCCGGCCGGCTCTTTGAGGCGAAAGTGAAGCCTGGTCAGCCCGCTGGCGCCATGCGCACCGTAGTCGAAGGAATCTTCGGCCAGAGGCCGCAGTCCGTCCAGGCGGTCATAGAAGGTGCAGAAGGCCATGATGCCGTTGGCGGGCATGTCCTTGGTCTTGTCGGCATGGGCCGAGATCTTGGCCTTGGACTGCTTACGCTCATTCGTGGCGGGCGTGTTGTGGTAGATCTGAGCGAGGACGTGATTGAGCGGCGCCTGGTCGCGAAAGACGGCGGCGGCCTCGCGGTTCAGCGCTTCGACGATGCGCGTGTCGGTCGGCCGAAAGCCCTCGGTCGGCCCCGAGAGGTTCGTGGAGCACCGGAGCAGGCGGAAATGCAGTTCGTCGCCGTTCCGCGTGACCGGCGTCAGATAGATCCCGCTGCGATGGGCCGTTCCGGGCTTGGTGGACTCCGTCAGTGACTGGAACGCGTGCTCCGCGCGGATCCGGTCGAAGTGATCGGAGTCGAGGTCGAAAAAGCGGCGGTAGTACACGCCGGCGCCGTGGACGCGGATGGGTACCCGGCCGAGACCGACGAGGGTCCAAGGTTCGTCGGTGTCCTCGCGGTACCCGTGGGAAAGCTCCCGGACGACGAATACCCGGTCCGCCGCATGCAGCCGTTGTGGGCTGATCCCGGAGACGTCGCCGCACAGGTGAACGGTCTTCTGGGCGAGGTCGAGGGCACCGGGGACAAGGTCCTCGTACGTGATCACGGACCCGAAGAAACCTCTGATCACGTCATGGTCTCGCAACGTCGGAGGCGCGACCAGGACGTTGCTCGTGTCATCGAGGCGGGCTTCTGCTGCTTCCGTCGTGTGCATCGAGCCATTCTCGCCATTCGCGCCGAATTTTAGGGATATAAGATTATCATCCCCCGGTCGGCAGCGTCTTGGTCGAACGGTGCTCGCGGCGGGAGGCCGATTCACAGGCTTCACGAAGAGCCGTCCGGGGGAGAGCCCGGGACCCGGTCACGAGAATCAGCAGTCAGGCCGTGGGTTTGCGGGTGACGACCACGACGTAGCGGCAGTCGGCGGTGGTGGCGTTGACGAACTCGCGGGCCTGGGGCGCTCCGAACTCGAACGCGTCACCGGCGGCGAGGTGGTGCGCGGCCGGCCCCTCGACGAGGGTCAGCTCGCCGTCCAGGACCCAGATGAGCTGGGCGATGAACGCGTACGTCCCGGCCGGCATCGGCACCCGGGCCCCGGCGGGCAGGACGATCTCGGTGACGTCGGCGGGAAACCCCGGGGTCGATATCTGGCGCCGGAGGTAGCCGGTGTCGGGATCCGTCCAGTGGGGGGTGCCGGCGGCGCGCCGCACCTGGCCGGTCTCGCCCTCGTCCGGTGCCAGCAGCGCGGTCATGCTCAGCTCCAGCGCGGCGGAGAGCTTGCCGACGACCGCGGCGGTCGGGTTGCTCTCGCCCCGCTCGATTCTGCTGATCATGGCCCGGGACACCCCGGAGGCGTCCGCCAGGCGGGCCAGCGACCAGCCGCGCCGGCTCCGCTCCGCCTTGACCCGCCGTCCGAGACCGTCCGGGCCCTCCGTCATCGCGGACACGACCGGGGCAGGGGAACGGCGCCGCCGTCCAAACGCAATTCCATGAAGACGCTGTTGGGGTCGTGGACGTAGTCGGCGAACGGCTCGCAGGGGGTGAACCCGTGCCGCGCGTAGAGCCGCCGGGCCGGCGCGAAGAAGTCCTGGCTTCCGGTCTCCAGCAGGACCCGCCGGTGCCCGCGCCCGGCGGCGACCGCCAGCAGGTGCCGGAGCGTGACCGTTCCGACGCCCTGTCCCCGCGCGGCCTGTGCCGTCCGCATGGACTTCAGCTCCACGTCGCCGCCACCGAGATCTTTGAGCGCCCCGCAGCCGCGCAGCTCGGGCCCCTCCCAGACCGACCAGAACTCGACCGCGGCGTCGCGCAGCTCCCGCAGGTCCAGCGCGTGGATCGACTCCGGCGGCGAGGCGGCGTGCATGTCGGCCAGATGCTCTTCCAGCAGCCGGTGGACCTCGGGCCGGGTCAGGCCGTCGAGCTCGAAACGCAGCGTCATCCGGACTCCCCTTCTCGCTCGTTCCGAATCGCGGTGCGGCCGGCGACCGACACCTTCTAGGATAGTGGATATCGTCCACTATATGAGCGCGTCTGGCCTCCGGGAGGCCGGTGGACGTGGTCACCGGCTCCTCGCCCCCTGTCCGCCGCACGCGAGATCCAGGACGGCGGCGACGCGGTCCAGCGTGCTGATCGGCGGGGTGTAGGGCAGGCGCAGGTGGTGCGGGTGGGTCGCGTCGGCGGCGAACGACGGCCCCGGGGAGAGCTCGAGTCCGTGGGCGCGAGCGCGCGCCGTGACGAGATCGGCCCGCAGGGCGGTCAGCCGCACCCAGAGCGCGAGGCCCCCGGGAGGGACCGTGAACCGCCAGCGGTCGTCTCCGGCCAGCAGCCCGCACAGATGATCGCGCTGGCGCCGCAGCACGGCACGCCGGTCGCGCAGCAGCGATTCCAGGTCGCGCAGCAGTTCGGCGGCCACGAGCTGCTGCGTCGGCGCCGCCGACAGCGGTTCGCAGAGGGGGTGGTGCGCCGGCTCGCCGATGAGCGCGGCCGGCCCGCGGATCCAGCCGACGCGCAGGCCGGCCCAGATCGTCTTGGCCGCCGACCCGATGAGGACGGAACCGGGAATCCGCCGGACCGGTGCGGGGCCGTCGCGCAGGTCGAGATCGCGCATGGTCTCATCGGCCACCACGGTCACCCGATGCCGTTCGGCCAGCCGGGCCACCGTCAGCCGGGCGTCCGCCGGCATGAGCGCGCCGGTCGGGTTCTGGAAATCGGGGACGAGGTAGGCCATCCCGCCCGCCGCGGCCCGGAACGCGTCGTCGAGCTGGTCCAGATCCCAGCCGTCCGCCGTCACCCGGCACCCGGCCAGGCGCGTGCCGGCGGCCCGGAACCCGGCGAGCGGATCGGTGTAGGTGGGGATCTCCACGGCCACGGCCCGGGGACGCAGATGCGCCGACAGCAGCGCCAGAGCCGAGCGGCCGACTACGACGATCTCCGCGCCATCGCCGCCCTGCGGGAACGCCACGACTTCTGGCTGCACGTCGACGCCGCGTTCGGCGGCTTCGCGGCGCTGTCGCCGGACCACGCGGACCTGGTCGCCGGCCTCGACGCCGCCGACTCCATCTGCATCGACCTGCACAAATGGCTGAACGTCCCCTACGACAGCGCCGTGCAGTTCACCCGCCACCGGGACCTGCAGGTGCGGGTGTTCCCCTGGCCGGGGACCCCACCGCCGAGCGGCTCGCCGATCTCGCCGCCGACCTGGCGGACGAAGCCTTCCTCACCCCGACCACCTATGCCGGGGTGCCCGCACTCCGAGCCGCCTTCAGCAACTGGCGCACGACCCGCGCCGACGTCGACCGCATCACCAAAGCCCTGAAAGACCGCCTCAGCCGAAGGTGAGGACGACGCCGCCGCCGATTCCGAGGGCGAGCGACGCGCCGGTCGCCAGGTAGGCCGTCCATTGGGCGGAGCGGTCGAGAGGGGCTTCCGTCCCGGTGCCCTGGGAGAAGAGAGGGACGATCCAGCGCAGGTAATAGAAGACGCTGGCGACCGTATTGATGGCGGCGACGACGGCGAGCCATGCGTACCGGCCGTCCAGGGCCGCGCCGAACATCAGCAGCTTGCCGACGAAGACGGCGGTGGGCGGAGTGCCCACCAGCCCGAGCAGGCAGATCACCAGCGAGACGGCCAGCGCCGGCGAGCGGCGCGCGAGTCCGGTGTAGGCGGCGAGGTCGTCGCGGCCGACGGCGACGACGGCGGCGAAGGCGCCGATGTTGGTGACGGCGTAGGCGGCCAGGTAGAACAGCAGCGCGGGCCGGGCGAGATCGGTGCGTCCGGCGACCGCGACCGGCAGGAGCAGGTATCCGGCCTGGCTGATGGTCGAGTAGGCGAGCAGCCGCCGGACATTGGTCTGCGCGAACGCCGCGAGGTTGCCGAGCGTCATGGTGGCGGCGGCGATGACCGCGATGAGCAGCGGCCGGCCGGGCGCGGATCCGGCGAGCGCCTCGACGGCGAGGCGGTAGAGCGCGGCGAACGCTCCGATCTTCGGGACGGTCGTGACGAAGGCCGCGACGGCCGGCGGCGCGCCCTCGGTGACGTCCGGCACCCAGAAGTGCGCGGGCACGGCTCCGGCCTTGAACAGCAGCCCGGCGAGCAGCAGGACGGCGCCGACCATGACCGCGGCGTCCGGGGCCGGTCCGAGTCCGGCGCGGAGCGTCCCGTAGGACGTGCCGCGGCCGAGCCCGTACAGCAGTGTGACGCCCGCCAGCATGAGGATGCCGAGGAAGGCGCCCATCAGGTAGTACTTGAGCGCCGCCTCGGTGCCGGACGCGTCCCTGCCGAAGCCCGCGAGCGCGTAGCCCGGGATGCTCGCCAGGAGGTAGGCGGCCACCAGCACCAGCAGGTCGGACGCGGCGCCGAGCACGACCGTGCCGAGCGCGGACAGCAGGAGGAGCACGTAGAACTCGCTCTCCCGCCGGTGGCCGCGCATCGGCGCGGCGGCGAGCGCGATGACCAGCAGCGTCGCCGACAGCACGACGATGCGCGTCACGTGGGTGACGGGGTCGAGCACGAGCGCGTCGAAGGCCGTCGTGTCGCCGCGGCGGGACGCGAGGGCCGCCGCAGCGATGCCTCCGGCCAGTCCCGCGACGCACAGCGCCGCGACGATCCACTGGCGGGTGCGGGGCAGGAACGACCCGGCCAGGAGCCCGGACACCGCCGCGCCGAGGACGAGCAGCTCCGGCAGCAGGTCGGCCGGGTTCTCCCGCGTCATCGAGCCACCAGCGAGACCACGGTGGCGGAGAACGGCTCGATCACGTCCAGCAGGAAGCGCGGCGCGACGCCGATGACGGCCGCCAGCGCCAGCAGCGGCACGACCGCGGCGAGCTCGCCGCGGCGCGCGTCGGTCACCAGCGAGGTGAGCTCGCCGGGCGGCCCGAGGACGGTGCGGTGCAGCAGCCGCAGGAACAGCGCCGCGGTGATGAGGATGCCGAGGATCGCCAGTGCCCCCACCGCGACCAGGCCGGCACCGCCGCTGCCGATCACCCCGGTGAAGATCTGGAACTCGGCGATGAAGCCGGACAGTCCCGGCAGCCCGAGGGAGGCGAACGCGGCGACCGCGACGAGCCCGGAGAACCGCGGCGCGGTCCTGGCGAGGCCGCCGAACCGTCCCATGTCGTAGGTGTCGGCCCGGTCGTAAAGGACGCCTGACAGCAGGAACAGCGCCCCGGTGATCAGGCCGTGGCTCACCATCTGGGTGACGGCGCCGGTCACCGCGAGCCGCCGCGCCGCCGCGTCGCCCGCAGCGCCCGCGGCGCCGAGCGCCACGATGATGTACCCCATGTGGTTGACCGAGGTGTAGGCGATCAGCCGTTTGACGTCCTCCTGCGCGAAGGCGACCAGCGCCCCGTACAGCACGCTGACCAGGCCCAGGATGATGATCACCCAGATGTAGCGGCGCCAGGCGTCCGGCAGCATCGGCATCGCGATGCGGACGAGCCCGTAGGTGCCCATCTTCAGCAGGATCCCGGCCAGGATCGCCGACCCGGCGGCGGGCGCGTCGGTGTGCGCGGGCGGCAGCCAGGTGTGCAACGGCACGACCGGTGTCTTGATGGCGAACCCGATGCCGATCGCCAGCAGGACCAGCCCGGCGAGCCCGGGGGAGCCCGCCAGCGCCGGGGTCCGCGTCAGCTCGACCATGTCGAAGGTGTGCGGGTCGGCGCCGAGGTAGAGGCCGATGAAGCCCAGCAGCAGGACGAGGGAGCCGAGGAAGGTGTAGAGGAAGAACTTCAGCGCCGACCGCGTCCTGTCGCCGTGCCCCCATCCGGCGATGACGAAGTACATGCCGACGATCGACAGGTCGAAGAAGACGAAGAACAGCAGCAGGTCCAGGGCCGCGAACAGGCCGAGCGACACCGTCTGGAGGAACAGGAACAGCGCGGCGAACGCCCGCGTCCGCCCGGTCCGGCGCAGCGAGTGGACCGCGCACATCAGGAACAGCAGCGAGGTGAGCGCGAGCAGCGGCAGCGACAGCCCGTCGACACCGACGTGGTACCCGGCGCGGACGGACGGGATCCACCGGACGTCCTCCTCGTAGGAGACGCCGTCGCCGTTCCCGCGCCCGGCCCACAGCCCGATGACCAGGGCGAGGTCGGCCGCGCTCGCGGCGGTCCAGATCCAGGTGACCGCCCGGTCGCCGAGCCGGGGCGCGGTGCACAGCCCGAGGGCGGCGGAGAGCGGGAGGAAGATCACCAGGGAGAGCACGGTCACCTGACCAGAAGGGCGATGAGGATGAGCACGGCGAACAGGACGGCGGCCTGCGCGTAGTACGTGTGCACCTGGCCGGTCTGGGGGCGCCGCGCCAGGTCGGCGAGACGGCGGGCGCACCGGCCGACGAGTGCTACGAGACCGTCCACGCGGAACTCCACCCGGCGTCCGGCCAGCGCCGCGGCGAGACGGCCGGACGCGGCGGCCGCGCGGACGCCGCCGTCGATGACGCGGTCGTCGAACCGGGCCAGGGCGGTGGCCAGGACGAGCACGGGACGGGCGATGAGCAGCCCGGCCAGCCGTTGGAGGTGCAGCCAGTCGCGGGCCGGTGCCGTCCAGGCCGTGCGGAGCCGGGTTCCGCGGCGGGTGAGCGCCCAGGTCGCGGCGAGGACGAGCAGTGCCAGGGCGCCGGAGGCGGCGAGACCGGCGGCGCTCGGGGCGGGCGCCTCGGCGTCGCCGGCGAGGCGCCGCCACCATCCGTCCAGCGGCGGCAGCGCCAGGACGCCGAGGACGGCCGATCCGGCCGCGAGCACGGGCAGCGGCGCCCTGGCCAGGAGGCCGACGTGCCGGGTTCCGGTCCGCTCGGTCTCCTGGCGCGTTCCGGCGTCCACGGGACGGCCGACCGCGACGAGCGCGCGGGCCGCGTAACCCGCTGACAGGAGCCCGGCGGCGAGGCCGACCGCATAGAGCGCGGGGGAGTCCTCAAGGGCGGCGCCGAGCACGGCGTCCTTGGCCGCCCACAGCGACAGCGGCGGTGCTCCGGCCAGAGCGAGCGCGCCGATCGCGAACGTGATCCCGACCAGCCGGTACCGGCGCGCCGCGCCGTGGAGTTCCCGCAGGTCTTTGGTCCCGAGCGCGGTCAGCCACGCTCCCGCTCCGAGGAACAGCAGGCACTTCACCGCGGCGTGCGCGACGAGCTGGGCGGTGCCGCCCGCCACCGTGCCGGCCCCGGCGCCGAGGATTATGAAGCCGACCTGCGCGCATGTCGACGCGGCGAGCAGCTGCTTCAGGTCGCGCTGGGCGAGCGCCACCGCGCCGAGGAGGAGCGCGGTGAGCGCGCCGGTCCACGCGACGAGCGCCGCCGCCCAGCCGGTCGCGTCCAGCAGCGGTCGCAGGCGGAGCAGCAGGTACGCCCCGGCGGCCACCATGGTCGCCGAGTGCAGCAGCGCCGACACCGGGTTCGGGCCCGCCATCGCCCGCGACAGCCAGAACGAGAACGGCAGCTGCGCCGACTTGCCGAGCGCGGCGAGCACGACCCCGGCGGCGATCAGGTCGCGCCAGTGCCCGCGCGCGCCGGCCAGCCCGTCGAGGGCGAGCGAGCCGGTGCCGGCCTGCGCCGCGCCCGCCGCGAAGTACAGGCCCAGGTCAGCGGCGCGGGTGGTGAGGAAGGAGACGTCCGCCGAGCCGACGCGTTCCCGGTCGCGCCACCAGAAGCCGATGAGCGCGTACGACATCGCGCCCATCACCTCCCAGCCCATCAGCAGGACGGCGAGGTCGGTCGCGGTGACCGTGACCAGCATGGCGCCGGTGAACACCAGCATGAGCCCGAAGAAGCGCGCCCTCGACTCGTCCGGGGCGAACTCCCCGGCGGCGAACGCCAGGACGGCGAGGCTCACCGCCGCGACCGTCACGGCGAGGGCGGCGGACAGCCCGTCCACCGCGAGGCCGGCGGGCGACCGGCCGAAGAGCGGGAAGCGCACCGAGGGCCGCGCCAGAGCCGCCGCCACCGCGAGGCACAGCGTGCCGAACGCGGCGGCCACCGCGACGGCGGGCGCCGGACGGTCCAGGCGGCGTCCGATAGCGAAGCGCCCGGCGAGCAGCCCGGCACCGGTGCCGGCGGGCACCGCGGGCAGGAGCCAGGCGAGGACGCTCATCCCTTCAGGTCCCCGGCGTCGTCGGTCGTGTCCACGTCCCGGGCGCGCAGCAGCGCGGTGACGACCGCGAATCCCATCGCCATCTCCAGCGCCATCACCGTGACGGCCACCAGGACCAGCACCTGCCCGTCCGCGGTGCCGGGCGCGACGTAGAACCAGAACGCGCCGCCCGCCACCAGCAGGGCGTTGATCATAAGTTCGAGGCCCATCATCAGCATGACGATCGACTGCTGGGACAGCGCCCCGTACAGGCCCACGGAGAACAGCGCGGCGGCGAGCAGGAGGAAGGCGTCGAGGCTCACTTCGCACCGTCCTCGCGGCCGGGGGACCGGTCGTAGCGGCCCCGGCCGGTGGCCAGCACCACCGAGGCGATCATGGTGGCCAGGATGGCGATGCCGACCACCATCATGACGAGCATCTTCGGGCCCATGATCGCCTGGCCGAGGGAGAAGGCGGGATCGCGCGGGACAGTCCCCTGCCGCTTCGGCCACGGGATGAGCAGGATTCCGGCCGCCAGCGCGGCGAACACGGCGGCGGAGATGCCGATCGCCCAGCGGTGGTTGTGCACCATCGTCATCGGCATGAGCCCGCCGGGGTTCATCATGTACATGATCATGAAGACCGCCATCACCAGCATCTCCATGATCATCATCAGCACGACCAGGACGCCGAGGTAGCGCAGGTCGAGCAGCAGCAGCTCGACCCCGACGCACAGGAACGAGGCCAGCAGGGCGAACGTCGCCCGCGCCATCGAGTCCACGGCGAAGACGGCCGCGCCGGAACCGGCGGCGGCCACGGCCAGGATCCAGAAAGCGACGGCCTGCATCGGACCTCCTTCAGGTCAGGACGACGATCCCGACGACGAGCGCCTGCAGCAGCGCGGCGGGGATCAGCACCAGCCAGGCCGCCGCCATGAACCGGTCCATCCGCAGCACCGGGAACCGCCCGCGCACCCACACCAGCAATGCCAGCACCGCGTACGTCTTGACCAGTGACCACGCCCAGCCGGGCAGCCACGGCCCGGAGGCCCCGCCGAGGAACAGCGGCACGGCCGCCGCGGCGGCGACGGTCAGCAGCGCGGACCGCCCGGCGAAGAACACCAGCCGGTCCGGACCGGACAGCTCGGCCGCCGCCCCTCCGGCCAGATCGTCCGCCAGCGGATGCCCCATCGGCCCCCAGAAGGCCATCGCGAGCGCCGATAGCAGGTACACGGCGAACGCGACCGGCATCCACACCGCGAACCACAGCCCGTGCTGCGCGGCGGCCACCTCGCCGAAGTCCAGCGACCCGGCGCCCAGTGCCGCGGTGATCAGCGCGAACATGTGCGGCAGCTCGTACGCCAGCCCCTGCGCCACGAGCCGGTAGCCCCCGACCAGCGGGAACGCCGAGTTCACCCCCCACCCCGCCAGCCAGAGCGACGCCCACGCCACGACCTCCATGGCGTTGAACCACACGACGCCGACCCGCAGGTCCCACACGGCCGTCCGGCCGAGCGGGATCACCGCCGCCGCCAGCACGGCCGCGACCGGAAGGCTCAGCACACCGGCGCGCACCAGCAGCATGTCGGCCGCGTGCATCCGGCGGCGCTGCTGGACGATGAGCCGGACCCCCTCCCGCAGCGGCGCGGCGATCCCGCCGCCGGAGCGGAGCCCCGCGTCCATCGCCGCCGCCGAATAGGCGAGCCCCGCCAGGACGAGCGGGAGCGCCACGACGGTCCAGGCGGGAGTCGTCTCACTCATGGGCCGTCCACGCCGTCTCCGTCAGCTGCTCCACGTCGGGGTCCAGGCTCGCGACGGTCAACCGCGCCGCGGCCAGCTCCGCGCCGCCGAGCAGTTCGGGGAGCAGGGCCAGGACGGCTCGGCTCGGCATCGCGCCGACCGGCCCGCGCGGCCCGTCGGTCCCTCGCAGCGGCGCCGGGTCGCCGGTCCGGACGAGCGCCTCGCCGGTGCCGTCCAGCCACCCGTGCAGGCGGGCGAGGACGTCGCCGGGGTGCCGGGCCGGCGGCCCGGTGAGGCCATGGCGGCCGGCGAAGCCCTGGTCGATCCGGCCGATGCCGCCGAGCATCCAGCGCAACGTCCGCGACCCCTTCACGCGGCGCGCGAACCGCGCGAACCGGGCCGGCAGCTCTGCGGGCGCCTCCCCGGCGAGGGCCAGATCGCGGAGGAGGCGCGCCTCCTCCGCGGCGCCCTCCCAGCCCGCGACGGCCAGGAGCCGTCCGGCGCTGTCGAGGTGCCCGGCGGCCCTGCGACGCTCCGCCTCTCCCACCGTCACCCGCTCACCGGCGGCGGCCCGCAGCCACGGCTCGTCCCAGTAGGGCACCCCTCCCGCCGCGCCTTCGGCGACGTCGACCTCGACCGCCTGCACGACATCGCCCTGCAAGGTCAGGCCGAGCACGAGACCGGCGGGCCAGTCCTTGAGGACGGGCCCGAGCGGCACATGGAGCACGTCGAGCTTGAGCCCGTCCCGGTCGTCCGCCCGGCCGGCCATCGCCAGCCCCGTGTGATGCTCATGACCGCTGTGGTCGGCATGCCCACCGCTCTGAGCCGTGTGGCCGTCCATGCCGCTGGGCGACCACGGCCCCCGCTCGCGGCGCTCGGCGGCGTCTGCCTGCTGCGCCGCCACGTCGGAGAGTTCCCGGACCGCCCGGTCGATCCCTGCGTCGACCTCTGCTCGCGATGCCGCCTCGTCCAGCCGCACCAGCGCCCTCGGGCCCGGCATGGCGTCCCAGACCGCGTCCACAGCCTCGGCCAACGCCGCGCCCGGTCGTCCGCAGACGACGAGGACCGACGCCGCCGCGGGGGAGGCCGCGGTCCGCCCGTTCCGGCGACGCAGTTCCGACTCGACGAGCAGCCGGGTCCGCGTTCCGCCGGGCGCGGCGGCCACGAAGACGGGCGGACGTCCCGCCGCGAAGCGGAGGAGCCGTGTTCTCACGCCCATCGGAAGGCCCCTTCACGCCATGCGTAGACGACTCCGGCCAGAAGGAGACCGAGGAAGGCGAACATCTCGACGACGGCCTTCGTCCCCACGGACGCGACGACCAGCGCCCACGGATACATGAAGACCATCTCCATGTCGAAGGCGAGGAAGACCATCGTCACGACGTACCAGCGCACGTGATACCGGGAGACGGCGTGCTCCTGCGGCGGCCGACCGGAGAGAAACGGTCCGCTGCCGATGGTCCCGGGTGGTGCGAAGGCGAACGACAGGGCGTAGACGGCCGCGATCACGGCCGTCACCAGGCCCAAGAGGGCGAGCACCGCCACGTACGGCTGCATCAAGGCCCCCTGCCCGAACAGCTCCCACGTTAGCTGGGAGATCATGCCTCACCAGGTCGTCGACGGCGAACACGGCCGGGCGCCGCCCTCATCCACCGACCCTTACATGGTTCCTGGCAGGAAGCGTCGAAACACCTGCCGCGCGGAGAGCCGGACCAGTGATCACCGAAATGATTTCGGCACTTATGCTTCCCCGACCGGCGAGGCGGCGCAGGAGCGCGCCGTGCGGGGCGCGGGCCGCGCGACCTGCGAGAGGAAAGGAAGTCATCCGTGGGGTCGGCGATCCAGAAGCTGTAGAGGCCGCCTCCGTGGCCTATGGCCGGTCCGGGCGGTGCGCCGATTGCCGCGCCGAGTATCTGGGCGAGCCCATCGCCGGCGCCGGCCGCCTCTGACCGGTGGACCCCGTGCGGTCGGTGGTTATTCGAGGTGGCCTAGGCTGCGGCCATGGCCGTGATCGCGTCGAGTCCTCAAGAGGCGTTCGAGCTGCTGCTCGCCGGTAACCGGCGTTTCGTGGCGGGCGTTCCGGAGCACCCGAACCAGGACGCGGCGCGGCGCGCCGAGATCGCACCGGAGCAGAGCCCGTTCGGTGTCCTGTTCGGCTGCTCGGACTCCCGGCTGGCCGCCGAGATCATCTTCGATCGCGGTCTCGGCGACCTGTTCGTGGTGCGCACCGCGGGCCACGTGACGGGCGCGGAGGTGCTGGGCAGCATCGAGTACGGCGTGGAGGTGCTGGACTGCCCGCTGGTGGCCGTCCTCGGCCATGACGCGTGCGGCGCGGTGGCCGCCGCGTGCGCGGCCCTGGACGAGGGGACGGCGCCTGGCGGATACGTCCGGGACGTCGTCGAGCATGTGACGCCCAGTGTGCTGGCGGCGCGCGCCGCGGGCCGAGTGGACGCCGGCGAGATCCTGGACGAGCACATCAGGCAGACGGTCGACCTGCTGCTGGACCGCTCCCGGGTGCTCGCCGAACGGGTCCAGGAGGGCAAGGCGGCCGTCGTGGGCCTGTGCTACCGCCTGGCCGACGGCAGCGCCCGGGCCGTGGCGGCCCGCGGAGTCGCGACGGCAGGCCGGTGCTGAGGACGAGGAGAGCCGCGCGGATGCGGTGATCTCTACTGCGCGATCGGTGAGGCGATCAACGGCCCGGGCGGCTACTTCGGCTGGAACCTGGACGCCCTCGACGACTGCCTGATCGGGAGCTGGGGCGCTGCGGCTCCCTTCCGCCTGGTGTGGCACGAGTCGGCGACGGCTCGCCGGCACCTCATCGCCGGCCACGACCGCCACCGGAATGCGCCGGTGATCACCCTCGACGCACTCCTCGGGAGGCTCACCGCACGCGGCGTCGAAGTCGAATTGCGCTGACCGCCGCCTTCCGGTGCGGAGAAGCGCGTCAGGCGCCCGCGGGTCCGCTGTACTCATATCGGCCCTCCGCCTCGGCCATGCCGCGAAGAGGGGCTGACGGGAACGGCACCGGAGGCGCCGCGGCGAGCATCTTCTCCACGTCGATCGGGTGGTCGTGGCGGTTCGCTGCCGGGCGCGGCCGGGCGCGGCCGGGCCGCCCGGTTCCCCGGTCCTTCCCGGCGGCGACGGCGGAGGCGGACAGGAGCGTCGCCGCGGCCAGGCCGCCCCAGAGGGCGGCCTGGCCGCGGGCGGTCTTTCACCGCCGTCGCGGTGAACAAACCGACGGAATACGAGTTCACCATGGTTCGGGGCGATGTGTCGCAAAGAAAATCCCCCATGACGAATGAACAGCGGCTTCCGGTTGGTAAGGCGCGGTCGCCCGGCTCGGGGTGAAGAGACGAATCGGAGGTTTCAGGGACGCTGAGGAGCGGATGGCGGCGCTGAACGCCAAGATTGCCCCAAACGCTCAGTGATCTTGGGATCACTCCCTATGATCAAGCCGATCGGACCATTGGAGGAAGTGTGCCCGAGCCGTCGCCGCTCCTGCCCACCGACCTCGAGAGCATCGGCCGCTACCGCCTGGAGGGCCGGCTCGGGGCCGGTGGTCAGGGCACCGTCTACCTGGGCCGGGACGAGCGGGAGCGGCGCACCGCCATCAAAGTGCTGCACCCCCATCTGATCACTCACGAGGTGGCCCGCTCCCGTTTCCTCGCCGAGGTCGAGATCGCCAAGAGGGTCGCCCCGTTCTGCACCGCGCAGGTGCTCGACAGCGGTGTGCTCAACGACCAGCCCTTCATCGTCAGCGAGTTCGTCGACGGCCCGTCACTGCAGACCTCGGTCAAGGAGAAGGGGCCGCGCGGCGACGCGGCGCTCGACCGGCTGGCGATCAACACCGTGACGGCGCTGGCGGCCATCCACGAGGGCGGAGTCGTCCACCGCGACTTCAAACCGGGCAACGTCCTGCTCGGCCCCGACGGCCCGGTGGTGATCGATTTCGGCATCTCCCGCGCTCTGGACCTCAGCCAGTCGCTCACCAGCAGCCAGGTCGTCGGCACCCCCGGCTACATGGCGCCCGAGCACATCGACGGTCAGCTCGCGGGCCCGCCCGCGGACATGTTCGCCTGGGCGGCGGCCATGGTCTTCGCCGCCACCGGCAAGAGAGCCTTCAGCGGGACCTCCGCCTCCGCGGTCGCCCTGGCGGTCCTGCACAGCGAACCCGACCTGAACGGCCTCGAAGGCGATCTCGCCGACATCGTCCGCTCCTGCCTGGAGAAGGACCCGGCCCGGCGCCCCACCGCGACCGAGGTGAGCGACCTCCTGCGCGCCCTCCGCACCCCGCAGCCGGCCGTGCCTCCCGTGTCCCCACCCCGGCCGGCACCGGCCTCCGAATCCGTGCTCGCGCCGGAGCCCCCCGTACTCGCAGCAGAGGTCCCCGTACTCGCGGCTGAGGCTCCCGTACCCGCGCCGGAGGCCGCGCCGAGCATCACGGATTCAGATCAAAAGGCCCCGGCCGCCATTCCCGGACGCCGCCGGCTCCGACTTGCCGCGACCGCCGCGACCCTTCTGGCGATCGCCGGCGTCACCTATTTCCTCATACCAGGGCCGGAAAAGGGGGAGGCCTCGCGCCCTCGACCCGTTACCCCGCCCAGCACTTTCAAGAATTCCGCTCCGAGCGCCCCGCGCACGACCCCGTCGAAATCCGAGCACGCGCGCAAGCGAACACCGTCGAGCAAGCCGAGAACTCCGAGCCCGTCCAGCACTCCCGCGGAACATGACCGTCCCAAACCGCCGTCCACCCGAAAGCCCGTCCCTTCGGGACCACGGACCCTCGGTACGCTCACTCCGCAAGACCAGGGCGACTACTGCGGTTCCCACGGTTATCCCTATTCCGTGGTCCTGGGCGACCAGGTCGCCTGCTCGAGGGACGCGGAGGGGAGCGACGGGACGATAGCCGGCGCCACGACCGTCTGCCGCTGGAAGTACTCCGGCCGCCCGAACGTCCGCGCCGAGGGAAAGACCTGCATCTCGGGACGCGGCTGACGGCCGAACGGGGACGGCGGATCGATCGCCGCCTCATCCGCAAGCGCGCCCGGCGCGGGGGCGCCGTGGTCAGGGCAGGTGCCGGCGGAGCGGAGCGGCCAGGTCGGTGGTCGTGAGGACGAGGGCGACCGTGTAGTCGATGAGGTGGTCGCGGTCGATGTCCAGGTCGCCGCGGAACCAGGCGGTGAACAGGTCCCAGAGGCCGGCGGTGAGGGTCAGGCCGGTCAGCTCCAGGTCGGTGCCGGGGACGGGCACGTGGTCCAGCGTCTGGTGGGCCTGGGCGGCGAAGATGGCGGCCAGGCTCCGGATGATCTCGACGCGCCGCCGCTGGAGCAGGGGAGAGGCGGGGAAGGCGTGGGTGAGGATGTGAGCGCGGCGCGGGTCGGTGGTGAGGAAGTCGAACACGGCGGTCACCACGGCCCGGGTGCGGGCCCGCGCCTGGCGCGGTGCTTCGCGGGCGGCGGACAGGATCACGGCGGTGCCCTGGGCGACCTGGTCGTCGACGATCGCCAGGAGCAGGGCGTCGCGGTCCGGGAAGCTCTCGTAGAAGTAGCGGTCGTTGAGCCCGGCTTCGGCGCAGACCTTCCGCACGGTCGTGGCGGCCCAGCCCTGCGTGCCGAGCAGTTGCAGTCCCGCGGCGAGCAGCGCGCTGCGGCGGCGCGCCCGGCGCTGGTCGGCGGGAACGCCGCCGTAGGGGCGCGCGCGTGGTGTCCGGGGCGTCACAGCCCAGATTGTGCCCCATCCCTTGACGGCGGCCGCGAATCTGGGGACGCTGAACACCGGATATTTCTGGTGAACCCCCTCACCAGAAATAGCGGCCGCGGCGAGACGGGAGCGTGAGGCCCGGTGACGACGGAGAACCCCCCACAGCCGGCACCGGCGGACATCGACCCGAGCGATCTGCGGTTCTGGGCCCGCCCGCTGGACGAGCGGGCCCGGGCCTTCGCGGAGCTGCGCGCCCGGCCGGAACCGGTCTTCCTGGAGCTGCCCAAGCTGCCGTTCCTGCCGCAGAGCCCGGGTTCGTGGGCGCTGGTGCGGCACGCCGACGTGACCGAGGCCAGCCGCCACCCGGAGATCTTCAGCAGCGAGCCCAGCGCGACCAGCCCGGCGGACATGCCCCGCTGGATGGACAAGTACTTCAACTCGATGATCGACATGGACGACCCGCGGCACGCCAAGATCCGCCGGATCGTCTCCCGGGCGTTCAGCCCCAAGATGCTCGCCAAGGCCGAGGACGACATCGCGCGCCGCGCCGCTCGGATCGTGGACGAGCTGGTCCGGGCCGGCGGCGGCGACTTCGTCGCGCAGGCCGCGGCACGGCTCCCGGTCGAGGTCATCTGCGACATGCTGGGCATTCCCGCCCAGCACCACCGGCGCGTGGTGGAGCTGACCAACATCATCGTCGGCTACAGCGACCCCGAGTACGTGGGCGCCACCATGGAGTACGGCGGCGGTGAGCCGAAGATGGGGCGGCTGCCGACACTGCGCATGCTGGGCACGGTGGCGTCGGCGGGGTGGCGGCTGCACCGGCTGGCCGCTCGGCTCGGCCGGGAGCGCCGGGCGGCGCCGACCGGCGACCTGACGTCGGCGCTGGTGAACGCGAACGTCGACGGCGAGCGGCTGAGCCCGCGCGAGTTCGCCGCGTTCTTCCTGCTGCTGGTCGTGGCGGGGAACGAGACGACCCGCAACGCGATCGCGCACGGGCTGCGGCTGTTCACCGAGCATCCCGAGCAGCGCGAGCTGCTGCTCGCCGACTTCGACGGGCGCATCGCGGCGGCCGTCGAGGAGATCGTGCGCTACAGCAGCCCTGTCATCTTCATGCGCCGCAACCTCACACGCGACCACGAGATGAACGGCCACACCTACCGCAAGGGCGAGCGGGTCACGCTTTTCTACTGGTCCGCCAACCGGGACGAGGCGGTCTTCACCGATCCCGATCGCTTCGACATCACCCGGTCGCCGAACCCGCATGTCGGGTTCGGCGGTCCCGGCCCGCACTTCTGCCTGGGCGCCAACCTGGCCCGGCGGGAGATCACCGTCATGTTCCGCGAGCTGTTCGACCGGTTGCCGGACATCACCGCGGGCGAACCCGACCGGCTCATGTCCGGGTTCATCAACGGCTACAAGCGGCTGCCCTGTAGCTTCACCCCGCCGGCCCCGTCGTCCGTGAGCCCCGGCTGACGGCTGCCGTGGACGGCGTTCTCCCTGGTCATTGGGGTATGGCGACGCGGGGGTGGGCCACGCGGCCCAGGGACCGGGACCTGGAATAACGCCGCCTCGACTCCCGCTGTAGTCATCGACATAGGACACGAGGGAGAGAACATGGCAACCGAGAGGGCACTGCTCGCGGGCGGCTGTTTCTGGGGGATGGAAGAGCTGTTCCGCCGGCAGCCCGGAGTGGTCTCCACACGGGTCGGCTACAGCGGCGGTGACGTGCCCAACGCCACCTACCGCAACCACGGGTCCCACGCCGAGACCATCGAGGTCCTCTACGACCCCGACAAGACCGACTTCCGGGCGCTGCTGGAATTCTTCTTCCAGATCCACGACCCCACGACCCTGAACCGGCAGGGCAACGACATCGGCACCAGCTACCGCTCCGCGATCTTCTACACCTCGGACGAGCAGCGGAAGGTCGCCGAGGACACCATCGCCGACGTCGACGCCTCCGGCCTGTGGCCGGGCAAGGTCGTCACCGAGGTGACCGCCGCGGGCGACTTCTGGGAGGCGGAGCCGGAGCACCAGGACTACCTGCAGAAGTACCCGAACGGCTACACGTGCCACTTCCCGCGCCCCGGCTGGAGGCTGCCGAAGCGGACCGCCGGAGCCTGACATCGCGGGCGGCGCGGCCCGCGCCCGCCGCAGGGCCCCGGGCCTCGCCGCCGGGTCCTGCGCCGCTGCGACGGGACGGGCCGTCTCCGCGTTGAATGCGACCATGTGACCATCCGATGGGATGACACGCGTTCTGGTCATGATCGGCTTTGCCTCTCTCCATAAGTAAGGCAATATGCGGCGTCCCGGGCGAATTCGTGCTCACATGGCTGTGGCGAGCCGCGGCGGGAACTCGCGCAGGGGAGTCGGCGATATGAGGAACAGGGCGCTTTGCGCCGTCGCGGCGATCGCGGTCGCCGCGGCCACGACGGCCGCCGCGTCGACCGGGGACCGCCCCGGAACGCACCGGGAGCCGGGACGACTACTGATGAACGAACCGTTCACCGGCGCGAGCGCCGACCCGCGGTTCATCGGGTACGGGGCGGCCTGCCTGACGGGCGCGCGGCGCGGAGCGGCCGCGGCGGAGGCGACGAACCATCCGCTGGAAGGGTGCCGCCGGGATCCGGCCGGGCCCGTGCCTCCGGGCGGTGCCGCGCCGCACGGGTATCTGCAGCTCACCGATGCCCATGTCGAGGAGACCGGAGCCGCGCTGTTCGACTCGCCGATCCCGGCCCGCGACGGGCTGGAGGTGACCTTCGAGCAGTGGCAGTACGGGAACACCACGCGGACGCCCGCGGACGGGATCTCCTTCTTCCTCACCGACGGCGCCGCACGGCTCACCACGCCGGGCGCCTTCGGCGGAAGTCTCGGCTACGCCCAGAAACTGCCGGACGGCGGCGCGAATTTCGTGCCGGGGGTCAGCGGCGGATATCTCGGCATCGGGCTGGACGTGCTGGGAGACTACTTCGGCGACGGGGAAGGCCGCGGAAACGGCTGCGAGCGGCGTTCCCCGGCCGGAACGGTGTTCCGGCGGCCCGCTCCGGGTCCCAATGTCGTGAGCGCCCGCGGTCCCGGCAACGGGAACGACGGCTACTGCCTGCTCGCCGCCACGACCGGTGACGCGACGACCGCCGGCCGCTGGCCGTCGACGCTTCCCGGCCGGCTGCACGGCGATGTCACGAGAATGCCTTCCGGCGCGACCGCCGAAAAGGCCGAAGAATCGCTGGAACCCGCGAAGAGGACCGTCCGTGTGACGGTGCCGGCCCCGCCGGAGCCGATGGCCTCGGTCGACATCGACTTCCAGGACGGGCGCGGCTTTCAGCGGGTGCTCCGGTTCCGCGCGCCCGAGCCGGTCCCGGACACCGTCAAGCTCGGCTTCGCCGCGTCCACGGGGCCGCTGACCGACGTGCAACTCGTCCGGCACCTCACCGTCCGGGCGGTCCGCTCCGAGTGAGCCGCCCGGCGGACATCCGACCGGCGTGCCGTTTCAGCCGGTCGGGGAGTCGTATGCCGCGCGGTTGGCGATGACGTCGTCCATGTGGGTCTCGGCCCAGGACTTCAGCCCGCGCATCAGGTGGTGCAGCGAGATGCCCAGGTCGGTCAGCTCGTAGGTGACCGTGACGGGCACGGTGGGCGCCACGGTGCGGCTGACGAGCCCGTCGCGCTCCAGCGAGCGGAGCGTCTGGGTGAGCATCTTCTGGCTGACGCCCGCGAGCATCCATCGCCTACGTGCCCTTCTTCCCCCTCGGCGGCTTCAGCCCGCTGCAGTCCTCGACGCTCACCGCGGTGGCGGCCCGGCTGAGGAGCACGCCGATGTCGGTCGCCCCGGCCCGGCTGCTGCGGCGGTCGCCGAACATCCTGCTCATCCCCGGAACGTCGTCCGCGGCGCACCTGCGCGAGAACGTCGCCGGCGCGGCGCTGCGGCTCTCGCCCGAAGACGCCGCCGAACTGGACGAGATCGGCCGGCTGGGATGAACCGGGACGGCCCGCCGCATGCTCCGCCGATTTCTGGCCGACTCCGGCAGGGGTCGGTGTGTAACCGCCCGATCACTGCTTGACTCGTGAAGGCCAGGTCGTCGGCTGGGAGGAGAGCGCGGTGTCGCTCTATCTGATCAAAGGCCAGTACCGGATCGTGCGCAGTCAGCCCGACGGGGACTCCGTGCACTTCTTCCCGGGCGCCCCGGACGCGTTCACCCGGCTGCACCTGGACGTGCGCCTGGGGGCGGGCGGGGCGGCCCAGCTGCGGCTGGACGCGATCGACGCGCTGGAGACGCACTACACGCCCCCCGGGCACGGCGGCCACACCCTGCATCAGCCGCTGGAACTCGCGCACGCCGCCGGCGCCCGGCTGCTGGCACTGCTCGGGTTCAGCGACGTGGTCCGCAAGGGCGAGGTCGTCACCAGCGCGTCCCCGGACGCCACGCCCGGGTACATCCTGACCCGGTTCGGCGACAAGTACGGGCGTCCCGTCTCGTTCGCCTTCGCCGGCGACATCGACCGGCCCGACCTGGAGCCGGTGTTCACCGACTCCGCGCTGCTGAAGACCAGCGTGAACCACCGGCTCACGGCCGAAGGGCTGGTCTACCCGACCTTCTACAGCAAGCTCTACCCCGACCTGCGCGCCACGCTGACGGAGGCGGCCGACGCCGCCCGCGAGGCCAAGGCGGGGGTCTGGGGCCCGGACGCCACGACCAGCGGCGCGAGCATCCACGCCCAGGAGGACCTGTCGGAGCGGCTGGTCATCATGCCCAAGCTGTTCCGGCGCCTCGCCGAGTACTACGCCCTCGCGCCGGGCGACCCCTCGCTGGCCGGCTTCCCGTCCTACATGGCCACCCTGAACGACCGGCTGTACGTCATCTCCGACGCCCACGCGACCGGCTTCGACACCGTCGTCGAGGTCGCCGGCGACACCGTCCGGCTCACCAAGCCCATCACCGACCTGATCTTCATGGAGGGATGATCCGCCCGCGTACCGGCAGGTGACCCGGGCGGCGGTGCGGGTCACGGCACCGCCGCTCCGGCGGCGACGCGGGTGGTGAGCCAGTCGTCGATGGCGTCGCGGACGGCGGCCAGGTCGTAGGTGCGCTGGTCGACGTTGTCGGCGCGCAGCTCGAACACCGGGATGCCGGCGCGTTCGAGGGTCTCGGTGACGAACCAGCCGCTGCGGGCGTCCTCGCCGACCAGGTGCACGACGCCGTCGACCTGGTGCAGCCGGGCCTCCTTGAGGTACCACTCGGTCGACCACGGCGGCCGGTACAGCTGGTCGGAGAAGGCGGCGAAGCGGGCGGCGAGGGCGCGCATCGGGTCGTCGCCGTAGCGGATGTAGCCGTCGGCGGCGATCGCCAGGTACATCGACCAGACGAATACGGCGCCGTGCCGTTCCTCGAAGTGGCGGTAGAAGTCCATGTCGTACCAGAGTCCGCGGCCGATCCACATCAGCCGCAGGCGCTCGCCGGGGCAGGCGGCCTCGCCCGCGGCGGCGCGGGCGGCGACCTCGTCGTGGAAGCGCTTGGCGGCGTCGCGGGCCCAGACGGTGCCGCGGTGCCACTGCGGGATCATGACGCTGGAGATGCTGTCGTCCACGCGCAGCGGGACCGGGCGCGTGCGCGCGATGAGGTCGCGCGTGCGGCGGTTCCACTCCTCCTGCTCGTTGACCAGAGCCATCACCTCGCGGAAGCGCGACTCGCGGAAGGTCCGGCCGGTCGTGGTCTCCAGGAAGCGCACCAGCCCTTCCAGCTCGGCGGTCATCAGGTCGAGGCGGGGGGTGCCGACGGCGCTCTCCCACTGGCCGGGCATCAGGTCCCACCAGTTGACGGGGACGGTGTCGGCGGCGGCGCTCTCCAGCGGGTAGTAGGCGATGCCGTCCTGCTCGTCCCAGATGTCGAACAGCTTGCGGGAGGCGTCCCCGGTCGTCTCGCCGAGGACGATCGTGGGCCGGGGCAGCCCGCCCCACGGCGGGTCGGCGATCTCGGTGAACGCGGACGCCAGCGAGGTGGCGCTGTACTGCTCGGAGTAGTCGGGGTAGCCGTGCTCGCGGAGGGTCCGCAGGTACTCGCCCGTCCGCTGCTTGGCGGCGACGACGGACGCCCACCACTGGTTCACCACGTACGGGATGCCCATCGTCCGGAAGATCTCCTGCGGGGCGTCGGCGTTCACCAGCGCGAGGGGCTCGCCGCCGGCGACGGCCTCGCGCAGTCCGGCGAACCAGTCCCGCTGGTAGCGGGTGGCCTCCTCGGAGGAGGTCAGGAGCTTGTTCCGCCGGGTCATCGGCCGGCTTCTCCCTTCGGGCGGGCGGCGCGCAGGGCGCCGGTGATGAGGGGGAGGGCGTCGTCGCCGAGCTCGCCGTAGCGGCGGTGCTCGAGCAGGACGGCGGGGACGCCGGCGGCCTCGCGCTGTGCCGGGAAGTCCCAGGCGGGGGCCTCGTCCATGGCGCGGACGTAGGAGACGAGCAGGTCGGGGCGTGCACGTTCGGCGGTGGCGGCGGTCTGGCGGGCGCGGGCGCGGATCGAGGACCGCGCGGAGGTGGGGCCCCGGTACTGGTACCGCTCGGCGAGCGCGTCGAGGGTGGGTTCGCCGACGAGGGGGTCGGCGAGCGCGTCGCCCCAGTCGTGGTCGTCGGCGACGATCACGTGCCCGGCGTCCTCGATCGCCCGGTACACCGCGGGGCCGTCGTGGGCGCTGCCGGTGAGGTAGATCCGCCGTCCGGCGTGCCGGGGCAGGTCGGCCTCGGCGCGCAGGAGCCGGTTGAGGAGCCCCGCGTGGTCCCCGGCGGGGAGCGCGGCGCCGGCGCCGATCGCGATGAGCGCGTCCTCGCCGCGCAGCGCGGGGCGTTCGGCGGTGCGCAGCCGCCGCAGCGCGCGCAGCATCCGGCGGACCTCGTCGTGCTGGTGGACGGCCTCGGCGAGGTCGCCCTCCCCGATGCGCCGCCCCGCCCAGCGTTCGAGCAGCTCCTTGGTCTCGGCGAGCCGGACGCGGTTGTAGCGGGTGGTGGTGCGGTGCGGCAGGTGCAGGATGTCGACGAGGTGGGTGCGCGGCAGGGCGGGTTCGGCGCCGAGCCGCTGAAGTTCGCGGACGGTGTAGAACAGGCGCAGCGAGCCCGCGCAGTCGTTGGAGACCAGCAGCAGGTCGACGTCCGGCTCGCCGCGCAGCAGCCCCGCGAGGATCGAGCGCGACGCGGGGTCCAGGCCGCCGCCGAGGTAGCGGTCGGCGAGGGCGCGGTCGCGGCCGGGGTCGCCCGCCAGCCGTACGGGCAGCGCGCCGGCGGCGGTGACGAGCTCGACGGGGACGTCGGCGCCGACGCAGCCGACGACGGACGCCCCGGTCGCCCGCCACCGCCGGATCGCGGCGGCGCGGTCGTCGTAGGCGTCGCGCAGCTCCTTCAGCGCGGCGGGCACGGCGCTCACAGGACGCCCTCGTCGGCGAGCGCGGCGCGGCGTTCGGCGGAGTAGCCGAGCAGCCCGCCGAGCACCTCGTCGTTGTGCTGGCCGAGGTGCGGCGCCGGGCGGTCGAGGCCCGCGCCGGAGACCGAGAACGTGATCGGGACGCCGGGGCCGAGCAGGCCGGTCGGGCCGTGGTCGGGGTGGACGAGCTCGACGACCTCGCGGCGGGCGAGGACGGCGGCGTCCCGGACGGCCTCGGCGGGCTCGCGCACCTCCGCGGCCGGCACGCCGCGCTCGGCCAGCCGCTTGATCACCTCGGCCCGGGGCAGCCCGGACGTCCACGACCGGATCGTCTCGTGCAGCTCGGCGGCGTTGCGGACGCGCTGGTCGCGGGTGGCGAAGCGGTCGTCGCCGGCCAGGTCGGCACGTTCCATCGCGGCGAAGACGCCGCGCGCGAACGCGTCGGTCGGGCCGCACAGGGCGAGCCACCCGTCGGCCGCCCGGAACAGCCCGAACGGCGCGAGCCGGGGCACCATCGCGCCG
This sequence comes from Actinomadura physcomitrii, assembly GCF_008923205.2. GTDB lineage: Bacteria > Actinomycetota > Actinomycetes > Streptosporangiales > Streptosporangiaceae > Spirillospora > Spirillospora physcomitrii. Next base: position 111,262 of record NZ_WBMS02000024.1, on the reverse strand, counting down.
GTGCGGGTGGGCAGCCCCATCGTCTCGAAGGCGTCGAACGGCTCGCACGACAGCAGGGAGGTGAGCGCGCCGAGCATCGACACGTCGACGTGCTGGCCCTCGCCGGTGCGGTCGGCGTGCACGACCGCGGCGAGGGTGCCGATGACCGCGTACAGCGGGGCGAGCAGGTCGCCGACGGGCAGGCCGAACCGCACCGGCGGGTCGCCCGGCTCGCCGGCCGTCATCATCACGCCGCTGAGGGCCTGGATGATGGTGTCCATCGCCTTGCCGGTGCCGGACCCGCCGCCCTGCGCGCCGAACCCGCTGATCGAGGTGTAGATGATCCGCGGGTTGGCCTCCCGCGCGGCGGAGTAGCCGACGCCCAGCCGGTCGGCGGTGCCGGCGGCGTAGTTCTCGACCACCACATCGGCGTGCTTGACCAGGTCGGCGAAGACCTCGCGGCCCCGCGGCTTCTTGAGGTCGAGGGTGATGCTCTTCTTGTTGCGGCCGCGGGTCAGCATCGACACCGACATGTCGCGCGCGTCTTCGCGGGCGGCGGCCGGGCCGCCGGCGCCGGCGTAGGGGGAGTTGCCGCGCGAGCTGTCCCCGCCGGTCGCCGGATTCTCGATCTTGATGACGGTCGCGCCGAGGCCGGCCAGCAGCAGGGTGGCGTAGGGGCCGGCGAGCGCGGTCGTCAGGTCCAGGACGGTCCTGCCGTCCAGCGGTCGTGCCGTCATCGTGCGCCCCCGTCCACGCCGGTCAGTTCGATTTCGGTGTCGCCGCGCCACCGGGTCGCGGTGTCCAGGCCCGCGCGGCGCCCGATCTCGGCGATGTAGCCGGCGACGTCCTCGCCGCCCTCGCCGCGGCGGCGCGGTACGGGACGTCCCCGCTCGTCGATCCAGCAGGGCACGTACCCCGCGCCGGTGACGCCGGACGCGCCGAAGCGCAGCGTGGCGATGGCGGTGTTCCGGCTCTCCGGGTGGAAGGGGTAGAACGGCATGTCCGGGTCCGGCGCGAACCCGTACAGCTCGACGCGCCGCCGGGCCCACGCCTCGATCTCGGCGCTGTCGCCGCCGGTCGGGGTGAGCGCGCGGGTGACGGTGACGAAGTTGCCGAGGCCGTGGTAAATGGGGCGGCCGCGGTAAACCTCGATGCCGCGCATGATGTGCGCGTGGTGCCCGACGACCGCGTCCGCGCCCGCGTCGATCGCGGCGTGCGCGACCGGGCGCTCGTACATCGCGATCGCCGCCGGGGTGTGGCCGACGCCCTTATGGAAGGCGACGAGGACGGCGTCGGCCTCGGCGCGGGCGGCCCGCACGTCGGCGGCGAGCCGGTCGAGGTCGTCGGGCTCGGCGAAGGTGTAGACGCGCGGCGGCCCGCCGGGGCTGGCGTGGTCGAGTTCGTAGTGGGTCAGGACGTGCACGTACGCGCATCCGGCCTTGGCGGACGTCGCCCACGACTCGCGCGGGCCGACGCAGTTGTAGCTGAGCACGGCGATTCGCACTCCGCCGCGTTCGACGACGGCCGGGCGCCGCGCCGCGTCCAGGTTCGCGCCCGCGCCGGTCGTGGCCAGCCCGTTGGCCTCCAGGTGCCGGATCGTGTCGGCGATCCCGCTCGCGCCGGCGTCGTAGACGTGGTTGCCCGCCAGCGTCGCGACGCCGAAGCCCGCGCCGGGCAGCGCCGCCAGGGCGGCGGGGTCGGCGGGCGGCGCGGGCACGTCGGTGCTGGTCCGCTCGGTGGAGTCGGTGTGCGGGACCTCGATGTGGGCGACCGCGACGTCCGCGCCGAGCAGGGTCTCGCGCGCCGGGTCGAAGAACGCGGCGGGGCCGGGCTCGTCGAGGATGACGTCGCCGACGGCCATGACGGTGATCTCCGCGCTCATGCGCCGGCCCCGGTCCGGGCCGCGGCCGGGGGCTCGGCGACGCCGTTCAGCTCGTCCACGAACACGCGCACCTCCCGCACGAGCCGCTCCGGGCTCTCGGTTCCGATGAAATGGCCCTCGTCCTCGAACAGCACGGCCTTGGCGCCCGGCACCGAGCGCGCGGCGCGCAGCGCCGACTCGGGCGAGATCACCCCGTCGCGCATCGCCGCGAGGATCAGGACGGGGACGCGGATGCCGCGCAGCACCCCGGCCAGCTCCTCGTCGGTCCGCGCGTCCGGGAACGGCTTGCCCTGGTTGATGAGGGTCTCCCGCTCCGGCTGGGCGAGGTAGTGCTCGACCCGGCGCGCGATCCGCTCCTCCCGGGCCGCGCGGCGGGCCGGGTCCTCGGTCGGCCCGTACATGATCCGCAGCTGCTCGGCGACGACCTCGGGGTCGCGCCGGTGCTCGATCATCCGGCGGCGTCCGGCGGACGACGCGGTGCCGCCCTCCCGGTCGTGCGGGGTGCCGACCACCGAGACCAGCGCCTTCAGCCGCTCGGGCCGCCGGGCGGCGATGTGCCAGCCGATCCCGCCGCCGTGCGAGATCCCGGTGTAGACGAACCGGTCGGCGCCGAGCCGGTCGGCGAAGGCGCAGACGTCGTCGGCCCACTGGTCGAGCCAGCCCTGCGCGGGCGGCTCGCCCGGGTGGCTGGATCGGCCGTAGCCGCGGGCCTGGATCGTGTACACGTGGTAGCCGGTGGGCGGCGCGGCCAGGCAGGCCGGGTAGGCGTCCGGGTCGAACGCCATCGCGGACGACAGGACGATCTCGTCGCCGTCGCCGTACTCGTCGTAGTGCAGCGTCGCGTCCGCTATCTCCATCAAAGGCATGGGGAGCCCTCCTCATCGCCGCGCCGGTCCTCCGGCGTCGGCTGCGGTCCGATGCGGGCGAGGAACAGCCGGATCTGCTCGATCAGCGGCTCCGGCTCCTCGTCCAGGAGCGTGGTGTGGCCGTGGTCCTGGAACAGGACGAGGCGGGCGCCGGGGACGGCGGCGGCCGCGCGCAGGTTGTCCTCGGGCCGGCAGAGCCGATCCTGGATTCCGCCTGTGACCAGGACGGGGACGTCGATGGTTCTCAGCGTGTCGGCGACCTCGGCATCGGTGCGCAGGTGCGGGAGCGCGATGCCCACCCGCGGCAGAGCCCCCGGGTCGAGCGCGTCGAGGCCCTTGAGGTAGGACTCGCGGGCTTCGGCGCGCCGCCGCAGCCGCACCGGGTCGGACGTGGGCGGCCGCATCGACGCGAAGACCTCCTCGGCCAGCCGCCGGTCGCGGGCCGCGGCCTTCCGCCGCTCCCAGCCGGACGCCGCCGCGGGCCCGCCGTCACGGCCGTGCGGCGCGCCGACGACCGAGACCAGCGCGCGCAGGCCCGGCGGGCGGTCGAGCGCCAGGTGCCAGCCGACGACCGCGCCGTGCGACGCCCCGGCGTAGACGTAGTCCGCCTCGCTGAGGGCCTCGGCCGCGCGGGCGACGTCCAGCGCCCACCGCGGGTACCAACCGTCGCCGAGGTCCTCGTGCGGCGCGCCGTCGGTCCCGCGCAGCTCCAGGGACAGCACGTTCACCCCCGGCGTCTCGGCGAGCAGCCGCAGCCACGGCGGGCGGGACGGCCCGCCCGGACCCTGGTGCGCCGCGATGACCGTCCGCGCCCCGTCCCCGAGCCGCGCCCAGCGCAGGTCCGCGCCGTCCACCGGCACCGTGCCCTCGTCCGCCGGCATCGCGCCGCGGGTCACGGCGCCAGCTCCTTCATCAGCCGGTCGCGGACGCCCGCGTCGGTGCTGCCGACCGTCGACACGATCCGCCCGAGCTTGAGGACGGCCACGCGGTCGGCGACCCGCAGGCTGAGGTCGACGTTCTGCTCCGCCATGAGCAGGGACGTCCCCCGCCGCTCCCGTTCGGCGCGCAGCACGTCGCCGACCGTGTCGACGACGCTGGGCTGCAGCCCGTCGCTGATCTCGTCGATGATCAGCAGCCGCGGTTCGCGGAGCAGCGCCAGGGCGAGCACGAGCATCTTCTGCTCGCCGCCGGACAGCGTGCCGGCGGTCTGCCAGAGCCGCTGCTTCAGCACCGGGAAGTAGGCGAGCACCTCCTCGCGGCGCTCCGCCGTGCGGCCGCGCCGCGCGTGCATCGTGGCCGCCTGGAGGTTCTCCGCGACGGTCAGGTCGGCGAACAGGTTGCCCTCCTGGGCGGCGTAGCCGACGCCGAGCCGCACGATCCGGTGCGGGGCGCGGCCGGTGACGTCGGCGCCCCCGACGCGGACCGCGCCGGCCGTCCGCGCGGCATGGCCCATGATCGCCTTGAGCAGCGTCGTCTTGCCCATGCCGTTGCGGCCGACGACCGCGAGCGCCTCGCCGGGGGCGACGTCGAACGACACGCCCTGGATGACGGTCGCGGCGCCGTACCCGGCGTCGAGGTCCCGCACGCGCAGGTCGAGGGTCCTCGTGGTGCCCGCGCTTGTGGTGTCCGCGCTCATCGGACCGCCGTGCCGAGGTAGGCGCTGCGGACGACCTCCGAGCCGCGGACGGTCTCCGGCGGGCCGTCCTCGATGACGCGGCCGCCGTGCAGCACGACGACGCGGTCGGAGACGCGGACGACGAAGTCGAGGTCGTGCTCGATGAGCACCACCGCGATCCCGATGTCGCGCAGGTGCTCCAGCACCCGGCCGATGTCGTGGCGCTCGTGGGCGGTCAGGCCGGCGGTGGGCTCGTCCAGGATGATCACGCGGGGCCGCGCCGCGACGGTCATCGCCACCTCCAGGCCCTGCCGCAGGCCGTGCGAGAGGTCGGACGAGAGGGTGTCGGCCCGCCCGTCCAGCCCGGCGATCCGCACGATGTCGACCACCGCCGGGGCCACCTCGACGGACGTGCTGCGCCGCCACGGCGAGGGCGGCGCGCCGCGCCGGCCGGCGAGCAGCAGCGCCTCGGCGACGGTGAGGCTGGCGAACACCGACGGGATCTGGAACTTGCGCCCGACGCCCGCGCGGGCGATCTCGTGCGCCGCGGGGCGGGCGCCGAGGCGATGGCCCTGCAGCAGGTACTCGACCTCGCCTTGGGCTCGCAGCCGCCGGTCGGTGATGACGCTGGTCAGCGTGGACTTCCCGGCGCCGTTGGGGCCGACGACGCACAGCAGCTCCCCGGCGACGACGTCGAGGGTGACGCCGTCCAGCACCCGCAGCGACCCGTAGCCGAACACCAGGTCGCGGATGCGGATCACCGGCCGTCCGCCGCCGGAATCCCCGGTGGGCCGGGCCGCCGCGGCGGCGGTGACGGTACGGCCGCGCGGCGGGTACCGGCGCGCGAGCAGCCGCCCGGCGAGCCGGACGAGCGGGCCGATGAGCCCGCCGGGGACGAACACCACGACGGCGATCAGCAGCGCGCCCTCGATGATCGTCCACTGCGCGGGGAAGTGCTCGTTCAGCTTGGCGCCGGCGAGGCTCATCACGATCGCGCCGACCATCGGGCCGACGATGGTGGCCCGGCCGCCGACGGCGACCCACACCAGCATCGAGGTGGCGAGCGTGAAGCTGAACTGGCCGTCGTTGGCGACGCCGGTCATCATCGCGAACACCGCCCCGGCGAGCGCGGTCACGGCGGCGCCCGCGGTGAACACGCCGATCTTGACGTTGACGTCGTTGTAGCCGAGGTAGCGGGCCCGCGGCGCGTTGTCGCGGACGGCCCGCATCAGCAGCCCGAAGTCGCTGCGCACCACCACCAGCGCGACCGCGACGGTCACCGCCAGCAGCGCGGCGGTGATGTAGTACCAGCCGAGCGGCGTGACGTTCTGCAGGTTGAAGCCGAACAGCCCGTTCTCACCGCCGCCGAGCGCCGGCGTCTGGTCGTAGACGGTGACGGCGGCCGTGGCCAGCGCGAGCGTCACCACGACGATGTAGAAGTCGTTGGTGCGGCGCGACGACAGGCACAGCCGCGCGACGATCGCGGCCAGGGCGGTCGCGATGACGACGCCGGCCACCGTGCCGAGGGCGTAGCGTCCGAACGAGCCGTGCACCTCCTCGACCAGCCCGACGTCGGACAGCACCGTGGTGGCGTGGCCGACCGACAGGGCGCCGATGCCGAACCAGAGGGCGTGCCCGAGGTCGGGGACACCGGCGTAGCCCCACACGAAGTCCAGGCTCACCGCGACGATCGCGTAGAGGAACGCCTGCGCGAGGAGCTGCTGGTAGTAGGTGCCGGTGAGGTACGGCGCGACCAGCACGACCACGGCTGCCGCCGCCGTCGCGACGACGACCGGCCTAGACATGGGCCCTCCTGAAACGCCGCAGGTCGATGCCGTCCGGCAGGACGCCGAGCACGACCACGGCCACCGCGATGACCGCGACGGTCGCGTACGCGGGCTTGGACCAGTAGGCGAACCCGACCTGCACGACCGCCAGCGCGATACCGGAGATGACCAGGCCGTGCAGCGTCCGGCCGGACATCATCACCGCGAGGAAGGCGGGGATGAGCAGGTTGCCGGCGAAGTTCGGGTCGATCCCGGAGATCGGGCCGAGCAGGACGCCGACGAACCCGGCGAGCGCGCAGCCGAGCACGAACGTCGCCTGCCGGACCAGCAGCGTGTTGATGCCGCTGTCCTCGGCGAGGTCCGGGTCGGCCATGCACATCCGCACCCGCAGCCCGACCCGGGTGAACCGGGTCAGCGCCCACATCGCGACGACCAGCAGGATCGCGGCGACCACGAGCAGCACCCGGTACTTCTGCCAGGTGGTGCCGAACAGGTGGAACGAGCCGTGCAGCGGGGTGGCCATGACGCGGCTGTCCGGGCCGTACCGCAGCGTGATGAGCTGGGTCAGGATCAGCGACAGGCCCCAGGTGGCGAGCATCGTCTCCAGCATCCGCTCCCGAACGCGGCGCAGCAGCAGCGTCTCGGCGGCGGCGCCGATGAGCCCGGCGAGCACGGCGGCGGCGAGCGCGCCCGTCCAGAAGCCGAGCCGCGGCCCGATTTCCAGTCCGGTGTAGACGCCGACGGCCATGAAGCCGGTCTGGGCGAGGTTGACGATGTGCATCAGGCCCAGCACGATCGCCAGCCCCATCACGACGAGCAGCGTGGTCGCGCTCGCGTTGACCATGCTGATGAGGACGGTCATCGCGGCTCCCGCCCGCTCACTGCCGGCACCCGACGGACGGGTCGGCGGACGGCACGGTCTGCAGCACCGACGAGGCGGTGCCGTCCGCGCCGACCTTCCAGATCCGCATCGGCATCGTCACGTAGCGGTTCGCGGCGGCGGTGAGGGTGCCGCTCGGCGTGTCCGTGCTCGCCGACGACAGCGCCTTCCCGATGGCCGCCGACGTCGGCTTCGTGCCCTTGGGCAGGCCGTCGAGCGCCTTGCCGACCAGCGTCATGCCCTGGTAGCTGAGGATGGCGTCGCCCGGGTTCACCTTCGGAGCCGCCGCCTTGAGCGCCGCGACGTAGGCGGTGTTGGCGGCGTTCCGCGCGGACGGGTCGTAGGGGCCGGCGTAGACCACGCCCGCCGCCGCGGAGCCCAGCGCCCGGGCGGTCTTGGTGACCATCTGCATGTCGCCCTGGATCAGCTTCTTCGTGCCCGCGTTCGCGGCGAACTGCTTGTGGTAGGTGATGTTGTCGCCCGCGACGACGGCGCTGAACACGGTGTCGGCGCCGGACGAGACGATCTTGGCGATGTCCGGCGAGAAGTCCGAGGTGCCGAGCGGCTCGTACCCGGTCCCGACGACCGTGCCGCCGGCGGCCTCGACCTGCGACTTCACGATGGCGAAGGTCGCCTTCGGCGAGGCCGAGTCGGTGCCCATCAGGTAGAACCGCTTCGACCCGTGCGCGAGCAGGTACCGGATGAGCGGCAGCGCCGCCTGCTTGGGCGAGGGGCCGTAGTTCCACATGTTCGGGAAGCAGAACTCGGCCGCGCCGGTGGCGAACGAGACGTACGGGATCTTCCGGGCGGCGGCGACGGCCCGGCACGCCTGGGCGTTGGCGGCGGGCTGCCCCGCCACGATCAGGTCCACGTGGTCCTGGTTGACGAAGCGCTGGCACACCTGCGTCGAGGTGGCCGGGTCGCTGGCGTCGTCGCCCTTCTTCAGGACGATCTTGCGGCCGCCGGCCTTCTCGTGCACCTTGGCGGCGCTCTCGACGCCGCCGGTGAAGCCGCCCGCGTACAGCGCGGCGGTCCCCGACAGCGGGGCGATGTAGCCGATCTTGATGGTCGAGTCGTCGCCGCCGGCCTCGCTCGTCCCGCACGCGGAGAGCGGAAGCAGCAGGGCCGCGATGGCCGCGCCGAGGGTCCGCGCGCGGACCCTCGATGGACGGGCGGGGGTGGATGGACGGCTTCTCCCGGTGTTGGCGAACATCCGGGCACCTCCTTGGTGACACGACGCCGCGCAGGGCGCGAAGGAGTGCGTGGGGTGGGGTGGTGCAAGGCCGCGGACGTCACCGCCGTCCCGGCATGCGGGCAGGACGGCGCAAGCGCACGGTGCGCCGCGTCGTGGTGCGGGTGATAGGTGGCGCGTGTGATCAGTGATGCAGGTGATGGACGGGGGTCACCACCACACGTCGCGGTGGGCGTCCTCGACCACCTCGACGAGCCGGGCGACGGACGGGGCCTCGAGGTCGTCGAAGCGCAGCGGCCGGCCGTCCCGGTGGGCGCGGACGGTCCCGAGGGCCAGGTCGGCGAACTGGGCGGCGACCGCGTCCAGGCCGAGCGAGCCGCCGTCCTTGTACCACTGGGTCACCAGCGTGGTGGAGCGCATCAGCGCGATGCGCGCCAGCGACGCCGACCCGAAGTCGAACACGCCCTCTGCCCGGCCGCGGGTCAGGACACCGGTCCACAGCCGGTTCGTGTGCGCGCGCTGACGGCTGATCGCCGGATGGTCGGACCAGTCGCGCGCATGCAGTTCCTGCTGCAGCAACTGGCCCATCTGCGGGTGCTTGACGGGGATGATGATGTGCACGCCGATCAGGGCGGCGAGCTGCTCCTCCGGGCGGTCGACGATCGCGCAGGCGTTCTCCAGCGCCCGGCCGTGTCTGCTGAGCCCTTCGAGCACGAGGTCCGTCAGCGCCTCGTCCTTGGAGCTCAGGTAGTGGTAGAGCATCGAGGTGCTCACGCCGGCTGCCGCGCCGATCTCGCGGATCCCGGTCGCGTGGAATCCTTTGCGCGAGAACAGCTCCAGCGCCGCCTGCGAGAGCCGGACGCTCGCGGGCGCGTCGTCCGCGGCCCGGCGGCCGCGCCGCCCCCGCGCCGTTCCGTCGGCGTTCCCGCTCATCCGGCCTCCTCGATGCGCCGCTCGGATGTCTGTCGATCGATCGGTCGATCGAACTCTTTCCGCCGACGGTACCGATCGACCGATCGATCGGTCAATAGCGCGGCGAGAAGGTTTTACGGGCACGCCTGCCCTGGTCGCGGCGGGGTCAGTCGGTGGTGAGGGTGTTGAGGTCGTGCGCGGCCTTCGTGAGGAGGTCGTGCATCGCCCGCTCCGCGCGGTCGGGGTCGGCGTCGCGGACGGCGTCGCGGACGGCGCGGTGGCTCGGGACCGGGTCGTCGTGGGGGCGCACGCCGTGCACGAGGCGGTCGCGCTCGGCGAGGCCGACCTCGATCACGACCTCCATCCGCTCGAGCAGCTCGTTGTGGGTCGCGGTGAGCAGGGCGCGGTGGAAGTCGAGGTCGGCCTGGACGGCGCGGGTCAGGTCGCCGTCGGCGGCCTTCATGGCGGCGAGGGCATCATCGAGGGCGGCGAGGTCGTCGGGGGTGCGGCGCAGGGCGGCGTAGCGGGCCGCCGGGGGTTCGATGATGCCGCGCACCTCGGCGAGGTTCTGCAGGAACGCCTGGTCGTCGCGGTTGGCGAACTGCCAGCGGATGACGTCGGGGTCGAGCAGGCTCCAGTCGGAGCGGGGGCGCACGAACGTGCCGCGCTTCTGCCGCGAGGCGACCAGGCCCTTCGCCGCCGGCACCGTGAGCGCCTCGCGCAGCGCGGTCCGAGGCGCGCCGCGCCTGGGCCGGGAGGCGGCGGCCGAGGCGCTCGCCCCGCTCGCCGCCGGCGCCGACGTCGTCATCGCGTCCCCGGACGAGCTGACCCTGCTCGGCGACGGCCCGCCGGACCGCACCGCCGCCCGGCTGCTGGACGGCGGCGCCACCGAGGTCGTCGTCAAGAACGGCGACGAGGCCCGCTCGTACACCGCGGACGGCGCGCGCGCCGTGCCCGCCCATCGCGTCGACCCCGTCGACTCGATCGGCGCGGGCGACGCGTTCGTCGCCGGGTACCTGTCCGGCCTGCTGGACGGCCTGGACGCCGAGGCACGCCTGCGCCGCGCGCACACGGTCGGTGCCTTCGCGGTGCTGACCCGCGGCGACTGGGAGGGCCTGCCCCGCCGCGACGAACTCGACCTCATCGGCCTTCGGGAAGGAGCCGCGCTGCGATGACCTGGACCGTCCTGGAGAACACCGGCCCGTGGGAGCTCGGCGAAGGCCTGCGCGCCCCTGGCCCGGCGGACGGCCGCGTCCTCACCACCGCGGCGACCGCCGGCGGCCACCCGGTCGTCCCCTTCCGGCTGGGACGCCGTACCGTGGATGTTCGGTGAGCCTTACCTTATATTCGACCGATGCGCCCTTCTGAGATCCGGACGGTGACCACCGAGGCCGAGCTGCGGGAGATCGTCCCCGACCCGCCGCGGCCCATCTGGGACAAGGACATCGGCCGGATCGACGAGCACGCGCGCACGATCATCGCGCACTCGCCGTTCGTGCTGCTGGCGACCGCGGACGAGCAGGGCGCCTGCGACGTCTCGCCGCGCGGCGACCCCGCCGGCTCGGTGCTGGTGCTGGACTCCCGCCGGCTGGTGCTCGCCGACCGTCCCGGCAACCACCGGGCCGACAGCTTCCGGAACGTGCTGCGCAACCCCCGGGTCGGGCTGCTGTTCCTCGTGCCGGGGATGAACGAGACGCTGCGGGTGAACGGGCGGGCGACGCTCGTGTCGGACGCGCCGTTCTTCGACGACCTGGCGGTGCGGGGAAGGCGGCCGCGGCTGGCGCTGCTCGTCGACGTCGAAGAGCTGTACATGCACTGCGCGAAGGCGTTCCTGCGGTCGGCCCTGTGGGATCCCGGCACATGGCCGGACCGCAGCAGCCTCCCCACGCTCGGGCGGATTGCCAAGGACCACATGGGGCTCGAGCACCTGTCCGCCGAGGAGATCGACGCGGACCTCGCGGTGGACGCCGCGACGAACCGGTACTGAGGCGGGCGGCCCGGCGCCGGTCAGCGGGGCGCGGCGACGACGCTGTCGCGCAACCGGGCGAGGGCGTCGGCGCGGACGGCGGCGAACGGCGCCGCGGGAACGGTCGCCGGGCGCAGGGACGGGGCGCGCGGCCGGCGGGACGCGACGTCGCCGAGCGCGCCGAGGATCTCCGGATGGCCACCCCACGGGCCGCCGACGACGACGTGCTCGGGATCGGCGAGCGAGGCGATCGCGGTCAGCGCGCCGCCGACCGCCTCGGCGAGCGCCGTCCGCAGCGCGGCGGCCTGCGGGCCGCCCCCGGTCGCCGCCGCCAGAAGCCGGTCGACGTCGATGGCGGTGGAGCCCGGCTGCCGCAGGCCGAGCAGGCCGAACACCTCGATCAGCGGGATGGCGCGGCCCCCGGGCCCGGCCGTGACGAGGTAGGCGATCTCGCCGGCGAGCCCGCCGTGGCCGCGCAGCACGCGCCCGTCGTGCACGATCGCGCAGCCGAGGCCCTCGCCGAGGTAGAGGTAGGCGAAGCTGTCGCCGCCGGGGCGGGCGGCGAGTTCGGCGCGGGCGGCCCAGTTGACGTCGTTGTCGACCGTGACGGGCCCCGCGACGTGCCGGGCGAGGACCTCGGCCGGGTCGAGTTCGCCGATCAGGAAGGGCGCGCCGGGCAGGTGCACCAGGCGGCCGGTGGCGCGGTCGACGGGATCCGCGGCGCTCACCACGGCCAGGCGGGGAGGCGTCCCCGCGAGCCGTCCGGCGACCTCGTCGAGGACGGCGGCGACCCGGTCGGCCGGCGCGGGCCGGCCGGCCTGCGCCTCCGCGCGGCCGACGGTCTCGCCGTAGACGTCGATCGCCTCGGCGACGACGCCCTCGGGCGCGATGCCGACCGCCCATGCCGTGCCCGCCGCCGCGGCGAGCGTGTAGTACGAGCCGACCCGGCCGCGCCCGCGCCCGCCCGGGGTGCGCTCGCCCGAGTCGACGACCAGTCCCGCCTCGACGAGCCGCCGGACGCTCTGCGCCGCCGTGGGCTTGGACACCCGGGCCTCGACCGCGATCTCCGCCCGCGTCAGCCGCCGGTGCCGGATCAGCGCGCGCAGGACGTGCTCGTCGGTCGCGCTGCGGACCAGGTCCAGGGACGGTCTGGGGGCGGTCATGGCCGGATTCTAATAAGGGGCCTTGCCTGGAAAGGTGCGCGGGGCGTAGCGTCCGATACAAGTAAGGAGTCCTTTCTAGAAGGAGCCGCCATGACCGCACCCACCGCCCCGGCGGGCACGTCCCAGCCGCCCCTGCCGCCCCTGCCGCACTGGGAGGAGGCGCCCGCCGACCTGCCCGCGGCGATCCGCCAGGTCAAGGCCGCACTGCGGGCCAGGATCGCCGCGTCCGGACGCACCGTCGAGGAGGTCTTCGGCGTCGTCGAACGGCTCGTCCGCGCCGAGGCGGACGACGTCGCCGCCGCCCGCGCGCGAGGCGAGACGGTCTGGCCGGTCGTCGACTACGCCGACATCGAGGCCGGGACGGTCCCGGACGAGCAGGTCCGCGCCCTGCACCGGCGCGGCTGCCTGGTCGTGCGCGGGCACTTCCACCGCGAGCAGGCGCTCGAATGGGACCGCGACATCGTCGGCTACACCGAGCGCAACGGGTTCTTCGACGCCTACCGCGGGCCCGGCGACGACTTCTTCGGCAGCGTCGGCTCCAAGCCCGAGATCTACCCGATCTACTGGTCGCGGGCGCAGATGCAGGCCCGCCAGAGCGACCGGACGGCCCGCGTGCAGGCGTTCCTGAACGCCCGGTGGAAGCACGAGTCCGAGGGCATCCGCTGGTTCGACCCCGGCCGCGACTCCCTCTACCCCGACCGGATCCGCCGCCGCCCACCGGGAACCGCCTCGGGCGGCCTCGGCGCCCACCTCGACCCCGGGACCCTCGACCTGTGGATGACCGGCGCCTACCAGCGGGCGTTCCGGCACCTGTTCGACGGCACCGTCGAGCAGTACGACCCGTGGGACGCCGCCCACCGCACCGACGGCCCCCAGTACCCGGGCACCACCATGTGCTCGGCGTTCCGGACCTTCCAGGGCTGGACGGCCCTTTCGGACATGGAGCACGACCAGGGCGTCCTGTACGCCGTCCCGATCCCGTCGGCGATGGCGTACCTGATGCTCCGGCCGCTGCTGCCCGACGTCCCCGACGACGACATGTGCGGCGTCACCGTCAACCGCGTCTTCCCGGTCAGCGAGCGCTGGCACCCGCTGCTCCTCGAGGCCGTCGCCGGCATCCCCGACGTCCGCGCGGGCGACTCGGTCTGGTGGCACTGCGACCTGATCCACGGCGTCGCGCCGGTCGAGGACCAGAAGGGCTGGGGCAACGTCATGTACATCCCCGCCGCCCCGTGGTGCCCGCGCAACGAGCGCTACGCCGCCGCCGTCCGGGAGGCGTTCGCCACCGGCTCCAGCCCCGCGGACTTCCCCGCCGAGCACTACGAGCGGTCCTGGCCCGACCGCTTCCGGCCCGCCGACCTCAACGCCACCGGCCGCCGCGGGCTCGGTCTCGACCGGGCCGGCACCGAGCCCGGACGGGGGTGATCGCGGTTTCACCACGGGGGCGGTTACCGCCCGGAAACGCGTCGCGGACAATGGAGCGCGGGCGGCGGCGGGTCCGCCGCACGACGTCTTCCAGGAGGCACCGATGTTCGGCTTCAAGCTCCTCCCGACCATCGCGGCCGTGGTGCTCGGCGCGGGCATCGCCACGGGAAACGGACGGGGCGCGCTCATCGCCGCCGTGGGGATCCTCGCGCTCCAGTGGGTGATCGGGAAGGTGCGCTCCTGACCGGCGTCCGCGACGCTGCCCGGCCGGCAGCACGGACCAGGGCGCCCGGCGCCGCCGGCCGCGCGGTGTTCGCCGGTTGCGCGGGCGGGGAGCGCAGCACGAGAGGCCGACGCGGACGATCAGGGAGGGCACGCGATGGGCCGCTTGCGCATGGACGGGCTCTGATCGGGTACCGCACGTCCGTCGCCGCGGACCCCCTCGGTGACCGCAGAAGGAGGCTTATGACCACCGTCGCGACGAGCGCGTCCCGGGCCGGCGCGCGGCCGCCGCTGCCCGCCCCCCGAGGACCGCTGTCGGAGGCGGTGCTGGCCGCGCTCGCCCGCCTCGGGCCCGCGGACCCGGCACCGATGCTCGACGCCGCCTGCGGGGCGGCCGGCCGCGACGGCACCGATCCGTTCGGCGACGACCTGCACCTGGCTCTGTACGTCTGCTACGAACTGCACTACCGGGGCTTCGACGGCGTCGACGACGGCTGGGAGTGGGCGCCCGGGCTGCTCGCGCTCCGCGCCGCGATGGAGCACCGGTTCCTGGCGGCCCTCCGCGCGGAGACCGGGCAGGGCGACGACGTGGAGGGCGTCCTCGCCGAGGTGCTCGCCGAGCCGGCGGACGCGTACGGCGTCTCGCACTACCTGCGCGACGAGGGGGAGTGGTGGCACATGCGCGAGCACGCCGTCCACCGCTCCGCCTACCACCTCAAGGAAGCAGACCCCCACGCCTGGCTGATCCCGCGCCTGCGCGGGCAGGCGAAGGCCGCGCTGGTCGCGGTGGAGTTCGACGAGTTCGGCGGCGGTCGCGGCGAGGACATGCACGCCCGGCTGTTCGCCGACCTCATGGAGGACCTCGGCCTGGACCCGGGCTACGGCCGGTACCTGGACCTGGTTCCGGGGCGGATGCTCGCGATCGTCAACATGATGTCGCTGTTCGGCCTGCACCGCTCGCTGCGCGGCGCGATGGCCGGGCACTTCGCCGCCGCCGAGATCACCACGGCGCCCGCCGCGCGCCGGATGGCCGCCGCGCTGGAGCGCCTCGGCGCGAGCCCGCGCTGCGTGCGCTTCCACACCGAGCACATCGAGGCCGACGCCGTCCACGAGCAGGTGCTGCGGCACGACGTCCTCGGCGACCTGCTCGCCGGGGAGCCCGGACTCGCCGGCGGCGTGGTGTTCGGCATCCGCGCCACCGAGTTCCTGGAGGGCCGGTTCGGCGAGCACCTGCTGGCGTCCTGGCGGGCGGGCCGCACTTCGCTCCTCCAGGCGCTCCCGTCCGGCTCCGTCTGAACCGGCTCCGTTGCTCCTCCTCGGCTCCGTCCGGCCCGACCAGGCCGGACGGAGCCGGACGTGCTAGCTCGACTCGGCTGGTTCGCGGCGAGGCTTGCGGCGGTGGCTGGTGTCGCAGAACGGGTAGCGGCGGCTCCGGCGGCACGCGCACAGCGCCACCATGAACCGGTCGGACGACACGGTCGTGCCGTCCGGCATCTCGATCTCGACGGGACCCTCCACCAGCACGGGCCCGTACGGGTCCAGCCGGACGCGGACGGGAGCGCGCCGGTCAGTTCCGGTCGGCACGGACCACCACCAGCTCCTCGGAGCCGCTGCCGGGACGGGCGAGCCCCGCGGCCTCCAGCTCGGCGGCCCGCGCCCGCAGCACCGGGCCGTACGGCTGGGTGCGCCGCGCCGCGACCGACGCCGTCATCCCCTGGGCGCGCAGGGCGTCCAGCGTCTCCTGGACGCCGGAGACCGCCGACTGCACGATCAGCAGCGTGCCGCCGCGGCGGAGCTGGCGGGGCGCCCGCTCGCAGATCCGGTCGAGCAGCGCCCGGCCGTCCGGGCCCCCGTTCCACCAGCGGGCCGCCCGCCCCGGCGTGGTGGACCCGCTCGGCACGTACGGCGGATTCGTCACGATCATGTCGAACGCCTGGCCGGCCACGGGACCGAACAGGTCGCCCTGCAGGACTTTGATCGGCAGTCGGTTGAGCAGTGCGTTGGCGCGGGCGGCGAGCACGGCTCTCGTGGACACGTCCACCGCCGTCACGCGTCCCGCGCCCGCCCGCGCGGCGGCGAGCGCGAGCGCACCGGTCCCGGTGCACACGTCCAGTACGCGGGCCCCCTTCAGCAGCGGAGCCTTCCATAGAACCTCGACCAGAAGGAAGGTATCGCCTTGGGGAGCGTAGACCCCTGGCGGCTTCATCAGCCTCATGCCTCCCGGCTACCCCCCACCTGCTCGGCAAACATGGGGGGCGGGGGAGCCGGTGAGACGTCTGTTACGTCCGCGGCTTGTCGCGCAGCCGCTCGACGGGGTGGGGGCCGTCGGTGGCGAGGCGGTACTCGTCGCCGAACTTGTCGCGGTGCTCGTCGATGACGCGCTCCTGCGGCGGCCGCTCCGCGTTGATCTTGTCCTGCATCCGCTCGAACCGCTCGTGCATGTCCTGGACGTAGCCCGTGCCGAGGGTCGCCCAGTCGATCTGGGTGCCGAGCAGTTCCCGGACGAGCTGCTTGTTGGGCTCGAAGGTGACCGGTTCGGGCAGCGCGGGCGCCAGGACGCTCTCGGGGTCGCGGTCGTCGTGGCGGCGCATCAGGTCGCAGGCGAGCCGCAGGTGCTCCAGCTCCATGTTCAGGTGCAGCTCCCAGATGCCCTTGACGCGCGGGTCGGTCTCGGTCTGCATGAACGAGTAGTACAGGTAGCACTCGTTGTACTCGTGGTTGACGAGCCGCTCCCACCAGGACTCGCCCGGGTCGACCAGCGACTCGTAGTGGGTGACGTGCTCCTCCTCCACCAGCCCGATCTCCTGGTAGAGCTGCCGGGCGATCGGCTCCATGTACATGGGGCCGACGTTCATGTAGAAGTTCATCGTCTGCTGCTCGGCCGCCATGATCGTCAGGGCGTGCAGCTTGGACAGCGGCGCCGTGGAGGCCTTGTCGTAGGGCTCGCGGACGTTGTCGGTGGGGTCGCGGTGCTGCAGGTGGACGAGCGGGGGCGTTCTGCACGCGCGGATCCGGGACCTGTTCGACGAGGTGATGCACTCCGACGGGCGGGAGCGCACGGACGCCTTCCGGCAACTGGTGCGGCTGCTGGCGATCCACGAGACCGCCGAGGAGGAGATCATCCACCCGGTCGCGCGCCGGCTGCCCGGCGGCGACGGCATCGTCGACGACCGGCTGGCCGAGGAGCGCGAGGCCAAGGAGCTGCTGTCCGAGCTGGACGGCATGGACACCGACGACCCCCGGTTCCTCAAGTCCATCGACAGGCTCCGCATGGACGTGCTGTCCCACGCCCGCGCCGAGGAGCGCTACGAGTTCGACCGGCTCAAGGACCAGTTCAGCCCGACCCAGCTCAAGGGCTTCGCCGCCGCGGTCCGCGCCGCGCAGGCCACCGCGCCCACGCACCCGCATCCCGGGGTGGAGTCGGCGACCAAGAACATGCTCGCCGGCCCGGTGGCCGCGGTCGCCGACCGCGTCCGCGACATGATCCGCAACGCCCGCGACAAGGGCTGACCGCCCGGGGAGCCGTCCGCCGGCAGAGGAGGACCGATGGCAGACGTGTTCGGGGTGCTGGCACGCGACCACACCGAGGTCAAGCGGATGCTGGACGACCTGGAGGCCGGGCCCACCGCGGCGACCGGCGCGAGCGAGGACGCGCTGGCGCGGCGCCGCACCCTGCTGCAGAAGCTCATCACCGCGGAGTCCATGCACGAGGCGGTCGAGGAGCAGTACTTCTGGCCCGCCGTCCGCGAGCACGTCCCGGACGGTGACGCGCTCGCGGCCCACGCCATCGCGCAGGAGCAGTCCGCCAAGCTGGAACTGGACGACCTCATCGCCGCGCACCCCCTGCAGGACCGGTTCGAGGGCCTGCTGTCGGACTTCGTCGCCGGCGCCCGCGAGCACATCGCCTTCGAGGAGGAGCGGGTGTGGCCCCTCCTGCGCGGGGTCATCACCGCCGAGCAGGCGAACGCGCTCGGCGGCAGGCTGCGGGCGGCCAAGAGGTTCGCGCCGACGCGTCCGCACTCCAATACCCCGCCCAAGGCGGGGCTGCTGAAGGCGGCCGGCCCGGTGGTCGGCGCGGCCGACCGCATGCTCGACCGGATGACCGGCCGCGACCGGGGCTGAACCGGCGCCCCCGGACACCGATGCCAGGCCCGGACCCGGCCCCGGACCGGGTTCTCCGGCCGCGTCGCGCCGAGGACGCGGCCGGAGAGGCCAGGTCAGTAGTCGGGGTTGTTGGTCGTCGGGATCTGGATGCTGATCGGGTAGTTCGCTCCCGACAGCACGAGCAGCACGCCCTGCCGGATGATCTCGTCGAACACCCAGTAGAACTCGCGCAGCTCCTTGGGGGCCTTGGTGATGTCGAGGACGCCCTCGCGGACGGCGACGAACGGCGGCCAGAGGTTCTCGAAGACCGGATCCCACACCGGCTCCTCCGGGATCTTCAGCCAGGTCGCGATCTGGTCGCCGAGCACGTAGCGGGTGAGCGCGCCGAGGATGTGCTTGGTGAGGATGCCGCCGTCGATGAAGGCGGCGAGGTTCAGCAGGATGTCGGCGAGCTTGATGCCCTCGGGGGTGGGCGCCAGGATCGGGTCGAGGACCTGCGCCGCCTGCGCGTTCGCCTCGTCCCAGGACTTCGGGATGTACTCGTCCCTGATGCCGAGCATGTGCGCGGCGAGCTGCCAGGAGTGCAGGAAGGCCGCGGACTCGTCGGCGGGGACCGCGATCTTCCACTTGGCGAACTGCTTCATGACCGTCGTCGGCAGGCTGTGCCAGGTGACCATCATGTCGGCCTGGCTGATCGGGATCTTCTCGTCGGCGACCTTGGTCCAGTACGCGGACCTGGGCAGCAGGTTGCGCACGCCCGCGTGGGCCAGCCGGGTCTTGACGCAGGTCACGATCATCTCGCCGGCGGGCTGGAAGGCCTGCTCGGTGCCGATGTCGTAGCCGAGCTTGGCGGTCTTGGTGATGCGGTCGCGCATGTCCGCGCCGCCCTTGGAGTAGTAGACCGCGCGCGCCTCGTGCGGGATGGCCGTGCTCATCATCCCGCTGGCGAACCCGTAGGTGACGCCGAGGTAGAGGCCGCGCTTCTGGTTGAACTCGAACGCCTTGGCGAGCTTGTCCTGGTCCGTCCAGGACGGGAGCCGCCGGGCACGCTCCACGAAGTCGCGCAGGTCCGCGGGCAGCCCGCTCGGCAGTGCCTGGCCGTTCTTGGTCCAGGTCTTCAGCAGCTCGTTCACCTTGGGGACGTCGCCCCGTTCGAGCAGTGAGGCGACCAGCGAGTCGGCCTCCTCGTCCCACACCCACTTCGGGTCGGCGCCCTCGCCGCGGCCGGCGACCGACCCTTCGGGCGACCACGTCCACAGCGAGTTCGCTCGCGCCGGCGTCGCGACGGTCAGCGCGCCGAGCGCGCCGAGCGTCCCGCCGGCCATCAGCACGCTGCGCCTGCTGGGTTCATCCATGCTTTCGCTCCTCCTCGGGGCCAGAGCACCTTCCTGACACGCGGTGACGCATCGTCGTTTCCGACGAGCCACCCGGAACACTAGACCGCTATTGGCGTTCCGCCAATAGCTACTGGCGATCTGGTTATCGCACGCGGCGACCCAGCCGCCGCGGCACCTACGCCGGCGGAGAGTATGACCGGTCCCGAGCCCGCCGCGGCTGACGTCAAGGGGCGGTCGGGATCTGCTCTGGGGGCGGCCAAGGAGAGCGTCCGCGCGGATCGGACCCGCCGGGCCAGGGCAGGGGCGGCGGAGGACGTCACCGGAACGGAAGGAGAGCCGTCATGAGGATCCTGGTCATCGGCGGCACCGGCCTGATCGGCTCGAAGGTCGTGGCCATGCTCGAAGCACAGGGGCACGAGGCGGTCCCGGCCTCCCCGAAGACGGGGGTGAACACGATCACCGGCGAGGGTCTGGACGCGGCGGTGGCCGGCGCGGACGTGGTGGTCGACGTGTCGAACTCCCCGTCCTTCGAGGACGAGGCGGTGCTGGCCTTCTTCACGACCTCGACCGGCAACCTGCTGGCGGCGGAGAAGAGAGCCGACACCGGCCACCACGTCGCGCTGTCGGTGGTGGGCACCGAGAGGCGGCCGGACGTCGGCTACTTCCGTGCGAAGCTGGCCCAGGAGCGGCTGATCGAGGAGTCGGGCGTCCCGTTCTCGCTCGTGCACGCCACGCAGTTCTTCGAGTTCGCCCACCAGATCGCCGACGCGGCCACGGACGGCGGCACGGTCCGGATGCCTTCGGTGCTGTTCCAGCCCATCGCGGGCGAGGAGGTCGCGCGGGCGGTCGCCGACGCGGCCGTGGGAGCGCCGCTGAACGGGCGGGCCGAGATCGCCGGACCCGAACGGTTCCGGATGGACGAGTTCTTCCGCGCGGCCCTGGCGGCGTGGGGCGACGCGCGCGAGGTCGTCACCGACCAGGACGCGCCCTACTACGGCAGCGTGATGCGGGAGCCGGACCTCGTGCCGGTGGACGGTGCGTCGCTCGGCGACGTCACGTACACCGCCTGGCTGGCGGAGAGCGGCGGGTAGCGTATCGCTCCGGGGCGATGACCGCCCCGGCCTCGTCGCCGCCCAGCACGGCGACGCGTCCGTCACGGAGGATCGGGATGAGGGACCTGCCGCACGTCTACTGGATCGGCGGCGGGTCGGGCGCGGGCAAGTCCACCATCGCCCGCCGCATCGCGGAACGGCACGGCTTCCGGGTGTACGCGACCGACGACGCGATGCCGGAGCACGCCCGCCGGACCGCACCCGGCGACAGCCCGTTCCTGAGCGGGTTCAAGGCCATGGACATGGACGAGCGGTGGGTGAACAGGACCCCGGAGACCATGCTCGAGACGTTCCACTGGTTCCGGGGCGAGGCGTTCGAGGCGATCGTCGAGGACCTGTCGCGCCTGCCCCGGGAGCCGTGCGTGATCGCCGAGGGGTTCCGGCTGCTGCCGCGCCTGGTGAAGCCCCTGCTCGCCGCGCCCGGCCGCGCCGTCTGGCTGCTGCCGACGCCCGCGTTCCGCCGGGCCGCGCTCGACCGCAGGGGCTCGACGTGGGACATCGCCGGCCGGACGGGCGATCCGGAGCGGGCGCTGCGCAACCTGCTCGACCGCGACCGGATGTTCACCGACCGCGTCCGGGACGAGACGAGATCCCTGGGCCTGCGCGGCATCGAGGTGGACCTCGCCATGACCGAGGACGAGCTGGCGGACCGGGTGACGGCGGCGCTCGGGCTGTGACCCGGACGGAGGCATCGGCGAGGAGCGGCAGGCCGCGAAGCGCGCCGCTCATGCAGCGGGAACGGTCCCTTCCTCAGGGAAGAACGGGAGGTCGAGGCGGACGTGGTCGGCGGCGGCGAGGATCGCCGCGGCGTCGTCGAACGGCGCTGCGACGGTGTCGCCCGCGGCGAACACCTCGGGAAGCGCGCGCAGCCGCCGGTCCACCGGCACCCGCCCGAGCGGATCGAGGTCGCCGGAGATCTGCCGGGTGAGGTCACTGGCCCTGAGCCCGGCCGACCAGACGACCGCGTCCGCCTCGACCACGGTCCCGTCGGACAGGACGGCGTGCCCGTCGCCGACCTCCGCCACCGTCGTGCCGAGGCGGCGCTCGATGCCGAGGTCGTCCAGCGCCGCCTCGATCACCGGGCGCGGGCCGGGGCCGAGCCCGTCGCCGACCACCGGTGACCGGTCCACCAGCAGCACCCGGCCCCGGGCCGCGAGAGCGGTCGCGGCCTCCAGCCCGACGAACCCGGCGCCGGCGACCACGGCGGCATATCCATCGCGGCCCCGCAGGTGGCCGGTGAGGCGCCGGGCGCCGTCCAGGGTGTCGATGTCGAAGAGCCGTTCGGCGCCGGGAAGACCGCGCGGCCGGACGAGCGCGCTGCCCGCCGCCAGCACGAGGCGGTCGTAGCCGATCTCGCGGCCGCCGGCCGTGACCGTACGGGACGCACGGGGCCGCTCCCGGACCGCGGCGACCCGCGCCCGCGCGGGAGGCGAGCTTGCGGCCGGCCGCGGGCGTGCCGCCGAGGACCTCGGCGATCCGCGTGAACGGGAAGCCGAACACGTCGTGCAGCACCAGCGCGACGCGTTCGGCGGGGGCGAGCGTCTCCATGACGACCAGCATCGCGGTGCTCACCGACTCGTCCATGAGCACCCGCGCGGCGGTGTCGGGCCTGGTCAGCAGCGGCTCCGGCAGCCACGGCCCCACATGACTCGCGCCGGACGCGCACCGACTTCAGCACGTTGTAGGACGTCCGCGCGGCGACGGTCACCAGCCAGGCCCGCAGGTCCCGCACCCCGGACAGGTCCGCGGCGGCGGCGCGCAGCCAGACCTCCTGCGTGACGTCCTCGGCCTCGGCCACGCTGCCGAGGATCCGGTAGGCCGCCCCGAACACCGCGGTACGGTGCGCCGCCCAGACGTCCTCCGCCATCGCGCCGGCCGGTTCCACCTTCGGCTCCCGCTCCTCGCATCAGTGACCGGCGTCCGATCCTAGACACCGCGGCCCGAGGTCCGCGCGCCGCCGGGAACCCCCGACCCCGGAAACGGCATGAGCGGAGAGAATATCTTCGAGTCATGTATCCCGGTTCTGCGCTTGGTGAGTTCCTGCGGTCCCGCCGTGCCCGGCTCCGGCCCGAGGACGTCGGGTTGAGCCCGGGGCGCCGGCACCGGCGGGTGTCCGGGCTGCGCAGGGAGGAGCTGGCGCCGCTCGCCGGGGTCAGCGTCGGGTACTACACGCGGCTGGAGCAGGGGCAGGGCCCGAACGTCTCCGCCGAGGTGCTCGACGCCATCGCCCGCGTCCTGCGGCTGGACGACGACGAGCGGGACCACCTGCACCGGCTCGCCCGGGCGGCGCGGGCCCGCGAGCGGGTCAGGCCGGAGCGGCTGCGGCCGGGCATCAAGCTGATGGTGGACTCGTTCACCGAGGTGCCCGCGATGGCGGTGGGGCGCCGGGGCGATGTCCTCGCGTGGAACCGCCTGGCGCACGCCCTCCTGGCCCCGCACTGGGACTTCGACGGCGCGGAGAAGCCGAACTTCGTCCGCGTCGACTTCCTGGAGACCGGCTTCGCGCGGGAGCTGTACGTCGACTGGGAGCAGAAGGCCCGCGACGACATCGCCTACCTGGAGGGTTCGCTGAGCCGGTTCCCCGGCGACGAGGGGCTGGCCGCGCTGGTGGAGGAACTGTCGGCGCTCAGCCCGGAGTTCCGCGCCATGCGGGCGGAGCACCCGGTGGCGAACTGCGCGTCCATCTCGCGCGGCTACCGGCACCCCGAGGTGGGCGTCATGACCCTCACCTCCGAGCTGCTGCGCACGCCCGACGACGAGGGGCAGGGCGTCGCGGTGTTCCAGGCGGAACCGGGCTCGCCGTCGAGCGAGCGGCTGCGGCGCCTCGCCGGGCTCGTCGCCGCGACCGCCCGCTGAGCGGCGCCGATCAGGCGGTCAGGCGATGCTCGGCCGGAGCGTCGGCGGAGCGCCCGGCCGCCCGGCCGGCGCCGGCCCGGCGGAGCAGGACGCCGCCCGCGACCGCGCCGAGCAGCGCGACCGCGCCGGCCGCGAGGAAGGCGGCGTGCAGCCCGCCCAGCGTGGCCGCGGCCGGGGTCGCGGCGCGGGCGAGCGCCTCGGTCCGGGCGGCGGCGATCGCGGTGAGCCCGGCGACGCCGATCGCGCCGACGTAGGTGGGCATCTGGGCGAGGCCGCCCGCGACGCCCTGGTCGTCCCGGTCCAGGCCGGACGTGATCGTCGTGACGGCGGCGACCACGGTCAGGACGTGGCCGAAGCCCATCGCGGCGGACAGGGCGAGCAGGACCGCGAGACCTCCGTGCTGGGGCAGGGCGGCCATCGCCGCGGTGCCCGCGGCCTGCACGGTCAGGCCGAGCGCGGCGGTCGCGGCCGTCCCGCGCGCGTTGATCAGCCGGGCGGCGAGGGTGCCGGCGGCGAGGGCCGCGACGCCCTCGCCGAGGAAGCCGAGCCCGGTCCGCAGCGGCGAGTAGCCGAGGACGTCCTGCATGTAGATGCTGAGCAGCAGCGTCGCGCCGCCGCACATGCCGAAGGTGACCAGGCCGATCGCCATGCCCCACGCGACGGTCGGGCGGCGCAGCAGGTGCGGCGGGACGAGCGGAGCCGCATGCCGGGCCTCGACGGCGAGGAACGACCCGAGCAGGACCGCCGCGCCCAGCAGGGCCGCGAGCGTCGGCGCGCTGCCCCAGCCCGCCTCGCCGCCGGTGGAGACGCCGTAGACCAGGGCGAACAGCCCGCCGCTCGCAAGGATCGCGCCGGGGACGTCGAGCCCGGTCCGGGTCCGCCCGGCCGTCTCGCGGACGACCGTGAGCGCGCCGGCCAGCACCAGGGCGCCGATGCCGGCGAGGAGCAGCATCGTCCAGCGCCAGTCCAGCCCGCTGGTGATGAGCCCGCCGCCGATCGTCCCGATGACGAACCCGAGCGACAGCAGCGCGCCGTTGACACCGAGGGCCCGGGTGCGCCGCGGCCCTTCGGGGAACGCGGCGGTCAGCAGCGTAAGGGCGGTCGGGCCGATCATCGCCGCCGCGACGCCCTGCCCGGCGCGCGCCGCGATCAGCAGCCCCGGGCTCGGCGCGAGCGCGGCCGCCAGCGACAGCGAGGTGAAGCCCGCGACGCCGGCCATGAACAGCCGGCGCCTGCCGAGCATGTCGGACGCGCGCGCGAACAGCGGCATCAGCGCGGCCGTCGGCAGCAGGCACGCGGTCGCCACCCACTGGAGGGCGGAGGTACTGGTGAAGCCCAGGTCGCGGCCGATCTCCGGGAGGGCCACGGTGATGATCGAGTAGTCCAGGCCGGTCATGAAGGTCGCGCCGCACAGCGTGACGAGGATGAGCCATCCGCGCGGCCCGAGCCGCGCGGCGCCTGGAGAAGTCCCTGTCGTCATGCCCTCGAGGCTGCTGCCCGCGCGGACGACCTGCCAGCGCCCTGCTGAAGGTACATCCGCCAGGTGCAGTTTGAGCGCGCGGTCGCGGGACGCGGCGGATCTTTGCCCGCGTGCGCGTGTGGCGGCGGCCGGTTCCGGTGATCGCACAGGTAGTGACCGCCTGACGACGCGCCGACCGCAGAGGAACCATGTCGAAGCCCGGACGACCGCCCGCCGCCCTGGCCGCCTGCGCGGTCCTCGCCCTCGCCGCCCCGCCGCACGCCGTGCCCGCCGCAGCGCGGGAGAGCGCCGGACCCGCCGTCCTCGCGCCCGCCGGGGAGGACGGCGCTTCGGACCTCGTCCGGGGGTGGCGGATCCAGTCCTCGGCCGTCGCCGGGACCGACGGCGCGCGGATCTCGCGACCGGGGTACCGGACGTCCGGCTGGCTGCCGATCGGCCGTCCCGGGACGCTGATGGCGGGCCTGCTGGAGAACGGCCGCTACCCGCACGTCTTCCGCTCGGACCGGCTGGCGTCGGTGCCGGCCGGGCAGTTCGCCGTGAACTGGTGGTACCGCGACGAGGTGGTCCTGCACCCGCGGCGCGGCGGCCGCACCTTTCTGGTCATGGACGGCGTCTCCGGCACCGCCGACCTGTGGCTGAACGGCGTCCGGATCGACGTCCGCTCGCGGCTCCAGGGCTCCTACTCGCGCTTCGAGTACGACGTGACCCGGCAGGTGCGGGACGGCGCCAACGCGATCGCGCTCGACGTCGCGCCGAACAAGGCCAGGACCTACCTCACCGGCAGCCGCCTTGACTGGAACCCGGCCGCGCCGGACCAGGGCACCGGCCTGGAACGCCCGCCGAAGATCGTCCAGGAGGGGCCGGTGTCGCTGCGCGACGTCCATGTCGTGCAGCGCAACGCTCGCGACTTCTCCCGCTCGGACCTCACCGTCAAGGCCGTGCTGCGCAACAACACCGGGACGGAGCGGCGGGCCGAGTTCTCCGGCACGGTCGGCCGGGGCGCGACGCGCCTGCCGTTCGGCACGGCGGTGACGCTGCCGCCGCACGCCGTCCGCCCCGTCGCGCTCGGCCTGCGCCTCGACCACCCGGACGTGTGGTGGCCGTACCGGCTCGGCGGCCAGCCGCTCTACCACCTCGCCGCGCACGTCCGCGCGGACGGCCGGGAGAGCGGACGCTACGCCGAGGACTTCGGCATCCGCACCGTCACCTCGTCGCTGACCCGCGCCGTCCCCGGCAGGACGCACGTGCCGCACGGCTACCGGCGGTTCGCGGTCAACGGCGTGCCGATCGTGATCCGCGGCGGCGGCTGGTCGCCCGACATGTTCCTGCGCTACTCGTCCCGGAACGTCCGCGACCAGCTCGCCTACGTCAAGAACCTGGGTCTGAACGCGCTGCGGTTCGAGGGCAACTTCCCGCCGGACGACATGTTCCGGCAGATGGACCGCGAGGGCGTCCTCGCCATGACCGGCTGGCAGTGCTGCGACCGCTGGGAGGACCCGTACGCCGAGTGGAGCGAGGAGCTCAAGGCCAACGCCGCCGTCCAGGCGGCGGCCGTCGCCCGCCGGCTGCGCGACCACCCGAGCGTGTTCGCGTTCTTCCAGGGCAGCGACGCGGCGCCGGACGCGGCGAAGGAGTCGGTGTACGTGCCGGCGTTCGAGGCCGCGGACTGGGGCACGCCGCAGATCGCGTCCGCGCAGGACAAGGCGTCGCCGCGGCTCGGCCCGTCCGGCGCCAAGGAGGGACCGTACAACCACGTGCCGCCGGTGTACTGGTGGAGCAACGGCCGCGAGACCGCCGCCGTGCACGACCCGTCGTACACCAACGCCGGGAGCGCCTGGGGCTTCGACACCGAGACGAGCGCGGGCAACACCGTCCCGACCCAGGACTCGCTCGACCGCTTCCTGACCCCGGACGAGCAGTCCGCGATCTGGGATCCGGCCACCGCGCGCGGTCCCCGTTCCGGCCGGGACCTGTTCCACGTGTACGCCTACAACGACTACACCAGGACCGCGCGGATGGGGCAGTACAACACCCCGCTGTGGCACCGGTACGGGCCCTGGTCCGACATGGCGTCCTACCAGCGGATCGCGCAGATGGGCGGGTACGAGGCCGCCCGCGCGCAGTTCGAGGCGTACATCGGCAACTCCAAGGATCAGGCCAACCCGAGTACGGGCGTCATCTACTGGATGCTGAACAAGGCCTGGCCGTCGCTGCAGTGGAACCTGTACAACCAGGACTTCGACCAGCCCGGCGTGTACTTCGGCGCTAAGAAGGCCGGAGAGCCGGTGCACATCATGTACGACTACGCGTCCGGTGCGGTGAAGGTCGCCAACCTGACGGGGAGGCGGCAGGCAGGGCTGGCGGCGCGGGTGCGGCTGATCGACCTCGACGGCACGGTGGAACGGACCCTCCGTCCCGCCGTCCCGGCACTGGCCGCCCAGGACGTCCGGACCGTGGCCACCGCGCCGCCACCCGAAGGCATCTCCCGGACGTACTTCCTCGAACTGGCGCTGACCCGGCATGGAGCGACGGTGAGCCGCAACGTCTACTGGCTGTCCACGAAACCGGACGCGGTGGACTGGAAGAACACCCTCGGCAAGGGCAGCGGCGCGACCTTCCGGCCGGACGGGTACGCCGACCTGACCGGCCTGCGCACGCTGCCCCGCGCCGCGGTGCGCGCCACGGCGGCCACCCGCCGCGACGGCGCCGACCTGGTGACCACGGTCACGATCACGGCGACCGGGACCGCGCCGACCGTCTTCACCAGGGCGGACGTGCGGCGCGGCGCTCCCGGCGGGCGCCCGCTGCCCGGCGACGACCAGGTGCTGCCGATCCGCTGGAACGACAACGACGTGACGCTGTGGCCAGGGCAGTCACAGACCCTGACCGCCCGCTACCGCGCCTCGGACCTGCGCGGCGCCGTCCCGGTCGTGAGCCTGGCGGGCTGGAACCTGCCCCTTCGCACCGTTCCCGCCGAGTCGCGGGCGTGAGGAGCGGGCCTCACGGCCTGGTCCCGGCGAGCGCGATGGCGCCGATGAGCGCGGCGTCGTCGACGAACCGGGCCGTCACCACCTCCGGCGGGAACGGGACCGCCCGCGCGACGGTCGCGCGGATCGCGGGCAGCAGGGACGGCTCGGCGGCCATGCCGCCGCCGAGGACCACCCGCTCGGGGTCGAGGGTCGTCGCGAGGTTGGCGACCGCCAGGCCGAGCGTCCCGGCGGCGTCGTCGAGCAGCGCCGCCACTCGCGGGTCGTCCCGGCGGGCGAACAGGCCGGCGGCCGTCACCGGCCCGCCGAGCGCGGCCGAGGCCCGCGCGGCCAGGCCGCTGCCCGAGGCGTGCTCCTCCAGCGGCGCGCGGCCGTCCGCGCACCCGGGCTCGCCGGGGCGGCGCAGCAGGTACCCGATCTCGCCGGCGGCGCCGTGCGCGCCCCGCACGACCCGCCCGCCGACGACGAGCCCGGCGCCGAGACCGGTGCCGAGGTTCACGTAGACGCCGGTGCCGACGCCCGCGAGCCGCCCCCAGCGCGCCTCCGCGGCGGTGGCCGCGTTCACGTCGTTGTCGATGCGCACGGGCGCGCCGAGGCCGCCGGAGACGAGGTCGGGCAGCGGCAGGTCCTCCCAGCCGGGAACGTTCGGCGCGAGCCGCACCCGCCCGTCCCGGACGACGCCGAACGTCGAGACGCCCACCGCGGTCACCGTGCCGGGGGTCTCGGCGACGAGGCGGCGCGCCGCGTCCAGCGCTCGGCGCACCACCTGCTCCGCACCGTCCGCGGCCCGGGTCTCCAGGCGGGCGCGGCGGAGCGGCGTCCCGGCCGCGTCGGCGGTGGCCAGCGCGACCTTGGTCCCCCCGAAGTCGATCCCGAGGATCATGCGGCCTGCGGTTCGGCGCCGCCGGGCTCGGCGAAGGGCTCGCTGATCTCCTTCGGCCCGAACGGCCAGGTCCGCTCCAGCCGCGCCCAGACCAGGTAGGCGACGACGCCGGCCGCGAGCCAGCCCAGCGACAGCACGATCGGCCTGGTGCCCGCCGACTTGTAGATGTAGATCCAGCCGGCGAGCGCGACCAGGCTCGGCAGCGGGTACAGCCACATCCGGTACGGGCGGGGCAGGTCCGGCTGCCGGCGCCGCAGCACGGTCAGCGCGACGATCTGCGCGACCGACTGCACGAGCACGAACACCGCGGTCAGCATGCTGATGACGTCGGTCAGGGTGAACAGCGAGCCGATCGCCGTGATGACGCCCATCGCGTACAGCCCGAACGTCGGGAACTTCAGGCGCGGGTGCAGCCGCGCGAACCACGGCAGGAACAGCTTGTCGCGGGCCGCGTTGTAGGGCACCCGCGAACCGCCGAGAAGCCCGGCGAACACCGACGCGAACGCCGTGATGATGATCCCGACCGTGAAGACCCGCGCGGCGCCCTTGCCCCACGTCCGCTCGAGGACGAGGGACGCGAACGAGCTGGACTCCTGCGTCTTCTCCCACGGGATGACGCCGAGGATGCCGACCTGGAACAGGAAGTACAGCGCCATGATGCCGAGGATCGAGAAGATGATCGCGCGCGGGATGACCCGGCCCGGCTGCCGGACCTCCGCCCCGAGGTAGGCCGCCGTGTTGTAGCCGAGGTAGTCGTAGACGGCGATGACGAGCCCGGCGCCGAGCCCGTGGAAGAACTTCGACCCCGCGTCGTGTGGGTAGGTGAACGCCAGGTCGGAGTGGAAGTGGGTGAACGCGGCGAGGATCACGCCGAGCACGGAGACCAGCATGACGATGAAGAAGACCGTCGTGAGCAGCCCGATGTCGCCGATCGTGCGGTACAGCGCCGCGACGACGACCGCGACGACGGCGATCGCGAGGAGGTGGCCGCCGGTCGACAGGCCGGAGCCGTCCACGAGCGAGGGCCACAGGTAGCCGGCGTACTGGACGAGCCCGATCACCCCGGTCGACATGATCAGCGGGATGAACAGCACCGCCGACCAGACGAACAGGAACGGCATCAGCCGGCCGGTGCGGTACTGGAACGCCTCGCGCAGGTACAGGTAGGTGCCGCCGGCGCCGGGCATGGACGCGCCGAGCTCGGCCCAGACCAGGCCGTCGGCCAGCACGATCAGCGCGCCGACCAGCCAGCCGAACATGGCCTGCGGGCCCTCCATCGTGGAGATCATCGCAGGGATGGTGACGAACGGCCCGATGCCGCACATCTGGGTCATGTTCACGGTGGTGGCCTGGAACACGCCGAGCCGCCGTTCGAACCCCGAGCCCGCGGGAGCGGTCATCTCGGTCCTCCCTTCCTCGTGACCGGACGCCGCACCCCCGCCGGACGTCGATGCGAATGTAAGGGAGGCTCCCTAACAAATCAACACCCGGCACGTGCGCCGTGCCGGATATGTCAGTCTTTACGCGTGCCGAGCAGGGAGACCGCCAACACCACCAGCGTGCTGCGGATCATGAACGAACGCGCCGTGTACGAGCGGATCCGGCTGCTCGGGCCGGTCTCGCGGCCGCAGCTCGCCGCCGCGACCGGGCTGTCCAAGCCCACGATCTCGCTCGCGCTCGCCGACCTGGAACGCGCCGGGCTGGTCAAGGCGATCGGCCGCCGCACCGGCGGCGCCGGGCGGTCCGCCCGGCTGTACGGCATCCGCCCCGAGACGGGCTGGGTGATCGGGCTCGACGTCGGCCGGGAGTGGATCCGCGCCGCGCTCGCCGACCTGTCCGGCGAGATCGCGGTGCGCGAGGACGTCCGCTCGGTCGGCGCCGGCGGGGCCGCGGAACCGGCCGCGCTCATCGACCGGCTCGGCCGGATCGTCGACGACCTTGCGAAGGCCGCGGACGGCGCCGTCACCCACATCGTGCTCGGCACCCCCGGCGTCCACGACGTCGAGAACGGGCGCCTCCGGCTGGCGCCCAACCTGCCCGGCTGGGACGAGCCGGGCATCACCCGGCGGCTCGCGCGGCGGCTGCCCGCGCCCTGCACCATCGAGAACGACATCGACCTGGCCGCGCTGGGGGAGCAGGGGTACGGGCTGGGCGAGGGCGTGCCGCACTTCGCGTTCGTGTCGATCGGCACCGGCATCGGCATGGGGATCGTCCTGAACGGCGAGCTGCACCGCGGCGCCCGCGGCGCGGCCGGGGAGATCGCCTGGCTGCCCTTCGGCGAGGCCGACCCGAGGGAGACCCGCTCGCACGGGATGCTGGAGTCGGTCGCCTCCGGCCCCGGCGTCGTGGCCGCCGCGAAGCGGCTCGGCATGACCGGGCCGGTCACCGCCAAGCGCGTGTTCGACGAGGCCAGGGCCGGCGACCCGCTCGCGGCGCGGGCCGTCGCGCACGAGGCGGGGCACGTCGCCCGCGCGCTCGCCAGCGTCGTCGCGCTCCTCGACCCCGACCTGATCGTGCTGGGCGGCGGCATCGGCGGGCACGGCGCCGACGTGCTCCTCGGCGCCGTGCGGGACCGCCTCGAGACCATGACCCCGCTCGGCGCGCCGCGCGTCGAGGTCTCCGCCCTCGGGGACGACGCCGTCGTCCTCGGCGCCCTCGCCACGGGTTTGGAAACGGCCCGCGACCTGGTCTTCACCCGCGCCGTGACCGAAGCCTGAACCGCCGCGGGGCCCGGCCGGCTTCACGGGGTCGGCAGGTCCAGCTTGGCGGCCAGAGCCTCCAGCAGGTCCGCCTGCCGTTCCGGGGGCACGTCCGGGAGATTGGTGACGATGTGCAGCTCGTCGGCGCCGGCCCCGGCCGCCCGGTCGAGGTCGCGCAGCGCGGCGTCGACGAGGCCGGCGCCGCGGCGCCCGGCGGGCACGCCGGCAGCGGTGGTTTCTGCTCGCCCGGGCATGCGCGCGGGCGGGGACGTCCTTTCCGGGTGGGTCGGAGCCGCCTCGCCGTTCTTGCGCCCTCCGGAGCGGGATCAACGAATGATTTCCGGCGCGGCGGACGCGTCCGCCTGGAACGACCGGATCATCAGGGCCGCGAAGCGGCGCGAGGCCGCGAGCCGCGCCGCCCGCGACCCGGCGCGGATGCCCTCGTTCGCCATGAGGGCGAGCACGACGTCCTCGATGGCGATGTCCTTGCGCAGCCCGCCCGCCGCCTTCGCCCGCCGGATCAGCTCGGCCAGGGCGCGCAGCGTGCGCTCGCGGCCCTCCATCAGGTCGAACGCCTGCGGGTACTGCGAGGTGAGGGCGTGCGCGAAGCCCCGGTCGAGGGCGTGGACCTCCATCAGCCGCTCGATCGCCGCGGCGAACCCCCGCCACGGGTCGGCGGCCGCGAGGCCGTCCTCGACGATGCCGATGCACGCGGCCATCTGCTCGGCGAAGGCCGCCGCGAGCAGCGCCTCCTTGGTCGGGAAGCGGCGGTAGAGGGTGGCCGGGCCGACATGGGCGCGGCGGGCGATCTCCCGCATCGGGACGTCCAGGCCCTCGGCGGCGAACGCCTCCCGCGCCACCTCGAGGATGCGCTCCCGGTTGTCCCGGGCGTCCGAGCGCAGCTTCCGAGCCACTTCGTCCGTCACCGCTCTCACATTAGCCAAACGGACGGGGTGTTCCGTTACGGTCGCCGGCATGAGAGCAGTCCAGTTCGAGAAGTACGGTCCGCCGAGCGTCCTGCACGTCGCCGAGGTCGACGCGCCGCACGCCGGGCCGGGTGAGATCCGCATCGCCGTCCGGGCGTCGGGGATCTCGCCGGGGGAGACGCTGATCCGCTCCGGGGCGATGCGCGACCTGGTCCCGGCGACGCTGCCGTACCGGACCGGGTTCGACGCCGCCGGCGTCGTGGACGAGGCCGGCGAGGGCGTGACGGGCGTCGCGCCCGGCGACGCGGTGTTCGGCATGACCACGATGGAGGCCCGCGGCGCCAACGCCGACTTCGCGGTCCTGGCCGCCTGGGCGCCGAAACCGGCCGCATGGAGCTGGGAGGAGGCGGGCGGCGCCGCCGGGGCCGTCGAGACGTCCACGCGGGTCCTCGACCGGCTGGCGGTCGGCGCCGGGCAGACCCTGCTCGTGCAGGGCGCGGCCGGAGGAGTGGGCACTGTCGCCGTGCAGATGGCGGCCGCGCGCGGCGCCACCGTCATCGGGACCGCGAGCGAGCGGAACCACGACTTCCTGCGCTCGCTCGGCGCGGAGCCGACGACGTACGGGGCCGGGCTCGCCGGCCGGGTCCGCGCCCTCGTCCCGGACGGGGTGGACGCGGTGTTCGACTGCGCCGGAGGGGCGCTGCCCGACCTCGTCGCCATCGCCGGGGACCCGGCCCGCGTGGTGACGATCGCCCCGGACCTCACCGCGGCGTCCCACGGCGTGCACATGTCGCACGGAGCGCCGGCGGACGAGACGGGCGAGGCCCTCGGCGCCGGCGCCGACCCGCTGGCGGTGCACGGCCTCGCGATCGCCGCGGACCTCGCCGGTCAGGGGCGCCTGCGGGTGCCGGTCGCGGCGGTGTTCCCGCTCGCCGAGGCCGCGGCGGCGCACGAGCTGAGCGAGACCCGCCACGCCCGCGGCAAGATCGTGCTCGTGCCCTGACCGTGCCGGCGGGCTAGGGGCCGGTCAGGGGCGGGCCGCGCAGCTCCTTGGGGCAGGACGTGCCCCGGGGCATCTTGTAGGGGGCGGCGAGCCGGTAGGTGCCGGCCCTCGGGGCGACGAGCTCCGTCCAGGAGTCGCCCGAGGCGTCCGGCGCGGTCGGCGCCAGGCAGCCTTCGGGGTTCTCGTACTGCGGCGGCCTGCTGTCGTCGTACTTGCGGATCTGCTTGGACGCGTCGGTCTCGAAGGGAGGCTGGACGCTGTGGCCGTCCCCGTCGAGCAGGCTCAGCCAAGGCGAGTAGGGGAGGCGGACGAGGATCCGGCCCGGTGCGCCGACCTTCAGCGTCATCTCGTTCTGCTCGGCGCGGACGACCGTCGTGTTCGGCTCGGCGAGCGGAGCGGGGTCGGTGACGGCGTACAGGTGCCAGTTGCTGTCGCTCCAGATCTTCTTCAGGTACGGCAGGCCGTTGCCGACCAGCTCCCGCTCGCGCTCGGCGCCGTTGTCGGGCGCGTCCGCGGGGAGGACGACGTAGTGCACGGCCCAGTGCCTCAGCCACTCGTGGTACGTGCCGACGGTGAGCGTGTCGTCGTAGAAGAGGGGGTTGCGCTTGATGTCGGCCTGGCGGTTCCAGCCCCGCGCGAGGTTCACGTAGGGGGCGAGGGCGGAGGCCTCCCGGTGCGAGCGCGCCGGCACGACCTCGACCCGCCCGCGCTCGGCCCCCGCCTTGCGCAGCTCGTGGACGAGCGGCGCGAGGCGGCGGGTCCAGGCGGCGGCCGGGTGGGCGCGGACGACGTCCTGGACCGTCTTGATGCCGATCCAGGTCGTGAAGCCGAGGAACACCAGCACGATCGCGTACCACTTGCGCGAGCGGGGCGCCGTGAAGGGCAGCGCGGCGATCAGCGCGACGCCGGTGAACAGCATCGGCAGGCGGGTGATGTTCGTGCCGATCTGCGAGGTGATCAGCGTGGCGAACAGCACGGTCGCGGAGGTCACGACCGCCGTGATGCGGACCGTCCGCCACTGCCTGGGCACCAGGAGGATGACGGTGATCCCGAAGACGATCGGCAGGATCGCCGAGCCGAGCGGCATCGGCTGCGTGCCGGAGAAGGGGAACAGCCAGGCCGACAGCGCGACCACGACGACGGGCGCGACCCCGAGGGCGTAGGCGGCCGGCCTGCGCTTCTGCAGGAACAGGGCGACGGCGACGAGCCCGATGTACAGCCCGGCGACCGGGGAGCAGGCGGTCGCGAGGCCGGCGAGCGGCCCGGCGGCGGCGGCCTTGGCCCAGCGGCTGCCGCGCAGCGGGCGAGGGGGGCTGAAGACGATCGCGGCGGCGGCGATGGCGAACATCAGGCCGAGCCCGAACGTGACGCGGCCCGACACCGCGTTGCAGACCAGCGCGACGACGCCGGCGAGCGAGGGCCACAGCGGCCGGCGGACGTGCCCGCCGCGGGTGAGGATCACGGTCATCAGCGCCGCCGAGACCGTGCCCGCGATGATCATCGTGGTCCGGACGCCGAGCAGCGACATCACGTACGGCGAGACGGCGCTGTAGGAGACCGGGTGCATGCCGCCGTACCAGGCGAGGTTGTAGGCCGATCCTGGGTGGCGGCCCGCGAACTCGGCCCAGGCGTCCTGCGCGGCGAGGTCGCCGCCGCTGCTGGCGAGCGTGCCGAGCCACAGCAGGTGCAGGACCGCCGCGATCGCCGTCGCGAGCGTGACGGGGTGGCGCAGGAACCGGTTCAGCGACGGGGCCGGCGTCCCGCCTTCGGGCTGCTGCGGCGGCGGTGGCTCGCCGCCGTCCAGGGTCGTTCCGGGCCCCGGGTCGGGATCATGGGCGCGCGGGGCCTGCGCTGCGGTCACTGACGGGACGCTCCATGTCTTGTGCTCATGCCCGGCAGGGCGCTCTGAACCGGTATATGAACACTATGGGGGAAACGCCGGACCCTTCATATCGGGCGCCCCGCGAAGCCGTCCGGCGGACGCGCGGGAGACCCGGTCAGCCCAGGCCGGTTGAGCCCGGGGCCTGGAGCTGCCCGGCCGCGGCCTCGGCGTCGCGGCGCAGCTCGGGCGGGATCAGCTCGAGGAGCTGGTCCGGACGCAGCGGCAGGTCGAGGAGGCTGAGCTTCACCCGGCTGCGGCTGGCGTGGTCGCGCGCCGACAGCCGGACGACCTGGCCCGCCTCCGGCCGCAGCGTCGCGGTGAGGTGGTCGCCGTGCCCGAGCTCGGCGGCGGGCGTCCCGTCCATGTCGAGGGTGACGGGCGCGCTGTCCTCCGCGACGCGGAGCCGGATCTGGTCGGCCGCGCCGAGCACGACGGGCCGGCTGATCCCGGACATGGGGGCGACCGGGGTGATGGCCACCGCGTTCGAGGACGGCGACACGATCGGGCCGCCCGCGGCGTAGTTGTACGCGGTGGAGCCGGTCGGCGTCGAGACGACCAGCGCGTCCGCCCGGTAGTAGCCGTACCGCAGGTCGTTGACGGTGAGGTCGAGGGAGACCGCGCCGGTCCGCGACGGCCGGCCGAGGACGACGTCGTTGAACCCGGACCGGGTCGTCAGCCCGACCGGCCCGGCGTCCACGCACAGGGCGGCGTGCCGCTCGATGGTGAAGTCGCGGTCGGCGAGCCGCGCCAGCGCCCCGGGCAGCTGCGCCGGGTGCACCTCGGCGAGGAAGCCGAGGTTGCCGTGGTTGACCCCGAGGACGGGCACGGGCCGGTCGATCACCAGCCGCATCGCGCCGAGGATCGTGCCGTCGCCGCCGAGCGCGACGAGGGCGTCGACCTCGGCCGCGAACCGGGCGTCCGGCACGACCTCGACCCCGGACGGCACCCGGTGCCGGTCGGCGGGCCGGGCCAGCACCCGCGCCGGGCGGCGGCGCGCGGCCGCCACGATCGCGTCGATCGACGAGCCCACCGCCGCCGTCGGATGGAGCACCAGCCCGACCGTGCTGACCTGCGGTTCCGCACCCATATCCTCACCCTACGGGCCCCTTAGGCCGGGCTCGCGGCGCGGGGCGGCGCGGGGCGGTCCGGGCGGGATCCCGTAGACCGTCAGCCAGATCGACCGGGCGAGCGTGCGCGCGATGCGCTCGTCGCCCGTGCCCTCGTCGTGGTGGCAGTGCGCCGAGATCGTCCGTTCCACCGTCCAGATCAGCACCTGCGCGGTCGTGCGGACGTCCATCTCCGGGTCGACGGTGCCCGCCCGCAGCTCCGCGTCGAGCCGGGCCTGGACGACCTCGGTGAAGCGGCGCATCCGGTCGCGCCAGAACTCCGCGACGTCCGGGTCGTAGCCCGCCACCTCGCCCAGCGCGTGCAGTACCCGGCGGTGCTCGCGGTAGGCGGCGATCATCTGCCGCATGGCGTGCGCGACGCCGTCCACCCCGTCGGCGTGGTCGGCCCGCCACCAGACGACCGCCTCGCCGAACAGCGCCTCGACCGCCTCGTCGGCCAGCGCGATGAGCAGCCGGCTCTTGTCCGGGAAGTGCAGGTAGAAGGTGGAGCGAGCCACCTGGGCGCGCTCGGCGATGCGCTGGACGGGCAGCTCGGTGTACGGCGTCCCATCGGCCATCATCTCCGCGGCCGTCCGCAGCACCCGGCGCCGGACGTCCTCGCGCCGTTCACGGACCTTGCTGCGCGGCTGGGTGGTGGACGCCATGGCGGCAGCGTACCCGCGGCGGCGCCGCCGCGGGCGGCCGTTATCGGACAGTGTGTCGACACAGTGCTTGACACCCTCTGGGGACCGAATCACACTCGGTCCACGGCCCACCAGCAGGGGCCGGACGTCACGGGGGCTCAGCCGAGGAGGCTCAACGTGCCACGTCGCCGCAACTCCCGCCGCCCCAACGCCCGCCGCTTCCCTCTCCGCCGCGCCGCCGCCGCGCTCGCCCTCGGGGCCGCCGCGCTCGTCCCGGTCGCCGCCCCGCCGGCGGCCGGCGCGCAGCCCGCACCGTCGCGGTCCGGCCTGGACGACTGGATCCCGCACACCGACATCAAGCGCTCCGACCTCACCCAGGTGCCCGGCAAGCTCGCCGAGCCGTCCGACGACGGGCCGCACCCCGGGTCCACCACCGAGTGGTGGTACACGCACGTGATGGACCCCGCGACGCACCGCACGTTCATCGCGATGCTGTTCACGGCGCCCGTCCCCACCGCGGTGATCTTCTGGTACCCGGAGAAGGGGGACAAGGTCGTCCTGCCGGAGCCGACCGCGCAGGTGACCGCGAAGCCCGGACCGTCCGTCGACAGCAGCGCCGGCAGCCTGGTGTGGGACGGCGCGCGCCGCGCCTACCACCTGCAATGGCACGGGCTCTTCGCCAAGGCCGACATCTGGTTCGACCGCGCGCTGCCCGGCGTCACCGGCGGGCCGATCCGCTACGACGGCGGCCAGACGATGTACTGGAGCGCGCCCGTCGCGACGAGCCGGGTGCGCGGCTGGCTCCAGCCGCCCGGGTCGTCCTCGCGGATCGGCGTGGACGGCTGGCGCGGCTACCACGACCACAACTGGGGCGAGTTCAGCGTCGTCGACCAGCGCTACTCCGGCTGGGAGTGGGGCGTGTCCCACGAGCCGGACGGCACGGCCACGCTGCTCGGCGGCGTGGTGAAGGGCGACGGGACGTGGCAGGGCGTCGTCGGGCGCGTCACCGCCCGCGAGACCTACGGCTGCATGACCACCATCGAGCTGTCGGACTGGCGGACGTCCGGGCTGTTCTCCTACCCGGAGACGACGACGCTGTCCTGCCCGTCCTCGCTGCTCGCGACGCCGAAGGGGCTGGAGGGAGCCCGGCCGGGGCTGCGCACGAGCTTCCACGTCGTCGACCCGTTCATCCTCGACGCCGGGCTGCTGGCGCTGCCCGAGTCGCTCGGCCGCACCGTCCCGGGCTCGCTCGGCCTCATCGAGCACATCCGCACGCTGCCGCCGCGGCTGCCGCACTCCTGACCGGCGGACGCCCGGCACCGGACGCGTCGACCCCGTACGTTCACCCACCCCCGAGGAGGCGGCGACCCATGACCACCCAGCACGGGAACGACACCGGCGGCGGCACGGACGGCGTCTCGCGCCGCCGGGTCCTGTACGGCACGGCGGCCGCGGGCGCGGCGACCCTGCTCCCCGGAACGCGCGCGGCCCGCGCGGCGGGCAGGCGCAACGCGGAGACGGTCGCCGTGCTCGGCGGCGGCATGGCCGGGCTGGCCGCCGCCCATGAACTGATCGAACGCGGATTCGCCGTCACCGTCTTCGAACGCAAGGCGCTCGGCGGAAAGGCGCGGAGCATCCCCGTCGAAGGGACCGGGAAGGGCGGACGGCGGGACCTGCAAGGCGAGCACGGGTTCCGCTTCTTCCCCGGCTTCTACCGGAACGTGCCGGACACGATGCGGCGCATACCGTTCCCCGGCAACGCCGACGGCGTCCACGACAACCTTTTCCCGCTCAGCTCGACGCGCATTTCCCGCAACGCCGGCCGGTCGGACGTCATCGTCCCGGAAGTGCTCGCGCCGGGCGGCGGGAGCCTGGACCTGGACGTGCTGAAGGAGACCCTGACCGGCCTCGCCCAGCAGGCCGCCGCCATTCCCGCGTCCGAGTTGGCCCTTTTCCTCAACCGCTTCATCGTCTACCTGACCAGCAGCGACGAGCGGCGCCTCGGGCAGTGGGAGCACGTCCCGTGGTGGGACTACATGCGCGCCGACGGCAAGTCCGAGGACTACCGGGCGATCATGGTGCGGTTCCTGACGCGCGGGCTGGTCGCGGTGAAGGAGGAGGTCGCCAGCACCAAGACCGTCGGCGCGATGGGGGAGGCGTTCCTGCTGTCGGGCCTCGGCCTCGGCACCGACGGCGGCCTCGCCCGCATGCTGAACGCCCCCACCAACGAGGCGTGGATCGACCCGTGGGTGAGGTACCTGCGCGGACGCGGCGTCCGGTTCGAGGTCGGGCAGACCGCCGAGGCGCTGGAGGTCGGCGGCGGACGCGTCCGCTCCGTCCGCCTCGTGGACGCGGCGGGCCGCCGCCGCGACGCCGCCGCGGACTGGTTCGTCTGCGCGATGCCGGTGGAGCGGGCGACCGGGCTGCTGTCGCCGGCCGTCCTCGCGCTCGACCCGTCGCTGGCGTCGATGCGGGATCTGCACACCGAGTGGATGAACGGGCTGCAGTTCTTCCTGCGCCGCTCCCCGCACGGGATCGACCAGGAGGTCAATTTCATGGACTCGCCCTGGCAGATCACCGCGGTGCTGCAGAGCAGATTGTGGAAGCATGACTTCGCCCGCGACTTCGGCGACGGAAAGGTCGCCGACTGCCTCTCCCTCGACATCTCCGACTGGGACACCCCGGGGATCGTGTACGGGAAACCGGCGAAGAAATGCACGCGCGCGCAGATCGCGAAGGAATGCTGGGCGCAGATGAAGGATCACCTGGAGGACACCGGCCGGTCCGTCCTCCCCGACGACCTGCTGCACTCGTGGTTCCTCGATCCCGCGATCAGCTGGCAGGCGTCGGCCGGCGGCAACGCCAACGACGAGCCGCTGATGGTGAACACGGTCGGCAGCTGGGAGAAGCGCCCGGAGGCCCGGACGAGGATCCCGAACCTGTTCATGGCGGGCGACTACGTCCGGACGAACGTCGACCTGGCCACCATGGAGGGCGCCAACGAGTCGGGGCGCGCCGCCGTCAACGCGCTGCTCGACGCGTCCGGCTCGCCCGCCGGCCGTGTCGAGATGTGGACGCTGTACCGGCCGCCCGAGCTGGACGGCCTGAAGAAGCTCGACGCCCAGCGCTACCGCGCCGGCGAGCGCAACCTCTTCGACACCCTGTGAGCCCTGGCCGCGCCCCGCGCGCCGTCCGCCGAGCCGGTGCCCGCCGCGGCGGGCACCGGCCCCCGCGTCAGGCGTTGTAGCCCATGATGGCCTTGGTCTCGAGGTACTCCTCGAAGCCGAGCGCGCCCCACTCACGCCCGTTGCCCGACTGGCGGTAGCCGCCGAACGGGGCGTTGAAGTCGGGGCCGGCGCCGTTGAGGTGGACGTTGCCGGTGCGCAGGCGGCGGGCCATCGCCTTGGCCCGGTCGGCGCTGCCGGAGATGTAGCCGGACAGGCCGTAGAGGGTGTCGTTGGCGATCCGCACCGCGTCGTCGTCGTCCTCGTAGCCGATCAGCACGAGCACCGGCCCGAAGATCTCCTCGCGGGCGATCGTCATGTCGTTGGAGACGTGCGAGAACACCGTCGGGCGCACGAAGTAGCCGGTCTCCAGGCCCTCCGGCTTGCCGGGGCCGCCGACCTCCACCTTGGCGCCCTCGCCGATGCCCTTCTCGATGAGCTGCTGGATGCGGCCGTACTGCGTGGCCGACACCACCGGGCCGATCCGGGTGGTCTCCTCGCGCGGGTCGCCGACGACGATGTTGCGCGCGGCCTCCGCGGCGATGGCGGCGGCCTCGTCCATGCGCGCGGCGGGGACGAGCATCCGGCTGGGTGCGTTGCACGACTGGCCGGAGTTGGTGCACATGTTGCCGACGTCCCGGGTGATGACGGCCTGCAGGTCGGCGTCGTCCAGGATGATGTTGGCGGACTTGCCGCCGAGCTCCTGCGCGACCCGCTTGACGGTCGGGGCCGCGGCCCGCGCCACCTCGATGCCGGCGCGGGTGGACCCGGTGAACGACACCATGTCGACGTCCGGGTGCGCCGACAGCGGCGCGCCGACGCCGAGGCCGTCGCCGTTGACGAGGTTGAACACGCCCGCCGGGACGCCCGCCTCGTCGAGGATCTCGGCGAACAGGATGGCGTTCAGCGGCGCGACCTCCGACGGCTTGAGCACCATCGTGCAGCCGGTCGCGAGGGCCGGGCCGACCTTGCAGGCGATCTGGTTCAGCGGCCAGTTCCACGGGGTGATGAGCCCGCAGACCCCGACCGGCTCGCGGGCGACCAGGGTGCCGCCGAGCGGGCGCTCGAACTCGAAGTCGGCGAGCACGGCGCGGGCGGTGCCGAGCTGGCCGAGGCCGGCGACCGCCTGCGCGGCCCGCGCCAGCGAGAGGGGTGCGCCCATCTCCTGGCTGATGATGTCGGCCAGCTCCTCCAGCCGCCGGGTGTAGACGGCGACGACGGAGTCGAGCAGGTCGAGGCGCTCCTGCCTGGTGGTCTGGGAGAAGGTCTCGAACGCCGCCTTCGCCGCGGCGACGGCCGCGGCGACGTCGGCGGCGCCGCCCATGGCGATGGAGGTGATCGGCTGTTCCGTGGCCGGGTTCACGACCTCGAGCGTCGTGTCGGTGCGGGGGGCGACCCACTGGCCGCCGATGTAGAACTGCTTGACGTGGTCCACGGGCTTCCTCCGGCAGTGAACTGGCCTTTTCTCGTTGCAGGCTCAACATACGAAACCTGTTCGGTCCGGTAAACGCCCGCCCCGGGCGCGCCGCCGAAACATGGACGGCCGCGCCGCGACGATCCGCTTCCCGCAACGGCGGCGCCGGGTTCCGGCGCGGCGGCGGCATGCCCGGCCGAGCAGGGCGCCGTGACGGACTACTTGCCGAGATGTGCTCATTCTTGTACGTTACTGGCGCATAAGGTGCACAAACGAGCAATTAGGAGCCTCGGTGTCGTTCGTTCTTGAGGAGATCGCGTCGCAGCCGCGCTGCTGGGAGCGCGCCGCCGAGCTGGCGGACGGGGTGGACGGGCTTCCCGCGCGGGGCGAGCGCGTCGCGGTCGTCGGATGCGGCACCTCGCTGTTCGTCGCCCAGGCGTACGCGGCGCTGCGGGAGGCGGCCGGGGCGGGGGAGAGCGACGCGTTCCCGGCGTCGGAGTTCCCGCACGGGCGCCGCTACGACCGGGTGGTGGCGATCTGCCGCTCCGGCACCACGACCGAGGTCCTGGACCTGCTGCGCCGCACCGACCTGCCCACCACGGCGCTGATCGGGGACCCGCGCACGCCGATCATGGACCTCGCCGGCAGCCGCGTCGTGCTCGACTTCGCCGACGAGCGCTCCGTCGTGCAGACGCGGTTCGCCACGACCG
The DNA here is from genome assembly GCF_008923205.2 of Actinomadura physcomitrii. Taxonomy (GTDB): domain Bacteria; phylum Actinomycetota; class Actinomycetes; order Streptosporangiales; family Streptosporangiaceae; genus Spirillospora; species Spirillospora physcomitrii. The sequence goes on along the minus strand of NZ_WBMS02000024.1, from coordinate 69,006 downwards.
CGCTCGCGCTGCTGCGCGCGCACCTCGGCGCGCTGCCCGCGGACCTGATCGAGCAGTGCCGCGCCGCCGTCGAGGCGCCGCTGCCCGAGGGCGCCGTCGAGCGCGGCCAGTTCACCTTCCTCGGCACGGGCTGGACGAACGGGATCGCCAACGAGGCGGCGCTGAAGGTCCGCGAGGCCGCCGGCGCGTGGACCGAGTCCTACCCGGCGATGGAGTACCGGCACGGCCCGATCAGCGTCACCGACGAGCACAGCCTGACCTGGTTCTTCGGGACGCCGCCGGAGGGCCTGCCCGAGCAGGTCGCCGCGGCGGGCGCGCTGGTCGAGGCGTCCGGGGCGGACGCGATGGCCGACCTCGTGCGGGCCCAGCGGCTCGCGGTGGCGCTGGCCGAGGCCAAGGGCCTGGACCCGGACCGGCCGCGCAACCTGACCCGCTCGATCATCCTGTCCTGATGATCCTCACGGTCACCCTCAATCCCGCCTGGGACGTGACCTACCGGGTCCCCAGGCTGACGCCGCACGGCTCGCACCGCGTCGCGTCGGTGCTGCAGCGCCCCGGCGGCAAGGGGCTGAACGTGGCCCGCGTGCTGCACGCGCTCGGCGAGGAGGTGCTGGCGACGGGCCTGGCGGGCGGCGCCACCGGGGCCCTGGTGACCGGCGCGCTGGACGTTCCGCACGCCTTCGCCGCCATCGCGGGGGAGACGCGGCGGACCGTCACGGTCGTCGACACCGACGCGACGATCTTCAACGAGGCCGGGCCGGACGTCCGCCCGGACGAGTGGGCCGCCTTCCAGGAGTCGTTCACGTCGCTCGCCGCCGGGGCGTCGGTGGCGGTGCTGTCGGGCAGCCTGCCCCCCGGCCTGCCGCAGGACGCCTACGCCACGCTGACCCGGCTGGCCCGGGACGCCGGCGCCCGGGTGCTGGTGGACGCGGGCGGCCCCGCGCTGCGCGCCGCCGCCGAAGCACGTCCCGACCTGCTCAAACCCAACGAGGCGGAGCTGACCGCGGCGGGCCTCGACGCGGCGGCCGCCGGTGAGGCCGGCGCGCTGGTCGTCTCGCTCGGCCAGGCCGGCATGGTCGCGGTCACCCCCGCCGGCTGCTTCGAGGCCGTCCCGCACGAGGTCGTCCCCGGCAACCCGACGGGGGCCGGCGACGCCGCCGCCGCGGCGCTCGCCGTGGCGCTCCGCGACGGGACGCCCTGGCCGCGCGCGCTCGGCGAGGCCGTCGCGCTGTCGGCCGCCGCCGTCGCCGCGCCCGCCGCCGGCGAGTTCGACCCCGACGTCCTCCGGCGGCACCGCCGGGCCACGAAGGTGAGGGAGACATCATGCCCCTGGTGAACACGGCCGAGCTGGTGCGGCCCGGCCGCGGCGTCGCCGCGTTCAACGTGATCACGCTGGAGCACGCGGAGGCGATCGTCGCGGCCGCCGAGGAGACCGGACGGCCGGTCATCTGCCAGATCAGCCAGAACGCGGTGCGCTTCCACGGCGGACGGCTCGGGCCGATCGCCGCCGGCACCCGCGCGGTGGCGGAGGGCTCGGCGGCGCGCGTCGCCCTGCACCTGGACCATGTGACCGACGAGGACCTGATGCGCCGGGCCGCCGACCACGGGTTCGGCTCGGTGATGTACGACGGCTCCGAGCACGACTACGACGAGAACGTGGCCCGCACCTCCCGCGCCGCCGGCTGGGCGCACGAGCGCGGCCTCTGGCTGGAGGCCGAGCTCGGCGAGGTCGGCGGCAAGGACGGCGCGCACGCCCCCGGCGTCCGCACCGACCCCGGCGAGGCCGCCGCGTTCGTGGCCGCGACCGGCGTGGACGCCCTCGCGGTCGCCGTGGGCAGCTCGCACGCGATGACCGAGCGCACCGCCGCACTCGACCACGACCTGATCGCGCGGCTGCGCGACGCGGTGCCGGTCCCGCTGGTGCTGCACGGCTCGTCCGGGGTGCCCGACGACGAGCTGCGCCGCGCGGTCGGTCAGGGAATGACAAAGATCAACATCGGCACGGCCCTCAACATCGCCTTCACCGGGGCGGTCCGCGCGAACCTGGACCGGGGGGTCGACCCCCGCCGCTACCTCGCGCCCGCCCGCGACGCCATGCGGGAGCGGGTGGCGCACCTGCTGGAGGTCATCGCGCCCCGTCCCGCCGAGAGCATTGGACGACTCGCATGCTGAACATCGCCTTCGTCGGCGCCGGCTCGGTCGAGTTCACCCGCCAGCTGCTGCGCGACATCTTCTCCTACCCCGAGCTCGGCGGCGTCCGGCTCGCGCTGCACGACATCGACCCCGAGCGGCTGGAGGTCGCCGAGGGCCTGGCCAGGCTGACCGCCAAGGAGCACGGCGCCGCGCCCGTCGTCACCGCGTCGCTGGACCGCCGCCGCGCCCTGGACGGCGCCGACGTCGTCGTCAACATGGTCGCGGTCGGCGGGCACGCCGCGACGCTGAAGGACTTCGAGGTCGCCGCGGAGTTCGGCGTCCGGCAGACCATCGGCGACACCCTCGGCGTCGGCGGCATCTTCCGCGCGCTGCGCACGTTCCCGCTGCTGGAGGGCCTGGCCGCCGACATCCGGGCCGTCTGCCCGGACGCGTGGCTGCTCAACTACACCAACCCGATGGCGATGAACCTGCAGTACCTCGCGGCGATCGCGCCGGAGGTGAAGGCCGCCGGGCTGTGCCACTCGGTGTACTGGACGGTCCGGGACCTGTCGGAGCTGGTCGGCGTCCCGTTCGAGGAGGTCGACTTCCACTCGGCGGGCGTCAACCATCAGGCGTGGGTGCTGAAGTGGGAGCACCGGGGCCGCGACCTGTACCCGGCGCTGGACGCCGCGATCGAGGCCGACCCGGAGCTGAGGCGCCGCGTGCGCGTCGACATGTACCGGCGCTTCGGCCGCTACCCGACCGAGACCAGCGAGCACTCGTCCGAGTACGTCCCCTGGTACCTGAAGGACGCGGCGGAGATCGAGCGGCTGCGCATCCCGGTCGGCGACTACGTGACGATCAGCGAGGGGAACCTCGCCGAGTACGCGCGAGTCCGCGACTGCCTGGCCCGCGGCGAGTACCCGGCGCCGCGCGAGGACGAGGACGCCACCGAGTACGCACCGCAGGTGATCCACAGCCTCGCCACGGGCGAGCGCCGCACCATCCAGGTGACCACCGCCAACACCGGTCTGATCAGCAACCTGCCGGCGGGCGCGGGCGTCGAGGTCCCCGCCACGCTCGACCGGATGGGCGTGCACCCGCACCACGTCGGCGCGCTGCCGCCGCAGCTCGCGGCGCTGAACCGCGCCTTCCTGAACGTGGTGGAGCTGACCGTCGCCGCCGCCGTCGAGGGCGACCCGGCGCACGTCCGGCACGCCGCGATGTGCGACCCGGCGACCGCCGCCGCGCTGCCCGTCGAGCGCATCGCCGAGCTGTGCGACGCGCTCACGGCCGCGCACGGCGACGGGCTGCCCGCCGCGCTGCGGAGGACGTGATGCTGGACCTGCTGGTCGTCGGGGACGCCAACCCGGACGTCCTCGTGCACGGCGCCCCCGACGTCCCGCCCTACGGCCAGGCGGAGACGCTGGTCGGAGGCGGCGTGCTCGCGCTCGGCGGGTCCGCGGCGATCGCCGCGCACGGCGCCGCCCGGCTCGGCCTGGCCACCGCGTTCGCGGGGCTGGTCGGCCGGGACGCCGCCGGCGACTTCGTCCTCGACGCGCTGAGCGGCGCCGGTGTCGACGTGTCCCGCGTCGTCCGGCACGACACGCTGCCGACCGCGCTGACCGTGTGCCTCAACCGGCCCGGCGGCGACCGGGCGATCCTCACCGCGTCCGGCTGCCTGGCCGAGTTCGGGCCCGAGCACGTCCCGGACGTCGCGGCCCGGCACGTGCACGCCGCGTCCTACTTCCTCCAGCCGCGGCTCGCCCGGGCGCTGCCCGGACTGCTCCGCGAGCACCGGGCGTCCGGCGCGACGACCTCGCTGGACACCAACGACGACCCGTCCGGGCGCTGGGAGCTCGCGCCCGGGCTGCTCGCCGCGTGCACGTTCCTGCTGCCCAACGAGGCCGAGGCGATCGCGCTGAGCGGCCGTGGCACGCTCCCCGAGGCGCTGGACGCGCTGGCGGGCGCCGGCTGCGTCCCGGTCGTCAAGCGCGGCGGCGAGGGCGCCGTCGCGCTGCTGGACGGCGAGACGGTGCGCGCGGACGCGCCGTCCGCCGACCCCGTCGACACCGTCGGCGCGGGCGACAGCTTCGACGCCGGATTCCTCGCGGGCTGGCTCGACCGCGGCGACCTCGCCCACGCGCTCGCGCTGGGCGCGGTGTGCGGCGCGCTGTCCACCCGCGCGGTCGGCGGCACAGCGGGCCAGCCTTCGCTCGCCGAAGCACTCGCGCAAATTGCCTGATTATTTCCGGCTGAAACATTTACGTTCGCGCATCCTCAAGACTCTATAATGATCGGATGCGTCAGCAGGACCGCCTTCCCCTCATCCTCGAACGGCTCGCCGAGCACGGCTCGGTCAGCGTCGTCGACCTGTCGGCCGAGCTGCAGGCCTCGCCCGCCTCGATCCGCCGCGACCTGCAGGTGCTCGAGGAGCAGCAGCTCCTCAAGCGCACGCACGGCGGCGCGATGGCGGCCGAGGTCATCTACGAGCTGCCGATGCGCTACCGCGGCGGCCGCAGCCAGGAGGAGAAGCGCCGCATCGCGCAGGCCGCGGTGCGGCTGGTCGACGGCTCGGTGCACTCGGTCGGCTTCAACGGCGGCACCACCATCACCGAGCTGGCCCGGCTGCTGTCCACCGGCCGCGCGCTCAAAGTCGTCACCAACGCCCTCAACATCGCCGCCGACCTGTCCGTGCGGCCCGCGATCGACCTGGTCGTCACCGGCGGCGGCGTCCGCCCCGAGTCCTACGAGCTGGTGGGGCCGATCGCCGACCGCACGCTCGCCGACATCAGCCTGGACCTGGTCTTCCTCGGCGTGGACGGCATCGACGCCGAGGCCGGCATCAGCACCCACGACGAGATCGAGGCGCGCACCGACCACTGCCTGATGCGGGCCACCCGCCGGGTCGTGGTGCTCGCCGACGGCTCCAAGATCGGGCACCGCGCCTTCTCCCGGATCGCCCCGATCGGCGAGGTCGACCTGCTGATCACCGACGCCGGCGCCGACCGCGCCGAGCTGGACCGGATCCAGGCGGCGGGCGTCGAGGTGACCGTGGCCTGAGGCCCCGGCCGCCTCGACGCCCGCGCCCCCGCGACGCCCCGCCGGGCTACTTCAGGCCCGCGGTCGCCACCGACCGCACGAAGAACCGCTGCGCGACGAAGAACAGCACGAACACCGGCAGCTGGCTGATCACCGTCCCGGCCATGAGCCGCGGCCAGTTCGTGGTGTGCGCGCCCTGGAACGTCTGCAGGCCGAGCTGGACGGTCATGTGCTCCGGGCTCTGCACCGCGATCAGCGGCCACAGGAAGTCGTTCCAGGTCTGCAGGAACGTCAGTACCGCGAGCGTCGCCAGCGTCGGGCGCATCAGCGGCAGCATCACCTGGAACAGGATCCGCAGCCGGCTCGCGCCGTCGATCCGCGCGGCCTCCTCCAGTTCGCGCGGCACCGTCATGAAGAACTGCCGCAGCAGGAAGATGCCGAACGCGGTCGCCAGGTTCGGCACGATCAGCGCGCCGAGCGTGTCGGTGAGCCCGAGCGTCCGCACCATGATCAGCGTCGGCAGCATGACGATCTGGAACGGCACCATGAGCGTCGCGAGCACCGCGACGAACAGCGCCTTGCTGCCGAGGAACCGGATCCGCGCGAACGCGTAGCCCGCCAGCGAGCAGAACACGAGGTTCCCGAGCACGCAGCTGACCGACACGATCGCGCTGTTGCCGAGCCAGTGCCCGAGCGGCGCGTCCCGCAGCGCGTCGGTGTAGTTGTGCCACTCGATCCCCGACGGCAGGCCGGGCGGGAACCGCCGCGTCTCCGCCTCGGTGGAGACCGACAGCAGCACCATCCACAGCAGCGGCGTCACCATCACCAGCGCGATCGGCAGCAGGACCAGGTGCAGCGGGCTCGGCCGCCGGAACCGAGGCCGGCGCGCGGCCGGGGCGTTCATCGTCGTCATGCTCATCGGCCCTCGTAGAAGGAGGTGCGGCGGGTGATCGCGAGCTGCGCGACGGTCACCAGCAGGATCACCAGGAACAGCGCGCAGCCGACCGCGGCCGCGTAGCCGCCGTCGAAGTCGACGAACGCCTTGTTGTACAGGTGGTAGACGACGACGGTGGTGGCGCGCAGCGGCCCGCCCTTCGTCGTCACGTACACCTCGTCGAACAGCTGCAGGGAGTTGATCGTCAGCCAGACGACCAGGAAGCCGGACGCGGGCGCCAACAGCGGCAGCTCGACGTGCCGGAACGCCTTCAGCCGGCCGCAGCCGTCCAGCGCCGCCGCCTCCATCAGATCCTTCGGGACGCTCTGCAGCGCGGACAGGTAGATGATGACGGCGAAGCCGAGCCACCCCCACACCGTCATCGCCACCAGCGCGAACAGCGCCTGGTTCGGGTCCTGGAAGAAGCCCTGCTTCGGCAGGCCCGCCTTGGACAGCGCGGCGTTGACCGGGCCGAACTGCGGGTTCAGCAGCCAGTTGAAGATGATCCCGGTCGCGACCGTGGAGGTCACCAGCGGGACGAACACCGCCATCCGGTACAGCGTGATCCCGCGGATCCTCTGGTTGAGCAGCACCGCGATGGGCAGCGCGAGCACCATCGTCAGCGGCACGAACAGCACCGTGTAGATCGCCGACCGCTTCGCGGCGTCCCACATCATCGGGTCCTTGACCAGCTCGGCGTACTTGGCGCCGCCCGCGAACGTGCCGGGGGAGGTCAGGTCGGTGTCCTGGAACGACAGCCAGAACGACCACAGCACCGGCAGCATGCCGAAGATCCCGATCAGCAGGATGGCCGGGGAGACGAACCCCCAGCCCGCCAGGTGCTCGCCGAGCCGCCGCCGCGACCGGCGCCGCCGCCGGTTCTTGGCGGCGGGCGCGGTCAGCGCGGTGGACGCCATCAGGAGCCCGCCAGGATGTCGTCGACCTGCTTGGCGGCGTCGGCGAGCGCGGCCTGCGGCTGCTTCTTGCCGAGCAGCACCGCCTGCACGGCGGTGCCGAGCACCTGCGAGATCTGCGGGTACTGCTTGATGTTCGGCCGCGCCTTGGTGACGTTCTTGCTGAGGTTGTCGATGAACACCTTGTTGCCGGGGTACTTGGCCAGGTAGTCCTTGTAGGCGGGCAGCTTCTCCTCGGACGCGCGCAGCGGCAGGTCACCGGTCTGGGTGGCGTACCGCAGGTGGATCTCCGGGGAGGTCAGCCACTTCAGGAACGCCCATGCGGTCTTCGTCGCCTTCTTGTCGAAGAGCATGTAGTAGTCGGGGCCGGAGATCGTGGCGTGCGTGACCTTGGCGGGCAGGTACTGCACGCCGTAGGAGACGTCCTTGTTGATCTGGCCGAGGTCCCACGGGCCGGTCCACAGCATGCCGACGCGGCCGGAGTTGAACAGGTTGAGGTACTGCTGGTCGCCGGTGTCGAGGTAGACCGACTTGTCGGTGACGGCCATGTCGTGCAGCAACTGCATGGCCTGCCGCCCGGCGGGCGAGTCGAACGCGGCCTTCTTGTTCGCGGAGTCGAGCAGGTCCCCGCCGGCCTGCCAGAGCAGCGCGAGGAAGCGCCAGACGGTGTCCTCGGTGCCGTCGTTGACGTAGGCCCATCCGTACTTGTCGTTCCCCGACAGCTTCTTCGCCGCGTTCCTGAAGTCGTCCCACGTCCAGTCCGGCGTCGGGTACTTCAGGCCGGCGGCGTCGAACATCTTCTTGTTGTAGACGAGGCCGAGGTTGTCGACGAGCGCGGGGAGGCCGTAGATCTTGCCGTCCACCGTGGCGCCCTCGCGGGCCGCCGGGAAGAAGTCGTTCCAGGCGATGTCGGGGCTGCCCTTGACCAGGGAGGTGAGGTCCTGGGTCTGGTGGCGTCCGGTCAGCGCGGTGATCGACGAGCCGTACTGGTAGGCGACCGAGGGCGCCTTGCCGGACACGAAGGACGCGAGGGTCTTCTGCAGGGTGTTGTCGTTGTTGCTAAAGACCGGCTCGACCTTCTGGTCGGGATGGGCGCCGTTCCACTCGCCGACGAGCCTGGTGATCGTCTCGGCCTGGACGTCGGTGTACCCGTGCCAGAAGGTGATCTTCTTCGCGTCTCCGCCGCCGCCCGAGCCGCAGGCCGAGGAGAGGCCGGCCACCAAGGCGACCCCGGTGACCAGCGCGGTGATCCGGCGACCGCTCGGCTGCCTCATGATCGCCTCCAGATGCTCGTGCTCGATTGTGCAGGTTGCGCGGCACTTTAGAACACAATCGCTCATGGAGCAAGGGATCGCGGGACCTCAACGAGGATTGGTGGTCGGTAATCCCGTCAATCGATCACAATGTTGCAATACCGATGCGTGATCGTGCGTGGGCGGCGCTTCTCGCGGCGACCTGCACGTCCGCTTCGTCCGCGTGGTCCTCCGCACCGGCCCCGGCGACGGCCGCCGGGGCGTCCACCTCGCCGCCGTCCGGCGTTTTGCCTCCCGCAGGGCGGATAAGGAGCGGACGAGTGACTTCGTGCGATCGCGGGACGCGACCGTTCTCTTGGGCCCTGGGGAGGCAGTGATGAGCATGCCGCACAAGATGGTGCGACGGCTGGAGCAGGCGGAAGTGCTGGACAAGGTCGCCGGGCCGCTGAGCTCCGCGGTCCAGCGCGCGGTACGGCCGCGCATCATCCGCAACCTGCTCAGCGGGACCTATACGGGGCATGCGCTGCATCCGCCGCTCACCGACGTCGCGATCGGCGCCTGGAGCATGTCGACGCTGCTGGACGCCGTCGGGGGACCGGACACCGAGTACGCCGCCGACATTCTGGCGATCACCGGAGTGGCCGCCGCCGTGCCGACCGCCGTCACCGGGCTGAACGACTGGGCCGACACCCTCGGCGCCGAACGGCGGGTGGGCCTGGTGCACGCCGCGGCCAACGTCATGGGGCTGGCCCTGTACGGGGCGTCCATCGCCATGCGGGCCCGCGGGGACCGCCGCGCCGGCAAGGCCCTCGGCTTCGCGGGCTACGGGGTGCTGGGGCTCAGCGCCTACCTCGGCGGCCACCTGGCCTTCGCGATGGGCGTCAACGTCAACCGCACCGCCTGGCAAGAGGGCCCGCAGGACTGGACACCGGTCCTGGACGAAGGCGAGCTGCCCGACAGCGAGCACCGCACGGTGGAGGCGGACGGCGTGCGGATCATGCTCTACCGGGCGGACCGGGAGATCTACGCCCTGAACGCCACGTGCACGCACATGGGCGGGCCGCTGGACGAGGGCACGATCGCGGACGGCTGCGTCACGTGCCCGTGGCACGACAGCACCTTCCGGCTCTCCGACGGCGGCATCGTGCGGGGCCCCGCCAGCTCGCCGGAGCCCCGCTTCGAGGTGCGCGTCCAGGACGGCCGCATCGAGGTCCGCGTGCCGCCGGCGGGCGCGCCGGCCCGCAAGGCCGAGGGCGCGCACGCCGGCGCGGGCGAGCGGATGGGCCGGGCGGCCCGGCGCCGGATGGCGCGGGTCTCCTGAACGGTCAGCCGAGGACGGCCGGCTTCAGCTCCTCCTCGCACCACTGGCGGAAGGTGGTGGGCGAGGCGGTCTCCGGGGTGCGCGGCACGGCGTCGTCGAGACCGTTCTCCTTGGCCACCACCATCTCGGCGAGCCCCTGGGCGTTCGCCTCCGACACCCCGCGCGCGAGCATGCTCTCCTTGAACGCCTCGACGGAGACCCGCTGGTAGCGGACGGTCCGGCCGAGCACCTCGGACATGATCCGCGCTATGTCGTCGTTCGACAGGTCCTCCGGGCCGAGCACCGGGACCTCGCCGCGGCCCGTCCACGACGGGTCGAGCAGCAGCTTCACGGCGGCGTCGGCGATGTCGCGGCAGGCGCACGTCGGCAGCTTGCGGTCCGCCGGGAGCGCCGAGAAGAACACGCCTTGGTCCCTGATGCTGCTCACCTGGCCGAGCATGTTGTCCATGAAGGTGGGCAGCGCCAGCGCCCGGTAGTGCACGCCGGTGCCCGCGATGAGGTCGTCCATCGCCAGCGTCGCCGTCACGTGCCCGGCGTCGGGGAGCACGCCGCGGCCGAGGGCGGAGACGCCGACGACCCGCTGGACGCCCTGGGTCTTGAACGCCTCGCAGGCCGGCCCGGCGAAGCGGGAGTAGATGTCGTCGAGGCTCTCGGCCCGGTGGTCCGGGGGCGCGAGCCAGAAGACGGTGTCGGCGCCGGCGAACGCCTTTGCCACGACGTCGGCGTCGCCGTGCGAGCCCTCGACGACCTCGGCGCGCTCGCGGACCTCGGCGGGCAGCCGGGACGCGTCGCGGACGATCAGCCGGGCGGGTGCCCCGGCGGAGAGCACGCCGTCGACGACCCGCCGGCCGATCCTGCCGGTGGGCGTGGTGATGACGATCATTAGGTCTCCAGAGGTGAGGGGCCGGCGCCGCGGCGGCGCCGGTACCGACCAGTCAAGCCGCGGCCGCCGCGCGGCTGAAGGATCGATCCGGTCGGCATTGATACCCTGGGGATATGAATGACCTGGAGTCGCGGCAGCTCAGATACTTCGTCGCCGTCGCCGAGGAGCTGAACTTCGGCCGCGCCGCCGAGCGGCTGGGCATGGCGCAGCCGCCGCTGTCGCGGGCGATCCGGGAGCTGGAGCGCGGTCTCGGCGTGCGGCTGTTCGAGCGCACGACCCGCCAGGTCAGCCTGACCCCGGCGGGCGAGGTGCTGCTGCGGGACGCGCGGACCGCGCTGGAGGCGATCACCGCCGCCGCCCGGCGGGCCGCGCACGCCGGACGGCCCGCGCCGGAGCTGCGGCTCGCGCTCAAGGCCGACTTCGACGCCGGGCTGCTGCCGCAGTTCCTCGCCGCGTACCGGCGCGAGCCCGAGGCGATCCCGGTGGAGCTGGTGCTCGGCGGCCGGGGCGACCAGGAGGCCGCGCTGCGCGACGGCCGCGCGGACGTCGCGGTCCTCCCCGAGCTGACCGACGGCCGCGGCCTGGACGTCGAGCCGCTGCTGACCGAGCCGCGGCTGGTCGCGCTGGCCGCGTCCGACCCCCTCGCCGCCCGTCCGTCGCTGTCGCTGGCGGACCTCGCCGGCCGGGTGCTGCCCGACGGCAGGCCCGCGGAGCTCGGCGGCCCGCCGCCCGGCCCGGGCGGCGCCGGGCTCGGCGCTCCCGGGCGGCCCGCGGCGGGCGGGCCGTTCGCCGGGAGCCGGCGCCCCGTCCGCGACCTGACGGAGCTGTTCAGCCTGGTCGAGCTGGGCGGCGTCATCTGGTTCGTGCCCGTCTCGATCGCGCGGCGGCACGCCCGTCCCGGCATCGCCTACCGGGCCGTCCGCGACCTGCCGCCGGCGGAGTTCTGCGTCGTCTGGCCGCAGGACTGCCGCTCGCCGGCCGTCGCCGCGTTCGTCCGCGCGGCCACCGCCGTCGCCGCCGCCGCGCAGCCCGTGATCGACGCGCAGCCGCTCGACATGGCCGGCCCGGCGGGCCCGGCGTGGCCGACGGACTCCGGTCAGCCGGCCGACGCCGCCGGGGCGGCGCCCTCGCCGCGCCCGGGCAGCAGCGTGACGAACCCGGTGACGGCGCGCAGGTAGCGCCGCAGGTCGTCGGGGTCGTCGGCGTCGACGCCCGCGCTGTTGACGAAGACCAGCGACAGCACGACGCGGGTCAGCACGTCGATGAGGACCGGCACGTCCACCGGCGGCAGCTCGCCCCGGTCGATCTTGTCCTGGACGACCGGCGCGGCGAGGGCGGTGACCCGCGCGACGGTGATGTCGGCGCGGACGGTGAACCACGGCAGCACCATGTCGGGGACGTCCCGGACGGCCGCCGACAGCAGCGGGTGCGCGCGGGCCCGGCCGATGAGGAAGGCGAGCAGGTCGGCGACGTAGTCGGCGTCCCAGCGCGCGGCGTCGATGAGCGGCACGGCCTCGGCGAGGTAGGCGGTGAGCTCGCGCTCGATCAGCGCTTCCTTGATCTCGTCGAGGGTGCCGCCGTACTTGTACAGCGTCGGTCGCGACACCCCGGCGCGGCGCGCGATCGCCGACAGCATCCGGTTGGAGGTGAACCCGCCCTCGGTCAGGCACGCGGCGGCGGCGTCGAGGATGCGGGCGTGCATGTCCCCGTCGTGCCTCGGCATGGGCCCCATTTTATGGCCGGTCTCCCGGGTCTATGGCCGGGCCCACACCGCGCCCCCATTGACCCGGTGAGCGGCCACTGTTTACAGTTCCCATAGGAAGTGTAAACGATCTAGGAGGTCCCCGATGGCACAGGTGACCGAGTACCGCGAGTTCCTGCGGACCCTCTCCAACGGGTCCGTCCACCGCCGGTTCGACCCCTACCTGGACATCGACTGGGACTCCCCGGACTTCGCCATCGACCGGTCCGACCCGCGGTGGATCCTGCCCGACTGCGACCCGCTCGGTGCGCACCCCTGGTACCAGGCGCAGCCGGACGAGAAGAAGATCGCGATCGGGCTGTGGCGCAGCGCCAACATGCAGAAGGTCGGGCTGAGCTTCGAGAGCGTCCTCATCCGCGGGATGATGCAGTACGCGATGAAGCTGCCCAACGGCTCCCCGGAGTTCCGGTACTGCCTCCACGAGATGACGGAGGAGTGCAACCACATCCAGATGTTCCAGGAGCTGGTCAACCGCACCGGCGTGGACGTGCCCGGCATGAAGGCGCCCTACCGGGCGACGTCCTCGCTCTGGCACCTCGCCGCCTACGCCCCGGTCATCTTCTTCATCGGCATCCTGGCGGGCGAGGAGCCCATCGACCACTTCCAGAAGGACGTCATCCGGGACGGCGCCGCGCGCCCGCCCGCGCTGCTGCGCACCATGGAGATCCACATCGCCGAGGAGGCGCGGCACATCTCGTTCGCGCACCGCTTCCTCAACGAGCGCGTGGCCCGGCAGGGCAAGGCCGGCAAGGGCGTCACCTCGGTCGCCTTCCCGCTGATCATGCGCTGGCTGGCCGGCGCGATCATGGCGCCGCCGCGGCAGTTCGCCAAGGAGTTCGAGATCCCGCGCAAGGTGATGCGCGAGGCGTTCTGGCAGCGCGAGGAGTCCAGGGCGATCCTGCGCGGCTACTTCGGCGACGTGCGGATGCTCGCCGAGGAGCTCGGCCTCATGAACCCCGCCTCCCGCAAGGTCTGGGAGCTGTGCCACATCGACGGCAGGCCGTCCCGGTACCGCGGCGAGCCGCACCGCCAAGCACACGCCGCCTGACTCGGTTAGGAACCACCCCCGCCATGCCCCACGTGGTCACGCAGTCCTGCTGCGGCGACGCGTCCTGCGTCTACGCCTGCCCGGTGAACTGCATCCATCCCACTCCGGACGAACCGGACTTCGACACGTCCGACATGCTCTACATCGACCCGGTCGCCTGCGTCGACTGCGGCGCCTGCGTCACCGCGTGCCCGGTCGACGCGATCGTCCCGCACGACCGGCTGCCGGAGTCGCAGGAGCCGTTCGTGCCGATCAACGCGGCGTTCTACCGGGACGGACGGGTCCGGCCGCTGCTGGCGCCGCACACCCCGCCGCTCACCGTGCCCGCGGGACGCGAGCCGCTCGACGTCGCGATCGTCGGGACCGGACCGGCCGCGATGTACGCGGCGGACGAGCTGCTCACCGTCCCCGGCGCCCGCGTCACGATGTACGAGCGGCTGCCCGTCCCGTACGGGCTGGCGCGCACCGGCGTCGCCCCCGACCACGTGAAGACCCGCCAGGTCAGCGACCTGTTCGACCGGATCGCGGCGCAGGACGGGATCCGGATCGTGCACGGCGTGCAGGTCGGGCGCGACGTGACGCACGAAGAGCTCCTCGACCGGCACCACGCGGTGGTCTACGCGGTGGGCGCGTCCGCCGACCGGCGCCTGGACGTCCCCGGCCGCGACCTGCCGGGCACGGCGACCGCCACCGAGTTCGTCGCCTGGTACAACGGCCACCCCGACCACGCCGGCCGCCGCTTCGACCTGTCGCACGAGCGCGCCGTCATCGTCGGCAACGGCAACGTCGCGCTCGACGTCGCCCGCATGCTGACCGCCGACCCCGAGCGCCTGGCCGGCACGAGCATCGCCCCCCGCGCCCTGGACGCGCTGCGCGGCAGCCGCGTCGAGGAGGTCGTCATCGTCGCCCGCCGCGGCGTCGCGCACTCGGCCTTCACGCTGCCGGAGCTGGTCGGCCTCATGCAGGTGCCGGGCATCGACCTGGTGCTCGACTCCGCCGACCTGGACCTCGACACCAGCGGCCTCGACCACGCCGCCGCGCGGAAGACCGAGCTGCTCCGCGAGCTGGCGGAACGGCCCGCGGCGGGGAACGGGAAACGGATCGTCTTGCGGTACCTGGCGTCACCCCTCGCCATCCTCGGCGACGACCGCGTCCAGGGCGTCGAACTCGTCCGGAACGCCTACGCCGCCGGTTCGAGTGATCGGGTCGAGCCGACGGGCGAGCGCGAGACGCTCGACGCCGGGCTGGTGCTCAGCTCGATCGGCTACCGGGGGACCGCCGTCCCCGGCGTCCCGTTCGACCAGGCCCGCGCGGTCATCCCCAACGCCGGCGGCCGGGTCCTGACCGAGCCGGGCGGCGCCGTCCTGCCCGGCGTCTACGCCACCGGCTGGATCAAGCGCGGCCCGACCGGCTTCATCGGGACCAACAAGCAGGACGCCATGGAGACCGTCCGTCACCTCGTCGAGGACTACGCGCAAGGCCGCCTGCGCGCGCCCCGCCCGAGCCTCGTCTGACCGTCAGCTCACCCGGTGCCGGATACGCCAGAGCCCGAACGCCGCGAGGAGCCCGGCGAGCAGGTCGTAGACGATATGCATGAGGTGCGCATAGCCCTGAGCGGCCGTCACCGCTCCCTTGTAGGACAGCGCCGCGGCACCGAGTGAGGCGGCCGGCAGCCACCACATGCCGGGCTCGTCATACACGGCGGCGGCCGAGACGAGCGCGCACGCCAGGAAGCTGTAAGAGAGGTTGACGGAGGTGTCGAGCGTGTCGCGCGCAGATCCCACCGCCGAAGCCAGAGGGCGGGACAACTGCGGGTAGATGCGCGGCCACGACGCGAGCGTCGCGAGTCCGTACCGCTCGCCGGCACGGAGTTCGCCCGCACGTAGCGCGTTGCCGAGAGCGGTCGGGAGCAGGACGTCGAGGGGCGGGAGGGCGGCGAGGCGGTGTTCCGCATTGGCGCGGACGCGCTCTCGCGCGGAACCGTCCCCCATCGGGGAGCCGCTGTCGCGGCGCGGCCGACGTCGGCCCGTTCCGCGGGCCCTGGCGTCGATCGCCCGCCATCTGCGCCGCTGGTGCCCGATGAGGACGTCCGCCAGACGCGCGGTGAGAGTCCAGCGGTCCCAATAGCCCTCGAACAGGCGAACCGCCCGGATCTGGAACGGGTGCAGTACCAGGCCGAGGACGGCGGCGCCCGCGCCGATGACGAGCACGGAGGTCGCGGTACCGGCCAGGGTCTGCGGGACGATCTCAACCCATTGGCCGCGTCCGGAAAAGGCGTGCGCCCGCAGCAGCGCGCAGAGCCAGGTCAGGAGGACCGCGTGCGGTGCGAAGCCCACCGACAACGCTCGCCGCAACGGTCCCGCCTTTCCCAGCAGTCACACGAAGACAAGTATCGCTTCGTGCGATCACGCGGCAAGGACGGGCGCCCTCAGCGGTGCCGGTCGGCGATCGCCATCGCCCACGCGTAGAACGCGGCGGGTTCACCGAGGTCGGCCTGCAGACCGGGGTCGACGACAGGGGCGTTGGCGGCGTGGAGGAGATCGAAGAGGCCGAGGTAAGCCCACGCCCAGACCATGGCGTCGAAGTTGTAGGCGAGCATGAGCGGAGTGAGGCGCCGCCGGATCGCCGAGACCTCGTGAGCAGCGAACCCGGCATCGCGCAGCCGGTCGAGGGTCGCCGATTCCTGGTCGGGGGCGATCCGAGTGTCGAGGAACGGTTCGAGCAGGTCCTCCCAGACGTCCGGCCGGGCCACTCGCTCGATCCCATGGCGGCGGCAGAACGCCTCGAGATCGGACTTCCGTTCGCGGGGCACGAACAGCGTCTCGCCGAGGACGGTCCGGATCTCGGGCACGATGGCCGTCCAGTCGGCATCACGGATCCGAGCGGGCGTGACCTTCCCCCTGGGGTGCACGGACGCACCGCGAAACTCGTAGCCCAGGAAACTGATGTGGTCCTCGTCCATGCGCACCTCCACCCGCTCAGGATGCCGTGGCAATGATCTGTACGAGGTCGCCGGGGTCGGATGCGTTGGCCAGGCGCCAGCGGGTGCCGCCTGGGATGAGCGCCCACCACTCACCGGTGTAGGCACCCCACCAGCAGACGACATCCGGGAAGCGTCGTTGCAGGTCGGTGATGATCGTCGCGTGCTCGGGTCGAATCGGCGGATGGAAGCTCGTCTTCGGGGCCTGAGCGATCTGCCGGTGGCGCGATCGGGCGGCCTGGATCGCGGCCACGTACGGGGTGTGAATGCGGGCGATCCTCTCCGCTGCCTGAAACGGCTTCGTGTGCGGCGCCAGGTTCTCGCCCATGCTGGACCGGTACCACCATGTGCCCGCCTCGGTTCCCGGCACGAGCATGATGCCCTCCCCGAGGTGCGGTACGTCGCGGTCGTAGACGTGCAGGACCGGCCTCTGCCCCTTGTAGATGGGTACGACCGTCCATCCTTCGCGGACGAGTTCCTTAGCGAGACGGTCAAGCGCGTCCGTGATTTCATCCGGTGTCATTACCACTGTGCCCAACCGTTGGGCTCGGACGTCGTTTTGCTGGCTGCCTTAGCGCGTTCTATGTCCAACGCCTTACGAAGGTCCTCCGCGCTAGTGCGCACAACGGTCGGGTATACGCCGGCCGTAGGGTCATGCAGTGTCGCGACCCAGTCGCCTAGTAGGCCGTCATGGCGTGTCGCACGCCAGATGCGGTGCCCTTGATAGTCCGCGCGTAGCTCGGCCAAGGCCTGGTCGGCGGGGTCGACAGGCGTTTCCATGATCGTTCGACTTTCTTCTCTGATTTCTCTCCGTAACCACTCCCCATCTTGCGGTAATCGGGTTATGGTCTGGAAGAGCGAGAAGCCCAACGCCAGAAAACCCCCGGCGGCCGGTAGGAAAATCGCCGCCTTTTCGGATCTTGGAGTCTGCCATGCCTCGCCGTCCGCGCGACCCCGGTGTGCCCTCGTCCCCGACCGAATACTTCGGCACCGAGCTGCGCGCCTATCGGGAAGTCGCCGGGCTGTCCCGCCCGCAACTCGCCGAAAAGCTGGGATACACCCCGCAACGGATCGGCCAGGTCGAGTCCGGCCAAAACGGACCCTCCGAAGACTTCGCCAACGACTGCGACACATGCTTCGCCACCAACGGGACATTCCACCGCATCTGGGAATGGATGCAGCGCTTCGGTCGCCTCGCCGTCCTCCCACCCGGCTTCCCCGACTTCATCGAACGGGAGCGCGAGGCAGAGGTGATGCACATCTTCGAGACGATGGTCATCACCGGTCTCTTCCAGACCCCCGAGTACGCCTGCGAGGTGCTCAAGGAGGGGAGAGGGCAGCAGGATGCCGAGCAGCTCGTAATGACACGAATGGAGCGGCAGGAACTTCTCGTGCGGGAGAGGCCGCCCTACATAGTGGCCGTCTTCGATGAAGCCGCCATACGGCGCCCGATAGGAAACGCCGAGGTGATGCAGGAGCAGATTCGTCGGCTGATAGAGGTGTCCGTGATGCACAACATCACCGTGCAGATCGTCCCGACCGGCAGGGGGGCTTACGCTGGCCTTCCCGGCTCGTTCACGATCATGGAATTTGCTGACGAATCAGGCGTGGCGTATGTCGATGGCTACTTGGGTGCACAGCTCATCGACCATGTCGACGCCGTCCGAACCTATGGGATACAGTTCGATTTGATCAGGGGTGCGGCGATGTCCGCCGACGACTCCCTGGGTCTACTCCGAGCAATCTTGGAGAGCCTATGACGCACCAAGCCCCAGCGACAGGGTGGCGAAAGAGCACTCACAGCACTGACACTGGTGGGGCGTGCGTCGAAGTCGCGCCGGTGCTGTTGCGCTGGCGTAAGAGCAGCCACAGTGACAACACGGGCGGCCAATGCGTGGAGGTGGCGTCCATGGTTCCGGTGTCGGAAGCAGAGTGGCGGAAGAGCAGTCGGAGTACTAACACTGGTGGTCAGTGCGTCGAGGTGGCCGATCTGGCGTCGGCGGTGGCGGTGCGGGACTCGAAGGACCCGGACGGGCCGATGCTCGTCTTCGGAGCGTCCGCCTGGTCCGCGTTCGCGGCCCGCGCCAAGGGCGGCCATCTCGACCTGACCTGACCCAGCTCACCCGGAGGCCCCGGTCCGTCCACGTCGGCGGGCCGGGGCTTTCCGCATCCCACCCCTTCGTTGAGTTGCGGGGGGGGGGGGGGGGGGGGGGGGGGGGGCGCCCCCCGCCCCCCCCCCCCGGGGGGGGGGGCGCG
>NZ_WBMS02000024.1:36961-50470 GCF_008923205.2 Actinomadura physcomitrii | reverse complement strand
TCCGCACCCCCCCCCTCCGTTGCGGTGCGGGGTGTCGTGGTTTGGGGCCGTCCCATAACGACGACTCGCCGCAAGTCAACGAGGGGCGTCGAGCCACAGGTACTGCCCGTCCGGGCCGACGGTCATCCCGAACCGGTCAGGGGCGGGCGACCCCCGTTCGAGCCAGGCCCGGTAGGCCGCCTCGAACTCGTCCCAGAGCCGGCGCGGACCCCGCTGCCGGACGTGCGCGCCGTCCATGCCCCAAGGCGCGTCCACGATCGCCTGGCTGGAATGCCCGGTGTCCGCGATCCACATCGTGACCGACCCGTCGCCGCCGTCCACGCTGTCGGTCGCCATCAGGTCGGGCACGCACCCGGTGATCGCGGTGGCGGGACCGGGCGTGTCCCAGAGGATCCGCCGCACGTCGGCCGACGTCACCGACTCGTCCCACGAGTCGCCCTCGGCGGTGAAGTCGGGGAAGCCCGTCCGCTGCGACCGCAGCATCATGTAGGCCGCCCTGCCGTGGAAGGTTCCGGACGCGCGGCCGTCCGCGTCCACGACGAGCCGCACCCGGCGGCCCGGCCCGTACTCCGGCATCCACGGGAACACGATCACACCGCCCGGACGGGTCTGCCGCACCCACGCGTACGGCACCGTGGTGACCCCGCATGTCACGTGCACGGCGTCGTGGGGCGCCCCGCCCGGATGGCCGTCGGCGCCGTCGCCCACGACCAGCACCGGCTGCAGCCCCGCCGCCTCCAGGTTCGCCGCCGCCTGCTTCGCGACCCGCCCGTCCACCTCCACCGACGTGACGTTGTCCGCGCCGACCCGGCTGCTCAGCAGACCGGCCGTCCAGCCCGTCCCCGTGCCGATCTCCAGGACCCGCGGCCGCCCCTCCAACCGGAGCAGTTCCAGGAACCGGAGCACCACATCGGGCGCCGACAGCGACGACGTGCACTTCCCGCCGCCCACCTCCAGCGCGGTGTCGCCGTCGTCGTACTGGGTGATGATCGGCTGGTTCGCGTACGCGGCGTCCCACCACGCGGCGGGATCGGCGCCGGCGTCGATCCGGTGCTGCAGGCCGTCGTGCCACGCCCACGCCACCGGCGGGACGAACAGGTGCCGCGGCACCGCGTGCATCGCCGTCCGCCAGGCCGGGTCGGTCAGGTCCCCCGAGCCGGCCAGCTCGTCGGCGAGCGCGTCGATACGCCCGGCGACCTCCTCCGGACCGGAAAGATCACTTTTCCCTCTTCCCATCGCCCTTGGGCTGACTGTCCGGGTTCGGCTCGACCGGTTTCACCGGCTTGCTCGGCTGCGGCTTGCCATCGTGCCTGCCCATCCCGCTCTCCCATCTCCCGGCGGTCCGCTGCGCTGCGCCCGCACTCCACTACGCAACGTCATTGTTGAGTGAAACGCGCACCGTCAGGAAGAGGAACCCGTCGACCTGCGCCGACCGACCGCCCGCGAAATCGGACTCGTCCTGCCCGCTCTCGGCCTCGGCCACGAGACGCCGGCCCCCGGCGCCCGCGTCGCGTCGGCCGGACGGCCCCGGCTGCTCGTCCCGATCGCTGCCCGACCGGCCTTGGACGCCCTCGTCCCTGACTTCGACCGGCTCCGCGCGGCATGCGACGAACTCGGGCTCCTCGGCGCCTACGTCCACACCCCGCCGACCGGCGAGGGGCACCTCGCCGCCCGCCTGTTCGCCCCGTCGATCGGCGTTCCCGAGGACATCGCGAACGCCAACAGCACCGCTTGCCTCGCCGCCCATCTGGCCGGACACGGCGTCACCGAGATCGCCGTCGACATGGGCGACGCGCTCGGCGCCCCGTCCACCATCACTGCCACCGCCCGGCAGGACGCGGTGGGGCCGGCGGTCCGTGTCGGCGGCACCGCCGCGGTCGGACGCACCGTCGCCCTGCCGCGGACGTGAGCGGACCTCGCGCAGGCTGCCATCGGCCGGCCATCTCGCCGGATGGGAGCACGCCCGCCTGTTGGCGCTCCAGGCCGACGGCTACGCTCCCACCTGACGGAACCGTCCCCGGTAGGCGAAGCTCTCGGCGAGGCGGCCAAGCCCCGCGATCCGCGGCCTTCGCCGGCGCGCGAGCGATGCCAGGCAGAAGAGGCGCAGAACGAGCGGCAGGAGCAGAAACGCCGCGACGAACCCGTTCAGTCCGGGATCGCCTTGCGGGATGGGATCACTGCCGTAGCGGACGCCCGAGTAGACGGCGCCGGCGATCATGCCGACGATCATGAACACCGCGTCGAGGGCGTCGATGAGCGCGCAGTGCCAGGCGTGGTACCGCGCCTCCCTGTCGCGGACGAGCAGCAGGAACAGGCTGCTGAAGAACGGCATGAAGTAGCAGGCCGCGAAGAGGCCGAGCCGCGGAGGACGGTCGCCGGCACCGGGGCCCGGCGCCGGGCCGCAAGGCGGCGGCGCCACCACCGGGGACGGGACGGCATGCGGCGCCGGTGCGAAGCGCGGCCACGCGCCCGACGCCGGGGCCGCGCCGCCGGGTGCGGTGCCCGCCGGTCGCGGTCCGGCGCTCTCGCCGTGGCGCAGGCCGACGTCCAGGAGCGCCGCCCGCGCGCGGGACGAGACGTCGCGGCTGTCGTCGTCGGTCATCGCGGCGAGCCGCTCGTAGGCGGTCCGCCCCAAGGCGTCACCGGCCAGTGCGAGCCGCCGCAGCGCTTCGACGGCACCGCCCCGCACGTCCGCCAGCGGGCTCGTGGCCGCCGCCAGCAGGTCCGGCGGCAGGCTCGCCGGCCGCGGCCCGCGCGCGCTCCGGGCGATCATCAGCTCGCCCTGCACGTCCAGGTACTTGGTCGGTTTCTGGTGCGGTGTGGCCGCCACGGTCGCCTCGTAGGCGTACTCGTAGAGCTCGTCGATGGAGACGAGGCCGTCGCCGTTCAGGTCGGCGTCGCCCGTCCGCAGCCCGTGGACGACGGCGCCGGTGAAGATGGACGACGGCGCCGCGTCCGAGGCCGCGGGGACCTGTGACAGGCGCCCGTCCGTCACCTCGAACGAGTACTCCAGCGCGGACGAGGAGCAGATGACCGCGCGACCGGAGCCGCCGAGGCCTCCGGCAACGTCCACGCTCCCGCCGCCCCGGTGCAGCAGGCCGCGGCTGAACGCCCCGCTGTAGCAGCAGTCGAGCAGCACCACGATGTTCCGCGACGGGCACTGCGCGATCTGCTCGCTGAGATAGGCGGCGGAGACGGCGGTGGAGTTCGGCCGGTCCAGTCTCGTGGTGGTCGTGGCGAAGAAGAGCCGGCCGCTTTCGTCCTTCCAGCCGTGGCACGAGAAATGGACGAGGAGGACATCGGTGGACCGCGCGTCGGCGAAATGGTCCTCCAACGCGCCCAGGATCTCGTGCGCGGGCCGGTTGGTCATCGTGGTAACGGCGAAATCGCCGATGGCGGGATCGGAAAGAACCGCGGAAAGGCTCGCCGCGTCCTGGGCGGGCGACCGCAGCCCGTGCAGTTTCGGGTCGGTGTACCGGTCGGCGGTGATCAGGAGTGCTCGTCGGGGCCGGTGCCGGGGTCGCTCGTCAGCCATTCGATCAGCCGCTGTTCCTCTTCGCGTGTCGGGTGGGAGAGTTCGACGCTGCGGCCGGCCACGGTGATCTTGATGGTCCGGCCCTCGCGTGCGGCGAGCCAGGTGAACACCCCCTCGGCGAAGGCGGCGACCACCGGGCTCGAGGCGAGCACGGCCGCGATCGTGTCGATCGCGGCCGCCCCGCCCGACTTCGCGCCGGGCGGGGGACTCGCCGTGAGCGGTACGAGCGGAACGCCTCTTTCGGTGAATTCCCGCCGGAGTCGGCGGCATATCTCGTCGGTCCGGGCGGCGTCGGCGTATTGCTCGTTTATTTCTGTTATCGCGATTCCGGGCATCGTCCCCGTCTCATCGTCATCGTGGTCGGTCATCAGTGGGACGCGGCGCTGCGGGGCGCGGTGCACCGTCCGGTGTATCGATTCGGTCAAGACCGGCCCGCAAAAGTCGCATTACGGGTTATTTGGACAATAGGCGGGTTTCGGATAGGGTGATGGCGGTGACGAACCTGCGGGAGCAGATAATCGCCGGAGGGGCTGCGGGAGCTGCTGGACGGCGAGCCCCGGCTGCGGGACTTCGTACGCGGCAACATCAAGGCCCGCGAGCGCATGGTGATCCAGTACGCGATCGCCGGGCAGCTGGGGCTGCTCGTCGTCGGCACCGACCACGCCGCCGAGGCGGTCACCGGGTTCTTCACCAAGTACGGCGACGGCGGCGTCGACGTCAGCCCGCTGACCGGGCTGACGAAGCGGCAGGGCGCGGCGCTGCTGCGCGAACTGGGCGCGCCGCCGGGCGTCTGCGAGAAGGTGCCGACCGCCGACCTGGAGGACGACCGGCCCGCGCTGCCCGACGAGGAGGCGCTCGGCCTGAAGTACAGCGAGATCGACGGCTACCTGGAGGGCGCCGACGTCCCGCCGGAGGTCGCGGAGAAGGTCGAATCGGTCTACCTCGCGACCCGGCACAAGCGGACCGTCCCCGCCACCCCGCTCGACGACTGGTGGCGCTGAGCCCTCCTCAGCGGGTCGGGGCGGTGATGAGGAACGACACGGCCCCTTCGTCGTCGAGGCGGACGTCGAGGACCTTGTCGTGCAGGAACGCGGCGGCGGCGGAGTCCAGGAACAGGCGGGCGCCCTCCGCCTCGACGACCTCGTCGGTGGACGCGGGCCGCTCCGCCGGCGTCACGGCGAGGAGGGAGGCGGTGTCATCGAGCGGCGCGATGCGCATTCCGGCGCCCGGCCGGGCGGACAGATGGCGGATCGCGCTGGCGGCCGTTCCCGTGACGATGAGCACAACGAACTCCTGAGCCTCGCTTTAACCAACCGGTGGCCAAGGCGGCCGCATTTTGTCTACCCCGGGGAATCGGCACCGAATCCGTGACGCGCGCCACGGGTAAGGGAAGGGTCTGACCTGCGGAATTCGGGGGGACGATGAGCGAGCCGACGGCGGACGGCGGTGCCCGGGACGAGGAGCCGGAAGGCTCCCGCGCGGAGGCGGGGGAGGACGAGGCCCGGCGCCGCGAGCGCCCGGACGAGAGCGAGGGGTTCTCGCCGACGTCCCCCGAAGGGCGGGGCGGCGCGCTCGAGGACCTCAGCCCCGACGACTTCGAATAGCCGGCATCGCCGCGTCGGCGGTTCCGGCCAATACGCCGACGCTCCGGGAATTCACCGCGAAAAGGGAGCGGACAGGGTGTCCTACGACTACGCGCGCGCCATTCAGGACGTCATCGAGGAATCCACCGGCCCGCGGGCCGGCGACGTGGACCGCGGCGGGGCGTTCCCGCGCGCGAACATCGACGCGTTGGCCCGCGCCGGCCTGCTCGGCCTCATCAGCGCCGAGGACGCGGGCGGGCGCGGGGAAGGGCTCGGCGCCGCCGCGCACGTCGTCGAGCGGCTCGCGGGCTCCTGCGGGTCCACCGCGATGGTGCTGCTCATGCACTACGCCGCCACGGCGCTGATCGAGGCGCACGGGCCCAAGGACGTCCGCGAGGCGATCGCCGGGGACGCGCACCTCAGCACGCTCGCGTTCTCCGAGGCGGGATCGCGCAGCCACTTCTGGGCGCCGCTCGGCACGGCCGCGTCCGGCGGCGACGGGCGGGTGCTGCTCGAGGCGGACAAGAGCTGGGTCACCGCGGCGGGCGAGGCGGACAGCTACGTCTGGTCGAGCCGCCCTCTCGCGGCGGACGGGCCGATGACGCTGTGGCTTGTGCCGCGCGACCGGCAGGGCCTGACCGTCCGCGGCCCGTTCGACGGGCTCGGGCTGCGCGGCAACGCGTCCAGCCCGGTGCGGGCCGACGGCGTCCTCATCGACCGGGAGTCGATGCTCGGGCCGGACGGGGAGGGCCTGGACATCGCGCTCGCGACGGCGCTGCCGCACTTCCTGATCCTCAGCGCGGCGTTCTCGCTCGGTCTCATGGAGGCGCTCACCGCCAAGGCCGCCGAGCACCTGACCCGCACCAGGCTGGAGCATCTCGGGCAGACCCTCGCCGACCAGCCGATGCAGCGCACGCAGTTCGCCGGGCTGCGGATCCGCACCGACCAGGTCCGCGCGTTCCTGCGCGACGCGCTCGCCGCGCTCGCCGAAGGGCGCGAGGACGCGACGCTGCGGGTCCTGGAGGTGAAGGCCGTCGCCGCCGAGGCCGCGTCCGACGTAGCGGACGCGGCGATGCGGCTGTGCGGCGGCGCCGCGTTCCGCCGGGAGTTCGGCGTCGAGCGGCTGTTCCGCGACGCGCTCGCGGCTCGGGTCATGGCGCCGACCACGCAGGCGCTGCACGACTTCGTCGGCCGGGCGAGCCTCGGCATGCCGCTCTTCTAGGGGTTCCTGATGACGCTGGTGATGGGCGCCGTCGCCTACGACCCCAAGGTCGTGACGATCTGGGCCGGGTTCCGCGCCTGGTTCGCCCGGCAGGGCTTCGACTTCGACTTCGTCCTCTACTCGAACTACGAGCGGCAGGTCGACGACCTCGCCGCCGGCCGCATCGACGCCGCGTGGAACTCGCCGCTGGCGTGGATCCGCGCCCGGCGCCTCGCCGGCGGACGGCTCGAACCGCTCGTCATGCGGGACACCGACCAGGACCTGACCTCGGTGATCGTCGTCCGGGAGGACTCCCCGTACAAGGACGTGGCCGACCTCAAGGGCGAGACGGTCGGGACCGGCGCGGTCGACTCGCCGCAGGCCACGCTGATCCCGTCCGCGCTGCTGCGCGAGCGCGGGCTCCGGCCGGGGGAGGAGGTCGCGGTCCGGCGCTTCGACGTCGGCGTCGGGCTGCACGGCGACCACATCGGCGGCGAGCGCGACGCCGCCCGCGCGATGATGTCCGGCGACGTCGCCGCCGCCTGCATGATCGACGCCGACCACCTGCTGTTCGTCCGCGAGGGCACGCTGCCGCCGGGCGGCACGCGCGTGATCGGCCGGACCCGTCCCTACGACCACTGCACCATGACCGCTGCCCGCGCCACGCCCGAGACCGACCGGTTCCGGGACCTGCTGCTGTCGATGGACGCGGCCGACCCGGATGTCCGGACGCTGTTCGACCTCGAAGGGCTCACCGCCTGGCGCCCCGCCCGGACGAGCGGCTACGCGCTCCTCGAGCGGGCCGTCGACGACGAGGGGTTCTACGACCCGGCCGGCGCGGTCACCGCGCCCGGCTACCGGCCTTGACCGACCCCGTCCTCGACCTCGACGATCTCGGCTTCGAGACCGGCGCGCACCTGCTCGTGCAGCGGGCGCTCGGCGACCTCGCGCCGGGCGCCCGGCTCGGCGTCCGGGGCCGCGACCCGCTGCTCGACCCGCACCTGCGCGCATGGTGCCGCCCGCGCGGCCACACCATCGTCCCGGCCGGCGGGCCGGTGCTCGCCTGGATCGTCCCGGGAGGCGCCGACCGCTGGTCGCGCGCGGAGCGGGCGGGCGACCCCGGCGGCGTCGCCGCGAAGGCGCCCGCACACTGGGGCCTGGCCGCCCGCGGCGCGCTCGTCGAACCCGGCGGGCCGGAGCCGGCGTTCGACCTCGCCGACCGCGACCTGGTCTGGGCCGAGATCGCCCCCGCCCTCTACGCGCACGCCGCGTCCGCGCAGTGGGACCCGGCGACCGCCATACCGTGGGACGCCGAGTTCGCCCTCCCGCCCGACATCGAGCGGGCCGTCGTCCAGATCATGACGTACCTGGTCGAGAACGAGCAGGCGGCGCTGGTCGTCCCGGCCCGGCTGCTCGCCCGCGTCCACCCGCACTTCCGCGAGGTCGCGCAGCTCCTCGCGGTCCAGGCGGCCGACGAGGCCCGGCACGTCGAGGTGTTCGCCCGCCGCGCCGCGCTCACCGGCGGGCCGCTCGGCACGTCCGCCGCCGGGGGCCGCGAGTCCCTCACCACCCTGCTCACCGAACCCGACTTCTCCCTCGCGTCCTTCCTGCTGTCGGTGCTCGGCGAAGGGACCTTCCTCAACCTGCTCGCCTTCCTCGACCGGCACGCCCCCGACCCCGTGACGCGGCGGGCCGTCCGCCTCGCCCGGCAGGACGAGGCGCGGCACGTCGCGTTCGGCGTCGCGCACCTGCGCCACCGCTCCGAGACCGACCCGCACCTGCGGTCGCGGCTGCGCGCCGCGGTCGAGCGCCGCCACGACGCCCTCGCCGCGTCCGCCGGCCTCAACCAGGACGTCTTCGACGCGCTGATCCTCCTCGCCGCCGGCGAGTGGTCCCCGCAGGCGATCCGCCGCGGCCACGCCGCGGTCCTTGACCTGCGCCGCGAGATGGACGAGGGACGCCGCCGCCGCCTCGTCCACCTGGGCTTCCCCGACGACGAGGCCGCCGCCCTCTCCGCCCTCCACACCCGCAACTTCATGTAGCCCACCGGCATCGGAGCGCGGCGCTAGGTTGAGGACCACGGCGCCAGAACCCTCGAGAGGACCAGGAGAAGCCCGATGACGGCGATGCCCGACGAGCCGCCGTTCGTGCGTGACGACCTGCGCGAGGCGTTCGCCGCGCTCGACGTGACGCCGGGGTTCCGCGCGGAACTCGTCGGTGAAGAGATCGTCGTGTCACCCCCGCCCGACGGCCGGCACGAGACCGTCGTCGTGGCCGTCGACGACTGGGTGCGCGACGTCCACGGCCTGCGCCTGCACCGCAACCTGACGCTCATCAGCCCCGAAGGCGAATACGTCCCCGACGGGATCGCCGCTCCCAAGGGGGCCTTCGCCGGCCGGGAGTGGCACAGCAAGCCGGACGGCGTCGTCATGGTCCTGGAGGTGACCTCCGGCGGACGGCGGGACCGCAAGAGCGCCGAGCGCGACCGCGGCCCCAAGCGCCGCGGGTACGCCGCCGCCGACATCCCGCTGTACCTGCTGATCGACCGCCTGGACGGCAAGGCGACGATCTTCTCCGAGCCGCGCGGCGACGACTACACCCACAGCGCCTCGGTCGCGCTGGGGGAGGACCTGCCCGTCCCGGCCCCGCTCGAAGGCGTCCTCCCCACCCGCGACTTCTGACGCGCCGGGACGCTCGGCTTCAGGAGAGGGCGCGCCAGGTGTCGGTGAGGGTGCGGCGGAACTCGCCGACCTGCCGCGCGGGCAGTTCGCGGATCATCCGGTCCTCGAGCTCGCCGACCGGCCCGGCGAGGTCGTCCAGCAGCTCGCGGCCGGCGGCGGTGAGCAGGATGAGCAGCTCGCGGCGGTTGGCGGGGTTGCGCTCGCGGCGGACGAGGCCGCGCGTCTCCAGGGCGCGGACCATGTCGGCCATCGACTGGGCGGTGACGAACGAGTCGCGGGCGAGCTGGGCGGCCGACAGGCCGTCGTGCCGTTCGAGGACGGTGAGCGCCGTGTACTGCAGCGCGGTGATGCCGGCCGGCTTGACCAGTTCCTCCAGCCGCGACCGGACGAGCAGCTCCAGCCGCTTGACCAGGTAGAGCAGCGACGGCGGCGCCTTGCCGTCGGCCTGCGGCGGCGGGCTGTCGGTCATCGGCTCTCCCCGGTCGTGTGCACGCGTCCAGGGTAGGGCATTGACAGGAAACCTGTTGAATGTGAACACTGGCTATCAACAGGATTCCTGTCGATTGTGGGGAGCCATGGAACTGGACGGAAAGGTCGTCGTCGTCACCGGGAGCGGGCGCGGCCTCGGCCTCGCCTACGCCGAGGCCCTGGCGGCCGCAGGCGCGTCGGTGGTGGTCAACGACGTGGACCGGGACGCGGTCGACGCGGCGGTCGGGAAGATCACCGCGGCGGGCGGCACCGCGACCGGGGTCGTCGCGGCGGTCGGCGGCACCGAGACCGCCGACGAGCTGGTCGGCACGGCAGTCCGCGAGTTCGGCCGCCTCGACGTGCTGGTCACCAATGCGGGCATCCTGCGCGACCGGGTGCTGTGGAAGATGACCGACGAGGACTTCGACGACGTCGTCCGCGTCCACCTGCGCGGCACGTTCACCTGCGCCCGCGCGGCGGCGGCGCGGATGCGCGAGCAGGGCACCGGCGGGCGGCTCATCCTGATCTCGTCCCCGGCCGGCCAGCGCGGCAACTTCGGCCAGACCAACTACGCGGCGGCCAAGGCCGGCATCGCCGCGATGGCCCGGACCTGGGCGATGGAACTGGCCAGGGCGGGTATCACCGTGAACGCGGTCGTGCCGGTCGCGGCGACCGAGATGACCAAGACGATCCCCGCGTTCGGCCCGGCCATCGAGGAGTCCGAGCGCACGGGCGAGCCGCTGCCGGACTGGCTGCGCAAGGACGAGGGCCTCGGCACCGTCGAGGACGTCGCCGGCCTGATCACGTTCCTGGCCTCCGATGCGTCGAAGGACGTCACCGGGCAGGCGATCGGGATCGGCGGCGACCGGCTGGCGCTGTGGGCGCACCCGAAGGAGAAGGCGGTCGCGTTCGCCGACGGAGGCTGGAGCGCGGATGCGATCGCCGAGCAGTGGAGCACGGGCGTGGGCGCCGAGCCGGAGACCTACGGCATGCCCGCGCCGAAGGCACCGGAGGGCTGACATGGCCGACCTCACGATCGACGTCGACGCGCTGACCGCCATCGACGTGCACACCCACGCCGAGATCAGCAAGGACGGGCACGGCTCGCTGAGCCCGGCGCTGTTCGGCGCGTCCGAGGAGTACTTCAAGTCGCACGGGCACCGGCAGCCGACCATCGAGGAGATGGCCGCCTACTACCGCGAGCGGAGCATGGCGGCCGTCGTCTTCACGGTCGACGCCGAGCACGCCACCGGGTGGCCGCGCATCGCCAACGAGGAGGTCGCCGAGGGCTGCGCCGAGCACCCGGACGTCCTCATCCCGTTCGCGAGCGTCGACCCGCACAAGGGGAAGGCGGGCGTGCGCGAGGCGCGGCGGCTCGTCGAGCAGTACGGGGTGCGCGGCATCAAGTTCCACCCGAGCATCCAGGGCTTCGCCCCGAACGACCCGATGGCCTACCCGCTGTACGAGGCGATCGAGGAGCTGGGCGTCCCGGCGCTGTTCCACACCGGGCAGACCGGCATCGGCGCGGGCGTCCCGGGCGGCGGCGGGATCCGGCTGAAGTACGCGAACCCGATGCTCGTGGACGACGTCGCGGTCGACTTCCCCGAGCTGCGGATCATCCTGGCGCACCCGTCCTTCCCCTGGCAGGACGAGGCGCTCGCCGTCGCCAACCACAAGCCGTACGTGTACATCGACCTGTCGGGATGGTCGCCGAAGTACTTCCCGCCGCAGCTCGTCCACTACGCCAACAGCCTGCTGAAGGACAAGGTGCTGTTCGGCTCGGACTACCCCGTCATCACCCCGGACCGCTGGCTCGCCGACTTCGGCGAGCTGAAGATCAAGCCCGAGGTCCGCCCGAAGATCCTGAAGGACAACGCCGCCCGGCTGCTCGGGCTCACCGGCAAGGAGAACGCATGATCACCGCCAACGGGCTCGACGAGATCAGGGCCCTCGCGGGCCGGGACCTCGGCCACAGTGCATGGCTCGACATCACCCAGGAGCGGGTGAACACCTTCGCCGACGCCACCGACGACCACCAGTGGATCCACACCGACCCGGAGAAGGCGAAGGACGGCCCGTTCGGGGCCGCCATTGCGCACGGCTACCTGACGCTGTCGCTGGTCATCCCGCTGTTCAACGACCTGCTCGACATCCAGGGCACGAAGATGAGCATCAACTACGGTCTGGAGAAGGTCCGCTTCCCGAGTCCGGTCCGGGTGGGGTCGAAGATCCGGCTCGGCGGAAAGGTCGCCGAGGTGACCGACGTCCCGGGCGGCGGCGTGCAGATGGTCTGCGACTTCACCGTCGAGATCGACGGCGAGGCCAAGCCCGCCTGCGTCGCCCGGGCCGTCTACCGCCACTACGCCTGACCGGCACCGCCTGACAAGCCCGGCCCCGCACGGCCGGCCATCCGCACACGCTGCTCAGCAAGAGGAGTGAAACACCGTGGTGAACGCAGGACTCGGGGGATGGCCGGCCAGGCGGGCCGAGATGTCGCCCGGCCGCACCGCCTTCGTCTTCCGGGACCGCCCGACGACGTACGGGCAGGTCCACGACCGGACGGTGCGGCTCGCCGCCCGGCTGCGCGCCGCCGGCGTCGGCAAGGGCGACCGGGTCGCCTACCTCGGCCCGAACCACCCCGCGTTCGTCGAGACGATGTTCGCCGCGCACGTGCTCGGCGCGATCTTCGTCCCGCTGAACTTCCGGCTCGCCGCGCCGGAGATCGACTACATGCTCGCCCACAGTGGCGCGTCCGTGCTCGTCTACGCCCCCGAGTGCGCGCCGGTCGTCCGCGCGGCGAAGAAGGCGCCGGGCACCGTCGTGGCGGTCGGCGAACCGGCCGCCGGCGAGCTCGCCTACGAGGAGTGGCTCGCGGGCGGCGACCCGTCCCCGATCGACACCGAGGTCTCACTCGACGACGTGGCGTGCATCCTCTACACCTCCGGCACCACCGGGCGTCCCAAGGGCGCGATGCTCACCCACGGGAACCTGGTGTGGAACTGCTACAACCTGCTCGTCGGCGTGGACGTCGCCGGCGACGAGGTGACGCTGGTCAGCGCGCCGCTGTTCCATGTGGCGGCGCTGAACCAGTGCCTGCTGCCCACGTTCCTCAAGGGCGGATGCTCGGTCATCATGCCGTCCTGGGACGTCGACGAGTGCTTCGACCTCATCGAGCGGCACCGCGTCACGTGGATGTTCGGCGTCACGGCGATGTTCGCTGCGCTGTCGCAGTCGCCGCGCTGGGACGGCGCCGACCTGTCGTCGGTCCGCAGCCTGATGTCGGGCGGGGCGCCGGTGCCGCCCGCGCTCATCCACGCCTACCAGGAACGCGGCCTGGTCTTCTGCCAGGGCTACGGCCTCACCGAGACGGCGCCCGGCGCGACGTTCCTCGAGGCGGCCGAGAGCGGGCGCAAGGCCGGGTCGGCGGGCGTGCCGGTGTTCTTCGCCGGCGTCCGGTGCGTCCGGACGGACCTGACCGACACCGCCCCCGGCGAGCCCGGCGAGGTGATCATCAAGGGGCCGAACGTCACGCCGGGCTACTGGAACGCCCCGGATGCGACCAGGTCCGCCTTCACCGACGACGGCTGGTTCCGCTCCGGCGACCTCGCCTACGTCGACGCCGAGGGCTACTTCTACATCGTCGACCGCCTGAAGGACATGTTCATCTCCGGCGGCGAGAACGTCTACCCGGCGGAGGTGGAGGCCGCGATCTTCGAGCATCCGGCGGTCACCGAGGCCGCGGTGGTCGGCGTGCCCGACGCACGGTGGGGCGAGGTGGGCCGGGCGTTCGTCACCACCGCGCCCGGCGCCGCCCTCGACCTCGCCGAGCTGCGCTCGTTCCTCGCCGACCGGCTGGCCAAGTACAAGATCCCCGCCTACCTGGACGTGGTCGACGAGCTGCCCCGCACCGGCTCCAACAAGGTTCAGAAGGCCGGCCTCCGCGCTCTCCCCCTCCCGCCCCCCGCCCGTTGACTTGCGGCGAGTCGTCGTTATGAGGCCGCCCATAAAGACGACACGCCCCCACACCACCCAGGGCGGGTG
>NZ_WBMS02000024.1:0-36951 GCF_008923205.2 Actinomadura physcomitrii | reverse complement strand
CCCCCCCCCCCCCCCCCCCGGTGCCTGGGGGGGGGGGGGGGTGTGGGGGCCCCCCCCCCCCCCCCCCCCCCCGCAACTCAACGAAGGGCGTTTCGCGGGCGCTTGCGGGCGCGGGGGATCGGGACCGGGGCCGCGCCGGGGACGATCGTGTTCGACACCGCGCCGATGCCCTCGACGGTGAGGGTGACGGTGTCGCCGGGCTTCAGCGGCGGCGGGTCCTGCGCGCCGCGGCGTCCCCACAGCTCGGCGAGGCAGCCGCCGTTGCCGCACGTCCCCGAGCCGAGGACGTCGCCGGGCCGCAGCCGGGCGCCGCGCGAGGCGTAGGCGAGGAGGTCCTCGAACGGCCAGCCCATGTTGGACAGCAGGTCGCGGCCGACGACCTCGCCGTTGACCTCGGCGGTCAGGCCCAGCCGCAGGAACCCGTCGGCGTCGCGGTAGGGCTCCAGCTCGTCGGCGGTGACGATCCACGGGCCGAGCGTGGTGGCGAAGTCCTTGCCCTTGCAGGGACCGAGGCCCACCCGCATCTCGCGGGACTGCAGGTCGCGCGCCGACCAGTCGTTGAAGACCGTGTAGCCGAACACGTGCTGGCGCGCCCGCTCGGGGGACAGGTCGGCGCCCGCGCGCCCGATGACGGCGGCGACCTCCAGCTCGAAGTCGAGGTCCCGGCAGCCGGGCGGCACCGGCACGTCGTCGTGCGCGCCGACCATCGCGTGCGGGTTGGAGAAGTAGAACGTCGGGGCGTCGTACCAGGCGTCCGGGACGCCGGACGCGCCGTCCACCGCCTTCCGGACGCCCTCGACGTGCTCCTCGAACGCGACGAAGTCCCGCACGGAAGGCGGCTCGATCGGCGGCAGCAGCCGCACGTCCGCCAGCGGGACGGCCGCGCCCGCCGCCGGGAACGCCGATCCGGAGGCGATGAGGGCGAGCAGGTCGGTGCCGTCCGGGAACGGCAGCACCCGGTCGCCTTCCACGGCGCCGCAGCGGCGGGCGCCCTCGTGCAGGTACGTGGCGAGTCGCATGGACGTCCCTCCCGATCAGACCGGCGGGGCGACGAAGACGCCGCGGTCGGGGTCGTTGAACGATTCTTTCGCGACGAGTTCGTTCATCGGGTTGGCGGTGCCCCACTGGTCGGTGACGTCGGGGTCGGAGAAGTCGTACAGGTGCGGGTGCCAGGCGTCCTCGTCGAGGGTCTCCAGTTCGGTGGTGTACTCGACGGTGTTGCCGTGCGGGTCCAGGAAGTAGGAGAAGGTGTTGTCGCCCGCCTTGTGCCGCCCCGGCCCCCAGATCATCCGCACTCCGGCGCGCAGCAGCCGGCCGGTGCCGAACATGTACTCGTCCAAGCCGCGCATCTCGAACGACACGTGGTGCAGGGAGGTGTGCGGACCCTTCGCGATCGCCATGCTGTGGTGCTGCGGGTTGCAGCGCATGAAGTGCATGACCTTCCCCATGTGCGGGGACGTGAGGGTGTCGCTGAGCGCGAAGTCCAGGTGCGTCTCGTACCAGGCGCGGGTGGCGTCCAGGTCGGGGGCGTTCAGCACCACGTGCGACAGCCGGACCGGGACCGCCTCGCGCTCCTCCAGCCTCCGGTGCTCGCGGACGGCGACGCCGGCCGACACCTCGACGGTCCGGCCGTCGATGTCGAAGAACCGGAACCCGTACCCGCCGCCGGGCGTGGCGAGCTCTCCGGGGTCGGCGACGATCGCGACGCCGGCCGCGCCGAGCCGCGCGGCGAGCGCGTCGACGTCGGCGGGGGACGCGGCGCCGAACGACACCAGGTCGAGGCGCTTCTCGTCCGCCCTGCGGAGCCGGACGACGTACTGTTCCGGCGACCCCTCCGCCGCCAGGAACGAGATGCCGGTGTCGCCCGCGACCTCGGTCAGGCCCCAGACGCCCGAGTAGAACTCGCGCTGCCGGTCGTAGTCGGGGACGGCGAGGTCCACATGGCGCAGATGGGTGATGAGCCTTGCGGGCATCAGTGCTCCTTGAGGTCGAAGAGGGCGACGGCGTTGCCGCCGCGCACGGCGTCCAGGTCGCCGCCGGGCGGCAGGGCGGCGCGGAGCCGGTCGAGCGGGTCGTCCACACCCATGTCGAACGGGTGGTCCGAGCCCATGACGACCTGGGACGCGCCCGCCGCCGCGATCAGCGCGCGCAGCGCGCCCGGCTCGTAGACGAGCGAGTCGAACCAGATCCGCCGCAGATAGGCGCTCGGCGGCTCGGCGCAGGAGCGGGACTCGGGGCGCACCCGCCAGCCGTGGTCGGCGCGGCCGAGGCAGGTCGGCAGATAGCCGCCGCCGTGCGCCGCGACGATCTTCAGTGCGGGGTGCCGGTCGAGCACGCCGGAGAAGATCAGGTGCGAGAGCGCGACGGCGTTCTCCGCCGGCTGCCCGACGATGTTGGACAGGTAGTACCGGTCGAGCCGCTCGTCCAGCGTGCAGCCGAACGGGTGCAGGAACACCACCGCGCCGGTCTCGGCGGCGCGCGCCCAGAGCGGATCCAGCGCCGGGTCGGACAGCTCGCGGCCGGGCGCGTGCGAGGAGATCTCGACGCCCTTCAGCCCGAGCGACAGCGCGTGGTCGAGCGCCTCGACGGCCAGGTCCGGATGCTGGAGCGGGACGAGCCCGAGCCCGCGCAGCCGCTCCGGCGCCCGCGCGCAGTGCTCGGCGGTCGCCTCGTTCGCCGTCCGGTACACGGTGCGCGCGAGATCGGGCGCGGCCCAGTAGTGATAGTGCGACGGCGACGGGCTGACGATCTGCACGTCCACCCCGGCGGCGTCCATGTCCGCGAGCCGCGCCTCGATCCGCGTCAGCCGCGCGAACCGCTCACCGATCATCTTCCCGCTCGCCTTCAGCGACTCCGGGCCGTTGCGGCGTGCGTCCAGCTCCTTGTGCTCGGCGTGGCCGGGCGCCTCGGCGACCGCCTCTTCGATCTGCGGCAGCAGGACGTGGGCGTGCACGTCGACGGTGGGGATGCTCACGGGCGCTCGCTCACGATCTCGCTGATACGGGCCATCAGGCCGGGGACGTCGGCGTCGGGGGAGGGGTGCAGCTGCCATTCCCCGAGTTGCACCGACGCCTCGACGACCGCCTTCGCGCGCTCGAACCGCCGGTCCATGAAGGTTTCGAACAGCGCATGGTCGAGCCGTTCGGCGCCCAGCAGCAGCTCGGCGAGGACGGCGGCGTCCTCCAGGCACTGCGCCGCGCCCTGCGCCAGCGTCGGCGGGCACGCGTGCGCCGCGTCGCCGATCAGGACGGTCCGGCCCCGGTTCCACGGACGGTCGACCAGCAGCGATTCGAACCAGGTGTAGTTGATCCGGTCCGGGTCGGTGATGTCGGCGCGGATCTCGTCCCAGGCGCCGCCGTAGCCCTCGGCGAGCGCGCGCATGTGCGCCGGCTTGCCGGCGTCCGCGATCGACTCGCGGGGCCGCGCCTTCTCCACCAGGTACGCGTACATCGTGTCGGGGCCGGTCGGGCAGTACCCGGCGATGAAGCACGGCCCGCCGTAGACCAGGTCGGTGCGTTCGACGCTCTTGGGACGCCGTGTGCGGATCCGCCAGATGCCCATCCCCGTGGGTTGCGGCGCCACGTCGATCTTGAGCAGGCCCCGCACCGCGGAGCGGATGCCGTCCGCGCCCACGACCAGGTCGTACGTGCCGGCGGTGCCGTCGGAGAACCGCACCGCGACATGCGCACCGGAGTCGTCGAGCGCGGTGACGGTCAGGCCGTACCGGACGGTCGCGCCCGCGTCCCGCACCGCCTCCGCGAGCACCGCCGCCAGCTCGGGACGGTTCATCCCGAGCGTCGCGGGCAGGTCCGGGCCGCCGGTCCGGGCGGCCGGGACCTCCGCGAGCAGCGTCCCGTCCGGCGCCCGCAGCCCGAGCACGTCGAACGCGTATCCGGACGCGCTCACCCGCTCCCACACGCCGAGGTCGCGCAGCACGCGCAGCGCGTTGCCCTGCAGCGTGATCCCCGAGCCGAGCGCGGTCGCGTCCGGCTCGATCTCCGCGACGTCCACCGCGACACCGCCCCGCGCGAGCAGGACGGCCAGCGCCGACCCGGCCGTGCCGCCCCCGACGATCAGGACGTTCCCCACTGCCGCCATGCCGACCTCACTTCACCGCGATGGGATTGACAGGGGCGCCGACCGCGCCGGTCACCGGGATCGGCCCGGCCGCCAGCCAGAACTCGTGCACGCCGTCGGCCGCGCAGTCGGCCGCGAGTGCGTCCAGGTCCCACAGCTCGCCGATCAGCAGCCCCATGTTCGGGATCGCGACCTGGTGCAGCGGCTGGAACGCGTCGTCGAACTCGTTCGGCCGCACCTCGAACCCCCACGTGTCGGTGGCGATCGCCGCGATCTCGGTGCGGTGCAGCCATCCGGCCGTGGTGAACGACAGGCCCGGCGCGGGCCCGCCCGCGTAGTCGCCCCAGCCGTCGCGGCGCGCGCGCGTGAGCTGCCCGGTGCGGACGCAGACGATGTCGCCGCGCCCGACCGCCACACCGTGCGCGTCGATGGCCGCCTGGAGGTGCCCCTCGGTGATGGCGAAGCCGTCGGGCAGCTCGCCGTCCTCCCCGACGACGCGCCCGACGTCCAGCAGCACGCCCCGCCCGGCGACCGGCGCGGCCATGTGCTCGATGCCGGTGACCAGGTCACCCTCGGACGTGACGACCTGCTCCGCCGGGCGCCCGTTCCACGCCTTGCCGTGGTCGAAGATGTGGCCGAGGCCGTCCCACTGGGTGGAGCACTGCAGCGGCATCGCGACCACGTCGTCCGCGCCGCCGATGCCGTGCGGGAAGCCCTGGTTGCCGAGCGCCGCGTCCGTGCCGGTGTCCAGCATCGTGTGGACGGGGTTGGTGCGGCGCCGCCAGCCCTTCTGCGGGCCGTCCATGTCGAAGCGCTGCGACAGGGAGAACGACACGCCCCGCCGGACCAGCGCGGCGCCCTCGCGCCGCTTCGCCTCGTCGATGAAGTTCACGGTGCCGAGGACGTCGTCGTCGCCCCAGCGCCCCCAGTTGGAGTACCTGGCGGCGGCCTCGGCGATCGCGGCCTCGGGGTCGGTGCGGTCGAGCATCACGCCTCCCGCGCTTCGGCGACGCACCGGTTGCGCTGCGCGCCGAGGCCCGTGATCGAGCCCTCCATGACGTCGCCGGGCCGCAGCAGCCGGCCCCAGTGCATGCCGTTGCCGGCCGGGCTGCCGGTCAGGACCAGGTCGCCGGGCAGCAGCCGGACGGTCCGCGACGCGTACGCCACCAGCCGCGCCACGTTGAAGATCATGTCCTTGGTGGACTCGTCCTGCATGACGTCGCCGTTGAGCTTCAGCGTGACCCGCAGGTCGCCGGGGTCGCCGACGAACGCCGACGGCACCAGGTACGGGCCGAGGGGGAGGAACGTCGGCGGGTTCTTCCCGCGCAGCCAGTCCGTGCCGATCTCCGGCATGTCCCGGCGGAACACCGCCTCGCGCGCCGTCAGGTCGTTGGCGATCGTGTAGGCCGCGACGTGCGCCGCCGCCTCGCCGACCGGCACGCGGTAGGCGGGACGGCCGATCACCGCGGCCAGCTCCAGCTCCCAGTCCGGCTTCTCGCACCAGTTCGGGATCACCACGTCGTCGTACGGGCCCGTCACCGCCGACGGCAGCCCGATGAACATGTACGGCCGGCCCTCGGCGGCGCGCCGGTCCATCATCGCCGCCGTCTCCTCGCGCACCTGCTCGGCGGGCCGCCCGCCCTCCGGTTCGTGGGCCACCGCGAGGTCGATGACATGAGTGCGGTAGTTGGCGCCCGACTGCAGGATCTGCCGCGGCTCGACGGGCGCGTGCACCGCCAGGTCGTCCAGCGGAGTCCAGACGCCGTCGCCGGATCCGGCGGCGGCGTGCAGCAGCGGCAGGACGTCGTCCCAGCGCTCCAGCAGGCCGCGGGTCGTCGCCCCGCCGCCCGGCAGGCTCGGGACGGTGCGCAGGTCCAGGACCCGTCCGTCCCGGACCAGGCCGGCGAACCGCGGGCCGTCCCCGCGGGAGAAGGTGCCGACCGCGAAGGGGCCGGACGGGTGCGCGTGTGCTTCCACCAGGTGTCCTCTCGATGTCTGCCTTAACCTTGGGACACCGGAGCCGATCTGGGAAATTGATTCTCCGGATGGCTGCCATCGACGACACAGATGGGCTGGGCGCAGTGAACCTGGCGAGCCTCGATTTGAACCTCCTCGTCGCGCTGCGCGCGCTGCTGGAGGAGCGCAACGTCACCCGCGCCGGCCGGCGGATCGGGCTCAGCCAGCCCGCCACCAGCGCCGCGCTCGCCCGGCTCCGCCACCACTTCGCCGACGACCTGCTCGTCCGGACGGGCAACACCTACGAGCTGACCCCGCTCGGCACCGCGCTGCTGGTGCCCTGCGCGACCGCCTGCGGGCTGCTGGAACGGCTGTTCACCAGCCGCGCCGAGTTCGACCCGGCGACCGAGGCGCGCGAGTTCACGATCATCGCGTCCGACTACGCCGTCGCCGTGTTCGGCGCCGCGCTCGCCCGCGCCCTGCACGCCGCCGCGCCCGCCGCAAGCCTGGTGTTCCAGCAGGTCGGCCCGGGGATCACCGAGAACACCGACGCGACGCTCAGCGCCGTCGACGGGCTGCTGATGCCGCACGGCATCGTCAGCGGCCTGCCGACCGTCGAGCTGTACCGCGACGAATGGGTCTGCATGGTCGCCGACGACCATCCGGGCGTCGGCGACCGCCTCACCATGGACGACCTCGCCCGCCTGCCCTGGGTCGTCTACCAGCGCCCCTACGACGCGCCGGCCGCCCGCCAGCTGAGCATGCTCGGCCTCGAACCGCACGTCGAGGTGTCGGTGCAGAGCTTCCAGCTGCTGCCGAGCCTCGTCGCGGGCACCCGCCGCATCGCCCTCATCCAGCGCCGCCTCGCCGAACTGGTCGCGCCGATCGCGGCCGTCCGCGTCCTGCCGTGCCCGTTCGAGGCGGTGCCCGTCCAGGAGGCGCTGTGGTGGCACCCCGTCCACACCCAGGACGCGGCGCACATCTGGCTCCGCGATACCGCCGCCCGCGTCGCCGCCACCCTGCCGGCACTCCCGTGACACCCCTATGCCGTCTTGGTGGCCGGTACGTCCCTGACCGGGGAGTTTTCGCACGGTTCGGGGTATATCTCCAAGCCGGACGAGGGCCGTCCGGTGCTCACTTTTTGATCACCCCCAGGCAATAAGTAGGTGATGAGCGAGCAGCGAGGGCGGTGACGCCGATGCCACCCGAACCCGATGTGACCGTCGTGGTGATCGTCTACAACGACGCGTCGCGGCTGGCCCGCGCGGTCCGCTCGGCGCTCGGCCAGTCGCTTCCCGGTGTGGAGGTCGTGATCGTCGACGACGCGAGCACCGACCCGACGCCCGCCGTCGCCGCCCGGCTGGCCGCCCGGGACCCCGGCCGGGTGCGCGCCTTCACCCACCCGGTGAACTCCGGCGGCTGCGGGCGGCCGCGCAACACCGGCATCGGGCACGCCCGGGGCCGGTACGTGATGTTCCTCGACAGCGACGACACACTCGAGCGGCACGCCTGCCGGAACATGGTCGCCGCCGCCGACGGCACCGGCGCCGACCTGGTGTCGGGCCGCTGCGTCCGCGTCCTGCCCGACCGCGAGCACGCCTGGTACCCCTGGCTCTACCGGCAAAGCGCCGTCTACGAGGGCATCCTCGACAACCCCGACCTCCTCTATGACACGCTGGCGACCAACAAGTGCTACCGGCGCGCGTACCTGGACCGCGCCGGCCTGCGGTTCGCCGACCGGCTGCACTACGAGGACCTGCTGTTCAGCGCCCAGGCGTATCTCGGCGCGAACCGGATCGCCGTCATCCCCCACCGGGTCTACAACTGGCTGGTCGATCCGCGCGCCGCCACCCTCTCGATCACGAACCGGCGCGGCGAGCTGGGCGACTTCGCCGACCGGCTGGAGATCCACCGACGCATCGACGCGGCGCTGCGCGCGCACGGCGCGGACGAGATCGCGCTGGTCAAGGACGTCAAGTTCGTCGACCACGACCTGCTGCTCTACCTGCGCGAGCTGCGCAGCCGCGACCCGTGGCACCGCGAGGCGTGGCTCGGCCTCGCCCGCCCCTACCTCGCCGAGCTGGACGACGCCGTCTTCGAGGCGGCCGAGAAGATGCCCGCCATCGCGGCGCTGATGGTCCGCGAGCACGACATCGAGGCGGCGATGGCCGCCGCCGACCACGCGCCGAAGGGCGGCGGGCGGCCCGTCCTGTCGATCGCCCCCGCCGAGCGGGACGGCCGGATCTACTGGACCGGCGAGCACCTCGGCGCCGCGCCGGCCCGCCGCGTCCTCGACATCACCGGGCTCGGCGTGCACTCGGCCCCGCTGTCGGAGCTGGTCCTCGGCGGCCGGGTCACCGCGATGCGCCGGGACGGAAAGGCGCTGCGCATGTCCGGCACCGTCGTCAACCCGCTCGGCCGGATCCCCGACGACGCCGAGCTCGGCGGCCGGCTGGAGATCCGCGACCGGCGCCGGCCCGGCCGGGCGTTCGGCGTCCCGGCGACCGTGCGGCGCGAGAACGGCCGGATCGCGTGGGAGACGGTGTTCCTCCCCGCCCAGGTGATCCGCCCGATCGGCCTGGTCGACCAGACGTGGAGCCTGTGGCTGCGGCTGACGGTCGGCGGCACCCCGGTCGAGGTGCGGCTCACGTCCGAGGGCACCGCGCACTGCGGCCTCGCCGTGCCCGTCCGGCCGCGGCTGAGCCGCGCGGCCGGCGACCGGATGGAGGCCTACGTCGCCGGGACCGGCGAGCTCGCGCTGCGGATGGCGGCCGGGCGCTGGCCCGCCCGCGCCACCCTGCCGGCGCTGCGCCGGGTCGCCCGCACGGACGGCGGGCGGCGCTGGTGGCGGCGGATCGTCCGGGCCGAGCGCGGGCTGCGCGAGCGGTTCCTCGCCGCCGACCGCCGACCGTGATGTCCCGGCCCGCACCCTTTCCGGAGCCCGCTCGCGGGATTACGTTGTGAGGTACCTCACTCACGGACCGGGAGGTCAGGCGCGTGAAGACCAGGGCAGCAGTACTCGCGGGACCCGGCAAGCCGTTCGAGATCACCGAGCTCGACCTCGACGGCCCGAAGGACGGCGAGGTCCTCATCCGCTACGTCGCGGCCGGCCTGTGCCACTCCGACCTGCACCTCACCGACGGGGACCTGGTGCCGCGGTTCCCGATCGTCGGCGGGCACGAGGGCGCCGGCGTCATCGAGGAGGTCGGCACCGGCGTCACCAAGGTCGCGCCGGGCGACCACGTCGTGTGCAGCTTCATCCCCAACTGCGGGACGTGCCGCTACTGCTCGACCGGCCGGCAGAGCATCTGCGACATGGGCGCCACGATCCTGAACGGCGACATGCCCGACGGGACGTTCCGCTTCCACGGCGGCGGCGAGGACTTCGGCGCGATGTGCATGATCGGCACGTTCAGCCAGTACGCGACCATCTCCCAGCACTCGGTGGTGAAGGTCGACGACTGGCTCCCGCTGGAGACGGCGGTGCTCGTCGGCTGCGGCGTCCCGACCGGCTGGGGGAGCGCGGTGTACGCGGGCGGCGTCCGGCCCGGCGACACCGTCGTGGTGTTCGGCATCGGCGGCATCGGCATCAACGCCGTGCAGGGCGCCCGGCACGCGGGCGCGGCGAACGTCGTGGCGGTCGACCCCGTCGCGTTCAAGCGGGACAAGGCGCTCGAACTCGGCGCCACGCACGCGTTCGGCGACGCCGACGAGGCGCTCGCCAAGGTGATGGAGCTGACCTGGGGGCAGGGCGCCGACCAAGCGCTGGTGACGGTCGGCGTGGTGGACGAGGAGGTCGTCGGCGCCGCGTTCAACGCCATCGGCAAGGGCGGCACGCTGGTGGTGACCGGGCTCGCGCACCCGGAGAAGCTCACGATCCACGTGTCCGGCGCGGTGCTCACGCTCTTCGAGAAGACGATCAAGGGGTCGCTGTTCGGGTCGGCGAACCCGCAGTACGACATCCCGCGCCTGCTGCGCCTGTACGACCAGGGCAAGCTCGACCTGGACGCGCTGGTGACCAAGCGGTACTCGCTCGACCAGGTCAACGAGGGCTACCAGGACCTGCGCGACGGCAGGAACATCCGGGGCGTCATCGTGCACGAGCACTGACGCGCCCGCCCGCCCCGCGGCTCCGGCCGCGGGGCGGTCGCTTGTCCCGGGAAAATGCTTGTTGGCCAAGTGCCAATAGCTATTGTCGCATCGTCAAAGTGTGCCTAGAGTTCCTCTTACCGGACGGTCCAGGGACGCCCCCAATGCCCCGGTGCCGGCCGCACGCGCGCCCGAAGGTGCGGCCGGCGCCGGTTCCCCGCCCCGGGATGCCGTGCGTGTGCGTCCTCACCGGCGGCTGGAGCCGGCGCGAGCTGGAAGAGGAGGGCGCGGCGGCCGTCTACGACGACCTCCGCGCCCTCCTCGCCGAGCTGGACGGGAGCCCGCTCGCCGGAGCGGGCTCCCGGGTTCGAGATGGCCGGGCCTGAGGCGGCCGGGACCGGTCAGGACGCGCGGTCGCGCTCCGCGGCGAGCTGCAGCGCCACGTCGATGATCATGTCCTCCTGGCCGCCGACGTAGCCGGCCTCGCCGACCTTCTGCAGGATCTCGTGCGCCGGCACCCCGTAGCGCTCCGCGGCCCGCTCGGCGTGCAGCAGGAAGCTGGAGTACACCCCCGCGTAGCCCTGCGTGATCGCGCCGCGGTCCGCGAACGGCAGCCGGTGCAGGAACGGCTTCACCACGTCGTCGGCGGCGGCCATCGCGCCCTGCACGTCCACGCCCGTCGGGATGCCGAGCCGCTCGAACGTCGCGACCAGCACCTCGGTGGGGGAGTTGCCCGCGCCCGCGCCGAGCGCGCACAGCGCCCCGTCGATCTGCCGGGCGCCGTTCTGCTGCGCCAGCACCGAGTTCGCGACGCCGAGCGAGAGGTTCTGGTGGCCGTGGAAGCCGACCTGCGCCTCGTGCCCGATCTCCTTGACCAGCGCGCTGATCCGCTCCTGCGCCTCGCCGAGCACCAGCGCCCCCGCCGAGTCGACGACGTACACGCACTGCGCGCCGCCGTCCACCATGATCCGGGCCTGCTTCGCCAGCTCCTGCGGGCCGATCCGGTGCGACAGCATCAGGAACCCGACGGTCTCCATGCCGAGCTCGCGCGCCGCCGCGAAGTGCTGCAGCGACACGTCCGCCTCGGTGCAGTGCGTCGCGACCCGGGCCA
The DNA here is from genome assembly GCF_008923205.2 of Actinomadura physcomitrii. GTDB lineage: Bacteria > Actinomycetota > Actinomycetes > Streptosporangiales > Streptosporangiaceae > Spirillospora > Spirillospora physcomitrii. Next base: position 25,718 of record NZ_WBMS02000024.1, on the reverse strand, counting down.
CCGACGCGCCCGCGTCGTGCGCCATGCGCAGGTCGTTCACCGTGCCGAGGCCGGGCAGCAGCAGCACCGCGATCTTCGCCCGGGTCGCCTCGTCCACGGCCGCGGCGACGAGCTTGACGTCGTCCTCCAGCGAGAAGCCGTAGTTGAAGGACGAGCCGCCGAGGCCGTCGCCGTGCGTCACCTCGATGACCTCGACGCCCGCGCTGTCCAGGGCGTGCACCACGCCGCGGACCTGCTCCTCGGTGAAGCGGTGCGCCATCGCGTGGCTGCCGTCCCGCAGCGTCGAGTCGGTGATGCGGATCTTCTCCGCCGTCTGCTCGGTCATGAGGTGGCCTTCCTGCGCGCGAGCTGCTCGCCGACCCGGGCGGCGGCCGCGGTCATGATGTCGAGGTTGCCGGCCCACGGCGGCAGGTAGTCGCCGTTCCCGCGGACCTCGAGGAACACCGCGACGCGGGCCATCCCGTTCCAGATGTCGCGGGGCTCGTCGAACTGCGGCTCGGCGCGCAGCGTGTAGCCGGGCACGTAGGTGGCGACCTCGGCGACCATCTTGTCGATCGACGCGGCGATCGCCTTGGTGTCGGCGTCGGACGGGATCGCGCAGAACACCGTGTCCCGCATGATCATCGGCGGGTCGACCGGGTTCAGGATGATGATCGCCTTGCCCCGGACCGCGCCGCCGACCTGCTCGATCGCGCGCGCCGTGGTCTCGGTGAACTCGTCGATGTTCGCCCGGGTGCCGGGCCCAGCCGAGCGCGAGGCGATCGACGCGACGATCTCCGCGTACGGCACCGGGACGACCGACGACACCGCGTGCACGATCGGGATCGTCGCCTGCCCGCCGCAGGTGATCATGTTGAGGTTCGGCGCGTCCGACAGCGTGTCAAGGTTCACCGGCGGGCACACCAGCGGCCCGGAGGCGGCGGGCGTCAGGTCGATCGCGGTGATCCCCGCCTCCTCGTAGCGCGGCGCGTTGGCGAGGTGCGCCTTCGCCGACGTCGCCTCGAACACCAGGTCGGGCAGGGTCGGCTGCCTCAGCAGCCAGTCCACGCCCTCCGCCGACGCCGGCACGCCCATCTCGCGGGCGCGGGCGAGCCCGTCGGAGTCGGGCACCACCCCGACCATCGAGTGGACGTCGATCAGCTTGCTGCGCGTCAGCTTGACCAGCAGGTCGGTGCCGATGTTGCCGGGCCCGACGATGGCGGCCGTCAACTTGCTCACGATGCCTCCTCCTCCTTTCCGAACCGTGCGGTGACCGAACCGATCCCGGCGAACGTCGCCGTGAGCGTCTCTCCCGGCGCGACCGGGACGGCCGCGGTGATCGAGCCGGGCAGCACCACGTGCCCCGCCTCCAGCGCGATGCCGCGCTCGCCGAGCACGTTGGCCAGCCACACCAGCGCGTTGATCGGCGAGCCCAGCACCGCGCCGCCGGCGCCGGTGTCGATCAGGACGCCGTCGCGGTGCAGCAGGCAGCCCATCAGCGCGAGGTCGAGGTCGCCGAGGCGGACGGGCCGGGTGCCGAGCACCAGGCCGCCGCTGGAGGCGTTGTCCGCGACGGTGTCCGGCAGCGTGATCTTCCAGTCGGCGATCCGCGAGTCGATCACCTCCAGCGCGGGCAGCACGTACTCCACCGCGGCGACCGCGTCGGCGGCCGTCGCGCCCGGCCCGGACAGCGGCCGGCCGAGCACGAACGCGACCTCCGGCTCCACCCGCGGCTGCAGGAAGCGGCCCGCGTCGATCGGGCTGCTCTCCGGCAGGAACATCGAGTCCAGCAGGACGCCGAAGTCCGGCTGGTCCACGCCCATCTGCCGCTGCATCGCGGCCGACGTCAGCCCCACCTTGTGGCCCTTGATCCGGGCGCCCGCGGCGGTCCACGCGTCCGACTGGGCGCGCTGGATCGCGTACGCGTCGTCCACCGTCATATCGGGGTGCGACGCGGTGAGCGGGGCGATCGGGACGCCGGAGGCGTACGCGTCGAGGAGTGCCCTGGCGGACTTCTCCACCCATTCCGGCGCAGCCGGGCCGGGAGGCGTGGGGGGCCGTCCGCCCTCGGGAGAAGCAGAACCCGGGTCCATGGCCGTTCCTTTCGTCGTCTCTGCGCCGAGCCTTCCGCGCCGGGCGGCCTCCGGGCAACGCGGCCGTCCCGCGTGGTGGGACACGTCTTCTACAGTGAGGCCATGCCGTCCGACGACACCTTCCTGCGCCGCGCCGTCGCGGTGCTGACCGCCTTCCGGGCGGACGACGACGGCCTCGGCGCGGCGGAACTGGCCCGCCGCAGCGGCCTGCCGCGCTCGACGGCGCACCGGCTCGCGCTCGACCTGGTGGAGGCGGGGCTGCTGGAGCGGCAGGGGACGCGGGTGCGGCTCGGCCTGAAGCTGTTCGAGATCGGCCAGCGGGTGCCGCGGCAGCGCGTCTTGCGGGACGCCGCCGTGCCGTACATGTCGGACCTGCGGGAGGCGACGCGGCAGACCGTCCACCTCGCCGTCCTGGAGGGCGCCGAGGTCGTGTACGTGGAGATCCTCGGCGCGTCCGACGCGCCGCGGATGCCGTCGCAGGTCGGCGGGCGGCTGCCCGCGCACGCGACCGGCGTCGGCAAGGCGATCCTGGCGTTCTCACCTCCGGAGGTCGTCCAGCGGGTGCTGGACGCGGGGCTGGTCAAGGTCGGCGAGCGCACGGTCGTCGCGCCCGGCCTGCTGACCCGCGAGCTGGCGAAGATCCGCGAGGAGGGCGTCGCCTACGACCGGGAGGAGTCCGGGGCCGGGATCCTGTGCGCGGCGAGCCCCGTCCTCGGCCCGGACGGCGAGGCGATCGGCGCGCTGTCGGTGTCGGGCTGGTCCAACCGCATGCGCTTGGCCGCCGTCGCGCCGGCCGTCCACACCGCCGCCCTCACCCTGTCGCGCACGCTCGCCCGCCGCTGACGTCACCCGGGGAGGTGGCGGGCCAGCAGCTGGGCCAGGTGCTCGCCCCGGCGGGACGCGAGGTCGGCGAGCTGGGTGCGGCAGCTGAAGCCGTCGGCGAGGACGACGTCGCCGCCCGCGGCCTCGCGGACGGCCGGCAGCAGCCGGTGCTCGGCGATCGCGACGGACACCTCGTGGTGGCCCTTCTCGACGCCGAAGTTCCCGGCGAGGCCGCAGCAGTCGCCGAGCCTGGTGATCCGCGCGCCGGCGTCCCTGAGCAGGGCGGCGTCCTTCGTCCAGCCCATGACGGCGTGGTGGTGGCAGTGCGGCTGCGCGACCCCGGTGACGCCGGACAGGTCGGGCGGCGTCCAGTCCGGGGTCTCGGCGAGCAGCTCGGCGAGGGTGCGGGTGGCGGCGGCGACCTCGCGGGCCGCGGCCGCGTCGACGCCCCGCAGCAGCTCCTCGGCGTCCGAGCGGAGCACGCCGGTGCACGACGGCTCCATGCCGACGACCTTCGCGCCGCGCCGCACCGGCGGGAGCAGGGCCCGGACGGTGCGGCGGAGCTGGGCGCGGGCGCCGTCGAGCTGTCCGGTGGAGATCCACGTGATGCCGCAGCAGACCGGGCGTTCGGTGACGGTCACGCGGTAGCCGGCGTATTCGAGGACCTTGACGGTCGCGTCGGCGACGTCGGGCGAGAAGGCGTCGGTGAAGGTGTCGACGAACAGGACGACCTCGCCGTTGCGGCCCGCCGGGCTGCGGTGGGAGGCGAACCGCCGGCGGAACGTGACGGGTGCGAAGGCCGGCAGCGAGCGGCGGCGGTCGATGCCGGCCGCCCAGGCGACCAGCGGACGCAGCGCCCGGGACCGCAGGGCGGCGTTCAGCGCCGGCACGGCGGCGGGCGCCTTCGCTGCCAGGCGCGTCCAGCGCGGCAGCCAGCCGAGCGCGTAGTGGGCGCGGGGCCGGAGCCTGCGCCGGTAGCGCTGGTGGAGGGCCTCGGCCTTGTAGGACGCCATATCGATGCCGGTGGGGCAGTCGGACGCGCAGCCCTTGCACGACAGGCACAGGTCCAGGACGTCGTGCAGCGCCTCGGACTTCCAGCCGTCGGGACCGAGGTGCCCGGAGACGACGTCCTGAAGGACGCGGGCCCGCGCGCGGGTGGTGTCCTTCTCCTCGCGGGTGGCGAGGTACGACGGGCACATCACGCCGCCCGTCCCGGTGTTGTCGGCGCGGCACTTGCCGACGCCGGTGCAGCGGTGCACGGCCCGCGACAGGTCGCCCGCGTTGTGCCGGTAGGCGAGCCCGAGTGTCGGCAGCTCCGCGCGGGTGACAGGGGCGATGCCCGCCATCCGCACGCCGGCGTCCACCGGCGCGGGCCGGACGATGATCCCCGGGTTGAGCACGTCGTCGGGATCGAAGAGGTCCTTGACCCGCGCGCACAGGTCGAGAGCCTCGGGGGAGTACATGTGCGGCAGGAGTTCGCCGCGCGCGCGCCCGTCGCCGTGCTCGCCGGACATCGTGCCGCCGTGCCGCGCCGCGAGCGCCGCCGCCTCGTTCAGGAAGTCGCGGAACACGCGCGTGCCGCCGGGCCGGTCGAACGGGAAGTCGATGCGGACGTGCACGCAGCCGTCGCCGAAGTGCCCGTACGGGACGCCGAACAGACCGTGCCCGTCCAGCAGCGCCTCGAACTCGCGCAGGTAGGAGCCGAGCCGCTCGGGCGGGACGGCCGCGTCCTCCCAGCCGGCGTGCGCCTGCCGGCCGTCCGGCGTGCGCGCCACCAGGCCCGAGCCGTCCTCGCGGATCCGCCACAGCGCGTCCGCCAGCGCCATGTCCTCGACCAGCGTCGAGCCGGTGCTCGCGGACGCGGCGACGACCGCGCGGGCGGTGTCGCGCAGCGCGCCGATCTCCGGGCCGGCCAGCTCCACCAGCAGCCAGCCCGACCCCTCGGGCAGCGGCGGCACCGCGTCCGGGCCGCGCCGCTCCCGCACCACGTCCGTGATCCGCGAGTCGAGCCCCTCGCAGGCGACCGGGCCGTGCGGCAGGATCGCCGGGACGGCGTCCGCGGCCTCGGCCATCGACCCGTACCCGAGCACGACCAGCAGCCGGCACGCGGGTTCGCGGACCATCCGCAGCCGCGCCGCGAGCGTCACGGCGAGCGTCCCCTCGCTGCCCACCAGCGCCCGCGCGACGTCGAAGCCCTTCTCCGGCAGCAGGTGCTCCAGCGAGTAGCCCGACACCTGCCGGCCGAACCGCCCGAACTCGGTGCGGATCAGCGCGAGGTGCCCGGCCACGAGATCGCCGAGCCGCTCCAGCAGCGGGCTCCCGGCCGTCTTCGCGGCGGAGCCGCCGGGGACGTCGCCGAGCCGCAGCCGCTCCCCGGTCCCGGCGACCACGTCCAGGCCGAGCACGTTGTCGCTGGTGCGGCCGTAGCCGAGCGCCCGCGACCCGCACGCATTGTTGCCGATCATGCCGCCGAGGGTGGCGCGCGTCCGGGTGGACGGGTCGGGACCGAACCGCAGCCCCTGCGCGCCCGCGACCGCGTGCAGCCGCGCCTGCACGATGCCGGGCTCGACCAGGGCCGTCCCGGCGTCCGGGTCGATCTCCAGCACCCGGTTCAGGTGCCGGCTCGCGTCGACGACGACGCCGGGGCCGACCGCGTTGCCGGCGATGGACGTGCCCGCGCCCCGCATCGTCAGCGGCACCGCGAACTCCCGGCACACGGCCAGCACCGCGGGCAGCTCGCCGGTGTCCCGGGGCGTCACCACGACCGCGGGCGGGACGCGGTAGAGCGAGGCGTCCGAGGCGTACATCGACCGGGCCAGCGCCGAGTCGTCCACCCCGCTGACGCCGGCGCGCCGCAGCGCCGCCACGAGACCGCCGTGATCGCCCACATCCGCCCCTTCGCCCTGGACCGTTCCGCCGCGCCGAGGCGGCGCCCCTGCCGTCGACGGTAGTACCGCGCCGTCCCGGGCGCGGCCACCGGGCGAGCACCGGATTCCCTATTCGCTCAGTAGGGAATCTGATGCCATGCTGGGGGACATGTCGCGCAGCATCGATGAGATCCTCGCCGCCGCCCGCGAGCGGCTCGACCGGCTCGACCCCGGCACGGCGCACGCCGAGGCCCGCGACGGCGCCGTGCTGGTGGACATCCGCCCGGCCGCGCAGCGGGCCGCCGAGGGCGAGATCCCGGGCGCGCTGATCGTGGAGCGCAACGTCCTGGAATGGCGGTTCGACCCGCGGTCGGACGCCCGCCTGCCGCAGGCCACCGGGCACGACGTGCGCGTCATCGTGTTCTGCTCCGAGGGCTACACCTCCAGCCTCGCCGCCGCGTCCCTGCACGACCTCGGCCTGACCCGCGCCACCGACGTCGTCGGCGGCTTCAAGGCATGGCGCGACGCCGGCCTGCCCGCCACCGCCGGGAGTGACAGCACCGGTTGAGGTCTTAACATCAGTGATGTTAACTTCCCCCCTACCCGCCGCGCTCGCGGCGTCCGGACGGAGGAGCGGGGCATGAGCAACCGGCAGCGGCGGGGGCCCGCCCAGCGCCAGGACGCGATCGCCGAGGCGGTCCTCGCCCAGGGCTCGGCGACCGCCGCCGAGCTGGTCGAGCGGTTCGGGGTCAGCCTGATGACCATCCACCGCGACCTCGACGAGCTGGAACGGCAGGGCATCGTCCGCAAGTACCGGGGCGGGGTCACCGCGCAGCGCTCGGGCGTCTTCGAGAGCAGCGTCGCCTACCGGGGCAAGTCGATGCGCGAGGAGAAGGAGGCGATCGCCGCCGCCGCGGCGGAGCTGGTCGAGCCCGGCATGGCGATCATGCTGGACGACTCCACCACCGCGCTCGCGCTCGCCCGCCGGATCAAGGACGCCGGCCCGCTGACGATCGTCACCAACTTCCTGGACTGCCTCAACCTGCTGGCGCCCGTGCAGGGCGTCCGGCTGATCGCGCTCGGCGGCGACTACGACCCGCTGCACAACTCCTTCATGGGCGTCTCGTGCGTCGAGGCGATCGAGTCGCTGCAGGTCGACCTGTGCTTCGTGTCGACGTCGGCGGTGTCCGCGGGCAACGCGTGCCACCAGGAGCAGCGGGTCGTGGTGGTGAAGCGCGCGATGCTGCGCAGCGCCGTCCGCAACGTCCTGCTGGTGGACCACACGAAGCTGGGGCGCACCGCGCTGCACCGGGTGGCGCCGCTCGGCGAGTTCGAGCGGGTCATCACCGACGACGGCGCGTCCGCCGCGGCGCTCCGCGAACTCGACCGGCACAAGGTCGAGTACCAGGTCGCCGCGCGCGGCTGAGCGCCCGTTCCGCCCGCCTTGCTGTGATGGGCGATGTTAGAACCAACACCACGATGACCCGTGTCGCCTAGAGGCTCCGCGCGGTCGATATCGAGTTGTGACCTGGGTGTTCCGTCGACTGCTCTGGCACGACATCACGCCGATGAATGTTAGTTAACGCAGCACTATTGACACTTCTAACGTTCTGGGTGTTACGTTCTCACCGCGACGGCCGGTCGGACCCGGCCCGGACGGCCGCCGCACTGGATCGGCCGCCCATCCCCACGGGCGCAGCACCGAGGAGACCTCAGTGACGAAGCTTTCCCTCCGGACGGCCGCCGCGGCCGGCGCGGCCCTGGCCGTGCTCGCCCCCGCCGCGGCCTGCTCGTCCAAGAGCGCGGGCTCGACCGGCGGCGACGCGAAGAACGCCAAGATCGCGTTCCTCATGCCGGACATCGCCTCGACCCGCTACGAGCTGTACGACGCGCCGCTGTTCAAGGCGAAGATGAAGCAGCTGTGCGGCGGCTGCTCGGTGCTGTACCAGAACGCCGGCGCGGACGCCTCGAAACAGCAGCAGCAGGCCAGCTCCGTGCTGGCGCAGGGGGTCAAGGCGATCGTGATCGACCCGGTCGACTCGGCGGCGGCCGCGTCCATCGTCCGGATGGCGCAGTCCCGCAAGGTCGCCGTGATCGCCTACGACCGGCCCATCCCCGCCGCGAAGGCCGACTTCTACGTCTCCTTCGACAACGAGAAGATCGGCGCGATGATCGGCCAGTCGCTGGTCGACCACCTGAAGCAGACCAAGGCCAGGGGCGGGATCCTCGAGGTCAACGGCTCGCCGACGGACGCCGCGGCGAACCTGATCAAGAAGGGCATCCACAGCGCGGTCGACCCGTCCGGCTTCAAGCTCCTCGCCGAGTACGACACCCCCGGCTGGGAGCCCGCCAAGGCGCAGGACTGGGTGAGCGGCCAGATCAGCAAGTTCGGCGGCCAGATCGCCGGCGTCGTCGCCGCCAACGACGGCACGGGCGGCGCGAGCGTCGCCGCGTTCAAGGCGGCCGGGAAGCCGGTCCCGCCCGTCACCGGCAACGACGCCGAGCTCGCCGCCGCGCAGCGGATCGTGAACGGCGACCAGTACAACACCATCTCCAAGCCGATCAAGATCGTCGCGGAGGCCGCCGCGGAGGCGGCGTACGCGCTGGTCAAGGGCGACAAGCCGAAGCCGAACGCGACGCTGTTCAACACCCCGTCGCAGCTGTTCACCCCGACCGTGGTCACCAAGGACAACATCGCCACGGTGCTGCTCGGGCCGGGCGGCGCGCTCAAGGCCTCGCAGGTCTGCACCGCCGAGTACGCCTCGGGCTGCACCCAGCTCGGCATCAAGTAGCGGCCCGCACCGGGCAACGATCCACGAAGGTCGGTCATGTCACCCACGCCCACCCCCACGGCCCCCGCCCCGGCCGCCGCGACGGACGGCGCGCTGCTGTCGCTGCGCGGCATCAGCAAGTCCTTCGGCGCGGTCGCCGCGCTCACCGGCGTCGACCTGGACGTCGCGGCGGGCGAGGTCGTCGCGCTCGTCGGCGACAACGGCGCCGGCAAGTCCACGCTGGTGAAGGTCCTGTCCGGGGTGCACCCGCCGGACGCGGGGACCATCACGTTCGAGTCCCGGGAGGTGGCGGTGCCGAGCCCCGCGGCGGCGCAGCAGCTCGGCATCGCGACCGTCTTCCAGGACCTCGCGCTCTGCGAGAACCTGAACGTCATCGAGAACCTGTTCCTCGGCCGCGAGCTGCGCGCGCTGCGGCTGGACGAGGTCGCGATGGAGGTCCGGTCCCGGGAGCTGCTGCGCCAGCTGTCGGCGAAGATCCCGTCGGTGGAGGCGCCGGTCGCGGCGCTGTCGGGCGGGCAGCGGCAGACCGTCGCGATCGCCCGCTCGCTGCTCGGCGACCCGAAGGTCATCATCCTGGACGAGCCGACCGCCGCGCTCGGCGTCGCACAGACCGCCGAGGTGCTGAACCTGATCGAGCGGCTCCGCGAGCGCGGCCTCGGCGTCATCATGATCAGCCACAACATGGCGGACGTGAAGGCGGTCGCGGACCGCGTCGCCGTGCTGCGGCTCGGCCGCAACAACGGCGTGTTCGACGCGGAGACGACGTCCGCCGAGGAGCTGGTCGCGGCGATCACCGGCGCGACCGACAACGTGGTGAGCCGCCGCTCCCGGCGCGCCCGCGCATCCGGCGGAGAGCCCGGCCCCACCGCCGAGCAGGACGCCGCCGAGCAGGACGCCGCCGAGCAGGACGACGCCGAGCAGGACGACGCCGAGCAGGACGACGCCGAGCAGGACGACGCCGAGCAGGACGACGCCGAGCAGGACGACGCCGAGCAGGACGACGCCGCCGAAGCGGAGCCCGCCGACAAGGCCGACAAGGCCGACGCGGACGAGGCCGTCCCGACGATCGCGATGACGAAGGGGGAGGGCGATGAGTGACCTCACCACGGCGCCGCCGGTGGAGCGCGCGCCGGTCGAGGAGCCGCAGGACCGCGGCCTGCGCGCCACCCTCACCGGGATGGCGGACCGGGTGCGCGGCGGCGACCTCGGCGTATGGCCGGTCGTCGCGGGCCTGGTGGTCATCTGGACCGTCATGCAGGCCCTGAACTCGGTGTTCCTGTCCAGCGCGAACCTGGTGAACCTGGCGATGGAGTGCGCGCCGGTCGGGGTGATCGCGCTCGGCGTGGTGTTCATGCTGCTGGTCGGGCAGATCGACCTGTCGGTCGGGTCCGTCAGCGGGCTCAGCGCGGCGATCACCGCGGTGCTGTTCGTCGACCACGGGATGCCCGCGGTGGTGGCGCTCGTCGCGGCCGCGGCGGCGGGCTGCCTGATCGGCTGGTTCTACGGGCAGGTGTTCAACCGGCTCGGCGTGCCGAGCTTCGTCATCACCCTCGCCGGCCTGCTCGGCTTCCTCGGCCTGCAGCTGCTGATCCTCGGTCCGAAGGGCTCGATCAACCTGCCGTTCGACTCGTGGCTGGTGACGTTCGCGCAGCTCGACTTCGTCCCGCCGTGGCTGGCGTACGCGCTGTCCGCCGCGGGCGCCGCCGCGCTGTACTGGACGGGCCACATGAAGGCGGCGGCGCGCCGCAAGGCGGGCCTGCCCGCCACCACCGAGCAGACGCTGGTGCTGCGCAGCGCCGTCCTCCTCGTCGGCCTCGCGGTCGCCGTCTGGTACCTGAGCCGGGACCGGGGCGTCGGCTGGATGTTCGTGCTGTTCCTCGGCCTGGTGCTCGCGACGCACTACGTTCTGTCCCGGACGAAGTACGGCAAGTCGGTGTACGCGGTGGGCGGCAACGTCGAGGCGGCGCGGCGCGCCGGCATCAACGTCAAGGCGATCTACACCTCGGCGTTCGTGGTGTGCACGACGCTCGCCGCCGTCGGCGGGATCCTCGCCGCGGCCCGGCTGGCGGCCTCGAACCAGAGCAGCGGCGGCGGCGACGTGAACCTCAACGCGATCGCGGCGGCCGTCATCGGCGGGACGAGCCTGTTCGGCGGGCGCGGCAACGCGTTCGCGGCGCTGCTCGGCATCGTCGTCATCCAGTCGATCTCCAGCGGGCTGACGCTGCTGAACCTCGACTCGTCCTACCGTTTCATGGTCACCGGCGCGGTGCTGCTGCTCGCCGTGGCGCTGGACTCGGTCGCCCGCCGGTCGCGGCGGACGCACGGCCGCGCCTGACCCCTGTTTCCGCACCTCACGGGAGAGCCGATGGCGGTCGTCTGCGTCGACGCGGGCACCACGATGATCAAGGCGGCCGGGTACGCCGAGGACGGCACGGAGCTGGCCGTCGTCCGCCGGCCCACGGCGGTGTCGCGGCCCGCGCCCGGCCGGGCCGAGCAGGACATGGCCGAGGTCTGGGACGCGGTGGCGGGCGCGGTGCGCGAGGCCGCCGCGGCGGTCACCGCGCTCGGCGCGGGCGTCGACCTGCTGGCGCTCACCGGGCAGGGCGACGGCAGCTGGCTCGTCGACTCCGCCGGCGAGCCGACCGGGCCCGCGATCCTGTGGAACGACGGCCGCGCCGCCGCGATCGTCGAGGAGTGGGCGCGCGCGGGCGTCATCGCGGAGGCGTTCCCGCGCAACGGGTCGCTGCCGTTCCCGGGGCTGCCCAACGCGATCCTCGCCTGGCTGCGCGAGCACGACCCGGACCGGCTCGCCCGCTCCGCGACGTCCCTGACCTGCGGCGGCTGGGTCTTCGCGCGGCTCACCGGCCGGATCGCCGCCGACTCCTCGGACGCCTCGGCGCCGTTCATGGACGTCCGCGAGCGCGCGTACTCCGGCGACCTGCTCCGCCTCTACGGAATGGAATGGGCCCGCCAGCTGCTGCCGGACCTGCTCGACGACGGCGAGCGGGCCGCCCCGCTCACCCCGGACGCGGCGGACGCGCTCGGCCTGGCCGCCGGGATCCCGGTGGTCATGGCCCCCTACGACATCGCGTCCACCGCGATCGGCGCGGGCGCGGTCGGCATCGGGCAGGCCTGCACGATCCTCGGCACGACGCTGTGCACCGAGATGGTCGTGGACGCGCCGCGCCTGGACGGCGAGCCGTCCGGGTTCACGGTGGCGATGGGCCTGCCGGACCGGTGGCTGCGCGCGTTCCCGACGCTCGCGGGCGGCCAGGTCGTCGACTGGGCCCGCCGGACGCTCGGCCTCGACGGCGACCCGTCCGCGCTGTCCGCGCTGGCGGCGCAGTCCCCGCCCGGCGCCGGCGGCCTGGTGTTCCTGCCGTACCTGTCGCCCGCCGGCGAACGCGCGCCGTTCCTGGACCCGCGGGCGCGCGGCGCCTTCCACGGCCTGACCGTCGAGCACGAGCGCGCCGACCTCGCCCGCGCCGTCCTGGAGGGGCTCAGCCTGGTCGTCCGGGACTGCCTGGAGGCGGCCGGGACCCGCCCGACCGAGCTGCGGGTCAGCGGCGGGGGTTCGGCGAGCGCGTTCTGGCTCGGCATGCTCGCCGACGTGACGGGCGTCCCGGTCGTCCGGTCGGCCGACGCGGAGGCGGGCGCGCGCGGCGCGTTCATCGTCGGCCTGCTCGCCACCGGCCGCGCCAAGGACGCGCGGGAGGCGGCCGGGCAGTACGTCCGGCCCGGCGAGGTCTACGAACCCGATCCGGCGCGGGCCGTGCACTACGCGCAGGCGTACCAGGACTTCCTGGAGATCAGGCGCGCGACCGCGCCGGCCTGGCCCACGCTCGCCGCGATGCGCGAGCGCGGGGGTGAGCGGTGACCGCCGTACCCGTCTGGGTCGGGGTCGACCTCGGCACGCAGAGCGTCCGCGCCCTGGCCGTCACCGCGTCGGGGCGGGTCGCGGGAAGCGGGACGGCCCCGCTGTCGGGCCGCCGCGACGGGCCCCGCCACGAGCAGGACCCGGAGCAGTGGTGGACGGCCGTCGCCGCGGCCTGCCGCGAAGCGCTGCGCGACGTCCCGGCGGGCGCGGTGCGGGCCGTCGCGGTGGACGGCACGTCCGGGACCGTCCTGCTGACCGACCGCGACGGGCGCCCGCTGACCCCGGCACTGATGTACGACGACACCCGCGCCGCCGGCGCCGTCGAGCGGATCAACGAGGCCGGCGGCGAGGTGTGGCGCAAGCTCGGCTACCAGCGCATGCAGCCCGCGTGGGCGCTGCCGAAACTGCTGTGGCTGCTGGACAACACCCCCGGCCTGCCGGACGGCGCGCGCCTGGCGCACCAGGCCGACTTCGTCAACCGGCGGCTGACCGGCCGTCCCGTCGCCGCCGACCTCAGCAACGCCCTCAAGACCGGCGCCGACCTCATCGCCGAGGCCTGGCCGCTGGACGTCCTCGACGCCCTCGGAGTCCCGGCCGGCCTGCTCCCCGAGCTGGAACGTTCCGGCACCCCGCTCGGCACGGTCTGCGCCGGCGCCGCCGAGGTCACCGGGCTCCCCGCCGGCACGCCGGTGATCGCGGGCGCGACCGACGGCTGCGCCGCCCAGCTCGGCACCGGACGCCTCACCGCCGGCTCCTGGAACTCCGTCCTCGGCACCACGCTCGTGCTGAAGGGCGTCACCGACGACCTCGTCCACGACCCGTTCGGCGTCGTGTACTCCCACAAGGCGCCGGACGGGCGGTGGCTGCCCGGCGGCGCGTCCAGCACCGGCGCGGGCGCCCTCACCCGCGACTACCCGGGCCGCGACCTCGCCGGCCTCGACCGCCGCGCCGCCGGCCGCGAACCCGCCGCCGCGCTGACCTACCCGCTCGTCGGCGCGGGCGAGCGGTTCCCGTTCGTCGCGCCCGACGCCCGCGGGTTCACGCTCGGCGCGACCGGCGACGAAGCCGACGCCTACGCCGCCGTCCTGCAGGGCGTCGCGTTCATCGAGCGGCTCTGCTTCGACCACCTCGACCTGCTCGGCGCCCCGACGGGCGGCGACCTGACCCTCACCGGCGGCGCCGCGAAGTCCCGGTACTGGTGCCAGCTGCGCGCCGACGTGCTCGGCCGGCCCGTCGTCCTGCCGCGCCAGGCCGAGCCGGCGCTCGGCGCCGCCGTCCTCGCCGCGTCCCCGGGCGGCGACGTCGCCGGCGCCGCGTCCCGCATGGTCGCCGTCGCGGCCACCGTCGACCCGCGGCCGGGCAACGCCGGCCGGTTCGACGACGCCTACGTCCGCATGGTCGACGAACTGGAAGGACGCGGATGGCTGCCCGCCCCGACCGCCGCCCACGCGCGGGCGAGGACGGCCCGATGACGCGGCTCGTCCTCGTCCGCCACGGCGAGACCGAATGGCACGCCGAGAACCGCTACGCCGGCACCAGCGACGTCGCCCTCACCCGGCGCGGCCTGGAGCAGGCACGGCTGCTCGGCGCGTGGGCGCGGGCGGCCCGCCCCGACGCCGTCTGGTGCTCCGACCTCGGCCGCGCCCGGCTCACCGCCGAACCGTCCGCCAAGGCGATCGGCGCCGATCCCGTCGTCGACGCGCGGCTGCGCGAGCTGCACTTCGGCCGCGGCGAGGGCCTCACCCGCGACGAGATGGCGCGCGCGTTCCCTGACGAGCTGCGCGCCTTCCGCGCCGACCCCGTCGCCGGCCACCTGCCCGGCGGCGAGGACCCCGCCGCCGCCGCGGACCGCTTCACCGCCTGCCTGCACGACATCGCCGGACGGCACCCCGGCGGCCGCGTCCTGGTCGTCGCGCACTCCACCGCGCTGCGCCTCGCGCTGTGCCGGCTGCTGGGGCTGCCGCTCAAGGACTACCGGCGGCGGTTCCCGTCGCTGGGCAACTGCGCACTGACCGAGATCCGGCTCCGGGACGGCGAGGCCGCCCTCCTGGAGTTCAACACCGCGATCGAAGGATCGCTCGTTCCCTGGAGCCAGCAATGACGACCCGCGTCCTCGCGGCCGGTGACCTGTTCGTCCGCAACCGCCTGTTCATCGACGCGCTGCGCGCCGCCGCCCCCGGCGACCTGGAGTTCACCGAGCTCACGCTGCCGTGGCCGGTCGAGCCGTTCGGGCGGGTCGCCGAGGTGGACGAGGCGTCCGGCACCGAGGAGCGGCTCATCGAGGCGCTGCGCGGCGCGCGGATCTGCGTCACCCAGATGGCGCCGCTCACCCGCCGCGTCCTGGAGGCGTGCCCGGACCTGGAGCTGTTCGGGATCAGCCGCGGCGGGCCCGTCAACGCCAACCTGGAGGCGGCCACCGAGCACGGCGTCGCCGTCTGCTACGCGCCCGGACGCAACGCGGGCGCCACCGCGGAGCACACCCTCGGGCTGATCCTCGCCGCCGTCCGCCGGATCCCGCAGACCCACGCCGACCTGGTCGCGGGCCAGTGGCGCGGCGATTACTACCGGTACGAGGACGTCGGCGTCGAACTGCTCGGCAGCACCGTCGGCCTCGTCGGCTGCGGCGCGGTCGGGCGCCGCGTCGCCCGGATGCTCGCCGCGCTCGGCGCGAAGGTCCTCGTCCACGACCCGTACCTCGACGATCTCGGCGACCTCGCCGACGCCGCGGAACTCGTCCCGCTCGACGACCTGCTGGCACGCGCGCAGATCGTCTCCCTGCACGCCCGCGCCACGCCGCAGACCACCGGGATGATCGGCGCCGCGCAGATCGCCGCGATGGCACCCGGGTCGATCATCGTCAACTGCGCCCGCGGATCGCTGCTGGACTACGACGCCGCCTGCGACGCCGTCGAGTCCGGGCACCTGTTCGCCGCCGCGTTCGACGTCTTCCCCGAGGAGCCCATCCCGGCCGGGTCGCGCCTGCTGACCACGCCGAACGTCATCGTCACCCCGCACCTGGCCGGCGCCAGCAAGCAGACCGCCGCGAACGCCGCCCGCATCATCGCCGAGGACGTCGGCCGCCACCTGCGCGGCGAGCCCCTCCTGCACTGCGCCAACCCCGGCGCCCTCACCGCGCCGCGCCCGGCCTGACCCCGGCGCCGCTCCCGAGACTCCCCGCGCAACCCCCCACCACGAGGAGGCACCATGCAACCGACCCGCCTACCCGCCGACACCCCG
Organism: Actinomadura physcomitrii; assembly: GCF_008923205.2. Classification (GTDB taxonomy): domain Bacteria; phylum Actinomycetota; class Actinomycetes; order Streptosporangiales; family Streptosporangiaceae; genus Spirillospora; species Spirillospora physcomitrii. Next base: position 10,051 of record NZ_WBMS02000024.1, on the reverse strand, counting down.
CTGACCCGCCGCACGGCCCTCGGCCTCGCGGGCGCCGCCGCGCTCGCCGGCGCCGCGACGCTCGCCGGGACGGCCCGTCCCGCCGCCGCGGCCGAACGCTCCTACACCTTCGAGCTCGTCTTCGACGTGCCCGACACCGACAACATGCAGGGCCTCGCCTACCAGCACGGTCGCTTCTTCGTCGGCTTCGACGTGGGCGGCGGCATGGGCGTCATCCGCGAGTACCGCCCCGACGGCACCAAGGTCAAGGAGAGCGCGCCGCTCGACGTGGGGCACGCCGCCGAGGTCAGCGTCCGCCGCGCCGACGGGCTGCTGTACGTCGCGACCGGCGGCGGCACCAACCCGACCAAGGTGAACGTCGTCGACTGGACGGGCGAGCCGCGCATCGTCCGCACCATCGATTTCGGCTCCCTCGGCAATTCCGGCCTCGTCGCCGTGGACGACCGCCGCGACGGGCTGCTCGTGCACGCGGGGCCCGGCGACAACGGGCCGTTCGTCTTCGCCTTCACCGACCTGGACGGGAATGTCCGCTCGACGTTCCCGCTCGGCTACCAGGGCGTTCCGCAGGGCCTGGAAATGTCCGGCGACAAGGTCCTCTACTACACCAACAACACGATCACCGTGCTTGACCGCGCCGGCACGATCCTGGAAGCGATCACCATCCCGCTCACGGGTGAGAGCGAGGGCCTCGCCGTCGCGCCCGCGGGCCGCGGATCGCGCGTCTTCGTGGGCTACAACAAGCCCAACCGCGTCTACGCGATGACGCCCGCCTTCCGCTGACAGGCCAGGCGCGCGGCCGGGTCCGTCCACTACCTCCCAAGCCCGGCCGCGCGCCTTCCCGCCGCTTTGCAGCGATCCGCACAATTCCGTCCGCTGCGATCGTTCCAATCTCGGATTCGTTGTAAAATTCGACGGTATCGGACCTGCGGCGAGCGCCGATTCACGGCCAGGTGAGTGTTCTCCCGGGTCCCTTTATCGGGATCCGACGAATTGTCGGCCTCCTTGCGAAGCGCTCTATCCTTTCCGCGATCACTCGGGTATGAACAAGGGGTGATCGGCGCGGTCACGGCGGGATTCCGCGGGCCGCGCGCAGGGGGCCGCGCGCGGGCGCTCCCGCGCGCGGAGGCAGGAAAACGCTCTCCGAGGAGGAACCCCGTGAACGCTCCCGCCCGACTCGCCCGGCTGGCCGCCCCGGCGGCCGCCGCGTGCGCCGCGCTCGCGCTGGCGGCCGGACCCGCGTCCGCCGCCACCACCACGATCCGCCAGGACACCGCCACCGGCGCCCCCTACGCCGGGAACTGGCAGATCTCCACCGTCGGCACGCTGAACTTCTCCACCACCTTCCTGGGCGTCAACGTCACGGGTACCTGCGACAGCGCGCAACTGCAGGGCACGAACACCTCCGACGGCGCCGGCGAGCTGACCGCCGCGTCCATCGGCGCCTGCCACACCTCCAACGGCTTCAGCTCGCCCGCCACCGACCTCGACCTCGGCGGCGTCTCCGACCGGTCCGGGCAGGTCACCTACGACCCCGTGCAGGGCGGGCGCGACGGCGTCATCGCCATCGGCGGCGACCTGCGGGTCACCCTCAAGGGCCAGGTGCTCGGCCTCACCGTCACCTGCATCTACGGCTTCCGCACCGGCGGGTCCGACGGGCTCGTCTTCGACGTCTACAACCGCGACAACCCGAACCGGCCCCTGTCCGACGACGACCTGCAGGGCAAGTCCGACGCCATCCAGCTCGTCCGCGAGTCCGGCAGCAGCGGCCTCTGCCCGTCCAGCGGCACCGGCAGCGGCGCGGCCATCGGCCGCGGCGAGAGCACGCCCGGCTCCGGCGTCTTCGACCGCAAGCTCTACCTGACCTCCTAGCCGGCAGGGGTAGCGGCCGGGCCCCGGGGCCGGTGCAAGGGAGTGGTCTTCCACCTCGGCGCCCGGCCGCCCCCTGCTCCTCGCGGTGCTGGGTCGCCGTGCCGGGGCGGCCGGGGGCGTACGGCCGGATCCCGTGGACGATTCGCGAGGGGTTCGAGCCTAACCCCGCAGGTCAGAACGGTGTAATGACAGAGTGCTTACAGTTGTTTCCCACCGGTGTCCAGATCCCCGGGTGGATTGATCACCCGGTTCCGGGCATGTGGCCTGAATCACGCGGTGCGCTGTCACGCCCGGTGGATCCGCCCCGTCCTGATGCCGTAACCGACCTTCTCCCGGCCCCGCGCCGGGACGGACATCAGGAGCCGTCATGCGCGTTCTCGTCGCCGGATCCACCGGAGTCATCGGCCGCCGGCTCATGCCGCTGCTCGAGGCCGTCGGCCACGAGCCGATCGGGTTGTCGCGCTCCGGCCGCGGCCCGGGCCGCACCCTCGCCGCCGACGCGCTCGACCGGGACGCGGTGTCCCGCGCCGTCCGCGAAGCCGCGCCCGACGCGGTCGTCGACCTGCTCACCGCCATCCCCGCCGCCACCGACCCGAAGCACCTCGCCCGCGACTTCGCGCTCACCAACCGGCTGCGCACCGAGGGCACCCGCAACCTCTACGACGCCGCCCGCGACGCCGGCGCCGAACGCGTCCTCGCCCAGGGCCTCGCGTACGCCTACCAGCCCGCGGACGGCCTCGCCGACGAGGACGCGCCGCTGTGGACCGAGCACACCCCCAAGCAGTTCGCGCCCGTCCTGTCCGCCCTCACCGACCTCGAGACGATGACCGCCGGCGCGGACGGCCTCGTCCTGCGGTTCGGGCACCTGTACGGCCCCGGCTCCGCCTTCGCGCCCGACGGGTCGTTCACCGCCCAGGTCCGCGCCGGGAAGGTGCCGGCCGTCGGCGGCGGCCACGCCGTCCTGTCGTTCACCCACGCCGACGACGCCGCCACCGCGATCGTCGCCGCGCTCGACAAGGACGTCACCGGCGCCCTGAACATCGTCGACGACACGCCCGTCACGATGGCGGACTTCCTCACCGGCTACGCCCGGATGCTCGGCGCGCCCGCGCCCAAGCGCGCCCCCGCCGCGCTCGCCCGGCTCGCCGTCGGCGGCTGGGGCGTCGCGTTCATGAACCGGCTGCGCGGCGCCGACAACACCCGCGCCCGGCTCCGCCTCGACTGGCGGCCCCGCCACCCGAGCTGGACGCACGGCATCGAGGCCGGCGGGACGGGCGGCACCGCCCGCGACGCGGCATGATCGTGCGCATGGACGCACGGGAGGGCGCCGCCGGCGCGTTCGAAGAGCACCGCCCGCTGCTGCTCGGGCTCGCCTACCGGCTGCTCGGCAGCATGTGGGACGCCGAGGACGTCGTCCAGGAGGCCTACCTGCGGTGGACGCGGACCGACCCGGCCGAAATCGCCTCGCCCCGCGCCTACCTGGTCACGATCGTGTCGCGGCTCGCCCTCGACCAGCTCCGCTCCGCCCGCGTCACCCGCGAGGCCTACACCGGGCCCTGGCTGCCCGAACCGGTGTCCGCCGCCGCGTTCGGGCCGCTGGAGACCGCCGAGATGACCGACACGCTGTCCTACGCGACCCTGCACATGATGGAGCGGCTGACGCCGCCCGAACGCGCCGTCTTCGTGCTGCGCGAGGCGTTCGAGCTGCCCTACGAGGAGATCGCCGGCATCGTCGGCGTCCCCGCCGCGACGTGCCGCCAGCACCACCGCCGCGCGGCGGCCCGCCTCGCGGAGGGGCGCGACCGGTTCCGGCCCTCCACCGCCGACCACACCGAGCTCCTCGGCCGGTTCCTCGACGCCGCGCGCGGCGGCGACCTCGCCGCCCTCACCGACCTGCTCGCCGAGGACGTCGTGGCCTGGAACGACGGCGGCGGCAAGGTCCGCGCCGCGCTCCGTCCCGTGGTGGGCCGCGACGCGGTCGCCGCGTTCATCACCGGGCTCGGGACGCGCTACGGCTTCGGCGAACTTCGGATCGTCGAGGCCAACGGCGCGCCCGCCGTCTGGACCCGCATCGACGGCCACGAGCAGCTCACCGCGTTCGACGTCCGCGACGGCCGCGTGCACGGGCTGTTCGCCGTCCTCAACCCCGACAAGCTCGACCGGGTCCGCCCGGCGTCCTGACCCCGGCGCCGGCCGCGGAACCGCGGCACCGGACAATGGAGGGGTGAGAGCGGTGGTGGTCTCCGACACCCACGCGCCCCGGCGCTGGAAGGCGTGCCCGCCGCGGGTGGCCGAGCACCTGCGGGGCGCCGACGTCATCCTGCACGCCGGGGACGTCTGCGTCGCGTCCGTCCTCGACGAGCTCGCCCAGTACGCGCCCGTCCACGCCGTCCTCGGCAACAACGACGGTCCCGACGTCGCGGAGTGGGGCGCCCCCGAGCGCCTCGAACTCGACCTCGGCGGCCTCGCCGTCGCGATGGTGCACGACAGCGGCCAGGCCCGCGGCCGCACCGCCCGGATGCGGCGCTGGTTCCCCGCCGCCGACCTCGTCGTCTTCGGGCACTCGCACATCCCGCTGGACGAGACCGGCGACGGCGTGCGGATCTTCAACCCGGGCTCGCCCACCGACCGGCGCCGCCAGCCGCGCGGCACCATCGGCCTGCTCGACATCGAAGGCGGACGCCTCACCGGCGCGGAAATCGTTCCCGTCACCTGATCACCGGCGGGCACAATGTCCGTCATGGACGAGACGGGCACGGGGCGGCCGTGGGCTACTGGATGAGTCTCGACCGCCACGACTGGACCGAGGTCCACGCGCTCCTCGACCATCCGCACGGCCTGCGGAGCGGCCTGCGCCGGCTCGAGGACGCCTGGAACGAGTCGCTCCGCGAGCTGGAGTCGGCGCACACGACGCGCACCTGGGACGCGATCCACATCCTGCTGACGGGATGCGAGAACGACAAGGACGCCAGGGTCCCGCTCGGCCCGGCGCCCGCCCGCGACGTCGTCATGGGCGGGCTCGTCCTGAGCGACGGCACCTCCCGCCTCAACGTGCCGATACTGCTGAGACCCGCGGAGGTGCGCGCCGTCGACGCCCACCTGCGCGGGATCGACCTCGACGCCCTCATCCGCGAGCGGTACCCGCTGCTGCTGGAGATCGGGCCGTACTCCTTCGATTTCGGTGACGAGGGCGACATGGTCACGAACGGGCTACTCGCCGCCGATTTCGCGGTCCTCCGCGCCTTCTACGCCCGCGCCGCCGCGGCGGGCAACGCGGTCATCAAGTTCATCTTCTGAAATGATCGGTCAGTAAGACCGCACTTACGAAGGGGACCGGCATGACCGACCGCGTGACCGTGCACGTCCACGAGGGAGTCGCCGACGTGCGGCTCAACCGTCCCGACAAGCTGAACGCCCTCGACATCGCGACCTTCGAGGCGCTCGCCGAGGCCGGCGACGCGCTCGCCGCCGCCCCGTCCGTCCGCGCGGTCGTGCTGTCGGGGGAGGGGCGCGCGTTCTGCGCCGGGCTCGACTTCGCGAACTTCGCCGCGATGGCCGGGGACGGACCGTCCGGCGGCCCAGGCACGGGCAACGGCGGCTCCGGCGGGCAGCGGTCCAAACGGCTGTCGTCCGACATCACCGACCGCGAGCCGGGACGCATCACCAACCTCGCCCAGCAGGCCGTGCACACCTGGCACGAACTCCCGCAGCCGGTCATCGCGGCCGTGCACGGGCACGCGCTCGGCGGCGGATTCCAGATCGCGCTCGGCGCGGACATCCGGATCGTGGCGCCGGACGCGAAGCTGTCGATCCTGGAGATCCGCTGGGGCCTGGTGCCCGACATGACCGGGACCGCCGCGCTGATCCGGCTCGTCGGGGAGGACGTCGCCAAGGAGCTGACGTTCACCGGACGCATGGTCACCGGCGACGAGGCCGTCCGCCTCGGCCTCGCCACCCGCACCGCCGGCGACCCGCGCGCCGCCGCGCTCGAGCTCGCCCGCGAGATCGCCGGCAAGAGCCCGGACGCGATCCGCGCCGCCAAACGCCTGCTCAACCGCGCCGCCGAGGGCGGCGACCTCGCCGGCCAGTACCTGGAGGAGTCCCGCGAACTCGGCGCGCTGCGCGGCTCCCCCAACCAGGCCGAGGCCGTCCGCGCCTACTTCGAGAAGCGCGAGCCGGCCTTCACCGACCCCGCCTAGAGCGCACCTCTGCGCATGGGATGGGCGGCGGGCGCCCATCCCACGTCGCGGCGCGCGCCGCCGGGACCGCACCCGCCGACGCCGCGGCGTGCCGGCACCGGTATCTTCTGCCGTCGTGATCAGGGCGTCCACCTGGTCCGACTCACCCCCGGAAGGCAAGGCAGGCATGCCCGAAGAAGGACCGCGCCGGCACCCCGTCGACGAGGTGCTCCCCGTCCCGAAGCTCGCGCTCTACGGTTTCCAGCACGTCCTGGCGTTCTACGCCGGCGCCGTCGTCGTCCCGATCCTCGTCGCCGGCGCGATCGGGCTGTCCCCGCAGCAGCTCGTCTACCTGATCAACGCCGACCTGTTCACCTGCGGGATCGCCACCATCATCCAGTCGCTCGGCGTCTGGCGGATCGGCATCCGGCTGCCCATCGTGCAGGGCGTCACGTTCACCGCCGTCGCCCCGATGATCGCCATCGGGCAGGGCGCCGAGAGCGCCACCGCCGGCCTCCTCGCGATCTACGGTGCCACCATCACCGCGGGCCTGGTCACCCTCGTCGCCGCCCCGTTCCTCGGCCGCGTGCTGCGCTTCTTCCCGCCGCTCGTCACCGGCACCGTCCTGACGATCATGGGCCTGGTGCTGCTGCCGAACGCGCTCACCGACGCCGCCGGCGGCGCCGCGGCCAAGGCCGCCGGCAAGGACTTCGGCAGCTGGAAGCACCTCATGTACGCGGGCGGCACCCTGCTGTTCATCGTCGTCCTCTACCGGCTCCGCCGCCCCTTCCTCAGCAGCATCGCCGTGCTGCTCGGCCTCGTCGGCGGGACGGCCGTCTCCTACGCGCTCGGCGACACCGCCTTCGACCAGGTCGGCGAGTCCGACTGGTTCGGCGTCACCACCCCGTTCCACTACGGCGCCCCGACCTTCCACATCGGCCCGATCGTCGCGATGCTGCTGGTCATGATGGTCACCGTCGTGGAGACCGTCGGCGACTCCAAGGCCACCGGCGAGATCGTCGGCAAGGACGTCACCGACGCCGACATCACCCGCGCGCTGCGCGCCGACGGCCTGTCCACCTTCCTCGGCGGCTCCCTCAACGCCTTCCCCTACACCTGCTTCGCGCAGAACGTCGGGCTCGTCCGGCTCACCGGGGTCCGCAGCCGGTTCGTGGTCGTCGCGGCCGGCGCCGTCATGATCGTCCTCGGGCTGTTCCCGAAGGCCGCCGCCTATGTCGCGTCCATCCCGCCGGACGTCCTCGGCGGCGCCGCCGTCGCGATGTTCGGCATGGTCGCCGTCGTCGGCGTCCAGACCCTCGCCAAGGTCGACCTCCGCCAGGAGCGCAACGCGCTGGTCGTCGCCGTCAGCATCGCGCTCGCACTGCTCCCCACCGTCGTCCCGCAGTTCGGCGAGAACATGCCGAAGGACGTCGCCGCCATCCTCAACAGCGGCATCACCATCGGCAGCATCAGCGCGATCGTGCTGAACCTCGTGTTCAACGTCTTCACGCGCACGCCGCCGACGGGCGAGGACGCCGCCGTCCCCGCAGCGGAGCCGGCCGCCACCTCCTGACCGCGCCCGCCGGGCCCGCGGCTCCCACCGGACGCCGCGGGCCGACGGCCGATCAGTTCCAGAAGGCGGCGATCCCCGCCGCGGCGGCCCTGCCCTGCGCGAGCCCCGCCTCCGCGGACGGCGTCCGCGTCGACGGGTCCAGCGGATCGGCGCCGAACGCGGCGGTCGACGCCTCGTCCGCCCGGATCACCTCGACCGCCCCGCCCTCGGCCCGCACCGCGCCGATCTCGCGGTCCAGCGAGGGATCGTCCATCGGCGCGGCCAGCAGGACCCGCTCGTAGCCGGCGGCCAACGCGAGGTTGTTCGCCGAATGCACGCCGCCGTCCATGTAGCGGACGCCGCCGATCGTCACCGGCGGCCAGATCATCGGGACCGCGCAGCTCGCGGCGATCGCGTCGACGAGGCCGACCCCGGAGTCGCGGTCCAGCACCCGCAGCTCACCCGTCAGCGCGTTCACGGCCGTCACGAGCAGCTCGCGCGCGGGCCAGTCGTGCGACGGCAGCCGCTCCTCGATCACCGCGCGCCGCTCCGCCTCCGTCACGGTCTCGGCCGCGAGCGCCCGCGCGCCGAGCGCCTGACGCCCCGCCACCGGATCGTCCCGATGCTCCACGGCGAGCTGCATCCAGATCTCCATGACCGTGCTCACCGACACCCCGGCCGGCACCAGCTCCCGGTTCTGCAACGCCGGGTCGGCCTGCCGCGCGTACAGCTCCTTCAGCGGCAACCCGCTCGCGACCTGCGCCGCCACCGCGGAGCCCGCGGACGTGCCGACGAGCAGGTCGGCCCCCGTGACGTCCACGCCCTCCTCAGCGAGCCCGAGCAGCAACCCGGTCAGCCAGGCGATGCCCGCGACCCCTCCGCCGCCGAGCACCAGGGCGCGTCCTTTGTCGGTCATGTCCGTCCTCTCCTTGGGTGACCGATAGAGCGTAGGGAGATCGACCGACATTCCAGCGGCCACCCCTTCGAGACGGCCGTCACGCGGCCAGGAAGGATCCGAACGGCAGGTTGCGCAGCACCCAGAACAACAGGACCGCACCGAGGAACACCCAGATCAGCCGCGGGTCCGCGACCCGGCTCCGCACGGGACGGTCCAGCAGACGGGCGGACGTCCAGCGAACCCAGAAGAAGACGAGCACCGGAATCATCACGACCGCGAAGACGTTGAGGCCCAGAGCGTCCCGCACGTGCCCGTGCGCGAGCGCATGGATCGTGCGAAGAGCCCCGCACCCGGGACACTCGTAACCGGTCAACGCCAGGAACGGGCAGGCCGGGTAGTGCCCCGTCTCCCCGGGATCCACGGCCGCGACGTACGAGACCGCGGACACCGCCAGTGCCAGGACGCCGGCCGGACGCCACAACCGCCGCGCCGCCCCGAGCGGCGAGCGATCGAGGCGGGCCGGCATGCCGTCCGGCCGGGCGGACACGTGCTCATGCACCATGACCGGACGTCAACTGTTGGCGGCGGCCGCCGCGATGACGATCAGGTAGATCACGAGGATCGCGGCGGTGACGGCGGCCGAGACGATCGCCCACGTCTTGGCGTTGTTCGACGCGCTGATGGCGCCCGCGTGGTCGCCCGACGCCCACTTGGAGTCGACCTGCGCGGCGAACACGATGGACACGATCCCGGCGGGCAGGCAGCAGAACAGCGTCGTCAGGATCGCCCACACGAGATGGTTGGGCGGCGGAGCGGCGCCGTATCCGTAGTTCGTCGGCGGGGGGTAGTAGCTCATCCGCGTACCTCCGTGGAGTCGGCCGGTTCACAGATGTAGATGGCCGGAGGACCCGGCCGGTTCCCGGCACAAAGCACGAAACGGCGCGGGGCCGCCCAGCGCCCGGGCGCGTCGATTTGACGAGGCCGTGCGGACCACGTAAGTTAATCCCTCGTCCCCCTCACGGATGCAGGACGCCCGCGCGGCGGCCGGCCGATGGGGAAACCATCACTCAGCAGCCGGCGCGGCTCCGCCGTGTCAGCCGTGCCGTGGTGGCATCGGAAAGGCCCGATTTTGCAAAACGGGCCGGATCTGATGAAATGGCAACACCGCCCGGAAGGGCCGCGCGAGCGGACCGGAAAGGCGATCGGAAAAGCCCGGAAATTGACACTCCGAGCGGATCTGATAAAGTAAGAACAGTCGTCCCGGGGCGGGAAACGCGAAAGCGAATCCAGCACGGTGGGTGTCCGTTTCTTGAGAACTCAACAGCGTGTTAAAAGCCAGTGCCTTTATCGACCCGGCCGGCAGGCCGGGTCGCCCCGTGGCCATCCTCGTTCGCGGGGGTGGTGGGGATTTCTTTGAGGCAAAGCGGTCTGTTTTCGGATGGATCGTGTTGCTGGGATTTTCTTCTGAGGTTTGGCTGCTTCGGGGTTCGCCCCCTGGGGTGGTCGTTGGGCCTTGATGGAGAGTTTGATCCTGGCTCAGGACGAACGCTGGCG
>NZ_WBMS02000023.1:131652-145690 GCF_008923205.2 Actinomadura physcomitrii | reverse complement strand
GCCGCCGCGGCGGCGACGGCCGCGGCGACCTTGGCGCCGGTCGCCGCGAACAGCCCACCGCCGGCCGCCGCGCCGCCCGCAGCGGCGCCGCCCGCCGCCCCGCCCGCCGCCGCACCACCCGCTGCCCCCGGGACCAGCCCGGCGGCGGCCAGCGGGAACACGGCCGCGAACGCGACGGCCGCACCCGCCAGCGCGCGCATGCCCCGCCCCTCCCAGCCCGGCCCGTACGCCGCCGCGGCGGCGGCCTCCAGCTCGGCGGCGAACGCGGCGGCGCCCGGCGGACGCTCCTCCGGCGACTTGGCCATCCCCCGCACGACCAGGTCCCGCAGCCCCTCCGGGACCCGCTCCGCCGGGACGGCGCCGTGCAGGTGCCCGTCCCGCAGCGCCGCCAGATCCCCCGAGAACGGCCGGCCGCCGGTGACGCACTCGAAGAACACGCAGGTCGCGGCGTAGACGTCGGTGGCGCCGGAGGCGGGCCGCCGCTCCCACTGCTCGGGCGCCATGTAGGCGGGCGTCCCGGACCCGGCGCCGTCCCCGGCCGCGGTCGCGATCCCGAAGTCGATCAGCTTGCTCAGCCCGTCCGCCCGGACGACGACGTTGGCGGGCTTGTAGTCGCGGTGCACCACGCCCGCCGCGTGGGCGGCGGCGAGGCCGCGCAGGGACCCCTTCAGCACGGTGAGCGCCGCCTCCGGCTCGAGGGCGCCGTGCTCGGCGAGGATCCGCTTGAGCGAGACCCCGTCCACCGCCTCCATCACGAGCGCGGCGCCGCGCGCGGCGCTGACGAACCGGTACAGCCGGACGACGTGCGGGTCGTCGACGCGGCCGAGCATCACCGCCTCGGCGCGCAGCCGCTCGATCGCCGCGTCGTCGCCGTCCCGGCGGGCCAGGTACTTGATCGCGACCGGCGTGCCGGCGGAGTCGTGCCGGGCCAGCACGACGCGGCCCTGCGCGCCCGCTCCCAGTTCCCTTATTTCGGTGAACCCCTCGACCCGCCAAGGCGGCGTCCCGGTGCCGGACGGTTCGATCATGCCCCTCAATCTGGGGCACGGGACGCCGGCGGGCAACCGGTGATCGTCCGTGCCCCGCGGTGTCCGGATGTGGCCGCCGGGGCGGGCCGGGGCGGCGGTCCGTCCGGGCCCGTTCCATGCGACGGATCAGCGCTGGCGAGCTGGGATGGAATAGACGAAAACGCGGAAACGTTGGGTCCAGTGATCGGCTATTGGTGTATGCAACTGACGGTCGGTACACTGCGTTGCGGAGTGTGACCGCACGCAGCCACAGCGAGTGACTGCTTTCAACCCCTGACTGCGGTCGCCGAGACATTTTGATCAACGGCTGGTCCCTCCCGCGCGAGCGCGCGGCCACAGGAAGCGATCGGCGGACGCGCCCGGACGGCGGAGTCCCGCCGGCGGCCACTGTGACCTCGATCGACTGCGCCCCTGACGGGCCCGCCCACCGGCATCCGGCCGACGTGGGCGCCGAGCCGCGCCGCACCGGGGAGCGAGGACCCCGCACATTGGAGGCTGAAAGCCCTGACTACCTTTCGTGAACTCGGGGTCGTCCCCGAGATAGCCGATGCCCTGCAGGCCGAGGGCATCGTGGAAGCGTTCCCCATCCAGGAGCTCGCCCTGCCGATCGCGCTGGGCGGGCACGACATCATCGGGCAGGCCCGCACCGGCACCGGCAAGACGCTGGCGTTCGGCGCGGCGCTGCTCCAGCGCATCGAGCACGGCGGCAAGAAGCCGCAGGCGCTCGTCGTCGCGCCGACCCGCGAGCTGGCCCTGCAGGTCACCGACGACCTGCTGGCCGCCGGCGGCAAGCTCGGCACCCGCGTGCTGTCGGTCTACGGCGGCCGCGCCTACGAACCGCAGATCGACGCGCTGCGCGAGGGCGTCGACGTCGTCGTCGGCACCCCGGGCCGGCTGCTCGACCTGGTCAAGCAGAAGCACCTGGACCTGTCGCAGGTCGGCGTGCTGGTGCTGGACGAGGCCGACCGCATGCTCGACCTCGGGTTCCTGCCCGACATCGAGCGGATCATCGACCGGATCCCCGCGCAGCGGCAGACGATGATGTTCTCGGCGACGATGCCGGGCGAGATCGTCGCGCTGTCGCGCCGCTACCTGACCCGCCCGACCAACGTGCGGGCCGAGGCGCACGCCGAGTCCGACGCGACGCCGCAGGTCGTCCAGCACGTCTTCCAGGCCCACCAGATGGACAAGCCGGAGATGCTGGCGCGGCTGCTGCAGGCCGAGGGCCGCGGGCTGACGATGATCTTCTGCCAGACCAAGCGGGCCTGCGACCGGGTCGCCGCCGACCTGGTCCAGCGCGGCTTCGACGCCGCCGCCGTGCACGGCGACCTCGGGCAGAGCCAGCGCGAGCGGGCGCTGCGCGCGTTCCGCAACGGCAAGATCGGCGTGCTGGTCGCCACCGACGTGGCGGCCCGCGGCCTCGACGTCGACGACGTCACGCACGTCGTCAACTACGAGTGCCCCGACAGCGCCGACACCTACGTGCACCGCATCGGCCGCACCGGCCGCGCGGGCAAGGAGGGCGTGTCGGTCACGCTGATCGACTGGGCCGACCTGACCCGGTGGAAGCTGATCAACAGCACGCTCGACCTGCCGTTCGCGGCGCCGGAGGAGACCTACTCCACCTCCCCGCACTTCTTCGCGGCGCTCGGCATCCCCGAGGGCACGAAGGGCACCCTGCCGAAGGAGCACCGCCACGAGCGGGCCGGGCTGGACGCCGAGGAGCTGGAGGACATCGGCGAGACCGGCAAGGCGCGCAGCACCGCGCGCCGCGACGACCGGGAGCGTCCGCGCCCCCGCCGCCGCAAGCGCGCCCGCACCCGCACCCGCGGCGGGAAGCCGATCGAGGGCAAGGCGTCCGAGAGCGGCGCGTCGGCGGACGGGGCGTCCGACAACGTCGTCGACGCCGTCGCCACCGAGCGCAAGCGGAGCCGCACCCGGCGCCGCACCCGCGCCGGCCAGCCCACCGCCGATTCGACCGAGGCCACCCGCACGGCCTGACGATCACTCCGACCGCGAGACACGGCCCGCCCGTGTTCTCGCGGTCCTTGTGCTGTGTTCGTTTGCAGTGCCCTTGGCGGTCAGGCGCTGGGGCGCCTTCCCTTCAACGGGCACTGCGTGCGATCGCTGCGTTCCGGTCACCGTCGGCTGAGGTCAAGGACGTCAGCCGACCGTCAGACGCCCGCTTCCCGCATGCCGAGGGCGGTGGTGGGGTGGTCGGTGACGAGCACGGCCACGCGGGGGTCGCCGAGGAAGCGGCGCATCAGCGGCTCGGCGTTGACCGTCCAGATCATCGCGGGGATCCCGGCGCGGCCGCACTGCCGCAGCACCCCGACGCGGGCGAGCCGGTGGTTGAGCGCGACCATGTCGGCGCCGGCGCGGCGGATCTGCCCCAGCGGCGCGAAGTCGCGGGCGACGCCCGGCTCCCACAGGTTGCGGCCCACCGACAGGGCCGTCCGGGTGCGCGGGAAGGCCTTCTTGATCTCCGCGAGCGAGGACACCTCGCCGGTCGTCACCACGAACCGGCCGGGGCCGAACGCGTCGATCGCGAGCGCGACGGTCTCGTGCTCGCAGCCGCGCTCCTTGAGGTCCAGGTGGCCCTGCGCGCCGGACGAGGCGATGATCTCCATGGCCTCCTCCACCAGCGGCAGCGGGCGGGGTGACAGTTCCTTCGCGCGCCGGTAAGACAGCCGTGCCAGCGGCAGCCCGCCGACCTCCCGGTCGTGGTGCACGACCAGCCGTCCGTCGCCGGTGCGCCGGATGTCGATCTCGACGTACTCGGCCCCGGAGCCGACCGCCTCCCGCAGGCCGTTCAGGCCCGCCTCGTCCCGTCGATGCGCCGAGATCGCCGGATTCGCTCGCACGCAACGACGCTACCACCGCGCGGTTTCGGGCCGGTGGCCGGCGGATGCCCGTTTAGTATGGTTGCACTCCGTGAGTACGCCCCGGTTCCTGACCCTGCCCCCCGGCGTGAGCCGGACGATCGTCGAGTCCTCGCGCGGCCCGTTCGCCGCGCTGGAGGCGCTCCCGGGGTCGCGGGTGCCCGAGCGGTGTCCCGCCCTCCTCTTGCCGGGCCTGACCGGCAGCAAGGAGGACTTCCTCGCGATGCTGCAGACCCTCGCCGCGTCCGGCCGCCGCGTCGTCGCGATCGACATGCGCGGGCAGCACGAGACGCCGGGCCCGGACGACCCGGACGCCTACGGCCGCGCGGCCCTCGGCGGCGACCTCGTCGCGCTGCTGGAGGCGCTCGGCCCGGACCCGGTGCACCTGGTGGGGCACTCGTTCGGCGGGCTGGTGGCGCGGGAGGCGGTGCTGGCGGGGCCGGCGCGTCCGGCGTCGCTGACGCTGATGAGCTCCGGGCCGTCGGCCGTGACGGGCCCGTCGGCGGACAAGGCGCGGGCGCTGCGGGACGCGATCCCCGAGCTGGGGATGGCGGCGATCTGGAGCATCGGCATGGAGCCCGACTACGTCGCGAGCGGGGTCCAGGGGGAGATCCTGGCGTTCCTGAAGGACCGGACGCTCGGCAACTCCGAGGCCGGGCTCGTCGGGATGTCCCGCGAGATCCTCACCGCCCCGGACCGCGTTGACGAGCTGGCCAAGCACTGCGGGGACACGGGCCTGCGCACCCTCGTCCTGTACGGCGAGGACGACGACGTGTGGGACCCGCGCGTCCAGGCGGAGATGGCGGAGCGGCTCGGCGCGGCGAAGGTCGTGATCCCGAGCGCCGCGCACTCGCCCGCCTGGGAGGCGCCGGAGACGACCGCCGCCGCGCTGTCGGACTTCTGGAACCTGTGCGAGCACAGTCTGAAGTGACCCGGGCGGGCCGCGGCGGGTGCCACGGCCCGCAGGGGCCGCTCAGACGGCTGCTGTGAACAGGTAGTTCATCGGGAGGCCCTTGGTGTCGCGGGACAGCGGCGGCCACGGCCAGCGGCCGAACGAGGCGCCCTCCTCGCCCGGCAGCCGCACCTCGCCGGGCGTCCAGCCGCACGCGGTGAGGACGTCCTCGGGACGGTCGGTGCCCCACAGCCAGGGGCAGCCGTCGGCGCGCAGCCGCGCGAGGCCCTCCCGGGTGAACTCGCTGATCATCGACTGGTGGGACAGCAGGTCCCCGGCCAGGGCGCTGCCGGGCGCCGACACCGCCGCGAGCCGGGCGAGCAGCGCGCGGGCGCCGTCCTCCGGCAGGTAGAACAGCAGGCCCTCGACGATCCACAGGGTGGGGACGGACGGGGTCCATCCGGCGGCGCGCAGCGGGACGTCCCAGGGACCGGTCAGGTCGGTGCCGATGCCGCGCCGGTCGCAGCGGTGCCGGACGTCCAGCTCGGCGAGCCTCTTCTCCTTCCACTCCATGAGGTCGGCCTGGTCGAGCTCGTACAGGACGGTCCCGGTCGGCCAGGCCAGCCGGGCCGAGCGGGTGTCGAGACCGGCCGCGACCAGCACGACCTGGGTGTGCGCGGACCGGGCGATCACCTCGTCGAGCCAGCGGGTGCGGATGGCGAGGAACTCGGTGGTGCCGGGGTTGTCGTAGCGCTCCCAGCGGGCGAAGCCCTCGGGTCCGGCGAGGTCCCCGGCGAGGTCGTCGGTGAACAGGGCGTCGGGGCGGCGGGACTCCACCGCGCGGGCGGCGGCCGTCCAGCGGGCGGTCGCGGACACGCCTTCCATGGTCGTTCTCCTTTCGGCGGCGGGCTCAGCGGCGGCCGGCGGTGACGGCGTCGACGAGGCGGCGCATCGACTCGGGGAGCCGGGCGGGCGCCATGTTCCCGTCGGCGTCGGGGCGGACGCAGGCGACGCGCTGCTCGCCGGTGGCGACGAGCTCCTCGCCCTCCGGCCGCTGCCGCCAGTACTCGAACCGCATGGTCATCTGGGTCTGGCCGACCTCGCCGGGCGTCATCCGCACGATCACCTCGTCGAAGATCGTCAGCTCGCGGAGGTACTCGCACTGGCAGCTGACGGTGAGCAGCCGCACCCCGTCGCCGAACCCGGCGACGACGTCGGGGGTGTACTCGCGCAGGCAGAGTTCGCGGGCGCGGCCCTGCCAGCTGATGTAGTTGACGTAGTTGACGTTGCCGAGCAGGTCGGTGTCCTCGATGGTGACGACGTGCCGGTACTCGAAGCCCTTCACGCCCGCGCCTCCCCGGACGGCCCGGTCAGGACGGCGAGGACGACCGGTTCGGCGACGCCCCGCACGCCGGTCGCCATGGTCGCGACGCGGACGTCCCCGGCGGCCAGCACGGCCCAGCCGTCCTCGTGGGTGGAGTGCAGGGTGAACGGCGTCCCGGCGGGCAGCCCCGCCTTGACCGCCGACTCCCCCGCCGCCCACACGCGGGTCGCGGCGGTGTCGAAGTCCTCGTCGAGGGCTTCGGCGAGGGCGAGGCCGTCGGCGCCGAGGAGGCCGGCCCAGGCGTCGCGGTCGCGGGCGGTGACCCGTTCCAGGTCGCAGCCGGGGGTGCTGGTGGCGAGGGTGACGCCGGCGCAGTGCGCGATCGACACGGGCTCGCCGCTGCTCGCCTCCGGCTTGCCGTCGGGGCGGTGGCGCAGCGCGACGTCCCCGCCGAGGAGCCGCCGGACGATCAGCTCGGCGGCCTCGCGCCGGGAGGCGCCCTCCGGGTCGGTGTCGACGGCGGCCCGTCCGGCCAGGCCGAACGCGACGAGCGCGTGCTCGACGTAGGGGCCGAGGAGGGCGGGCACCCAGCCGGCGGGCAGCGGGAACTTCTCCACCATCCGGGTGGTGAAGCCCTCCCACGTCTCGATCAGCTCGCCGTCCTCGTCGGTGACCTCCATGTCCCAGCAGTCCTCGCCCGTCCGGTAGCGGGCGTGGACGAACGCGGCGGTCGCGCCGGCGCGCGGGCCGGGGACGAGCCGCCGCACGCCCGCCGGGATCGCCAGGACGGTCGGCGCGCACAGCGCGAGCGGCTGCATGTAGGCGTCGCGGGCGGCGGGGTCGCCGAGCAGCAGCGTCGGCGGCAGGTAGCGGCCGAACCAGCCGACGCGGGTGTCGGGCAGCAGCCGCGCGGTGACGTGCGTGGCGTCGGCGCGCCGGATGTCGCCCATCAGCCGGAACCGGGGGCCGTGGAACAGCATCGGCCCGTACAGCTCGGTCTGCGGGTCGATCGCCATCGGCGGCAGCGCGGCGTCGTCCGGCCGGACGAGCCCGCCGCCCTTCGGCGTGGCGGCCGGCGCCTCGCAGACGGCGCGGAAGTGGTCCACCTGGAAGTTGGTGGTGCTGCACCGCACGACGGTCGTGACGCGTCCGGCCTCGTCGCGCAGGGCCGCGACGCGGACGGTCACGGCGGCGTCCTGCGCGACGGCGATCGCCCGCAGGAACTCGACATCGGTCATGACGGGCGCGGCCCCGGCCTCGATGTCGAGGCCGAGGAGCGCCGCCGCGGCCTGCGCCATGATCTCCATGCCGACGGTGCCGGGCAGGACGGCCTCGGTGCCGCCGCCGAACACGTGCTCGGCGAGGTACGGGTCGCTCGCCCACGTCACCTCGGAGTCGGCGACCAGTTCGATGCCCGGGTAGTTCACGCGGGTCCGCTCCAGGAACCGCAGCAGCGGCGGCTCGTCCGCGCCGAACGACACGGTCGGCATCTCGCCGAACCGCCCGGTGACGACGGCGACGACCGGCGCGTCCGGGTCGGCGGCGAGGGCGCGCAGCATCGCCACGCCCTGGTCCGGGGTGATCGTGGTGACGCCGGCGCGGGACAGGTTCTCGACGGACCCGAGCCGCTCGCCCATCCCGACGCCCGACCACAGCGACCATTCGACGGCGCGGAACCGGCAGTGCGGCAGCTCGGCGGCGAGCCGTTCGACGAGGTCGCTCTGCCATTCGTTGGCGACGGCGTAGTGGGCTTCGCCGCGCAGCCCGGCGCGTCCGGTCATGCTGCCGAAGGTGATGACGAGCCGCAGCCGCGCGGTGTCGACGGCGGCGAGGACGGCCTCCAGCCCGGCGACCTTCGGGTCGATCGTGCGGGCGTAGTCGTCGTCGGTCAGCTCTTCGAGGAGCTTCGGGACGTTGCCGCCCGCGCCGTGCAGGACGGCGGTGACCTTGCCGAGTTCGGCTTCCGCCTCCTCGACGACCGCCGCGACGCGGACGGCGTCGGTGACGTCGGCGCGCAGGTAGCGGGCGGTGACGCCGGCGGCCGCCATGCGTTCGAGGTTGGCGGTCAGCTCGCCGTCGCCGGCCGGGTCGGACCGTCCGACCAGGGCCAGCTTGGCGCCGCTCTCGCGGGCCAGGGCGAGCGCGCACTCGGCGGAGATGCCCTTGCCGCCGCCGGTGACGAGCAGGACGTCGTCCGGGCCGAGCGGCAGGTCGGCGCCGTGCGGCGCGACCGGCGCGAGGACCGGTTCGCGGCGGACGCCGCCGTCGTGGATCACCTCGCGGAACCGGACCGTGGCGGCGGCGTCCGCGGCGACGCGTCCGGGCGCCGCCGGGTCGGCGAGGTCGGCGGACACGACGGTCGTCGCCACCCAGGGCGCCTCCAGGTGCAGCGTCTTGGCGAACCCGGCCGCGCCGGGCCCGTCCTGGACGATCACGCAGCGCGTCACGTCCTTGCCCGCGAGGACCGCGTCGGCGCCCGCGCGCAGCACCGCGAGCCGCTCCTCCCCCGGCGGGACGATCACCAGCACGCCCTCGCCCAGCTCGGCAACCTCCAGCGCCTCGCGGAACGCGTCCGCGGCCGGGTGGTCGCCGACGACCCGCCAGGCGCCCGGGACGCGCGGCGCGGCGCGTCCGGGCGCGGCGGTCTCGCGGCGGTCCACCGCGAAGGCCCGCACCCAGGGGCCCACGCCCGGCGGGACGATCTTCGCGGCGGCGGCCTCCGCGTCCTCGCCTCCGGCGCCGCCGTTCGCGACGAGTTCCTGCAGCGTCTCGGCGACCTGGCCGAGCGTCGCGGTCGCGTAGCCGGTCGGGGCGGCGGTCTCGGCCAGATCGAGGGTCCGCATCGCCTCGCCGACCAGCTCCGACACCACGATCGAGCTGAGGTGCAGGTCGTCGAGGAACTTGCTGTCGGCCTGGACGGCCTCGAGCGGGAACTCGGCGCGGCGCGCGACCAGCGTGCGCATCAGCATCAGCGGGTCGCCCGCGTCGACCTCGCCGGGGACCTCGCCGGCGGGCGCGCCGCCGGTGGCGGCGGCCCGCGCGGACGCGTCGGCGAGCAGCCCCGCGTCGACCTCCGGGACGTCCTCGCAGAAGTTGTAGATGAACACCGGCTCGGTGTCCGGGTCGAACGGGCGGATCAGCCGGTCGGCGAACAGGCCGGCGACGCGGACCCCCGCGCCCGCGGCGAACGCGGCGCCGAGCGCGGCGAGCAGCCCGCCGAGCGAGTCCTCGTCGGTGCGGGTCGCGACGGCCGGCACGCCGGTGATCTCGCGCGCCAGATGGGTGAGGACCTGGCCGGGCCCGACCTCGATCAGCAGGTCGGCCCGGTCGGCCGCCGCCGTCAGCGCCTCGGTGAACAGGACCGGCGCGGTGATCTGCTCGCGCAGCAGGCGGCGCAGCTCGTCCGGCGCCGTCCCGGCGGCCAGCGGCGCGCCGGTCACGGTGGAGAACACCTGGCGGCGCGGCCCGTCGAGGGGCTCCTCGGCGAGGCGTCCCGCGAACGCGTCGGCGGCGGGCGCGACCAGCGGCGAGTGGAACGCGTGCGACACCGGCAGCCGGACGGCCTGCAGCCCCGCCCGGGTGGCGCGCCCGATCACCTTGAGCAGCCCGTCGGACGGCCCGGACACCACCGTCTGCTTCGGCCCGTTGTGGCCCGCGATGACGACGCCGTCGTCCTGCTCGGCGAGCAGCGCCGCCACCGTCTGCGCGTCGGCGGACACGCCCGCCATCGACCCGCCGTCCTCGGCCAGCTCGCTCATCGTCGCGCCGCGCGCCGCCGCGATCCGCAGCAGCGCGTCCTCGTCGAGCGCGTCCGCCCAGTGCAGCGCGGTGATCTCGCCGAGGCTGTGCCCGACCGCCGCCTGCGCCTGCACGCCCAGCTCCGTCAGCACCCGCAGCCCGGCCGCCGACGCGGTCGCGATGCGCGGCTGCGCCACCGCCGTCTCGACCTGGTCGGCGCCCGCCGGCAGCGCGGCCGCCTCGTACAGCTCGTCGACGGTGTCGAAACGGCGGCGCAGCGCCCCGCCGTCCGACCGGGTGCCCGACCCCTGGCCGGGGAACAGGAACACGATGCGGGGCAGCTCGCCCGGCCCGCCGACGAACACGCCGCCCGCCGGGTCGATGTGCCGGGCGGTCCCCGCTTCGGCGAGCTCGGCGACGCGGCGCAGCGCGTCCGCCAGCTTCGCCGGGGCGCCCGCGACGACCGCGGCCCGCCACGGCCGCCGGTCCAGCCGTCCGGCCAGGTGCGCGGCGAGGTCGGGCAGCTCCGACCGGGCCGCCGCCTCCGCCACCGCGGCCAGCGCGGTCGCGCGCTCGGCCAGCGCCGCCGGGGTGTCGGCGTCCAGCGCGAACAGCTCCGCGTCCTGCGGCGAGTTGAGCGCCGACCGGGTCCGGTTGTCGACGCGCGCGCGGCGGGACGGGCGCGGCGCCTCGACCACCACGTGCGTGTTGATGCCGCCGAAGCCCATCGCGCTGACGCCCGCGCGCAGCGGCACGCCCTCCGGCCACGCCTCGCCCTTGCGCAGGACGCGCAGCACGTCGCCGCCCTCGTCGAGCAGCGGATGCGGCCGCTCGCACCCGGTCGTCGGCGGCAGCACGCCCGCCCCGGCCGCCTTCACGCCCTTGATCAGCCCGGCGATGCCCGCCGCCGCCTTGGTGTGCCCGATGTTCGCCTTGATCGAGCCGACCGCCGCCGGGGCCGCGCGCCCGCCCGCCGCGCGCCGCGCCTCGATCAGCGTCTCCAGCTCCGCCGCGTCGCCGACCGCCGTCCCGGTGCCGTGGCCCTCGAAGTAGCCGACCTCGTCCGGCCCGAACCCGGCGCGCCGGTACGCCCGGTCCAGCGCGAGCCGCTGCCCGTCGGTCTCAGGGCGGGTGATGCCGCCCGCGCCGTCGGACGACACGCCCCACCCGTCGATGAACCCGTGCACGTGGTGGCCGCGCGCGACCGCGTCCTCCTCGCGCATCAGCACGACCATCCCGCAGCCCTCGCCGGGCCAGAACCCGGCCGACCGCTGGTCGTAAACGCGCATCTCCTCGACCGCCAGCGCGCCCGCCCGCGAGAACCCGATCAGCTCCGTGGCGTCCACGCTGATGTCGACGCCGCCCGCGACGGCGAGGTCCATGTCGCCGGAGACCAGCGCGTTGCACGCGGTGATCACGCTCAGCAGCGACGACGCGCACGCGCCGTCCACCACGTAGCCGCCGCCGTTGAAGTCGAAGTGGTTGCAGATCCGCCCGGCGATCGTGTTGGACAGCCCGCCGGCCAGCGAGTCGCCGTCCGGCACCGGGAACGGCGCCTTGTAGGAGTGCTCCAGCTCCGCCAGCAGCGCCGCGAGCCGGTCGCTCGCCACGTCGTTCTTCAGCGCGTCCGCGACGACCCGCCGCACGTACGGCCAGCGCAGCCGCATCTGCGCCGCGCGGATGCCCTCGCCGGTCAGCGAGTTGCCGACCAGCACCCCGGTGGTCTCGCCCGGCGCGCCGCGCCCCTCCGGGAACCCGGCGTCCGCCAGCGCCGCCGCCGCCGTCTCCAGCGCCAGCCAGTGCGTCAGGTCCGCGTTGCGGAACGTCGACCCGGCGACCTTGAACCGGACCCGGTCGAACTCCCAGTCGCGCAGCAGCGCGGCCTCGGTGATGTAGATCTGGTCCGCGGCGTCGCGGTCGGCGCTGTAGTAGTCCTCCAGCCGGATCCGCTGGGACGGGATGCGCCGGAACGAGCGGCGACCGGCCAGCACGTTGTCCCACAGCTCGCCGGGGTCCGCGGCGTCCGGGAACCGGCACGCCATGCCGACGATCGCTATTCGAGAACTCACGGAAAACCCTCCAGATGCGGGGCGGTGAACGGAAATCCGGGCATGCCGGAACGACCGCCATGCCGATGAGCGAAGAAATTACGGCGACCGCCGTGAATGGCGTCCCGAGAGCGCGCGGACGACCGGTCCGGTGCCCGCTCCACCCCAAGATCAACCTAAGTTACTCGACTGTAGGCAAGCGCTCTCGCCGACGTCAAGCGGCCGAAGCCATCATCCGATGACAAATTTTCACCCCGCCGGCGACCATTCTCGACCCACCCGTGCCGCACACCACGCGTTTCCACCCGGGAACACCCTGCCGTGCCCTTTTGACCGTTTCACCGCACACACCGCGACCACCGCACCGCCGACCGTGATATCGCACCCTTTTAATGGACGGCCCGCCCAATAGAGGCGGGGAAAGAGGTCAAGTTTTCAACCACTCCGCCACTGATCGTCACAGTCGGCGACCGGAAAACCGCACAGCGGAACCGCGTTGCTCCTACCCTGGGGACATGCCGGTGGATTACCGAGCCCCGAACATCAACGCGCGCAGCCTCGGGCAGCAGCTGCGGAAGATCCGGGAGCTCCTCGACCTGTCCTACCCCGACGCCGCCGCACTCCTCGGCCGCGACGCCGACTGGCTCGCCCGCCTCGAGACGGGCTTCGGCGACGCCACCCCCGAACAGGTCGGCGCGATCCTCGACGCCTACGGCGTGCCGGACAAGGTCCGCGCCGTCCTGGTCGACCTCGCGTCCCGCCCCGCCGGCCCGCCCTGGCTCGCCCGCCACGTCGGACGCCTCAAGGCCCTCGTCCGCGACATCTACACCGTCGAGTCGGAGTCCCCGTACATCCACACGTTCGGCATCGCCCGCATGCCCGAGCTGACCTGGTGCGAGCAGTACGCCCGGCTCGTCTTCGGGGTCCGCGAGACGGATCCGGACGAGGAGTGGGACCTGCTGCGCAACCGCCAGGAGCACCGCCCCTCCGGCGAGCCCCGCACCCTCGACGTGATCATCGACGGCTACATGCTGCAGAGCCCCGGCTCCCGCCCCGACGTCCTGCACGCGCAGGTCACGCACCTGCTCGACCTGGCCGCCGACGCCCGCGCGACCGTCCGCGTCGTCCCCACGGGCGTCGGCGCGTACCCCGGCCTGCACGGCGCCTTCGACGTCCTGGAGTTCCCCGGCGTCACCGAGCGGATCTCCCTCGTCCACACCGCCCTCGGCATCGACGCCGCCCAGGCCGACCTATGGGACACTTGGAAGCTGGTCGAGGAGAAGGCCCTACCCCCCGCGGATTCCCGCACCCTCCTAGAGACCACCCGCGCCGGCCTGCGTTGACTTGTGGCGGGGGGGGGGGGTGGGGGGGGGGGCAACCACGCCCACCCCCCCCACCACCGGGGGGGCGCCCGAGGGCCGCGCGGGGGGGGTGTGGGGGGGGGGGGGGGGCGGCCCCCCCCCCCCCCCCCCCCCCCCCCCCCACAACTCAACGGGGAGTCAGCGATCGGCCATGTGCGCGGTGCCGGCCGAAGGGCCGGACGGCTCGTCCCGGCTCCCGTCATGGCGGGACGGAGCCGGTGCCGCAGACCGGCCCTTGGTGTGCGGCACCTCGAACCAGACCCGCAGCCGCCCGTCGTCGAGCTGCTCGTAGCCCCAGGACCGGGCGAGCACCCCCAGGATCGGCAGGCCGCGCCCGTGCTCGCCGTGCGGGTCGTCCCGATGGTGTGGGACGGCGCCGCCGCCACCGTCGGTCACCTCGATCCGGATGCCGGCCATGCCCACGTAGGCGTCGACCTCCACGAGGAGCCCCGACCCGTGGACGATCGCATTGGTGAGCGTCTCCGAGAGCAAGGCCGCGAGCGGAGCGCTCAGGTCGTCCCCTAGGCGGTGACGACGCCCTTGTCGGAAACGCCGCGGCGGATATACGTGCGCAACGGCACAGGCGCCACAGCGCGAACGATGGCGCCTGCATCGAAGTGGCGGCGGACGAAGCGGCCGTGCTGGCGCGGGACTCAAAGGACCCGGACGGGCCCGTCCTCGACTTCAGCGGCCCGGCCTCGACCTCCCCCGCTGACCCCGATGCGTTGACTTGTGGCGTGTCGTGGTTATCCGGGGCCGGATAAC
>NZ_WBMS02000023.1:83633-131642 GCF_008923205.2 Actinomadura physcomitrii | reverse complement strand
CCCCCCCGCCCCCCCCCGTGCTTTGGGGTGGGGGGGTGGGGGGGGGGGGGGGGCCCCCCCCCCCCCCCCACGCCACAAGTCAACGAAGGGTCATACTCGGGGGATGGGGAAGAGTTACGAGCGTATTGAGGGTCGGCTGCGGGCGTTCATCGAGGCGCAGCACATCTTCTTCACCGCGACGGCGCCGCTGGACGGGGACGGCACCGTCAACCTTTCGCCGAAGGGCCTGAGCGGGTCGTTCGCGGTGCTCGACGAGCTGACCGTCGCCTACCTCGACTTCGCGGGCAGCAACGCCGAGACGATCGCCCACCTGCGGGAGAACGGCCGGATCACGCTGATGTGGTGCGCGTTCGACGGTCCGCCGAACATCGTGCGGGTGCACGGGCGCGGCGAGCCGGTGTTCCGGGACGATCCGCGCTGGGACGGGCTGATGCGGCACTTCCCGGACATCGACGCGACCCGGCACGGGCTGCGCGCGATCATCGTGGTGCGGGCCGAGAAGATCCGCGACACCTGCGGGTACGCGGTGCCGTTCATGAGCTTCGAGGGGGACCGCCCGCTGCACGGGTCGCGGTTCGCGCGGGAGACCGACGAGTCGCTGGACGCCTACTTCCACAAGAAGGAGCACGTCGCGACCAGCATCGACGGCCTGCCGGGCCTCCCGCTCCCGCTGCCGCCGCTCCCCCGGGACGCGTGACCCCGGCCGGGCAGGGATCTCACGGGCGTTGGAGAGGCCTCGTGACGGCGGCGGTGGTCAGCAGGGCCGAGAGGCGGGTCAAGGGGGCCGGCGCCCCCATGTCCTGCACCGTCTTCATGCCGAGGTAGCGGTACGTGCCGGGGGCGAGGATGATCTCCACGCGGGCCGTGTTCCCCTGGTCGCCGAAGGACCGGGCCAGCGCGATCCCCTGCCGTCCGAACGCGTCCTTCTCGTCGCGGACGACGTCGACGCCGGGGACGGTCGCGAGCGTCTGGAACAGCGCGGCCCGCAGCTCGGGCGGGAGCGGCATGCGCAGCAGGCGGCCGATGCGGGTGAAGACGAGCTGGTCGCGCGGTCCCTTGTCGTCCGGGTTCTGGCCCCTGCCGTGGGCGGCGTCGGAGTACAGCCGCTCGCGGAGCGCGGACGGGGCCGTCGGCAGGGTGCTGACGTCGGTGTCCGGGTGCCGGTCGCTGTCGTCGCCTCGGAGGGTCGGAGGACGGTGCCCCGGGTCGTGGATTTCGCAGCGGCCGCCGGCCTGCTCAGAGGAGGCTCCTACGGCCGCCATTGAGCCGTCCCGCCGGAGCCAGGTCTCCTGGCACTGCCTCTCCGGCTCGCCGGAGAAGACGACCAGCTCCCTGATGTAGCTGTAGACGCCCGGCTTGACCGGGGGGCCGTTGCGGGCGGTCGCCGCGGCGTCGCGCAGCACCTCGGCGGCGGCGGCCGTCGCCGACCCGTGGCCCTCCGGCGCCACGACCTGCGCCATCGTGATCGCGACGGCGGCGGCCACCGCGGCGGCTCCGGCGAGCAGCCCCAGGGCCGCCGGTCTCGGGACGCGCGGCGCCCACCGGCGGGCGGGACGCGCGGCGGCGGTGAGCCGGTCGCGTCCGGCGCGCAGTGCGGCGTCCGTGGGCGGCGCGACGTCGGGCGCGGCCTCGCGCAGCAGCGCGATCTCATCCATCGATGTCCTCCTCGGTGGGGTCGGCGCCGCCGAGCGCCGTGCGGAGCCGGGCGCGGCCCCGCGACAGGCGGGACCGGACGGTGCCCACGGGGACGTCGAGGGCGGCGGCCACCTCCTCGTAAGTCAGGTCGGCCCAGGCCACCAGGAGCAGCGGCTCCCGGTAGATCTCGGGCAGGTCGGCGAGCGCCCGGGCGAGCGGACCCCGCAGCGCCTGGGCGCTCACCCGCGCCTCGCTGTCGACGGGTTCGGCCGCGGTCTCGCCGCCGAGCCGCTCCAGCAGCAGGTAGCGGGCCGTCTCGGCCTTGCGGTGCCGGGCGACGAGCCGGGTCGCGATCCCGTACAGCCAGGGCCGTGCGTCGGCGCGGGCGAGGTCGTAGCGCCGCCGCTTGCGGAAGGCGATCAGGAACGTCTCGGCCATCAGGTCGTCGGCGGCGTCGGGGCCGAGACGGCGCGCGACGTACCGGTGGATCGCGGGCGCGTGCCGGTCGTGCAGCGCGGTGAACGCGTCCGGTTCCGCGAGGGACCTGCGGATCGGCTCGGCGTCGCCCTGCGCCGCCGCGGCCGGCCGGTCCGGCCGCGCCCGGATGCCGATCACCGCGCGGCCGGCGGTGTCGACGGCTCTGTCATCGGGGCCTCCCAGAGATCGCGGTGCGCCTACACCGGTTATCCCTTCGAGGCCGCTTCCGGGTTCCCGCCGGGCGGGTCAGCCGAGTTCGGCGAGGTCTTCGGGGGTGAGGTGGAGGCCGGCGGCGGCGATGTTCTCCTCCAGGTGCGCCGGGGAGCCGGTGCCGGGGATGAGAAGGATGTTCGGCGAGCGGGCCAGCAGCCAGGCGAGGGCGACCTGCGGGACGGTCGCGCCGTGGCGGGCGGCGACGGCGTTCAGGTGATCGGCGGTGAGCGGCTGGTAGCCGCCGACCGGGAAGAACGGGACGTAGGCGATGCCCGCTTCGGCGCACGCGTCCACGACCGGGTCGTCGTCGCGCTGGGCGACGTTGTACTGGTTCTGGACGCAGGCGATCGGCGCGGTGCGGCGGGCCTCGGCGACCTGCGCGGCGGTGACGTTGGAGACGCCGAGGTGCCGGATCAGGCCCTCGTCGCGCAGCGCGCAGAGGGTCTCGAGGGGCGCGGCGAGGGACTCGTCGGAGGGGCCGAGGACGCCCATCCGCAGGTTCACGACGTCGAGGCGGTCCAGGCCGAGGGTGCGGAGGTTCGCCTCGACGGCGCGGCGCAGGCCGTCCGGGGTGAGGCCGGTGTGCTCCTCGGCGGGACGGTGGATGTCGGGGCCCTCGACCAGCGCGCCGACCTTGGTGACGATCACCAGGTCGTCCGGGTAGGGGTGCAGCGCCTCGCGGATCAGCTCGTTGGCCGACACCCCGTCGTGGGAGTAGTAGTTCGAGGTGTCGATGTGGTTCACGCCGAGTTCCACGGCGCGGTTCAGCACGGCGAGGGCCGTGTAGCGGTCGGGGCGGGGGCCGCCCGGCCAGCCCGACAGCCGCATCGCGCCGTACCCGATCCGCGCGACGTCCAGGTCGCCGCCCAGTGCCCACCGCTCCGTCATGATCGCCAGCCTAGCCCGCGGGGTCACGGCCAGCGGTAGGCGGTGCCCTGGGCGGGGACGTGGTGCGGGAGGTAGCACTTGGTCGTGACGTGCTCGTCCTTGCAGTCGAGGCACAGGTAGGTGCGGTGGCCGCGCAGGCCGCGGGCGCGTCCGCCGCAGGGCGGGCAGACGCAGGGCGACCAGCCGACGATGACGCGGCCGGGGACGAGGCGGTGGCCGCGCGGGCACAGGAATGGGACATGCACGACTCGAACATACTATCGAGTCATTTCTCAGGCGAGGCCGGCGTCGTGGGCGAGCAGCGCGATCTGCGTGCGGTTGTCCAGGTCCAGCTTGGTCAGGATGCTCGACACGTGCGCCTTGACGGTCGCCACGCTCATGAACAGCGCGGCGCCGATCTCGGCGTTGGAGCGGCCCTCCGCGATCGCGACGACCACGTCGTTCTCGCGGGGGCTGAGCCGTCCGAGCGCGGCGCGGGCGCGCTCGTAGGCGCCCGCCTGGACGGCGGCGCGGTCCATCAGCCGGCGGGTGATCCGCGGCGACAGGATCGGGTCGCCGGACGCCACCTGCCGGACCGCCTCGACGATCTGCGCGGGCGGGGTGTCCTTCAGCAGGAACCCGCTCGCGCCCGCGCGCAGCGCGTGCAGGATGTTCTCGTCGGTGTCGAACGTGGTCAGGACGATCACCTCGGGCGCGGGGTCGCGGCGGCGCAGGCCGCGGGTCGCGGCGATCCCGTCGACGCGGGGCATCCGCAGGTCCATCAGGACGACGTCGGGCGCGTACCGGTCGGCGGCCTCCGGCACCTCCGCGCCGTCCGCCGCCTCCCCGACGACCGAGATCCCGTGCACGCCGTCCAGCATCATCGACAGCCCCGCCCGGACCAGGGCGTCGTCGTCCACGATCAGCACGCGCAGGGGGCGGGTCACGCCGGCCATGGTAGCCAGGCACGGAGCCGGAACTCCCCGGCGGCGACCTCGTGGTCCAGCCGCCCGCCCGCGAGGCTCACCCGCTCGGTCAACCCGACCAGGCCCGTCCCGGCGCCGGGGGCGAGCGGGGCGGTGCCGTCCGGCGGCAGCGGGTTCCGGATGTCGATCACCAGCCGGGTGCCGGGACGGCCCTCGACCGTCACCCGGACCGGGCGGCCCGCCGCGTGCTTGCGGGCGTTCGTCAGCCCCTCCTGGACGACCCGGTACGCGGTGCGCCCGGCGGCGGCGGGCAGCGCGGCGGGCTCGACGACGTCGTCGCGCAGCTGCACGCTGCCGCCCGCGTCGCGGGACTCGGCCACCAGCGCCGGCAGGTCGGTGAGGACGGGCTGGGGCCGGTCGTCGTCGCCCGCGTCCTCGTCCCGCAGCACGTTGATCACCTCGCGCAGCTCGTCGAGGGCCTGGTGCACCCCGGCGCGGACCACCCCGGCGGCCTGCGCGAGCTTTTCCGGCGGCGCGTCCGGACGGTACTCCAGGGCGCCCGCGTAGGTGGCGAGCAGCGACAGCCGGTGCGCGAGGACGTCGTGCATCTCGCGGGCGATGCGGGTGCGCTCCAGCATCCGGGCCTCGGCGACGCGCCGACCCTGCTCGGCCTCGGCGCGGCGGGCCCGCTCGCGCAGCGAGTCCAGCAGCGCCCGGCGCGCCTGCGTGAGCGCGCCCCACCCGACCAGAGCCCCGTACGCGAGGGCGACCAGCAGCAGCCACCAGGCGTAGGTGATGCCGGCCATGGGCTGCCAGAGCGCGCGCGCCGCGTGCGCCGCGATCCCGGCGGCGCCGACCCCGACGGCGACCGGGAACCGGCGCCGTTGCGCCACGTGCAACGCACCGAAGGTCGCGGCCGGCGTCGCCGCCGGGGACAGCGCGGCCAGCGCGGTCAGCGCGAGCGCGCCGGGCACCGGGCGCCACACGACGGACGGCGACAGCGCGCAGGCCAGCACCCCGACCGCGATGTCGAGCCCGAGCGGCATCGGATCCCCCGCGGGGCGGCCCCAGAGCGTCACCGCGCCGAGCGCCCCGACGACCGCGATGACCACGGCCGCGCCGGCGGCGAGCCGCGGGCTGCGCCGCTCCACTTCGCAGACGTCCTCGCTGTTCACGGGCCCAGGGTAAGGCGGCCCGCACACCAGCGACACCTACCGAAGTAGGGGGTGCCCCGGCCCGGGGACGGAACCGCCGCAGCCGCCCGCCCGATGTGCCGCGCCCCTCCCGGCGGCGATCGTAACCGGCATGAACGAGATGACCGGAACCCGTCCCGCCACCGCGGGCGCCGCCGCCCGGCGCGCCCTCACCGTCGCCGCCGCGGCCGGCGCCGCGCTGCTCGTCTGGGTCGCCGCCGACCCGATCGGCGGCGCCGGCATGCACGCCCGCGGCCAGCACGTCGGCCCCGCCGCCGTGATCGTGTCCACGCTGCTCATCGGGCTGGCCGGCTGGGGCCTGCTGGCCGTCCTGGAACGCCGCGCGAAGCGCCCCGGCCGCACCTGGGGGATCACCGCCGGGATCGTCCTCGGCCTGTCGATGACCGGCCCGCTCGACTCCGAGGGCCCGGGCACGTACCTCGCGCTGACGGCGATGCACCTGATCGTCGGCGCCGTCCTGATCGCGGGCCTGGGCCGCACCGCCCGCGTCCGCCGCTGACCCGCCGCTAGGTGACGGGCTTCATGGTGTAGCAGTAGTTCGACTTGCCCTTGAAGTAATGCCGGGCGCGGGGGTCGTCGAACCGCCAGCGGCACCCCGCGTCGAGCTGCGCCTTCGACATCAGCTGCGCCGCACGCTCGTGCGCCACGCAGTACGCGCCCGGCTGCGGGGTGTCCCGGTACTCCTCCCACTCCCAGCCGAGCTTCGCGCAGTACGCCGAGAAATGGCCGGGCCCGAGGTCGACCCGCCGGTACGAGGGTTCGGACGACGGCCCGCCGGACGGCTTCTTCGACGGCGCCGGACGCGACGCCGGCGTGCTCGGGCCCGGGCTCGCACCGGGGCCCCGGCTCGCGCTCGGGCCGCTCGCGCCGCCGGGGGCGTCCGCGCGTCCGGCCTCCCCGGCCGGCGCCTGGCCGGCGGCGGTGCCCGCCGTCCCAAGCGGCGTCGCGGGCGGGCTGCCGGAGCCGGTGTCGCCGTCCGCCATCTGCACGATCCCGAACACGGCGGCGCCCGCGACGACCGCGGCGCCGGCCCCCGCCAGCACGCCCGCCCGCCGCCGTATCCGGCGCCGCGCGTTCGGCACGGTCGACGCGTCCGCCGCCGGCAAACCGGCCGGCACAGCCTCGGACGCGGCGGGCACGGGCGCGGGCGGCGGGGGCACGGGGGTCTGAACGCCGGTGGGCGCCGTCTGCTGCGAGCGGCGGACGAGCCGGTCCAGCACGTCCTGCGCCGTCGGACGCAGCGCCGGGTCCTTGTTGAGGCACTCGGCGAGCAGCCCCCGCAGCGGCTCCTCCACGCCGTCGAGCCGCGGCGGCTCATAGGCGATCCGGTTCAGCACGACCGGGATCGACTCGTTGCCGAACGGCGGACGGCCCGTCGCGGCGAACACCATCGTCGACGCCCACGCGAACACGTCCACCGCCGGCCCGAGCTCACCCGGCTGCAGCTGCTCGGGCGCCATGTACGCGGGGGTGCCGACGGCGCGGCTCACCACGGTCTGCGCACCGGACAGCGCCCGCGAGATGCCGAAGTCGATGACGCGCGGGCCGTCCGCGGCGAGCAGCACGTTGTGCGGCTTGAAGTCGCGGTGGACCACCCCGGCGTCGTGCAGCGCGACCAGCGCCGTCGCCGTCGCGATCGCGAGCCGGTCCAGCGCGCTGCCCGACCGCGGCCCGCCCGTGCGGACGACGCTGCTCAACGCCGGCCCGTCGACGTACTCGCTGACGATGAAGCGGCGGTTGCCGAACGCCCCGGAGTCCAGCACCTGGGCCGTGCAGAACCGCGCGACCTGCTTGGCGGCCTCCAGCTCGCGGGCGAAGGTGTCCAGCGCGCCCGGATCGCCCGTCAGCTGCGCGTGGAACAGCTTGATCGCGACGCGGTCGCCGCCGCTGTCGGGGACGGCGGCGTAGACGACGCCCTGCCCGCCCTCCCCGATCCGCCCCGTGATCCGGTAGCCGCCGAGGCGCGGCGGGTCGGTGGGTTCGAGGGGCTGGAGGTCCGGCACACCCGCACTATAACGACGGCGACGCCGTGTTTTCCCGGGGTTGACAGCGTCTGTCCGGCGGCCCGGTGCCCGCCGGGGGCGGGCACCGGGGCCCCGCACCGGGCGGGTCTAGTGGTCGCGGTGGGTGAGCAGGTGCGCCACCGACCGCAACTCCGCGGCGGCCGCCGGGACGGGGTCCGCGGCGTCCAGCTCGGTGAGGGCGCGCGCGACAAGCGCGTCCGCCTCCGCCGCCGCCCACGCGCGCCCGCCGGCCGCCTCGATCAGCGCGGCGGCGCGGGCCGGTTCGTCGCCCGCGAGCGCCCCGCGCCGCAGGTACAGCGCCGCCAGCTCCTCCCCCGCCGGCGTCCCCGACGTCAGCGCCGCCACCACCGGCAGCGACTTCTTGCGGTTGCGCAGGTCGGAGTGGACGGGCTTGCCGGTGGCCTGCGGGTCGCCCCAGATGCCGAGCAGGTCGTCGACCAGCTGGAACGCCAGCCCGAGCCGCTCGCCGAACGCCCGGAACCGGGATGCGCGCCCGGCGCCGCCCCCGTACAGGGCGCCGAGCGCGCACGCGCCGCCGAGCAGCGCGCCGGTCTTCCCGCCCGCCATCGCCACGCACTCGGCGAGCGTGACGTCGGTGCGGTCCTCGAAGGCGGTGTCCGCGGCCTGCCCCTCCACCAGCTCCAGGACCGCGCGGCTGAGCAGCCGGACCGCGCCCGCCGGGTCCGGGGACGGCGCGTCCGCGAGCGCCTCGTAGGCGCCGGCGAGCAGCGCGTCCCCGGCGAGGATCGCGGCGCTGACCCCGAACACCGTCCACGCGGTGGGCCGGTGCCGGCGGGTGCGGTCGCCGTCCATGACGTCGTCGTGCAGCAGCGAGAAGTTGTGCGTCAGCTCGACCGCGACGGCGGCCGGCAGGGCGGCTGCCGCCGTCCCGCCGGCCGCCTCGGCCGCCAGCAGCGTCAGCGCCGGGCGGACGGCCTTGCCGCCCGCCCCCGCCGCCGGACGGCCCGCCTCGTCCCGCCAGCCGAAGTGGAACTCGGCGATGCCGCGCATCGAGCCGGGCATCGCTCCGACCACGGCGCGCAGCGCGGGTTCCACCAGGTCCCGGCTCCACGCCAGGATCTCGGCGGCGGATCGGGCGGAGGTCTCCACCGGCATCTCCCGTCCTCCCGTCAGCGGCCGATCTCGACGTTCTCCAGCACGCCGAGCGCGTCCGGGACCAGCACCGCCGCCGAGTAGTAGGCGCTGACCAGGTAGGACAGGATCGCCTTGCGGTCGATGCCGGTGAAGCGCACCGACAGGCCCGGCTGCACCTCGTCGGGGATGCCGGTGCGGTGCAGGCCGATGACGCCCTGGTCGTCCTCCCCGGTCCGCATCGCGATGATCGACGTGGTGCCGGTGGCGCTGATCGGGATCTTGTCGCAGGGGTAGATCGGGACGCCGCGCCACGCCTGGACGCGCCGCCCGCCGTCCACCTCGGCGGTGCCGGGGTACACGCCGCGCCGGGTGCACTCGCGGCCGAACGCGGCGATCGCCTTCGGGTGGGCGAGGTAGCAGCGGGTCTTGCGGCGCCGGGCGAGCAGGTCGTCCATGTCGTCGGGGGTGGGCGGGCCGGACCGGGTGTGGATGCGGTGCCGCAGGTCGGCGCTGTGCAGCAGGCCGAAGTCGCGGTTGTTGACCAGCTCGTGCTCCTGCCGCTCGCGGATCTCCTCGATGGTGAGGCGGAGCTGCTGCTCGATCTGGTTCATCGGCTTGCTGTAGAGGTCGGCGACGCGGGTGTGGACGCGCAGCAGGGTCTGCGTGACGGCCAGCTCGTACTCGCGGGGCGAGGCCTCGTAGTCGACGAACGTGCCGGGCAGGACGGCTTCGCCCTCGTGGCCGGACGCCAGGTCGATGGCGGCCTCGCCGTGCCGGGTCTGCGGCGGTTTGGGAGCGTCCCGGTACTCCGCCAAGCGCGCGCGCAGCGTCTCCGACCGCTCGGTGATCTCGACGATCGCGGCCGGCGAGAGGGTCAGCACGATGGCCGGGGTGAGGGCGCGGAACGTGTGCGGCCACTCGCCCGCGTCGCCGAGCAGGGCGTCGTCGCCGAAGAAGTCGCCGCCGTCGCGGATCGCGACCTGCGTCTCGCCGCCGTACTCGCCGGTCCCGATCTCGGCGACCTTGCCGTGCGCGATCAGGTGGACGCGGTCGAGCGGGTCGCCCGCCGCGGCGATCGTCTCGCCGGGCGCGTACTCGGCCTGCGTGAACCGTCCGGCGACCGCGTCCAGCACCATCGCGTCCAGCCCTTTGAGCTGCGGCAGCTCCGCCAGCTCGCCGGGGATCACGCGAACGTTGGCGCCGTCGTTGACGAACGTGACCCGCCCGTCGCCGAGCTCGTAGGTGAGCCGCCGGTTCACCCGGTAGGTGCCGGCGTCCGCCCGCACCCACGGCAGCACTGACAGCAGCCACCGGGGGGTGATGCCCTGCATCTGCGGCACGGACTTGGTGGTCGTCGCGAGATTGCGCGCTGCCCGCGTGCTCAGGGCCAGCTGCGGGTCGGTCATGTGCCGCTACCTCCGGGGATCGCTGGTTGGGTCTCGCAGTGCCGCACCGGCGCGGGGCACGCCGGGCGGGGTGAGCGGGCCGCCGCGGCGCCGGGCCCGGACGGGCCGGACGGGACGCGGAACCGCATGCCGCCGGCGCGGGCCGCGGTCTCGCCGGCGGGCCGGGCGTACCGGCCGGTCGTCGTGGACCAGCGCAGGTCGCCGGCCGTCCAGTGGCGCATCGCCCGGACGTACCGGTCGAGGCCGTCGCGGGCGGCGGCGTCCAGCCCGGACTCGGCGGTGAGGACCGGCAGCTCGGCCGCGGCGGTCCGCTCGAACTGCCGGACGCGGGCCTCGACCAGGTCGGCGACGATGTCGGCGGCGCGCTGCGTCCCGCAGCCGAGGAACCGCTCGACGGCCACGACCGCGTTGTTGAGCCCGTCCTCGCCCTCGATCTCCTTGGGGTAGGAGATCAGGTCGTTGCGGAGCCCGGCGACGTCGGCGAACGTGTCGTGCAGCGCCTGCATCGGGGTGGACGCGAGGACGTCCGGCGGCAGCCCGCCCGCGTGGGCGTGCCGCAGCAGCGCGGCGGTGAACGCGGCGCCGCTGGTCCGGCGGCGCATCTCGATGTGGTCGACGGGGTCGGGGACGCGGTTGTGGACGAGCCCCGCCAACTCCCACAGCCAGCTGTCGGCGAGCTGCCGCAGCGCCTCGTCGAGCCCGGCGCGCTCGTCGCCGGACATGGCGGCCCCGGTGCGGGCCCGCAGGTCGGCGAGCCCCCGCTCGACCGGATCGGACGGGGCGTGCCCGGGGGGCGGGGCGAGCAGCCGGGCCGTGTACGCCTTGGCGCCGGGCAGGTCGCGGGGCCGTTTGAACCGTGCGTCGAAGAAGTCGTCGAAGAAGAACCGCCACAGGTGCCAGTCGGCGATGAGCTCCAGCTCGGGGCCGGGCGCGTCGGGGTGTGTGAGGGCCGCGAACATCGCGTAGTCGGCGGCGTCGAACGCCTTGGGCGTCCACGTGCCCGGGATGCCGCCTTCCAGCATTCCCATGTTCCGCGCCCACTCCGCCGTGTGCGCGCGGAGGCCGGCGATCCGGGGGTTGAGCAGCGGCTCGTAGGGAAGCGAGAGCTCGGGCATCCGGAACTCCCCGCCGCCGGCGGCGACCGGGGGGCGGGTCAGCGACCGGATCCGCACCGCCGACGTCCCGACCCCGAGCAGCCGGGCGACCTCCGGCACCCCTGGCGGGACGCGGCGCCGCACCGCTCCCTCGTTCATGTAGCGGCTGGACCGCAGGTGCCACTCGTGCCCGCCGGACTGCCAGTCCTGCAGACCCCGCGCGTAGCGCAGCACGTCGCGGCGCTCCGCCGGATCCAGCGCGTGCTCCTCGAACAGGACCGGCAGCTCGGTGACGGCGGTGTGCTCGAACTGCTGCATCCGGGAGGTGAGCAGGTCGTTGGTGATCTCGGCGGCGCGCTGCGGATCCGTCCCGAAGAACCGCTCCATCACCAGGACGCCGTTGTTGACCTCGCCCTCGCTCTCGGTCTCCCGCTGGTAGGAGAAGATGTCGTTGCGCAGGTGGACGGCGTCGGAGAACGCGTCCTTCAGCACCCGCAGCGGGCGCGTCCCCGCGACCCGCGCCGGGACCTCCGCGCCCGCCGCGACCTCGACCAGGTCCGCCGACCAGGGCGCGCCGCCGACCTTGCGGCGCATCCGCACGTAGTCGATCGGGTTCGGGACGCGGGACTCCTCGATGTTCACCAGCTCCCACGCCGACTCCCGCAGCAGGTCGCGGGTGCTCTCGGCGAACCGGGCCCGCCACTCCGCCGACATCAGCGGGACGGTCCGCTCCCACAGGTCGGCGAGCCCCCGCTCGACCGGGTTCGCCGGCTCGGGGGGCGGCGGACTCCCCGCCTTCACCGGCATGAAGGCGGGGAGTCGCGCGAGGTGCTCCTTGGCGCCCGCGAGGTCGCGGGGCCGCTTGTACCGCTCGAGGAAGTGGTCGTCGAAGTAGAACACCCACACGTACCAGTCGGTCACCAGGTCCAGGACGGGACCGGGCGCGTCCGGGTGCGTGTACGCGGTGAGCAGCGCGTAGTCGTGCGCGTCGTAGTCGTCCTCGGTCCAGATCTCCGGCCCCGTCTCATCAGGGCCGAGGATCCCCATCTCGTGCGCCCAGCGGCGCGAGTGCGCGCGGGCCTCGCCGACCCGGGGGTTCAGCCGCGCGGGATGCGGCACGTAGAACTCGGGGAGTTCGAACGGCTGCACTACGCCGCACCGCCGTGCGCGACCTCGACGGACTCCAGCATGCCGAGGGCGTCCGGCACCAGGACGGCCGCCGAGTAGTAGCAGCTGACCAGGTAGTTGATGAGCGCCTTGTCGTCGATGCCCATGTACCGGACGGACAGGCCCGGCTGGTACTCGTCCGGCAGCCCGGTCTGGTGCAGGCCGATGACGCCCTGCGCCGCCTCGCCGGTCCGCATCAGCAGGATCGAGCTGGTCGCGGTCCGGCTGACCGGGATCTTGTTGCAGGGGAAGATCGGGACGCCGCGCCAGCCCGGCACCTTGTGGCCGCCGACGTCGACGCTGTCGGGGTAGACGCCGCGGGCGCTGCACTCGCGGCCGAACGCCGCGATCGCCTTCGGGTGGGCGAGGAAGAACGCCGGGTCCTTCCAGACGAG
The DNA here is from genome assembly GCF_008923205.2 of Actinomadura physcomitrii. Classification (GTDB taxonomy): domain Bacteria; phylum Actinomycetota; class Actinomycetes; order Streptosporangiales; family Streptosporangiaceae; genus Spirillospora; species Spirillospora physcomitrii. The sequence goes on along the minus strand of NZ_WBMS02000023.1, from coordinate 119,129 downwards.
GGTGAGCAGCTCGTCCATGTCGTCGGGGGTGGGCGGGCCGGACCGGGTGTGCACCCGCTGCGCCAGGTCGGTGCTGTGCAGCAGGCCGAAGTCCCGGTTGTTGACCAGCTCGTGCTCCTGCCGCTCGCGCAGCGCCTCGACGGTCAGCCGGAGCTGCTGCTCCACCTGGTCCATCGGCTCGTTGTACAGGTCGGCGACGCGGGTGTGGACGCGCAGCACCGTCTGCGCGACGCTCAGCTCGTACTCGCGGGGCGAGGCCTCGTAGTCGACGAACGTGCCGGGCAGCACGGGCTCGCCCTCGTGCCCGGACGCCAGGTCGATCGCGGCCTCGCCGTGCTCGTTGCTCGCGCGGTCGGGGCTCGCCCGGAACGCGTCGAGGTGCTCGCGCAGCGAGGACGACTGGCCGAGCGTCTCCTGGAAGTCGGCCTCGCTCATGCTGAGGACGGTCACCGCGGTGAGCGCCTTGACGGTGTGCTCCCAGGTCGCGGGCTCCGCCCCCTCCTGCGAGCCGACGAGCGCCTGCTCGCCGAAGAAGTCGCCGTCGGCGAGGGTCCCGTGCACGGCCTCCGCGCCGTACTCGCCGGACCCGACCCGGCTGAGCTTGCCGTGCACGACCAGCACGACCCGGTCGATCGGCCGGCCCTCCTCCACGATCACGTCGCCGGGCTCGTACTCCTGCTGGGTGAACCGGCCGGCGAGGGCGTCCAGGGCCAGGTCGTCGTCGTAGCCGCGCAGCGGGGGCAGCTCCCCGAGCTCGCGGGGGATGACCCGGACGTCCGCGCCGGACGTCACGAACGTCACCCGCCCGTCGCCGACCGTGTAGGTGAGACGCCGGTTGACGCGGTAGGCGCCGCCGGACGCCTCCACCCACGGCAGCAGCTTCAGCAGCCACCGGGAGGTGATCCCCTGCATCTGGGGGACGGACTTGGTCGTGGTCGCCAGGTTCCGTGCCGCAGAGGTACTGAGGCTCAACTGCTCTTCCGTCACGTCCGCACCGCCGATTCGTCGTGGGCCTGCCATGGATGAACCAACGGAGACGCTACCCATGGTAATCAGATGGGCGCAACGAGCTATATGTTCGCCCTGGGGCCACAGAAGTCACACTGCCGGGCGATAGCCCGGCACGGGGCCGCGGGCGGCACGGCCGGGCGCCGCTCGGGCGCGGGCTCCGGCGGAACGCCCTCGACCAGCGTTTTTACCGTAAAACAGGTTTCGCCGCAGGTCAGCGGGGGTGGGGCGTGACCGGGATCACGCCCTCTGGCGGCCTGGGCAGGGAAATCCCGGCCGCATCCTGGTGTTGCACCTCATGAGCGTCGGACGCGGGACGGACGCGTCCGGCCGGAGACGGAGGGAGGCCCCCGGTGACCATGGTTTGGACCGCGCTGGCGCTCGAGACGACCGCCGCGCTCGTGATCGCGGGATCGCTGGTGGGCTGGGCCCGCCGGCACTTCGCCCGCTGACGCGCAGCGTACCCCGCCCGCGCGGCGGGGGTCAGCGCCGCGCCCCGGAGCCCACGGGTTCCGGGGCGTCCTCCATCCCGACCCGCTCGATCGGCACGTTCGCCGTCTCCTTGATCATCAGGATCGGGACCAGCGCCACCGCCGCCGCGATCATGATGTAGTACGCCGGGATGTAGTTGCTGCCCGTCGCGTCGATCAGCGATCCGACGAGCACCGCGGCCGTCCCGCCGAAGAGCGACGTCGAGATGTTGTAGCCGATCGCGAACGCCCCGTACCGCACCTTCGTCGGGAACATCGCCGGGAACGTCGCGCCGATCACCGCGAGCATCAGCACCAGCAGCCCGCCGATGATCGCGTACCCGAGCACGATGCCGAGCCAGTTGTTGGTCTGCATCAGCGCGAACGCGGGCCAGCTCAGCACGAGGAACCCGGCCGCCGCCATCAGCAGCACCGGCTTGCGCCCGATCCGGTCCGACAGGTGGCCGGTCGGCAGGATCACCGCCATCATCGCGGCCTCCACCCCGATCGTGACCAGCTGCGACTTCACGCTGCCCATGTGCAGGAAGTCGACCAGGTAGGACGGCATGAAGGTGAGCAGCGTGTAGTCCGCGACGTTCAGCAGGAAGACGATCCCGATCAGCATCAGGATGACCTTCCGGTAGTGCTCCAGCGTCTCCTTCAGCGGCGACCGCGCCTTCTTGCCCGCCTCCTCCATCCGCTGGAACGTCGGGGTGTCCTCGATCCGGGTCCGCACATAGAGCCCGACCATGCCGAGCGGCAGCGCGATCAGGAACGGGATCCGCCAGCCCCAGGAGTGCATCGCGTCGTCGCCGACCGCGAGGTTCACCAGCAGCACGAGCCCGGCGCCCATGATGTAGCCGGTCAGCGTGCCGAACTCCAGGAAACTGCCGAAGTAGCCGCGCCGGTTCGTCGGCGCGTACTCGGCGATCATCGTGGCGGCGCCGCCGTACTCGCCGCCCGTCGAGAACCCCTGGACGAGCCGCACCGCCAGCAGCAGCAGCGGCGCCGCGATCCCGATCGCGTGGTAGCCGGGCAGGATGCCGATCACGAAGGTGGAGCCCGACATCAGGATGATCGTCGTGGCGAGCACCCGCTTGCGGCCGAGCTTGTCGCCCATCGGGCCGAAGAACAGCCCGCCGAACGGGCGGGCCAGGAACGCCGCGGCGATCAGCGCGAACGAGCGCAGCGTCGCGCTGCCGGAACTGTCCTCGGGGAAGAACTTCGTGCCGATGATCGAGGTCATCACCCCGGCGCTGAACACCCCGAAGTCGAACCACTCGATGCAGTTGCCCATCGCGGACGCGATGACGGCCTTGTGCACGGCCCCGAGGTCCACGTCCTCCCGGGCGACGTGGTCACCACCGTTCTCCGTCCCCGCGGGCTCCGGACCGGACTCTGCGTTCATCCGCACCTCCCGGCACTCCCTTTGCCCGAAGATCGGCGGATATAACGCCCCACGGCCGCCGCCGATGACGCGGGGGAGGCGCGCGGCTACGCCCTGCGGGCGTTCCTGGCGGTGTCCTCGACGTCGTCGGCGTCGTCGGCGTCGCCCGCGGGCTCACCGGTCCCAGCGCCGTCGCCGAGGGTGTCGGCCGGGTCGCCGCCGAGCAGCTCGTCGGTCAGCCCGGGGAGCGCCGCGGTGCGGGCCGGGTCGTCCTCCGCGAGGTCCTCGTCGTCCTCCGGGATGGAGACCAGCGCCTGCGTCTCCTGCGCGCCCCGGCTGATCACGCCGCTGGCGAGGATCGTGTTGCGGTGCCGCAGCGCGCCGTTCTCGCGGAGCAGGTCGTCGATCTCCGCGCGGGCCCGCGCGATCCGCCGGCTCAGCCGCACGTGCACGAGGAACCCGCCGGCGGCGAGCCCGATGACGAAGCCGGCGACGGGGAGCCCGACGAGCGGCGGCGCGAGCGTCGCGACCAGCGCCACGACGACCAGCGCGACGACCGCCGCAAGTGCGCCAAAGTGCTGCTCCATCCAGTCCAGGACGGCGTTGACGCGCTTGGGAATCCTCACTCGGCTTCTCCTCCACTCGGCTCGGGACGGGTTCCTTCGCCCGGCAGGGGCATCTGGGGGCAACGATCGGCCGGCGCCGCCGTGTTCCAGCGGCCCGGCCACGGGCTTTCGGCCCCGGAGATCCGGCGGCGGAGGCGAGCCTTCCCGGGGAGCCCGGCGAAGCGGGTCCGCGCTCGCGATGACCACAGCCTAACAGCACGTGACGATCGGGCCGTACGGGGAGCCCGATCGTCACCGGGCGTGATCATTTCCGCCGGCGTCCCACGCGCCGGCGCGACCCGCGCGCGGGCGCCGGTGCGACCTGCGTCGCTGCGGCGCCGTCCGGGATGCGAGCACGGCCCCGCGCCGAATATCGTCAATGAATATGAGCGAACACTTTGACGTCGTGGTCCTGGGCGCGGGCCCGGGTGGATATGTCGCCGCGATCCGGTCGGCACAGCTCGGGCTGAAGACGGCGATCATCGAGGAGAAGTACTGGGGCGGGGTATGCCTCAACGTCGGCTGCATCCCCTCGAAGGCGCTGCTGCGCAACGCCGAGCTGGCGCACATCTTCACCCAGGAGCAGAAGACCTACGGGATCACCGTCGAGGGCAGCGTCACCTTCGACTACGGCGTCGCCTACCAGCGCAGCCGCCAGGTATCGGACAAGCTCGTCAAGGGCGTCCAGTTCCTGATGAAGAAGAACAAGATCACCTCCTATGACGGGCGCGGGACGTTCACCGACCCGAACACCCTCCAGGTCGCCAAAGCCGACGGGTCCGCCGAGACCGTCACGTTCGACAGCTGCATCATCGCCGCGGGCGCGCACACCAAGCTGCTGCCCGGGACGTCGCTGTCGGAGCGGGTCGTCACCTACGAGGAGCAGATCCTCAGCTCCGAGCTGCCGGAGAGCATCGTCATCGCCGGCGCGGGCGCCATCGGCGTCGAGTTCGCCTACGTCCTGCACAACTACGGCGTCAAGGTCACGATCGTCGAGTTCCTCGACCGGATGGTCCCGAACGAGGACGCCGACGTGTCCAAGGAGCTGGCCAAGCGATACCGCAAGCTCGGCATCGACGTGCTGACCTCCACCCGGGTCGACGGCATCGACGACTCCGGCGCCAAGGTGAAGGTGACCGTCACCGGCAAGGACGGCGCCCAGCAGGTCATCGAGGCCGACAAGGTGCTGCAGGCGATCGGCTTCCAGCCGAACGTGGACGGCTACGGCCTCGACAAGACCGGCGTGCAGCTCACCGAGCGCGGCGCGATCGACGTGGACGGCCGCTGCCGCACGTCCGTCCCGCACATCTACGCGATCGGCGACGTCACCGCCAAGCTGATGCTCGCGCACGCCGCCGAGGCCATGGGCATCGTCGCCGCCGAGACCATCGCGGGCGCCGAGACGATGGAGCTCGACTACGTGATGATCCCGCGCGCCACCTACTGCCAGCCGCAGGTCGCCTCGTTCGGCTGGACCGAGGCGCAGGCGCGCGAGCAGGGCTTCGACGTCAAGGTCGCCAAGTTCCCCTACAGCGCCAACGGCAAGGCGCTCGGCCTCGGCGAGGGCGACGGCTTCGTGAAGGTGATCAGCGACGCGAAGTACGGCGAGATCCTCGGCGGGCACCTGATCGGCCCCGAGGTCACCGAGCTGCTGCCCGAGCTGACCCTCGCCCAGCAGTGGGACCTGACCGTCCACGAGGTCGCCCGGAACGTGCACGCGCACCCGTCCCTGGGCGAGGCCGTCAAGGAGGCCGTGCACGGCCTCGCCGGCCACATGATCAACCTCTGATCCGATCCGGCGTGCCCGCCCCCCGGTGGACGGGCACGCCGCCCGGTCAGCGCAGCACCGACCGGGCGAGCCGGACACTCCCCTCCCGGACACGCTCCTCGCCCAACTCGGGCAGGAGCGCCGCCACGTGCTCGGCGGACAGCGCCGCGAGCACAGCGTGCGCGGCGTACTCGGGGTCGTCCGCGCCCGCCGCCAGGATCGCCACGTGGCGGTGCCAGAACCGGTACGCACCGATCCGGTACCGCGCGCCCGGCGACGCGGTCTCCGACATCCGCACGAGCGCCAGGTGCTCCAGCAGGTAGTCGAGGTACGCCCCGACGAACGCGACCAGGCGCTCCTCCTCCCCCGCTCCCGGGCCGAGCGGCGGCGGCCCCTGAAGGATCTCCTCCTGCAGCACGCGCTCCCGCGCGTCCAGCAGCGCGGCGGCCAGCCCCGCCTTGTCGCCGAAGCGCCGGAACAGCGTCCCCTTGCCGACGCCGGCCTCCCCACCGAGTCCGCCTGACCCGCCTCCCGCGGGCCGGGCGCCCCCGCCGCCCGGCCCGCGCGGCGGCCGCTGCGCGGTTGCGCAACGAATCGCCGTCCACATGCCGGAACACGCAACGAATCCGCAGGTCAGCGCAAGAACGGCGGATTGGATTGCGGCGTTTTCCTTCCTAGGCTTTCGCTCAGTCGAGTCCTTTTGGCAGCCCAGGAGACACGCATGACCGTGATGCCGGCAACGGAGCCGAGCACCCCGCGGCGGACCGCGGTGCGGCGCCACTACCTGATGTGCCGTCCCGAGCACTTCGCCGTGACCTACGCCATCAACCCGTGGATGGACCCGGCCGCCGGCGCGGACGCGGGGCGGGCCGTCGAGCAGTGGGAGGCCCTCCGCGCCGCCTACCTGTCCCTCGGCCACGAGGTCAGCCTCATCGACCCGATCGAGGGTTTGCCCGACATGGTCTTCGCCGCGAACGGCGCCCTCGTCGTCGGCGGGCGCGCGTACGGCGCGAAGTTCACCTTCCCCGAACGCGCCGCGGAGGGCCCGGCCTACGCCGACTGGCTCCGCAAGAACGGCTTCCCGGACGTCCTCCTGCCCGCCCACACCAACGAGGGCGAAGGCGACTTCCTCACCCTGGACCACGTCATCCTCGCCGGGACGGGCTTCCGCACCGACATCGCCGCCCACCAGGAGGCGCAGGAGTTCCTCGGCCGCCCCGTGGTGACGCTGCGGCTGGTCGACCCGCGCTTCTACCACCTGGACACCGCGCTGTTCCCGCTCGGCGGCGACAACGTCGCCTACTTCCCGGGCGCCTTCTCCCCCGGTAGCCGCGCAGTGCTCGAACGGCTCTTCCCCGACGCCGTCCTCGCCGGCGAGGCGGACGCGGCCGTCCTCGGCCTGAACGCGGTCTGCGACGGCCGCAACGTCGTCGTCAACACCGAGGCCGCCGGCCTGATCGGCACCCTGCGCGACCGCGGGTACGAGCCCGTCCCGGTGGACCTGTCGGAGCTGCGCAAGGCGGGCGGCGGCCCGAAGTGCTGCACACTGGAGCTGCGCCCCTGACCAGCCCGACGCCACCGGTCACGGGGTGTCGCCCTCCATCTGGGTGAAGTCGACGTCCCACAGGACGACGTCCGCGCCGGCGAGTTCGGCGAGCTCCTCGACGCCCTCGGGGGCGCGGAGCTGGACGGCGACCCAGGGCTGGTCCTCGCCGCAGCCGGCGACGAGGAGTTCGAGCGAGGAGTACATGGGCAGGACGCTGCGGCCGTCCTCGAACCGGCTCAGCGCGAATTCGGCCAGCGCGTCGCCCTGCTGGAAACGGCGTGAGGGCACGTAGACGATTCGCGTCCAGGCGGACGCGCCGCCGTCCTGCCCGTCCGCCACCCCGGTGCCTCCATACACTCGCCACTCAAATCAAATCAACCTTACACACCGATGTCCACGAATCGTCAATTCATTTCTGACCGAGAAGATGACACATTACGGTCGGCCAAAGAATGGCTTTTCTGGCGCTCGGCGAGGGCGAGGTGGCGGCGGGTCAGGCTGCGGGTGCGCAGCACGCCGGCGACGCCGATCGTCCAGATGGCGGCCTGAACGGTCCACGCGGCGCGGAAGGCGGACAGGGTGAAGTCCCCGCCGGGCGACAGCGCGTCCAGCACGAAGCCGATCAGCAGGATGGTGACAAGAGCCGCGACGAAGCCGCCGACGTTGACGATGCCGGTGGCGGTGCCCTGCCGGGCGGGCGGGTTGAAGGTGCGCGCGTAGTCGAAGCCGATCATGGCGCCGGGCCCGCCGAGCGCGACGCAGACCACCAGCAGGACCAGCAGCCAGGACGGCGCGGGCGGCGGCCAGGCGAGGACGGCGGGTTGGACGAGAACTGGGTGACGAAGTGCGTCCAGAGGCCGAGGCGGGTGCCGGGGTGCCGGAAGGCGGCGCGGAGGTCGCGGCCGACCTGCCGCAGGGACGGCGCGGCGGTGCGGACGGCCCCGGGCGCCGAGTCGCGCAGCACGGCGACGGCCAGCACACAGACGAGCACGCCGAGGGCGGCGGCGGAGCCGAACGCGGCCGTCCAGCCGGGCCCGTGCAGCAGCGCGACGAGCGTGACGGCGCTCAGCACCTGGCCGAGCTGGCCGAGCAGGCCGGTGAGCTGGGTGACCACGGGCGCCTGCCGGCCGGGGAACCAGGTGGCGACGATGGAAAGCACGCTGATGAAGGTCATCGCGTCCCCGGCGCAGCGCCCAGGCCAGGGGCGACGCGCTCTGCTTCTCCAGGGGGCACTTTGGGCGGTATGCAAGTAAAGTTACTTTAGGTCACGTTCTCTGATGGCCTACGGTCGGTCGTGATGACCCCTGACGAAGAGCGGTGGCGGGCCGAACGCACGCGGCTGAACGCCGAGCGCGACCATCTCGGCCGCATCGCGAGCGACTTCTACCCCGCCGTCCCGCGCGTCGCGGGGACCCGGCTGATGTGCCGCGAGGACTGGATCCCCAGCGCGCCGATCCCGCTGGAGGACGTCCGGCTGGAGTGGGACCCCGACCCCCCGCCGCCCGCCGTCGCCGCGCCGTCCGACGGGCTCCCGGACGGCTACCGCACCTACGCCGAGGCCATGGCCGCGCTCGCCCCGCCGCGGATCTTCGACGACCGGCCGAGCTACCGCCTGCTCGCCGCCGCCCCTCCGCTGCTGCGGTTCGGCCCCGGCCGCTACTTCGACGGCGTGAACGTCGGCGAGGCCACCGCCCACGAGTTGGCCGCCGACCGCCGCGGCCTGCGCGAACGCGTCGGCGACCCCTGCGACCTGCGCCGCCGGACGGCGCTGTGCGCGATCACGACGCTGACCGTCACCACGTCCGGCGCGTACGTCCTGCACTGGCGGGACCCGGCGAAGGTCGCGCACGCCGGCGGCCTGCACCAGGTGATGCCGGTCGGCGTCTTCCAGCCGCTGTCCGGCGACCCCACCGACCTCGACCTGTGGCGCTGCATGGTCCGCGAATACGCCGAAGAACTGCTCGGAATGGACGAGGACTACGGCGACGATTTCGTCCAGGACGAGTGGCCTTTCCATCAGACGATGACGCGCGCACGCAATGAGCGCCGAATCCGCGCCCATTTCCTCGGCCTAGGCGTCGACCCGCTCACGTTCGCGCTCGACCTCCTCACCGTCGTCGTGATGGACGACGCCACGTTCGCCGAACTGTTCGGCGGACTGGTCTCCGTCAACGCCGAGGGCCGCGTGTCCCTGGCGAACCTGGACGCCCCGATCCCCACCCCGATCCAACCAGCAGGCGCCGCCGCCCTAACCCTGACCCGCCACCACCGCACAAACCTGGGCATAGCCCCCTGACCGGGGGTGTGGGGGCGGAGCCCCCACCGGGGGGCGTGGGGGGCAGGCCCCCCACCGGGGTGAGCGGCGCCCTCCGCTCCGCTGCGGGCGCCGCTGCGGGCGCCGCTCACCCCGCAGCGGGGGGTGTGGGGGGTCGTCCCCCCACAAGGGCACGTCCCCCCACAAGGGAACACAGCTCGTCTAGCGCGTCGTCCAGGTGGTCGATGATCTCCGACGGATCGGGCACCAGGTCGCGGCAGGCGACGATGCCGACGTCCACCTTGCCGTCGTAGGAGAAGACCGTGATGTTCAAGCCGCCGCTGACGTCGGTGACCACGGAGATCGGGTAGTAGCCGAGCACCCGCGCGCCGCACAGGTACAGCGGGAACTGCGGGCCCGGCACGTTCGACACCACGAGGTTCACCGGCCGCAGCGCGACCGCCGACGCTGCCTGCAGCGCGAACCGGGTGACGGCGCCCGCGACGGGCGCGGGCAGCAGCCCGCTCATCTCCCGCACCCAGCCGCCCGACGACGCGGTGAACCGCCGCTTGACCAGGTCCATGTCGCGCCGGACGGCGGCGTACCGCTCGGCCGGGTCGGGGATGTGGGTGGCCAGCGGCGTGCTCATGATCGACACCTGGTTGCCGCCGGGGCCGCCGCCGCCCGCGAGCCGCAGCGACACCGGCACTCCCCCGACCAGCGGGCGGTCCGGCAGCTCGCCGCGCTTGTCCAGCCACTGCCGCAGCGCGGTCGCGCACAGCGCCATGACCACGTCGTTGACGCTGCCGCCGAGCCCCCGCCGGATCTCCTTGACGTCCGCGAGCGGCAGTTCGCCGCAGGCGACGGCGCGGCGCGGGCCCACCGGCCGGTTGAACGGGGTCGGCGGTGCGGCGACGCGCGGCACCGGCGGCGCCTCCGGCCGGCGCAGCGCGCCCTGCGCCATCGACGACACGAACCCAACGCCGGGGACGGACGCGAGGCCGGGGATCTCGTCCAGGTACGGGGCGCTGCGCGCGAGCGACAGCGCCGACCGGACGGGATGCGCCGCCATCCGCAGCAGGCCCGTCCCGACCATCGTCGCCGTGCTCGGCGCGCGGACGGGAGCGGCGTCGTCCGGCGGAAGCTCGCGGGGCTCGGGCGACAGGTCGAGCAGCGCCGCGAGCGTCTCGGCCGCGAGCACGCCGTCGATCGCGGCGTGGTGCACCTTCAGGTACACGGCGACGCGGCCGCCCCGCAGCCCCTGGATCAGTGCGATCTCCCACAGCGGGCGGGACCGGTCGAGCGGCTGCTCGTGCAGCATCGCGACCGCGTCGGCGAGCTGCCGGTCGTCACCCGGCGCGGGCAGCCCGATCTCGACGATGTGCTTTTCGGGCGCGAAGTCCGGGTCGTCCTCCCAGTACGGGAAGTCCAGGCCGAGCGGCACCCGGACGAGCCGCCGCCGCAGCGGCGGCGCGAGGTGGGCGCGGTCGCGCACCAGGCCGGCCACCTGCTCGACGGTGAGCCGCCCGCCCGGGCACGCCGCGGGGTCGAGCACCCCGAGCCCGGCGATGTGGGCGTAGGCGTTGCCCGTCTCGGCGTTCAGGAATGTGGCGTCCACGCTGGTCAGCTGGGTCATCCGTGCGTCCCGTCCGCTCGTCCGGCACTTGCCTGCCCTCCCAGGTTTCGGCGGCGGACGCGGTAGGTCAACGCTCCGCGGCGGGAAGTAACGCCGACTTAACGGGACGTTTCACCCGGTTCATCTGCCGATTCGGGCAACCAGGAAATCTTTTCCCGATTCGCCGTCCTCATCTGGTCAGGAAACTTCACAGGCCTGATCAAGAAACGGTTCGCCCTCCGGCCCGGTGATCACCGCACTAGGCTGATGCGCCATGACGGCACGCCCCCTCTCCGAGATCGTCGAAGCCGGCTGGGCGCAGGCCCTCGCCCCCGTCGCCGGGACGATCGCCGCCGCCGGCGACTGGCTGCGCGCCGAGGTCGCCGCCGGACGCCGCTACCTGCCCGCCGGGAACCTCATCCTGCGCGCCTTCACCCAGCCGTTCGACGAGGTCCGGGTGCTGATCGTCGGGCAGGACCCCTACCCCACGCCCGGCCACCCGGTCGGCCTCAGCTTCTCCGTCGCCCCCGACGTCCGGCCGCTGCCCGCCAGCCTCGTCAACATCTTCCGCGAGTACTGCGACGACCTCGGCCACCCCGAGCCGTCCAGCGGCGACCTCACCCCCTGGGCCGAGCGCGGCGTCCTGCTGCTGAACAGGGCGCTCACCGTCATGCCGCGCAAGCCCGGCTCGCACCGCGACAAGGGCTGGGAGCAGGTCACCGAGCAGGCCATCCGCGCCCTCGCCGCCCGCGACCGCCCGCTCGTCGCGATCCTGTGGGGCCGCGACGCCCGCAATCTCAAGCCGATGCTCGGCAACGTCCCCTGCATCGAGTCGCCGCACCCGAGCCCCTACTCCGCGAACAGCGGCTTCTTCGGCTCCCGCCCCTTCACCCGCGCCAACCAGCTCCTGGAACAACAGGGCGCCGCCCCCATCGACTGGAAACTCCCGTAAGAGCCGCCCCTCGCCCCCTCCGGAAGAGCCGGCTGAACACGCGAACGGAAGACCAGACCCCAGCCACCACACGGGCAGGCACGCGGAGCGAGTGCAGCGAGCGCAGCGGGCCTGCCCGCCGACGGACGGGCTGTTTCGCGCGGAGCGCCAGCGGAGCGGGAAACAGCCCGTCCGTCGTGACGGGGGGTTCCAGGGGGGTCGCCCCCCGGGAAAACACAGCCCCCTGGGCTAGCACAACTTCCGCAACAAAGTGGCGAACTCGCCGGTGCCTTCGTGGGGGGCGTCGGGGGGCAGGGGGGTGAGGCGGCGCTCGCCGTGGCTCCAGTAGACGCCGGGGGCGCACGGGTCGTCGGCGGCGGCGTGCATCTCGCGGACGACGTCGGCGAAGACGGGGAGCACCTCGCGGACGGCCGTGGACCTTATCGGGTACAGCAGCAGGGTGCTGTGGCACGGGACGCCGACCAGCGCGCCGTGCTCGTTCGGCACCGGGAGGAACTGGTCGACCTCGCTGAGCAGCGCCGACACGTACCGGCTGCCGGGCTTGGCGACGACCCGGACGTTCTGCCCGGGCAGCAGGGGCTGGTCGTGCACCGACACGTCCGACAGTTCGCGGTCGTGGGTGTTCGTCATCACATAGCCGAGCTTGTGCAGGCCCAGCAGGCCGGCCCGCGCCTTGGTCAGCGGGCCGCCGTAGCGCGGGTGCTCGATCATCACCATCGCGTCGAAGTGGTCGCCGGCGGGGACGACGACGAGACCCTCCCGGTCGCGCGGCGCGAGCTTCGGCACGATCCGCAGCCGCAGCAGCTCGCGGACGTCGCCGAACAGCTCCATCTCGCCGACGGCGAGGAACGCGCGGTCGCCGACCTCGCGGACCCACTCGTCCACCACCCGCGGCCACGTCGAGCGCGGCGCGCGGGCGCAGCGCTCGAGCACGGTCCAGCTTGAGGCGCGCGCTTCGGACCGGCCGAGCGGGAGCACCACCTCGGACGTCCCCGAGTCGAACCAGGCGCTGGGCGCCAGCTCCGGAAGCACGTCGCGGATGAGCGCGTGCACGTCCGCCGCCGCGTCCAACGGTTCCATGCTCATCCCCCTTCACCATCGGCGGATCACGTGACACCCCCACCTTCTCAGAGTTCCGGCCGCTTGTGGGATCCATCGCGATCCCTGCGCCGCACTCGCTGATCATGGCGTCGCTCAAGTACGGTGCTGACATGTCCGAACGCGTGTACCCGCCAGTGATCAAGACGGCTCTTGGCGTGTTCAAGGCCCTGAACATCAAGTTCCGTCTGGAGGGGACCGAACACATTCCCAGCACCGGCGGTGCCGTGCTCGTCAGCAACCACATCAGCTACCTCGACTTCATCTTCGCGGGCCTGGCCGCGCACCCGGCGGGCCGGCTGGTGCGGTTCATGGCGAAGAAGGAGATCTTCGACAACCGGGTCGGCGGGCCGCTGATGCGCGGCATGAAGCACATCCCTGTCGACCGGGAGGCGGGCGCGTCCTCGTACGCGGCGGCGCTGAAGGCGCTGCGCGGCGGCGAGATCGTCGGGGTGTTCGCGGAGGCGACGATCAGCCGCTCGTTCACGGTGAAGGAGATCAAGAGCGGCGCGGTGCGGATGGCGGTGGCGTCCAAGACCCCGCTGATCCCGATCGCGATCTGGGGCCCGCAGCGGCTGTGGACGAAGGGCCGCAAGCGCCGGCTGCTGCAGCGCAACGTGCCGGTGACGATCCTCGTCGGCGAGCCGATGCACCCCAAGCGCGGCGACGACTACGACCAGGTCACCCGGGATCTGCAGGCCCGCATGTCGGAGCTGCTGGAGAAGGCGCAGCGGGAGTACCCGGACGTCCCGAAGGCGGGCGAGAAGTGGTGGCAGCCCGCCTACCTCGGCGGCACCGCGCCGACGCCGGAGGAGGCGGAGAAGCTCGACTTCCAGGAGGCGGAGGCCCGCCGTGCGGCCCGGCAGCGGCGCGAGGCCGACGGCGCCTGAGCCGCGCCGGTGCCGCTAATTCGGTGGACGCGCCCGCCGCGCACGCCCGATGATCAATGACATGACCATGTCGCAGGAGAGGCCGCAGGACGTCCTGCAGCTCGTCGGGCCGGGGGCGGACGCGTCCGATTCCGGTTCCGAGGCTGCGCTGCCCGTGGTCTTCAACCTCAGCGACAACAACTCCCCCGCCGACGTGATGGACGTGCTGTCGCTGCGCCCGTTCGCGTCCGGCGAGCAGCCGTGGTCGCGGTCGACGCGGCTGGATCACGTCCGCCCGGAGGCGCCGCTGCGCCCGGACGGCGCGCGCCTGGTGCGGGTGGCCCGCGAGAAGGGCAAGGAGTCGGTGCTGGCCGAGGGCGACGGCTGGACGCTGCTGACGAACCGGTGGAAGAACGGCAGCGCGTACCTCGCGGTGTCGGCGGTGTCGGACGCGCTGGCGGAGTCGGTGCTGGACGCGTCGGTGAAGGACGCGACGGATCCGCCGAAGACCGACGAGACCAGCGTCGAGATGGGCTTCTGGCACATGGGGACGCACGGGCCGTCGCGCGACGAGCGGGCGATCTCCGCCGACGCGTGGGAGGACATCCGGGGCAACTACCCCGGTGCGGTCGCCGACGCGCTGGACCGGGTGATGAAGCTGACGCGGGACGAGGTGGCGGGCCGGCTCCTGCTGCTGCACGGCCCGCCCGGCACCGGCAAGACGACGGCGCTGCGGGCGCTCGCGCGGGCGTGGGGCAAGTGGTGCCAGGCCGACTGCGTGCTCGACCCGGAGGCGCTGTTCGGCACGCCCAGCTACCTGATGGAGGTGGCGGTCGGCGACGACGAGGACGAGAACCGCCGCTGGCGGCTGCTCATCCTGGAGGACTGCGACGAGCTGATCCGCGGTGAGGCGAAGCAGTCGACGGGCCAGGGCCTGTCGCGGCTGCTGAACCTGACCGACGGGATGCTCGGGCAGGGCCGGGACGTGCTGGTGGCGATCACCACCAACGAGGATCTGGCGATGCTGCACCCGGCGGTGGTGCGGCCGGGCCGCTGCCTCGCCCAGATCGAGGTGGGCCGGCTGTCCCGCGAGGAGGCGGTGGCGTGGCTGGACGGCTCGGACGCCGCGTCCGAGATCGGCCCGGACGGCGCCACGCTCGCCGAGCTGGCCGCGCTCCGCAAGGGCGAGCAGCGCCCCGAGACCCACGCCCCGCCGTCCACCGCGACCGGCTTCTACCTCTGACCTTTCGTTGACTTGCGGCGAGGCGGGGGGGGGGGGGGGGGCCCCCCCCCCCCCCCCCCTCCCCGGGCGGGGGGGGGGGGGGGGGGGGCGGCCGGCCCCCCCCCCCCCCCCCCCCCTCGCCGCAAGTGAACGTGGTTCGGTCAGGGGGTTTTGGCGAGGGCCTGGTCTATGTCGTGCCAGAGGTCGTCGGGGTCTTCCAGGCCCACGGCTAGTCTCACGGTGCCTTCGCCGATGCCGGCGGCGGCGAGGGACGCGGCGTCCATCTGGCGGTGCGAGGTGCTCGCGGGGTGCATGACGAGCGTGCCGGTGTCGCCGAGCGACGGGCTGAGCGACACCAGCCGCACCGACTCGCTGAACACCCGCCCCGCCTCGCGCCCGCCGGACAGTTCGAACGACAGGACGCCGCCGGCGCCGTCCGGCAGCAGCCGGCGGGCGAGGTCGTGCTGCGGGTGGTCGATGAGCCCCGGGTAGTGGACGCGGTCGACGGCCGGGTGCCCGGCGAGGCGGCGGGCGAGGTCGAGGGCGTTCGCGCTGTGCCGCGCGATCCGCATCGGCGCGGTGGCGAGTCCGCGCAGGGTCAGCCAGGCGGCGAACGGGTCGGCGGTGGAGCCGAGCTCGACGGCGTGGTCCCAGACGCGGCGGTGCACGTCCGGGTCGGCGAACACGGCGGCGCCGCCGACGACGTCGCCGTGCCCGCTGAGGAACTTGGTGACGGAGTGGACGACGATGTCGGCGCCGTGCTCGAGGGGCCGGAACAGCAGCGGCGCGAACGTGTTGTCGACGACGGTGACCACGCCCGTCCCCCGGACGGCGGCGGTGAGCGCGGGGACGTCGGTGACGTGCGTGGTCGGGTTCGAGACCGTCTCCAGGTAGAGCATCCGCGTGTTCGGGCGCAGCGCCTCCCGCACCTCGGCGGGGTCGTCGCCGGGGATGTGGGTGAGCTCGACGCCCCACCGGTCGGCGAGGTCGTGCAGCAGCGCGTACGTGCCGCCGTACAGCGACGACTGCGCGATGACGTGGTCCCCGGACTTCAGCAGCGCCGTCAGGATCCCGTTGACCGCGCCCATCCCCGCGGCGGTGGCGAGGGCGCCGGTGCCTCCCTCGATCTCGGCGAGGGACTCTTCCAGGGAGCGGACGGTCGGGTTGCTCATCCGCCCGTACAGGAACGCCTGGCCGGGGCCGTGGAACGCGGCGGCGAGGTCGTCGGCGGCGTCGAAGGCGAACAGGTGGCCCTGGTAGATCGGCTGGCCGAGCGGGCGGCTGCCGGACGGCGCGATCACGGGCGGGTGGACGGCTCGGGTCTGCGGGTGAAGTCCGGTCATGGCCCCAGCCTGCGGGGCGGCGGCGGGCGGGCGGCAGAGCCAATCGCGGGCAGTGGCCTGGATCCGGTCCCGCACGGGTTTCGACCAGTGGCCCGGACCACGCCCCCGGCTTCCGCTCCGCGGCACCGGACCACCGGCCCGGCCGGGGCCGCTGCCGTCCCGCCGCCCGGTACGGTTCCCGTCCGCCTGCTCACCCACCCCGCGAGGGCGAGCCGGCGGCCGGGGCGTCCCGGGCGGGCGTCGGGCGGCGTCCCGCGGCCGGAGACCCGAGCATGACCCGGCTGGAACGGTCCGCGCTATCCGGGAGATCACGGCCATATAGATGGACTTTTCGGCGTTCGTCCCGTACGGACTACGGGGCCGCGTGCGCGAACAGGTGCCGGTACATCCGGCGCAGGCCGTGGAGATCACTGACCGGTTCGTCGAACGTCAGCCGCAGGTCGAACGTCCCGCCCGCGTCCGGCGACGGCGCGGAGCAGCGCAGCCACATTCCGTACCGGTCCAGCCCGAGCGGCCGGACCTCCGGCGGGCCGTCCGGCGATCCGGACGGCCCGCCGGACGGAGCCGCCGACACCGGCAGCAGGCCCTTCAGCTCGCCACGGTGGCAGGAGTCCAGATGCGCCAGGATGCCCGCGCCGATGGCGACGAACGGGTCCGGCGCGCCGGCGGCGTACTCCTCGGGCTCGAGGGTCGCGCCGCCCCAGGCGTCCTCGATCTCCACCTGCGCGACGTCCATGGTCAGCACCGTCCACGTCCGGTCCCGCGGCGGCTCCTCGGCGGCGAGGTCGAGCAGTTCGGGACGCGGATGCGGGCGCGACAGCCGCAGCGCCGCGCCCCGCAGCCCGGCCGGCGGCAGCTCGGTCAGCCACCCGTGCAGCCACGCCCGGCCGCGCATCCGGTCGGCGAGCGGGACCGGCGCGACGTCGCTGATCCGAAGCGTGGCGGGCCGGCCGTCCGCCCGGTCCAGGGCCTTGACCAGCGCGGACTCCACCGGCAGGAGCAGCAGCGGCCGCCCGTCGAGATCCGTCGTGTACGCGGGGACGGGCGTGTGCGGCACGCCCGGCGCCACGAGGACGCCGTCGCCCATGCCGTAGGCGAGCGTCCGCGCCCGCTCCGCCGCCGTGGGCCCGGTCACCCGCGTCCCCGTCGTGTCCGCTCGCCCCACCATGGCCTCCTCGACGTACTAGGTTAGGCTTACCTAACTAAGGCTTACCTAACCACTGGGGAGCGCGATGGACAAGCCCCGGCCCAGGGTCCGTACAAGAGACGCGGCTACCTCAGGGCCCCGAGCTCCTTGCGGGCGGTGGTGCGGAGGGTGCGGAGGGCCGAGACGAGGGCGCGGCGCTGGTCGTCGGTGAGGGGGCCGGCGAAGTGCTCGCGGAGCGTCTCGGCGTGCACCCGCAGCGCCTCGTCGAGCTTCGCGCGGCCGGCGCCGGTGAGCTCGACGAGGTGGCGGCGCCGGTCGCCCGCGTGCGGGCGGCGGCGGACGAGCCCCGCCTCCTGCATCCGGTCGACTAGCCGGGTCATGCCGCCGCTGGTCAGGATCAGCTCGCCGGCCAGCCCGCCCATGTCGGGGCAGTCGGCGCCCGCGTCCGACAGCCGGAGCAGCACCTCGAACACCGCGTGCCGGATGCCGCAGCGGCGCTCCAGCTCGCGGCCCGCGATGCGCTCCAGCAGTGACGCGGCGCCGAGCAGCGCGCCGAACTCGTGGATCACCTCGTCCGGCACCCGGGTGCCGCCCTCTGAGAACGTCCGCTCCGTCACCATCGACATTCTGCCCGCACCCTCTGACATGCTCCCCCCGCACAACGCGGCGCGCCCCGCACGGCTTCCACCGTGCGGGACGCGGGACGCGTCAGTTCTTCGGCGTGCTCTTGGTCGCGCTCGGGGACGGGGACGCGGCGCTGCTCCCCGGCACGAGGCCGTTGCTCCCGGTGTTCTGGTTGCTGTCGTTGACGCCGGACGGGTACTGCTTGGTGACCTTCCACTTGCCGTCGACCTTCGCGAGCGCGAGGCGCAGCAGCGTGGCGGGCTGGCTGACCTTCCCGTCCTTGGTCTGCAGGCCGATGTCGACCATGACGACCACGGTGGCGAACTTGCCGTTGACGCTCCCGACGAAGACGTCGGTGCTCTTGGACGACATGCCGACCTGGGAGTCGCTCTTGAACGCCGCCGCCAGGCCCGGCAGCGTGGACTGCTTGAACTGGTCGAGCAGGTCCCCGGCCATCAGCTTCTCGGCCTTGGCCGCCTGCGACTGGTAGTTGGACGCGTTGTAGTTGAACGCCACGTCGCCGTACTGCAGGGCCACCTTGGAGACGTCGCCGCGGGCGTCCTTGTCCGACGCCAGGTCGCTCGCCCTCGTCCACTGCCAGATCGCGAGGCTCGCCAGCAGCGCCGCGACGACGACCGTCACGACGACGCTGACCAGCGCGGACGACCCGGCGTGCTCCTTCGGCGGACGGGTCGGGGTGTAGGAGAACGGGCCGACCTTGCGGGCCGGGCGCATCGGCACCGAGGCCGCCCGCTCCTCGGCGTCCTCCTCCGGGGACTCGAGCCGCTCCGGACGGGGCTTCGCCGCCGCGGCGGGCTTGGCGAGGGACGCCTTCGCGGCGGGCTTCGCGGTCCTCGCCGCCTTCGCCGCGGGACGGGCCGGAGGCTCGTCCTCGTCGTCCTCGGCCTCGATCGCCTGGAGGACGTCCTCGAGGTCCTCATCGTCGTCGATGACCTCGATGACCCGGACCCGCCGCTTGCGCTTCGGCCGGGCGGCGTCCGGCCGCCCGGCCGCCTCCTCCGCGCCCGCCTGTGGGTCCTCCTCCTGCTGCTCCGGCGCGTCCTCGACCGCCTCGTCCTGCTCGGACGCGACCGCCTCGACCTCGTCGGCCCCGCCGTCCGGCTCGCGCTCCCGGGCGGCGTCCGCGGCTTCCTTGGTGGTCTTGGCTGTCACTTCGGTACTCCTACGGAATTGGGGTCAGTCCTTGCCCCGGCGGCGAAGCCGGGACAGGCGGGACACCACGGGCACCGAGCCCATCATGACCCTGATCAGCACCATCAGTGCCAGAACCGGGGGAACGTACACTAGCCAAACGGGCGGCCCGCCAGAAGAGTCCTTGCCGCTGTTCGCGGCGTTGCGGGCCTTCAGCGGATTGTCGAGCGCGGGATCGTGGGTGGGGATCACGTCGCCCGGGTTCTTCGCCCGGTAGGTGTTCTGCTTGACGTCCAGGTCGGGCGTCCGGCCTCCGGCGCAGGTCGGCACGGTGGCCAGCTGCGGCTGCGGCAGCGGGTACTTGTACTCCTCGGCCGCCTTGCGCTTCAGCGTGATCTCGAAGATGACGTTCAGCACCGGCTTGCCCTGGTCCAGCCCGATCACGTTGTCGAGGACGGTCTTGAGTTCCGGTGCGACCGCGAGGGTCGCCTTCAGGTCCGACAGGTAGTTCGGGTTGTAGGCGGAGATGCCCCAGTTGCCGAGCATGTCCACCGTGCAGTCGAAGTCCGGGCCGGTCTGGTCGAGCAGGTCGTTCACCGTGGACAGCAGGCCGGGGCCGCGGTCGCGCAGCTCGGCGAGCTGCCCGCGCATCTGCGCGAGCGCCGAGGTGAGGGCCGCGACGTTGTCGATGCCCGCGCCGAGCGCCCCGCGGTTCCGGTTCAGCACGCTGGTGATCTTGCCGAGGTCCCTGGTCAGCCCGTCCAGCAGCTCGGTGTTCTGCGCGAACGTCCGGGTAAGCTGGTCGCCGCCGTTGACGATCTGCCGGATCGAGTCCTCGCGGCCCGCCAGCCCCTCCGACAGCTCGTGGGTGAGCACCTTCGCGTCGTCGGGATTGATCGCGTCCAAGGACTTGATGACGGCGCCGAACAGGTCGCTGTACTTCGGCGGGACCTTCGTCTGCGACACCGGGATGACGGTACCGGGCTTCATCGGCGGGGCGCCCGCCCTGCCCGGCGCCGGGGTCAGCTCGACGACCGGCTCGCCGACCGCGGACTTGCGGGCCGCCGCCGCGGTGACGCCCTGCGGGATCTTCACCCCGCGCTCCATGTCGAGCCGGACGACGACCTTGTTCCGGTCCAGCTTCACCGAGTCGATCTTGCCGACCCGCAGCCCGAGGTAGTCGACCTCGAAGTTCGGGTGCAGGCCCGGCGAGGACTCGAACTCGGCCGTGATGTGGTACGGGCGCTCGATGAAGTCGAAGTGCACGACGTTCCGGAACGCCCACACGACCATGATCACGGCGAGTGCGCCGAACACCGCCAGGTTGATCGTCACTCGCCTGGTCATCGCCGCCCCTGCAGGATCTTGTCGAGGTCCGGGAACGCCGCCTGGAACTGCTTCGGCAGTTCGGTGCCGCCGCTGCCGCCCGTGCCGCCGGCGCCGCCCGCCTTCTTGCCCGTCTTCTTGGCGGGCTTGTCGCCGCCGAGCACCGGCGTCCCGTCCGGCCACACGATGTTCAGCAGCGGGTACAGCAGCAGCTGCCCGTCGTAGCTGGCCTTCGGCAGCTTGTCGGTGAACGTCACCAGCCCGTTGACCAGGTTCGTCAGCCGGGTGCGGTTGTCGCCGAGCTGCGCGAGGACGGGGTCGAGGTCGTCCAGCAGCCGGCCGAACCGGGCGACCCGCCCCTCCAGCACCTTGTCGTTCAGCTGGCGGGCGGCCTCGGTCAGCTTGGCGACGGTGCCGAGGATCTTCCGCTTGTCCTGGTCCAGCAGCCGGGTGGTGCGCTCGATCTCGACGGGCGCCTGGTTCAGCGCGTCGTCCCCGGCGGCCAGCGACCGGCCGAGCCGCGCGAGGTGGTCGACCGACTCGCCGAGCTGCTCGCGCTGGTCGGCGACCATCTTCAGCAAACTCGTCGCCTTCGCGATCGTGGTGTTGAGCCGGGTGCCGTTGCCGTCCAGCGCGGTGGCGCCGGCGTTGACGACGGTCGCCACGTCGTTGCCGGCGAGGGCCTGCACCAGCGGCCCCGCCTGCCCGACGACCTGCTCGAACGCCGGCTGCACGCTGGTCTGCGTGATCGCCGCGTGGTTCGCCAGGAACGGCCCGCGGTCCATGCTGGCGCCCGGCGGCATCTGCAGGTCCACGTAGTTCTCGCCGAGCAGCGACGTCACCTTGATCTCGGCGCGGGTGCCCTGCGGGATCTTGACGCCGTCCTTGATGGACAGCGTCGCCTTGGCGCGGTACCCGTCCAGCTGCACCTTGGTGACGCTGCCGATCGTGATGTCGGACATCTTCACGCTGTGCCCGGCGACCAGCCCCTGCACGTCGCTGAACTCGGCGGTCAGGGTGAGGTGCCCTTTCGGCGCCCCGACCGTCTTGTAGTCGCAGCCCGCGAGCGCGAGGACCGTGGCGAGGACGAGCAAGACGACCTTCCTGCCCATCAGTTGCCTCCGTTCTGCCAGGGACAGTTGGAGTTGGGCGCGGGAAGCGGGCAGTCGACCTCGTCGGTGTCCATCAGGCCCTTCAGCCACGTCCGCACGAACGCGTCGGTGGCGAACCGGATGTGCAGCGACTTGTCCTTCTTGCCGTAGCCGCCGATGAGGGCGCTGCTGACGCCCGGCAGCACGTCCAGCAGCTGCGCGAGCTGCTTGGTGTTGCCCTTCAGCACCAGCGCCACCCGGGTGAGGACGGCGAGGTCGTAGGGCAGCCGCCCCTTGTACTTCTGGAGCAGCTTGTCCCCGTTCTTGGACAGGTCCAGCACCGCGCTGATCAACTGCTGCAGGTCGCCGCGCTCGGAGGCGAGCACCTGCGTCGCCTGCCCGAAGTCCTGGATCATGGTGCCGAGCACCTGCTCGCGGCCCCGCACCACCCCGGCCATCCTGCTGAGGTTCTTCGCGACCTCGATCAGGTCCTTGTCCTGGCCCGCGACGTTCTCCACCAGCCGGGCGCTCTGCTCCAGCGTGGCGTTGAACTCCTTGCCGTTGCCGTTCACCGCGTCGGCCGCCTTGCCGAGCGCGGTGTGCATCTTCGTCGGGTCCAGCGCGTTCGCGAGGTTGGTGAAGGAGTTCAGCGCGTCGTCCACCTCGACCGGGACGCTCGTCCGCTCGATCGGGATGACGTTCGAGGTCTCCTTCGGCTCGCCCGGCTTCCAGGCCGGGTGCAGCACCAGGTTGCGCTCGCCCACCAGGTTCAGCGGGACGATCGAGGCCTGCACGCCCCGCGGCAGCGGGACGTCCCGGCCGATGTGGAACGTCACCTTGATCCGGTCGTCGAGCTGCTTCACCGAGTCGACCCGGCCGACGTCGACGCCCATGACCATGACCTTCGACTGCGGGTAGAACGAGCGCGCCTTCGGCACGTACACGGTCATCGTCCGGTCGCCGCCGGACGGGCCGAGCGAGCAGCCGCCGAGCGTGGCGGCCAGCGCCAGCGCGATCGCGGCGGCGCCGGACCTGGTCCGCCGGGAGACCCGGGTGAGCCGGCCCATCAGTTGCCTCCCTGCCCGGCGGGCGACCGCCGCGTGGAGATCGGTCCGGGCGGCTGGATCGGGCCGAGCCCGGTGAGCACGCCCTCGATCCAGGGCCCGTTGCCCTTGAGGTTCGCGACCTGCTGGAACGTCGGGCCGAGCAGCGAGAAGTCGGTGTTCAGGGCGTCCATGTTGGGCGCCAGCCGGGTCGTCAGCAGGTGCAGGTTGTCCAGCAGCGTGTCCAGCTTCTTCTGGTTCTTGGAGATGACGTTGTCGAGGGTGCGGACCGTCCGGTTGCCCTGCCCGATCGTCGCGGCGAGCTCGTTGCGCCGGTTCACCAGCGACTGCAGCAGCACCTGGCTGGCGTCGATGATCTGGCGCAGCTTGTCGTCCTTGCTCGCCAGCGTGCCGGTGATGGTCTTGCTCGCCTCGATCAGGTTCTGGATCTGCGGGTAGGAGTCGTTGAGCGTGCGCGACAGGTCCTGGATGTTCTGCAGGATCCGGTGCAGCTTCGCCGCGCCCGGCGACTTGATCGCCGACACCTCCGTCAGCAGCTTGGTCATGCTCTTCTCGTCGAGCTTCCCGACGATGTTCTGGGTGTTCTCCAGCGCCTGGGGGACGGTGAACGGGACGCCGGTGTGCTCCAGCGGGATCCGCCGCCGCGCCTCGGGCAGGCTCGCCAGGTAGGGCTTGGCGACCGGCCCGGACAGCTTCAGGTAGCGGCCGCCGAGGAGCGTCGTCGTCTCGATCTCCGCGCGGGTGTCGCGGCCGAGGTCGATGCCGGCGTTGACGTGCCAGGTGACGAGGACGCGGCCGTGCGCGAAGTCCGGCTCGACGCCGGTGACGCGGCCCGACTTCACGCCGGCGACCCGCACGTCGTCGCCCTTCTTGAGGCCCGCCTGGTCGGCGAAGTAGCCGCTCATCGTGTAGCCGCGGTCGAACAGGTGCAGCTGGCCGATCGCGAACGCGAAGACCAGCCCGGCGGCGAGCACCGCGAGCGTCACGATCGCGACGAGCCGCTGGTTGACGTCCCGCAGGGACTTGAGCGCCATCAGCCGCCACTCCCCGTCAGCATCGCCTTCAGCTTGGCCAGGTCCTGCTTGGACGGCTGCTCGGTGCCGGGCGCCTTCGGCAGCTGCATCGGGAAGGGGCACGGCCCCTGCACGATGTTCAGGCACAGCGCGTTGGTGCGCAGGAAGTGCCCGCCGTTGGCGGCGGCGAACAGCTCGCGGAGGGTCAGCGGAAGCTGCTGCACCATCTTCTCCAGCTGGTCGACGTTCAGCTGGAACGTCTCGCTGAACTTGCCGAGGTTGTCGATGATGCGGGCGAGCTGCGCGTCGTTGCCGCCGAGCACCGCGTTCAGGTTGGTGGTGACGCCCGAGATCTGCACGACCGCGTTCTCCAGCAGCTTGCGGTTGTCGGCGAACACGCCGGTGAGGGACGCGAGGTTGTCGATGCTCGCGGAAATCTGGGTGTCCCGCTTGGCGATCGCGTCGCTGACCGTCTCGTAGTCGTCGATCATCGTCTTGATCGTGTCGCGGCGCGCCTCGAAGGTCTGCAGCAGCGCGTCGAGGTTGTCGGTCAGCAGCGAGAGGTTCTGCTCGTTGCCGTCCAGCGCCTGCGCGAAGGAGAAGAGGATCTTGTTGATCTGGTTCGGGTCCAGGCTCTGGGTGAGCGGGCCGAGGCTGTTGAGGATCTCGCCGAGGTCCACCACCGACCGGGTGTGCGGCACCCGGTCGCCGTTGCCGAGCCTCGCGGGGCTGGTGCCGGGCTCCAGGTAGATGACCCGCTGGCCCATCACGTTGCGCCACCGGACGGCGGCGGTGGAGTCGGCGGGCAGCCGGACGTCCTTGTCGACCGCCATCCCGACGACGGCCTTGCCCCGCACCACCTTGATGCTCTTCACCTGGCCGACCGGCGTCCCGGCCACCTTCACCTGGTCGCCGGTGAGCAGGCCGGTGACGTCGTCGAACGTCGCGGTCAGCTGGTAGCGGGAGTTGAAGCTGGTGCCGAGGATCTGCTGCCCGATGTAGAAGGTCAGCAGGACGGTCACCACGAGGAAGACCAGGAACTTCGCGATCGTGGTGTACTCCGGGCCGCGCGCGGCTTTGCCGCGCACCGGGCTCATGGCCGCCCTCCCGCCGTGCCCGTGGTCTTGCTCAGGAACGGGTCGGTGGTGCACACGTCGATGAAGACCTGGCACAGGTCGAGGGAGAGCGCCTCCTTGGCCTGCGCGATCGTGGTGCCCTCCGGGCCGGGGATCCGGATGATCCTCGAGAGCAGCCCGAAGAAGCCGTTGAGGCTGTCCATCAGCACCGGCAGCTTGTCGTTCTCGGAGTGCACCGTCGCGGCGACCCCGCCGACGCTGTCGATGAGCCTGCCGATGTTCGCGCCGTGCCCGCGCATCGTCGTGCCGACGGTGTCGCCGAGCCGGCCGGCCTGCGCCAGCAGCTGGTCGATCTTGTCGGGCTTCTGGTTGATCACCTGCGACAGCGTGTTGAAGTCGCCGGTGAAGCGGGTGATGTCGTCGCCGTGCGCGGCGAGCGTCCCCGACAGGCCGTTGAGGTCGTTCAGCAGCGCCTGGATGTAGGCCCGGTCGGCGTACGTCGCGTCCACCACCGTCGACCCGTTCTGGATCAGCCGGCGCGCCGCGGGGCCCTCGCCCGACAGCCCGGAGCCGAGGGTGTGCAGGATCGTCGCCACCTCGTCCGGGTTGATCGCCTTGGTGAGGTTGTAGGCGGGCCACGCCGTCTGCGACAGGTCCTGCGGGTCAGAGGTCTTCGCGACCTTCCCGCCGTCCTTGAGGAACGGGCCGGACAGCTCGTGCGCGCCGGGGTCCAGCACCAGGTCCTTCGGCCCGAACACCGAGACCGGCTCGATCGTCGCGGTGGCCGTGTCCGGGACCTTGATCCCCTTGTCGACGCGGATCTTCACGGTGACCCGGCCGTCCCGGTCCAGCTTGATCTTGTCGACGCCGCCGACCGCGATGCCGCGGATCTTCACGTCCGACTTGCCGGGGTCCAGGCCCTGGCCCGCGGTGCCGAACGTCGCGTCGTAGTAGGTGGAGCCCGCGTACGAGGGGGTGGTGGAGATCCCGACGGCGACCGCGGCGGCCGCGATCACGCCGGCGCCGACCAGCCCGAAGATCGTCCGGGAGCGGGTGGAGAGGCTCTCGTCGCTCATCCGGTCAGCCTCACCGTGCCGCCGTGGCCCCAGAAGATGTACGACAGGAGCAGGTTCATCAGGATCATCAGGATGGTGGACTCCCGGATCGCGCGGCCCGCGGCGACGCCGACGCCGACCGGTCCGCCCGCGGCGTAGTAGCCGCGGTAGCAGTGGATGAACATCACGATGAACGCGAACACCGCCACCTTGATCACGCTGTAGAACACGTCGATCGGCGGCAGGTACAGGTGGAAGTAGTAGTCGTAGATGCCGGGCGACAGCCCGAAGTACTGGATCGTGATGAACCGGGTGGCGAAGAACGCCATGAACAGCGACACCAGGTAGAGCGGCACCAGGGCGATGACGCCGGCGGCGACCCGGGTGCACACCAGGTAGGCCAGCGAGTTGATGCCCATGACCTCCAGCGCGTCGATCTCCTCGGAGATCCGCATCGCGCCGATCTCCGCGGTGAAGCCGGTGCCGACCTGCGCGACCAGCGCCACGCCCGCGATGATCGGGGTGACCTCGCGGACGTTGGAGTAGCTGGCGACGAGCCCGGTGAACGCCTCCGCGCCGATGCGTTCCAGCCCGGGGTAGCCCTGCAGGCCGACCATCGCGCCGGTGGCCAGCGACATCGTCGCGATCACGAAGATCATGCCGCCGCCGATCACCAGCGCGCCGACGCCGACGGTGATGTCGCTGACCTGCTTGGCGAGCGTCTTGCCGTACTTGCGGCGGACGATGATGTCGACGAACAGGTGGTACAGCACCCGGCCGAGGAAGATCGGCAGATTGGCCGAGGCCGACAGCCCGGCCGTGCGGCCCTTGACGGCCCGGCCCAGCCTGCGTACGGGAGAAATGGCGACCATCAGAACCTCGGGGGGAACAGGACCTGGTAGATCATGGTGAGGATGTAGTTGGTGGCGAACACCACGATCGAGGTGACCACCACCGCCTTGTTCACCGCCCGGCCGACGCCGACCGGTCCGAGGTCGCAGTTCATGCCCATGTAGCAGGCGACCGCGGCGGCGATGAACCCGAAGATCCACGCCTTGAACAGCGTGATGACCAGGTCCGAGAACTGCAGCAGGGTCGTCGCGCCGTCGAAGAACGCGCCCGGGCTGACGCCCTGCTGGATGACGTTGAAGTAGTAGCCGCCGAGCACGCCCGCCAGGATCACCACCGAGCAGAGCAGACCGGAGACCATGCTCGCCGCCCACAACCGCGGGGTGACCAGCCGGTGGATCGGGTTGATTCCCATGACCTCCATGGCCGCGAGTTCGTCGCGGATGTTGCGGGCGCCCATGTCCGCGGTGATGGCCGAGCCGCCGACGCCGGAGACCAGCAGCGCGGCGGCCAGCGGGGCCACCTGCTGGATCATCGCGGCGGTCAGCAGCGCGCCGGTGCCCGACTGGGCGCCGAGCTGCCGGGCGATGTCGCCGACCTGCAGCGAGATGGTGGCGCCGAGCGGCACCGCGATCAGCATGACGGGCACGCTGGTCACGCGGGCGAGGAACCAGCACTGCTCGACGAACTCGCCCCACCACTGGCGCAGGTCCCAGGTGCGGCGCAGCCCCTCCAGGAGGGTCACGCACAGCAGCCCGGTCTCGTCGAGCGCGCGCTCGACCCGTCTGCGTGCCAGGTCCGGGGCCTTCGCCAGGCTCAGGGCCATCAGCCGGTGCCCTCCCCCGCGGGGGGTGCGTGAAGGGTCATCCCAGCCTCCTTCGTTCTCGGACGTCGGCGCCCATCCGATACTCCGGTTCCCTGCCCTACCACGGGGCGCCGCTGCTGTGCTGCCGGCGTGCCGCGCCACCGCGGTCTCGGTCGAGACCGGTACCACTCGCGGGCCACCAGGGTCACATGGACACAGGCGTCCCGCTTGTGATCTGGAGCACTCTATTGGAACAAGTTCTAAAAAGCGAGTACTTACATCTTGATTTGTCAGAAGCTACGATCTCCGGCGTGCGTACCGAGGCGCGGCAAGGCGCGGAACAAGCCCGGGAGGATGGCGTCGACCCGCTGGTCACCGGCATCAGGGACCGCTGGTCGGGGCAGGGCATGGCCGGCGGGCCGTGGCCGTTCATGGCGATCAGCTCCGTCGAACGGCTCCACCAGATGCTCAAGAAGGCGCTCGACACCGAGCTGAAGCGGTTCGGGCTGAGCCGCACCGGCTACTTCCTGCTGACCACGCTGGCGCTGATCGGCGCCGGGAACGCCCGGCTGAGCACCCTCGGCCGGATCCTGATGACGCACCCGACGACCGTGAAGCTGACCGTGGACCAGCTGGAGGCCGCCGGGCTCGTCGAGCGGGCCCGGCACCCCCGGGACCGGCGCGCCACCCTCGTGCGGATCACCGCGGCGGGACGCGAGCGGGTCAACGCCGCGAACCTCGCGCTGGAGGACCCGGCGGGCGCGCTCGCGCCGCTCGACGGGATGCACCGCGCGCTGTTCGAGGCGCTCCAGCCGGCCCGGCTCGCGGCCGGCGACCTCGAGCTGTGACCCCGGCGGAGCCGGCCGGACGAGCGGTGAACCGTCCGTGACATCGCCTGCGTACATCGTCATCGACAACACAGGACCCGGGCGATAAGGCAGTCTTCTCCTATGCCACAGAGTCACGGCACGCGCAGACGCACCGGTTCCGCCTCCGGCCGCACCCGCTCCGAGCAGCGGCGCGGCGGCCGGGGGCGGGCCGCGGAGCGGGGCGCCGGCGGCCGCGGGGCGGCCCGGGTCCCGGCGCCGAGGCAGTCCCCCGAGGCGCTCGACGCGCTCGCCTCGTCCGACCCGTACGGGCCTTCCGGACCTTCCGGTCCGTACGGGGGCGGGCCGCGGGATCTGCCCGCGCGCTACCGCCCCGAGAAGCGGCGGCGCGCCTGGAAGCTGCTCACCCACAACGTCACCATCACGGTCGCGGGCATCGCTGTGCTCGCGGGCGCGGTGGTGTTCGTCGACTGGAACAAGCTGCTGGGCGAGGCCGACCCGCCGAAGGTCGCGGCGAACGGGCCCGTGTCGACCAACGACATGCTCGCCCGTCTCCAGGGCTTCGACATGGACGCCATCACCGCCGACTCCATAGCGAGCGCCAAGGAGCGGGCCTACAAGGAGCACCAGGCGTACCTGAAGAAGCTCAAGGAGCAGGCCAAGAAGGACGCGGCGGCCCGCGCGAAGCTGAAGGCCGAGAAGGAGAAGGAGCGGCTCGCCAAGTCCAACCCGAGCGCCGCGCAGAACAAGGCGTACGGCAAGAAGATGAACGCGGCCAAGGGCTGGGGCAACTGCTGGTCGTCGCTGCTGACGCTCTGGAACCACGAGAGCGGCTGGAACGAGCGGGCCGTCAACCCCGGCAGCGGCGCGTACGGGATCCCGCAGGCGCTGCCCGGCTCCAAGCTCGCGAGCGCGGGCGCCGACTGGCGCACCAGCTCCCCCACGCAGATCGCGTGGGGTCTCGGCTACATCAAGGCCCGCTACCACGATCCGTGCGGAGCGTGGTCGTGGTGGTCCGCACACCACTGGTACTGAGTTGCGTCCGGCGGTGCGATCGGTAGGGCGAACGGTAGGGGCGGCCGGCCGGCGCCGGGACGTGATCGGCGCCGCGTGCTGGTGGCCCGGCCGCGATCCGGGCACGATGTGGGGATGACCACGAGCAGGACGCGCCCGGCGGGCGGCGCGGGCGAGGCCGGGCCCGACCGGCGGCAGTGGGCGCGCGCGGACGCGACCCGGCAGGCGCTGCTGACCGCGGCGCAGCGGGTGTTCGCCGACCGCGGCTACGCCGACGCGGGCATCGCCGAGATCGTCGAGCGGTCCGGCATCAGCGTCGGCAGCCTGTACCACCACTACGGCGGCAAGGCCGGGCTGTACGTGGCGCTGTGGGAGGAGCTCACCGAGGAGCAGGAGGACAGCGCCGCGCGGGCGGTGTCCGCCGCCCGCAAGGCCGGCGAGGACGACCCGATCGCGCTGTTCATCGCGGGCGCCCGCGCCTACCTGCGGGTGTGCTGGGAGCGGCGGGAGGCGGCGCGGCTGTTCCACGGCGGCGAGGGGCCGTCCGGCTCGTCGCTGATGCGCCGCAGCCGGGCACAGCACTGGATCGCGCAGAACACCAAGCTGCTGCACGGCACCGCCGGGACCCCGGCGGGCCGCGCCGGGCAGGTGCTGAGCCTGGTGCTGACCACCGTGATCGGCGAGGCGGGCCGGGAGATCGCGACGGCCGAGGGCGAGGCGGAGGCCGCCGAGATCATCGACGAGGTGTGCCGCATCCTGATCCGGCTGGCCCGCTGACGGCCCCGCCGGCTCTGCGGGCCGCGGGCTAGCGGGCACGGGCGGGCAGGAGCGCGAGGCGCGGGCCGCGGCGCCGCCTGGCGGCGGGCTCCGGCTCCCGCCAGTTCACCTCGGGCGCGGCCTCGGCGCGCAGCGCCGCCTGCGCTTCCGGGGTCGTCCAGGACGCGACCGTCCACACCGCCGCGGGCCGCGGGTCCGCCTTCCTCGGCCGGGGCCGTACCGGCTGCGGCGGGACGGGCCGCACCGGCCGCCCGGCGGGGCGGACCGGCGCCCCGGCGGGGCGGTCGCGGGCGCCGCGCGGGTGGAGGCGGCCGGGCCGCCGGGGCGAGACGCCCTCCCGGCGGGCCAGCCGCAGTCTGAGGAGCAGCAGCGCCACCGAGGAGGCCATCGCGGCCAGCACGCCCGCCTGCAGGGCCGTCAGGTCGTCGAGGTCCGAGGAGTCGGCGGGCAGCGCGCGCAGGTTCGCCACCGGCACCGGCGCGATCGGGGCGGGCGCGGTCCGGGGGCCGACGACCGGCGGCAGCACGACGTCCGGCCCGGTCAGGCCGGGCACGCTCGCGGCCGTGATCGGCGGGACGCCGGGCGGCAGGGAGGTCGGGCCGATGCCGGGCGGCAGCGCGCCGGACGGCTCGGTGACGACGAGCGTGTAGGTCCGGGTCCGGGTGGCCGCGTGCGACGCCGACGCCCGGAGGGTGAGCCGGATCGTGCCGGGCTTCGCGTCGGCGGGAACCCGGACGGTCACGGTCGCGGACGTCCCGCCCGCTCCCACGCCGCCGAGGCCCTGCTCGGACGGGTCGGTCGTGGCGCCGCCCGTCGCCGACGCCCGCAGCACGGTCCCGGAGGCGGTCGCACCGGTCGCCGACACCCGCACGGTCGCGGTGACCGAGCCGCCGGGGCTGACCGTCGCCGACGACACCGTCGCCGCGACCGCCAGCACCGGCTTCGCCGGCCCGCCCGGATCGTCGGGCGGGTGCGTCGGCGTGTGCGACGGGGTCGGCGTCGTGGTCTGCGTCGGCGTGGGCGTGGCCGAGTCGGTGGGCGTCGGCGTGCCCGTGTCCGGCGGCGGCGTGGTCGGGTCGTCCGTCGGCGAGCCGGTCGGCGTCGGCGTGGGGCTGTCGGACGGCGCAGGCGATTCACCGGACGGGGACGTCGACGGCGCGGGCTCGGCGATCACCGGTGACGCGCCGGACACGGCGAGCACCGCCGCCACCCCGAGCCCCGCGAACACCGCACCGCCGGCCGACCGTGAGCGCACCCGCCCCCACCTCCACCTCTCGGTTTCCATCCCGATCGATGAGGCGATCGAATCAGCTGCCGAATGACGCTTCAAGGACCACGGAAAAGGTTGTCAGCGGACGACGAATTACGCCGGACCGTCAATACCCCGCATTATCAGCAAACGCGCATCGGGACGCGTGGAAGGCCCGAGCCCTCCCTCGGACCATGGCGTCCGGCGAGCCGGCGCCGTTCTCCGGACGCAGCGGACCTCCGGTGCGGCGGTCGGGCGCGGTCACCGCGACACCGTCGGGGCCAACGAATCAGCGCCGCGTCAGCAGCGATTTCGACCTCCGCACTCCGGCATTATCGAAGCCCAAAAAGAACACGCCGCGATAAATCCGCGGGTCCGCCGAGGAGCGGACCGCCGGACGAGGCCGCTGCGCCGGGCTCGCCCGCACGCTGAGAGACTGCGGGACATGACGTTGGGAAGGATCGTGCTGACGGGGGCGGCGGGCCGGGTCGGCTCCGCCGTGCGGGGGCCGCTGCGCGAGGCGGCGGGCACGCTGGTGCTGGCCGACCGGGTGCCGCTGGAGGCCGAGGCGCCGAACGAGGTGGTGCACCGGACCGACCTGTCGGACGCGGCGGAGATCATCGCGGGCGCGGACGCGGTCGTGCACCTCGCCGGGGTGCGCGACGAGGCGCCGTTCCCGGAGCTGGTCGAGGGCAACATCCTGGGCACGCAGCGAATGCTGGAGGCGGCGCGGGTGACCGGCGTCCGGCGCGTGGTGCTGGCCAGCAGCAACCGGCTGACCGGCCTGTACCCGTCCACCGAGACGGTGTCGGCGGAGATGCCGCCGCGCCCGGACGGCCTGTACGGGGTCAGCAAGGTCGCGGTGGAGGCGCTCGCCCGGCTGTACGTCGACAAGTTCGGGCTGGACGTGGTGTGCCTGCGCATCGGCAGCCTCGACGCGGTGCCGAGCGAGCCGCGCCACCTGGCGACCTGGCTGAGCCACCGGGACTGCGCCGGGTTCGTGCTGGCGGCGCTGACGGTCCCGGCGCCGGGGTTCCTCGCCGCGTACGCGGTGTCGGCGAACGCCCGGCGGTTCTGGGAGCTGGACGACAGGCTCGGCTACCGGCCGCGGGACGACGCGGCGAACCACGGCATTCCGGACACGTTCGTCGGGCCGGGCACGCCGCAGGGCGGCGACTTCGCGTCCGCCGAGTTCACCCTCCGGTACCTCGAACCGGCCACCGATGCGAACACGGGTGCACACACGGGGGCGAACGCCGACGCGCGAGAGTGACGTTTGGTTCACATGAGAAGCGACGGACCGTTATCCTGACCTCTGGGTTACCGGTTCCTGACGGAAAGTCGAAGGGGTCCATGCCAACGTCCACGTGGTTCCGCCTCAACGTCGCCAAGCGGGAACGGGTGCTCGAGGTGGCGATGCGCGAGTTCGGGGAGCACGGGTACTCGACCGGCAGCCTGAACACCATCGCCCGCGAGGCCGGCATCGCCAAGGGCTCGCTGTTCCAGTACTTCAGCGACAAGCTGGAGTTCTTCGCGTTCGTGTGCGACGAGGCGTCCCGCCGGATCCGCGAGGAGATGGAGCGGCGGATCGCCCGCGTCGACTTCGACCAGTCCTTCGACGAGTGGCTGTTCGACGTGCTGTGCGACTGGACCGAGTACATGGCCGACCACCCGCTGGAGCGGGCCGTCACCGCCGCGACGAACTTCGAGCTGGACAACAGCGTCCGGTCGGTGGTGCGCGACACCGCGAACCAGCACTACCTGCAGGTCATCCACCCGACGCTGGAGCTGTGGAAGGCGGAGGGCGGCATCCGCGAGGACGCCGACCTGCAGGTCCTCGCCACGATGATCCTCACGCTGCTGCCGTTCCTGGCGCTCGCGCCGTACTACGACGGCCTCGACCCGATCCACGACCTGCGCGGCCGCACGCCCGCCGAGCAGCGCCCGGTGGTCCGGCAGCTCGTCGCGGGCTTCCGCCCGATGTTCGCCCCGGAGAAGTAGCCGGCCGCCGGGGCCGGCGGCCGGCGCGTCCGTGCGGCGGGTGACGGGCCGGGCGCCGGGGTCAGCGGGTGAGGAGGTACTCCTCGGGCTTGGCCTTGCGGTTGCCGGCCCAGAACTCGAAGGTGTGCCCGGGCCAGAGCGTCCGGTTGACGCCCTGGTCGTCGAGGTACCAGCTGCTGCAGCCGCCCTCGTTCCAGACGGCGCGGCGCAGCCGCCGCTGCATCCGGTCGTTGAAGCGGCGGGCCGCCTCGGGCTTCGGCTCGAGCGCGACGGCGCCGGTGTCCTGCAGCAGCCGCAGGCAGCTGAGCACCTGCTGGATCTGCACCTCGATCATGAAGACGACGGAGTTGTGGCCGAGGCCGGTGTTCGGGCCGAGCAGCATGAAGAAGTTCGGCATGCCGGGGATCATGGTGCCGCGGTGCGCCTCGATGCCGGCGGCCCAGATCTCCTGGAGCTTGACGCCGTCGCGGCCGGTGACGCGCAGCTCGTTGAGCGCGTCGACGACCTTGAAGCCGGTGCCGTAGATGATGCAGTCGACCTCGTGCTCCTCGCCGTCCTCGGTGACGACGGAGTGCTCCCGCACCTCGGCGATGCCGGACGTCTCGACCGTCACATTCGGGCGGCTGAGGGCCGGGTAGTAGTCGTTGGACAGCAGGATGCGCTTGCAGCCGATGGTGTAGTCCGGGGTGACCTTGGCGCGCAGTTCCGGGTCGCGGACCTGCCTGTGCAGGTGCCAGCGGGCGAGCCACTCCTGCGGGCCCGACAGCCGCGGGTCGATGGTGAAGCCGATCGCGCGGGCCTCCAGCGCCCAGTAGATGCCGTCGCGGAACCCGCGGGCGACCCCGGGCACCTTGTCGAACACGGTGCGGACGGGCCTGGGGAAGGGGAAGTCGGGCTTGCGCTGGATCCACGGCGGCGTCCGCTGGAACAGCACCAGCTCGCCGGCCTTCTTCGCGACCCGCGGGACGAACTGGATCGCGGACGCGCCCGTCCCGATGACGGCGACGCGCTTGCCGGTGAGGTCGTAGGAGTGGTCCCACTCGGCGGAGTGGAAGGTGGTGCCCTCGAACTTCTCGATGCCCGGCAGGTCGGGGAAGGAGGGGATGTGCAGGGCGCCGATGCCGGAGACGACGGCGCGGGGGGTGAGGACGGTGCCGTCGGTGAGGGTGACGTTCCAGCGGCGGGCGTCGTCCTGGTACTCCATGGCGTCGACGCGGCTGCCGAAGCGGATGTGCTCGCGGACACGGTACTTGTCGGCGGTGCGCTCCAGGTAGGAGCGGATCTCGGGCTGCGGGGCGAACATCCGCGACCAGCCCGGGTTGAGCTCGAAGGAGAAGGAGTACATGTGCGACGGGACGTCGCAGGCGCAGCCGGGATAGGTGTTGTCGTGCCAGGTCCCGCCGAGGGCCTCGCTCTTCTCCAGGATGACGAAGTCGTGGAAGCCGGACTGCTTCAGCCGGATCGCCATGCCGAGCCCGGCGAAGCCGGAGCCGATGATGACGATCGCCGGGGCGCGCTCGCTCATATCCCGTCCTCTCGCGGTAACCTACTCGGAGTAAGTTACTATGAGTAGATTACTGACGGTAGGTCCACCGGATAGGATTCTTCTGTGAGTGCCGCCACACCGCGTCCCCCGCAGCGCCGCCGCCGGATGTCGCGCGCGGAGCGCGAGCGGCAGATGCTGGACGTGGCCGAGGAGGTCTTCGGCGAGCGCGGCTACCAGGGCACCTCAATGGACGAGATCGCCGAGCGCTGCGGCGTCTCCAAGCCGATGCTCTACGAGTACTTCGGCTCCAAGGACGGGCTGCTCGTCGCGTGCGTGGGCCGGTCCAAGGCCGAGCTGCTGGACGTCACCCAGAAGGCCATGGCGGGCGCCACCGACCCCAGGGACATCCTGTGGCGCGGGATGGCCGCCTACTTCGGCTTCATCGACGCGCACAGCAAGTCGTTCGCGATGCTGCTGCGCGAGCCGACGGCCGGGTCGCAGGAGGCCGTCGAGGCGGTGGAGGCGACCCGCCGGCAGCAGAGCGAGCTGATCTCCGGGGTGCTTGCCGCCTTCGTCCCGAACGCGGGCGAGCCGGCGATCGCCGCGTTCACCGAGATCATCATCGGCGCGTGCGAGCGGCTCGCGCAGTGGCGGACCTGGCATCCCGAGGTGAGCGTCGAGGACGCCGCCCGGTACATGACCGACTTCTGCTGGCACGGCCTCAGCCCCTACCTCCCCCGTTGACTTGTGGCGTGTCGTGGTTCTGAGCGCCTTCTTAACCACGACACGCCACAAGTCAACGG
>NZ_WBMS02000023.1:0-83623 GCF_008923205.2 Actinomadura physcomitrii | reverse complement strand
CGGTGGTGTGGGGGGGGTCTGGGCCCCCCCCCCCCACCCCCCCCCCCCCCCCCACCCCCCCCACGGCGGGGGAGGGCGTCGAGGGCGGTGATGAGGAGGTCGAGGCCGAACTCGAAGTCGGTCTCCGGGTCGTGCCTGGCGAGTTCCTCGGAGAGCGCGATCACGTGCGGGAACTCGGCGGCGTCGAGCTTGGCCCACGACTCGGCCTGGGTCTCGACGAGGTTGTCCAGCGTCTTCACCACGCCGGTCTCGCGCAGCTGCGCGCCGAGCGCGTAGGCCATCAGCGCCCGCATGATCCGCACCGAGGTCGGGCCGTCGAAGCCGGCGGCGTCGGCGAGCGCGAGCGCGCGCTCGGCGGGCCGCAGCCCGAGCTGGGTGTCGATCTTGTGAGTGAGGACGATCGTCATGCAGCGCGGGTAGTCGTGCGCGACCTTCCGGAACGCCCGCACGAGCGCGCGCGCCCGCGTCTGCCATGGCTCGCCGGGGTCGTCCTCCAGCTCCAGGCCGGCGATGACGTGCTCGGCGACGCCTTCGAGGAGCGCGTCCTTGTTCGGCACGTGGTTGTAGAGCGACATCACCGCGACGCCCAGTTCGGCCGCCACGCGGCGCATGGACAGCGCGTCCGCGCCCTCCCGCTCGATCAGCCCGACCGCCGCCTGCACGATCCGCGCCCTGGTCAGGACGGGTCGCGGCGCCGGCGTGTCGGACGTCACGTCGCCGTTCATCGGTCCCGCCCCTTCCCGCCGTTGACACCCGTAATGCACCGTGACACGGTACGTACAACGTACGTCTGACGTACATCGTACGTGTCGCGCCCTCGGGGAGGAACGCCGTGTCGACCCATGACCTTTACACCGAGCCCGTCCCCGCGTCCACCTGGAACGTGCCGCTGGCCGGCGAAGCCCGGTTCACCTGGGAGTACGACGACGGCCGGGACCGGCTCCTCGCCCTGTACCAGAAGGGCAAGGACAAGCAGTGGGACTCGGTCAAGCGGATCGACTGGGACCTGGAGGTCGACCCGCACGACGTCCTCGGCGTCCCCGACCAGTCCCTCGCCATCTACGGCACCAAGTACTGGGACAAGCTGTCGGAGAAGGAGCGCGGGGAGCTGCGGCGGCACTCCACGTCCTGGCAGTTCTCCCAGTTCGTGCACGGCGAGCAGGGCGCGATGGTCACCGCCGCCCGGATCGTCGAGTCGGTGCCCGACCTCGACGCCAAGTTCTACTCCGCGACGCAGACGATGGACGAGGCCCGGCACGTCGAGCTGTTCACGCGGTTCCTGCACGAGAAGGTCGGGATGGTCTACCCGATCAACACCAAGCTGCAGGACCTGCTGAACGAGACCCTCACCGACTCCCGCTGGGACATGCCCTACCTCGGCATGCAGGTGCTCATCGAGGGCCTCGCGCTCGCCGCGTTCGGCGTCATCCGCGACATCACCACCAAGCCGCTGCCCAAGCAGATCCTCGCCTACGTCATGCAGGACGAGGCCCGGCACGTCGCGTTCGGCCGGCTCGCCCTGCGCGACTACTACAAGCAGCTGTCCGCGCCCGAGCTGAGGGAGCGCGAGGACTTCGTCATCGAGGGCTGCTACCTCATGCGCGACCGCATCCGCGGCCGGGAGATCTGGACCAACTTCGGCATCGACCCCAAGGAGGTCGACGAGCTGATCGAGAACTCCCCCTACATGAAGATGTTCCAGAGCCTGCTGTTCAGCCGGATCGTCCCATGCGTGAAGGACATCGGGCTGTGGAGCGAGCGCATCCAGCGGACCTACGACGACATGGGCGTGCTCGACATGTCCAAGGCCGACCTCGAAGCGCTGATGGGCCAGGACGAGGACATCGCCGACAGGCTCGACGCCGAGCGGTTCGCCGCCGAGGAGGCCGAGCGCAAGGCCGAGGTCGACGCCGTCATCGCCGAGGCCGCGGCGGGCTGAGTACGGTTGGAGATCATTCCGCTCGGGACATCTCGGAGGTAGGTCAGCATGCCACTCGCGCACTTCGACGGGGCGCTCGCCGTCGTCACCGGGGCCGGCAGCGGGTTCGGCCGCGCCATCGCGCTGGCCCTCGCCGAACGCGGCGCGACCGTCCTCGCGGCCGACATCGACCTGCCGTCCGCCGAGCGGACCGTGACGCTCGCCAAGACCCTCGGCCCGGGCGGCGGCGCCTACGAGGTGGACGTGGCGGACGCCGCCGCGATGGAGACGTTCGCCGCCGAGGTGCGGCACGCCCACCGCGTCCCCGACATCGTCGTCAACAACGCCGGGATCGCGGTCAGCGGCCCGTTCCTCGACCACGGCGTCGAGGACTGGGACCGCATCCTCGGCGTCAACCTGTGGGGCGTCATCCACGGGTCCCGGCTGTTCGGCAAGCAGATGGTCGAGCGCGTCAACGCGCTGCCGAACAAGCCCGACAAGCCCAACTTCGGCGGCCACATCGTCAACATCGCGTCGGCCGCCGCGTTCGCGCCGACCCGCTCGCTGCCCGCCTACTGCACCACCAAGGCCGGGGTGCTGATGCTCAGCGAGTGCCTGCGCGCCGAGCTGGCGTCCTCGCGGATCGGCGTCACCGCCGTGTGCCCCGGCTTCGCCAGCACCAACATCGTCAAGAACGGCACGTTCGTCGGCGGCGACGCCGCGCGGCGCGAGCGGATCCGCGCCCGCGGCGAGAAGGCGCTCCGGCTGCGCCGGTACCCGGCGGAGAAGGTCGCCGAGCGGGTCGTCGACGCCATCATCAAGAACAAGGCCGTGGTCCCGGTCAACTTCGAGGGCCACCTGCTGCACGCGCTGTCGCGCATCTCGCCGGCGTCCACCCGCCTGCTCGCCCGAATCCCCGTGCAATAGGGCCGGCCCCGCCGTGCGGCGCACGGCCTCGCGCGGCCCTCCTCGGCCTCCCCCAGGGAGAGGAGAAGGATCGATGCCCCCCGAACTGCTGACCGGCCGTCCCGCCACCTGGACCGCGCGGATCCGCTGCAAGGACGGCGACCACACGCTGGAGCTCACCGACCGGGAGGTGGTCGCCGAGCGGCTGCTGCGGACGTCCCGCAAGCACTCCTTCGACCCCGACACCGAGGTCGACTGGGACGCGCCGCAGGACCCCGACGTCTGGTACGCGCCGCCGCAGCTCGTGTCGATCTACGAGACGCCGCTGTGGGACGGCCTGACGCACCGGCAGCGGGTGGAGCTGACCAAGCGGGAGATGTGCAGCATCGCCTCGTTCGGCATCTGGTCGGAGATGCTGCTGATGCAGGCGCTCGTCCAGCACGCCTACCGGAGCCGCTACGACAGCGAGCACGTCGCCTACGCGCTGACGGAGATCGCCGACGAGTGCCGGCACTCGAAGATGTTCGGCCGGATGGTGCGCGCCTGCGGGCTGCGCACGCACCGGCCGCGGGCGCCGGAGTACCACTTCGCGAAGCTGTTCGGGGCCGTGTACGACCCGATGCCGATGTTCGCCGGGACGCTGGTGGTGGAGGAGTTCACCGACGCGTTCCAGCGGCTGACCTTCCCCGACGAGGCCGTCCAGCCGATGATCCGGCAGGTCACCCGCATCCACGTGATCGAGGAGGCGCGTCATATCAAGTACGCGCGGGAGGAGCTGAAGCGGCTCGTCGCGCACGCGTCCCCGGTGCGGCGGCGGGCGGCGGCGTACGCGCTCGCGCAGGGCACCCGGCTGATGGCCGCGCAGGTGATCCACCCGTCGTGCTACACGGCCGTCGGGTTGGACCCGAAGCTCGCCCGCCGGGTCGCGGCGCGCAGCGAGCACCGCCGGGAGACGCTGGCGTGGGCGTTCCGCAAGTGCACCGCGTTCTTCGACGAGGTCGGATTCCTGGACGGCCGAGCCCGTGACGTGTGGGTTCGTGCGGGACTCGCAAAATCGTAACCGGTTCTACCCGGCGGCCATTTCCACCGGCATCGAAACGAATTCGGTGACACAATGGCAGCGGCCGAATACCGCACGGTTTCCGGTGGTCCTGAAAACGGAAACACGAAGGGCCGTGAAGCGGGGTCCACTCCACGGCCCAATCGACGGACGGTCTCCTGACCTGGAGATCACCTCACCCAGGACACTCCAACCGCACAAACGGTCACGTCGTCGACCTCCTTCTCCCCATGCACCCAAGCACGCCGGCCGCCGGACAGGAGCGGGGGGTACGGCCACCGCACTTTCTCCCCTTTACCGGAAACACCTTAGAAGCTTCTGACAGAAAACAAGCCATGATCGGCCGATTCAGGTCAGAAATGCGCCAGGGCGGCCAGCACTTCGCGCGCCACGCCCTCGGCCGTGCCGAGGCACGCCCCCTCCCGGGCGTCCGCGGCGCCTTTCGCCGCCTGCTCGCTGTAACTGACCGTCACGAGCACGTTCCGGTACCGCGCCGTCACCTCGCCGACCACCGTCGGCTGCCCGGCGTCGGCCTTGAACCACCGGTACGCCTCGTCGCCGATCCCCCGCTGCCGCCGCAGGCTGATCGTCCGCACCAGCGGCGCGTTGTGCGCCTGCGCCCACGACGCCCGGTAGTCGCCCTCCGCGTCCTGCACCGGCGTCGGCGTCTTCGCCGGCGCGTGCAGGTTCACCTCCACCCGCAGCCACCGGAACGCCGGGCCCTGCGCCGTGTACGTGCACGTTGTGAACGTCGAGTTCGCGCTCTCGTCCCGCCGGGCCTTCGGGATCGTCCGGCCGACGGTGCGGGCCGACACCATCGCGCACGGCTTCGGCAGCGACGCCACCGGCCGCTCCCGCATCGGCGTCTCGGAGGGGCTCGCCGACTCCGCCGTCCGGCCCGGCGACGCGCCGCCGGACGGGGACGTGCCGCCGGACGGGGACGTGCCGCCGGACGGGGACGTGCCGCCGGACGGGGACGTGCGCGGCGACGCCGCGTCCTCCCCGTGCCCCGGCGCCAGCACGAACACCACCGCCGCCGCCCCGCAGAACGCCACCAGCGCGACCAGCGCCACCAGCAGCCGCGGCCGGCGCTTCGGCGACGGCGGCTCCGGCGCCGAGTAGACCCGGTGGAACGGCTCGCGCTGCAGCCCCACGCCCCCGCTCCTCACTCCCCCGCGCGTCATCGACCCCGCCACTGGTCAACGTAGTCAGCGCCGCCCCGGCTGACCAGGGGTCCCGCCCGGGTCAATTGTCAGACGCCGTGGTCACAATGGGGAGGTGCTGATAGCGGAGATCGCCCGGACGTCGCGGGAGGTGGCCGGCACCTCCGGCCGCAAGGCCAAGATCACGGCACTCGCGGAGTGCCTGCGCGCCGCCGAGCCCGGCGAGGCCGCCATCGTCGTCGCCTACCTGTCCGGCGAGCTCCCGCAGCGTCAGATCGGCGTCGGCTACGCCGCGCTGCGCGACGTCCCGCCGCCCGCCGCCGAGCCGTCCCTCACCATCCCCGAGGTCGACGCCGCGTTCACCGAGATCGGCGCCGTCGCGGGCACCGGGTCCGTCGCCCGCCGCCGCGACCTCGTCGCCGCGCTGCTCGGCCGCGCCACCCGCGACGAGCAGGGCTTCCTCATCCGGCTGCTGGCCGGCGAGCTGCGCCAGGGCGCCCTCGACGGGGTGATGGCCGAGGCGATCGCGGCGGCGGCCGGCGTGCCGTCCGCCCAGGTCCGCCGCGCCGTCATGCTGCGCGGCTCCCTCGGCCCCGTCGCCACCGCCGCGCTCGCCGACGGCACCGCCGGGCTGCGGGCGTTCACCCTGGAGGTCGGACGCCCGGTCAAGCCGATGCTCGCCGCGTCCGCCCCGTCGGTGGAGGAGGCGTTCGCCAAGCTGAACGCCGAGGCCGCCGTGGAGTGGAAGCTCGACGGCATCCGCGCCCAGATCCACGTCCGCGACGGCGACGTGCGCGTGTTCACCCGCACCCTCGACGACATCACCCCGCGCCTCCCCGAGGTCGTCGCCGCCGTGCGCGAACTGCCCGTCCGCGACGCCGTGTTCGACGGCGAGGTCATCGCGCTGCGTCCCGACGGCTCCCCGTACCCGTTCCAGGTCACCGCCGCCCGCACCGCGACCCGCACCGCCAAGGACACCGAACCCGTCCCGCTCACCGTCTTCCTCTTCGACGTCGTCCACCTCGACGGCGACGACCTGCTCGACACGCCCGGCGCCGACCGCGGCGCGGCGCTCGTCCGGGCCGTCCCCGAGCCGCTGCGCATCCCGCGGATCGTCACCGCCG
Source organism: Actinomadura physcomitrii (assembly GCF_008923205.2). Lineage (GTDB taxonomy): Bacteria > Actinomycetota > Actinomycetes > Streptosporangiales > Streptosporangiaceae > Spirillospora > Spirillospora physcomitrii. The sequence goes on along the minus strand of NZ_WBMS02000023.1, from coordinate 77,452 downwards.
ACCCGGCCGCCGCCAAGGACTTCTTCGACGACGCCGTCGCCCGCGGCCACGAGGGCGTCCTCGTCAAGTCCCTCGACACCCCCTACACCGCGGGCCGCCGCGGCGCCGGCTGGATCAAGGTCAAGCCCCGCCACACCCTCGACCTCGTCGTCCTCGCCGCCGAATGGGGCCACGGCCGCCGCCAGGGCCTGCTGTCCAACCTGCACCTCGGCGCCCGCGACCCCGGCACCGGCGGCTTCGTCATGCTCGGCAAGACGTTCAAGGGCCTCACCGACGAGATCCTCGCCTGGCAGACCGGCAAGCTCCGCGAGCTCGCCGTCCGCGAGGACGGCTGGACCGTCCACGTCCGGCCCGAGCTCGTCGTCGAGATCGCCTTCGACGGCGTCCAGCAGAGCCCCCGCTACCCCGGCGGCATCGCCCTCCGCTTCGCCCGCGTCCTCCGCTACCGCCCCGACAAGACCCCCGCCGAAGCAGACACCATCGAAACCGTCCGCGCAGTGGCGCCCGTGCTCTAGCGGCGGGGGGTGGGGAGTTTGCGGCGGGGGCGGGGCTGGGGCGGTTGCGGGGGGTCGTCGGCGCCCAGGCGGCGGGCGAGGCGGCGGGCGGCGGCGCTCGTGCGGCCGCGGGCGAAGGCGCTGCGCTGGAGGCGGTCCGCGACGCCGCGGCGGCCGCGGCCGGCGGCGCGGCCGGCGGCGCGGCGCTCCTCCCGCGCGGTGGCTCGGCGCTCCTCCCGCGCCATGATGCGGCGCTGTGCGCGGCGGCGGTCCCGGGCGGCGGCCTTGCGGGCGGCGCGGGCCATCCTGCGGCGGCGGGCGCGCTCGGCGGCGTCCGCGCTGCGCTGCAGCAGCTCCGGCGGGATGAGGTCGTGCCGGCCCGCGATGAACTCCTGCACCCAGATCTTCGCCCGGATCAGCGGCCGCCGGAACCGGACCTCGCGGCGCACCGCCCGCTGGTACTTGCGCGAGTCCGGGTCGTACAGCCAGCGCGACCACGGCGACCCCGGACGCGCCACCCGGATCGCGCCCACCACCAGCAGCACGGGCAGGAACAGCCCGATCAGGCCCGTCCAGATCTTGCCCTTCAGCAGCGTGATCACCGCGAGCACGAGGTTGGCGACGGTCGAGGCGAAGTACGCCCGCGCGAGCGCGCCGCCCGCCGGGTCGGGGACGGCGTCGGCGAACCCGAACGGGCGGATGCCGAGCAGCAGCAGCCCGGTGACGGCGATCGCGACGAACACGGCGTCGACGGACGCGCGGCCCTTCTCCGTCCAGTAGACGTCGCTGAGGTGCAGCAGCAGCGCGAACTCGTCCAGCACGAGCGCGGAGCCCGCCCCGAACACCACGGCCGCGACGCAGTCGAGCGCGACGTAGGCGTCCGGGGTGGCGAGGCTCGCGATGCCGCCGACCAGCATCAGCACCACGCCGAACACCACGTGGTGGACGTGGGTGTCGCCGGCCCGCACGTTGCCGAACCATCCGCTCACGTTGGCGCGGATCAGCCGGACGATCATTCGCGTCAGCACGAACGTGACGATGAACGCGGTGAAGAAGCCGAACAGCGGCAGCCGCCCGGTCTCCACGATGCGGTCCCGGAAAAGGTCGATCATGTGCCCCCCTGCCGAGCACCATAATGCCCGGTGACATGCGCCGATATCGTGGGACCCGGCCGATCGACGAGGATCGAGGGGAACATCACCGTGAGCCGTATCGCCGACCGCTGCGACCCGGGGTGCCGGGCGTGGATCGCCGAGGCGATCCGCAAGGTCGAGGCCGACGCCAACCGCAGCGCCGACACGCACCTGCACGTGTTCCCGCTGCCGCCGGAGTGGGGCATCGACCTGTACCTGAAGGACGAGTCGGTGCATCCGACGGGGTCGCTGAAGCACCGGCTGGCGCGGTCGCTGTTCCTGTACGGGCTGGCGAACGGCTGGATCCGCGCGGGAACGGTGATCATCGAGGCCTCCAGCGGGTCGACGGCGGTGTCGGAGGCGTACTTCGCGCGGCTGCTCGGGCTGCCGTTCGTGGCGGTGATGCCGGCGTCGACCAGCCCGGAGAAGATCGGCCTCATCGAGTTCTACGGGGGCCGCTGCCATCTGGTCGACGACCCGTCCTCCATCTACGACGAGTCGCGGCGGCTCGCGGCCGAGTGCGGCGGGCACTTCATGGACCAGTTCACCTACGCCGAGCGGGCGACGGACTGGCGCGGCAACAACAACATCGCCGAGTCGATCTTCGAGCAGCTGCGCCTGGAGCGCTTCCCCGAGCCGTCGTGGATCGTGGTCGGCGCGGGGACGGGCGGGACGTCCGCGACGATCGGCCGGTACGTCCGGTACCGGCGGTTCCAGACGCGGCTCGCGGTGGTGGACCCGGAGGGCTCGGCGTTCTTCGGGTCGTTCGCGGACGGCGACCCGGAGCGGACCGCGGCGGGCTCGCGGATCGAGGGGATCGGCCGGCCGCGGGTCGAGCCGTCGTTCCTGCCGACGGTGATCGACCAGATGATCCGGGTGCCGGACGCGGCGTCGGTCGCGGCGATGCGCTGGACGAGCCGGGTCGGCGGCCGGGACGTGGGCGGCTCGACGGGCACGAACATGTGGGGCGCGGCGGAGCTGATCGCGCGGATGCGGGCCCGCGGCGAGCGCGGCAGCGTGGTGACGCTGATCTGCGACGGCGGCGAGCGGTACGCGGGCACGTACGGGTCGGACGCGTGGCTGGCCGCGCAGGGCCTGGACATCGGCCCCTACGAGGCGGCGCTGGAGGCGTTCCTCAAGACCGGGGAGATGCCGGTCGCCGTGTGATCAGCCCTTGAAGCGGATCGGGTTGAAGACGTCGGCGTAGATGAGCAGGCCGCCCATCACGATCAGGACGGCCGCCATCACATAGGTGACGGGCAGCGCCTTGGCGACGTCGACGTAGCCGGGGTCGGGCTTGCGGAAGACCCGGGCGAACGCCTTCTTCAGCGCCTCCAGCAGCGCGCCGGCCATGTGGCCGCCGTCCAGCGGGAGCAGCGGGACGAGGTTGAACAGCCCGACCGCCAGGTTCAGCGAGCCGAGCAGCATCACGAAGTACCAGACCTTCTCGGTGGTCGTGAGGGTCTTGGAGGCGGCGACGTCGCCGCCGATGCGGCTGACGCCGACGACGCCGACCGGGCCGTTCGGGTCGCGCTTCTCGCCGCCGAACGCGGCGTTCCACACGCCGACCATCTTCTGCGGCATCCGGACGAGTGCGCCGACGGTGTGCCGGGTCATCGACCCCATGGCCTCGGCGACGGCGCCGGGGCCCTGCCGCTCCATGGCCTGGGTCGGCGTGATGCCGAGGAACCCCACGTTGACGATCTTCGTGTCGTCCTTGAGGTCGTACATCTGGTTGCGGGCGATCGGGACGGTCAGCGCCATCTCCCGGCCGTCGCGCCGGATCGTCACCGGGACGTTCTGCCCGCCGGAGTCGCGGATCAGCTTCCGCAGCTGCTCATAGTCCTTGATCTTGTGGCCCTGGAACGACACGATCCGGTCACCGGGCCGCATCCCGGCCTGGTGGGCGGGGGTCGGGGTGGCGTTCGCGGGGCAGCTCGTCACGTTCGACTGGCTCGCCGGGACGACGCACTCGGAGACCTCCTGGATGACGGGCTGCGCGGTCTGCTGGCCGATGCCCATCAGCAGGATCGAGAAGAAGACCACGGCCAGCACCAGGTTCATCGCGGGCCCGGCGAACATGATGATCAGCTTCTGCCACCACGGCTTGGCGTAGAAGACGCGGTCGCCGTCGTCGGGCCGCACCTCCTCGAGCGCCGCGCCGCGCGCGGACTCGATCAGGCCCTGCCAGGGGCCGGTGCTGATCCGCCGGACGGTGCCGGGGGCGTCGCCGCGGCGCGGCGGCAGCATCCCGATCATGCGGATGTAGCCGCCGAGCGGGATCCACTTCACGCCGTACTCGGTCTCGCCCTTGCGCTTGGACCACATCGTGGGCCCGAACCCGACCATGAACTGGGTCGTGCGGACCCGGAACAGCTTGGCGAAGCTGAAGTGACCGAGCTCGTGCAGCGCGATGGACGCGAGCAGGCCGAAGAACAGGATCAGCACTCCCGCCAGCCAGCCCATGCGTCATGCCCCTCCGTCGTGCACCCCGCGCACCGAGGGGTGGCCTCCAGCAATCACCTCAGACTACGTCAACGCGCCGCATCGCGTTCAGCGCAACGGACCCGCTACCGCCACCGAATCACGTTCACTTGCGGCGAGTCGTCGTTATGGGACGGCTCATAACGACGACTCGCCGCAAGTCGACGAAGAGTCCCGGTGGGGGCTTCGCCGAGGCGTCTGCGGGGCGTCCGTTATGGGCCGCGCTGCTAAGCGAGCCGTGTTTTCTTGGCATGTGGGTCGGTATGCTGCCGCATGGCTTTCTGCGCATCATGGCGCTTTCCACCCCGGTCTCTGGAGAAGTGATCCTGTGAAGCGCAGTCTCGTGGCGGTCCTGGCGTTGTCGCTCGCGCTCGGCGGATGCGGCGGCTCGGACGGCAAGAAGAGCACCGCCTCGTCGTCCACCTCCGCCGCGCCGGCCCCGGCGTCGTCGTCCGCGCCGTCCGGGGGCGCCGGCGCCGTGAAGGGCAGCGCCGTGCCCACCGCGCCCGGCGGGAACGGGACGGCGCAGGCCGCCCAGAAGTTCAACGACTGCGTCCGCAAGCACGGCGTCACGATGCCCAGCCCGCACCCGAGCTCGACGCCGTCCAAGGCGGAGCTGGCCAAGATCAAGGCGGCGCTGCAGGCCTGCGTGAAGGCGATGTCCGGCACCCCCGCCGCAACGCCCAAGTAGTCCCGCGACCGCCGCAAGGGTTCTGCCCGGCCCCGCGCCGACCTCGGCCGTCGCGATCGCGTGCGAAGCCGAGTTCGAGCCTGCGAGAACTTGATCGCGCAGCGAGCCCCTGGGCGAGTCGGAGCGATGCTGCGATCGCACGCAGCGCCCGCCGGAGGAAGGCGCCCCAGCGCCTGACGCCTAGGGCGCTGCAAAGAGAACTGCTAGCCTTTGCGGAACGCCGTTGATCCCGTGCGGGAGAGTTCCACGCAGCCGGCGTGGGACGCCGAAGGAGCAAATCCTCCCCGGAACCTCTCAGGCCCACGGACCGCACGGGCCAGGCGACCTCTGGAAAGCGGGGACCCGGTCCCCCGCCGAAGGTGAAAGCCCGCGCCGCGCCCCTCGCGGGGCGGCGGGTGAAGCTCTCAGGCGCCGATGACAGAGGGGGAGGCACCGACACGCCCGGTGCGCGAGTGGGACGATGGACCACGCGCGCCCGTGACGAAGGAGCCGAACCGATGTCCGCCGACCCGACCGCCAAGAAGACGCCGCTGCACGACGTCCACCAGGACCTCGGCGCGAACCTCGTCGATTTCGCCGGCTACCTGATGCCGCTGCGCTACAAGAGCGAGACGGCCGAGCACCAGGCCGTCCGCACCGGCGCGGGGCTGTTCGACCTGTCCCACATGGGAGAGATCTTCCTGTCCGGGCCCGGCGCCGCCGCCGCGCTCGACCACGCGCTGGTCGGGAACCTGTCGCCGATGGCGGTCGGCAAGGCCCGGTACACGATGATCTGCGACCCGGACGGCGGCGTCCTCGACGACCTGATCGTCTACCGGCTGGCCGACGAGACGTGGATGGTGGTCGCGAACGCGGCGAACGTCGCGGTCGTCCGGGACGCGCTGGTCGAGCGGGCCGCGGGCTTCGACGCCGCGGTGGACGACCGCTCCGACGCCTACGCGCTGATCGCTCTGCAGGGCCCGCGTTCCCAGGCGATTCTCGAGAAGTTCACCGGCGCGCCGCTCGCCGACCTGCGCTACTACGCGATCCTGGCCGACCGCGTCGCCGGCGTGGACGCCCTGATCGCCCGTACCGGCTACACCGGCGAGGACGGCTTCGAGCTGTTCGTCGACGCCGCCGACGCGGTCGCGCTGTGGAAGGCGCTCGCCGCGGTCGACGGGGTCGTGCCCGCCGGGCTCTCGGCCCGCGACACGCTGCGCCTGGAGGCCGGCATGCCGCTGTACGGCAACGAGCTGACCCGGGAGACCACCCCGTTCGAGGCCGGTCTCGGCCGTGTCGTCAAGCTGGACAAGGCGGCCGACTTCGTCGGGAAGGCGGCGCTGGCGGCGCAGGCGCAGACCCCCGCGGGCCGTAGGCTCGTGGGACTGGTGGCGCGCGGGCGTCGCGCGCCCCGGAAGGGGTACCAGGTCGTCACGTCGGACGGCACGCCGTGCGGTGTGGTGACCAGCGGCGCCCCGTCGCCCACACTGGGCACGCCGATCGCCATGGCCTACCTCGACAGCGGCGTCGAGGAGGCCGGCCTCGCGGTGGACGTGCGCGGCAGGCGGGAGCCGGTCGACGTGGTCGCCCTGCCGTTCTACAAGCGTTCCTGAATCACAAGTCGTCCGGGGGTGTGGGGGCCCGCCCTCCACATGGGAAGAGAGAGAAAGAGATCGTGAGCGTTCCGGAGCAGCTCCGCTACAGCGAAGAGCACGAGTGGGTGGCCGGCCTCGGCGGCGAGGACGGCATCGTCACCGTCGGCATCACCGCGCACGCCGCCGACGCGCTCGGCGAGATCGTCTACCTCGAGCTGCAGCCCTCCGAGGGCGACACCGTCGAGGCCGGCGAGCCGTGCGGGGAGATCGAGTCGACCAAGTCGGTCAGCGACCTGTTCTCACCGGTCAGCGGCGAGATCACCGCGATCAACAGCGCGGTGGTGGACGAGCCCAAGGTGATCAACGACGACCCGTACGGCGAGGGCTGGATCTTCAAGGTGCGGGTCTCGGAGGAGCCGGGCGACCTGCTCGACGCCGAGTCCTACGACAAGCTGATCGAGGAGAGCTGACGTGGGTCTGTACGACTCCCTCGCCGCGGCGGACCCGGAGGTCGCCGAGGCGGTGGGCGCCGAACTGCGCCGCCAGCAGTCCACCCTCGAGATGATCGCGTCGGAGAACTTCGCGCCGGTGTCGGTGCTGGAGGCGCAGGGCTCCGTGCTGACCAACAAGTACGCCGAGGGGTACCCGGGCAAGCGGTACTACGGCGGCTGCGAGTACGTCGACGTCACCGAGCAGCTCGCGATCGACCGGGCCAAGGCCCTGTTCGGCGCGGAGCACGCGAACGTGCAGCCGCACAGCGGCGCGCAGGCCAACACCGCGGTCTACTTCGCGCTGCTGCAGCACGGCGACACGATCCTCGGCCTCGACCTCGCGCACGGCGGGCACCTCACGCACGGGATGCGGCTGAACTACTCCGGCAAGGTGCTGAACGTGGTGCCCTACCACGTCCGCGCCGAGGACGGCCTGGTCGACATGGACGAGGTCGCCTCCCTGGCCGCCGAGCACCGGCCGAAGATGATCGTGGCGGGCTGGTCGGCGTACCCGCGGCAGCTGGACTTCGCCGCGTTCCGGGAGATCGCCGACTCGGTCGGCGCGCTGCTCATGGTGGACATGGCGCACTTCGCCGGGCTGGTCGCGGCGGGGCTGCACCCCTCGCCCGTCCCGTACGCCGACATCGTCACCACCACGACGCACAAGACACTCGGCGGGCCGCGCGGCGGCCTGATCCTCGCCCGCGAGGAGTACGGCAAGAAGATCAACTCGGCGGTGTTCCCGGGCATGCAGGGCGGCCCGCTGGAGCACGTGATCGCCGCCAAGGCGGTCGCGCTGAAGATCGCCGCGTCGGAGGAGTTCCGGGCCCGGCAGGCCGTCACGGTCGAGGGCGCGAAGATCCTCGCCGAGCGGCTGCTCGCCGAGGACTCGGCGAAGGCCGGCGTGAAGGTGCTCACCGGCGGCACGGACGTGCACCTCGTCCTGGTCGACCTGGTGGACTCCGAGCTCACCGGGCGCGACGCCGAGGACCGGCTGCACGAGATCGGCATCACCGTCAACCGGAACGCGGTCCCGAACGACCCGCGCCCCCCGATGGTGACGTCCGGCCTGCGGATCGGCACCCCGGCCCTCGCGACCCGCGGCTTCACCGCCGCGGACTTCACCGAGGTCGCCGACGTGATCGCGCTGGCGCTGCAGCCGTCCTTCGACGCCGGCGCGCTGTCGGCGCGGGTGAAGGCCCTCGCGGACGAGCACCCGCTGTACCCCGACCTGTAACTCCTCCGCGCCCCCTTCCCTCCTCTCGGGGCGGGGAGGGGGCGCGCGCTACGACGAGGTAGCACCCATGGCCATCAGCGTTTTCGACCTCTTCAAGATCGGCATCGGGCCGTCGTCGTCGCACACGGGCGGCCCCATGGCGGCGGCGCACCGCTTCGCCCGCGGCCTGCACAGGGACGGCCTGCTGGAGCGGACCGCGTGCGTCCAGGCGGTCCTCTACGGCTCCCTCGGACTCACCGGGAAGGGGCACGGGTCCGACAAGGCCGTCATCCTCGGCCTCGAAGGCGACAAGCCCGAGACCGTCGACGTGGACGGCGTGGAGGACCGGCTCGCCGCCGTCCGCGAGCGCAAGGCGCTGCGCCTGTTCGGCTCGCACGACGTCCCGTTCGCCGTCGGCGAGCACCTGGTCTTCGAGCGCAAGGAGTCGCTGCCCGGCCATCCGAACGGGATGCGCTTCACCGCGTTCGACGCGTCCGGCGAGGAGCTGCGCGCCAAGGTCTACTACTCGGTCGGCGGCGGCTTCGTCGTGGACGAGAACGCCACCGGCGCCGACCGCATCAAGGCCGACGACACCGTCCTGCCGCACCGCTTCGACACCGCCGCCGAGCTGCTCGACCGCTGCCGCGAGACGGGCCTGTCGATCTCGGCGCTCATGCTGGAGAACGAGAAGGCGTTCGGCCGCACCGAGCAGGAGATCCGCGACGGGCTGCTGACGCTGTGGCACGTCATGCGGGCCTGCGTCACCCGCGGCTGCACCCGCGAGGGCCTCCTGCCGGGCGGCCTGAAGGTGCGGCGGCGCGCCCCGCAACTGCACCGCCAGCTGTCGGCGGAGCAGGCGTCCGACCCGCTGCACGCGATGGACTGGGTCACCCTCTTCGCGCTCGCCGTCAACGAGGAGAACGCCGCGGGCGGGCGCATCGTCACCGCCCCCACCAACGGCGCCGCCGGCATCGTCCCGGCCGTCCTGCACTACCACGACCGGTTCGTGCGGAGCGGCGACGACGGGAACGCCGTCCGGTTCCTGCTGACCGCCGGCGCGATCGGCGTGCTGTTCAAGCAGAACGCCTCGATCTCCGGCGCCGAGGTCGGCTGCCAGGGCGAGGTCGGCTCCGCCTGCTCGATGGCCGCCGCCGGCCTCACCGAGGTCCTCGGCGGCACCCCCGAGCAGGTGGAGAACGCCGCCGAGATCGGCATCGAGCACAACCTCGGGCTGACCTGCGACCCGGTCGGCGGCCTCGTCCAGGTGCCGTGCATCGAGCGCAACGCGGTCGGCGCCATCAAGGCGATCAGCGCCGCCCGCATCTCCCTGCGCGGCGACGGCCGCCACTTCGTCTCCCTCGACAAGGCCATCAAGACGATGCGCGACACCGGCCGCGACATGCTCGACAAGTACAAGGAGACCTCGCGCGGCGGCCTCGCCGTCAACGTCATCGAGTGCTGACGGCGGGCGTCCGCTCGCGGGGTCGTCCGCGCGTCACAGGGCCTTGTCGAGGGCCAGGTCGGCGGCGCGGCGCAGGGCCCGGCGGTGACCGTCGCCGATGGACCGCGGAGCAGGAGGCCGTGGCGATGATGTTGCCTCTGCGCGCCACGACCTCGACCCAGGAGCTGTTGCTGAGGCCCTCGCAACTCTCCTCCCCCACCCCTTCGCCGGTGCCGGGCGTCCCGGTGCAGCCGAAGTTCGTCCCGCCGTGGAGCGCCTTGCGCGCGTCGTCGATCCCCTTGTGCGGGTCGTCGCCGGCTCCCGCGCGACGCCGAAGTCGATGATTCGCGGGCCGTCCGGGCCGAGCAGCACGTTGCGCGGCTTGAAGTCCCGGTGCACGACCCCCGCGGCGTGGACGGCGGCGAGCGCGGTCGCCGTGTCGATGGCCAGCCGCTCCAGCGCCGCGGCCCCTCGGCCTTCACCGCGTCCTGCAGCGAGGGGCCGTCGACGTACTCGCTGACCAGGTAGGCGGAGTCCGGATCCAGCCGGACGTCGAGGACGCGCACCGTGCAGAAGGGCGCGACCCGCCGGGCCGTCTCGACCTCCCGGCCGAGCCGCCGCAGCGCCTCGTCGTCCAGCCCGCGCAGCACCTTGACCGCGACCCGCTCGCCGCCCGCTCCCCGGCCGAGGTAGACGACGCCCTGACCGCCCTCGCCGAGCCGTCCCTCGGTCTCCCAGGAGCCGACGCGCGCGGGATCACCGGGCTTCAACGGCATGGCAGACATCTCGCACCTTCCTCCGGATGCCCCCTCTTCTATCGCATTACGGACGTCAGGAGGTGCGGGCGCCGCGGCCGGCCGGCGGTCTCGCTCAACGTCATCGAATGCTGACCCATCGCCACATGTTTCTGATACTATTTTGGTATGGTCACTCGAAGTGTTCGCATCCCTGACGAGGTGGACGACCTGGTGACGAAGGTCGCCGAGGCAGAGCACCTTTCCATCAACAGCGTGATCGTCCAAGCGCTGGAGAGCTGGGGACAAGCACACCAGCACCGCGCGGAGGTCCGCGCCATCACCGCCGAAGTGATGGCCGAGGACGCGGATCTTCTGGCTCGGCTGGCCGACGCGTGACCGACTATCTCTCCGCCGAGGACCTCATCGAGATCAATTCCGCCGTTCTCGGCGGAATGCCCGCCGTCCGCGACGCGGGCCTGGTCTCCTCGTCCGCCATGCGACCGGCGACGGTGACCTTCGGGACGGAGGCCTACCCGACCCTCGAGGAGAAGGCCGCGGCGCTGCTGCATTCGGTGATCTGCAACCACGCCTTCGTCGACGGGAACAAGCGCACCGCCTGGACGGCCGCCCGAGTCATGCTGGCGCTGAACGGCATGCGCCCGGACCTCGGCGATGACGAGGCGTTCGATCTCGTGGTCCGGATCGCCACGTCCTGCTCGGAGATCGAGGTCAAGGAGATCGCGGTGGCGCTGAACGTCGTTGCGCGGCCCGCCGGCTGATCGAACGCGACCGAGGCGGCGACTCGCCGGCGTCAGGAGGTGAGGGCGCCGCGGCCGGTCGGCGAGTGGGCACCGGGGCGGGCCTCGTTGCCGCAGTGCCGGCAGATCACCATCGGGCTGAGCGTCTCGCCGCAGGAGTGCCGCCAGCGGACCGGCGGGTCGTCGGGGTGCAGGTGCCGGTCGCCCCACGCCATCAGGACGATCAGCACGTCGCACAGCTCCCGCCCCGCCGCCGTGAGGTGGTACTCGTGGCGGACGGGGTGGTCGCTGTAGCGCTCGCGCCGGACGATGCCGTGCGCCTCCAGCTTGCGGAGCCGCGTCGTCAGGATGTCGCGGGCAGCCCCGGTGTTGCGGGCGATCCGGTCGAACCGCCGGACGCCGAGACTGAGCTCCCGGATCGCGAGCAGCGTCCAGCGCTCGCCGACGATGTCGAGGGTGTCGGCGATGGAGCATTCGCGGGGGTGGGCGTCCTTCGGCATACCGGGCAGCCTAACCGCCGGTCACAGGCGCTCGACGATCGTGGCGTTCGCGAGCCCGCCGGCCTCGCACATCGTCTGCAGGCCGAAGCGCCCGCCGCGGTCCTCCAGGGCGTGCAGCAGCGTCGTCATGATGCGGGCGCCGCTCGCGCCGAGCGGATGCCCGATGGCGATCGCCCCGCCGCGCACGTTGACGCGCGCGAGGTCGGCGCCCGTCTCCCGCTGCCAGGCGAGCACGACCGGCGCGAACGCCTCGTTCACCTCGAACAAGTCGATGTCGGCCAGGCTCAGCCCGCCCTTGGCCAGCACCTTCTCCGTCGCGGGGATGATCGCCGTCAGCATGAGCAGCGGGTCGTCGCCGGTGACCGCGAACGCGTGGAACCGGGCCCGGGGCCGCAGCCCGAGCCGCTCCGCCACGTCCGCGCCCATGACCAGGACAGCGGCGGCGCCGTCGTTGATCGGGGACGCGTTGCCCGCGGTGACCTTCCAGCCGATCTCCGGGAACCGCGCCGCCGTCCGCTCGTCGTAGTAGGCGGGCTTCAGGCCGGCGAGGATCTCCGGTGACGTCCCGGGCCGGACGGTCTCGTCGCGCTGCCCGGTCCAGGCGACCTCGCGGTCGAACTCGCCGTTCTTCCACGCGTCGGCGGCGCGGCGGTGCGACTCGTAGGCGTACGCGTCGAGCTCCTCGCGGGACAGGTCCCACTTCGCGGTGATCAGCTCCGCGCTGATGCCCTGCCCTACGAGACCGTCGGGGTAGCGCTCCTTCAGCATCGGTCCGAACGGGTCGCTGCCGGGCAGCACGCTCGACCCCATCGGCACCCGCGACATCGACTCCACGCCGCACGCGATCGCGATGTCGTACGCGCCGCTCCGCACGCCCTGCGCGGCGATGTGCAGCGCCTGCTGCGACGACCCGCACTGCCGGTCGACGGTCATGGCCGGCACGCTCTCGGGGAACCCGGCCGCCAGGACGGCGGTCCGGGTGATGTTGACGGCCTGCTCCGCGACCTGGGTGACGACGCCGCCGATGACGTCGTCGACCTGGCCGGGGTCGATGCCGGCCCGCTCGACCAGCGTCCTCAGCGTCCGCGCCAGCAGGTCGGCCGGATGGTCAGCGTGCAGCGCCCCGCCCGGCTTCCCTTTGCCGACCGGCGTCCGCACCGCTTCCACGATCACCGCGTCCCGCATGACCACCTCCGTTGTGTTCTCCAACTTACTCGCCAGTGTCCCTCCAGTGGGTTGGAAAACACAACCCACTGGACGTACGGAAAAAACCCGCGGGCGCGGCCTTGTCGCCGCGCCCCCGGGTCTTCGGGCCGCTCTAGCGGGAGGGGCCCAAGCCGTGATCCGTCTGTTCCCTCCATGCGTCGATGGAAAGCCCCTCGGCAGAGCCGCCCGGAACCAGCAGGTCGATCAAGCGAGCCCCCTCATTCCTCGACGTCATGTTCACTAAAGAACGCTAGTCGAGCGAAACGCCATGCACGCCCAACAACCCCCAAAGGTGGTCCCAAAGGTCAGAGCAGCGTCTCCGCGCGGTCGCCCTTGACCAGCCGCAGGCGCACCACCGCCGGGATCGACGGGCGCCCGAGGGCGGTGGCCAGGCGCGGCATCCCTTCGTCCTCGATGCGGCGGCGCAGTTCGGCCGGATCGGCGCGGCGTAGGTAGGTGACGTTCAGCCGCAGTTCCGGCCGGCGCGACGAGCCGATCAGCCGGGCCCGCGCCGTCCGCACCCCCGGGTACTCGGCGACCTCCGCCTCCAGCGCGTCCGTCACGGCTTTCGCCGACACGCGTGTCCGGCCGCCCGAAGGATCCGGCTCCACCGCCAGCCCCGGCAGCCGTCCCGTCCGGCCCTGGGCGAGGAGCCAGGCCAGCCCGAGCAGCGCCAGCACGATCACCGCCGCCGCGACCGCCGGCCAGAACCAGCCGTGATCGGCGGCGTACCGCCGGACGGTCCCGCTGAACACCAGGCCGCCCGCCCGGTCGCCGCCGAACGCGCCCGCCCCGCGTGCCAGCCCCGCCCCGCCGGCGGCGACCATGAGCGCCCCGACCAGGACCAGCCCCGTCCGGTTGAGATGCGCGGGCCGCCGGTCCGTCCCGGCCCGCGCGGTCCGGTCCCCCATCTAGATCTCCTTGCGCTTCATCCGCACCTTCACGGTCCGGGGGCGCAGCGGCCCGATCCGCTCCAGGGTCCCGCGCACCGCGTCCGCGACCCCGTCCTCCAGGTCGCGCGGGTCGCTCACCGGCGTCTCCGCGACGATCGTGACCCGCCTCGGCCGCAGCCGGACCCGCCGGACCCGCGCCACCCCCGCCGCGTCCCCCGCCGCCCTCGCGACGGCCCGGCACAGCCCGCGCCTGCTGACGCCCATCACCACGTCCGGCACGCGGCCGTGCAGCGGCACGACCCGCGAGCGTCCCGGCAGCAGCCCCGCCAGCAGGAACACCAGCCCGACCAGCACCAGCCCCCCGCTGATCGCGCGGACCTCCCACCCGTCCCACCGGACGTCCAGCAGCCCGCGATAGGCGATGACGTGCAGGGACGCCCCGAACATCGCGGCGAGGACGTCGATCGCCGCGATCACCGACGCCGCGGTCAGCAGCAGCGCCGCGAGCGCGCCGATGCGGACCCGTCGCGAGCGGAACGCGTGCAGTGCCGCCCGGTCCGCCCGCCGTTCGCCGGGCGTCCGCGCCCCCTGCGCCGGCACCCTCCGGTGCCCGGCATGCGTGATCATGAGACGGTCCTCCCGCCGCCCGGCCGCTCCAGCTCGGCCACGTCGATGTCCACCTGCCGGACGGTGAGCCCCGTCAGCGCCTCGACGCGGGCGCGGACGCGAGCGCGCACCTGCCGCGCCACGTCCCGCACCGGCATCGGGTACGGCACCGACAGCGCCACCTTCGCCGTGACGACCTTGCCGTGCACGCGCACGTCGGTCCGGACCGCGCGGCGCCCGGGCAGGCCGACGCCGAGCACGGACCGGTCGAGCCCGCGCGCCCCCGCCGTCTCCTCGGCCGCCTTCGCCGCGATGCGCGCCACGACCCGGTCGCTGATCGTCGTCCGGCCCCGCTCGGCCGGCGGGCGCGGCGCCTCCTCCGGGGCGGTCACCGCGGCCGCCGTCCCGTATTGATCGAGAACAGCTGCCGGATGTCGAGGTTCCCCTCGATGGCGCGGCCGGTCAGGAACCCCAGGCAGCCGAGGAACAGCACGATGAAGAACGGGCCGAACCCGCCGAACGCGCCCGCGAACCCGAGCGCCACCCCGAAGGCCAGGCCCGCCAGCGGCCATACCGGAATCATGTCGCGCCCCCTTCGGCGATGTCCCCGATCAGGACGTGCACCGGACGGCCCCCGGCCAGCGGGCGCACGGCCCGCCGCACGTCCCGCGCGGTCTCCGGGAGCGGCCGCTCCACCCGGGCCACCACCCCGACCTCGATCTCCGCGTCCCGGACGGCGACGCCGGCGAGCGGCCGTCCCGCCCGGTACGTCATGATCCGCGCCCGCGGCCCGGCGGTCAGCCCGGCGACCGACCGGCATCCGGCCACCGCCTCCGCGACCCGCTCCACCAGCCGGCCCTTGCCGTCCGCGTCCCCGCGGCCCCGCCCGGCGTCCCGCCGCCGCGTCCCGGGCTCGTGCGGCGCGTCCGCGCCGGGAAGCCGCCCTACAACGCGCCCGGCATCGCGGCCCGTGTAGCGCCCGGCCTCCTGCCTTGCGTCGCGCCCGGCGTCGCGCCCTCTCGCGCGCGGGCGGGCCGGCGCGTCGGCGCCCGGCGGCGGCGCCTGCTCCGGCGGGCCCGCCTGCCCGGCGGGCCGCGTCCTGCGGGTCCGGGCCGTCATAGCACCCGCGGGCCCGTCGGCTGCTCGGACTCCTCGCGGTCGTCGTCCGGCAGATGGATGTCGTCGACCGTGATGTCGACCTCCACGACCTCCAGCCCGCACATGTGCTCCACCTGGCCGATCACGTTGGAGCGCACCGCGTCGGCGAGAGCGGGGATCGAGGCGCCGTAGTCGACGACCAGGTCGATGTCGATCGCCGCCTGCCGCTCGCCGACCTGCACCCCGACGCCCTGCGTCGGGTCCGCGGCGACCCCGGGCAGCCGCTCCTTCACCGAGCCGATCGTCCGGCTCATCCCCGCGCCCATCTCGTGCACGCCGCCCACCTCGCGGGCCGCCATGCTGGCGATCTTGGCGACCACCACGTCGGCGATCTCGGTGCGGCCGCCCGACGTCACGAGCTCGCTCGTCCCGCCGGCGCGGGCGCGCCGCAGTCCCTCCTCGGGCCGGTCCTGCGCCGCGACCGGGCCGTCCCTGCGTCCATCGTCCTGGCTCACCGTGTCCCCCCGATGCGTCGGCTATGTGCGATTGATGCTCATTGCAGATCGCACCAAACCCTCCGGGGACGGACGAACAGGCAGGTCAACAGGGTTTTACATGCGATGCGGGGCCGGCGGCGCCGCGCCGCCGGCCCCTCGCCGCGAAAGGGCGCTACCCCTTGAACATCGCGCGCATCTTCCGGGCCGCGTCGCCCGGCTTGACCTTGCGCGGCTTGTCCCCCGCGCGTCCGGCGTCGTCGGCGGCCTCCCCGGTGCGGGCCGTACGGGCCTCGCCCGGCTCGTTCCTCCGCTCCGGTTCGGCGGTCCTGCGGTCCACCTTGTCGTTCAGGTCACCCACGACAACTCCCCCGATGTCGCTGACGGATCGTTCGTCCCTTAGGTACCCCGCGGCGCGCCCGTCTACCCCGGGTAGAAGCGGACCTCCGGCCGGCCGACCTGCCCGTAGTGGGGACGGCGCGTCGCCAGGCCGTTCTCGGCGAGGTACTCCAGGTAGCGGCGCGCGGTGACGCGGGACACCCCGGCGAGGTCCGCGGCCGCCGCAGCCGACAGCCCGTCCGGCGCCCCCGCCAGCACCTCGGTGATCGCCTGGAGCGTCTCCCCGCTCATCCCCTTCGGCAGCGACCGGTGGCCGGGCGTCCGCAGCGTCGCGAGCACCCCGTCCACGTCCGCCTGCCCCGTCACCTCCCCCGTCCCCACCAGCTGCTCCCGGTACCGCGCGTACCCGACGAGCTTGTCGCGCAGCGACGCGAACGTGAACGGTTTCAGCAGGTACTGGACGACGCCGACCGACACCGCCGAGCGGATCACCGCGAGGTCCCGCGCCGACGTCACCGCGATCACGTCGACCTCGCTGCCCCCGGCCCGCAGCGCCCGGCAGACCGTCAGCCCGTGCGTGTCGGGCAGGTAGAAGTCCAGCAGCACGACGTCCACCGGCGTCCGCTCGCAGAACCGCAGCGCGTCCGCGCCCGAATGCACCACCCCCGCCACCGCGAACCCCGCGACCTGCTCGACGTACGAGCGGTGCGCCTCCGCCGCGACCGGGTCGTCCTCCACCACCAGCACCGAGATCATCGGACGTCCAGCGGCAGCCGGACGGTGAACACCGCGCCGTCGTCCCCGCCGCCGTCGCCGGCGACCTCCACCGTGCCCGCGTGCCGCCGGACCGCCCGGCCCACCAGCGCCAGGCCGAGCCCGTGCCCCACCGGCCCGCCGGACGACTTGGTCGTCCAACCCCGCCGGAACATCTCCGGCACGTCCGCCGGATCCACCCCCGGGCCGCTGTCGGCGACCCGCAGCACGAGCCGCCCGTCCTCGCGGCGCACGCTCACCCGGACCCGCGGCGGCCGCACCCCCGCGTTCTCCACCGCCGCGTCCACCGCGTTGTCGATCAGGTTCCCGAGGATCGTGACCAGGTCGCGCGGCTCCACCACCCCGTCGATCGCGGTGTCCTCGGCGATCTCCAGCTCGACGCCGCGCTCCGCCGCCTCCGCCGACTTGCCGAGCAGCAGCGCCGCCAGCACCGGCTCCGTCACCGAGCCGACGACCCGGTCCGTCAGCCGCTGCGCCGCCGCCAGATCCGCCGTCGCGAACTCGACCGCCTGCTCCGGCCGCCCGAGCTCCACCAGCGACACCACCGTGTGCAGCCGGTTCGCCGCCTCGTGCGCCTGCGACCGCAGCGACTCCGCGAACCCCCGCACCGTGTCCAGCTCGCCCGTCAGCCCCTGCAGCTCCGTGTGGTCCCGCAGCGTCACCACGTTGCCCATCGCCCGGTCCCCGGACCGGACCGGCGCCGTGCTGACGACCAGGACCCGCGTGTCCCCGACATGGATCTCGTCCGCGCGCGGCTCCGGCGACGTCATCGACGCCACCAGCTCCTCCGGCAGCCCCAGCTCACCGACATGCCGCCCGTCCGGGCCGTCCGGCGGCAGGTCCAGCAGCTCGCGCGCCGCGTCGTTGCACAGCACCACGCCGCCACCGCGGTCCAGCAGCACCAGCCCCTCCCGGACGGAGTGCAGGATCGCCTCGTAGTACTCGAACATCCCCCGCAGCTCGCCCGGCGCCACCCCCCGCGTCTGCCGCCGCAACCGCGCCGCCACCAGGTAGCTCCCGCCGATCCCGATCGCCAGCACCATCACCGCGACGCCCACCACCACGAGCAGCCGCCGGCGCAGCTCCGCCGAGATCGCCCGGATCGTGATCCCGACCGCCACCAGCGCCACCACCCGGTGCCCGTCCCCGAACACCGGCGCCACCGTCCGCACCGACGGCCCCAGCGTCCCGGTGTAGGTCTCGGTGAACGCGTGCCCCGCCAGCGCCCGCGCCGTGTTCCCGACGAACCGCCCGCCGATCCGCGCCGGCTTCGGATGCGTGTACCGGATCCCCGCCGGACTCATGATCGTGATGAAGTCGACGCCGGTGTCGTGCCGGATCCGCTCCGCGTACGGCTGCAGCACCCGGCTCGGCACCGGCGCCGCCACCGCCGCCCGCACGTCCGGCGCGTCCGCGATGCTCTCCGCCAGCGCCGTCACCGTCTGCGCCGCCCGCTCGTCGGTCGCCCGCCGCGCGTCCAGGTACGCGAGCGTCGCGCCGACCCCCACCAGCAGCGCCACGATCGCCGCCTGCAGCGCCAGCAGCTGCCGGGCCAGGCTCCAGCGTCCGGGCGCCGCCCAACCGGGACGCCGCATCGCACCCGTACCTTTCGTCTCGGCCGTTCCCTCGAGTTCTGCCGTGAACGAAATGTACACAACCGTGACCGTTACCAGAAGATCGCGCATAGTGACGGATGCATGCCCCGCGACCTGCACGGCTTTCCGTGTGCGCGGGCGCCCATCGTGTGCATGCGTCCGCTCCGCGGCGCAGGGGCGCCTGCCCGAGCGCGGGCACCCGTCCGGGGCCGGACGCCGCCCCCCGCCCGGCGAGGCCCCGGACGGGTGTCGCGTGTTTTCTTTGCATTGCCCTTGGCGGTCAGGCGCTGGGGCGCCTTCCCTTCGGCGGGCGATGCGTGCGATCGCAGCATCGCTCCGGCTCGCCTGGCGGCTCGCCGCGCGATCAAGTTCTCGCAAGCTCGAACTTGGCTTCGCACGCGATCGCGACGGTCGGCCTCGTCGCGCGGCTGAGCCACAAGCCCCGGCCCCCTTGCGGCCACCGTTCCGCGCGGGCCCGAACTCCGCGGACACGCGACGGGTGTGAGTTACGCGGTTTCCGGGTGGGGGACGCGGGGGCGTTTCTCGGGTTGCGGGAACGCCAGGTGGAAGCGGACGATCGCCTTCAGGTCGGGCATGCCCAGGGCGCGGCGGTAGCGTTCGACGGGGCCGGCGCCGAGCTCGCCGTAGACCTCGCTGAGCAGCGCGTCGCCGGCGCAGGTCACGTGCATGACCAGGCGGGGGCGGTTGGCGGTGCCGGTGAGGCGGAGCCGGACGTCCTGGACGTCCGGGAGCTCCTTGGCCGTCTTGACGAGGACGTCGGCGGCGGCGCGGGCGTGCGCGCGGGTCTGCGGGTCGAGGTCGGGCCACCGCAGGTGGACGACGGTGCGGCCCTGCAGGACCAGCCAGAGCTGGCCCGCGAGCGCCAGGATCTCGGCGACGCCCGCGGCGGCGGGCAGGAACCACGGGGCGCCGGCGGCGAAGCGCACCAGCGCGGGGTCGAGCGGCGGGTGCCCGGCGAGGCCGGACGCGCTCAGGGCGAGGGCGGACGCGCCGCACAGCAGCAGCAGGGCGCCGGTCGCGGCGATCGGGATCCTCATCGTCAGTCCTTCCGCCAGCCGAGCCGGACGTCCACCAGGGGACGGTGCATCGGCTCGATCCGGTCGAGGCGCGCCGCGACCGCGGTGTGCACCAGTTCCTCGAGGTTCGCCGGGTTGCGGTAGTGCGTGACGGCCCGGACGATCAGCCGGCGGCGGAGCACGCCGAGGCCGCGGGCGCGGGCGCGCTCGATGCCGGGGACGGCCAGCGCGGCGTCGGCGGCGGCGCGGCGCAGCGCGGAGCGGCGGACGACGCCCGCGAGCCGCGGGTCGGCGCCGTCCAGCGGGACGCCGCGCAGCCGCCCGGGCAGCGCGGCGAGCAGGAACAGCAGGCCGCAGCCGGCGATCGCGGCGGCGGTCTCGCGAACGGCGGCGTCGCGCCACGGGCGGTGCCGCAGCGCGTGCACGAGGGCGCCCATGCCGGGGACCGGGTGGACGCCGGAGTGCAGCGCGGCGGCGAGCAGTTCGATGGCGGCGATCCCGCCGGCGGCGGTCACCGCGAGCGCGGCCGCCAGGCCGGCGAGCGCGCGCCGCGGGCGGAACTCGCGGACGGCGAGGCGCCGCGCCTGCCGCCTGCTGCGCTCTTCTTCGATCAAATCCTTGACCAGAGCCTCGGCCATAGCCACCCCCGTGAGCCACCGGCACGTCCGGACGATCTACCGCTACCCATAGTGAGGCAATGTCACGTGGAGTGAAACACGCCATGCCGACATCTCACGCTTTCACCTGCGCGAACGGTCAGCGGAAGACGACCGTGCGGTCCCCGTTGAGCAGCACGCGGTGCTCGGCGTGCCAGCGGACGGCGCGGGCGAGCGCGAGGCATTCGACGTCGCGGCCGACCGCCACCAGGTCCTCGGGGCTGTGCGTGTGGTCGACGCGGGCGACCTCCTGCTCGATGATCGGGCCCTCGTCGAGGTCGGCGGTGACGTAGTGCGCGGTGGCGCCGATCAGCTTGACGCCGCGCTCGTGCGCCCGGTGGTAGGGGCGGGCGCCCTTGAAGCTCGGCAGGAAGGAGTGGTGGATGTTGATGATCGCGCCGGGGAGCTTTGCACAGAAGTCGTCGGAGAGGATCTGCATGTAGCGGGCGAGGACGACGAGGTCGGCGCGGTAGTGCTCGACGAGGGCGAGGATCTCGGCCTCCTGCGCGGCCTTGCCGCCGGGCCCGGCCGGGAGGTGGTGGTAGTCGATGCCGTACGACTGGGTGAGCGGCCGCAGGTCGGGGTGGTTGGACGCGACGGCGACGACGTCGATGTCGAGGAGCCCGGAGCGCTGCCGGTAGAGCAGGTCGTTGAGGCAGTGCCCGCCCTTCGAGACCATGATGAGCACGCGGGGGCGCTGGGACAGGTCGTGCAGCCGCCACTGGAGGCCGAGGTCGGGAGCGAGGGAGGCGAACGCGCCGCGCAGCTCGTCGGCGTCGGTGCCGGGGCGGGCGGTGAACTGGACCCGCATGAAGAAGGTGCCGGAGTCGGGGTCGCCGAACTGCTGGCTCTCGACGATGTTGCAGCCGCGGTCGGCGAGCGCTCCGGAGACGGCGGCGACGATGCCCGGCCGGTCGGGGCACGACAGGGTCAGCACGTACTGGTCGGCTCGGTCCATGTCTCGGTCTCACTCTCGCCACGAAGGCGCAGCTCAGGTGGATACGGGGCTACGAGCCTACGCGGCGCGCCGCCGTCGCGCGGCCGTGCCGCGCCAGGACCCCGTTCATCGCGGCCCTCCAGCGGGTTGGAATTTCCAACCCACGAGCGGGGCGAGTTGGAGAACACAACTCGGTAGGCGCACCGGTTCGTCTACTCGTGAGTAGTTCGAGGGGAGCCGTTGAGGTTACTTTTGCACGCATGCGCCGGATCCTGATTGTCGCACTGGCCCTGTCCCTCGTCCTCGCGGCCTGCACGAGCAAGGACGGCGGCAAGGACGGCGGCAAGGGCGGCAAGCGGCCCGCGACGGTCGACGGGATCGCGACCGGCGCCGGCACCCACCAGGAGAAGATCGACGTGGGCACGCCCGGGCACCGGGAGTACCTGCTGCACATCCCGGCCAAGGTGGCGGACGGCAAGTGGAAGGACGGCAAGCTTGCCGACAAGCCCGCCCTCGTGATCGCGCTGCACGGCGGCCTCGCGAACATGAAGCAGATGGAGTCGCTGACCGGCTTCGACAAGCTCTCCGACGGCAAGGGGTTCGTGGTCGCCTACCCGGACGGCTTCATGACGACCTGGAACGCGGGGAGCTGCTGCGGCGCCGCGAAGATCGGGAAGATCGACGACGTCGGGTTCCTGAGCAAGCTGATCGACGAGCTGACCGGCGCCGGGCTCGCCGACCCGGACCGGGTGTTCGTCACCGGGTTCTCCAACGGCGCGGGCATGGCGTACAGGCTGGCCTGCGAGAAGCCCGGCAAGGTCGCGGCGATCGGGGTGGTCGAGGGGTCGCTGGTCACCGAGTGCGACCCGGACCGTCCGGTGTCGGCGATGATCTTCCACGGGACGGCGGACCGCAGCGTCCCGTTCAACGGCGGCGGGAACCGCGACTTCAACGACAAGCGGCCGTTCCCGCCCGTGTCGCGGGCGGTGGACTTCTGGCGGAGGCTGGCGAAGCTGCCGGAGCCGCACGAGAACGTGAAGGCGCTCAGCGGCAACACCGACTGCCAGGGGACGGGCAAGGGCGAGCAGGGCGTCGAGGTGACGTTCTGCAAGATCCAGGGCGGGACGCACGCGTGGCCGTCCGAGGCGAGTGAGATGCTGTGGAGGTTCTTCGACGCGCACCCCCGCAAGGGCTGAGAGCGGGCGCACTGGTATGTGAGAGCTTTTCACATTCACCGCTATTGTGGCACTGTGGCCAACATGAACCTCCGGGAGCGCTACGACGCCGCGACCGCCGGCCTAGAGGCGCCGTTCGCCGTCGTCGACCTCGCGGCCTTCCGCGCCAACGCCGCCGACCTGGTGCGCCGCGCCGCCGGCAAGCCCATCAGGATCGCCAGCAAGTCGGTGCGCTGCCGCGCCCTCCTGGAGGAGGCGCTCGCGATGGACGGCTTCGCCGGCGTCATGGCGTTCACCCTTCCCGAGGCGCTCTGGCTCGCCCGGGAGGGCGTCAGCGACGACGTCCTCGTCGCCTACCCGACCGCCGACCGCACCGCGATCGCCGAGCTGGCCGCCGACCCCGCCGCCGCCCGCGCGATCACCCTGATGGTCGACTGCCCCGCGCACCTCGACCTCATCGAGGAAGCCGCCGGCGGCGCCCGCGTCCGCGTCTGCGTCGACATCGACGCCTCCTACCGGCCCCTCGGCGGCCGGGTCCGGATCGGCGCCCTGCGCTCCCCGCTGCGCACCCCTGCCGACGTCGCCGCGTTCACCGAGGAGATCCTCAAGCGGCCCGGCCTGCGCCTCGCCGGGCTGATGGCCTACGAGTCGCAGATCGCCGGCGTCGGCGACCTGCCGCCCGGACGGCCCGCCCGGGCCCGCGTCATCCGCGCCATGCAGCAGCGGTCCCGGATGGAACTGGCCCGGCGGCGCGCCGGGATCGTCCGCGCCGTCCGCGACCTGGCCGACCTGGAGTTCGTCAACGGCGGCGGCACCGGCAGCGTCGAGAAGACCGCCGCCGAGCGCGCCGTCACCGAGATCGCCGCGGGCTCCGGGCTGTACCAGCCGCACCTGTTCGACTACTACTCCAACTTCACCGGACGGCCCGCCGCGCTGTTCGCGCTGCCCGTCGTCCGCCGGCCCGGCCCCGGCGTCGCGACCTGCCTCGGCGGCGGCTACCTCGCGTCCGGGCCCGGCGACGACGTCCGGCTCCCCCGGCCCTACCTGCCCGCCGGCCTGTCCTACGACCCGAACGAGGGCGCCGGCGAGGTGCAGACGCCGCTGCTCGGCCGCACCGCCGACGAGCTGCGGATCGGCGACCGGGTCTGGTTCCGGCACACCAAGGCGGGTGAGCTGTGCGAGCGGTTCGCCGACCTGCACCTCATCGACGGCGCCCGGTTCGTCCGGACCGTCCCGACCTACCGGGGCGAGGGGAAGACCTTCCTCTAGCAGCGCCGCCCCTCCCGGCCACCGGTTAGGTTGGCGGTATGAGCGACGCTCCGTTGATCAGTGTGCGCGGCGAGGCGGTGCTGGAGGCCGAGCCGGAGATCGCCCGGCTGTCGGTGCACGTCCAGTCGCAGGAGCCGGACCGGCGCAGGGCGCTGGACCGGCTCACCGAGCGCAACCGGGCCGCGCTCGACCTGATCGGCTCCTACGGCGACGCGGTGGAGCGGACCGAGACCGGCGGGCTCGTCATCACCCCGCTGGTGAAGTACCGGCGCCGCGAGGGCGACATCCGCGCCTACCAGGGGACCGTGCTGATCAAGGTGACGGTCGCGGACTTCACCGTGCTCGGCGAGCTGGTCACCCGGCTCGGCGACCTCGAACGCACCCGGGTGGACGGACCCGACTGGGACCTGCGCCGCGACAGCGACGTCTACCGGCGGGCCGCCGAGCAGGCCGCGCAGGAGGCCGTCGCGCGCGCCCGCCGGTACGCGGAGGCGCTCGGCGCGCGGCTGACCGGCCTGGTCGAGCTGTCCGACGAGGGCCTCGGCCGCGACGAGAGCATGGGGCAGCCGGTCGCGCTGGCCGGCGCGTTCAGCCCCGCACCCGGAGGCGCGGGCGAGCCCGAGCCGATCGACCTGGAGCCGGAGACCCAGGTCGTCCGCGCCGCCGTCGAGGCCCGTTTCACCGCCACCGCCCCCGACCTCGGCTGAACGACTCGACCCCCGTCGCCGTACTGCTGGGTGTGGAGGGTTCCGGTTGCGGTGAGTACCGGCCCGGCCTCGGCGTCTACGCCCTCGGGCGGCTCGCCGGGGCCGAGGCCGAGGCGCTGGCGGCGCACCTGCGCGGCTGCCCGCCGTGCCGCGCCGAGCTGGCCGAGCTGCGCGGCGTCGCCGAGCTCCTCGCCCGGACGGCCCGCGCCGGCGCCCGTCCCCGCACCACAGGCCGAGCCCGCGCCACCGCCGACCCGCGGGCCGTCCGGGCCGGAAGACGCGAAGGCGCCGGCCGCGGTTCGCGGTCCGGCGCCTCCGTGACGGGCGGGTTCAGCGGCGCTTGCGCTTACGGCGCCACAGGACGAGGGCGGTCAGGGTGACCGCGGCCGCGGCGCCCGCGTAAACGACGCGCTTGTCGAGCCGGCCCGGCTCGCCGTCCTCGCCCTCGGGCCGCACCATCGCGTTCACGGCCCGGGCGAGCTGCCCGGCCTCCTCCTTGATCCGCTCGGTGCCCTTGTGGGCAAGGTTCCTCGGGTTGACCCGCTCGGCCAGCTCGTCGATCGTGCGCGCGAGTTCCAGGCGGGTGCGCTCGATCTCCCGCTCCAGCGCCTCCGGGTCGCGGTCAGCCATGCCGTTGTCCTTGTCGTGTCGAGCGAAGCATGATCCGAACAGTGTTGCAGGTCTTCCCGCCGGACGCCCGCCGTACCCCGAGCGGTACCGTTGGAGCCACCATCCGAGCGAAAGGCGGCACAGGGTGTCAGAGCGGCTGCAGCCGGGCGACGTCGCCCCCGATTTCGAGCTCCCGGACGCCGACGCGTCTCCGGTCTCGCTGGCTTCGTTCCGCGGCAGGCGGGTGATCCTGTACTTCTACCCGGCGGCCATGACCCCCGGCTGCACCAAGGAATCGGTCGACTTCCAGAGCAGCCTGGGCGAGCTGGAGGCAGCGGGCGTCGCCGTCGTCGGCGTCTCCCCGGACAAGCCCGCCAAGCTAGCGAAGTTCCGCGAGAAGGAGGGCCTGACCTTCCCGCTGCTGTCCGACCCGGACACCGAGGTTCTGCAGGCCTACGGCGCCTACGGGGAGAAGAAGCTGTACGGCAAGGTCGTCGTCGGCGTGATCCGCTCGACCTTCATCATCGACGCCGACGGGAAGATCGAGAAGGCCTACTACAACGTGAAGGCCACCGGCCACGTCGAGCGCCTGCGCCGCGACCTGGGCCTCTGACCCTCAGTTGAGCTGTGGCGTGTCGTCGTTATGACGGCTCGTATAACGACGACACGCCACAACTCAACGAGCCGTCCGGGTCCTTGGAGTCCCTGATGGCGACACCGCCGATCAGCTCGCCGACCTCCACACACATCTCGTCAGTGGAACTGCCGCTGTACGAGCTTTTGCGCCAGTCGATCCTCATGCGAACTCCTTTATGACCTTTTCGATCAGGGCACGGGATTCGCCTTCGGACGAGGCTTTCGTCCCGATCAACTCGAAGTCTATGGTGATCTGACGAACCTCGGCAGCGTCCTGAACCAACCGGCCGCCGTGGAACGCACCGGTGTAGGCGACGTCCTTGCGCTCCAGACTCATGATCTGGAATGGCCCGGTCAACCCGAGATGCCAGCCGACCGACCGTGCGATAACGCGAATGCTCAGGCCCGGACGCTCCCCCAGCTCTCCAGCAGCCGTCGAAGTTGAGCCCTCATGACCTCGGCTGCCCCTACTGGACGGTCCACCGCATCCTGATCGAGGAGAACCAGCATCAGCGGGCAATCCTCCCGGCCGATGATCAACTCTTGCCGGGCCATACGCTCCGTCAGCGCCTTCTCGACGTCATCGATGCGCGCCATCGACAGGACGGCCCGGGCGTAGCCCTCGGTCTGAAGCGGGACGGGGATGCCCTGCCCTTGATAGATGCGGAGGATTCTGGCCTTCACCTCATACTCGACGCTCTTGCGGAACCAGTCAGGGCTGTGGAGGGATCGCGCGAACGTCAGCAGCCGCTCGAAGTGCCCTCCGGTGCCCCATGCCGTGCCCAGGGCCTTCGCCTGGTCCATGTCAATGCAGGCCCGACCGGCTTCCAAGTTCGCAACATGGGACCGGACCGGACGCAATTGATGATCTTGCCTACCTCGGTACCGGTGAGCCCTCTCTTCTGGCGATAGAAGCGCAGGTCGTAGGCCAGCCAGGCGTAGAGCGAGGACATGGGGTCCAGTTCGTCGGCGGCGCTCATCGATATCTCCCGGGGGTTGAGATGTTTGCGAATACACCACAGCCTAGTAACCCGTCGTGATTCTTGGAGTACAGATCGTGAATCACTCCAGGGAGGAACGCGACGACCGATGATGACGACGCCGGACTGCCTGCTAATCCCCATGTTGGCCTCTAAAGCGGCACCGGGCCTCGGGCGGACGCTCACCAAAACACGGCTGCACAACTGGGGCTATATGCATATTTCGGACGATGCGGTGCTGGTCGTTTCGGAATTGGTCACCAATGCGGTGGCGGCCGCGGCGCCCGGGGAGGAGATCCGTCTGCAGGTCAGTCGCGACGTCGCAGGCGTCGTCATCGCGGTGTGGGACGCGAGCACGGCCAGGCCGCGGCCTCGTCCGGTGGCCGGCACCGCGCGCGACGCCCTCGACGTGTCCGAGGGGCACCGGGACGACAACGGCGGCCGGGGCCGCCCGATCGTCGCGGCGCTCGCCGTCGAGTGCGGCCACACCCCCGACCCGTCCGGCGGCAAGTGGGTCTGGGCTCGCCTCAAGCCTTGACCCGGTCGCGTTGAGTCGCGCAGCACGCCGCGACGTGGACGTCCGATGGGTGCGGGCGGGGGGACTCGAACCCCCACGGTGTCTCCACCAGCAGGACCTAAACCTGCCGCGTATGCCTACTTCGCCACGCCCGCGCGCTCCGTACGGAGTGCGTTCAGCTTAGCGTCCTGGCTGGTCGGCATGTCGGCCGATTACCGGCGCCCGGCCCCATGGACGGCGTTGCCGGGCGCAACTCGGCGAATCGCCGGGCCGGGCCGGCGTCCGCGCAGGCAGGAGCGCGAGGACGGCGGCGGGGACGCGGCGTAACCTGGCGCAACGGCGGCGACATGCTCCCGCAACGACTCCTGCCTAGCGTCCTTGGACGTCGGCGGAGGCGGAAGAGGGAGGTGCGATGGCGGTCGTGGAACGTAACACACCGGCAACCACCGGAACATGCGGGCGCAACGGCGTGCGCCTACCGTCCCGGCACATGACGGCGACCAGGTCCCGGGGCAGGGGCGCACCCGAAACGCAGGGGACGCCGACCGGGGCGGACGTGCGGCGGCTGCGGGACCTGCTGCGGTCGGCGATCCTGCGCGGCGCCTATTCCGGCGGCCGGCTGCCCGGCGAGCCCGAGCTGATGGCCGCGCACGGCGTGACGCGGGCGACGGTGCGCGAGGCGCTCGCGCTGCTGCGCGCCGAGGGGCTCGTCGACCGCAGGCAGGGCGTCGGCACCCACGCGGTCGTCGAGGCCGTGCTCGCCCCGCTCGCGGAGGCGCACGGCGCGGCCGACCCCGGCGCGGGCAGCGTCTTCGACCGGCGGATGCGGCCGCGCGTGCTGGACCGTTCCGTGATCCCGCTGCCGGAGGTCGCCGCCGACCGGCTCGGCGCCCGGGCCGCGGAGCCGTGCCTGCGCATGGAGTACGTGGCGCTGCTCGGCGACGTACCGGTGGCCGTCGCGACCAACTACGTGCTGTTCCCCGAGGCGGAGCGGCTCCGCGACGTCCCGTTCGTCTCGGACTGGTACGCGCTGCTCGCCGAGGCGGGCGTGGCCCTCGGCGAGTCGGAGTTCGTCCTCGGCTGCCTGCCCGCCGACACCGGCACGGCGGGACTGCTCGGCCTCGCCGCCGGAGCGCCGGTCGTCACCCTGGAGCAGGTCATCCGAGGTCCCGGCGGCCGCCCCTTCGACCTCGCGCACATCCAGCACCGGGGAGACCGGTTCCTGCTGGTCTCCCGCCTCCCGCGCGCGTCCGCGCGCGGCTGAACCGCACTTCCACCGCACCGATCAAGGCGTCCGTCCTCGCGGCGGGGACGGCGGCCGCGGCATGCCCTCAAGGAGAACCATGGAGACACCCCTCACCCTGACCGAGGCCGCCGAGGCGCTGCGCGCCGGCGCGGTGACGAGCGTCCGGCTGACCGAGGAGGCCCTCGCCGCCGCCGACCGGCACGACGGCGAGCTCGGCACCTACCTGGCGCGCTTCGACGACTACGCCCTCGAGCAGGCCGAACGCGCCGACCGGGAGCTGGCCGAAGGGATCGACCGGGGCCCGCTGCAGGGCGTCCCGTTCGGCGTCAAGGACATCATCGCGATGGCGGAGGGCCCGACGACGGCGCAGAGCCTGGTCCTCGACCGGGCCTGGGCGCAGGGACGGGACGCGCCGGTGGTGTCCCGGCTGAAGGAGGCGGGCGCGGTGATCACCGGCAAGGTCACCACGATGGAGTTCGCGTGCGGGATGCCGGATCCGTCCAAGCCGTTCCCGATGCCGCGCAACCCGTGGGACACCGCGACGTGGCCGGGCGGTTCCAGCTCCGGGACGGGCAACGGCGTCGCCGCCGGGCTGTTCTTCGCCGGGCTCGGCACGGACACCGCGGGCAGCATCCGCATCCCGTCGGCGTTCTGCGGGGTCACCGGGCTGATGCCGACGTTCGGCCGGGTGCCGAAGTCGGGCGTGGCGCCGCTCGGCTACAGCCTCGACCACGTCGGCCCGCTGGCGCGCAGCGCCCGCGACTGCGCCGCCGTCCTCGACGTCATCGCCGGTCCGCACGCGAGCGACCCCGACAGCGTCGGCCTGCCGTACGAGCAGCCTCTGCTCGACGGGTCGCTGGAGGGGGTGCGGATCGGGGTCGTCCGGGCCGGGCACTTCCCGGCGGAGGCCGACCCGGCGCTCGGGCCCGCCTTCGACGCGGCGCTCGGCGCGCTGTCCGGGCTCGGCGCGACGCTCATCGACGCCGAGCTGCCGTTCTGGACGGAGATGCTCACCGCCAACCTCGTCACGATGTGCGCCGAGGCGTTCGCCTACCACCGCAACGACCTGGTGGAGCGCTGGCGCGACTACTTCGCGGCGACCCGGCTGATGCTGGCGCGCGGCGCGCTGGTCACCGGCGCCGACTACGTGCAGGCGCAGCGGGTGCGGCACGTCGCGCAGGACGCGGTGGCGCGGATGTTCGAGGACCTCGACGTGATCGTCTGCCCGACCGCGGCGGTCGGCGCGCCGCGCTTCGACGAGCTGACCGACGGGGCGGGCCGGCTCGACATCGAGGGCCTGTTCCGCACGATCTTCACCCAGTACTGGGACTGCGTCGGCAACCCCGTCCTGGCCGCCCCGATGGGCGCGACCGCCGCCGGGCTGCCGCTGTCGATCCAGTTCGCCGGCCCGGCGTTCGGGGAGGCCGGGGTGCTGCGGGCGGCGGACGCCTTCCAGCGGGTCACGGACTGGCACCGCCGCGTCCCCGCCCTCGTCGCCGTCTGACCCGCGCGGCGACGACCGTCCGACCCGTGCCCGGAGCGGCCGGGCATCGCGAACCCTGGAGGAACCTTGACCGAGAACGTCCTGCGTCCCGCGCCTCCCGCGGACGACCCGCGCGTCATCGCGGAGGTGGGCCTGCTGGTCTCCCGTGCCGGGCTGCCGCTGTCGGCGGCCGAGCTGGCGGAGCTCGCCGCCTCGTACCCGCTCCAGCAGGCGGGGGTGGACGCGCTGTACGCGGTCCCCGAGGCCCGGTACGCCGATCCGGCCCTGCGGTTCCGGGCCGACGCCCGCATGACCGACTGGACAGCCGCCTGAGCCGTACAGGGAAGGGCCCCCGCGTCCTGCGGGGGCCCTTTCGCGTGACGGTGTGATCGCGGGTGGCGGGCGGTCAATTCGCCGGCTCCGCGGCGGCGGTCTCCTGCCCGGCGGGAGTCTCGGCGGCGGCCGCGGCGGGACGGCGGTAGAGGACGCCCACCAGCACGGCGGTGACGGCCAGGACGATCGCGGCGGACAGCAGCGCGGTGTGCAGGCCGTCCGCGAACGCCGCCTGCGCCTGCCGCATCACCTGCGGGCCGGCGTGCACGGCCATCGCCAGCGAGGTCCTGGCGTGCTCGGCGACCGGTCCGGGCAGCCCGGCGGTGTCCAGGTTCGAGCGGTAGCCGGACTGCAGGAGGCTGCCGAGGACGGCGATGCCGAGGGCGCCGCCGAGCTCGCGGGCCAGGTCGTTCATCGCCGACCCGACGCCCTGCTTGTCGGCCGGGAGGGCGTCGGTGATGGACGCGGTCGCGGGCGTCATGGCGAGGCCCATTCCGGCACCGAGCGGGATGAGGCCGCCGAGCATGACCCAGTAGCTGCTGCCCGTGTCCAGCAGGGACAGCACCAGCAGGCCGACGCTGACCAGGATGAGGCCGGCGACGATGACGCGGCGCGGTCCGACCTTCGCGGCGGCGCGGGGGGCGATGCCGCGGGCGGACGGCATCATCGCGGCGGCCATCGGCAGCAGGCAGGTGGCGGCGAGCAGCGGGCCGTGGTCCTTCACGAGCTGCAGGTACTGCAGGACGGTGAAGACGAAGCCGAAGAAGGCGAAGAACTGCACGGTGATCGACAGGGTGCCGGCGGAGAAGGCGCGGTGCTTGAACAGCCGGGGGTCGAGCAGCGGGTCGCGGCGGGTCAGCTCCCAGCCGACGAACCCGGCGAGGACGGCGACCGCGGCGGCGAGGCCGATGAGCGTGCGGGCGCTGGTCCAGCCCTCGGTGGGCGCCTCGATGATCGAGTAGACGCCGGCGCCGAGGCCGAGGACGGTGATGAGCGCGCCGACGAGGTCGAGCCTCGGCGCGTCCGGGTCGGCGGACTCGGGGACGACCGCGAGGGTCGCGGCGAACGCGAGCACGGCGAGCACGATGTTCAGCAGGAACACCGAGCGCCACGACCACTGCTCCAGCAGGCTGCCGGAGACCAGCAGGCCGAAGATCGCGCTGGCGCCGGCGACGCCGGCCCAGGCGCCGACCGCGCGGGTGCGCTGCCGTACCGGGAACGTCGAGGTGATGGTGGACAGCGTCGCGGGCATCACCAGCGCCGCGCCGACGCCGAGGACGCCGCGCATCGCGATCAGCCACTCGGGGTCGCCGGCGAACATCGCGGCGGCCGACCCGGCGCCGAAGATCGCGAGCCCGGCGGCGAGCGCGCGGCGCCGGCCGTAGCGGTCGCCGATCGCGCCGCCGAGGAGCAGCAGCGCGGCGAACACCAGCGCGTAGGCGTCGATGATCCAGGACAGCTGGGTCTGGGTGGCGCGGGTGTCGCGGGCGATGGACGGGATGGCGGTGTTGAGGGACGCGACCGCCGACACGACGGTGGCGAGGGCGAGCATGACGGCCGGCAGCACGGCCCGGTGGACCTGCCCTCCGGGCGCCGTTCCTGTGGTGGCCATCGGGGCCTCCTCGGTGCGGGATCTCTTCGCTGTGACACCTCGAATCTGGGGCCTGCGGGCACTACATTTCAACCATGATGAATAAATCCGGGGCCGCCGCACCGGAGGCGGCGGCCAGGCGGGCGTCGCGCGGCCGGCGGCGCGGCAGCCCCGACACCCGCGCGCAGATCCTCGCGGTGGCCCGCGGCCGGTTCCTCGCCGACGGGTACGCCAAGGTCACGCTGCGCTCGATCGCCGCCGAGGCGAACGTCGACGCCGCCCTGATCAGCTACTTCTTCGGCTCCAAGAAGGGCCTGTTCGGCGCGGTCCTCGGACTGCTGGCCAACCCGCCGGACGTGCTGGCCGCGGCGCTCCCCGGCGACCCCGCCACGCTGCCCGAACGCGTCCTGCGCGCGATGCTCGGCACCTGGGACGACCCCGAGCGCGGCGGCCAGCTGGTCTTCATGGTGCGCGCCGCGACGCAGGACGCTGAGCTGATGGGGCTGCTGCGCGACGTCGTCGGCCGCGAGATGATCGACCGGATCGCCGAGCACGTCGGCGGCCCCGACGCGCGGCACCGCGCCGGGGCGGTCGGTGCCCAGCTCGCCGGCGTGATCTTCGGCCGCTACATCCTGGCCGTGGAACCGCTCGCCTCGATGACCGCCGATGAAATAATCGCCGCCCTCGCACCGGGCCTCCGCGCCGTCCTGTACCGGCGGACACGCCCGGCAGTCCGTCGCACTATGTGAAAAACCGGTCGCGGCAATCGCCGCACGGCCCGGCGCGCCGCCGGGCGGCCGACCTACCCTTGATGGGTCCGCCGGCGCCGCGGCGGGCGTTAGGGGAACGCCGGGACCGAAAACGCACCCTGGGGCCGCCGTGAGCGAATCCTTCACCCACTGCGTTCTGCCGTACGACGGGGTCGACGACTTCCTCGGCGGCGCCCTTCCCTTCCTGCGGGACGGCGCCGACGCCGGCGACCGCGTCCTGGCCGTCTGCGGGGTCGCCCGCGAGGTGCTGCTGCGCGAGGCGCTCGGCCCCACCGCCGATTCCGTCGAGTTCGTCGAGCCGGGCACCTGGTACACCCACCCCGCGCGGACCCTCGCCGACTGCCTCAGCGACGCCGACGACGTCGCCTGGCGCGGCCGGCGGCTGCGCGTCCTCGGCGAACCGGTCGTGTGGGCGGCGCGCCCGCCGCTCGAGGTGCTGGAATGGCAGCGCGCCGAGGCCATGGTGAACATCGCGTTCCGCGGCACCGGCGCCGCGATCATGTGCCCCTACTCCTCGTCCCTGCCGGCCGGCGTGGTCGCGGCGGGGCGCCGCACCCACCCCGAGACGGTGCGCGGCGCCAGGTCCATGGCCAACCCCCTCTACATGGACCCGTGGGCCTACAGCGCGCAATGCGACGGCGAGCCCCTTCCCCCGCGGCCCGCCGACGCCGACGAGCTCGAGATCGACCGGCCCGACCTGTTCTGGCTGCGGGCCTACGTCACCGAGTACGCGCGCCGCACTCCGCTGCCCGACGAGGACCTGCGGCGCCTGCTCGTCGCGGTCACCGAGGTCGTCACCAACGCGCTCCGGCACGGCGCGCCCCCGATCGTGCTGCGGATGTGGACCGAGCCGTCCGGCGCCGACCCGGCCCTGGTGTGCGAGGTCACCGACAAGGGCAGCTGGGAGCCCGGCTCCGGCTACGGGCTCGTCCCGCCCCGCCCGTCCGGCACCGCCACCGGCGGCCGGTTCGGGCTGTGGGCGGTACGGCTGCTCTGCTCGATCGTCCAGATCCGGACCGGATGCGACGGCAGCACGGTGCGGCTGCGGCTGCGGCTGCCCGCCGTCCCGGCCGCGGTGAACGGAGTGTGAGGAACTCGATGCGTTGGGCTTCCAATAAGCTTCCACGGGCGTACGCTGAACGAATCCGAACCGACCTCGATGGGCAGGCCATGGAGACACCCTGGTTCGCCAAGCGACCCGTCAAAGACATCCGGCCCGGCGACCACAGCTGGCTGGCCTACAGCGGCCTGGAGGAGCGCGACAGGGTCATCGGCCCCTTCGTGCGGGAGGCGCTCGACAACAACGAGAAGGTCGTCTACGTGACCGACGCCCCGGCCGAGCTGCTGCCCGGCATCGGCCCCCGGCACCGGGCGGACGTGCACGCCTTCAGCAGGACGGGCCAGCTGCGGGTGATCCCCCGCGCCGACGCCTGCCTCGACCGGCGCGGCGCCTTCGAGCCCGGCCGGATGCTGGAGACGATCGGCCGGGAGGTGGACGCGGCGTTCGGCGAGGGGTTCCGCGCCGTCCGGCTGACCACCGACTACAGCTGGCTGCTCAGCGAGCCGGGGCGCTCCGACATCGCCGAGATGCTGGGCTGCGAGCACGGTGTCGGCGACGCCGTGTCGCCCAGCACGATGGCGATGGCGATCTGCCAGATCGACCGGCACGCCTGCCCGCCCGACGAGCTCGCCGCCCTGCGCGACACGCACGAGGTGCTGGTGGAGGTCGACCCCGAGTTCGACGACGGCATCCTGAAGATCGTCCGCACCTTCGAGCCGAACGGGCTGCGGGTCGAGGGCGAGCTGGACGCCGCCCGGCACCAGGTGTTCGCCGAGCAGCTCGCGCAGGTGTGCCTGGCCCGGCGGCGCGTCCACCTCGACTTCACCGACCTCGACTTCACCGACCTCGGCTTCATCGACCTCGGCGGGCTGAACCTACTGGCGCAGCAGGCCACCAGCCTGCCCGCCGACGAGGCGCTGGTGCTCGACCACCTGCCGCCCGACGTGGAGAACGTCATCGAGATGGTCGGCTGGCACCGGCTGCCCGGTCTCGAACGCGGCCGCGAACGCCCGGTCACGGAGACGGAAGGCAACCTCTGATGAGCTTGGAGCACAGGGGGTTCGTGTACGACGGCACGGACCACTTCCTGGCGGTGACCGAGCCGTTCCTGCGCTCCGGGCTGGAGGCGGGGCAGGCCGTCGTCGCCGTCGCGCAGGAGCCCAACCTGTCGGCGCTGCGCGACCTGTTCGGCGACGACGCCGAGATCGAGTGGGTGGACGCGGCGACGTTCTACCTGCACCCCGTCCGGACCCTGCGCGACTACCAGGCCCTGCTGAACAGGTTCGCGCCGCGGACCGTGTGCGCGCTGGGCGAGCCGGTGTGGCGGGACCTGGACGACCGGCAGATCCTGGAGTGGATCCGCTACGAGTCGCTGATCAACGAGGTGTTCAAGGACTCCGGGGCGTGCGCGCTGTGCCCCTACGACGGCGAGGCGCTGTCGCCCCTGATCCTGGCGGAGGCGCGGCGCACCCACCCGAAGATGGTGACCGACGGCCCCGCGCTCGCCAGCGGCGACTACATCGACCCGGTGACGTTCGGCGCGAACTGCGACCGCGGCCTGTGCTTCGCCCGCCCCGGCGACGCCGAGTACTTCGCGGTCGAGGACGACGACCTGCACGCGCTGCGCTCGTTCGTCGCCGAGCGGGCGCTGCTGCACGGCCTTGCCAAGCGGCCCGCGCAGAACCTCGTCACCGCGGTGAACGAGGTGGCGGCGAACGCGCTGCAGCACGGCTGCCCCCCGGTCGGCATGTGGATCTGGCGGGACGGCCCCGAGCTGCTCTGCGAGGTCGGCGACAACGGGCTGTGGCGCCCCGCGCCGACCCCGTTCACCGGCTTCATCCCGCCCGACACGGCGCTGCAGCGCGGGTTCGGGCTGTGGACCGTCCGGCTCCTCGTCGACCTGGTGGAGCTGCGGGCCGGCTGGGACGGCACCTTCGTCCGGCTGCACATCAGGTAGCCGGCGTGGAACCGCTCAGGATCGTCCGCACGGACGAGCCCGCCGGTCTCGCGCTGATCGGCGAGCTGGACTCCGCCCGGCACGCGATGCTCGTCGCGGCGCTGGAGGCGGCGCTGGCGGAGCTGCCGCCCGACCGCGAGTTCCATCTCGACCTCGGCGGGCTCGACTTCATCGACCTCGGCGGGATCGCCCTGCTCGGCGACGCCGCGTGGAGCCGCGCGTGCGGCGCGCCCGTGGTGCTCGACCGGACGCCGCCGCAGATGCGCGCCGTCCTGGAGACGGTCGGCTGGGGCAGCGTCCCCGGCCTGTGCTTCGGCGACCCCGCCTAGTCGAGCAGAACGCCTAGTACCCGCCGGCGGGGCTGGAGGTCGCACGCGGCCCCTTCGCCACGGGGCCCATCGCGCTCGACGACGGGGACGGCATGGCGCCGCCGTGCGTGGGCGGGAGCGTCCGGGGGTCGCGCGCGCCGGTCGGCCGGGGCGTCGGGTCGGCGCCGGACCGTCTCTGCGGTATGCCCGGCGCCGGGATCCGCGTCGGCGACGCCGACGGGCGCGGCGGTGACGTCGGGGCGGGCGTCCTCGTCGCCGGGACGGGCACGGAGGCGGGCGGCGCCATCGGCCGCGGCTTCGCCGGCGTCCCGCCGCCGGGCCACAGGAACAGCGCGATCGTCACCAGGACCGCCGCGGTCACCGCCGCCGCCAGCGCCGGGAACGCCCAGCGCCACCGGCCGCGTCCGGTGCGGCGGGCGGCCCGGCCCGCGTCCTGGAACCTGCGGACCGTGCCAGGGCCCGCCGTGATGTGGTCGGCGGCGGACCGGTAGTGGCCGCGCAGCAGGGCTTCGAGCTCGTCGTTCACGCCCGGCCCTCCTTCATGTGCTCCCGCAGCGCCGCCATGGCCCGCGCGGTGTGGCTCTTCACCGTTCCCCGGGAGATCCCGAGCGTCTCGGCGATCTGCTTCTCCTCCAGGTCGCACCAGTAGCGCAGCACGACCACCGCGCGCTGCTTGGCGGGCAGCGCGCGGAGCACCTCGTCCAGGTCGCCCCCGGCGACCCCCGCCGCCGGGGGCGGCCCGGCGAGGCGCTCCACGTCCGCCACCGAGCCGACCGGAGTGTCCCGGCGGCGGGCGCGCCGCTTGTTCTCGTCGATGGCGAGGTTCACCAGCACCCGGCGCGCGTACGCCTCCGGGTTGCCGCCCGACACCCGCTTCCACTTGCGGGCGACCCGCTCGTATGCGGTCTGCAGCAGGTCCTCGGCGAGGTGCCGGTCGTAGACGAGGAACACGGCGGTGCGCAGCAGCCGGCCCGCGGTGGCGGTCACGAACTCGTCGAACGTGATCTCCGCCCCGCGGATCTCCTGGGCGCTCATCGTGGACAGGCGGCTACCTCCGGCTCGCCGAGGGAACGGGCGTCGCCGCCGTCGGCGGCGTTGACGGCACCGGCCGCGCCGTCGGCGTGCGGCTCGGGCGCGGGGCGCCCTGCCGGGCACCGCAGTGCGTCGGGGACGGCACCGGCCGCGCCTTCGAGGGAACCGGGTGCGGGCGCGCCTTCGAGGGCACGGGGTGGGGGCGCGCCTTCGTCGGCGACGGCACGGGCCGCGGCGGGAGGCGGCGCGGGCTCGCGGAGGGGACCGGCGGTTCCGTCGGCCGCGCGGCCTTCGGCGGGACGGGCGCCGGGGTGCGGGTGGACGGCCGCGGCGACGCGCACGGCCGCGCGGACACCGGCGCGGGCGTCGCGGTGTGCGTCAGCGCGTTCCGCTCCGAGACCGTCCTGACGTGCGGTGACGAGCCGGAGCCGGCGGCCGCCCAGATCCCGGCGGCGAGCGCGCCGGCGCCCGCGACGCCGGCCAGCGCGAGCATCGGCCCGCGGCGGATGCGACCCTTGTCGATCATGTTGCTCCTCGGGGGGAACGGTGTCCGTACACCCGTCAGAACCTCCGCCGGAGGCCGCCGGGTTGTCATGGAACCCGAGGAATTCCCCGAGGCCGCCGCGAGCCCCCGCGCTAGGGGCGGCCGGCGGCGGCGAGCGCGTCGGGCAGCAGCCCGGCCAGCGCGCGGAACGCCTTGCCCCGGTGGCTGATCGCGTCCTTCTCCTCCGGCGCCATCTCCGCGGTGGTGCGGGTCTCGCCGTCCGGGAGGAAGACCGGGTCGTAGCCGAAGCCGCCGGTGCCGCGCGGCGCCCGGACGATGGTCCCGCGCATCCGGCCCTCGACGGTGTGCTCGACCGCGCCGCGGTCGCCGTGCGCCGGGACGACCAGCGCCGCCGCGCACACGAACGCTCCGCCGCGCAGGCCGTCGGCGACGTCGCCGAGCTGGTCCAGCACGAGCCGCAGGTTCGCGGCGTCCTTGTCGCCGGTGGCGTCGCCGAACCGGCCCGACCAGCGGGCCGACAGCACGCCCGGCATACCGTTCAGCGCGTCCACGCACAGTCCGGAGTCGTCGGCGACGGCGGGCAGGCCGGTGTGCGCGGCGATCGCGCGGGCCTTCAGCAGCGCGTTGCCCTCGAAGGTCAGCTCGGTCTCGGGCACGTCGGGGGCGTCCGGGAACTCCGCGAGGCCCGCCACGGCGATGCCGTCGAGGATCCGCTCCAGTTCGGCGATCTTGCCCGCGTTGCGGGTCGCCAGCACGATCCGCGTCACCGGGCCTGCGTCTCCTTCTGCAGTGCCTCGTTCTGCAGCCGGGTCAGCTCGGCGCAGCCGCCCGCGGCGAGGTCGAGCAGCGCGTCCAGCTCGGCGCGGTCGAACGGGGCGCCCTCGGCGGTGCCCTGCACCTCGACGAACCTCCCGTCGCCGGTGCACACCACGTTCATGTCGGTGCCGGCGACCGAGTCCTCCTCGTAGCACAGGTCGAGCCGCGCCTCCCCGGCGACGACGCCGACGCTGACCGCCGCGACGGAGGTGACCAGCGGGTTCCCGCGCAGCATCTTGCGCTCGCGCATCCACGACACCGCGTCGGCGAGCGCGACGTACGCGCCGGTGATCGCGGCGGTGCGGGTGCCGCCGTCGGCCTGCAGCACGTCGCAGTCCAGCTGGACGGTCTTCTCGCCGAGCGCCTTGAAGTCCAGGCAGGCCCGCACGGACCGGCCGATCAGCCGGGAGATCTCGTGGGTGCGGCCGCCGACCCGGCCCTTGATGGACTCGCGGTCGTTGCGGGTGTTGGTGGCGCGCGGCAGCATCGCGTACTCGGCGGTCACCCAGCCGAGCCCGGAGTCGCGCCGCCAGCGCGGCACCGAATCCTGCACGGAGGCCGCGCACAGCACCCGCGTCCGGCCGAACTCGACGAGCACCGACCCCTCCGCGTGGTCGAGCCATCCGCGCTGGATGCGGACGGGACGGAGCTGGTCTGACGCGCGATCATCGGGGCGTGGCATGCGCACCACCCTAGTGCCCGCCGGACGCGGTCACAGCTCGTAGGAGGCGCCCACCCGGGCGAGCTCGATCTCGCCGCCGTACCCGCTCGTCCGGGCCTCCTTCAGCGAGGTGTCCTGGTCGTTCCACGGCACCAGATGGGTGAGGACGAGCCGGCCGACATCGGCGCGGGCGGCGTGCTCGCCCGCCTCCCGCGCGGTCAGGTGCAGCTCGGACGGCAGGTCCGGGCCCTCCAGGAACGACGCCTCGCACAGGAACAGGTCGGCGCCGCGCGCCAGCTCCACGAGCGTGTCCGACACGCCCGTGTCGCCGGAGTAGGCGAGGGCCCGGCCGCCGTGCTCGATGCGGAACGCGTACGCCTCCACCGGGTGCGGCATCAGCGCGGTCGTCACCCGGAACGGGCCGATCTCGTACGGGCCGCGGCGCAGCACGTGGAAGTCGAACGTCTCGCACATCCCCGGCTCGGGTTCGAGGTCGTAGGCCTTCGCCATCCGCACCGCGGTCCCCTCGGGGCCGTGCACCGGCAGCCGCGGCTGCGGGCCGTCCGGGTGGTAGGTGCGCGCCACCCAGAAGCCGCACAGGTCCAGGCAGTGGTCGGCGTGCAGGTGCGAGATGCACACCGCGTCGATCTCCTGCAACGAGCGGAAGCGCTGCAGCGACCCGAGCGCGCCGTTGCCGAGATCGAGCACCAGCGCGTAGCCGTCGGCCTCGATCAGGTAGCTGGACGCGGGGCTGTCCGGCCCCGGGAAACTGCCGGAGCAGCCGATCACTGTGACCCGCACGCTCACTCCTCCTCTTGTGTCCCCGAGGAATCAGGTGGTCTCAGGTGGTGAGAGCCGTGTTCAGCACCGGCCCCGTGCCGCCCGAGTCGGCTCCGCCGGTGTCGGGGGCGGTCTCCACCGCGTCGATCTCCGGCCCGAGGAAGCGGCGGCCGAGTTCGGCGAACACGGCGGGGTCACCGGTCGCGCGGAACCGGTGCCGTGGCCGGGGCGTCCCCTCGTCACGGGCCAGCCCTTGGTCGTGCAGCACTCGATACACGTCCTTGGCGGTCTCGTCGGCGCTTGACACCAGTGTGACCCCGTCGCCGACGACATACGAGATGACGCCGGTCAGCAGTGGGTAATGCGTGCAGCCGAGGATGAGGGTGTCGCAGCCCGCGGCCACGATCGGCCGCAGGTACCCGCGCGCCGCGTCCAGCAGTTCCGGCCCCATCGTCACACCCGCCTCGACGAACTCGACGAAGCGCGGGCACGCCGCGCTGACCAGCTCGATGTGCGGGGCGGCGGCGAACGCGTCGTCGTAGGCGCGGCTGGTGACGGTGGCGTTCGTCGCGATCAGCCCGACCCGCCCGTTGGAGGTGGCGCGGGCGGCGCGCCGGGTCGCCGGGTTGATCACCTCGACGACCGGGACGTCGTAGCGCTCGCGGGCGTCGCGCAGCATCGCCGAGCTGGCGCTGTTGCAGGCGATCACCAGCATCTTGACGCCCTCGTCGACGAGCCGGTCCAGCATCTCCAGCGCGAACGCGCGGACTTCGGCGATGGGACGCGGCCCGTACGGCTGGCGGGCCGAGTCGCCGAGGTAGATGATCGGCTCGTTCGGCAGCTGGTCGAGGATGGCGCGGGCCACGGTGAGGCCCCCGAACCCGCTGTCGAAGATCCCGATCGGAAGGTCCGACCGGCCACCGGAGGACAGGTCCGTCGCGTCGAGGTCGCCGGTCGCTGACATGGTCCTACAGGCTAGGCGACTTACCCCCGCCGAGGTGCGTCATGCGTTGGACATCACACCGTCACCCATGGGAAAACGCGCCAGTTCACGGGATGTGCGCGCGATCCCGTCGCCGGGCGCGCGAAACGCCGGTCAGGCGTGTCACCCGGGTCGCCCCGGGCGCTCGGGTCACTTCTTGACGCCGATGCCCGCCCGGGCGATCTGCCGGCTCTGCGCGACGAGGCGTCCGGCGGAGTCCCACACCTCGACCTCCTCGTCGAACCAGCCGTCCGACAGCAGCCGGCCGGTGCCGTGCACGGCGAGCCAGCCGGGCGCGGGGACGGCCCGCATGTGCCAGGTGAGCTGGACGGTCGGCGCCCAGCCCTTGGAGCCGAGGTTCAGCGCGACGGGCGGCAGCGCGTCGACGGCGAGGGCGAGGGCGAAGGCGTCCGGGACGTGGCCGTCGCGCAGCCGGAACCAGGCGCGGATCTCCGGCCGGCCGCTCGGCGTGCCGTCCAGCCAGCCCATCGTGGAGCGGTCGAAGCGCATGTCCACCCGGCCGGCGAAACCCTCGGTGCCCTCGTGCGGCAGCTCACCGGAGCACTCCTCCAGCGGCGGGACGGGGACGGCGGGCGCGGGGCCGGCGAACGCGGGCTCGGCGGCGGCGCCGAGCGTGCCGGTGGTGATCAGCGCCTCCACCGCGGGACGCCCGTCCTGGACGAGGCCGACCAGCGCCGTCGCGGCGGTGCGGCCGGTCTTGCGGGTGTCGACGACCACCTCCGCGCGGCCGGGCTTGACGGGACGCAGGAACGACGCCGCGGTGGAGACGGGGTGCTCGTGCGGGGAGGCGTCGACGGCGGCGCGGTCCAGCACGGCCATCAGGTAGCCGCCGTTCAGCGCCTCGGCGAAGCCGAAGTCGCCGTCCAGGTCGACCTCGTACCGGCCGTCCTCGACCCGCTGCACCGCGGTGGCCGCCTCGAACCCGCTCATCCGTCATCTCCCGGGGCGTCCGGCGGGCGTCCACCCGGCCGGCACAGTTCTAGAATCTCGTTCGAGTACGAACTGTACCGCGCCGGCCGGGAGGCGCGCCGTGGCCGGGATCACGCCGCCCCGGCCGGTGCCCGGGAGCAGGCCCGGTACGGCGGCGTCAGGCCCAGAGCTGGCCTTCGAGGCGCGCCTCGGCCTCCTCCAGCGTGCCGCCGTACGCGCCGGTGGACAGGTACTTCCAGCC
Source organism: Actinomadura physcomitrii (assembly GCF_008923205.2). Taxonomy (GTDB): domain Bacteria; phylum Actinomycetota; class Actinomycetes; order Streptosporangiales; family Streptosporangiaceae; genus Spirillospora; species Spirillospora physcomitrii. Next base: position 35,668 of record NZ_WBMS02000023.1, on the reverse strand, counting down.
GCCGTCGGCGACGATGAACACGATGTCGGCGCGCTCGCCCGCCTTCACCGCCTTGTTCGCCATGCCGATCGCGGCGTGCAGCGCCCCGCCGGTGGAGATGCCCGCGAAGATGCCCTCCTGCTCCAGCAGCTCGCGGGTGCGGCGCAGCGCGTCCCGCGACCCGACCGAGAACCGCGTCGTCAGGACCGAGTCGTCGTACAGCTCCGGGATGAAGCCCTCGTCGATGTTGCGCAGCCCGTACACCAGCTCGCCGTACCGCGGCTCCGCCGCGACGATCTTCACGTCCGGCACCTGCTCGCGCAGGTACCGGCCGACGCCCATCAGCGTGCCGGTGGTGCCGAGGCCCGCGACGAAGTGCGTCACCGACGGCAGGTCCGCGAGGATCTCCGGCCCGGTCGTCTCGTAGTGCGCCAGCGCGTTGGCCTCGTTCCCGTACTGGTACAGCATCACCCAGTCGGGGTTCTCGGCCGCCAGGCCCTTCGCCACCCGGACGGCCTCGTTCGACCCGCCCGCCGCGGGCGAGGGGATGATCCGCGCGCCCCACATCTCCAGCAGCTGGCGGCGCTCCGCCGAGGTGTTCTCCGGCATCACGCACACCATCCGGTAGCCGCGCAGCTTGGCGACCATCGCGAGGGAGATGCCGGTGTTACCGGACGTCGGCTCCAGGATCGTGCAGCCCGGCGTCAGCAGGCCGTCCTTCTCCGCCTTCTCGATCATGTAGAAGGCGGGGCGGTCCTTCACCGACCCGGTCGGGTTGCGGTCCTCGAGCTTCGCCCAGAGCCGGACGTCCCCGCTCGGCGACAGCCGCGGCAGCCCGACCAGCGGGGTGCCGCCGAGCGAGTCCAGCAGCGAGTCGAATCGCATGTGCGCTCGTCCCCGGCCCGGCTCAGCCGCCCGCGACGGCCGGCAGGATCGTCACGCCGTCGCCGTCGGAGACCGGCGCCTCCAGGCCGCCGAGGAACCGGACGTCCTCGTCGTTGAGGTACACGTTGACGAACTTGCGCAGGCCCTTGTCGTCCACCAGCCGGTCGCGCAGCCCGGGGTGGCGGGTGTCCAGGTCGGCGAACAGCTCGTCGAGCGTGCCGCCCTTGCCCTCGACGGCCTTGGCGCCGTCGGTGAGGTTGCGCAGGATCGTCGGGATCCGGACCTCGATCGCCATCGCGATGATCTCCTTCGGTCGTACGGGGCTCCCCGCCCTCTGCGTCACAACCGGGCGGGCAGCGGGGGAATTCCGGGCAGGATCAGCGCATCGGCGAACAGTCGTAGACGACCTCGGCCCGCGAATGCCCGAACAGGAAGCTCTGTACGGGTGGCACCGCGAAGCACGGGACGCGGCGCCGCACGCCCGTCACGTCCCCGCTCGTCCACATGTCGACCAGTTTACCGGCCGCGCCCCGGCCGTTCCCCGCCGCCATCCGGCTAGGTTCCCCTGGCGATCAGGCGTCGTAGGAGTCGACGACGCGGACCTCTTCCTCGGTCACCTCGCCGTCCACGATCCGGTATGACCGGAACTCCTCGGTGTCCTCATCGCGGGTGGACACCAGCACGTAGTGCGCGTTCGGCTCGGACGCGTAGGAGATGTCGGTGCGGGACGGGTACGCCTCGGTCGCGGTGTGCGAGTGGTAGATCACCACCGGCTCCTCGTCGCGGTCGTCCATCTCCCGCCACAGCTTGAGCTGCTCCTGCGAGTCGAACCGGTAGAACGTCGGGGACCGCTCGGCGTTGGTCATCGCGACGTACCGGACGGGCCGGTCCGACCCGATCGGGCCGGCGATGATGCCGCACGCCTCGTCCGGATGGTCGGCGCGCGCATGCGCGACGATCTTCTCGACCAGGGCACGCTCGATCGTCAGCATGACCCGAAGGCTACCGCCCCGGCCGGCGCGCCCCTCACCCGTGGTCCAGGCGGACGTGCATCCGGATGCGGGTGCCGTCCGCGCCGGATCTGATCTGCACGATGTGGCAGAGCCGGCGCACCGCCCACATCGCGCCGTCGGTGCCCTGCCCGCCCTGACCTGCCTGCCCGGCCTGACCGGACGGGGACGGGCCGGGCGGCGGCGGGGAGTAGCCGAGGAACCGGTCGGCGAGCATCCGGCCCGGATCGGCGACCTCGCACACCAGCTCCCCCTCGCCCGCCCACAGCGCCGCCGAGCCGCGCCCGCCGCCGGCCCGGATGATCAGCGTGGCGACCTCGTTCACCGCCAGCACGAACGGCAGCGTCCGGGCCTCCGGCAGCCCGAGCCGCGCGGCCTCGGCGGTGAGGAACCCGCGCAGCGACGGCAGCCCGCCCGCGCCGAACGGCCGGTGCGCGGCGGTAGGCGGGGGCGGCGGGAGCGCGCCCGCGTTGCACTCGGCGTAGAACTCGGCGGGGTCGGTGTACTCGGGGCTCGGCCGCGGGCCGTCCGGGCCGGCCAGCTCCGGATGCGTGCGGGCCATCGCGGTCAGCACCGGCGGCGGCAGCGCCACCGCGTCGTACGCGCACATGATCATGGTCGGGGTGCCGGCGAACACCACGTTCAGCAGCGACTCGTGCCGCTGCCACTCGAGCGTCTCCAGCGGGGTCAGCCCGTCCCACACCGGCTCGGCGAGCAGCCGCAGCCGCCCGCGCGGCCACCAGTCGGCGCGCATCCGGTCGTGGTAGCCGGCCAGCGCCCGCATCGGTCCGCCGAACCAGTCGGCGGCGTCGATGAACTCGATCGCCTCGCGGACCCGCGCGCCGAGCCGCTCCCGCAGCATCACCCGGACCGGCTCGGACGCGATCACCACGACCGCGTCGCCCGCGCTCCACCCGGCCTCCAGGTACGGGACGGCGGTCAGCGCCAGCTCGCGCGGCCACCCGTACGGGACGGCCCGGTGCACCAGCACGTCACCGCCGCCCGCCCGCGGCGGCGCGTCCGGCACGAGCCCCCGCATCTGCGGCGGGCCGGCCCCGGGGGCGGTCACCGGACCCCCTCGTGGACGATCCCGGGCGCGCCCTCCCAGCCGGACGCGCGCATCATCATCTCCACGCAGCGGGGCGCCGACCGCAGGACGACCAGCCGGTCGGGCACGATGCTCCACTCGTTCACGCCGACCAGCGCGCGCAGCCCCGCCAGGTCGCAGAACTCCACGCCGGCCAGGTCCAGGCAGACGTGCGCGGCGCGGTCGTCCAGCCCGCGCAGCGCCGCCAGCAGCCCCGGCAGCGTCGACTCGTCGATCGAGCCGGACAGCCGCAGGCCCGGCGGCGCGAACAGCGGGTCGATCCGCAGCACGCCGTCGTCGAAGACCGCGTCGGCGCCGGCCCGCCCGCCGTGGCACGCCTCCAGCGCGTCCAGCCGGCCGGCCCCGAACCACTGCCGGTCGAACTGGCACAGCGCCATCGCGTCCCCGGCCGCGGCCACGGCCCGGCCCACGGCGTCCTCGAACGCCGCGAACCCGGCGCTGCCGGGCCAGCCGCGCGACGACGGCGACGCCTCGACGCTCACCCGGACGCCCGCGCTACGGTCCGGCCCGGCGGCCGAGGCGATCACCTCGGCGGCCGGGCGGCCGGCGGCCTCCGGCACCGCCACCCGGCCGTCGTTGACCGCCGCGAGCAGGTCGGGCGCGTCCGCCGCGAACAGCGCCCGCAGCCGGTCCCGCACGGCCTCCGCGGACTCGCCGTCGGCCAGGTGGACGAGCGCGTGCCCGGCCCGCAGCCCGGCGCGCAGGTAGGCGGCCAGGACGGCGTACCGTTCGGCGCCGTTGTCGTAGGCGAGGAAGAAATGGTCGCCGAAGCGCATTCCGCCGACCGCCGCGGGGTGCCCGACCGCCATGCGCGAACCGTCCCTCCGCTCAGCCTGTCCGTTCCTCGATCGACACTCCCGACCGGGTCAGCAGACCCGACTCGCGCAGCCGCCCGGCCAGCTCGGGGGCCGCGCCGCGCAGCAGCAGGCCGCGGTTCGCGCCGAGGGCCGGCCGGTCGGCGTCGGCCAGCAGCCGCAGCCCGGTCTCGTCCCAGCCGGTCAGGCCGTGCAGGTCCAGGCAGAGCAGCCCCGCCGTGGACGCGACCGACGCCAGCACCTTCTCCGCCGCCGGGCCGGTCTCGGCGTCCAGTACCCCGGTCAGCGCCGCGCCCGGCGGCGTGAACGTCGGCGCGATGCGCAGCGCGCCGTCGTCGTAGTGGTCGTTCGCCCGGACCCGGCCCATGTGCCCGGCCTCCAGCTCGGCCAGCCGCTCCTCGTCGAACCAGCGGCGGTCGAACTGGCAGATCGCCATCGCCTTCAGGTCGGTGGTCATGAAGACCTGGTCGAGCATGCGCTCGAAGTCGCCGTGCCGCTCGGTCCCGGGCCAGCGGCGCAGCGAGAACCGCGCCTCCCCGGCGATCCGGACCCCGGAGTAGCCCTGCACGAGCGCGAGGTCGATCTCGGTGGCCATCAGCGCCAGGCTCTCGTCCGGGTCGAACCTGCCGCTGGCCAGGAACGTCTCCTCGGCGGTGCGGACGACGAAGTGCCCGGCGTCCATCGCGGCGGCGAAGTCGAAGCCGGCGTCCTCGCGCGGCGGGCCGACGGTGTCGGGCCCGCCGTCCCCCCCGCCGAGCCAGGCGGCGACGTCCCGCGCGGGCACCGCGTCGGAGATGTAGATCACCTTGTGGCCCGCGCGCACCCCGTCGCGGACGTAGGCGGCCATCACGGACCGCCGTTCGGCGTCGCTGTCGAAGAAAAGGCACAGGTGGTCGCCGAGCTGCATCGAGCCGACGGCTTTGCTGTGACCGGTCCCTGCCGGCATCGCGGCCTCCGGTTGGCGTAGGCCCCGCCTCTACCGCGGCGGGTCTGGCGGCGTCCCCTCGCCCCCCAGTGGACACCACTCAGGGCGTCCGCGTCCCGACAATCGGTGATGTCGCCGATGGCCGGGTGCGGCCGGGATTTGCTCGCACGGCAGCCGATCGAGCGGCTTTCAGAGGGCGCGGACGAGCCCTTCCTGCAGCATCGTCAGCCAGTCGTAGGCGGCGAACATCGGCGTGCGCGGGTCGCGCGGGTCGAGCCGCTCGGCCTCCTCGTACCACTCCTCGCTGATGTCCAGCCGGGTGCCGAGCGCCAGCCGGACGTCGTTCAGGGCGCGCAGCCAGATCTGCGCCCGCTCCTGGTCGAGGACGATGTCGGCGCCCGGCTCCTTCAGCGCGTCCAGCACCGTCCGGGCCGCCTCGCGCTTGCCGTCGCGCAGCCCCATCTCGGTGTAGCGGCGGAACTCCCCCGCCGCCTCGCCGTCCTCGCGGTAGGCGTCGGGGAACAGCCGCGCCAGCACCGGATCGTCCGGCTTGACGGCGTTCTCGGCGATGCCGACGGACGCCAGCTCGCCGTCCCCGCCCGGGACGTCCCCGAGGAGCGTGACCAGCTGCTCCATCAGCGCCCGCACCAGCGCCGCCTCCTCCGGCTCCAGCCGCACGACGACGCCCTTGCGGGTCTTCTTCACGTTGCTCATCGGATCGCTCCGCCCAGAAGGCTTCGGTGGCTCCCGAGGGGGGACGGCGGCCCCGCGCCCCCGGAACGCCGTTTCGGGATCGGTTCAGTCGTCCCGCTTCACGGTGGCCCACAGCCCGTAGGAGTGCAGGATCTCCACGTCCCGCTCCATCTCCTCGCGGGTGCCCTTGGCCACGACGGCGCGACCCTTGTGGTGGACGTCCAGCATCAGCTTCTCGGCCTTGCTCTTGGGGTAGCCGAAGACGGTCTGGAACACGTACGTGACGTACGACATCAGGTTGATCGGGTCGTTCCAGACGATCGCCAGCCAAGGCCGGTCGGCGCGCACGTCCTCCTCGGTGCCGGGCCGCTCCAGCTCGACGGGTGCGGGCGCCGTGCTCATGACCGCGCCCCGCTCGCCCTGCTCGTGACGCTCATCGGCCGCGTCTCCCCCTTTCCCCGCGTTGTCGGTCCGCCCACCGCACCCGATGCTATGCGCCCGCGCCCCGTCCGGGGCGATCTTCACTGCGACCCGTGTGATCCGCGCCGGGTGCGGCGGCCCGCCCCTCCATGGTGCCCGCACCTGCCCTTAGGGTTCCACCTGTGGACGCTGACGACGGAACCGCCCTGCTCACCGACCAGTACGAGCTGACCATGCTGCAGGCCGCGCTGCGCAGCGGCACGGCCGGGCGGCGCGCGGTCTTCGAGGTGTTCGCGCGCAGCCTGCCCGCCGGCCGCCGGTACGGCGTCGTCGCGGGCGTCGGGCGGCTGCTGGACGCGATCGAGGCGTTCCGGTTCGACACCGCGGAGCTGGAGTTCCTCACCGCGAAGGGGATCGTGGACGATCCGACGGCGCAGTGGCTGGAGAAGTACCGCTTCACCGGGAACGTCTGGGGATATGCCGAAGGCGACTGCTACTTCCCGGAATCGCCGATCCTGGTGGTCGAGGGGACGTTCGCCGAGGCGGTACTGCTGGAGACCCTCGTGCTGTCGATCCTCAACCACGACTGCGCGATCGCGTCCGCCGCGTCCCGGATGGTGCAGGCCGCGCAGGACCGGCCGATCATCGAGATGGGGTCGCGGCGCACGCACGAGCGCGCCGCCGTCGCCGCCGCCCGCGCCGCCTACATCGCCGGGTTCACCACCACCTCGAACCTCGAGGCGGGCCGCCGCTACGGCGTCCCCACCGCCGGGACGAGCGCGCACTCCTTCACCCTCCTGCACGACGGCGAGCGGCACGCGTTCGAGGCGCAGCTCGCCTCGCTCGGCGACGGGACGACGCTGCTGGTCGACACCTACGACGTCGAACGCGCCGTCCGGACGGCCGTGGAGCTCGCCGGGCCGTCCCTCGGCGCCGTCCGCATCGACAGCGGCGACCTCGGCGTGATGGCCCGCCGCGTCCGCGAGCAGCTCGACGCGCTGGGCGCCCGCGACACGCGCATCGTCGTCACCGGCGACCTCGACGAGTACGGCATCGCCGCGCTCGCCGCCGCGCCCGTCGACGGGTACGGGGTCGGGACGTCCCTGGTGACGGGGTCCGGCGCGCCGACCGCCTCGCTCGTCTACAAGCTCGTCGCCCGCGCCGACGCCCCCGGCGAGGGCGCCGCGATGCGCCCCGTCGCGAAGCGGTCGGCCGGCAAGCCCAGCCGCGGCGGCCGCAAGAGCGCCGTGCGGCGGATCGACGCGCACGGCACCGCCTACGCCGAGACGGTGTCGGTCGGCGAGCCGGTGCCGGGCCGGCGCGACCGCGTCCTGCACGTGCCGCTGGTCCGCGACGGGGAGATCGTCGGGCGCGAGTCGCTGCGGGACGCCCGGGACCGGCACGTCCGGTCCGTCGCGGAGCTGCCCGCGACCGCGCTCCAGCTGTCCAAGGGCGAGCCGGCCCTGCCCACCGAGTTCGTCGTGGGCGGCCCGCGCGCCTGACCGGCGCCGTTCCCGGCCGGGGCCCGGAAACGCACGGGCACCGCTGGGGTAGCGTCAACGACGGGGAGACACCGGCAGAGGAGCGGTCATGGGCAAGAAGGCTCTGATCATCGTGGACGTGCAGAACGACTTCTGCGAGGGCGGATCGCTCGCCGTCGCGGGCGGCGCGGGCGTGGCCACGGCCATCTCCGGCCATGTCGCCGCGCAGGGCGGCGGCTACGCGCACATCGTCGCGACCCGCGACTTCCACCTCGACCCCGGCGGCCACTTCTCCGACCGTCCCGACTTCGTCGACACCTGGCCCCCGCACTGCGTGATCGGCACCCCCGGCGCCGACTTCCACCCGAACCTGGCGCTCGCCCCGATCGAGGCGGTGTTCAGCAAGGGCCGCGAGGCCGCCGCCTACAGCGGCTTCGAGGGCGCCTCCGACGACGACGTCCCGCTCGGCGACTGGCTCGCCTCCCGCGGCGTCGACGCCGTCGACGTCGTCGGCATCGCCACCGACCACTGCGTCCGCGCGACCGCCGTCGACGCGGCCCGGGCCGGCCTGCGCACCCGCGTCCTGCTCGACCTGACGGCGGGCGTCGGCACGGCCACCGTCGACCGCGCCCTGGACGAGCTCGGCCGCGAGGGCGTCACCCTGTCCGGCGACCCGGTCGTGAGCGGCTGAACGTGAGCACTCCCCCCGACAACGAGCCCCCCGCCATCGAGGTCGTCCTGGTCGCCGGCGTGTCCGGCAGCGGCAAGACCACCGTCGGCGGCCTGCTCGCCGAGCGGCTCGGCTGGGACTACGCCGAGGCCGACGCGTTCCACTCCGCGGAGAACATCGCCAAGATGCGGGCCGGGCACCCGCTGACCGACGCCGACCGCGCCCCCTGGCTGCGCGCGATCGCCGCGTGGATCGACGACCGGCTCGCCTCCGGGCGGCCCGGCGTCGTCAGCTGCTCGGCGCTGAAGCGCGCCTACCGCGTCCAGCTGGCGGGCGGCCGGCCCGCCGTCCGCACCGTGCTGCTCGACGGCGACCGCGACGTCATCGCCGAGCGGATGCGCAGGCGGCACGGCCACTTCTTCGGCGCCGGACTGCTGGACAGCCAGTTCGCCGACCTGGAGCGGCCCGCCCCGGACGAGCACGTCCTGACCGTCCCCATCACCGGCACCCCCGAGGAGACGGTGGACCGCATCGTCAAGGCCCTCGACCTGCCGCCGCTGCACTGACCCGCGACGCCCCCGAGGTCAGCCGCGCTTGGCGGCCCATTCGCGGATCTTGCCGATCCGCTTGCGGATCTCCTCGGCGCTGGCCTGCGGGACGGGCGGCCCGCCGCAGGCCGACCGGAGCTGGCTGTGGATCACGCCCTGCGGCTGGCCGGTGCGGTGGTTCCACGCGTTGACCAGGCCGTTCAGCTCCTTGCGCAGGGCGTGCAGGTCCTCGGCGGCGGTGCGGTCGGCGCGCGGGTCGCCGGTCTTGCGGCGGCGCTCGCTGGCCATCTGGTCGGCCTGCCGCTTGCGCAGCAGCTGCGTCACCTGCTCGGGCTCCAGCAGCCCCGGGATGCCGAGGAACTCCTCCTCCTCGGCGGAGCCCGGCTGGGCCTGCATGCCGAACTCGCCGCCGTCGTACAGGACGCGGTCGAACGTCGCGGACGCCTCGACCGTCTCGAACGGCAGCTCCTCGCCGACGTCCGGGGTGTCCTGCCGGCGGTTGGCCTCGGCGAGCAGGTCGTCGTCGAGGCCGTCCTCGCGGACCGGCCGGTCGAGGACGTGGTCGCGCTCCTCCTCCAGCTCGGCGGCGTGCCCCATCAGCGTCGGCACCGACGGCAGGAACACCGACGCCGTCTCGCCGCGCCTGCGGGCGCGGACGAAACGGCCGATCGCCTGCGCGAAGAACAGCGGCGTGCTGGTGGACGTGGCGTACACGCCGACGCACAGCCGCGGGATGTCGACGCCCTCCGACACCATCCGGACCGCGACCATCCACCGGTCGTCGGTCTCGCTGAACGCCTTGATCTTCTTGGACGCGGTCGGGTCGTCCGACAGCACGATCGTCGCGCCCTGCCCGGTGACCGCGCGCAGCATCTTGGCGTAGGCACGGGCGGCCTCGTGGTCGGTGGCGATGACGAGCCCGCCCGCGTCCGGGATGACCCGGCGCAGCTCGCTGAGGCGGCGGTCGGCGGCGGCGATGACCTGCTTGATCCAGTCGCCCTTGGGGTCGAGCGCGGCGCGCCACGCCTGCGCGGTCTGGTCCTGGGTGAGCGGCTCGCCGAGCGTCGCGGTGATCTCGTCGCCGGCGCGGGTGCGCCAGCGCATCTCCCCCGCGTACGCCAGGAAGATCACCGGGCGGACGACCCCGTCGGCGAGCGCGGGGCCGTAGCCGTAGGTGTAGTCGGCCTGGCTGCGCTTGATCCCGTCCGGGCCCTCCTCGTAGCGGACGAACGGGATCGGGTTGATGTCGGTGCGGAACGGGGTGCCCGACAGCGCGAGCCGCCGCGTCGCGGGCTCGAACGCCTCCCGGACCGCGTCGCCCCAGGACAGCCCGTCGCCCGCGTGGTGCACCTCGTCGAAGATCACCAGGGACTTGCGCGACTCGGTGCGGTTGCGGTGCAGCGCCGGGCGCGCCGCGACGGTCGCGTAGGTGACGGCGACGCCGTGGAAGTCCTTGCCGACCGGGCCGTCGCCGTTCTGGTACTCGGGGTTGATCTTGATGCCGACGCGGGCGGCGGACTCGGCCCACTGCCGCTTGAGGTGCTCGGTCGGGCAGACGATCGTGATCGCCGCGATGATCCTGCGCTCCAGCAACTCCCGGGCGAGGCGCAGCGCGAACGTCGTCTTGCCGGCGCCGGGCGTCGCGACGGTCAGGAAGTCACGCGGACCCGGCTGCTGCCCGTCCACGCCGAAGTAAGCCTCCAGCGCCTGCTGCTGCCAGGCGCGCAGGCACTGCGCGGTCCCCCAGGCGGCCCGCTCGGGGAACGCGGGGGGCATGCTCGATGCGGCGAAGGTGCTCACGGTCATAGCAGGTTACCGACGCCCACCGACAGAACGTGCCGCGCCCGCCCCTCCTGTGCCGCGATCCACACTGCCCGTCGCGCGTGCGCGGCTCCGCTCGCGCCTGTGGCCCGGCGCCCGGTACGCGGCCCACACCGCACGGATCCGGCGGCCCTGACCTGGGGTGAAGTTCCGCATGCAGGAGTCGAACCCGTAGTTCATGAAGTTGTGGACGGGGTCGTCGCCGCGCTGCGGGCAGGTGTCCTTGTAGTGCGGGCATCCTTGCGCGGGCCTCGCCTCGTACGGGGTGTCGGACACCCCGTCGCCGGGTGGCGTGCACCCGCCCTGGAACGTGTGCAGCAGCCCCAGCCAGTGCCCGATCTCGTGGACGGCCGTGTAGCCGTGGTTGAAGCGCCGGTACGAGCCGTGCGGAAGGCTCCGGTAGTCGACGACGACGCCGTCCATCCGCGGGCTCTTCCGGTACCACTGCGGGAACGTGGAGAACCCGAGGACGTCGCTGCCCACGGCGGCTGTGTACAGGTTGAGGGTGCCGCGCCCGCCCCGGCGCAGCCTGTGCTTGATGCGGCTCTGGTACTTGCGCGGGTGGTGGAACCAGGCGGCCTTGTTCGTGACGTCGTAGCCGGTGAGGCGGAACCGCACGCCGGTGTCGGCGCCGCCCGTCCGCCCGCTGTACGCCGCGTTCAGCGTGGCGATCTGGCCCTTGACGGCCGCCTTGGACAGGCGTCCCGTGCGTCCGGCGGCGAGGACGTGGAAGCGCACCGGGATGACCAGCGCCCGCCGGCGCGCCGTGTCGAACCGCCGCTCGTCCGACGTCCCGTACCGGTCGCGGAGCGTCCTGCTCAGATCTTCGAGCATCGCGACGGCCTGGGCGCGGCTCAGCTCGCCGTCCGGGTCGCGCGTCCGGGCCACCCGGGCCGCGGCCCCCTGCTCGCAGCCGTCCTTACCCGCCGCGAGGGCGCCGGCCGGCCGGACGGTCCTGGCCCGCGCGCGCGGGCCGTCACTCATCGAACTCGACACCGCACACACCGTGACCGCCAGTGCGCACAGCGAAACCCCGGCGAACCGCCGCATCTGTCCCCCGTACTATCCCCGTTTGGAAAGCGAAACGCGAAGGCCCCGCGGTGGCGCGTCCGCCCTGCCGGCGAACCCCGACCGCGGGACCGTCACGGGCGCATGCGGACCCCCGGCCCGGCGCCCTCATCCGGCTCTCAGCCGGCCGTCACTCGTCGCCCTTGTCCCCGCCCGGCTGCATGGACTCGTAGATCTCCTTGCACTCCGGGCAGACCGGGTACTTCTTCGGATCCCGGTTCGGCACCCAGACCTTGCCGCACAGCGCGATCACCGGCGTGCCGGTCACCGCACTCTCGGTGATCTTGGCCTTCTTCACGTAGTGGGCGAACCGCTCGTGGTCGCCGTCACCGTGCGAGAGGTCCGGCCGGACGTCCTGCTGGGTGTCGCTCTCGGGAAGGATCTTCGTACTCACGTCCATCACCTTAGTTCAGCGTCGGGTCCTCGGGGAAAGTGGAGACGAACGCCAGGTCGCCGCCCTGCCGGCGGAGCACCTGCTGCCACAGCCGGTCCGGGTCCCCGGCGAACACGTCGCCCGCCTCGGCCGGCACCAGGTACCACGCGCCGTCCTCGATCTCGCCGCGCAGCTGCCCGGCCGACCAGCCGGCGTACCCGGCGAACACGCGCAGCTGCAGCACCTCCGGCGCGAGCAGCCCCGGCGGGGCCTCCAGGTCGACCAGGCCGACCCGGGCGACCTCGGAGCCGCCCTCCAGCGCCCGCCAGCCGAGCGGCTCGTCCTCGCCGGGCAGACGGGCCAGGGCGAGCGCGTTGTCCAGCGCGACCGGGCCGCCCTGGAACACCACCGACGGGCCCGTCACCAGCTCGGCCCACGGCGGCAGCACCCGGTCGACCGGAATTTCGGTCGGCCGGTTCAGGACAACCCCCAGGGTGCCCCCGTCGATGTCGTGCTCCACCACCAGGACGACGCTGCGCCTGAAGTTGGGGTCCTCCAGCTGAGGTGTCGCGACCAGCAGAAGCCCCACCCTGATGCCGTCTTCCATGGGTTCCATCATGCGTTGCGCGGACCTCCCACGGCACGTCTCCCCGCTCGTTAGCCTGTTAGGCATTCCTAGCGATGGGGATATCGGCACCACAACCGCCTAGGTTAAGAATGATCCCGGATCACCCGGCGCCCGCTCAGCCCCCCACGGGCCAGGAGGACAGCGATGCAGTTGCCCAGGGTCATCATCGCCGCCGTGTTTCTCGTCATCGGCGCACTGATCGCCGTACCGGCGCTGATGAAGTCGTCGGGCTCGGGCGCGCAAGCGTCCTCCACCACCTCCACGTCGGCGAGTCCGAGTCCCAGCGGCACGACGACCTCACCCACCCCGACGAAGAAGACGACGCACAAGCCGTCGAAGACGCCGACGAGCACGGCCGCGCCGCAGCCCGTCACCGCCACCATCGGGTCGGTGTCGTGCCCGTCGCGGTCGGTGCGCGTCACCGTCCGCAACACCGGGACGCAGCGCGAGGACTTCACCGTCCTCAAGAACGACGACTCCGCCACGGTCCCCGCGGCGGTCGCGGCGCACGACAGCAAGACCGTGACGGTCGAGCTGAAGGAGGACCGGCGGACGCTCGTCCAGGTCGACTGGGCCAACAAGCAGATCGAGACGCGCTCGCTCACGGCGAACTGCAAGCACGCGGGAGCCGCGCCGCACAGGACCAAGCCGAGCAAGCTGCCGCACACCGGCCCGGACACCGTCCTGTGGGCCCGGGCCGCGACCGGCGTCGGCGTGATGCTCACCGGCGTGGTCATCTTCTGGTACGGCGGGATCTGGCCCCGCCGCCGCGACCAGGTCTTCGCGAAGAAGACCGACTGACCTAGCCGGGCTCGGCGCCGCCGAGGGGAGGGTGAGGCGCGGCGTCGGGCCGTAGAGGCCGAAGACCGCGGCCCTTCCACGGACCAATGCCGACAGGGTGTGGTCACCCGGCCCGGGCGCGGGGGGCGGGCGGTCAGGCCTCGGTGCGGGCGCGGCCGCCGGCCGCCTCGCGGACGGCGCCCGCGACGCGCGACGCCACCTCCGGGTGGAACACGCTCGGCACGATGTAGTTCGGGCCGAGCTCGCCCGGCGTGACCACCTCGGCCAGCGCCTTCGCGGCCGCCGCCAGCATCGCCTCGGTGACCCCGTCGGCCTGCGCGTCCAGCAGCCCGCGGAACACGCCCGGGAACGCCAGCACGTTGTTGATCTGGTTCGGGTAGTCGCTGCGGCCCGTCGCGACGACGGCGGCGTGCTCGCGCGCCTCGTCCGGCGACACCTCCGGCTCCGGGTTCGCCAGCGCGAACACGATCGCGCCGTCGTTCATCGTCGCGATGTCGTCGCCGTCCAGGATGCCGGACGCGGACACGCCGATGAACACGTCCGCGTCCTTCACGGCGCCGCGCAGGTCGCCGGAGTAGCCGGCGGTGTTGGTGTGGTCGGCGATCCAGCGCAGCGAGTCGTCGAGGTCGTCGCGGCCCTTGTGCACCGCGCCCCGGTAGTCGCAGACGATCAGGTCGCGCGCGCCGGCGTGCATGAGCAGCTTCAGGATCGCGGTGCCCGCGGCGCCCGCGCCCGCCATCGTGATGCGGACCGAGCCGATGTCCTTGCCGACGACCCGCAGCGCGTTGGTCAGCGCGGCCAGCACGCAGATCGCGGTGCCGTGCTGGTCGTCGTGGAAGACCGGGATGTCCAGCAGCTCGCGCAGCCGCCGCTCGACCTCGAAGCAGCGCGGCGCGGAGATGTCCTCCAGGTTGATGCCGCCGAACGCGGGCGCGAGGATCTGCACCGTCCGGACGATCTCGTCGGTGTCCTGGGTGTCCAGGCAGATCGGCCACGCGTCGATGCCGGCGAACCGCTTGAACAGCGCCGCCTTGCCCTCCATGACCGGCAGCGCCGCCTCCGGGCCGATGTTGCCGAGGCCGAGCACCGCGGACCCGTCGGTGACGACCGCGACGCTGTTGCGCTTGATCGTCAGCCGGCGGACGTCCTCGGGGTTGCGCGCGATCGCGAGCGACACCCGGGCGACGCCGGGGGTGTAGGCCATCGACAGCTCGTCGCGGTTGCGCAGCGGCACCTTCGACTGCATCTCGATCTTGCCGCCGAGGTGCATCAGGAAGGTCCGGTCGCTGACCTTGTGGATCTTGATCGCGTCGATCTTCTCCAGCGCGCTCGCGATCGCCTCGGCGTGCTGGGTGTCGCGGGTGGCGATCGTCACGTCGATGCGCAGCGTCTCGTGCCCCGCCGTGTTGACGTCGAGGGCCGTGACGATGCCGCCGGCGTTCTCGACCACGTGGGTGATCTGGCTGACCGCCTTGCCGCCGGCCGGGACCTCCAGCCGGACGGTGATGGAGTACGAAACGCTGGGCACGCTCGCCACGACAACCTGCTCCCTTGTGTGCTACCGGGTACGTCCTCGTCCCGGCCGCCACGTCCCATGGGGGCTCGGGACGCCCGGGGGCCGCCGCCCGCTCCGCCTGCGGCTCACAGCGCCGACGCCGCGGCCGCGATCAGGTCGACGGCGGCGGACGCGGGCAGCCTCGTGGTGTCGATCACGAGATGGTAGAGCCGCGGATCGGCGGGGTCGGCCCCGTAGAAGTGCTTCACGTAGGCCGTGCGGGCGCGGTCGTTGTCATCGAGCATACGCTCAACATCGCGGTCCGGGGTCCCGGTCGCGCCACGCGGGCCACGCGCCCGGCCGCCCCGCTCCGCCGCCCCGGCCTCGGCCGCCTTCGCCAGCTCGTAGGCGGCGACGGCCAGCCGCCGCTCCCGCGGCCCGTCCAGCCGGACGTGCAGCACCCCGGGGTACCCGGCCAGCACGACGGCGGCGGCGCGGCCGAGCAGCACGCCCCCGCCCTGCTCCGCCGTCCGGTGGATGGCGCGCTCGGTGTGCTCGACGAACTCCTCGGGACGGATGATCGCCTGCTCGGGGAGGTAGACGTCCATGGCGCCGAGCGCGACGTTCGGCAGCCGCGCCGCGCCCGCGAGGATGCGGCCGATGCCCCGCTCGGCGCGCCCGTCGTGCGCGAGCGCCTCCTCCAGCGTGCATCCGATCTCGCCGGCGACCTGCACGGGGATGGCCCGGTCGACGAACGGCAGCGCGAGTCGCTCGGCGACCGCGGGGCCGACCGCGTCGCCCCGCGCGCCGAACGCGGCGGAGATGGTCACGACACGAGCGCTCACACCCGCCACATGCCCGTTTCCGCCGTGTTCTCGCAACCACGGCCCCAGGGACTCGTCAGAACAGCGCCGCCTGGAGGGAGCGGCGGGCCTTGGTGACGCGGGGGTCGTCGGAAGGCAGCAGCTCGAACAGCGACAGCAGGTGCGTGCGGGCCGCGTCGCGGTCGTCGCCCGCGCTGCCGCGCACCGCGGTGAGCAGCCGCCCGAACGCGTCCTCGATCCGGCCGGACACCATCTCGACGTCCGCGGCGTGGATCTGGGCCTGCACGTCGCCGGGCTTGTCCGCCGCCTCCTGGAGGGTGCGGTCGGGGTCCAGCTTGTCCGCCCGCAGGCTCAGCTCGACCAGCGCGAGGCCCTGCTTGGCCTGGCCGTCGCGCGGGTCGCGGGCGAGGATCCGCTCGAAGGCGGCCTTCGCGCCGTCGAGGTCGCCGCGCTGCAGCGCGTCCTCGGCCTCGGAGTACACCGACCCGGCCTGCGGCGCGCCCTCGCCGGCGGCGGCCTCCTCGCCCGGCGGCGGCTCCGGCAGGATGCCCTCCTGGCGCAGCGCCTCGAAGAGCTGGTCGATCGCCTGCCGGACCTGCGGCTCGGGGGCCGCGCCGTTCAGGAACGGCAGCAGCTGCCCGGCGACGACCGCCGCGACGAACGGGATGCCGCGCACGCCCATCTGCTGCATGTACGCGCCGAGCTGCGGGTTGGCGTCGATGTCGACCTTGGCGAGGATCCACTTGCCGGCCGCCTCGGTGGCGAGCTTCTCCAGGATCGGGCCGAGCTGCTTGCACGGGCCGCACCAGTCGGCCCAGAAGTCGACGAGGACGGGGACGGTCTGCGACCGCTCCACGACCTCGGTGTTGAAGGTCTGGTCGGTGACGTCCACGACGTACGGGCCGCCGGCGGGCGCGCCGCCGGCCGGGCCGCCCGCGGGCGCGGCACCGGCCTGCGCCCGGCGCTCCTGCTGCTTCCTGGCGGCCGCCTGGCGAGCCCCCAGGTCGATGGCCCCGTGCAACGAAAAGTCCCGAGAAGGCATGGGTCCATCCTGCCCCATGACCGGCCCGGTCCGTGCGCCCGTCCGCTCGGAGCGGACCGGCCGGCGGGACGGGGCCCGCCGGCGCCGCCGCCGGCGGGCGACCGCGACGCCCCGTTGCGAGGGATGCCAACGCAATTGTCCGCCTTTTTGGAATTCGCACCTTCGGCCGGGAGGCAAAGAATCCAGGCGTCCTGCCGTAAAGGCAAAAAGATTGCTGACAGCCATCACCAAGCCCGGTTATAGTCGCGATGTCGATGCATCGTGCGACGGCAAAAGAGATCCGGTGCCCCGGGCCCCGCCGATTCGGCCGGTCCGGGCGCACGCGCGCCGCGTGGCGCCTGGAGCGGCCACCGGCCCGGCTCGGACGACCGTCGCGCTCGCATGACGAGCAACGGGGGGAAACAAGTGATCGCGGAGCATTCCGCGATCGTGGCCCGAGGAATGGGTGTCCGCCGCGGGGGGCGGTGGCTCCTGCGCCCGGTGACCTTCGGCGTGACCGAAGGCGTGGTCGGCTTCGCCGGTCCACCTGGTGTCGGTAAATCCACTCTGCTGGCCACGTTCGCGACCTTGCGCCGGCCTAATTCCGGCGTGCTGCACATTCTCGGGCATGACATAGCGAACACCGCGGACCTGCGCGCCGCACGGGCACGGATCGGCTACCTGCCGGCCCGGTTCGACCGCGCGGAGAGCATGACGGCGGGCGAGTTCGTCGCGTACGCGGCGTACTACAAGCGCACGAGCACTGCAGTGGCACGGTCCATCATGAAGCGGCTGGACCTCGCCGAGGCCGCCGGGACGGCGCTGTCGCTGCTGCCGCCGGACGTCCGGCTGCGCGCGGGCCTCGCCGCCGCGTGCGTGCACGGCCCCGACCTGCTGGTGCTGGACGACCCGTTCGGCGACCTGCGGGCCGCCGCCGACCCGTGGCCGACCGGCGCGGCGGGCCCGGGCGGGTCCGCGTACTCGGCCGCGATGGCCGAGCTGGTCCCGGTGCTGCGGTCGCTGGCGCCGACCGTCCTGGTCAGCGCGGACGACACCGAGACGCTCACCGGCTGGTGCGACCGGCTGCTCACGCTGGCCCGCGGCCGGCTGAGCGAGCAGCCCACGCACTCCGCGGCGGCCCGCCGGGGCCGGTCCGCCGCGGACCGGCGCGTTCCGGCGGACCGGCGCGTGTCCGAGGACCGGCGCGTTCCCGGGCACCGGCCGGACGCCGCCCGGCGCCCCGCCGACGAGCCCGCCGCCCCGCCCGCCACGCCGCCCGCCACGCCGCCCGCCGGGGCCGGCCTCGACACGCGGGCGGGACGTCCCGCCGACCAGAGCGGCACGGGCGGACGCCTGATGGGGACCGATCCGCGGGCCGGAGCCGGCCGGCCCCGCGCGGACCACCGCGCCGCCGCCGCGACTCGCGGAGGCGCGACGGGCGAGGGCGCGCCGCGCACCGAGGACGCGTCCGCGCACACGCCGAAGAGGAAGCGGGCGCGCGGTGCCGCGGGCCGGCCGCGCCGCAGCGGGCCGAAGCGGCGCCCGGCGCGGCTCGCGCTGCCGCAGGTCAGGCTGCGGCCCGCCGTGCTGCGGCCGGCCGTGCTGGGCCCCGCGGCGGCGCTGCGGCAGGTGTCGCTGCCGGTGTCGAGGCTGCGGGCGAGGCGGGCGGCCGCGGGGAGCGGCGCCGGTGTCTGACCTCGGTCGGGTGCTCCGGCTGGACGCCCGCCGCTCGGCGCTGCTGGTCGCGGTGCCGATCCTCACCGCGGTCGGGACTGCGGCGGCGGGACCGCCGCTGCTGCCCTCGGTCGCGTACTGGGACAACTCCGTCGTCGCGCTGCTCGACGCGGTGCGGTTCCTCGGCCCGGCCGCGGCCGGGCTGGCCGCGTGGACGGCCGTGCGGGAGCGCCCGCTCGACTACCTGCGCGACCTCACGGCGCGCTCGCCCGCCACGGGCGCCCTGCTCGACCTGCTGCTGCTGTCCGCGGCGGCGCTCGCGTCCTACCTGGTGGTGGCCGCGCTGGTGGTCGCGGTCACGCTGCTGCGGCAGGAGGCCGGGCACCCGCATCCGCTCGGCGTGGTGGCCGGGGCGGGCGCGCTGGTCCTGCACGTCGCGGCCGGGTACCTGGCCGGACGGGTCGTCCCGCACCGGGCGACGGCGGCCGTGGTGCTCGCCGTGACGGCGCTGTGGGCGGCGCTGCGCGTGCCGGGGACGTCGTGGCTGAGCCTGCTGCCCCCGGCCGCGTTCAGCCGCATCGACCTCTTCACCACGCTGCGCGCGGGCGTGCTCGGCTACCAGGTGCTGTGGGCGTCGGGGCTGACGGCGGCGCTCGTCCTGGCGTACGTGCTGTGGGCGACGCGGCGGCCGCTGCTCGTCCTGCCGCTGGCCCTGGCGCTGGCGGCGACCGGCGGCGCGACGCTCGGGCTGCGCGACGCCGGCGGGACGGTGGCGCCCGCGCCGGCGGAGCGGGTGTGCCGGGAATGGCCGCTGACCGTCTGCGTGCATCCGGCGCTGCGCGCGGCGCTGCCCTCGCTGATGGCGGCCGTGACGCCGCTCGCGGCGCGGCTGCGCGGCACGCCGGGCGCGTTCACGCGCGTGGAGCAGGTGCCGGGCTGGGCGCCGGGCGGGGTCGCGAACGGCGTCGCCGGCATCCACCTCGACGAGGACCTGGCGCCGGGCTACCAGGAGCGGGCCGTCCGGCAGATCCGGGACGGCCTGCTGAACGCGGGCGCGTGCGCGCTGCCCGGCCGGCGGCGCGGCTACGGCTCGCTGGTGGACGCGTGGCTGCTCGGCGAGCAGCCGCCGGCGATCCGCGACGCGGTGGCGGCGCGCCGGTTCGGCTCATGGGACGACGACCGGCGGCGCCTCTGGCTGCGCCGCCACTTCGCCGGCTACCGGTCGTGCGCGCTGGGCGCGGCGGACTTCCGGCCGGCGCCGCGGCGCGTCCACCGGGACACGGGACGGGTGACGCGGGACGTGCACCGGGCCGTCCCGATGCGGCCGCGGGAGCTGGGGTACGCGCGGTCCCCCGCGTGACCGCGGCGGAACCCCCATCCCGGCCGCGGCCACGCGGAAGTCGAAGGTCAGGCCCGTCCGGCGGGCTGCGCCTCGGGACGGGCGGCGGCGGACGGCCTGGCCCAGTGCCGTTCGACGAAGAACGGCGCGACGGGCAGCACCGCGGCGATGAGCGCGAGCACGGTGCGCTTGAGTCCCCAGCCGAGCTTCTCGCCGGTGACGTACGCGAGCCCGACGTAGGCGAGGAACAGGATCCCGTGGATGGGCCCCATCACCTGGACGGCCGCCGGCAGGTCCGCGCCGTACTTCAGCGGCATGGCGATCAGCAGCAGGACCAGGAACGAGGCCGCCTCGGCGATGGAGACGACACGGAATGCGCGCACGATGTCCACGAACCCCTCAACGCCCCGCCCCCGTTCCGGGTTTCCCGCACCGCTATGGCCCTGCTCACACGCGCGTTGGGGCAAGGCGCCGCAGCGCCTGACACCAGGGGCAATGCAGACAATAAGGTGTGCGGATGGATTGGAGCCTGCTGACCTGTGCGCGCAAGGGGCACATCACCTACGCCCCCGACGAGCGGCCGCTGCGCGAGCGGCTGGTGGTGTCGTCCCCCGTCGGCGACGCGTGGCGGTGCCTGCGCTGCGGCGCGTACGTGCACGGCGATCCGCACGGGTCGGGCCCGGCCGACCGGGCGCCGCTGGTCAAGCGCGGCAAGGAGCTGCGGGACGCCTTCATCATGCGGTTCTTCGCGGTGGAGCGGCTGATCCGCGGGCTGATCGTGGCGGTGGCCGCGTACGGGGTGTGGCGGTTCGCGCAGAGCCGCGGCTCCATCGAGGAGGTCTTCGAGAAGGAGATCCCGCTGCTGCGGCCGATCGCCGACCAGTTCGGCTGGGACCTGGACCACTCCAAGATCGTCACCTCGATCCGGCACGTGTTCGGGCTGGAGGAGAAGACGCTGCGCTGGCTCGCGATCGGGCTGCTGGTGTACGCGTCGGTCGAGATCATCGAGGCGGTCGGGCTGTGGCTGCTGCAGCGCTGGGGCGAGTACTTCGCGGTCGTCGCGACCTGCTTCGGCCTGCCGGTGGAGATCTACGAGCTGGCGGAGAAGGTCACCGTGCTGCGCATCGGCGCGCTGGTCATCAACATCGGTCTGATCGTCTACATCATCGTCACCAAGCGGCTGTTCGGCGTGCGCGGCGGCCGGGCCGCCCACGAGGCGCATCTGCGCAGCGAGTCGCTGATAGAGGTGGAGCACGCGGCGGCCGATCCGGACGTCGCGCGGTCGCCGCGCCCCGCCGCCGGGTCCCCCGGGTGAGGTGAGGGGGCGGTAAGTCCGGGAATGTGGGGGACATGCCGAACAACGACGCGGCCCGCGAGCCCGCCCCCCAGCGCGTGCGACCCGTCCCACGGCGCGGTCTCCTCACCGCCCTGCTGCTCGTCGTGGCGACCGTCGCGGTCGTCATCGTCGTGCAGCGGGCGGTGGACGGCCTGCCGCACTGGCTGAACCCGTTCCACGAGGAGACCAAGGACCGCAGCGGCCCGGTGCTGCTGCAGTCGATCCGCGACCTGAAGCGGTACGAGGCCGCGAGCGGCGACTTCCAGGTCGTCGTGGACCTGGAGAAGGACGCCAGGTTCCTGCCGTCGTCGCTGCGCGGCAAGCGGACCCTGTTCGTGGGCAACGGCTCCGTCGACGCCTACGTGGACTTCTCCGCGATCGGGTCCGGCGCCGTCAAGGTGAACTCCGACCGGACGTCCGCGACGATCACGCTGCCGCACGCCCGGCTCGAGCCGACGAACCTCGACACCAAGCGCAGCTACGTCTACGCGACCGAGCGCGGGCTGTTCGACCGGTTCGGCGACTTCTTCAGCAGCAACCCCGGCAACCAGCAGCAGCTGTACGTGCTGGCGAGCCAGAAGATCCAGACGGCGGCGCAGCAGAGCCGGCTGACCGCTCAGGCGGACGCGAACACCAGGCTGATGCTGGAGAACATGCTGAAGGCGCTGGGCTTCAAGACGGTCATCGTCCAGCAGCCCAGCGCCCAGTAGCCTCCCGCTTCCCGCGCCTCCCGCGTTACGCGGTCGGGACGCGGAGGATCAGCGCGTCGCCCTGGCCACCGCCGCCGCACAGGCCGGCCGCGCCGACGCCGCCGCCGCGCCGCTTCAGCTCGTAGGCCAGGTGCAGCACGATGCGGGCGCCGGACATGCCGACAGGGTGGCCGAGCGCGATGGCGCCGCCGTTGACGTTGACCTTCTCGGGGCCGACGCCGAGGTCGCGCATCGACTGGATGCCGACCGAGGCGAACGCCTCGTTGATCTCGATGACGTCGAGGTCGTCGACGGTCAGGCCCGCCTTGCCGAGGGCGTGCTTGATGGCGTTGGACGGCTGGGACTGCAGCGAGTTGTCCGGGCCGGCGACGTTGCCGTGCGCGCCGATCTCGGCGAGCCAGGTGAGGCCGAGCTCCTCGGCCTTGGCCTTGGACATCACCACGACCGCGGCGGCGCCGTCGGAGATCTGCGAGGACGACCCGGCGGTGATCGTCCCGTCCCTGCTGAACGCGGGGCGCAGCTTGGCGAGGGACTCGGCGGTGGTGTCGGCCCGCACGCCCTCGTCCTTGGCGACCACGATCGGGTCGCCCTTGCGCTGCGGGACCTCGATCGGCGCGATCTCGTCGTCGAACACGCCGTTCTTGATGGCGGCGGCGGCGCGCTGGTGGGAGCGGGCGGAGAACTCGTCCTGCTCCTCGCGGGAGATGCCCAGCCTGGCGTTGTGGTGCTCGGTGGACTCGCCCATGGCGATGCCGTCGAACGCGTCGGTCAGCGCGTCGTAGGCCATGTGGTCGAGGACCTCGATCGAGCCGTACTTGTAGCCGGCGCGGGACTTCGGCAGCAGGTGCGGCGCCTGGGTCATCGACTCCATGCCGCCGGCCACGACGATGTCGAACTCGCCGGCCCGGATGAGCTGGTCGGCGAGGGCGATCGCGTCCAGCCCGGACAGGCAGACCTTGTTGATCGTGACGGACGGGACGCTCATCGGGATGCCGGCCTTGACCGCCGCCTGCCGGGACGGGATCTGGCCCGCGCCCGCCTGCAGCACCTGGCCGAGGATCACGTACTGCACCTGGTCGCCGGACAGGCCGGCGCGCTCCAGCGCCGCCTTGATCGCGTGGGCGCCGAGGTCGGCTGCGGAGAAGTCCTTCAGCGCGCCCTGCAGGCGCCCGACGGGGGTGCGCGCTCCGGCGACGATCACGGACGTGGCGGTCATGAGGGGGCCTCCAGGATGGTGCTGCGGCGACGTTTGCCACCATACCCAGGGAGGCGGCGCACGCTTCCGTTCGCCCCCGTCTGGCCGTCCGTAGGGAGAAAAGCCCATGCTGACCCGTATCGACCACATCGGCATTGCCTGTCACGACCTGGAGGCCACCGTCGAGTTCTACAAGGCGACCTACGGCTTCACCGACGCGCACTTCGAGGTCAACGAGGAGCAGGGCGTCCGGGAGTGCATGCTCAAGATCAACGAGACCGGCGACGGCGCCGCCAGCTACCTGCAGCTCATCCAGCCGATCCGGGACGACTCGGCGGTCGCCAAGTGGCTGGCGAAGAACGGCGAGGGCGTGCACCACATCGCGTTCGGCACCGATCAGGCCGTCGCGGACGAGGCGGCGGAGATCGGCGGCAAGGGCGTCCGGGTGCTGTACGACACGCCGAGGAAGGGCTCCATGGGTTCCTTGATCAACTTTTTGCACCCGAAGGACTGCCACGGCGTGCTGACCGAGCTGGTCCAGAAGGCCTGACCGGCGGGAGCGGGGGCCACGAGGCCCGGCGGGACGCGGCGCGTCGCGCGTGCCGGCGCGCTCTCGCGCGCGCGCCGCGCAAGCGCGATCGGATCGTGACGCGTTCGATATCACCTCGCGGGGCGGCGGGGTGCAAGACCGCCGCTCTGTGAGCATTCAGACACATCTGGTGCATTTGCGGCCCCCGTACCTGGGCACCTGGGGCACCCGAGGCCGTAGCCGCAAACTGGGACAAACCACGCAGCGCGTCAAGATGAGCCCCCAACACGGCAGTGTCCGGAGTACGCTTCATCCACCGGAAGAGGTCTGGGGCACCGCGCCCTTTCATGGCGGCCGTCCATGCCAGGCGATCAACCGGTCCCCGGAACCACCCGTAGCCCCGTCACATCAGGATTGAGCCCTATGCAGTCCGACATCGACGCCCAGCTCAGCAACTTCTTCGAGGACACGCCCCCGCGCGATTTCGACGTGGTGCTCCGTGGCTACGACCGGCACCAGGTCGACGAGCACATCAAACAGCTCGAGAACGAGGGCCGGCAGGCACGCGAGCAGTCCCAGGCCCTGCAGCGGGAGCTGTCGGACGCCCATCGGCAGCTGCAGGAGCAGGAACGTCCCACCTACTCCGGCCTCGGCGCCCGCATCGAGCAGCTGCTGCGGCTCGCCGAGGAGCAGGCCACCGAGCTCGTCCAGGCCGCCCGGTCCGAGGCCAACGAGATCAAGGCCGCCGCGAAGGTCGACGCCGCCGAGCAGCGCGCCACCGCCGAGAACGACGCCGCCGAGCTGCGCGCCACCGCCCAGCGCGAGGGCGACGACATGCGCCAGGCCGCCGAGCGCGAGGCCGAGGAGGTGCGCACCTCCGCCCGCCGCGAGGCCGACGAGCTGACCTCCACCACCGAGCGCGAGGTCGCCAAGCTGCGCGCCACCGCCGACCACGAGGTCGCCGAGAAGCGGGCCGGCGCCGAGCGCGAGATCGCCAAGCTGCGCACCACCACCGAGCGCGAGGTCGCGCAGCTGCGCGCGTCCACCAAGCGCGAGCGCGACGAGATCCTCACCACCGCCAAGCGGCAGGCCGACGAGATGCGCGCGCAGGCCCAGCGCATCCTGGAGGAGAGCGAGGCGCAGCGGGCGCAGGCCGAGGCCGAGTTCGAGATCCAGCTGGCCGCCCGCCGCGAGGAGGCCGACCGGCAGGACGCCGAGCGGCACGCCGCCGCGCAGGCCGCCACCCAGAAGCTGGTCGCCGAGGCCGAGCAGCGCGCCGCGTCCGCCGAGCAGCGCGCCGCCAAGGCCACCCAGCAGGCCGAGCAGACGCGCCGCGAGGCCGACTCGCACGCCAAGCAGCTCATGGCCAACGCGCGCAAGAACTCCGACAACGTCATCGCCGAGGCCAAGTCGCAGGCCGAGCAGCTGCTCGCCGAGACCAAGGCCGAGGCCGACCGCGTCCGCACCGCCGCGCAGCGCCAGGTCGACGAGCTGACCCGGCAGCGCGACAGCATCACCAGCCACCTCAACCAGCTGCGCCAGCTCATCGGCGGCGTCGCCCCGGCGATGGGCGGCGAGCCGGAGCTCGCCGCGCCGCCGGAGAAGGCCGCCATCCCGGCCGCCGAGCCGAAGCCGGCCCCCGCGCCGCAGCAGGCTCAGCCGAAGCAGCAGCCCGCCCAGCCCGCCGCCAAGGCGGCGGCCGCCAAGCAGGCCCAGGCCAAGAAGTCCGACGAGGACGACGAGGACTGGTGGCAGGAGTGACCCGCCGGGCCGGCTGACGGCCCGGAGTGTCCAGACGGAGAGCCTGGAGGCGGAAACGTCTCCGGGCTTTCCGTCGTCTACCCCCGTAACGCGTGGTCGGCGGCCCTCCGTCCGGACCCGTGGACGACGACGGCAGGACGGCGAAGGAGAGCGGCGTGCCCGACGACACCCCCAGCGAGGACCGGCCGGACGGGGCGCCGCGGAAGGCGCAGACCGGCACCGCCGGCAAGGTCCCCGCCCCCGCGCCCCCCGCCGACACCACGGACGACGACGCCGGCGCGAACACCGAAGCCGCGGAGCCCGCGAAGGACGCGGAGCCCGCGAAGGACGCGGAGCCCGCGAAGGACGCGGAAGGCGCGGAGAGCGCCGCGGGCGGGGACGGTGCCGAGGACGCCGGGGTGCCCACCGGCGCGCTCGACCCGGAGACCCTGGACGAGGGGCCCGCCCGGGAACTCGATCCGGCGACCGGCGGCCCGCGGACGCGCCCGGCCCCGGCGGAGGTCGAACCGGCGGTCCAGCGGGCGCCGGCGCCCGGCGGAGCGGCGCCCGACCCGGACGCGCCCGACCCGGCGCACGACGTGGAGCAGCGCCGCCGCGAGGCCGGCGTGAACCCGCTGTTCCCGTTCGGCCGGCCAGGGCAGCCGCTCGGCCGCGCCCACCCGTTCGTGTTCGGGTTCACCGCCGCGCTCGGCGTCATCACCGCGTGGATGCTGGTGAAGGCCGCGACGAACGCCAAGTCGGTGCTCGTGATGATCGTGGTGGCGATGTTCCTCGCGGTCGGCCTGAACCCGGCGGTGGAGCGGCTGCGCCGGTTCGGGCTGCCGCGCGGCGCCGCGGTCGGCACGGTGTTCCTGATCGTGATCCTGTTCTTCGCGGGGTTCGTCGCCTCGCTCGTCCAGCCGGTCACCGAGCAGGTCACCGAGCTGCGGCACAACATCCCCGACTTCGTGAACCAGCTGCAGAACAACAAGACGCTGGCCGACTGGGACAAGCGCTACGGGCTGCTCGACCGCGCGGAGAAGGCCGTCAACAGCCCGGGGTTCCAGAACGGGCTGACCGACACCGCCACCGGCATCGGCAAGGTCGCGATCAACGGCGTGTTCCAGACCGTCACGATCCTGATCCTGACGCTCTACTTCATGAGCTCGCTGCCGCAGATCAAGACGTTCTTCTACCAGCTCGCGCCGCGCTCCCGGCGGGCCCGCGTCGCGCTGCTCGGCGACGAGATCCTGGACCGGATCGGCGGGTACGTCGCCGGCCAGTTCACGATCGCGTTCATCGCGGGGCTGTGCTCGTACATCTTCCTGTCGATCCTCGGGGTGAAGTACGCGCTGGCGCTGGCGCTGATCGTCGCGGTGACGGACCTCGTGCCGCTGATCGGCGCGACGATCGGCGCGGTGATCGTGTGCCTGGTCGCGTTCCTCACCGGGGACACCACCGACCTCATCGTCTGCGTGATCTTCTACGTGGTGTACCAGCAGGTGGAGAACTACCTGGTGTACCCGCGGGTCATGAAGCGGACGGTGGACGTCCAGCCCGCGGTGACGATCGTCGCGGCGCTGGTCGGCGCGGCGCTGCTCGGCGTGGTCGGGGCGCTGCTGGCGATCCCGACGGCGGCGGCGATCTCGCTGCTGATCCGCGAAGTGGTCCTGCCGAGGCAGGAGACCCTCTGACGGGGGCGCCGCGTCAGCGGGTGGTGCGGGCCAGCGCGGCGGCGAACTCGGCGACGGCCTGGTTGAACAGGTCGGGCTGCTCGACGGCGCACAGGTGACCGGCGCGCGGGATGACGAGCAGTTCGGCGTTCGGGAGGGCGTCGGCCATGGCGCGGGCCTCGTCCTGCGTGGCGAGGACGTCCTCGTCGCCGGCCATCACCAGCGCGGGCACCTTGAGGCCGCGCAGCGTCTCGAACGCCTCGGGACGTCCCGCCATCGCCCGCAGCGCCCACGCGGCGGCGGGCGCCGGCGTCGCCTGCACCAGCCCGCGGACGCGCCCGTAGACGAGGGCGCGCTGCCGGTAGGTGGTCGGGCCGACGAGGTCGGGGAGCAGCTCGTCCAGCAGGACCCGGACGGTGCCGTCGCGGTCGATCGCCTCCGCCTGCCGCAGCCGGTTCTCCCGGACGGGGCCCGTGTCCGCGGCGGCGCGGGTCGAGGCGAGGACGACGCCGAGGACGAGGTCGGGGTGGCGGCGGCACAGCGCCATCGCGACGTACCCGCCCATGGACAGGCCGCCGACGACGGCGCGCCGGACGCCGAGGCCGCGGAACAGGTGCGCGACGTCGTCGGCCATCGCGTCGATCGACGGGTCGTCGGCGCCGAGCCGGGAGCCGCCGAAGCCGCGCAGGTCCGGGGTGACGACGCGGAACCGGTTCGCGAGGCCCTGCCGCTGCTCGAGCCACATCGCCGAGGAGAGCGGGAAGGCGTGCAGCAGGACGAGCGGTGTCCCCGTCCCGACGTCCCTGGCGTACAGCTGCACGGTCATCCGGTTCCCTCACGTCCGCGTCCGCGAAGCGCCGCCGCGTTAACGCGGCGGCCAGACAATCGTTACCCGCGAACGGGGGCGGTGGGACGGGTGTGGCCGCGATCGGCCGTGCGCGTTTATCTGTCCGATTCATCCCATTCTGTGGGGAGCGGATACGCATCCGGAGCGACGTGCCGGACGATCTCGTCCAGCACCGTCCGGACGTACGGCTCCCCCACCCAAAGGTGCTTGGCGTTGTCGACGCCGATCACCTCGGCCTGCGGCGCGCGCGCGAACCGCTCCCGCGCCTCCGCCGGGCGCAGGTAGTCGTCGAACTCCGGGACGAGCGCGACGAGCGGCCGCCCGTCGGCGCCCCACGCGTCCAGGTCGGCGTCCCCGGCCCGCTTCAGCGGCGGCGACAGCAGGATCGCGCCCTCGACCAGCGGGTCCAGCCCCCAGCGCAGCGCCAGCTCGGTGCCGAACGACCAGCCGAGCAGCCACGGCCGCGGCAGGTCGTGGTACTCGGTGTACTCCAGCGCCGCCGCGACGTCGAACCGCTCGGTCTCGCCCTCACCGAACTCGCCCTCGCTGGTGCCGCGCGCCGACGTCGTCCCGCGCGTGTTGAAGCGCAGCACGGCGAGGCCGGCGAGCGCGGGCAGCCGGTAGGACGCCTTGCGGAGCACGTGGCTGTCCATCATGCCCTCGGCGGTCGGCAGCGGATGCAGGCAGACCAGGGTCGCGACCGGGGGCCGGTCCGGCGGCAGCGCCAGCTCCCCGACGAGCCGCAGCCCGTCGGAGGTGTGCAGGGTGATCTCCTCGCGCCGCGCCGGCAGCACCGTCGCCGCCCTGATCTCCGCCATCGACTCCCTCACTCGGTGATGCCCCGCGCTCATCGCTCATCGCTAGTAGCGCGGCGCGTTCCTGCTCCGCTGGACGCGCGGCGCCCGGCGGGCCCGCGCCTGCCAGCAGGGGCGGTGCCAGTGCCGCCGGTCGTCGGCGCCGCCCCGCTCGTCCGCCGGCCACGCGACCACGTGCGGGACGCCCGGCGGGATCTCCTGGTCGCAGCCCGGGCACCGGTACGCCTTCGTCGCGGCCGCCCCCGCGATCGACCGGAC
Source organism: Actinomadura physcomitrii (assembly GCF_008923205.2). Classification (GTDB taxonomy): domain Bacteria; phylum Actinomycetota; class Actinomycetes; order Streptosporangiales; family Streptosporangiaceae; genus Spirillospora; species Spirillospora physcomitrii. The sequence continues at coordinate 6,987 of NZ_WBMS02000023.1, read as the reverse complement.
GATCCACTCGCCGTCCGGGCCGTCCTCCGTCCGCTGCGCCCAGCCCCCGCCGCCGCCCTGCGGCGGTTTCCCGGACACGGCGCGGCGGTTCTTGCGGGGGCTCATGCCTTAAGGATATTCAGCGGATCGGCACGCCCGCGGTGACGTGCTCGGTGAGGAGCGGCACGGGCGCGAGGGCGGGCTCGCGGGTCTCGGCGTGCAGGGCCCGCAGCACCGCGACGGCGCGGTCGATCCCGAGCCGGTCGAGGTCGGCGATGGGGCCGGTCGGGTAGCCGCAGCCGAGCGTCATCGCGGCGTCGATCGAGTCGGGGTCGGCGTAGCCGGCGCCGAGCATCGCGGCGGCGTCGTTGAGGTAGGGGAAGCGCAGCGCATCCACGATGAAGCCGGCGCGGGCGCGGCAGCGGACGACGGTGAGGCCGAGCCGTCCGGCCAGCTCGGCGGCGCGGTCCGCGACGCCGGGGCCGGTCGCGACGGTCGCGGCGATCTCGGCGAGCGCGCCTTCCGTGTCCGGCAGGTGCAGGCCGACGACGTCGGCGGGACGTCCGGACGCCATCGCCGCCTCGGCCACCGGGACCGTCGCGGACGTGACGGCGAGGACCGCGCCGGGCTCGGCGGCCTGCGCCGCCGCCGCGAGCAGCTCCCGTCCCGCATCGGCGTCCCCGGACGCCTCGACGATCAGGTCGCAGTCCGCGAGGCCGGCGGTGGCGTCGCGAACCTGCGCGCCCGCGCGGTCGCAGATCGCCGCGAACGCGTCGGCGAGGGCGCCGGTGCCGAGGACGCCGACGACGGGCGCGGGGGCGTCCGCCGGCGCCGGCGCCTCCACCTTCGGCGCACCGTGGTCGTAGAAGCCGCGGCCCGTCTTGCGGCCGAGCAGCCCGGCGGTGACCAGTTCGCGCAGCAGCGGGGACGGCGCGTGCCGCCGGTCGCGGGTCTCGGCGTGGATCGCCTCCAGCACCTCCAGGCACGTGTCGAGGCCGATCAGGTCCATGAGGGTGAACGGGCCCATCGGCAGGCCGGCGCCCGCCGTCATCGCGGTGTCGATGTCGTCGCGGGTCGCGTGCCCGGACTCCAGCATCCCGGCGGCCTGGTTGAGGTAGCCGAACAGCAGCCGGTTCGCGACGAACCCGGCGCGGTCGCCGATGGTCACCGGGGTCTTGCCGAGCCCCGTGACCAGCGCGGCGACGCGGTCCACGGCCTCCGGCTCGGTGAGCACCGTGCGGATGACCTCGACCAGCTTCATCACCGGCGCCGGATTGAAGAAGTGCACCCCGACGATCTTGGTGGGCCGCTTGGTGGTGACGGCGATGTCGGTGACCGACAGCGACGAGGTGTTGGTGGCGAGCACCGCGTCGGCGCGGCACACCCCGTCCAGCGTCGCGAACACCTTGCGCTTCAGCTCGAGGCGCTCCGGCACCGCCTCGATGACCAGGTCGCAGTCGCCGAGGTCGGCGAAGTCGGTGGACAGCGCCACCCGGCCGAGGATCTCCCGCCGCGCGTCCTCGGTGAGCCTCCCGCGCTTCACCGCGCGCCCCGTCGACTTCTCCAGGTGGCCGCGGCCGCGCTCCAGCGCGTCCTGGTTCACCTCGATGCCGACGACCGCCAGGCCGCCGCGCGCCAGCACCTCGGCGATGCCCGCGCCCATGGTGCCCAGTCCGACGACCCCGACCCTGCTGAACGAACCATCAGTCATGCACCGCAGTCTCCCAGAGCGCTCGGCCTGGCCTTATGCCGGGTACGACCGGGACGTGCGCTTCGGAATCTTCCTGCTCGCCGCCCGCTACCCCGGTCAGGACGACGCCGCCGCCCTGACCCGCACGGTCGAGGCCGCATTCGCCGCGGAACGCGCCGGATTCGACGACGTGTGGCTCGCCGAGCACCACTTCATGTCCTACGGCGTCATCCCGTCCGCGACGCTGATGGCGGGCCACATTCTCGCCTCGACCAGCCGCATTCACGTCGGAACGGCGGTCAGCGTCCTTTCCGACCAGCATCCCGTCGCGCTCGCGGAACAGGCGGCGATGCTGTCGCTGCTTTCCGGCGGGCGTTTCCGGCTCGGCGTCGGACGCGGCGGCCCATGGCGCGATCTCGAGGTCTTCGGAACCGGGCTCCGCCGCTACGAGGAGGGATTCGCCGAATCGCTCGACCTGCTCCTCGCCTGGCTGCGCTCGGAACGGCTCGGCTGGCAGGGCGAGCATTTCTCGTTCCGCGAAGTCCCGGTCGTGCCGAGAACGGACGTCCCGCCGCCCGTCACCGTCGCGTGCACCTCTCCCGCCACCGAGGCCATCGCCGCCGGACGCGGCCTGCCGATGCTCCTCGGAATGCACGTCGGCGACGACGAGAAGGCCGCCGCCGTCGCCCGGCACGGCGATCCCGACGCGCCGCACATCTCCGTCCACCTCGCTCAGGTCGCCGATTCGCGGGACGCCGCCGTCCGGACGCTGCTCGCCGAGATGCCGCGCTGGCTCGGCCCCGGCCTGGACGGATACCTGCCCGTCGACGACCGGCCCCGGCCGTCCCGCGACCCCGCCGCCTACACCCGCCGGCTCTGCGACCTGCACCCCGTCGGCTCCCCCGGCGACTGCGCCGCCGCGCTCGCCGCGACCGCCGAGCGGACCGGGATCCGGCACCTCGTCCTGCTGGTCGAGGCCGCCGGCTCGCGCCGCGCGACGCTCGAGAACATCGCCCGCCTCGGCGCGGAGGTCCTCCCGAGAACCCGCGCCGCGCTCTCCTGACGAGCGGACGCGCCGCCCTTCACGGAAGGGCGGCGCGTCCGGCAGCGATTCGGCGAGGCCCGCCGGATCAGCAGTCGCGCAGTTCCGGAGACTGGTTCAGAATCTGCTCGCGCGGCGTCACGAACGTGCGGTACGCCGCCGAATCACCGGACGGGAAGACGGCGACCCGATGGCAGTTCTGGAACGCCAGCTTCACCCCGAAGTAGCGTTCCAGCGTCCCGCGCATCGCATCGCTCGCCAGCAGGCGCAGCAACTGGCCCCGCGCCCGCTCGTCCGGCGGCGGCGTCAGGTTGTCGGCGAACTCACCGCCGTCCACCTGCAGCCGCGCCACCAGACCGCTGACCATCTCCCAGGCGTACGGGAGGGACGTCCTGATGCATTCGACGAACTCCTTGTCGCCGATCTCGCCCTGCCGAGCCGTCTCCAGAAGTTCCGGGGTCACGTCGAGGGACATCGCGGGTCCTTTCGCAGACGGATGAAACCCACCACCCGCGACGCTAATCACGGCATCCCGACAATTCCAGGCTTGACAGAGATCCTTACATGGGCCATACGAGGCCCGCCCTGCCGGGAGCCGCCGATCGTCAGCCGGCCGGCGCCGCTCCGCGCCGCCCGGACGGCCGCCGCACCGGGCGCGCGCCCCGCTGCGCCCGGTCCTCCCAGAACTCGCGCGCCCGCCGCGCCAGCGCCGCGTTCCGCGCCGCCCGCGCCTCCGCGCGCCGCTCGCGGGCCCGCTCCTGCATGATCGACCGCATGATGTCGTGGTGGTACACGGCCCCTCCTCCGTCGCGGGCCGCGGAAACGACCCGACATCCAAGAGGTTCGTCCTAAGGCCCCCGCCCCGACATCGGGACGACTCCCTATATCGGGCCATCCCGGGGTCTTAGGGCGCCTTATCCAGGTCGCGGCGATGTCGGACGCGGCTGGCAGAATCCCCCGCCATGGACGAACTCCTGGCAGGCCTCGACGACATCGACTGGGCCGGCCTCGGCCACGCCTACGGCTCCGCCGACGACGTCCCGGACCTGCTGCGGACCCTCCGCGCCCCGGGCGAGGAGGACCGCCGGCACGCCCTGCACATGCTGCACGCGAGCATCTACCACCAGGGCAGCCGCTACCAGGCGTCCGGGCCCGCGGTGCCCTTCCTGCTGACCCTCGCCGCCGACCCCGCCACCCCCGACCGCGACGACCTGCTCTACCTCGCCGCCGGGATGGCGATCGGATTCGACGAGTCGCACCTGCCGTCCGGCGTCGACATCGCCGCGTGGCGGCGCGAGGTCGCCCGGCTGCGCTCGTCCGACCCCGCCGACGCGGAACGCCGCCTGGACGCCTGGGTCGAGGAGGCCGCCGATCCCGCCGAGCGCTCCGCCAGGCGGCGCCACCGCGAACTCGTGGACGCCGGCTACCTGCTGCTCGACGCCGAAGCCGCACTGGCCGCCTACGACGCCGTCCGGTCCGGGCTGCCCGTCCTGCGCGCCCTGCTCACCGACGCCGACGCGCACGTCCGCGCGGCGGCCGCCTACGCGCTCGGCTGGTTCCCCGAGGAGGCCGCCGCCTCGCTGCCCGCGCTGCAGGCGCTGCTCGCCGCCGAGACCGACCCCGCCGTCACCGCGAACGCCCTCGTCTCCGCCGGCCTCCTCGACGGCCGCCATCTGGTGCCCCGGCTCCGCGAGCACCTCGCCGGCACCGAACCGCTCCTGCGCTGGGCCGCCGCCGTCGCGCTCACGCGGCTCGGCGTCACCGAACGGCCGGTCATCGCCGAACTCGCCGCGACCAGCGTCACCCCGCCCGAGACGCCGGGCCCGCCCGTCGCCTTCCTGAACGGCGACCTGCGCCTCTACTCGGCCACCTGCCTCGCCGCGATGGACGACGCCCCGGCCGAGGCCGTCCACGCCGTCCTCGACGGGCTGTCCCGCACGTCCGACGACGCGTCCTTCCCCATGGCCGCCGCCGCGCTGCGGCTCACCTTCGGCGAACCGTCCCCGGCACCGCCGCACGCCGACCTCACGCCCCTCCAGCAGCGGACCGTCCGGGTCATCGCCGAGCTCCCGGACGACAGCTGGCAGTGGGGCAACCTCCTAGAGGTCCTGCGCGACTGGGGACTTCCCACCGACCGCGACGACCTCCGCGCGTACGCGGGTCTCGCATGACGGCCACGCCACGTCCGCGGCGGAACTAAGGTGGGGCAGCGTGCGTCTCGTTATCGCCCGCTGCAGCGTCGACTACGCCGGCAAGCTCACCGCCCACCTGCCCATGGCCCCCAGGCTCGTCCTGATCAAGTCGGACGGGAGCGTGAGCATCCACGCCGACGACCGCGCTTACAAGCCGCTGAACTGGATGAACCCGCCGTGCTCCCTGCGCGAGGAGCCCTACGGCGAGAACGGCGCGATCGCCCGCTGGACGGTCACCCACGGCAAGTCGGGCGAGCGGCTGATCCTCACCATCGAGGAGATCCTGCACGACACCAGCCACGAGCTGGGCCTGGACCCCGGACTGCAGAAGGACGGCGTGGAGGCGCACCTGCAGGAGCTGCTCGCCGAGCACATCACCACGCTCGGCGACGGCTGGTCGCTGATCCGCCGCGAGTACCCGACCGCGATCGGCCCCGTCGACATCCTGTGCCGGGACGCCGACAGCGCCACCGTCGCCGTCGAGATCAAGCGGCGCGGCGAGATCGACGGCGTCGAGCAGCTCACGCGGTACCTGGAGCTGCTGAACCGGGACCCGCACCTGGCGCCGGTCCGCGGGATCTTCGCGGCGCAGGAGATCAAACCGCAGGCCCGCGTGCTCGCCACGGACCGCGGCATCAACTGCGTCACCCTCGACTACGACGCGCTCCGCGGCATCGAGCACGAGGGCACGCTGTTCTGAGCCGCCGCAGCACGGCTCCCCCTCGATCCCCAGGAAGCACCCTTCAGGCGTCGACCCCGACCGGACGACGATCGCGCGCCGCACACTCGGCGGTGACGGCGTCGTAGTCGCCGGTCAACGCAGGCCGACCGTCAACGCAGGCCGACCGTCAACACAGGCCGACCGTCAACACAGGCCGACCGTCAACACAGGCCGACCGTGAACGCCGTATCCGGACGCCGTCGGCGAGCATGAACCCGGCCTTGCCGAGCGTCTCCCGCAGCCGCCGAAACGCAAGCGCGACCTGTACGCCAATGCCCTGGGCATGAACGACGGGCGGCGTCCTCGCCCCGCGCCTCATACCGGACCACGAACAGCCACCTCCAGGGCCGCTCAACCGCTGATCAGGCCAGCCCGCTCGTACCCGAGCTGATGATTGGGCCGACGTGGCTCTTGTCTCACCTTTCCAGGTCCCGGTCCTGGCATTTCAGTGGCCGCGGCTGCATTGGTCTGGCAGGTCGTATCGGCGCGGTTGCGAGATCAAGACTCATACGAATAAAGCTAGACGGACCGGGTTTTTTGGCTTCAATCCAGGGAAGACTTGGCCAGGTGTGTCAGGTAGAAAATTCAAGAGGGTGTTGCTTGATTGGCAAGAGGGGTGTTCGGGTGGTGGGGTGGCGCTTGCGTACGGGGCCGCCCCTCCAAAGTCAAGGGCGCCTTCGGCGTCGCTACGCGATGGACTTCGTCCACCCTGGACTTTGGAGCCTCTGCGGCCCCTGGGCAGGTGATAGGGGCAGGCTCCGCCTGCCCCCCCCCCCGGGGGCCCCCCCCCCCCCCCCGCCCCCGGGTCGCGCCACCCCACCACCCCCCTCCGCAACCAACCAAGACAACCAACAATCGAGCGGCCCACCCCCCGCGTCGATGGAAAAACCAACATGAAACATATTCAAGAAGGGTCGCCCAATCGGTCGACCGGCCCACGAAGCGACGAAATATCTGGCCCCCGATCGCCGCTTTCCACTCGCAAATGCCGGTCACATCGGGTAGTATTCAGGTATGCATTCAGTGACGGTCGACCTTGAGGCCGCGTCCACCACACAATTGGTGAACGCGCTCTCGGTCATCGCCACTGAACTCGCCCAACGCGAAGCACCCGACTCGGCCGCCGTCTGCCTGGAACTCACCGAAACCCTCGCCGCCGCATCCGATATGCAGGAAAGCGCGCTGGCCGGATTCATCGGCCGCGTCGACGCCGCCGGTGAGCAGGCCCGGTGGGGATATCCCTCCACGCGGGCGTGGCTGCGGTCCCGGCTGGGGATGCGGGAGAGCCGCGCCAAGGAGCGCCTCACCCTGGCCCGGCAACGCCACCGCCTCCCGCAGGTCGCCGAGCGGCTGGCCGCCGGGG
>NZ_WBMS02000022.1:29063-147594 GCF_008923205.2 Actinomadura physcomitrii | reverse complement strand
CAGACCTTCGCCGACCTCACCGACGGGCCTGTGGCGCACCTGCCGTCCGGGCACTTCGCCGCCAACGCGGCCTGGCTGACCTGCGCGGCCATCACCCACAACCTGCTGCGCGCCGCGGGCTGCCTGGTGAGGTCACCCTGGAGCAGCAATATCCGGTGTTTGACTCCGGACAATCTACTTGTACTCATTCAAAATCTTGTGCATGATTCTCGTATGAGTTCTCGTGACCTGTTGAACGACCTCGCCGCGATCCGCCACCCGATGCCGACCGCTCCCGACCGCGACCAGACCTCACCCGAGGCACTCGAAGCCGCCATCGCCGACGTCCACGAAGCCCGCGCCGCGTTCGTGGCGAACCTGGAGGCCGCCTGGGACGGCAACGGCCCCGGCTTCGACCCGCTGCTGGCCACCATCGAAGAGATGGATGCGGTCAAGGCCCACGCCGACGCGCAGATCCGGCTGCTGCTCGCCTACGGCCGCGCCTACGTCACCCCACGCCCCTACACCCTGGAGGCCCTCGGGCAGGCCGCCGGCCTGAGCCCGTCCGGCGCCAGCCGCGCGTTCGGCGCCGACGAAGTCGTCGAGGTCGGCGACCGCACCGGGCTGCGCCCGCCCGCCAGCACCGTCACCGACTACGACCGCGACGCACACTTCCACCCCGGCCAGGCCAGCTACACCCGCTGCACCTGGGGCGGCGGCGACAAGACCAACCCCTGCACCGACGACCCCAAGTACACCGTCACCGACAAGTCCGGCACCCTGTGGGCCTGCTGCGACAACCACCTCCCCCGCTACCTGGCCTCCCGCCCCCAATCCTGAACCACCGGCAGCGGCCTGCGGGACCGGACGCGCGGCGGAACCGACCACGAGACCCATGCCCCCGGCGCCGAACCGGAGGTCGACCGCGGCACCTTGCGGGGCTGCCGAGTTGCGGCCGCGCTGAAAGACGCGCGCGAACGCCGCGGCCGTGCGCGAACAGCTCGGTTCCGCCCCCGAACGTGCGCAGGCCCTCGAACGCGCAGCCCGAGCCGAGTGACCCGGCCGAGTGACCCGCACGCGCGCCAAGCGCGCGAGATGATGATGGGAGCCGCCATGACGTCCCCCGAACCGACCACCGCGGACGCGCTGGCCGAAGCGCGCACGGTCGCGGTCAGGCCGGACGTGCCATGCGCGGATCTGCCGTGCTCGGACTGCGGTAAGCCGCGGCTGCTGGATCCGGCGACCGGGCAGCTGTGCTGCGGGAACTGGCGGTGCAGCTCGCTGGCCGTGCCCGTGCCGATCTGGCGGGCGCTGGACCGGGCCGTCGCCGCCGGCGCCAGCGACCTGTGCCCGGCCGGGTGGCCCCGCCCGCTGCACCGCGACCCACGCCACGGTGCGATCGCGGTGCTGTGGGTCACCCCGGTCACCGCGGCGGCCGGGCCGCTGTGGAACCTGGTGCATGGCGCCCGCCTGGCCCGCGCGCAGCAGGCGTGGCTCTGCCAGACCTGCGGGACGCCAGCGCCGTTGGCCGCGGTGTGCCCGGCGCTGCGCCGCGGCGCCGCCGCCGGGTCCGCGCGGGCCGTCACCGTCACCCGCGCCGGCATCGGCATCGCCGGGTACATCGCCCCGGAACTCGGCATGACTGAGCGGTGGACCCTCACCCCCGCCGCGGCCATCGCAGCCGGGCTCGACCCGACTCATGCAGACGAGGAGCTCCACGATGACCGATGACGCCACCAGCCCGCGCTACCCGCGGCCGAGCGAGGCGGACGACCCGGACGCGGTACCCGGCCTGGACACCCCCTAAGACGAGGCGCACGTGCGGGCGGTCCTGGACCGGGTCCAGACGGTGATGGCCGAGGACTGGCCCCGCCGCGCGAAGCTCGGGGGACTGGCTTCAAGGTCAATCCCGGCGAGTGGGCCGACCCGGTGCACTGCCTGACGTGCGAGAAGCCCCGCAGCAGCGACCGCGCCTGCCCACAGGAGAGCGGAGGCGCTGTGGACCGGCCTCAACTTTACAGCCGGGACCTTTGGTGAGAGCAATCGGCCCCTGGACTTCAGTTGGCTGCTCCCAGCATCAGGTGGATCCGTGCGTAGCAGAACCGGGCGCGGGCGCGCTTAGAAAGAACCCTTCCTGAACCAGGCGATGATGCGGGCTGGCCACGCGGGTCGGTGGGCGCGGCGACACGGTGGCGACATCCGAGCGAACATGGAGCTAACACCCCGATATTCCGGGTGTGGATCTTGCTGTGTAAGCACGCGTTTGTGCAGGTCAGGGGTGGCGCGCCCGGCAGGATTCGAACCCGCGACCGTCGGTTTAGAAGACCGATGCTCTATCCAGCTGAGCTACGGGCGCTCGGCGGCCCGGCGGGACGCCGGGACACAGTGTAAGGCTGAGCGTCCTCCGGCTCCACATCCATAACGGTGCCACCAGGGGACGCGTCGGGACGCGGCGGTGGGCGAAGGGTCATATCTTGGGGTGCTGTGGCGGTGGACATTGAGGTGCCGCTCTCCGGCGGGGACGTGACGGAGGGCGTGGTGCGGGTGGGGAACACGGTGCGCAGGCCGCTTCGGGCGCACAGTGCGGCGGTGCACGGGCTGCTGCGGTACCTGGAAGAGGCCGGGTTCGACGGGGCGCCGCGGGTGCTCGGGGTGGACGGGCGCGGGCGCGAGGTCCTCAGCTGGGTGGAAGGGGACGTGCCGCACCGGCCGCTGCCGGAGTACGCGGTGTCGGAGGACGCGCTGCGGGGCGTCGGGATGCTGTTGCGGCGCTACCACGACGCGGTCGTCTCGTACGGGGTGCCCGACGGGGGCTGGGATCGGGAGGCGTCGAACCTGGACGGGCCTCCGGAGCTGATCGGGCACTGCGACGTGACGCCGGAGAACGTGGTGTTCCGGGGTGGGATGCCGGCCGCGCTGATCGACTTCGATCTGGCGCGGCCGACGACGCGGTTGTACGACGTGGTGACGGCGCTGCGGCACTGGGCGCCGATCGCCGATCCGGCGGACCGGGACGCGCTGCTCTACGGGGCGGACGTCGCGCGGCGGGTGCGGATCTTCTGCGACGCGTACGGGCTGGACCGGGAGTTGCGGCGGGAGGTGCTGCCGGCGGCGCGGGTGCGGTTCGAGCGGTCGTACGAGGCGATGCGGGCGAGGGCGGCCGGAGGCGGCGGCTGGGCGCGGATCTGGCAGGGTGGGGCGGGCCCGCGGATCCGGCGGGCGCAGGACTGGTTGGAGCGTCACTGGGATGAGCTTGATGCGAGGCTCTGCTGAGGGGCTGGTTCTCGGGGTGGCGCTCGACGCGCTGCTGGGCGATCCGCGGAAAGGGCATCCGGTCGCGGGATTCGGGCGGCTGGCGTCGCGGTTCGAGCGGCTCGCCTATCGGGACTCGCGGGCGGCGGGCGTCGCCTATGCCGGGGTTCTGGTGGGCGGTGCCGTGGTTTCGGGGGTTCTGCTGGAGCGGGTGGCGCGGGGGCCGTTGAGAGTCGCGGTCACGGCGGCCGCCACGTGGGCGGTTCTGGGCGGGACGTCTTTGGGGCGTGAAGGGCTCGCCATGGAGCGGGTTCTCAAGGACGGTGATCTGGAGGCGGCGCGGGGGCGGCTTTCGCATTTGTGCGCGCGGGACCCCGAGGGCCTGGACGAGGCGGCATTGGCTCGGGCGACCGTGGAATCGGTGGCGGAGAACACGTCGGATGCGGCCATCGCTCCGCTGGTGTGGGGGGCGGTGGGCGGCATTCCGGGGCTGCTGGCGTATCGGGCCGTGAACACTCTGGACGCGATGGTCGGCTATCGGAATCCGCGCTATGAGCGGTTCGGATGGGCGGCGGCGCGGCTGGACGACGCGGCGAACTGGGTTCCGGCGCGGCTGACGGGAATGCTCGTCGTCCTGTGTTCGGGAGGGCGTGCCTGGCGGGTTCTGCGGCGGGACGGCGGCAACCATCCGAGTCCGAATGCGGGACGGTGCGAGGCCGCGTTCGCGGGGGCGCTGGGCGTCCGGCTGGGCGGGACGAATTCGTACGGCGGTTCGGTGGAGCATCGGCCCGAAATGGGGGACGGGCGGGCGCCCGAGGTTCTCGACATAGGCCGGGCGGTGCGGTTGTCGGCTGCGGTGACGTTCGCGGCGGCGGCGCTGGTGTGGGGGCTTCGATGAGCGGGCTGCTGGTCGCGGGGACGACGTCCGACGCGGGCAAGAGCGTGGTGACCGCCGGGCTGTGCCGGTGGCTGGCGCGGCGGGGCGTGAAGGTGGCGCCGTTCAAGGCGCAGAACATGTCGCTGAACTCGATGGTGACGGCGGACGGCGCCGAGATCGGCCGGGCGCAGTACATGCAGGCGCAGGCGGCCGGGGTGGAGCCGCGCGCGGTGATGAACCCGGTGCTGCTGAAGCCGGGCAGCGACCGGCGCAGCCAGGTCGTGGTGCTGGGCCGGCCGGTCGCCGAGGTGGACGCGCTCCAGTACGGCGACCACAAGGAATGGCTCCGCGGCGTGGTGAAGGAGAGCCTGGAGGAACTGCGGAGCGAGTACGACGTGGTGGTCTGCGAGGGCGCGGGAAGCCCGGCGGAGATCAATCTGCGGGCCGGCGACATCGTCAACATGGGGCTGGCGAGAATGGCGGACCTGCCGGTCGTCGTGGTCGGGGACATCGACCGCGGCGGGGTCTTCGCGTCGCTGTTCGGGACGGTCGCGCTGCTGGAGCCGGCCGATCAGGCGCTCATCGCGGGATTCGTCATCAACAAATTCCGGGGCGCGAAGGAATTGCTCGAACCGGGCCTGGAGCAGTTGCGGCGGCTCACCGGGCGTCCCGTGCTGGGCGTGCTGCCCTGGACGCTCGGCCTTTATCTGGATTCGGAGGACACCCTCGCGCTGGACGCGCCGCGTCCCGGCGCCGCCGCGCCTTTCGGGCGGCAGACGCTGCGAATCGCGGTCGTGCGGTTCCCGCGCATCTCGAATTTCACCGACCTGGACGCGCTGGCGTGCGAGCCGGGCGTCGTGGTGCGCTATGCCGCCGGTGCCGGGGACCTCGCGGAGGCCGATCTCGTCGTGCTGCCGGGGACGCGGGCGACGGTGAGCGACCTGGCGTGGCTGCGCGAGCGCGGAATGGCCGACGAGATCGTGCGGCGGGCCCGGGAGGGGCGTCCGGTGCTCGGCATCTGCGGCGGCCACCAGATGCTCGCGGAGCGGATCGAGGACCGCGTCGAATCGGGCACCGGGCTCGTCGAAGGGCTCGGCCTGCTGCCCACGAACGTCGTCTTCGAAAGCGGCAAGACGCTCGGGCGGCCACGGGGGAGCGCCTATGGTGAGAATGTCGAGGCCTACGAGATCCACCACGGCGTCGTGTCCGTGGAAGGCGGCGAGCCTTTTCTCGACGGGTGCCGCGTGGGCGCCGTCTGGGGGACGACCTGGCACGGCGCCATGGAGAACGACGGGTTCCGCCGGGCCTTTTTGAAGGACGTCGCGGAAACGGCCGGGCGGGATTTCACGCCTGCGCCGGACGTATCGTTCGCCGCGCTGAGGGAGGCGACATTCGACGCGCTCGGCGACCTCGTCGAGGAGCATCTCGACACAGGCGCCGTGTGGAGGCTCATCGAGAAGGGCGCGCCGGACGGCCTGCCGGTGGTGCCGCCGGGCGGTGCGCCGGCTATTTGACGAGCCCCTGCTCGCGCATCCAGTCGCGCGCGACGAGCACCGGGTCGTCGCCGTTCACGTCGACCTTGCTGTTGAGGTTCCGCATGACGCCGGTCGTTAGTCTCGGGCTGATCTTCGCGAAGAGGCCGGTGAGTTCGGGATGCGCCCGCAGCACCGAGTCGCGGACGGTGATGGCCGGGTTGTAGTTAGGGAAGAAGTGCCTGCCGTCGCCGAGGACGTACAGGTGGAGCGCCTGGATGCGGCCGTCGGTGGTGAACACCTCGCCGAACGTGCATTTCCCGCTCGACGTGGCGTTGTAGACGACGCCCGACGACATCTGCCGCACGTTCGTGGCGGGAACGCTCGACCCGTAGGACAGCCCGTACGCCTTGAGCATTCCGCGCAGCCCGTCGTTGCGGGTGAAGAATTCGGGGTCGACGCAGAACGTCCGCTGACCCTCCGGCACCTTCGCCATGTCGGAAAGGCCGGTGAGCCCGAATCGCTTCTGGTCAGCGGTCGTGACGGCCATCGCATAGGTGTTGTTGAGCGGCGCCGGAGGCGCGAGCCAGGTGATGTGGTTGCGTTTCATGTCCAGGTCGCGGACGGCCTCGAAGTGCTTCCGCGGGTCGGCCATCGGGTTCTCCTGCCCGAGGTAGGTGATCCAGCCGGTGCCGGTGTACTCCCAGGCGAGGTCGTTGTCGCCGCTGGTGATGGACTTGCGGGCGGTGACGCTGCCCTGCACGTTGGTGTGGTCGACCGCGTTCGCGCCGGCGGCGGTGAGCGCCAGCACCGCGATCTTGCCGAGGATGATCTGCTCGGTGAGCTCCTTCGAGGTGACCCGGATCGTCGCGTCCGTCAGGTGGTGCGGATCCCGGCCAGGATCACCGGCACGGCGAGGGGCAGCTCGACGCCGATCGCGGGCGCGGACTGCCCGATGTCGGCGACCGCCAGCACGAACGGCGTCGCGGGCCGCGCCCACGTGCGGCTCAGCAGGACGCCGAGCGGGATCGCGATCACCAGCACGGCGAGCGTGGACACGACGGTCAGCTCGATATGCTCCCACGTCTTCTGCCCGACGGACCGGGTCGCGAGGCTGCGCCGGGCGATGCTGTCGAGGTTGGAGTTCTCCACGTACAGCGGCCACGCGGCGCCGATCAGGACGATCGCGACCGGCTCCAGCCACGCCCGCCAGGACCGCCCGGTCGGGGTGTGCAGCGACTCGCGCGGCTCGCCGGCGGCGCCCGGGTCCTCCGCCGGCGCCTCCTCGGACGGCGCCGCGGCGGCGGGCGGTGCGCCGCCGCTCACGAGGGCCGCCGCCGGGCCCGCGCGCGTCCTTCCTGTCCTTGATCGCGTTCTGCAGGGTGCCGAGGGTGACCGTGCCGCGGTACACGCCGCGGGGCCCGACGACCGGCACCCGCTCGTGCTCGATCTGGATCAGCGTCTCCAGAGCCTGCTGGAAGGTGTCGCGGGCCCGGATCGGCGCCGCGACGGCTGCCCCCGATCCGGCGCCGGACGTCCGCCGCGTCGTCCCCGGTCCGCGCGTGCGGCACGTCCTGCAGCGGGACGTCCGCGACCCGGCTGAACTGCAGCAGCCGCATCGCCTGCCCGCCGCCGAGGAACTGCTCGACGTGGGCGTCGGCCGGGTTCAGCAGGATCTCCTGCGGCGTCGCGTACTGCGCGACCCGCGAGCCCTTGTCGAGGATCGCGATGCGGTCGCCGAGCTTGAGCGCCTCGTCGATGTCGTGCGTGACGAACACGATCGTCTTGCCGAGCTCCTCCTGGAGCCGCAGCAGCGAATCCTGGAGGTTCCCGCGGGTGATCGGGTCGAGGGCGCCGAACGGCTCGTCCATCAGCATGGCGGGCGGGTCGGAGTCGAGCGCCCGTGCGACGCCGACGCGCTGCTGCTGGCCGCCGGACAGCTCGCGCGGATACCGGTCGCGGTACTGGGCGGGATCGAGGTCGACGAGTTCGAGCAGCTCGTCGACGCGCTCCGCGATCCGCTTCTTGTCCCATTTCAGCATCTCCGACGTGATCACTACCCACCGCCCCCACCCGATCACACCCGCACCACGCGCGCGAACGCGCCCGCCCCGCACCCGTACTAAGCTCGGGGCCCAACGACCTCAGCGTTGCGATCGCGTGCGAAGCCGGATTCGAGCTTGCGAGAATCCGATCGCGCAGCGAGCCCCTGGGCGAGTCGGAGCGATGCTGCGATCGCACGCATCGCCCGCCGAAGGAAGGCGCTCCAGCGCCTGACGCCAAGGGCAATGCAATTGATACGAGAGGAATGTCGGTGACCGAGGAGCGGTCGGGTCTCATCGTCCCGCTGATGAAGGCGCGGGTTCCGGCGGAGATCCAGCTGGAGTTCCCGCTGCCGCCGGACGAGGAGCCGGTCCGCGAGGCGTTCGCCGGCGACCTGTACGTCACCTACGCGCTGGAGATCGCGGACGAGTCGGCGGTGGCGGGCCGCCGGTACGAGCATGTGGCGCCGCGGCACTGCGCGGAGCTCGGCGTCGCGGCCGGTGACCTGCGCCGCCACGCGGTGATCAACCTGCGGGACCGCAGGCCGGAGCTCGGGCTCAGCTGGTATCCGGACGTGCGGGCGGTCACGGTGACGCTCGGCGAGCCGGGGCCGATGGGCGCGCCGGCGCGGCGGGGCGGCCTGGAGGCGGCGCTGCTGCTGGACGAGGGGTTCCTCGACAAGCTCGCGCAGGACGTGGACGGCGACCTGGTCGTCGCTGCCCCCGCGCGGGACGTGTTCGTGGCGTCCGGCACCGGGCACCCGGACGGTGTCGACAAGCTGCGCTGGGCGGTCGGCCAGGTGTGGGCGGAGAACCGCGGCGACGGCGTCTCCGACCCGGCGTGGGACGTCCCAGCGGGCAGCCTGCTGACCCATGACCTGCTGGTCCGCCGCGCATCCGGCTGGGAGATCCACGCCTGACCGCGTTCGGAGAGGTCAGCCGAGGGTCTTGAAATCGGGCCAGAGCCGTGACCAGGGCGCGCGCTGCCCCCGGCACACCCATACCGGTTTGCCCTGTTCCTGGTTGTCGAGGCCGACGCCGTTGTCGATGCGGCTCACCGGGCGGACATCGGCCCAGTAGCGGCGCAGGCGGGCGCCGTCGGCGACGGTGTCCGGGCCGACGACGATGGTGGGGCCTCCGGTGTCGGGCGGCCGGCCGAAGTACCAGAACCCGTTGTGGCCGCTGTAGGCGCGGGGCAGGCCGAGCTTCGGGCCGTAGCGGTCGAGCGCGCCGGCCTCGCCGTAGTTGCCCGTCACGATCACGGCCTTGGCGCGCTCGCCGGGCGGCAGCGCCCGGTAGACGCGTGCGATCTCGTGCGCGAAGCGGGGCCAGCCGACGGTCTCGGCGGAGTCGGCGTTGATGACCGGCTGCGGCGTGTCGGCCAGCCATTTCACCGGGTAGATCGGCAGCGTCAGTGCGACGCTGCACACCGCCGTCACCGCGTACGCGGGGACGGTCGCCGCCCATCCCCATCCGCGCGGGGCGCCGCGCCGCTCGACCTCGACGGCGCCGGCCGCCCACAGCGCCGCCCACAGCCCGGCGAGGTAGTACGGCTTGCCGCCGGTCGCGATGAACAGGACGTTCAGCAGCAGGTAGGCGTGGCCGAGGAAGCGGAACGGGCGCAGGGCGTCCGACCGGTACGTCCGCCACAGCCCGTAGATCCACAGCCAGGACGGCACGATTCCGGTCATCAGTATCTGGAACGGGATGAAGCCGGGCCGTCCGGCGAAGTCGCCGCTGTCGGCGATCTCCCCGGCCATGTCGATCTGCGGCCAGCCGTGCCGGGCCTGCCACACCAGCCCGGGCACCACCGCCGCCACGGCCACGGCGGCGCCGGCGGCGAGCATGGGGCGGCGCAGGAAGTCCCGGGGCCCGGAGATCAGCAGGCCGGCGACGATCGCGGCGAGCAGGAACCCGGCCAGGTACTTGACGTTCAGCGCCGCCGCCGCGACCGCGCCGGCCGCGAGCAGCATCCGCTGGTCGGACGTCCGCACCCACCTGACGACGAGCCACACCAGCGCCGTCGACAGCAGCAGGTCGAGCGTCGCGGTGTAGAAGCTGTGGCCGACCGCGACCGCGAACGGGCACACCGCGTAGGAGGCGGCGGTGAGGAGCTGGGCGCGGCGCCCGCCGCCCATCTCCCGCGCCGCCAGCGCGGCGACCACGACGCCCGCCGCGGCGAAGACGGCGGCGGGGACGCGCAGCGCCACCAGCGTGTCGCCGAACGCCGCGGTCGCGGCGCGGGTCAGCAGCGGCAGCAGCGGCGGCTGGTCCGGGTAGCCCCAGGCCAGGTGCCGTCCGGCGACGCGGAAGTACAGCTCGTCGCGGTGGTGGCCGTAGCGGGCGGCGACCGCGAGCAGCAGCGCGCCGAGCCCCCCCGCCATCAGCAGCACGGGCCTCCAGGCCACCGGTGCCGGGCCGTCCGCGGCGCCGGCGTCGACGGGCCCGGACGCGGCGGACGCGGGAGCGGACATGCGATCAACGTATGTCGCGAATGTGGGCTACGTCACGATCATTCCTCCGGCCAGGGCCGGTCATCTCCCCGCGCCGCCTCCCGGAACCGGCCCGGCGCCGCCGCGAGCTCCCGCTTGAACGCCTTCGCGAACGCGAACTCCGACGCGTACCCCACCCGCTCTGCGACCGCCCGCAGCGGCAGGTCGGTGTCGCGCAGCAGCCGCGCGGCGACCGTCATCCGCCACCACGTCACGTACGCCAGCGGAGACGAGCCGACCGTGGCGGTGAAACGGCGCGCGAACGCGGCGCGGGACAGGCCGGCCCGTTCGGCCAGCGTCCGGACCGTCCAGGGTCGGCCCGGTTCGTCATGGACGCCCCGCAGCGCCGCCGCGACCGCCGGATCGCGCAGCGCCGCCGCCCAGCCCGTCGCCTCGCCCGCCGGACGGTCCTCGTACCAGGCGCGCACCATGTAGAGCTGCAGGAGGTCCAGCAGCGCGGGCAGCGCGGCGTCGCCGCCGTGCCGCGTGCCGCCGTCCAGCTCGCGGCCGAGCAGCTCGATCGCCCTGCCCGGCGAGCCGGACAAGGTCGAGGTCGCCTCCTTCGCGCTGCCCGGCGTCGTCACCGTCCCGCGCCACGTGCGGGCGCGGCGCGTCCGGGGCGCGATCCGCGCCGAGGTCGCCGCGCTGTTCGGGGGCCTGACCGCCGAGGTCGTGGAGACCGTCCCGGAGCGGCCGGACGAGGCGTCCCGCGCGGCCGCCCGGTGGTTCATGCTGGCCGAGGCGTCGGACCGGTCCGGGCGGACCGTGCGCGGCGAGGTCACCGGGACCGACGCGTACGGGACCACCGCGGTGCTCGCGGTCGAGGGCGCCCGGCGGCTCGTCGCGGACGGGGCGCCCGCCGGCACCCGCGCGCCCGCCGAGGCGTTCGACCCGGCGGACCTCCTCGGTTTCCTGGCGGCGGCCGGCGCGTCCTGGCGGGTCGAGGCGGCGTGAAAACCGGTGGGCGGGCGGGATGTCCGGTGCGTACTGTTCGACCATGATGTCGACCGGACACCTGCTCGCCTTCTCCGCGATGGCCCTCGCCATCATCCTGATCCCCGGCCCGACCGTGCTGTTCGTGGTCGGGCGGGCCCTCGCGCACGGCCGTGGCACCGCGCTGACCAGCGTCGTCGGCAACGAGATCGGCGCGGCGGCGCTGGTCGCCGCCGTCGCGCTCGGCATCGGCTCGGTCGTGGAACGGTCCGTCGTGGTGTTCACCGCGCTGAAGCTGGCGGGCGCCGCGTACCTGGTGTACCTCGGCGTCCAGGCGTTCCGGCGCCGCCGGTCGCTGACCGCGGCGATCGGCGGCGCGGACGGTGCGCCCGGCCGCAGCCGCGCCCGCGACCTGTGGCAGGGCTTCGTCGTCGGGGTCACCAACCCGAAGACGACGGTCTTCTTCGCCGCCGTGCTGCCGCAGTTCGTGGACCGCGGGCGCGGGCACGTGCCGCTGCAGATGCTGGTGTTCGGGCTGATCTTCGTGGTGATCGCGCTGCTGTGCGACAGCTGCTGGGGGCTGGCCGCCGGCGCCGCGCGCAGCTGGTTCGCCCGGTCGCCGCGCCGGCTCGCCGCGATCGGCGGCACCGGCGGCCTCATGATGATCGGCCTCGGCGTCACCATCGCCGCGACCGGCAGGAAGGACTAGGAGTCCGCTGAACAAGGGGGCGCCTTCGTGAGGGTCCGGGGCGCCGCGACGGGCGGCTTGCGGCCGAACCGGGCGCGCAGCGGGTAGCAGGCGGCGACCACGGCGAGGCTGACGAGCGAGGCGATCAGCTGCGAGCGCTGCGCGTGCAGCAACGCCATCGACACCAGCACCGCCAGCAGCGCGGCGATGACCAGCCACGACAGGTACGGGTGCAGCCACATCCGGTAGGTGAGGCCGCCCGGGTCCTCGCGCCGCAGCCGGGCGCGCAGCCGCAGCTGCGAGCACATGATCGCCAGGTAGACGAACGCCAGAATGACCCCGATCGAGTTCATCAGGAATTTAAAGACCTGGTCGGGCGAGGTGTACGAGGCGATGACCGCGGCCCATGCCGCGACCGTGCCGAGCAGGATCGCGCGGACGGGGACGCCGCGCCGGTTCAGCCGCACCAGCCCGGCGGGCGCGTCGCCGTCCCGGGTCAGCACGTACAGCATCCGGGACGAGACGTAGATCGCCGAGTTCAGCACCGACAGCACCGCGGTGAGGATCACCGCCTGCATCACCGTGCCGGCGGCGGGCACGTCCAGCCGGTCCAGCGCGCTGACGAACGGGCTGGTCAGCACCTTCGCGTCGTTCCACGGCAGGATCGACACGACGAGCAGGATGGACAGCACGTAGAACAGCGCGACGCGGTACAGCACGTTGCCGGTGGCCTTCGCGACGGCGCGGCCGGGCTCCGCGCTCTCGGCGGCGGCGACCGTGACGATCTCGGTGCCGCCGAAGGCGAACATCACCGCCACGATCGCGGTGAAGATCGCCTTGACGCCGTTGGGGGCGAAGCCGCCGTGCCCGGTGAGCACGTCCAGGCCGCCGGGGGAGTGGGGCCACAGGCCGGCGACCCAGAGCACGCCGAGCACGAGGAACACCAGGATCGCGGCGACCTTGATCGAGGCGAACCAGAACTCGAACTCGCCGAACGAGCGGACCGAGACGAGGTTGACCGCCGTCATCACCACCAGCAGTACCGCGGCGAGGAACCACTCCGGCAGGTCGATCCAGCCCGCCAGGATCGCCGCCCCGGCCGTCGCCTCCGCGCCGACGAGGATGACGTACAGGTACCAGTACAGCCAGCCGATCGTGAACCCGGCGAACGGGCCGAGCGCCATGCGCGCGTACTCGGCGAGCGACCCGGCGACCGGCCGCGCGACCACCATCTCGCCGAGCGCGCGCAGCACGCACAGCACCAGCACGCCGGCCACGGCGTAGCTGATCACGGCGGCGGGCCCGGCGGTGCCGATCACGGCGCCGCTGCCGACGAACAGGCCCGCGCCCACCGCGCCGCCGACGGCGAGCATCGTCATGTGGCGGCGGCGCAGTCCCGTCCGCAGCCGGGTCGAGCGGTCGTCAGTGGTGTCGGTCATCGCTCCTGGTTCCGTGTCCGCTGCCGGGGGTCGCGACCCGTGACGGGGTCGTCACTCACCTTAGGGGACTTTGGGACCACTGTGACTCGTAAATCGGTCGGCCGAATATGGGCGTCCGGGTGCGGCGGACCTGGCCGTACGCTGTGGGACGGGCGGTCCGGCGGTGGCACGGCGAAGGAGGCGCGGTGGACGTGACAGAGGACGTGACGGAGGACGTGCTCGGTCCCGGATACGAGGCGATCGAGCTGCCGATGGGACGCGACGCCGAAGGCGAGGTCGTGGCCACCCTCGTCCGGCGCAGCGGCGCCGAGCCGTCCCGCCGGGCGGTGCTCTACCTGCACGGGTTCGTCGACTACTTCTTCCAGGCGCACCTCGCCGACTTCTACCTCGGCCTCGGCTTCGACTTCTACGCCCTCGACCTGCGCAAGTACGGGCGGTCGCTGCGGCCGCACCAGACCCCGAACTACATCGAGAGCCTGACGGAGTACTTCGCGGAGATCGACGAGGCCGTCCGGATCGTCCGGGACGTCGACGGGCATGACACGCTGCTGCTGAACGGGCACTCCACCGGCGGGCTCATCGCCGCGCTCTGGGCCGACCGGGCGAAGGGCCGGGGCCTGGTCGACGGGGTGTTCCTGAACAGCCCGTTCCTCGACATCAACGAGCCCCCGGCGATGCGCGCGATCGGCGCCGGGCTGGCGCGGGCGCTGCGGCCCCGCTTCCCGAAGGCGACGCTGCCCGCCGGGGTGTCCGACCGGTACCCGCGCAGCATCCACCGCGACCACGAGGGCGAATGGGACTTCGACCTCGCCTGGAAGCCGATCGAGGGGTTCCCGGTGCGCGCGGCGTGGCTCGCCGCGATCCGCCGCGGCCAGCTCCGCGCGCACCGCGGCCTGGACATCGACGTGCCCGTGCTGGTGATGGCGTCGGCGCGCAGCGTCCGGCCGACCCGCAAGGCGCTGGACGTCACCGGCGCCGACGCCGTGCTGGACGTCGCGCACATGGCGAAGTGGGCGCCCCGGCTCGGCCGGCACGTCACCCTCGTCCGGATCGACGGCGGGCTGCACGACCTGACGCTGTCCGCCGAGCCCGCCCGCGGCGAGGTGTTCGCCGAGCTGGCCCGCTGGATCGCCGGCCACCTGCCCGCCGACCGCTGACCCCGCGCCGGGCGGGTGCGCGCCGTCAGCCGGTGATCTTGGACAGGTCGAAGTCGTCGAAGCCGACGACGCTCTTGTCGGCCTGGTTGCCGCCCCGCTCGATCTGCAGCTTCGCGCCGCCGTTCGGCAGCGGCTGGTCCCCGTCGGTCTTGTCGAGGACCTGCTCGCCGTTCACCCACAGCCGCAGCCGGACCTTCTTGCCGCCGTCCTCGCCCTCGCACGCGACCTGCACCTTGTTCGGCCCCTTGGCGGCGAAGCCGGGAACGGAGTCGGGCGAGGCCAGCTCCTTGGAGCCGAGGGCGGCGCTGGTCTTGCGGAGCGTCGCGCCCTTGCCGTCGTGCCGGACGAGGAACGTGTACTGCTGCTTGCCGTCGGCGCCCGACCGGCACGCCATGCCGTAGTGCGCGTCCGGCGCGCCCTGCTGGACGGCGGCCGTGACGGTCATCAGCATCTTCTCCGGGACGTCCTTGGGGTCCTTGGGCACGTCCCGCGAGCGCGTGGCGCTGTAGGAGTCGACGTCGAGCCAGTACTTGCCGTCCCGGTAGCCGTACTGGTTGCCGTACACGCCGCCGCTCCAGCCGGACTCCTCGCTGGAGAAGTCGTCGCTGAACACGGTGGCGAGCTTGTCCGGCGGGTCGTCCGAGCCGAACACGGTGAACGCCACGACCGCGGCGACGACGGCCAGCGCGGCGACGGCGGCGCCCGCGATGACCAGCGGGCGCTTCGGCAGGCCGCCGAGGCCGGCGCCCGGGCCGCCGGCGGGGCGGGCGTCGCGCCGGGTGGCGTCCGCGCCGAGCAGGGCGGACGGGCCCGGCTGCGCGTGCCTTGCCTGCGCGGTCCGGTCCGTCCCGGCGCCGTGCCAGCTCGCCTGGACGGTGTGCGCGAGCACCGCCGGGTCCGGCGTCTGCCCGGCGCCGACCAGGCGGCCGAGCAGGTCCTGGACGGACGGCCGGTTCCGCGGGTCCTTGTCGAGCGCGGCGGCGACGATGTCGCGCAGGCCCGGGTCGAGGCCGTCGAGCCTCGGCTCGCCGTGCGCGACCCGGTAGAAGATCTCCGGGACGGTGCTCCCGGCGAACGGCGGCGCGCCCGTCCCGGCGTAGGCGACGACGCAGCCCCAGGAGAACACGTCGGAGGCCGGGGCGACCGGCTCGCCGCGCAGCAGCTCGGGCGGCAGGTAGTTCGGCGTCCCGACGAACTGGCCGGTGCGGGTCGGGCCGTCGGCCGCGTCGAGCGCGCGGGCGATGCCGAAGTCGATCACGCGCGGGCCGGTGGCCGACAGCAGGACGTTGGCGGGCTTGAGGTCGCGGTGCACGATCCCGGCGCCGTGGATCGCGGCGAGCGCCGTCGCCACCCCGACGGCGAGGCCCTCCAGGTCGGAGCCCGGCAGCGGGCCCCGCTCGGCGACGGCGGTCTCCAGGCTCGGGCCGTCGATGTACTCGGTGACCACGTACAGCGGGTCCTGGTCGAGCTCGGCGTCCAGCACCGGCGCCGTGCAGAACCGGCGGACCTGCCGCGCCGCCGTCACCTCGCGGCGGAACCGGTCGCGGAACGGCGCCTCCCCGGCCAGCTCGCGGTTGATCACCTTGACGGCGACGCGCCGCCCGGCGGCCTCCTCGCCGAGGTAGACCGTGCCCATGCCGCCGCGGCCGAGCCGCCCCACCAGCCGGTAGGGGCCGAGCCCGGTGGGGTCCTCGGGGCGCAGGGCCTCGCCGTTCTCTCCTGCGTGCGTGGTCATGGTGTGAAGTTCCTGGGAAGGGGGTTCCGGCTCTTTCGGGAGGTTTCGGATAGCACCCTAGTGGTCACCGACGTTTCTGACGCGCGAAGCACCGGCCGGGTTCAGGGGCCGCGCGGGCGGCGAGGGTCAGCGGGACCGGCGCGCGCGGGGCAGCGTGCGGAACGGCGGCATCTTCTCGCCGGTCAGCCCGAACGCGTACGCCACGACGCGGCTCGACCAGCGCTGGCAGCCGACGACCAGGCCGTAGAGCGCGCGCGGGTAGCGGCCGGTGAACGGGATGACCAGCCAGCTCACCAGCATGACGGCCACCAGCACGGCGTACATGAGCAGCATCACCGCCAGGTGCGGGATCACCAGCAGCCCGCGCAGCAGCGTGAACCAGCGCCGCGGCCCCCGCCACGCCTGCGGGAACGGCAGGTCGACCACGACGGTCTCCTCGTCCCGGCCGGGGGACGTCGCCGGGTGCGGGACGGCGGGCGCCCGCCCGGCGGGCGGCGCCGCGGGCGAGGCCGCGGGCGGTTCGGCGGGACGCGGGTCCGGGACGTCCGCGGCCGGCGCGGGGACGGGCTCGGGCGACGGCTCCGGCGCCGGCGCGGGCGGCGGAAGGGGCGGCGCGGCCTCGCCCGGACGCCGCCAGGTCGCCGAGAGCGTCTCCGCGGTCCGCGCCGGATCCGGCTTCTCCTGCCCGACGAGCCGGGCGAGGAGCCGCTCGGCGGTCGGCCGGCGGCGCGGGTCCTTGGCGAGCGCGGTCGCGACGATGGCGCGCAGCCGCGGGTCCAGGCCGTCCAGCACCGGCTCCTCGGCGCCGATCCGCCGGAACGTGTCCGCGACCGACGCGCCCTGGAAGGGCGGGCGGCCCGTCCCGGCGAAGGCGATGACGCAGCCCCAGGCGAAGACGTCCGACGCCGGCTCGACCGGCCCGCCGTGCAGCACCTCGGGCGCGATGTACGACGGGGTGCCGACGAACTGGCCGGTGCGGGTCGGGCCGTCGGCGGCGTCGAGCGCGCGGGCGATGCCGAAGTCGATCACGCGGGGACCGGTGGCCGACAGCAGGACGTTGGCGGGCTTGAGGTCGCGGTGCACGATCCCGGCGCCGTGGATCGCGGCGAGCGCCGTCGCCACCCCGACGGCGAGGCCCTCCAGGTCGGAGCCCGGCAGCGGGCCCCGCTCGGCGACGGCGGTCTCCAGGCTCGGGCCGTCGATGTACTCGGTGACCACGTACGGCGGGTCCTGGTCGAGCTCGGCGTCCAGCACCGGCGCCGTGCAGAACCGGTGGACGCGGCGCGCGGCGGTCACCTCCCGGCGGAACCGGGCGAGGAACGCCGGCTCCCCGGCCAGCTCGCGGTTGACGACCTTCACCGCGACCCGGCGCCCGTCCGGCTCGGCGGCCAGGTACACGGTGCCCATGCCGCCGCGGCCGAGCCGGCCGAGCAGGCGGTACGGACCGAGAACGCGCGGCTCGTCCTGTTCGAGAGGCTCGGCGGTCTGTGTCGTCATGGAGGAAAGGTTAGGGGAGCCGGCACCGCTCTGATCATCATTAGGGGATGAGGAGCAGCTTGCCCGTGGTGCGGCGCGCCTCCAGATCGGCGTGCGCGGACGCGGCGTCGGCGAGGTCGTACCGCTTCCCGATGCGCAGCTCCAGCGTGCCGGACGCGATCCAGCCGTACACGTCGGCGGCGCGCTCCAGCAGCTCCTCGCGGGTCGCGGTGTAGTGCACCAGCGTCGGCCGCGTCAGGAACAGCGATCCCGCCGCGTTCAGCCGCTGCGGGTCGAACGGCGGCACCTTCCCGCCCGCCGCGCCGTACAGCGCGAGGACGCCGCGCCGCCGCAGGCTCGCCAGGCTGCCGTCGAACGTCGGCGCGCCGACCCCGTCGTACACCACCGCGACGCCCTCGCCGCCGGTCAGCTCCCGCACCCGGTCGGCGAAGCCGTCGTAGCCGAGCACCTCGTCGGCGCCCGCGTCCCGCGCCGTCCGCATCTTCCCGGGCGTCGACGCGGTCCCGATGACGCGCGCGCCCGCAGCCTTGCAGACCTGGGTGAGCAGCAGGCCCATCCCGCCCGCCGCCGCGTGCACGAGCACCGTGTCACCGGGCTTCACCTCGTGCACCGAACGCGTCAGGTAGTGCGCCGTCATGCCCTGCAGCAGCGCGGCGGCCGCGTCGTCCAGGCCGACGGCGTCCGGGACGGGCACGGCCTCGTCCGCCGGGACCACGGCCTTCTCCGCGTACGAGCCCTGCACGTTCGCCCACGCAACCCGGTCGCCCACCGCGACGCCGGCGACGCCCTCGCCGACCGCCGCGACCGTCCCCGCGCCCTCCACGCCCGGCACGTACGGCAGCGGCTGCGCGTACGCGCCCGTCCGGAAGTACACGTCGATGAAGTTGACGCCGCTCGCCGCCACGTCGACGAGCAGCTCGCCGGGGCCGGGCACCGGGTCGGGACGCTCGCCGGGCACCAGTACCTCGGGGCCGCCGCTCGCGGAGACGACGATCGCGCGCATTTCCACTCCTGCCGTTCGGGAACCTACGACAACGCCGAACCCGGGGCCCGGGCGGGCTATTCCGTCAGACCCGGTCGTGCTCAGACCCAGTCGTGCATCGTGCGGTGGACGAGCGCCACCGCCTCCTCGACCCGGGCCGCGACCGTCTCCGGATCCCAGATGTCCTGCCGCGCGCAGTCCTCGAACGCGACCCGCGTCGCCGCCGAGTAGAACGCCACGACGATCCGGGGCCGCAGGTCGGCGAACGGGTCGACGCCCTCCCGCCGCGCGATCTCCTCGGCGAGCTTGCTCTCCGAGGCCTTGTACCGCGCCATCTGCGCCGAGATCAGCGTCGGCGTCGCCTCGATCACCTGCCGTACCCGGCGGAACCGCTCGCTGTCGGCCGGATCGCCGCCGGCGATGGTGCGCAGCACCACCCGCAGCGACTCGAACAGCGCGGCGAACGGGCGCTCCTGCGGCGGCCGCGCCGCCAGCGCGTCCTCCAGCACCTGGTCGTGCTCGGCGAGGAAGCCCGTGACGACGTCCTCCTTGGTGGCGAAGTAGCGGAAGAAGGTGCGCTGAGACACCTCCACCGCCGCGACGATCTCGTCGATCGTCGTCGCTTCGTAGCCCTGCGCGAGGAACAGGTCGAGGGCCGCGTCGACCAGCGCGAGCCTCGTCCGCTGCTTCTTGCGCTCGCGCAGCCCGGCGAGCTCGTGCCCGGTGCGGTCCCGGGCCTCGCCGCGCTCTGCGGGATCCGGATCATCGCCGGCGGGGGCGGCGGTCATCGGCTGACTCCTTCTCCGGGGACGGGCGCCGGACGCCCGTCTCAGAGAGGCTTCTATCACGGATGCACCCTCCGGTTCCGAACCGGGTTCCGCTCGCCGGGAGCGCGCGCCGCCCGGCGGCCGATTGGCGCACCCGCCAACAGCCTGCCGAGCCGCCCTTCCGGACCATCGCCGCAGGTCAGGAAAACACCGTCCCACCTTCGGCGTTTCCGCTGCGCGGCCCGCCGGTTCGGGTCATCCTGAGAGCCGGTCACCAACCGTCGCCGCCCGATCGCCCAAGGTCGCCGGTGGACGGTCCGGTCCATGCTGAGGCGGCTGATGCGGGTGTCTGTACTCGATGGAGGAGAGATCGCCGAGGTGCGTCGCCGGCACCTGGCGGCCCTCGCGGGCGAACTGCGGGCCCGCGGCCTGGCCTGCCGGCTCGCCGGTCCCGGCGAGAGCGTGCTGAGCGTCCACGGCCCGGGCGCCGGCCGGCGGCTCATGGTCGTCGCCACCCCGACCGGCGCCGGCTGGTCCTACCTGTGGCCGGGCGGCGGCATGGCCGACGTCGCCGCCGCCCCGGCCGTGGCCGACCGCATCCGCCTCCTGCTCTGAACCCGCCTCCGGTCCGGTCCGCATCGTCCTCGGCGCGGGCCCGCCCGACCCCGCCTTGCCTGCGGGTCGGCGGGGTCTCTAGACTCGGCCGCGAACGTATGTTCGAACGGCCGCATGCTCCTTCCCCCGTGCGGCGGGCACGAGGGGGAGGCAGATGACACGCGTGTTCGGCGACCCGGTGGACGTCTGGACCAGCGACGGGCGTCCGGTCCGGTTCGTCTGGCGCGGCCGGCTCTACCGCGTCCGGCGGGTGCTGGAGCACTGGGTCACGACCCGCGACTGGTGGCGGGAGCAGCATCCCGACGGCGAGGCCACCGGCGAGCGGGAGTTCTGGCGGGTCGAGGCGACCCCGGACCGGGAGATCGGGGTCTACGAGCTGCGTTACGACGCGGTCTCCGACACCTGGCTGCTCTCCCGGGTATGGGATTGACGTGCACCTTCACGTCGCTTCGGCGTATTCGCTCCGGTACGGCGCGGCGCCGCCCGCCGCGCTGGCCGCGCGTGCCGCCGATCTCGGCCTGGAGACGCTCGCGCTGACCGACCGGGACGGCCTGTACGGCGCGGTCCGGCACGTCCGGGCATGCGGCGCCGCGGGGATCGGCGCGGTCGTCGGCGCCGACCTGAACCTGGGCGGCGGGGAGCGGGTCGTGGTGCTGGCGGAGGGGCGCGCCGGGTGGCGGTCGCTGTGCCGGCTCGTCACCGCGGCGCACGCGGCGGGCGAGCGGGGCCGTCCGGTGGCGACCCGGGAGATGGTCGGCGCCCATGCCGAGGGGCTCGTCGTCCTGCTCGGGCCCGCCTCCGACGTGGGACGGGCCGTCGCGGCGCGCCGCCCCGACCTGGCGTCCCGGCTGCTGGCGCGGTGGCGGGAGACCGCCGAGACGGTGATCGAGATCGTGGACCACCACGACGTGGGCGACGGGCACCGCGCGGCGCGGATGCTCGCGCTCGCCCGGGAGTCCGGCGTGCCGGCGGTGCTCGCCAACGCCGTCCGGTACCTGGAGCCGGCCGATCATCCGGTGGCGCAGGTGCTCGACGTGACGCGGCGGCTCGTCCCGCTGGACCGCCGGCACCTCGACGACCGCACCGGGCACGCCTACCTGAAGTCGGAGGCGCAGATGCGCCGGGTCGCGGAGCTGGCCTGCGGCCCGGACGAGGCCGAGGCGCTGCTCGCCGAGACCCGGCGGCTGTCGGAGCGGTGCGTCCTCGATCCGGGCCGCGACCTGGGGATGGACGCGGTGCACCTGCCCGAGGTGACCGGCGACCCGCAGGCGCGGCTCGCCGCCCGCTGCGCGGAGGGGATGGCACGGCGCGGGCTCGGCGGATCCCGGCGGGCGCGGGCGCGGCTCGCCGACGAGCTGGGCGTGATCGCCCGCAAGGGGCTCGCCCCGTACTTCCTCACGGTCGCCGACGCCGCCGCGCTGATCCGCTCGCGCGGCATCCGCTGCGCGATCCGCGGGTCGGGCGCGGGCAGCCTGGTCAACCACCTGCTCGGCATCGGCGACCTCGACCCGCTCCGGCACGACCTCGTCATGGAGCGGTTCCTCGCCGACAGCCGCGAGGGCCTGCCCGACATCGACCTCGACGTGGAGTCGGCGCGGCGGCTGGAGGCCTACGAGGCGCTGTTCGACCGGTACGGCGCCGACGGCACAGCATGCGTGTCGATGATGGAGACCTACCGGGCGCGCAGCGCGATCCGCGACGTCGGCAACGCCGTCGGGCTGCCGCCGCAGGAGATCGACGCGATCGCCAAGGCGTTCCCGCAGATCCGCGCGAGCCAGATCGGCGCCGCGCTGCGCGACCTGCCGGAACTGCGGCAGAGCAACCTGTCGCGGGGCCGCCTCGACGTGCTGTTCCGCATCGCCGAGCGGCTGGACGGCCTGCCCCGCCACATCGCGATGCACCCGTGCGGGGTGCTGCTGTCCAACGCGACGCTGCGCGACCGGGTGCCCGTCGAGCAGAGCGCGCTCGGGTTCCCGATGAGCCAGTTCGACAAGGACGACGCCGAGGCGATGGGCCTGCTGAAGCTCGACGTCATCGGCGTCCGGATGCAG
Organism: Actinomadura physcomitrii; assembly: GCF_008923205.2. GTDB lineage: Bacteria > Actinomycetota > Actinomycetes > Streptosporangiales > Streptosporangiaceae > Spirillospora > Spirillospora physcomitrii. The sequence goes on along the minus strand of NZ_WBMS02000022.1, from coordinate 125,616 downwards.
TCGGCGATGGCGCACGCGGTCGCCGAGGTCGCGCGGACCACCGGCGAGGAGATCGACCTGGAGGCCGTCCCGCGCGACGACCCCGACACCTTCGCGCTGATCCGCACGTCCCGCACGCTCGGCTGCTTCCAGATCGAGTCGCCGGGCCAGCGCGAGCTGATCGGCCGGCTCCAGCCGTGGAACCTCGACGACCTCGTCATCGACATCTCGCTGTTCCGCCCCGGACCGGTCAACTCCGACATGGTGTCGCCGTTCCTGGACGCCCGCGCCGGTATCCGCGAGCCCGACTACCCGCACCCCGACCTGGAGCCGGCGCTGCGGGAGAGCCTCGGCGTCGTCGTGTTCCACGAGCAGGTGCTGCGCGTCCTCGACGTGATGACCGGCTGCGGGCTGTCGACGGCGGAGGCGGCGCGGCGCAGCCTGAACCAGGAGCGCGGCCAGGCCGCCGTCGGCGCCTGGTTCCGCGAGAGGGCGCGGGCGCGCGGCTACGACGAGCCGACCGTCGAGCGCGTCTGGCGGACGCTCACCGCGTTCGGCGCGTTCGGGTTCTGCAAGGCGCACGCCGCGTCGTTCGCCCTGCCGACCTACCAGTCCGCCTGGCTGAAACGGCACCACACCGCCGCGTTCTACGCCGGCGTCCTCACCCACGACCCCGGCATGTACCCCAAGCGGGTCATCCTGGACGACGCGCGGCACTTCGGCGTCCCGATCCTGCCGCTGGACGTCAACCGGTCCGCGCCGGACTGGCACGCCGAACCCGTCGCCGAGGGCGGCCCCACCGGCATCCGCGTCGCGTTGAACGAGGTCAGGGGCATCAGCGACGCCGAGGTCGACGCTATCGTCGGCGCCCGGCCGTACGCGTCGCTGACCGACTTCTGGCGCCGCGCCCGCGTCTCGCGGCCGACCGCCGAACGGCTCGTCCTCGCCGGGGCGTTCGACGGGCTGTACCCGGGCGGACCCGGCGGCGAGCCGGTGCCGCGCCGCGACCTGCTGTGCCGCGTCGGCGCCCTCGACCGCGCCACCGCCCGCCGATCCGGCCCCGCCGTGGTCGAAGGGCAGCTGCCGCTCGGCGACGAGGACGGCGACGGCGACCCGTCCGGCGCCGGGACCGGCCTCGCCGAACCCGTCCCGCTCGGCGAGCTGCCGCCGATGACGCCCGCCGAGATCGTCGAGGCCGAGCTGGACGTCCTCGGCATGGACGTCAGCCGGCACGTCCTCGGCTTCTACGACGGGCTCCTCGACGCCCTCGGGATCGTCCGCGCCGCCGCGCTGCCCGGCCGTCCCGCCGGATCGGACGTGCTGGTCGCCGGGGTGAAGGTCGCGACGCAGACCCCGGCGGTGCGGTCCGGGCAGCGGATCATCTTCGCCACGCTGGACGACTCCACCGGCCCCGTCGACCTGGCGTTCTTCGAGTCGGTGCAGGAGCGCTGCGCCGCGACCGTGTTCGGCTCGTGGCTGCTGGTCGTCCGCGGCCGCGTCCGGCACGCCGGCGCCCGCGCCGTCTCGATCACCGCGACCGCCTGCTGGGACCTGAACACCCTCTACGAGGAATGGCGGCGCGGCGGCATCGACGCCGTCCGTGCCGCCATGGCTCGGCGCGGACCCCAGGTCCGCCCCGTCGGGCGCCGCGTCGTCCAGCCGACCGGCTTCGCGATGTCCCTCTACTCCGACATCGGCCACGCCGGACCCGCCGTCAAACGACCCCCGCGCGCGCCGCTCTGGCACACCAGCGGCGGCTCGTCCGGGCCGGCCCCGGACTAGTCGCCCTTCACCTGGAGGCGGGTGATCTGGAAGACCGTCGCCATGCACAGCGCGGCGGCGAGCGCCTGGAACGCGGACGCGGCGACACCAACGTGCACGTCGAACCGGGCGTCCGCGAGCGTGTCGACACTGCCATGGCCGAACATCCGGGCGAGCAGCAGCCCGACGAGCGCGCACCCCCACCAGCCGGCCACGACGAGGCCCGCCGCCTGCCGCTCCGCCGTCCGGTACCGGCCGCTGTTCACCCACACCTCGTACACCATGCGCGGCGGCAGCCACAGGTTCACCACCGGGCAGAACCACCCGAACAGGACCCACGCGCGGTGGTGCCGGTGCGGCCCCGGCGACTGCCCGTACGCGCGCCACAGCCACGCCAGGTACAGCATCCCGGTCACCGCGGCCATGATCGCGCCGATCAGGAACACGTCCTGGTACGGCGCGAGGGCCTTGTCCGTCACGGACGCGTCATAGGTGTCATGGGTCGCGTCGTGCAGCGGGCGCGCCATCCGCAGCAGGCTGATCCCCGACCCGAGCGAGACGAACGCGTCGAAGCCCAGCAGCATGAACACCGCCACCCCGACCGCGCGGAAGTCGCGGCGCCGCGCCCAGGCCCCGCACGCCGGGCACCGGGCGACCTCGGACGGGATGATGTCGCCGCATAGCGCACACGGCATGGTTTCACCTCCGAGGGCCCCTTTTTACCGTTCGCTGCTTCGGATACTACGTAGGTTTGAGTGGGTTGGCCCCCGAAGGGTTCACGCTCTTCCAGCGGATCTTCAGGTGCGGGCCCGCCGCTACCCGCCGAGGACGACCCGTCCCGCCGCATACGTCACGGCGGCGGTCAGCAGCAGCCACGCGGCCAGCCGCCGCAGCCCGCCGCCGGCCACCAGCCGGGCCGGCCGGAAACCCGTCACCACCGCCAGCGACCACCACTCCGCGGCCAGCGCGATCGTCGCGTACAGCGACCCGTATCCGAGCACCGCGAACATCAGGACGACGCCCGCCGGGGTGGCGGTGTGCGCGAACAGCGCCGGTCCCCGGTCCCGGCCGCGCAGCCCGCGGCGCAGCCCCGCGAGGACCACCCCCCATCCAGTGGCGCCCAGGATCCACACGACCACAACGGTCACGGGGATGCCGTCGATCGACTCCGGTGCCAGTGCCGTTCCCCCGTGCTTCTGCGATGTGCGCGCCGCCTCCGCGAAGTGCGCGCCGTGCCTCCCGTCCGGGAGCGATCAGGCCGTCAGCCCAGACTCCCACGCCCACGCCGCCACCTCGACCCGGTTCCGCGCCCCCAGCTTGCGGTGCACGCTGCCGAGGTGCGTCTTCACCGTGGACAGCGACACGAACAGCTCCCCGGCGATCTCCTCGTTCGTGCGGCCCCGCGCGACGAGCCGGATCACCTCCAGCTCCCGCTCCGTCGGCCGCTCGCGGGGCGGCGCCGGCGCGGTGCCCGGCCCGACTGCGGGGCGGGCGCGCCAGGTGCTCCAGCAGCCGCACGGTGATCGACGGGGACACCAGCGCCTCCCCGTTCGCCGCCGCCCGCACCGCCTCCACCAGCAGCGCCGGCCCGCTGTCCTTCAGCAGGAACCCGACCGCGCCGCCGCGCAGCGCCCCGTACACGTACTCGTCCATGTCGAACGTCGTGACGATCACCACGCGCGGCGGGTCCGCCGCGTCCGGGCCCGCGACGAGCCGGGGCTCGACTGACCGAATAAGCGTTCGAAGAATGTCCGAGGCGGGCTCTAGGTTGGGCTGTGACTTAGGGGACAACCTGGGGCGCTTGGGAACAGCCGCCGAACCGAGTGGCTTGTGACTACGTACCTAGGGGTATGTGACAACCGGTGGCCATTGCACAGGCGCGGGGCCGCCGGGTCAAGGAAGGGGTGTCGACAGTGAGCGAAGCGACCGGCACATTCCATCTCACCCACCCACGGCTGGACGGGCCCGCCGAGCGGACCATCGTGCAGCCGTGGCTCACCGAACTCACCCACGCGACGCTGAACGCCTACGCCGAGGTTCCGCCGGCGCTGGCGGTGATCGAACCGCTGCCCGCCGCGGCGGCCGTCCCGGCGGTCCCCGCCGCGCGGCGCGTCGCCGGCCGGCGCATCGCCCTGGCGGCCTGACGAGGACACGGACACAGCGGCAAGGCGGCCTGACGGCGGCCGCCTGACGGATCGGCTCCGAGAGGGGGCCGGGGCATCGTGCCCCGGCCCCCTCTCGCATGTCCAGGTGTCTTATATATTGAGACCCAGTTCTCAAATTTTGAGAAGTCGGCGTAGGGTGCAGGCACCGGCAGAGAGGTGATCCCGATGTCCGCGAACGCGACCTACACCCACGGCCACCACGCGAACGTGCTGAGCGCGCACCGGTGGCGCACCGTCGAGAACTCCGCCGCCTACCTGGTCCCGCACTTGCGCGCCGGGATGTCGGTCCTGGACGTCGGCTGCGGTCCGGGCACCATCACCGCCGGATTGGCCGAGCTGGTCGCGCCCGGACGCGTCGTCGCCACCGACGCCGCCGAGGTCGTCCTGGCCGACGCGCGCCGCAACGCCGAGGCCAAGGGCGCGGCCAACGTCGAGTTCGCCGTCGCCGACGTCCACGACCTGGACTTCCCCGACGGCACCTTCGACGTCGTCCACGCCCACCAGGTGCTGCAGCACATCGCCGACCCCGTGCGGGCGCTGGCCGAGATGCGCCGGGTCGCCAAGCCCGGCGGCATCGTCGCCGCCCGCGAGGCCGACTTCGGCACCATGATCTGGTATCCGGAGCCCGAGGCCATGGCCCCCTGGCTGGACATCTACGACAAAGTGGCGCGCGGCAACGGCGGCGAGCCGCACGCCGGACGCCGGCTGGTCTCCTGGGCGCGGCGGGCCGGGTTCACCGACGTCACCGCGTCCGCGTCGGCCTGGTGCTACGCCACCCCCGAGGAGCGCGAGTGGTGGAGCGAGTCGTGGGGCGGCCGGATGCGGGACTCGTCCCTCGCCGACAAGGCCGTCGCCGGCGGCCACGCCACCCGCGAGGAACTGCAGCGCGTGTACGAGGGATGGAAGGAGTGGGCCGCCGCGGAGGACGGCTGGTACTCCGTCGTGCACGGCGAGATCATCTGCCGCGCCTGATCTCGACCACGGGACGCGGCGCCGGGGGCCGTCGCGTCCCGGTCAGGACCGCCCGTCGAGGAACTCCTCGGCCAGCCGCCTGGCGACGCGGGCGTCGGTGCCCGGGACCGAGAAGACGACCCGGAAGTACAGCGGCGCCACCACTCGGTCGATGATCTCCTCGACCGGCGGCGGGTCGGCCTCGCCGCCCGCCCGCGCCGCGGCGACGATCGCCTCCAGCGCGTCGTTCACCTGCCGCAGGCACTCGCGCAGGCCCGCCTTGCGCTCGTCGAGGTCCGCCGCGACCTCCGCGCGGAAGAACGCGATGCCGCCCGGACGCGACAGATGCGCCAGGTCCCACTCGGCGTACGCCGCGAGGTCGGCGCGCAGGTCGCCGCTCGGCGGGGGCGGGGCGTCGGCGTCCAGCTCCTTGGCGGCCACCTCGGCCAGCAGCGCGGGCACGGTGCCCCAGCGCCGGTAGACGGTCGTCGGATTGACCCCCGCGCGCCCCGCGACCAGCGGGATCGTGACCCGGTCGGCGCCGCGCTCGCAGATCAGCTCGGTGACCGCCTGGTGGACCGCGTCCCGGACGCGGGCGCTGCGCCCGCCGGGCCGCGCCTTCGTGGAACGGGTGCCGGTGCTCATGGCGCCCAGGTTAACGCAATATCCTTTGCTTTAGCGCCGGAGGACGGGTACCGTCTGCTAAAGCTAATATCTTTGCTTTAGGAGTCCGCCGTGACCACCGCCCTCCCGGCCGCCGAACCCGCCTCGGGCCCCCGCTCCCGCCGGCTGCCCCGCGCCGCCGCCTTCTGGACCCTCGCCGCCACCCTCCTCGCCTTCATGGCCGCGGCCGCCGCACCGTCCCCCCTCTACGTCGTCTACCAGGACGAATGGAAGTTCTCGGCGACCACCCTCACCGTCGTCTTCGCCGTCTACGCGCTCGCGCTGCTGGCCGCCCTCGTCACCGTCGGCGCCCTCTCCGACCACATCGGCCGCCGTCCCGTCCTCGCCGCCGCCCTGATCGCCCAGGTCGCCGCCATGCTGCTGTTCGTCGCCGCGGACGGCGTCGGCTGGCTCGTCACCGCCCGCATCCTGCAGGGCCTCGCGACCGGCACCGCCACCGGCGCTATCAGCGCCGGCCTCGTCGACCTGCAACCCCCGCACGACCAGCGCCTCGCGTCCCTGGTCAACAGCGCCACCCCCGGCATCGGCCTCGGCGCCGGCGCCCTCGGCTCCGGCCTGCTGGTCCAGTACGCGCCCGCGCCGACCACCCTCGTCTACTGGCTGCTCGCCGCGCTCTGCGCCCTCGCCGTCGCGGGCATCCTCGCCATGCCGGAGACGTCCGCCCGCCGTCCCGGCGCGCTCGCCTCGCTGCGCCCGCAGGTCAGCGTCCCCCGCGGCGCCCGCGGCACCTTCGTGCTGATCGTCCCGAGCCTGATCGCGACCTGGAGCGTCGTCGGCCTCTACATGTCGCTCGGCCCCTCGCTCGCCGCCGGCGTCCTCGGCGTCCGCAGCCACCTCGTCGGCGGCCTGGTCGTCTTCGCGCTCATGGCCGCCAGCGCCGGCGCCGTCATCGGGACCGGCGCCCGCCGCCCCCGGCCCATGATGATCGGCGGCTCGGTCGTCCTCGCCGTGGGCCTCGCCCTCACCCTCACCGCGCTCGCCACCGCGTCCACGCCGCTGTTCTTCACCGCCACCGTGATCTCGGGCCTCGGCTTCGGCGCCGCGTTCCTCGGCGCCTTCCGCATCGCCGCGTCCCTCGCCGAACCGGCCCGCCGCGCCGCCCTCTTCGCGACCGTCTACACCCTCAGCTACCTCGCCTTCAGCCTCCCCGCCATCGCCGCCGGCTTCGCCACCACGCACATCGGCCTGCGCGACACCGCCGACGCCTACGGCGGCGCGGTGATCGTCCTCGTCCTGCTCGCCGTCGGCGGCCTCCTCCTCAAAGGCTCCACCGCCGGAAACCCCCCTCAGAGTTGATCACCTGGCCGGTGATCCACCGCCCCTCGTCCGACACCAGCCACCGCACCAGCCGCGCCACGTCGTCCGGCCGCCCCCACCGGCCGAACGGCAGCGCCCCCGCGACCCGCGCGGTCAGCTCCTCGTCCGCCCACCCGGTGTCCACCGGCCCTGGATTGACCGCGTTGACCGTGACGCCCCGGTCGGCCAGCACGTCCGCCAGCGTCAGCGTCATCTGGTGGATTGCCCCCTTGCTCACCGCGTACGGGATCTCCCGCCCCATCGGCCCGAGATGCTGCCCCGAGGTGAACAGCACGATCCGCCCGCCCGGCCGCGCGTCGTCATGGACCTCCGCGAACGCCTGGGCGAGCAGCACGCTCGCCCGGGCGTTCACCGCCCAGCACCGGTCCAGCTCGTCGGCCGTGACCTCCGCAAGCGCCTGCTCGGCGCTGCGCGCATGGTTCGCCACCACCACATCGACCGCCCCGAACACCTCCACCGCCCGCCGGACGACCCGTCCCGGTGCGTCCGCCTCGGCGAAGTCCGCCTCGACATGGACCAACCGCGGCCCCACCCCGCCGAGCGCACCGAGCACCTCTTCGACCGGATCGGCTCCCCACGGCTGCTCCTCGTCGTGCGGCGTCCACGACTGCACCAGCACGCTCGCCCCGGCCGCCAGCAGCTCCCGCGCGACCGCGAACCCGATCCCGGCCCGCCGCCCGACCCCCGTGACGACCGCCACCCGCCCAGCCAGCACCCCGCTCACCTCAACGGACCGGCCCGCCCGGCACAGGCCGGAGCCGAGACCACATCAGCCGAACAGGCTGTCGCCGACGTCCATGCGGACCGCGCGTTCGAGCCAGCGCTCAAGCTGTTCGACGTCCTCGCAACCGGTGATCCGCCCGCGCATCTCATCAGTGACGACGACTCCCCGCCTGTCGAGAACCCGCAACACCACCTGGCCATGCCCTCGCGAAATCCCTCGCGGTAACCCTGGGCGATGTACTTCTTGGCGAAGTCTGACTGCCACTCGTAGTTCTTGAGGTCCATGGTCTCTTTCCGCGAGAGCGGTGCACGCTGTGGATGTGCGCAGGCCGCAGGGTGTCGGTGGCGTCCGTCTGTGGATGGCCGCCCCCGCTTGGTGGCGGGGGCGGCCAGGGGCGTCAGTCGAAGAGTTGGTCGGCGTGGTCGATGGTCGCGGCGCGCTGGATCCAGCGTTCGAGTTGGTCGGTGTCGGTGCAGGCGGTGATGCGTTCGCGGACGTGGTCGGGCACGGCGAGATCGCGCGCCTCTAGAACCAGCAGCACCGACTTAGCCTCGCCCTCGGCGCGGCCCTCGGCGATGTGGTTTTTGGCGAAGTCTGACTGCCACTCGTAGCCGGTGGTCTTCACAGTGTCCTCCAGGAGCTTGCGGGCAGCGTCGGAGAGCAGCGTCCTCAGGTAGTCATGGTACAGAGGGCCGGTGTCTCCGGTGAGGGTGTCGATGGCCGCGGCGACGGCGCTGACCACGGCGGATGCGTGCGGGCCGTCGGCGTGCGCGGGGGCGCTGAGGACGGCGAGTTCGGGCATGCGGGCGGCTTGGTCGGGGTCGGTGATCGGGGGGAGCATGCCGGGGTGGACGGTGAGGGGTTCGAGCACCCAGTTCGGGTGGCCCATGTCGATGGGGGCGGCGCATCTGCGGGCGCTGTTCTCGTCCGGGCACAGGACGAGCAGCGTCGCGCCGCACTTGTGGCGTAGCCGCAGCAGCGCGATGTAGGCGGGCCAGCTGTGCTGCTTGCCGCCGTCGAACCGCTGCTGAGACTCGACGATGACGCCGTGGGTGCGCTCGTCTCCGGTGTCGAACATGACGGTGGCGTCGCAGCGGAGTTCGGCCGGGTTGTGGTCGGCGAAGTTCTCGGACGTGATGGTGGGTTCGCCGAGGATGTCCAGGTCGAAGACGGTCCGCAGGATCGTGGGGACGAGCTCGGGCCGGTTGCGGACCATCTCCAGCGGGAGCTCGTGTGCGCTCGTTGGCATGGAATGCACACTAAAGGTGATCGAAAGGTTGCGCAGCGCTTATGGTCTCGAATGGTTATTCGAGACCATAAGCGCGTTCGAGAGTGGTCAGAAGGGGCCGGTCAGGTCGCCCAGCTTGTCCGTTAGCTGGAGGTTGTGGGAGTAGTCCACCGGGACGGTGATGACGGACACGGTGTCCTCGGCGAGGGCCTTGCGGAGGGTGGGGAGCAGCTCGCCGGCGGATTCGACGCGGTAGCCGCGGGCGCCGAAACTCTCGGCGTACGTGACGAAGTCGGGGTTGCCGAACTTGATGTGGGAGCTCGACCCGATGTCGAGGTCCATCTTCCACTCGATCAGGCCGTAGGCGGAGTCGTCCCAGATCAGGACTGTGATCGGGACGTTCTCGCGGACGGCGGTCTCCAGTTCCTGGGAGTTCATCAGGAACGCGCCGTCGCCGGTGGCGGCGAGGACCCGGCGGTCGGGGCGGGCGAGCTTGGCGGCGATGGCGCCGGGGACGGAGAAGCCCATGGACGACAGGCCGTTGGACACGAGGAGGGTGTTCGGCTCGTACGTCGGGTACATGCGGGCCATCCACATCTTCACCGCGCCTGTGTCGGCGAGGACGATGTCGCCGCGGCCCATGGCGGCGCGGACGTCGGCGACGATGCGCCGGGGGGAGAGAGGGAAGCCGTCCTCGGTGGCGCCCTCGGCGAGTTCCTCGCGCATCATCCTGCGGATCTTCTCGCCGGTGCCGCCCACGTCCCAGCGGCGGTGGACGCTGTCGGCGAGGGCGCGCAGGGAGCGGGAGATGTCGCCCTGGATGCCGACGGTGACGGGGTAGTGGTCGTCGACCTCGGCGGGCGACTGGTGGATGTGGATGATCTTCTTGTCGGCGGTCGGGTTGATCTTGACGGGGTCGAACTCCTGGAGCTCGTAGCCGACGGCGATCAGGACGTCCGCCTCGTCGAAGCCGAAGTTGACGTAGTCGTGGCGCATGAAGCCGACGGCGCCGAGGGCGTTGCGGTGGTCGTCGGGGAAGACGCCCTTGCCGTTGAAGGTGGTGGCGACGGGCAGGCCGAGGCGCTCGGAGAAGTGGACCAGCGCGTCGCTCGCGCGGTCGCGGGTGGCGCCGTGGCCGGCGAGGACGATCGGCTGCCGGGCGAGGGCGATCACGTCGGCGGCGCGGGCGATCTGGGAGGGCGACGGCTCCTGCGGCCGGACGATGTTGACCGGCAGGGGCGTCAGCGCGTCCGCGACCGTCGCGGACTCGACGTCCTCGGGGATGGCGAGGTAGACGGCGCCGGGGCGTTCGGTCTGCGCGGTCTTGAACGCCTTGCGGACCATCTCCGGCAGCGCCTCGGCGGTCGGGGCCAGCTCGGACCACTTGGTGATGGGGCGGAACAGCGACACCAGGTCGACGATCTGGTGCGACTCCTTGTAGATGCGGTCGAGGCCGACCTGCGCGGAGATCGCGACGACGGGGGTGCTGTTGGTGGTGGCGTCCGCGACGCCGAGCTGCAGGTTGATCGCGCCGGGGCCGAGGGTGGCGGAGGCGACGCCGGCCTTGCCGGTGAGGCGGCCGTAGATCTCGGCCATGAACGCCGCGCCCTGCTCGTGCCGGACGAGGATGTAGCGGATCGACGAGTCGTTCAGGGCGTGGACGAAGTGGATGTTCTCCTCGCCCGGTATGCCGAAGACGTAGTCGACGCCCTCCGCCTCGAGGGTCCTGACGAGCAGCCGAGCGGCGTCTTGCTGCGTGGACATCGTGTGTCCCATCTCCAGTCCGTGATCTCCGGGTGCCTTCGGTGCAGCGCCCGGTTCGCCGCCTCCATTCCATCGCGCCGTGTGCGATCGGTTACGAGCGGGCCCACCCCGAAATGGGGAGGGGCGGGGGGGGGGGCGGGGGGGGGGGGGGGCGGCCCCTCCCCATGCCCCGGTAACTCGGGGTGGCCTGATCACGAACGTAGAACCCGCGCGTCGGCGGCGGGAACTTTCCGTTACGTGATAATTCTGGGCGAAAAGGTCCAAACCTCTTGCTCAGCCGTCGACCATCTCCTTGATCGCGCGCAGCGTCGGCTCGTCCTTCACGCCGGCGATGAGCACGGTGCTGACGGGGCTGTCGCGCCACAGCTGCAGCCGCTCCTTGATCCGGCCGAGCGGGCCGAGCAGGGAGATCGAGTCGGCCAGCTCGTCCGGGACGGCCTTGATCGCCTCGGGGCGCCGCCCGTCCAGGAACAGCTCCTGGACGCGCTGCGCCTGCTCGGCGAAGCCGAGCCGGCCGATGAGGTCGAGGTGGAAGTTGCGGTCCTTGGCGCCCATCCCGCCGATGTAGAACGCGAGCGGGATCTTGGCGAACTCCAGGGCGGAGGCCAGGTCGTCGGTGACGATCGTGGTGACGGTCGCGGCGATCTCGAAGCCGTCCGGGCGGTTCGCCAGCGACGCGCCGAACACCGGCTCGATCTGCTCGGGGTCGACGAACAGCGGCAGCCAGCCCTGCGCGACCTCGGTGGACAGCGCGACGTTCTTCGGCCCCTCGGCGCCGAGGTAGACGGGGATGTCCGGACGGACCGGGTGGACGATCGACTTCAGCGGCTTGCCGAGGCCCGCGCCGCCGGGGTACGGCAGCGGGTAGTGCGGGCCCTCGCTGGTGACGGGCTCCTCGCGGCGCCAGACCTGCCGGACGATGTCGAGGTACTCGCGGGTGCGGGCGAGCGGCTTGGGGAACGGCTGCCCGTACCAGCCTTCGACGACCTGAGGGCCGGACGCGCCGAGCCCGAGGATCACGCGCCCGCCGGAGAGGGCGTCGAGGGTGAGCGCGTGCATCGCGGTGGCGGCGGGGGTGCGCGCGGACATCTGCACGACGGCGGTGCCGAGCTTGATCCGGGACGTGCGGGCCGCGTACCAGGCGAGCGGGGTGAACGCGTCGGAGCCGTAGGCCTCGGCGGTGAAGACCGAGTCGTATCCGCAGCGCTCGGCGGCCAGCACCGTCTCGGTCTGGTCCTCGGGCTCGCGCTGCCAGTAGCCGACGTTGATGCCGAGCTTGAGTTCCGCGGTCACGTTGCCATCCTCCGGTCGCGGTGCGCGCCGCCGGGGCGGCGGCGCACGGGCGATACTAGAACACGTTCTACTTTCGGGGGAAGGGCGGGGCGCGGCTCCGGGGGCGGGCATGGCCGAGGGCCGCGGCGACGTGCGCCGCGGCCCTCCGGGGTCGTGCTCAGACCTCCCGGATGGAGTCGAGGAGGTTCTGCCATGCGTCCGGCGTCAGCACCAGGGCCGGGCCGCCAGGGTCCTTCGAATCGCGGACAGCGCGCAGATCGCTGGAGAGGGGGGCCACCTCGACGCACTGGTCGCCGCTCCCGCTGTGGGAGGACTTGCGCCAGGCGGCTCCGCTGAGTTCGCGCTGCAGGTTGGTCACGGGCTGCTCCTTGCTGCCTCGGCTATGAGGTGCGCGGATTCCTCGGGGGACAGTGCGGCCGCTTCGATCAGATCGAAGCGGTCTCTATGTTTTGCTATTGCCTCACTGCTCTCGAGGTAAACGTCACCCATGGTCCCCTCTACGTAGGCGATATCGGGGTCTGCGGGGTCCGGATACGACAATATGGTGAAACGTCCGTCAAGGCCCGCATGGCCCCCCTGTGCGTACGGGAGTACCTGAACGGTCACCGTTGGGCGGTTCATCGCCTCGACCAGATGCTCCAGCTGGGCCCGCATCACGTCCGGACCGCCGATGCGCCTGTGCAGCACGGCCTCGTCGAAGATGACCTGCAGGCGGGGGGCGCTGTCGCGGTCGAGCAGGGCCTGGCGGATCTTGCGGGCGGCGATGCGGCGCTCGATGTCCTCCTGCGCGGGCAGCAGCCGGCCCGCGGTGATCACGGCGCGGGAGTACTCCTCGGTCTGCAGCAGCCCGTGGATGAGCTGCGGGTCCCAGGTGCGGATGTGCGACGCCTCGTCCTCCAGCGCGACGTAGCTGCCCGCGAAGACGTCCTGGTAGGCGGTCCACCAGCCGCGCTGCCCGGCCTGCCTGGCGAGCGTGATCAGCGCGTCGCGGTCGGGGCTCGGAACGCCGTACAGGTCGAGGATGTCGGCGATGTCGCCGGGGCGCGGCCGGGTCTGGCTGGTCTCCAGCCGGGAGACGGTGGCCCGGGACCAGTCGAGGCGGTCCGCCACCTCCTGCAGGGTGAGTCCCTGCTCCTCGCGCAGCTTGCGGAGCTCCCGCGCCAGACGGCGGCCACGAACGGTGGGGCGGTAGGTCATGGGAGCGAAGTCTCGCCGCTCTCGGGCCGCGCCACAACGCGATTGGCGAACCCGGCACGAAGGGCAGGACAATTCCGTGAAGGCGCTTGCGGGCGTGAGAATCTCACGAGACGCTTGAATGCGTGACTGCTCGGGGACCGATAGTGACGGCCACCGGACCGCACGCCCGGGCAGGCGGCCCGCGGGAGGCACCCGTGAAGACCCCGCCCGAGACCACCGACGCGAGCCCGCGCGCGACGCGGCACACCGCCGGGCCGCGCGCCGGGCACGACGCCCCGGCCGCCGATCCGGCCGCCGCCGGCCCCGCGGCTCCGCCCGGCACCCCCTCCGATCCGGGGATGTCCGATCCGGCGGCCGACCTCGCCGCCGCCACCATGGCCGACGCGCTGGCGGAGGGTGCCGCGCGCGGACCGGACGGCGCCAGGCCCGGCTGGGTGTGGGCGCTGCCCGGCGGTCCGGGCTGTGCGAGCCACGCCCGCCGCGTGCTGCGCGACGCGCTCGTCTCGCTCGGGGTGCGGGACGAGGCGATCGGCGACGCCCAGCTGATGGTGAGCGAGCTGGCCACCAACGCCCACCAGCACGCCGGCGACCACGGCCCGCACGAGCTGTGGCTCTACCTCGGCGACCCGGCGGCCGGCGGCGAGGCCCGCGCGTCCGGCGGCCCGTCCAGCGGTTCGTCCGGCGGCCCGTCCGGCGGTTCCGAAGCGCCGGCCGGTTCCGAGGTGCGGTGCGCGGTCTTCGACGCCTACGCCGAGGCGGCGCTGCCCGGCTACTCGTGGACGTCCGGTGACTGCGGGCGCGGGCTCAGCATCGTCCGGGAGCTGTCGCGCGGACGCTGGGGCACGCTGCGGACGCTGTCACGGCTCGGCCCGGGCGTCCGCGGCAAGGCCGTCTGGTTCGCCGTCCCGGTACGCGGCGGCGTGCAGCGGCCGGTCCCCGGCTTCTAGGCGCTCCCCGTTCACAAGCCCTTTGTCCTGGGCCTCCAGCGCGGGGGCGATGTCGGTGACCATCGACAGCAGCGACCTGGTCAGCAGCGTCTGCACCTGTGCGCGGTCGAGGGTCCGCTCCTGGAGCCACTGCCGCGTCGCCGCGTCCGCGAGCCCGGAGTAGACGCGCAGGACGGCCCGCAGCGTGCCGGTCGGCGCGGGCACCCGCAGGACGGCGAGCATGTGCTCGACCGTCCGGTCCCGGAACCGGTTGACGATGCCGAGCAGCTCCGGGTCCTGCCCGAAGCCCTCCGCGTCCTGCGCCGCGAACCAGGTGGTGGCGTTCCGCTCGGCGGTGTCGAGGAACAGGTTCACGCACAGCTCGACGGTCTCGGGCAGCGTCATCCGCTCGTCGGGCGGCGGCGCCTGCACCGCCGCGGTGGCCGTCAGGCCCCGGACGACCTTGAGGAACAGCTCGCGCTTGGTGCCGAAGTAGTAGTGGATGAGCCCGCGCCGGACCCCGGCCTCCCGCGCGATCGCCGCCGTCGCGACCTCCGCGTACGGCAGTTCGGTGAACATCCGGCGCGCGACGGCGAGGATCTGGTCGCGCCGCTCGTCGCGCGGCAGGCGCTGATAGCGGGCCTTCGGGCTCCCGGTGGCGCCCCGGCGCGGCGTCGCGGCCCCGGCGGCCTCGCCGCGCGGGGCTGCGCGTCGCTCCATACGGACCAGTAGACCATTCTCATTGGCGTATCGCCAACATTGGCCAACAGTCAGCCGATAGACCGCCGGTCGAGCGCGTCCGGCCGGTGTGCGATGCTGGGCGGGCGACGGACGCGGAGGAACCCGGTGCGAATCCGGGGCTGTCCCGCAACTGTGACCAGGGGAGCGCCCCCTCGACGCGGCCACGGCACGCGGTGCTGGAAGGCCGAGGGGGCGCGCTGATCCGGGAGCCAGGAGACTCCGGCCGTCGGACAGGCACCGCCACGGGCGTGGACACCCGAGGAAGGACGACGACACGTGCGACCCGCGTCGATGACGGACGCCGGCCGGCCGGAGCGCCGCGCCCGCGCGCGCTACCCCTTCTCCGCCGTCGTCGGGATGGACGATCTCAAGCTCGCCCTGCTGATCAACGCCGTCTCGCCGGGCGTCGGCGGCGTGCTGGTCCGGGGCGAGAAGGGCACCGCGAAGTCGACGATCGTGCGCGCGCTGGCCGGGCTGCTGCCGCCGGTGGCGGTCGCGGCGGGCTGCCGGTTCTCCTGCGATCCGGCCGATCCCGACCCGGCGTGCCCGGACGGTCCGCACGCCGCGGCGGACGCGCGGGCGCGGGCCGCGCGGCTGGTCGAGCTGCCGGTGGGCGCGTCCGAGGACCGGCTCACCGGCTCGCTGGACATCGAGCGAGCGCTCACCGAGGGCGTCAGGGCGTTCGAGCCGGGCCTGCTCGCGGCGGCGCACCGCGGCGTCCTGTACGTCGACGAGGTCAACCTGCTCCATGACCACCTGGTCGACCTGCTGCTGGACGCGGCGGCGATGGGCGAGTCGTACGTGGAGCGCGAGGGCGTCTCCGTCCGGCACGCGGCGCGGTTCCTGCTGGTCGGCACGATGAACCCGGAGGAGGGCGAGCTGCGCCCGCAGCTGCTCGACCGGTTCGGGCTGACCGTCGAGGTCGCCGCGACCCGCGACCCGGCCGAGCGCGCCGAGGTCGTCCGGCGGCGGCTGCGGTTCGAGGACGACCCGGACGGCTTCGCCGCGGCCTTCGCCGCGGCCGAGGCGGACCTGGCCGGGCGGATCGCCGCCGCCCGCGGCCGGCTGCCCGGCGTGGAGCTGACCGACGCGGCGCTCCGCCAGATCACCGCCGTGTGCGCGTCGTTCGAGGTGGACGGCCTGCGCGCCGACCTGGTGACGGCGCGCGCCGCGATCGCGCTGGCCGCCTGGCACGGCCGCGACGCGGTGACGGCCGACGACGTGCGGACGGCGGCGCGGCTGGCGCTGCCGCACCGGCGCCGCCGCGACCCGTTCGACGCGCCCGGCCTGGATCGGCGCAAGCTCGACGAGGTCCTCGAGGAGCACGGCGACGATCCGGAACCGCCGCCCGACGGCCCGGGCCCTCCCGATGACGGGCCCGGCGGACCGGACGGCGGAGGCGGCGGCCTTCCAGACGGCCCGGATCAGGACGCGTCCGTGCCGCCGCCCGCCACTCCTCCGCAGGCCGAGCAGTCGGAGCCGCCCGTGGAGAGCGGCGGTCCGGGACGGTCGGGCGAGAGCGAGCCCGCGCCTGCGGACGCCGCCTACAAGCCGCGCCTCTTCACCGTCCCAGGACTGGGCGAGGGCGCGCCCGGACGGCGTTCCAAGGCGCGCAGCCCGTACGGACGCGTGTCGGGCGCCCGGCCGGGGGCGCGCGGGCTGCACCTCACGGCGACGCTCCGCGCGGCGGCACCGCACCAGCGCGCGCGGGGACGCAGTGGTTCCGGTCTGGTCGTCCACCCCGAAGACCTGCGCGAAGCGGTCCGCGACGGGCGGGAGGGCAATCTCGTCCTGTTCGTGGTCGACGCCAGCGGTTCGATGGCGGCGCGCAAGCGGATGCGCGCGGTGAAGGGCGCCGTCCTGAGCCTTCTCCTCGACGCCTACCAGCGGCGCGACAAGGTCGGCCTCATCACCTTCCGTGGCAAGGACGCCCACCTGGCGCTGCCGCCCACATCGTCGGTGGAGGCCGGGGCGCGCCGCCTCGACGCGCTGCCGACCGGGGGCCGCACCCCGCTGGCCGCGGGGCTGATGCGCGCGGCGGAGGTACTGCGGGTCGAGCGGCTGCGCGACCCGGCCCGCCGCCCGCTGCTGGTCGTGGTGACCGACGGCCGCGCCACCCACGGCCCCGACCCGGCGCGGGCGGCCGGGCTGCTCGCCGGCGTCGCGTCCGTGGTCGTCGACTGCGAGTCCGGGCCGGTGCGGCTCGGGCTGGCCGCCGCGCTCGGCGCCCGGCTCGGCGCCGAGGTCGTCCGGCTCGACCGCCTCGCCGCCGACTCGCTCGCCGGCGTCGTCCGCGACGCGCGCGGCGGCGCACGGAACGTCGCGTGAGCGCCGGGCATCCGCGTGACCGCCGGGGCATCCGCGTGACCGCCGGGGAATCCGCCACAGATGCAGGAAGCAGGGGCTGAGATGCCGCAGGGCAAGCCGGAGTACGTGCCGGACGACGGGCTCACCACCAGGCAGCGCCGCAACCGGCCGCTGCTGATGGTGCACACCGGACCGGGCAAGGGGAAGTCGACGGCCGCGTTCGGGCTCGCGCTGCGGGCCTGGAACCAGGGCTGGCCGATCGGGGTGTTCCAGTTCGTCAAGTCGGCGAAGTGGCGGATCGGCGAGGAGAACGCGCTGCTCGCGCTCGGCCGCCTGCACGAGCGGACCGGCGAAGGGGGGCCGGTGTTCTGGAACAAGATGGGCGAGGGCTGGTCGTGGATCCAGCGGCCCGGCACCGAGGCCGACCACGAGGCCGACGCCCGCGAGGGCTGGGAGCAGATCAAGCGCGACCTGGCCGCCGAGACGTACCGCCTCTACGTGCTGGACGAGTTCACCTACCCGATGAAGTGGGGCTGGGTCGACGTCGACGACGTCGTCGCCGCGCTCGCGGACCGTCCCGGCAACCAGCACGTGGTGATCACCGGCCGGGACGCCGACCCGCGGCTGATCGAGGCGGCCGACCTGGTCACGGAGATGTCCAAGGTGCGGCACCCGATGGACAGCGGCCAGAAGGGGCAGAAGGGCATCGAGTGGTGACCGTCCCGCGGCTCGTCGTCGCGGCGCCCTCGTCGGGCAGCGGCAAGACGACCGTGGCGACCGGGCTGATGGCCGCGTTCGCGGCGCGCGGCCTGCGGGTGTCGCCGCACAAGGTGGGTCCGGACTACATCGACCCCGGCTACCACGCGCTCGCGACGGGACGGCCCGGCCGGAACCTGGATCCCTGGCTGACGTCCGAGGACCTGGTCGCGCGGCTGTTCCTGCACGGCGCGGAGGGCGCGGACATAGCGGTCGTCGAGGGCGTGATGGGCCTGTACGACGGCGCCGCCGGGCTCGGACCGTCCGACTCGGCCGGGGGAGGCGACTACGCCTCGACCGCGCACGTCGCGACGCTCCTGGACGCGCCCGTGGTGCTGGTGGTGGACGCGTCCGCCGCCGCGGGACGGTCCGTCGCCGCGCTCGTCCATGGGTTCCGGTCGTTCGGGACGGTCCGCGTCGGCGGCGTCGTGCTGAACCGGCTCGGTTCCGACGGCCACGAGCGCATGTGCCGCGAGGCCGTCGAGGACCTCGGGCTGCCCGTTCTGGGCGCGCTGCGCCGCGCCGACGACGCCGCGACGCCGTCCCGGCACCTCGGGCTGATCCCCGCCGCCGAGCGCAACGCGGAGGCTGTGGACACCGTCCGGCGGCTGGGCGAACTGGTCGCGGCGTCGTGCGACCTCGACGCCGTGCTCGCGCTGGCCCGGCAGGCGCCGAAGCTGGACGCCGTGCCGTGGGACCCGTCCGAGGCCGTACCGGAGAAGCATCCAGGACGGCCCCGGATCGCTGTGGCGGGCGGTCCCGCTTTCACGTTCGGCTATGCGGAGAACGAGGAACTGCTCGAAGCGGCGGGCGCGGAGGTCGTCCGGTTCGATCCGCTGCAGGACGAGGGCCTGCCGGAAGGGACGCGCGGAGTCGTCGTCGGGGGAGGGTTCCCCGAGGTGTACGCGGCGCAGCTGTCGTCCAACGAGCCGCTGCGCCAGGAACTTGCGGCGTTCGCGGAGGCGTCCCGGCCCGTGTACGCCGAGTGCGCCGGGCTCCTGTACCTCGCGGAGGAACTCGACGGCGCGCCCATGTGCGGTGTGCTGAATGGCGCCAAAGCGGCCATGGCCCCGCGGCTGGCGCTGGGTTATCGTGCCGCGGTGGCGGTGGCCGACTCGGTCGTCGCGCGCGCGGGCGAACGGGTGCACGGGCACGAGTTCCACCGCACGGTGACGGTCCCCGACCGCGGGGAGACCGCCGCCTGGCAGTGGTCCGCGTCCGGCCCGGTGGGCTTCGTGCGGGGCGACTGCGTCGCGTCCTACCTCCACCTGCACTGGGCCGGATCGCCGTGGTTCGCCAGCCGGATGGTCGCGGCCTGCCTGTGACGGTACGGGCGGGGAGGGGAGCGGTGTGGACGTCTTCACCGGGAGCGTGCGCCTGGAGGCCGGGCGCCTCGTCCTGCGCCCGTTCGGGCTCGACGACGCGCCCGACCTGATCGAGGTGATCCGCGCGGGCGAGGACTTCCTCCCGCCGAACTTCCCGGACGCGCTGGAGGCCGAGCCGCTCGCCTGGTTCCTGCGCGAGGGCGTCCACAAGGTGCACCGCTTCGGCCTCGGCATCCATCTGGCGATGACCGACCGCGACACCGGCGGCCTCGTCGGCACCATCGGCCTGTTCAAGGTCGACTGGGCGCAGCTGACCTGCGAGGTCGGATACGGGGTGCGGTCAAGCGCGCGCGGGCGCGGGTACGCGACCGAGGCCCTCACCATCGTCTCGAACTGGGCGCTGCGCGACTGCGGGCTGTTCCGCGTCGAACTGCGCGCCCTGACCACCAACCACGCCTCGATCCGGGTCGCGGAGAAGGCCGGCTACGTGCGCGAAGGCGTTGCGCGGGGCGCGGAACGCGACGCCGACGGCGTCAACCGGGACATGTTCGTCTTCAGCCGCATCGCCCCCGATCTCCGGCAGGACGGCCCGGAATGCTGATCGATCCAGGGGCGCGCGGCGCGCCGCGCTCCGGGCCGGGCGCGGCCTCCTGGAGGCTCGACGCCCACGACAGCGCCCATGACGGGAAAGGACGGGCATGACCGGGACACAGGCGACGGAGGCACCGGCGGTACGGCGGACGCTGGTGATGCACGGCGCGGACACGGCGGACGCCGCCCGCCGCATGCTGCCGGACCTGCCGGACGACTGCTTCGCCCCCATCGGCCTCGACGCGCTGCGCGGCGCGGTCGCGGAAGGGCTCGCGCAGGTCGTGCTGGTGTCCGGGGTGGACGAGCAGGCCGCGATCGCGGGCGGCGTCCCCGCGCTCGCCGCGATCACCGCGGACATGGACGGCGGGTCGGCGCTGGCGGCCGGCGTCGAGGCCGCCGGGACGCCGCAGCGCGCCTACGAGCTGTGGGAGGCCGCCGGACGGCTCGGCCCGTGCGGGCGGGAACTGTGCCGGCGGACCGCCGGCGAGCTGGAACGCCTCGCCGCCGAGGCGGCGGGCGCGGCCGAGAGCCCGGTGGCGGCGCAGGTCGTGCTGGTCGACGCGAAGGGAGAGCGCATGGTGGGGATGTTCGGGCGGATGGCGCGGTAGCCGTGCTCACGGTCAGCGGCCGCGACGGCGCGCCGCGCTCCGGCACGGCGCTGGCGGCTCGGGCCTTCGCGCTGGCGGGCGTGCCCTGGGACGACGCGCTCGTCGTCTCCGCCGCGGAGTTCCGGCGCGCGGTGAACGCCTGCCGCGCGCACCCCAAGGTGGCCGTCCTGACGGCCCCGAGCACGGGGCCCGCCGAACTGGGACGCGCCCTGTTCCCGCAGACGCCGCGCTCCTTCATCGTGTGCGAGGACGTGGACGGGCCCGACGAGCGCGTCGTCCACGTCCGTCCGGCGGAGGCGACCACCCGGCCGTGGAACAAGCCGGACGTGGTCCTCGTGCTGGACAACCGGCGCGCGGAGGACGCGCCCACATGGATCGCGGGCCCGGCACTAAGGGAACCGGCCTGGGCACTGCCTCAGGAGGCCTTCCTTGGAGAACCGGCTCTCACACCGGAGGCGCGTGCGTTCGCCTTGGCGAAACTGGGGCCGCGCATAGGGGACATGGTGTGGGACATCGGTTCCGGTGACGGCTCGGTGGCCATCGAATGCGCGCGCTTCGGCGCGGCGGCCGTCGCTCTCGACCGCGACGACTCCGTCTGCGTCCGGCTGCGGGAGAACGTCCGCAGGCACGGCGTCCGGGTCGCGGTGTCGCGGGGCGAGATCGGCACGGTCGTCGATCACCTGCCCGTACCCGACGCCGTCTTCCTGGCGGACGCGTCCCCGGAGGCGCTCGCCACGTGCGCCGCGCATGCCCTGCGCCGTCTCGCCGCCACGGCACCGGTCGGCGCCGCCCCCGCGCTCATCGACGTCCTCGCAGGTCACGGGTTTACCGCCCGCGCCACGACCGTCCAGACGACCCCGCTCACCGGCCCCCCGGAACCGCCGTCCCCGATCACGCTCCTCTGGGCCGAACGCCCCGCGCCCGTCCCCGAACCGCCGGCCGCGAAGCGGATCAGGGGCATCGAGACCCTCCCGCCCCCGCCCGGACGCTCGGTCCTATGACCCTGGTGATCGGCGTGGGCGCGTCCAGCCGGGCGGACGCGCGGGAGATCGGCGACCTGATCGCCGCCGTGCTGGACCGCGACGACCTGCGCGGCGAGGACGTCGCGTGCGTGGCGACCGCCGAAGCGCGCGCGGGCACGGGCGGTGTCCGCGACGCCGCCCGAATTCTCGGATTTCACCTCGTCGCCTACCCTGTGGGCGTGCTGGCGCAGGTGGCGGTGCCGAACCCGGCGGAGGGCGTACGGGCCCGGACCGGGACGGCGAGCGTGGCCGAGGCGGCGGCCCTGCACGGGGCCCGCGCGCTCGGCGGCGACGCCCGCCTCGTCGTGGAGAAGCGCGCGACGGCGCGCGCCACGGCGGCGGTGGCCCGGATCGTCCCGGCGAACCCGATGATCCCGGCGAAGCCCGCGAACCCGGCGAAGGCGGGTCATGGCGACCGGCGACCCGTGAAACCCTAGGTGCCCGACGACGAACCCCCGGCGACCGCGAGGACCGACCGTGACCCACCCGACCGTGCTCAATCCGGAGGCGCAGTGACCGTACGCCAGCCCCACCCGATCGAGGTCCGGTCCTATGAGATCCTGCGCTCCCGGGTCGACCTGTCCCCGATGCCGCCGCTGTGGCGGGCCGTCGCCGAGCGGGTGATCCACGCCACCGCCGACCTGGAGTACGCGGTGGACCTGGTCACCAGCGAGGACTTCCTCGTCCAGGGCTGGTCGGCGCTGCGCTCGGGCGCCCCGATCGTCACCGACGAGCACATGACCGCCGCTGGGATCACCGCCCGCGAGACGGCCTGCCACGCCGACGACCCCGCGGCCGCGCGGATGGCGCGCGCCGCCGGCATCACCCGC
This sequence comes from Actinomadura physcomitrii, assembly GCF_008923205.2. Taxonomy (GTDB): domain Bacteria; phylum Actinomycetota; class Actinomycetes; order Streptosporangiales; family Streptosporangiaceae; genus Spirillospora; species Spirillospora physcomitrii. Next base: position 103,447 of record NZ_WBMS02000022.1, on the reverse strand, counting down.
CCGGCCGCCGCGGTCCGCATCGCCTACTCCGAGGTCGGGCCGGGCGCGGTCTGGGTGGTCGGCTCCGCGCCCGAGGCGATCTTCGAGATCATCGCGCGCCGGGTCCGGCCCGCGCTGGTCGTCGGCACGCCCGTCGGGTTCGTCGGCGCCGCCGAGGCCAAGGAGGCGCTGCGGGCCAGCGGGCTGCCGCAGCTCAGCAACGTCTCGGAGAAGGGCGGCCCGGCGGTCGCCGCCGCGGCCGTCAACGCGCTGCTGTACTTCGAGCAGACTCCGCAGCCCTTCGGGCAGGGCGGGTCCTCCTTCCGGCAGGGCGCGCCGTGATCGGGCACCGGCCGGTGGCCGCCGGCCCCGCCGACGACGCCGGCGAGGTCGACCTGCGCCACCACGGGGACGCCGAGGTCGGCGACGGGCTCGCCGACTTCGCCGTCAACGTGCGCACCGGCACGCCGCCCGCCTGGCTCGCCGACCGGCTCCGCGCGTCGGTCGCCGACCTGGCCTGCTACCCCGACCCGCGGCCGGCCCGGCGGGCCGTCGCGCGGCGGCACGGCCGCGCCGCCGAGGAGGTGCTGCTCACCGCCGGCGCCGCCGAGGCGTTCGTGCTGCTGGCGCGCGTCCTGAAGCCCCGCAAGGCGGTCGTGGTGCATCCGCAGTTCACCGAGCCGGAGGCGGCCCTGCGGTCCGCCGGGCACGCGGTGGAGCGGGCCGTCCTCGCCAAGGACTTCACCCTCGACCCGGCCGTCGTGCCGGACGACGCCGACCTCGTCGTGATCGGCAACCCGACCAACCCGACCTCGGTGCTGCACCCGGCCGCCGCGATCACCGCGCTGTCCCGGCCCGGCCGGACGGTCGTGGTGGACGAGGCGTTCATGGACTGCGTCCCGGGCGAGCCGGAGACCCTCGCGTCCCGGCTGCCCGCCGGGATCGTGGTGATCCGGTCGCTGACCAAGACCTGGGGCCTCGCCGGGCTGCGCGCCGGGTACCTGCTCGCCGACCCGTACCTGGTGAGCCGGCTGGCGGCAGCGCAGCCGCTGTGGGCGGTGTCCACGCCCGCGCTGGTGGCGATCGAGGCGTGCTGCGCGCCGGACGCGGTCGCCGAGGCTACGGCCTGGGCCCTCGACCTCGCCGCCGAACGCGACCGGCTGGCCGGCGAGCTGACCGCCCGGGGCCTGTACGTGGTGCCCGAGGCCCGCGCGTCGTTCCTGTGCCTGTGCGTGCCGGACGCGCTCGGCATCCGGGCACTGCTGCGGCAGCGCGGCTACGCGGTCAGGCGCGGGGACACCTTCCCCGGCCTCGGCACCGACTGGCTGCGCATCGCCGTGCGCGACCGCCCGTCCAACGACGCCCTGCTGGAGGTGCTCGGTGAGCTGGGAATCTGAGGGAGACGACGTGCCGGACAACGAAGCGGGCCGCATGATCGAGGAGACGCTGGCCGCCGTCGCGCCGCCCGACCAGGCCGCGATGGGCGAGGCCCGCGACCTGCAGGGCCGCCTGACCAAGCCGCCGGGGTCGCTCGGCGTACTGGAGGAGGTCTCGATCCGGCTCGCCGGGCTCGCCGGGCGGTGCCCGCCGCCGCTGCCCGAGCCCGCCGCCGTCGCCGTATTCGCCGCCGACCACGGCGTCCACGCACAGGGCGTCACGCCGTGGCCGCAAGAGGTCACCGCGCAGATGGTCGCGAACTTCGTGGCCGGCGGCGCGGTCGTCAACGCGTTCGCCAAGCAGGTCGGCGCCCGCGTCACCGTGGTGGACATCGGCGTCGCCGCGCCTTTGGAGCCGGCGCCCGGCCTGCTGTCCCGCAAGATCGCGCCCGGCACCGCCGACATGACGGCCGGCCCCGCGATGACCCCGGACCAGGCCCGCCGCGCCGTCGCGACCGGCATCGAGGTGGCCCGCGAGCTCGCCGCCCAGGGCGCCCGCTGCCTGATCACCGGTGACATGGGCATCGCCAACACCACCGCGTCCGCCGCGCTGGTCGCCGCGTTCACCGGCCTGCCGCCCGAGCGGGTCACCGGCCGCGGCACCGGCATCGACGACGCCACCCACGCCCGCAAGGTCGAGGTCGTCCGGGCGGCCCTCGCCCGGCACGGCCTCCTGGACGGCGCCGGCTCCCGCGACCCCCTCGGCGTGCTGGCGGCCGTCGGCGGCTTCGAGCACGCCGGGATCGCCGGGTTCGTCCTCGGCGCCGCGGCGCTGCGCGTCCCGGTCGTGCTGGACGGGGTCATCGCCGGATCGGCCGCCCTCGCCGCCGCCGCGCTGAGCCCCGACGCCCTCGCCGGCTGCGTCGCCGGGCACCGCTCCGCCGAGCCCGGCCACTCCGCCGCCGTCGATCATCTCGGCCTGCGCCCGCTGGTCGACCTGGAGCTGCGGCTCGGCGAGGGCACCGGCGCCCTGCTGGCGTTGCCGCTGGTCCAGGGCGCGGTGCGGGTGCTGCACGAGGTCGCCACCTTCGACTCGGCCGGGGTCACCGAAAAGGAGACCGCGCCCCGTAACGACATGATCTCGGAATGAGTCACGCTCGGCTATCGAACGGCCGGAGCCCCTCTCCATGAACTCCCCAACCCGAGTACCTTTGTTCCGCAAAGACACTTGTCCGTCACCGGCGTCCGAAAGAATCACCACGTGCCCCCGTACCTGCTAGGTCTGCGCCTTCGAGGGCGACGCGTCCTCGTCGTCGGCGGCGGCCGGGTCGCGCAGCGCCGCGTCCCCGCCCTGCTGGACGCGGGCGCCGAGGTCGTCCTCGTCTCGCCCGAGGTGACGCCCTCCCTGCAGGGCCTCGCGGAGGCCGGCCGGATCGCCTGGCACGCGCGCCCCTACCGGCGCGGCGACTGCGCCGGCGCCTGGCTGGTGCAGGCCGTCACCGACGACGCCAAGACCAACGGGGACGTCGTCGCCGACGCGGAGGCCGCCCGGATCTGGTCGGTGCGCGCCGACGACGCCGAGTCGTCCCCGGCCTGGACGCCCGCGAGCGGGCAGGCCGGCGACGCCACCGTCGGGGTGCTGCTCGGCGGCGACCCGCGCCGCGCCGCCGGCATCCGCGACGCCGTCGTGGACGGGCTGCGCGACGGCGCCCTGGAGTCCCGGAACTCGCGGCGCAAGCCGTCCGGCGTCGCGCTGGTCGGCGGCGGCCCCGGCGACCCGGGCCTGATCACCGTCCGCGGCCGGCAGTTGCTCGCGATGGCCGACGTCGTCGTCACCGACCGGCTCGCCCCCGGCGGGCTGCTGGACGAGCTGGCCGACGACGTCGAGGTGATCGACGCCGCGAAGATCCCCTACGGCCGGACGGTCACCCAGGACAAGATCAACGGCTACCTCGTCGAGCACGCCAAGCAGGGGAAGTTCGTGGTCCGGCTGAAGGGCGGCGACCCGTTCGTCTTCGGCCGCGGCGGCGAGGAGGCGCTGCACTGCGCCCGCAACGGCGTCCCGGTCATGGTGGTCCCCGGGATCAGCAGTTCGGTCGCGGTGCCGTCCGCGGCCGGTATCCCGGTCACCCACCGCGGCGTCGCGCAGGAGTTCCACGTCGTCTCCGCGCACGTCCCGCCGGGGCACCCCGAGTCCACCGTCGACTGGGAGGCGCTCGGCCGCGCCCGCGGGACGCTCGTGCTGATGATGGCCGTGGAGCGGATGGCCCTCATCGCGCCCGCCCTCGTGCGCTATGGTCGGTCGTCCGACACGCCGGTCGCCGTCGTCCAGGACGGCACGCTCCCGGGCCAGCGGACGCTGACGGCGACGCTGGGCACCGTGGCCGACGAGATGGCCGCCGGCGGAGTCCGGCCCCCGGCGATCGTGGTCGTGGGCGACGTGGTCGACGTGGCGCGAGAGATCGACATGATTCGAGCCGACTTGGGACGGGATCCGTGACACCCCCCGCAGAGCGAAGCGCGGTCCACGACGAGGAGGCGGGCACCGGACGCGGAGGCGACGACCCCGTGAAGCCCGCGTCCGGGAGCGCCATGCCCGAAGAGCCGGACACCCCCGCGTCCGCCGAGGAGCCCGCGTCCGGCGCCGGCGAGAAGCCGGAGCCCGGCGCCGACGAGGCGCCGGAAGGCGGCGGCAAGGCGCCGGGCGGCGATACGGCCGAGCGCAAGGCGCCGGGCGGCAGAGCGCGCGGAGGCGGTACGGCCCGGCCCCGGCCCGCGCCGTGGGGCGGCGCGACGGTGCGGCAGGGCGAGCTGGTCAGGGCGCTGACCGCGCTCCGCGAGCAGCTCGGCGCCTTCGACTTCCTGCTGGACGTCCCCGGGGTCGAGGAGGCCCGCGAGGCCCGCGACGAGCTGCGCAACCAGCTCGACGACTACGTCCTGCCCCGCCTGCAGGCGGCCGGCGCGCCGATGCTGGTGGTGCTCGGCGGGTCGACCGGCGCGGGCAAGTCCACGCTGGTCAACACGCTCGTCGGGGCCCGGGTGAGCGCCACCGGCGTGCTCCGCCCCACCACCAGCAGCCCGATCCTCGTCTGCCACCCCGACCACGTGCAGTGGTTCATGGAGGGGCCGATGCTGCCCGGCATGGGACGCGTCCGCGGCCCCGCGCCCGACGCCATCGCCGGCGACCAGCTGGTCATCATCGCCAGCGAGGCGCTCCCGCCCGGCCTGGCGCTGCTCGACAGCCCCGACTTCGACTCCGTCTTCGAGGACCACTACGAGTTCGCCACCAAGCTGATGGCGGCCGCCGACCTGTGGCTGTGCGTCACCACCGCCGCCCGCTACGCCGACGCGCAGGTGTGGCAGATGCTCCAGCGCGCCAAGGAGAACGGCGCCACCATCGGCGTCGTGCTCTCCCGCGTCCCGCAGGGCGACGGCCCCGGCGGGCGCGCCGGATCGGTCGGGCAGGCCAGCTCCGACGTCGTCGAGCACTTCGGCCGGATGCTCGACGAGCACGAGGTCGGCGACGCCCGCCGCTTCACGATCCCCGAGACCCGGATCGAGGAGAGCCGGCTCCCCGAGGAGACCGTCGAGGACATCCGCGCCTGGCTCACCGGCGTCGCCGAGGACGTCGAGGACCGCGAGATCGTCATCAGCGACACCCTCGCCGCCGTCCTCGACAGCTTCCGCACCCGCGTCCCCGAGCTGGCCCGCCAGGTCGAGGCGCAGGTCGAGCAGCGCGCCGAACTCGCCCAGCAGGTCGAGGCCGCCTACGGCACCGCCCTCGCCGAACTCGACGAGGCCACCCGCAACGGCTCCCTGCTGCGCGGCGAGGTCCTCGCCCGCTGGCAGGACTTCGCCGGCACCGGCGACCTGCTGCGCGCCCTGCACGTCCAGCGCGCGCGCCGCGGCCGGGGCTCCAGCCGGCGCCGCCGCAGCCCCGCCCGTGTGCGCGCGCTCAAGGCCGCGCTGCGCAGCGGCCTCGAATCGCTGATCATGTCGTCCGCCGAGCACGGCGCCGAGCAGGTCGTCGCCCGCTGGCGCGACCACCCCGCCGGCGGCACCGTCCTCGCCGGGCGCGGCGACGAGATCGGGCACGTCTCGCCGGAGCTGTCGCGCCGCGTCACCCGCGCCGTCAGCTCCTGGCAGGACCACGTCCAGGAGCTGATCCGCACCGAGGGCGTGACCAAGCGCTCGGTCGCCAAGCTCGTCTCGTTCGACACCGAGGCGGTCTCCCTCGTCCTGATGATCGGCCTGCTCGGCTACGGCACCTCCGACGTCGCCGTCGAGGGCGGCAACAGCGCCGTCCCGCAGCGGCTGCTCAAGGCGCTGTTCGGCGCCGAGTCGCTGCGCGGCATGGGCGCCAAGGCCCGCGCCGACCTGCGCAGCCGCATCGGCATGCTGTTCGACGAGGAGGCCATCCGGTTCGGGCAGGTGCTCGACGGCGCCGGCCTGCCCGACGAGACCGTCCCCGTCCAGCTGTACCAGGCCACCTACAACCTCGAGGTCGCCCGATGACCACCTCGGCCCTGCCCGCCGGCTCGCCGACGAGCCCCGGCGGCATCCCGGTCCCCGGCACGGACGTCCCCGGCGCGCACCCGGCGGTGCCCGCCGGACGCGCCGAGCCCGCCGCCCCCACCCTGACCGACCGGCTCAACGGCCTGGACCGCCTCGTCCAGGCCGGCGCCGGACGGCTGGACCGCCCCCTCCTCGAGGACGCCGACGCGCTGCTCGACCGGGCCGGCCAGCGGCTGCGGCTGTCCGGCGAGCACACCGTCGTCACCCTCGCCGGCGGCACCGGCAGCGGCAAGTCCTCCCTGTTCAACGCCATCTGCGGGCTGGAGCTCTCACCCACCGGCATGCGCCGCCCCATGACCTCCAAGGCGCACGCCTGCGTCTGGGGCCTCGACGGCGCCGGCCCCCTGCTGGACTGGCTCGACGTCGACAAGCGGCACCGCTACGCCCGCGCCAGCGCCCTCGACCTGGAACGCGCCGACAGCTCCCTGCAGGGCCTCGTCCTGCTCGACCTGCCCGACCACGACTCCGTCCAGGCCATGCACCGCGCCGAGGTCGACCGGTTCGTCGCGATCGCCGACCTGCTCGTCTGGGTCGTCGACCCGCAGAAGTACGCCGACGCCGCCCTGCACCGCAACTACATCGTCCCGTTCGCCCGGTACGCCGGCGTCACCCTGATCGTCCTCAACCAGGTCGACCGGCTCGCCCCCGACGAGATCGACGACTGCGTCGCCGACCTGCGCCGCCTCCTGGAGGCCGAAGGGCTCGCCCAGCCGCGCATCATCACCACCTCCGCCGTCGCCGAGGACGGCGTGCACGGCTTCCGCGACGTCCTCGTCGACACCGTCGCCGCCCGCCGCGCCCGCAGCGAGCGCCTCGCCGCCGACGTCGACCGGGTCGCCGAGCGCTTCGCCGAGCACCGCTTCACCGCCGAGCCCCCCGCCGCCGTCGACGAGGGCCGACGCACCGAGCTCGTCCAGGCCCTCAGCGACGCCGCCGGCGCGCCCGCCGTCGCCGAGGCCATGGAGAGCGCCTACGAGCTGCGCGCCGCCGACTTCGTCGGCTGGCCCGTCAGCGCCCTGATCACCCGGCTCCGCTCCGACCCGCTGCGCCGGATGCGCCTCACCGAGCTGCGCGAGGAGCTCCGCAACGCCTTCACCGGCCCCATCGGCGCCCAGCAGGGCGACGTGGACAACGCCCTCGCCGGCGTCACCGACGGCATCACCGGCGAACTGCCCGTCCACTGGGCCCGCTCCGTGCGCGCCGCCGCCCGCTCGCACGCCACCGAGATCCCCGAGGCGCTCGGCGAGTCCCTCAAGGAGGCGCTGCCCACCTTCAACCAGGTGCCGCGCTGGTGGTGGCTGATCAAGACCTGGCAGTACTTCCTGGTCCTCGTCGCGGTGCTCAGCGTCATCTGGATCGGCGTCCTGGTCGCCTACGGCGTCCTCGAGATCGGCGGGGACGACCCGGGCGGCCTCATCGGCCAGGCCGGCCTCATCCCCTACGTCGCCGTCCTCGTCGTCTGCACCCTCGGCATGGGCTGGCTCACCGCGTCCGCCTGCCGCAACCTCGTCGCGCTGTCCTCGGCCAAGCACGGCGACAAGATGGAAGAGCACATGCGCGAGGGCATCGAGCGCGTCGCCCGCGACAAGGTCCTCGAGCCCGTCGCCGCCGACCTGCGCGTCTACGCGGGCTTCCGGCACGACGTGGACATCGCCCTCGGCCGCCCGCCCGCGTAGTTATCCACATTTTCCACGGGGCTGTCGCGCACGGTGACGGCTCGGGCACCGTTGGTTCCGCAAGCCACGAATCAACGGAGGACTCGTGAACGAAGCGCACGTCACCGTCATCGGCTGGACCGCCGCCGAGCCCTACTACATCGTCACCGGCAACGGCACGCCGTTCCTGTCCCTGCGGGTCGGCTGCACGCCCCGCCGCTACGACCGCGAGACCGGCTCCTGGCAGGACCTCGACACCATGTTCCTGACCGTCAACTGCTGGCGCGGCCTCGCCGACAACGTCAACGCCTCGGACTTCCGCCGCGGCACGCCCGTCCTGGTCACCGGCCGGCTCCGGGTCCGGCAGTACGAGCGCGACGGCCAGTGGCGGTTCTCCGCCGAGGTCGAGGCCAGCACCGTCGGCCACGACCTGAGCCGGGGCACGGCCGACTTCCGCCCCGTCCAGCGCGGCGGCGCCCTCACCGACGAGGACCGCCAGGCCGCACGCGACGCCGCCGACCAGTGGGCCCTGACCGCCCCGCCCGACACCGAAGCCGAACCCGCCACTCAAGCCGCCTGACTTCGAGCCCCGGCGGGCGGGGGCGAGCGCAGGCGCGGGACGGGCCTTGAGGGCTGGGGTGGAGGGGGCGAAGGGGGCGTGGTGAGAGGAAGCCGCCGGGAGACGGAAGGAAGAGTGCTGTGCGGGCGAGGGTTCGAAGAGTCACCGGGGCCGTGCGGTGAGTGAGGGGTGGTGTGCACAGGTCCACGACGGGCGCCGGGGCGTCCGGATGGGGAGGTCGGGCCTTGAGCGGACGGGGGCGCGGCCGGCAGATCGATCGCTGCCGGTCTTCGCCCCCGCGCCGTCGGGGTCCTGCGGCCCGCCTAGATCCAGGAAACGCCGCGCATGGTGTTGCCCCCCTCAGGATGTGCCGAGGTCCGCGGATCCGCGGCCTCCTATGCATGGTGCCCAGAACGGTCACCAGCATGTGCCCTACCGAAGGTACCTGTTTCCCGCCCGTTCCGCACACGTTGCAACTATCGTGTTACACAACGTGATGCGTGTAAGGGGGAAGGATGACGGCAGTGCAGTCGTCCGCCGAGGACCGGGGCGGGGAACTCACCCGCGTGCCCCGCCGCCGATCGCTTCTGGGGCGCCCGTCCCTGCTCGTGGTCTATGTGCCGGCGGTCGTCGCCGTCCATCTGGGGCTGATCGTCGCCCTGCTGTTCCGCACGCCCTTCCGGCTCCACGACGCGGCGGCCTTCGCGGCGCTGCTGGCGTGCGGAGCGGTCTGCATCGAGGGGTGCCGCCGCCTCGGCATGCCGGCCGGGGTGGCCCGCGACCTCCTGTCGGCCTGGTGGCTGCCCGTCGCACTGCTGCTGCCGCCGCTGTACGCGCTGCTGATCCCGATACCGATGCAGGCGCTCCTGCAGTTCCGGGTGCGCCGGACCCTCGTCTACAGGAGAGGTCTGGTCGCTTCGGCCCACGGCATCGCCGGGGCATGCGCCTCGCTGGTGTTCCACTGGGTCGTTCCAGAGCCGCTGGAGGGCGCGCCGCACTGGGTGGTGCAGGCGTATCCCGGCATCCCGGCGGCGGTGGGCTGCGCGGCGCTGTTCACCATCGTCAACACGGCCCTGGTCGCGGTGGCCGCGCACGCCGCCAACCCCGAGAGCCGCTGGCGCGACGTCCTCTGGACGCGCGAGATCCTGCTGCTGGACGTGGTGGAGCTGTGCGTCGGCATCCTCGTCGCGATCACGAGCGCGCTGACGCTCGGGCTGCTGCTGCTGGCGCTGCCGCCGGTGATGCTGCTGCAGCGCAGCCTGATGCACCAGCAGCTGCAGGCCGCCGCGCGCACCGACGCCAAGACCGGGCTGCTGAACGCGGCGGCCTGGCAGCGGGAGGCCGACACCGAGCTGTCCCGGGCCCAGCGCACGCACGACGCGCTGGCGCTGCTGCTGATCGACATCGACCATTTCAAGCGGGTGAACGACACCCACGGCCACCTGATCGGCGACCAGGTACTCGTCGGCGTCGCCAGCACCCTCTGCCACCAGCTGCGCGACTACGACGTCGTGGGCCGGTTCGGCGGCGAGGAGTTCGTGGTCCTGCTGCCGGGCGCCGACACGGTCGAGGCCTGCCGGGTCGCCGAACGCCTGCGCGGCCGCGTCCGCCGGCTCGCCGTCCCCGCGGAGGAGGGCACGGTCACGGTCACGGTCTCGGTCGGCGTCGCGCTGTTCCGCACCCACGGGGAGGACCTCATCGAGCTGCTGGCGGCGGCCGACCTCGCCCTCTACCGCGCGAAGGAGTCCGGCCGCGACCGCGTCTGCCTCCCCGCCGTGGACACCCCCCGCCCCGGCGAAGCCTGATCCCCTCCGCGGCGCCAAGGCCCGCTCCTCCGCAGCGCCGAGGCCTGCGACCGCCGGTGGTGAGTCCTGCGACCGCCGGTGGTGAGGTCTGCGCCTGCCGGTGCCGAGGGCCGTGCCCGCAGGGCCCGCGGGTCACCCGCCCGGCCCAGGGGTCTCCCCGCCGGGGATCTTCGGGTCGGCGTGGGGTGGAGGGCGACGAAATGGTGGTGGCGACCCCCTAGTCTTGAAACATGGCCGAGTACATCTACACGATGCAGCGAGTGCGCAAGGCACATGGCGACAAGGTCGTCCTGGACGACGTCACCCTGTCTTTTCTTCCGGGCGCCAAGATCGGCGTTCTCGGGCCGAACGGCACCGGTAAGTCGACGCTGCTGCGCATGATGGCCGGTCTGGAACAGCCGTCCAACGGCGACGCGCGCCTGATGCCGGGGTTCACCGTCGGCATGCTCCAGCAGGAGCCCCCGCTGAACGAGGAGAAGACCGTCCTCGGGAACGTGCAGGAGGGCGTCGCCGAGACCAAGGCGATGCTCGACCGGTTCAACGAGATCGCCGAGAAGATGGCGACGGACTACTCCGACGAGCTCATGGAGGAGATGGGCAAGCTGCAGGAGCAGCTCGACCATCGCAACGCCTGGGACCTCGACAGCCAGCTCGACCAGGCGATGGACGCGCTGCGCTGCCCGCCCGGCGACGCCGACGTGTCGAAGCTGTCGGGCGGTGAGCGGCGGCGGGTGGCGCTGTGCAAGCTGCTGCTGGAGGCGCCCGACCTGCTGCTGCTGGACGAGCCCACCAACCACCTGGACGCCGAGAGCGTGCAGTGGCTGGAGCAGTTCCTCGCCAAGTACGAGGGCACCGTCCTGGCCGTCACCCACGACCGGTACTTCCTGGACAACGTGGCGACGTGGATCCTGGAGCTGGACCGCGGCCGCTGCTACCCCTACGAGGGCAACTACTCCACGTACCTGGAGAAGAAGGCCGACCGGCTGAAGGTCGAGGGCAACAAGGACGCCAAGCGCAAGAAGCGCCTGCAGGAAGAGCTGGAGTGGGTCCGCTCGAACCCGAAGGCGCGGCAGACGAAGAGCAAGGCGCGCCTGGAGCGCTACGAGGAGATGGCGGCGGAGGCGGCCAAGACCCGCAAGCTGGACTTCGAGGAGATCCAGATCCCGCCGGGTCCGCGCCTCGGCAACACGGTGATCGTCGCGGACAAGCTGGGCAAGGGGTTCGGCGACCGGTCCCTGATGGAGGACCTGTCGTTCAACCTGCCGCCGAACGGCATCGTCGGCGTCATCGGCCCGAACGGCGTCGGCAAGACCACGCTGTTCCGGATGATCGTCGGCGAGGAGCAGCCGGACTCCGGTGAGCTGCGGCTCGGCGAGACCGTGAAGGTGTCCTACGTCGACCAGGGGCGCGGCGGCATCGACCCGAAGAAGACGGTGTGGCAGGTGGTCTCCGACGGCCTGGACCACATCAACGTCGGGCAGGTCGAGATGCCGTCCCGCGCGTACGTGGCGGCGTTCGGGTTCAAGGGGCCCGACCAGCAGAAGCCGTCCGGGGTGCTGTCGGGCGGTGAGCGCAACCGGCTGAACCTGGCGCTGACCCTGAAGCTCGGCGGCAACGTGCTGCTGCTGGATGAGCCGACCAACGACCTGGACACCGAGACGCTGTCCAGCCTGGAGAACGCGCTGCTGGAGTTCCCCGGCTGCGCCGTGATCACCTCGCACGACCGGTGGTTCCTGGACCGCATCGCCACGCACATCCTGGCGTGGGAGGAGGGCTCGAACTGGTTCTGGTTCGAGGGCAACTTCGCCGACTACGAGAAGAACAAGATCGAGCGGCTGGGCGCCGACGCCGCCCGCCCGCACCGGGTGACGCACCGCAAGCTCACCCGCGACTGATCCGCTGACGGACGGCCGCGCCGGCGCCTCGATGGTGCCGGCGCGGCCGTCCGGCTTTCCGGGACCGGCCGTCAGGACGGGATCCGGCTGAGGATCATGGCGACCCAGGTGGTGACGAGCGCGTCGTCGTCGACGCCGATGGGGTCGGTGCCGAGGAGGGCGCGCAGGAGCCGGGACGACAGCAGCGCGCCGAGGCCGACCGCGGCGATCGCGTCGGCCTGCTCCGGGGGGACGCCCGCGCGGTCGCGGAGCCAGCCGGCGAAGCCGCCGTAGGTGGTGCTGATGATCTGCTGGACGGCGTCCTCGACGAGTTCGGGCCGGGCGCGGGCCTCGGAGGCGACGATGCGCAGCAGCTCGGCCTCGTTGTCGAGTTCGGTGAGCGCGTAGCGGGCGGTGAGCGTCAGCTCGGTGCGCGGGTCGCCGACCCCGGCGAAGACGTGCCGGATGTCGCGCAGGGCGGCGATGCGGCCGATGTGGCGTTCGATGCCGGCCTTCAGCACCGCCTCCTTGCTGCGGAAGTGGTGCTAGATGCCGCCGGCGCCGGGCGTCAGGCCGACCGCGCGCTCGATCTGCGTGACGCTCGTGCCCTTGTAGCCGTTGCGGGCGAAGAGCTCCATCGCGACATCGATGATGCGGTCGCGGGTTGACGTCGTCGGCGCGGGCGGCCGGGCGACGACTTCATCAGCGCCATGCTCACGGTGCCGGACGGGCTCGCGCTCGACGAGATCGCGAGCACCTGCGTCCTGCTGCTGGCGGCGGGGCACGAGACGACCGCGAACCTCATCGCCAACTCGGTGCTGGCGCTGCTGCGCGATCCGGCGCAGCGCGAGGACCTGGCGGCCGATCCGGGACGGTCGGTCGAGGAGCTGCTGCGCGTGGAGGGGCCGGTCAGGCAGGTCGTCCGGACGGCGCTCACCGACCACCGGCTCGGCGGCCGGGACGTCCGCGCGGGCGAGGCCGTCCGCGTGCACCTCGACGCGGCGAACCGGGCTCGGGGGCCGCTGGACCTGGCGCGGGGGCCGCTGCCGCATCTGGCGTTCGGCGGCGGCATGCACTACCGCCTCGGCGCGGCGCTCGCCCGCATGGAAGCGGTCGAGACCCTGCCCCGCCTGTTCGCGCGCTTCCCCGGCATGGCCTTGCGGTCGTACGAGTGGCGCGACTCGTCCACCGTCCACGCCCTCACTCACCTCCGCGTCTCCGGGCTGGGACGAGGTGTCGATTGATCCAGTACGAGCATCGGACGATGCGCAAACAGTGTTGGACGGGTATCACCGCAGGCTCCTATCGTCCGTGAGGTGGGGTCGACGGGGACAGCCGGGAGGTCGGGACGACGATGAGCACGCCCAGGATCAGCGAGATGCGGGTCGTGCCGGTCGCCGGCCGCGACGCGATGCTGCTCAACCTCAGCGGCGCGCACGCGCCGTTCTTCACCCGGAACCTGCTGCTGCTCACCGACGAGTCCGGCAACACCGGCGCCGGCGAGGTGCCGGGCGGCGAGGCCATCCGGCGGACGCTGGAGGACGCGCGGGACCTCGTCGTCGGACGCCGGATCGGCCGGTCCGACGAGGTGCTCAGCGGCGTGCGGGCCGCGTTCGGCCACCTGGACGCGGCCGGGCGCGGCCCGCAGACGCACGACACGCGGGTCGCCGTGCACGCGCTGACCGCGATCGAGTCGTGCCTGCTCGACCTGATGGGCAAGCACCTCGGCGTGCCCGCCGCCGCGCTGCTCGGCGACGGCGTCCAGCGCACGCGGATCCCGGTCCTCGGCTACCTGTTCTACGTCGGGGACCGGCGCCGCACGGACCTGCCCTACCCGGAGCCGGAGGACGGCGCGGACGGATGGCCGCGCGTCCGGCACGAGGAGGCGCTGACGGCGGACGCGATCGTCCGGCAGGCGGAGGCGGCGCGGGACCGGTACGGCTTCGCCGACTTCAAGCTGAAGGGCGGGGTGCTGCGTCCCGACGAGGAGGCGGAGGCGGTGGTGGCGCTCGCCGCGCGGTTCCCGTCCGCGCGGATCACGCTGGACCCGAACGGCGCGTGGTCGCTGGACGAGGCCGTCCGGGTCGGCCGGGACCTGGCGGGCGTGCTGGCCTACGCCGAGGACCCGTGCGGCGCCGAGCGCGGCTACTCCGGCCGCGAGACGATGGCGGAGTTCCGCCGCGCGACGGGGCTGCGGACCGCCACCAACATGATCGCGACGGACTGGCGGGAGCTCGGGCACGCGATCCGGCTCGACGCGGTCGACATCCCGCTCGCCGACCCGCACTTCTGGACGATGCGCGGCTCGGTGCGGGTGGCGCAGCTCTGCCAGGCCTGGGGGCTGACCTGGGGGTCGCACTCCAACAACCACTTCGACGTGTCGCTGGCGATGTTCACGCACGTGGCGGCGGCCGCGCCCGGCGACATCACGGCGATCGACACGCACTGGATCTGGCAGGACGGGCAGCGCCTCACCCGCGACCCGCTGCGGATCGAGGGCGGCGAGGTGGCGCTGCCGGACGCCCCCGGCCTCGGCGTGCAGATCGACGAGGAGCGGGTCGCGGCGGCGAACCGGCTGTACCGCGAGCACGGCCTCGGCGACCGCGACGACGCGGCGGCGATGCGGTACCTCGTGCCCGGCTGGACGTTCGACCCGAAGCGCCCGTGCCTGGTCCGGGACGCCCGGGACTGAGCAGGGCGCCCGCTCGGGACGCGGCCACCGGCCGGTAACATCGGGCCGACCGGTGCAGACCCCCGTCGCCGGCCCCAGGCACCCGACCCCCAGGCGAGGACATGCAGCAGACCGACCTGCCCGCGGCCGAGTACCGGCACGTCTACGAGTTCAACATCCGGTTCGGGGACATTGACTCCCAGGGCCATGTGAACAACGTCAAGTTCCTCGGCTACCTGGAGGACGCGCGCCTGGAGATGCTCCACGGCGACCCGGTGCGCAAGGGCGAGCAGCCGGTCCGCGGCATGGTGATCTCCCGGCACGAGATCGACTACAAGCTGCCGCTGCTGCCGACCGTCTACCCGATCCGCGTCGAGACGTGGGTGACCGAGGTGCGCGCAGCGTCGTTCAAGCTGGCCTACGAGGTGCGCGATGACGAGAACGTCTACGCGACCGCCACCTCGACGCTCGTCGCGTTCGACGTGGAGGCGAACCGGCTGCGCCGCTTCACCCCGCAGGAGCGCGAGTTCATCGGACGGTACGTCGTCCCCGCGGAGTGACCGGCGCAGTCACGGATAAGTAACAAGCGCACCAGGATCCGCTTTCGCTGCAGATATCCCTCTAGTGTCGCGTCGCGAAATGTGGCGAACCCACGTGGAAGGGATGAAATGCGGCGCATCTCACGAGGAGCGATCGCCCTGCTGCTCGCCGCGGGCATGGCCGGCACCGGCGCCACCGCGGCGCAGGCGGCGACCCCCGCGACGGCCGGCGAGGCGGCCCAGTCGGACGACATCCTCGCCCGGCTCAAGGCCATCCCCGGCATGCAGGTGACGGAGAAGGCCTCCACGATTCCCGGCTACCGCTGGTTCTGGCTCGAGTACCGCCAGCCCGTCGACCACCGCCACCCGAACGGGAAGTGGTTCGAGCAGCGCATCATGCTGCAGCACAAGTCGGCGGACCGGCCCATGGTGCTCTACACCAGCGGCTACGACACCCCCGAGACCATGTTCACCGCCGAGCCGACCGCGCTCGTCGACGGCAACCAGATCTCCGTCGAGTACCGCTACTTCACCCCGTCCCGGCCCGAGCCCGCGGACTGGACGAAGGACACGATCTGGCAGGCCGCCACCGACGAGCACCGGATCATCGGCGCGCTCAAGACGATCTATAAGGGCAAGTGGATCTCGACCGGCGCCAGCAAGGGCGGCATGACCGTCGTCTACCACAAGCGCTTCTACCCCCGCGACGTCGACGGCAGCGTCGTCTACGTGGCGCCCAACGACGTCGACAACAACGCCGACGGCGCCTACGACAAGTTCTTCAAGACCGTCGGCACCGACCCAGAGTGCCGCACCCACGTCGAAGCGCTCGCCCGCGAGTTCCTCAAGCGCCGCCCCGCGATGCTCGAGCGGTTCAAGGCCGCCGCCGCGCAGAACAAGTGGACGTTCGACATCCTGCGCACCCCGGACCGCGCGTTCGAGAACTCCGTCATGGACTACGTGTGGGGCTTCTGGCAGTACCACCTGCAGTCGGACTGCGCCTCGCTGCCCGCGGTGAACGCCTCGGACGACGACCTCTACAAGACCCTCGACGACATCTCCGGGCTGTCGTTCTACACCGACCAGGGCCTCGCCCCCTACATCCCGTACTACTACCAGGCGGGCACCCAGCTCGGCTGGCCGTCGCCGAAGTTCACCTACCTGCGTCCGCTGCTGCGGTACGAGAGCAGCTACCAGCCGCGCACCTACGTCCCGCGCGACATCCCGATGCGCTTCGACAACGGCAAGGCGATGCGCGACATCGACACCTGGGTCAAGCGGCACGCCGACCACATGCTGTTCCTCTACGGCCAGAACGACCCGTGGGGAGCCGAGCCGTTCCGCCTCGGCGGCGGCAGCCGCGACTCCGCCGTCTACGTCGCCCCCGGCATGAACCACAGCGGCCGCCTGATCGGCTACCTGCCCGCCGCGCAGCAGTCGAAGGCGAAGGCCGACGTGCTGCGCTGGGCCGGCGTCCAGGCCCAGGCCAAGACCCTCACGACTGGGCCCTCCGCCGACGACCCGTTGGAACTCCAGCGCCCGCCGATGTGACCCAGGGGGACGACCCCCTGGAACCCCCCGTCGCGGTCGACAGGCGGTTTCCCGCGCCGCTGGCGCTCCGCGCGAAACAGCCTGTCGCCCGTCGGGCGGGGCCGCTCCACTCGCTAGCGCTCCCTCCGCGTCCCCGCCCGTGAGGTGGCTGAGGTAGCGGCCCCGAACCTTCGATCAACGGGTGCCTGAGCCGGCGCGCGAGCGCGTTATCTGAGTGGTGGGGGCGATGCCGGAGGCGAGCCCCCACCGCGGAGCTCGCGAAGCGAGGTCGCGCTCGCCCAAGCAAGGTCAGGGTGCGAGCCGCTAGGCGAGCGCCCTGGGCCTGGCTTGCCTTAATACAGCCAAGCCGCGGCGTTGCCGGGGAGGAGGTCGCCGTACATGGGCATGCTCGTCAGGATCGGGGTCCCCGGCGGGAGGCGGACGGGGTTGTCGCCGCAGTTGACCGCGCAGGTGAGCGGTCCGCGGGTGAAGAAGACGGTGGTGTCGGGGGAGTCGCGCCATGTCAGCTCCTCGGGCAGGGCGTCCGGCAGCTCGCGGCGCTGCGCCAGCGCGCGCCGGTAGAACGCCAGCATCGAGGCCGGCTCGTCCGCCTGTGCCTGCGCCGTCAGCGACGCCCATCCCGCCGGCATCGGCAGCCATGGGCGGACGCCGTCCGGTGAGAAGCCGTACGGCTCCGTTGTTCCGGACCAGGGGAGCGGGACGCGGCAGCCGTCCCGTCCGGGTCGGGTTCCGCCGCTGCGCTTCCAGATCGGGTCCTGGCGGGCCTCGTCGGGCAGGTCGCGCACCTCCGGCAGGCCCAGCTCCTCGCCTTGGTACAGGTACGCCGAGCCAGGCAGTGCCAGCAGCATCAGCAGGGCCGCCTTGGCGCGCGCGTGCTCCATTCCGGGGACGCCGCCCGGCCGCTCGTACCGGGTGAGGTGGCGGACGGAGTCGTGGCTGGACAGCACCCAGGTGGGCGCGGCACCGGTCGGCGCGACGGCCTTCAGCGCCGCCTCGATCACGTCGCGGAACGCCGGCGCCGACCACGGCGCGAGCTGCAGGTCGAACTGGAACACCTGGTGCAGTTCGTCCGGGCGCAGGTAGAGCGCGAGGTCCTCGGGGCCGTCCGTCCACACCTCGCCGATGGCCATGCGGTCGCCGTCGTAGTCGTCCAGGATGCGGCGCCACCGCCGGTAGATCTCGTGGACCTCGGGACGGCTGTAGATCGGCCCGTTCGCGACGCGGCGGGCCCGGCCGTTCAGGTCGCCGAGCGAGGCGTCCTTGACGAGGCCGGCGGCGACGTCGATGCGGAAGCCGTCCACGCCGCGGTCGAGCCAGAACCGCAGGATGTCCTCGAACTCGGCCCGGACCTCGGGGTTGCGCCAGTTGAAGTCCGGCTGCTCGGGGGCGTACAGGTGCAGGTACCACTCGCCGTCGGGGACCCGTGTCCAGGCCGGTCCGCCGAACGCGGACGGCCAGTCGTTCGGCGGTTCGACCTCGCCGGGATTCTCTCCTGGCCTTCCGGGACGGAAAATGTAGCGGCCTCGTTCCGGGGACCCGGGCGGTGACGCCAGCGCCTCCTGGAACCACCGGTGCCGGTCCGACGAGTGGTTCGGGACGATGTCCACGATGAGCTTGAGCCCGTGGGCGTGCGCGTCCGCCACGAGGGCATCGAAGTCCGCGAGCGTGCCGAAGCGGGGGTCGACGTCGCGGTAGTCGGCGACGTCGTAGCCGCCGTCCGCGAGCGGCGAGGTGTAGAAGGGCGTCAGCCAGAGCGCGTCCACGCCCAGGTCGCGCAGGTACGGTAGCCGCGACCGGATCCCCTGGAGATCGCCTTCGCCGTCACCGCCCGAGTCGGCGAAGCTGCGGACGTAGACCTCGTACACGACGGCGTTGCGCCACCAGGGGGTTCGCGTCATGTACAGCGATCTACCCGCTCAGGACGGCGCGTTCACCATGCTTCGCGCCGCCATCGTGAAGTAGTCCCAGAGCATCTTCTCCAGCTGCTCGGGCAGCTCCAGCTCGTCGACCGCGACCCGCATGTGCCGCAGCCAGGCGTCCCGTTCCGCCTCGCCGATGACGAACGGGACGTGCCGCATCCGCAATCGCGGATGGCCGCGCCGCCGGCTGTAGGTGCTGGGGCCGCCCCAGTACTGGATGAGGAAGAGCCGGAGCCGCTCCTCGGCGGGGCCGAGGTCCTCCTCCGGGTAGAGGGCGCGCAGGTCGGGGTCTTCAGCGACACCCTGGTAGAAGCGGTGCACCAGCCGGTGGAAGGTCTCCTCGCCGCCGACCGCTTCGTAGAAGGTCACCTGTTCAGTCATGGCGCTGCCCACCCTATGCGATCCGCCGGCCCTTGATCGGCCGCGTGCGGGACCCCGCCGGTGCGCGGGTCAGTTCGCGGCCGGGGTGGCGACGGTGACGCCCGCGTCGTCGAACGCGTTCTTCACCCGTTCGCGCAGCTCCCGGGCGACCTCGCCCTGCTTGCCGGGTGCGGTCTTCAGCACCACGCGGATCACGAGCGCGTCGCCGGCGAGCGCCTGCACGCCCCACACCGACGGCGCCTCCAGGATCAGGTCCGCCCAGCCGGGCGAGGCCGCCAGCGCGTCCGCGGTGGTCTGCAGGATCTCCTTGACCTTCTCGGTGTCCTCGCGGATGTCGACCGGGATGTCCAGGACGGCCCGGCCCCAGTTCTGCGACTCGTTCCCGACCTTCTTGATCTCGCCGTTCGGCACGTACCAGACGACGCCGTTGACGTCGCGCATCCGGGTGACCCGCAGGGTGACCGCCTCCACCGTGCCCTTGGCCGAGCCCACGTCGATGAAGTCGCCGACGCCGTACTGGTCCTCCAGCAGCATGAACAGCCCGGCGAGGAAGTCCTTGACGATGTTCTGCGCGCCGAAGCCGACCGCGACGCCGATCACGCTCGCGCTGGCCAGGATCGGCGCGAGGTTCAGCCCGAGCGAGCCGAGGATGCTGAACGCCGCGGTGCCCATGATCACGATGGACGCGACCGAGTTCAGCACCGAGCCGAGCGTCTTGGCGCGCTGCGCCCGCCGCTGGTTCAGCAGTGCGGGGCTGCCCTCGAAGACCGTCCGGGACCGCTCCTTGATCTTCTCGGACATGGTGCCCTCGGACATCCGCACCGTCACCTTGGTGATCATCCGGTGCGCGACGTTCCGCACGACCAGCGCCAGCGCGAAGGTGACGATGATCGACAGGACGGTGCCGAGGGGCTTGTCGAGCCACGTCGCGTAGAAGTGGGTGAAGTCGGTGCTGTGGGAGACGTTCCAGACCAGCCGGCAGCCGGTGCTCGGCGACTGGTCGCGGCAGGCCGCCTCCGGCGTGCCGTTCTGCGCCCAGGGCAGCAGGGACTGGGCATCGACCAACATCTCGGGCAGACCCTCCCCGGCCGTTGTGGGTGTCTCGACACCTCGCCGTGGACCTGCGGCGGGTACGAGCCCGATCGTAGGGGACGGTAACGACCGGTTCGTACCTCGCCGGCGACGTGTCTTGACAAGGCCGGGGAGGGGCTGTTCCGGCGAGCGTGCCCCGCGGGGTCCGCGGCTGCCGCGCCGTTCCGGCCACGGCCCCGCGGGGCACGCCCGGCTCTAGGAGCGGCCCGCCGGCCGCATCACGCGGGCGGACCGCTGATCGAGGGGCTGCAGGACGTGCGCGAGCTTCAGGGCCGCGCCGCCCACGTCGTCGACGCGGTGCATGCGCTCCCCCCAGGACCACCAGAAGTAGTGGTCGTGGCCGTCGGGGACGGGAGCGCAGGTGACGTCCTCGGCCAGGCTCGCCGCGGCCGGGTTCACCACCCGCAGGAAGGCCGGGCCGGACCGGGTCCGGACCACGCGGGCGACCAGTCCGCGCGCGTCGAGCTCGCGCTCCAGCGCCTGGAGGTAGCCGACGCGTCTGTCGGTGACCACCTGCGTTCCCCTTCCCTCCGCCGCGCCCGCCGCCGCTGCGCCGGGCCGCTGCCGTACCGCCGGTTCCTGTGCCGTCGTCTGCATCGCCGATCCCTCGTCGCCGGCCCCGGGGGGCGTGGTGCGTGACCGCGCGCCCGCCGGGACGGCCGGCAAATGATCAACCCTCTGGATCCGTTCTGTTGCTCAAGGTGAGAATTGCAACTCTCACGGTGGCGGGTCAAGGGCTCCCCCGTCCGGCGAAGTACCGGATTCCACCGCCTCAGGGGAAGCTTCACATCCGGCGGAGGAAGAATCTCTACCCTGGGGAGTGGGGACGCATCCGAAGCCCCTGTCTTTCCCGGGAATCGCTTGGTTCGCCCCGCCGTCAGGGTTACGCTGCGTGCGCGAGAGATTATCTGTCGTGGCCAACTATTGACCGGTCGCCGTGGCCTGGACGACCGCCCTTCCCCCGGAGGAGCGGCGCCCCGGCCCGACGGTGAGGAGGCCGGAATCGATGTCGGACCCCCCTCGGAAAGAAACGGACGTGGCTCGCCGGATCCGCGCGCACGCCCTGGCCCGGGGGCGCAGCCCGCAAGAGATCGCGCACGAGATCCACGAGCAGTGCGGTCCCCTGTTCGGCACCAGCCGGGTCAAGGCGCACCGCCTGGCCCACGGTGTCGCGCTGTCCGACATCGTGGCCCAGGTCAGGGCCCTGTACGAGGTCGACGGCAAGCCGCCGCCCCGGCTCGGGGAGACGCTGCTGTCGGCCTATGAGAGCGGGTACAAAAGACCCGGTCCCGAGTATCTGCACTACCTGTGCGCCGTGTACCGCGTCGAGCCCGATCAGCTCGACTACAAGAGCCCGTGCATCTGCGGCCGGGGACACGCCGTGCGGCCGGGGGCCGCCACGGTGCCGCAGCCGCGGGCTCCGGAACGGCACGCGGCACAGCGGCCCGACGGTCCGCTCGTCGGGTCGATCATTCCCAGGGCGGAGGACCGCCACTGGGTGGAAGTCAACGACCTACGGGGCCCTGACCGCGCCGACGGCCCCCTGTCCATTGACGTGGGAGAGGAGGACATCGTGCTTCGTAGGACCCTTCTGCAACTGCTGGCCGGAGCGGGCGTGGCGCTCGACGGCCAGTTCCTGGGTGCGGTCGACGGCATTCGACGCAAGATGGACGACACGCTGGTCGGTGCGACGGTCTCGCCGACCATGCTCGACCAATGGGAGGAGACCACCTACGGCTACGGCCGGCAGTACCAGGCGACGCCGTCGCTGCGGATGCTCTGCGATGTGCTGCTGGACTTCAGCGAGGTGCGCCGCATGTGCGACAAGCGGCAGCCGGTCGAGCTGCAGGAGCGGCTGTGCCGGATCGCTGCGCAGCTGTCCGGGCTGTCCGGGCTGATCATGATCAATCTGGGCGACCACCGGCTGGCCCGCTCGTTCTTCCGGACCGCGCGCACCGCGGCCGACGAGACCGGCGACCGCCAGCTGCGCGCCTGGGTGACCGTCCGCGAGTCGCTCGTCCCGATGTACTACGGCGACCCCCGCGAGGCGCTGCACCTGGCGCGCAAGGCGCAGGACCTGGCCGGCCGCACCCCGGGCGTGGCGGCGGCGATGGCGCCCGCGGTGGAGGCGCGCGCGCTCGGCATGCTCGCGCTGCGCGGGCGCGGCGACGCCGCGCCCAGCGCCCGCCGGGCGCTCGTGCGCGGGCGCTCGGTGTTCGACCAGTTGTCCAAGACCGACACGAGCGACCTGGTGTTCGGCTTCACCGACCGGCAGATGGCCTTCTATGAGGGCGACACGTTCACCAATCTCGGCGACCACAAGCACGGCGACGAGGTGCTGAGCCACGCGCTGACGCTGTACGCGCCGACCGACCGCGTCGACCTGACTCTCGTGCGCCTCGACCGGGCGATGTGCAAGCTCCACGCCGGGAACCCGGACGCGGCGCTGGCCGGCGGCCAGGAGGCGATCCTCGACCTGCCCCCCGACCACCGCTCCGACATCCTGGTGCACCGGGCCCGCCAGATCGGCGCCGCGGTGCAGGCCAAGCACGGCGAGATCCCCGGCCTGCGGGAGTTCCGCGAGGCGCTCGCCGGGCCCTGGGTCACCAGCCCGACCAAGGAACCCGCCCCGACCGGGGAGCGGCCGTCCGTCCCCCCGACCGAGCAGGTCTGACCGGGCATGGGCACGCCTGACAGCGCCTCCTGGCAGGATCGGCCCGCGCCCGGCGCGGAACCCGCGGGCCCGGGGGCCGAGCCGCCCTCGCCGCCAGCCACGGATCCCCGCCCCGACCGCCGCGTTCTGGCGCGGCTGCAGGACGATCCCCCCGTCTGGAGCTACGGGGAACTGCGGCTGCGCCGGTACCGGGCTCGCGACCACGCCACCGTCCTCGCCCTGCACCGCGAGGGCCTGGCGCAGGTCGGCCTGCGTCCCGGCGACGGCGTCTACTACGACCACGATTTCTTCCGGATGGAGGACATCTACCTGCGCAATGACGGCGAGTTCCTCGTCGGCGAGGTGGACGGGCAGATCGTCGCGATGGGCGGCCTGCGGCGCGCCGACCTCGTTCCCGGGGGCCGGGCACGGGCGTTCGGCGGCTACGCGCCGGGCGCTCCCGTGCTCGACGCCGTGGAGATGGTGCGGCTGCGGGTGCGGCCGCACGCGCAACGGCGCGGCTACGGCGCCGCCGTCGTCTCCGCACTGGAGGAACGCGCCGCCGAGTACGGGTACCGGATCCTGCGCGCCGACACGACCGAGCTGCAGGCCCCGGCGCTCGCCCTGTACCGCAAGTTCGGCTGGAAGGAGACGCGCCGCGAGGTGATCGGCGGCATCGTCAACATCTACATCGAGAAGAAGCTGTCCTAGCCGCCGCGTCCGCGCGAGGCGGCCGGTGGGGCCTCGCCTTCCGGCGCCGTCCCACCGGCCGGGCGGTGCGCTCGGGCGTGGTGCGAGGAGTGCCGAGCGGGGCCGGTGCGGCCCCAGGACCCCCGAGCCGCGGGACGGCGCGGCGCGGCGCGCGAGCGCCCGCGGCTCGGGCCGCGTTACCCGCGTTCACCCGCGTGCCCCGGCCCCGTGGCGGGTCACGCGTCCGGGAGGGTGCCGCCCACCAGCTGCATGAGGGGGTAGCGGCGCCGGCGGATCCCGGTGAATCCGCGGTCGGCGAGCGCCCCGGTGATCTCCCGGTCGCCGAACATCGTGAACCCGGTGGCGCGGCGGATCAGTTCGCCGCCGACCTTCGAGGCGTACAGCGGCGTCAGCCGCCGCGAGGTGAGGATGATCAGCCGGCCGCCCGGCCGCAGCACCCGGGTCATCCCGTCGACGGCCGTCCACGGGTCGTCGAACAGGTACAGCGCCCCGAAGCAGCAGACGGCGTCGAACACCGCGTCGCGGAACGGCAGGTCGACGGCGTTGCCGCGGACGTAGCAGACCTCGCCGCCGGACGGTGTGTCGGCCTCGGCGCGGGCCAGCATGGTGGCGGAGGCGTCCAGCCCGACGACGAGGCCGTCCGCGCCGACGCCCTCGGCGAGCGCGCGGGTCACGTTCCCGGGCCCGCACGCCACGTCCAGCACGGTCGCGGCCGGCCGGGCGGTGTCGCCCGGCTGCCCGAGCCCCAGCCAGTCGCGGGCCATCGCCTGCTCGGCGGCGGTGTCGGGGCCGATCGGCCAGCCCTTCGCCAGGTTGAACCCGACGGGCCGCCAGACCTTCTCGTAGATCTGCGGCAGGAACGCCGACTCCATGACGGACTGGGCGAGCGACGGCGCCCGCTCCTCGGCCGGGCCGAGCAGGTCGAGGTAGCCGGCGGACAGGTCCGGTTCGGCGGGCGGTTCGCGCAGCAGACCGAGCACCCGGTCCACGGCGGACGGGCTGCGCACCATCGACACGTTCACACCCCTATTCGATCATCTGTCAATGAGGCCCGCCAGGGCCGGCCGCTGTGACCCGCCCCACGGACCGGTCAGGCCAGGTCGAGGCCGGTCTGGGCGGCCAGGAAGGTGAGGGTGTCGGTCATCAGGTCCACCGACCGGCTGACGGACCGCGCCGCGTGCCCGACCTCCGCCTCGTGGCGCAGCAGGATCGGCGCGTCCGACGCCGTCGCGTGCTGGAGCGCCGCGCACAGCTTGCGGGCATGCAGCGGGTCGACGCGGGTGTCGCTGCCGAACGTGGTGAACAGCGTCGCCGGATACGCCGTCCCCGGATGGACGTGGTGGTACGGCGAGTAGCCGATCAGCCAGCCGAACTCCTCCGGGTCGCCGGCCGTCCCGTACTCGTCGTTCCAGGTCTGGCCGAGCCCGAACCGCTCGTAGCGGACCATGTCCAGCAGCGGCGCCGAGCAGACCACCGCCCGGTACAGGTCGGGACGCTGGGTGAGCGCCGCGCCGACGAGCAGCCCCCCGTTGGACCCGCCGGAGATCGCCAACCGCTCCCGAGTGGTCAGGCCGTCGGCGATCAGCTTCTCGGCGGCGGCGTGGAAGTCGTCGAACACGTTCTGCTTGCGCTCGCGCATCCCCGCGCGGTGCCACTCCTCGCCCTCCTCGGAGCCGCCGCGCAGGTTCGCGACCGCGTACACGCCGCCGGCCTCCACCCAGGCGAGGATGCTCGCCGAGTACGCCGGGGTCAGCGAGATGTTGAACCCGCCGTAGCCGTACAGGATCGCCGGGCGCGGGCCGGACGCGCCGGGCCGCGACGCCACCAGCATCCGCACCTCGGTGCCGTCCGCGGACGCGTACGTCACCTGCCGGGTCTCGATCTCGGGGACCTCGACGGTGCCCGGCGCGGACGCCCACAGGCTCGTCTCCCCGGTCCGCGCGTCGTAGCGCAGCACCGACGACGGCGTGACGTTGTCGGTGTAGCCGAACCATGCCTCGTGGCCGCCTTCGGGCCGCTCGACGATCCCGCCGATCGAGCCGAGCCCCGGCGTCGGGACGGTCCCGAGCCGCTCGCCGGATGCCAGGTCGTGCACGGTGATCTCGCTGATCGCGTGCCGCGTCCACCCGGCGAGCAGGACGGGCGCCTCGAGACCGTCGAGGATCGCGTAGTCGGTGAGGACGGCCTCGGGGTCCTGCGGGATCAGGTCCAGCCACGTCCCGGGGGACGGGTCGGACGGGTCGGTCACGCACAGCCGGGACCGCGGCGCGTCCCGGTCGGTGAACACGTAGGCGCGGCCGTCCCGCCCCACGTGCAGCCACGTCTCTGCGTCGACGCCGACCTGCACCGGCCGCAGGTCCGGGCGGTCGAGCGGCGAGGCCGACAAGTCCGCGAGCCACAGGTCGTTGCGCGGCGCCGTGCCCTGCGAGGCCGACACCGTCAGCCACCGCCCGTCGCGGCTCACGCCGACGCCGTAGTAGTTGGTCTTGTCCATCCCCTCGCCGAAGATCAGCACATCGTCGGTCTCCGGCTCGGCGCCGACCCGGTGCAGGTAGACGCGCCGGTGGAACTGCTCCTCGCCCTCCGGGACGGCCCGCGCGGGCAGCCGCCGGACGTAGTAGAACGCCTCGCCGCCGGGCAGCCAGGCGATGCCGGACGACCGGGTCCGGTCGATCGGCCCCTCCACCCGCGCGCCGGTGGCGACGTCGATCACGAACAGCAGCGACTCCTCGTCCCCGCCCGTCGAGATCTTGTACGCCAGCAGCCGGCCCTCCTTGTCGGGCTGCCAGCCGTCCAGCGTCGTCGTGCCGTCCGGGTCGAGCTCCATCGGGTCGACCAGGACGCGCTCGGACCCGTCCGGGTCGACGGTGTAGAGCACCGGGTGCTCCTGCTCGGCGGTCCGCCGGGTGAAGAACCGCCGGTCGCCGCGCCAGAGCGGGGCGCCGACGCTGCCCGCGCCGAGCAGCTCGCCGAGCCTGCGGCGGAGCCGGTCGCGGCCCGGCAGCGCGTCGGTGACCTTGTGGAACAGCTCGTCTTGCGCGGCGAGCCACTCCCGTGTCTCGTCGCTGCCCGCGTCCTCCAGCCAGCGGTACGGGTCGGCGACCCGGTGGCCGTGGATGTCCTCGACGATGTCCTGGCGCCGCGCGGGCGGATAAGGCGTTCCGGTCATGGAATGCACTGTATTCACCGGTGCGGGCCGTCCGCCCGATCAGGCGGGCCGACCAGGCGGGTCGGCGGGCGTCCGGCAGGGCCGCCGATGCGCAATGCCTGCGTTTTTGCGTTCGATCTGGTCCTTCGATGGGGATATTTGGGGTAGCGGTCGGGCTCCCTCAGCCGCCACACTGATTCCAGGTCGGTTCGCCTCTGGGGAGGTCCTCATGGCGAGTGCGCAGGTGCCGGAGACGATATTCGGGCCTCGGTGCGAGGCGCGGTCAGCCGCGTCCGCCGAGGCGAACCCCGGTACGCCGGCGGAGGCCGTCTGATGAGACAGGTCCTTCTCCTGAACGCGACGTACGAACCACTCACCACGCTCCCGCTGCGGCGGGCGGTCTGCCTCGTGCTCCGGGAGAAGGCCGAGATCGTCCATCACGACATCTCGGGGGCCGCCCTGCACTCGGCGACCATGGAGATCGAGATCCCTTCGGTGATCCGGCTCCGCCGCTACGTGCGCATCCCGTTCCGGACCCGCGTTCCGCTCACCCGCGCCGCCCTCATGCGCCGCGACAACTTCCGCTGCGTGTACTGCGGCCGCCGCGCGGAGACCATCGACCACGTCCATCCGCGCAGCCGCGGCGGCAAGCACGTCTGGGAGAACTGCGTCGCGTCCTGCATGACGTGCAACCACCGCAAGGCCGACCGGCTGCTGTCCGAGCTCGGCTGGACGCTCGGGATGACCCCCGGCGTCCCGCGCGGCGCGCACTGGCGGCTGATCGGGATCGTGCACGACGGCGACCCCCAGTGGGCCCCGTACGTCTCCGAGCCCGCCGCCTAGCGCGGGCGGGCCGTATCCTGTAGTCGTGCCACGCTATGACTACCGCTGCCGCGCGTGCGGGGCGACGTTCGAGGTCTCCCGCCCGATGATCAACGCGTCCGACCCGGCGGCCTGCCCGGCCGGCCACGACGACACGGTGAAGCTGCTGTCCACGGTCGCCGTGACCGGTACGTCCCGCGGCGGTGCCCCGAAGCCCCCGCCGGCCGCCGGTGGCGGGGGCGGCTGCTGTGGCGGCGGCTGCTGCTCCTGACGGCTATCCCCGCTGGGCCGCGCGGAGGGCGGCGCCGAGGGCGGCGGAGTCGTGGTCGGCGCCGACGCCGTCGACCAGCATGATCACGCTCGGGATGTGGTCGGCCCGCATCGGGATGATCTCCTGGTAGGCGGGCGAGTCGTACCAGCCCCGGGCCCGGTCCATGTCCGGGAACTCGAGGATCACCACGGCGCCGTCGAACGTGCCCTCGTGGACCTCGGGGGTCTTGCCGTGCGTGATGAATCGGCCGCCGAAGGGGTCCATCGTGGCCTGGATGCGCTCCATGTAGACGAACACGTCCTCGTGCAGCGGCGGCTGGGGGTGCAGCAGGCCGATGGCGTAGGCGGTCATCGCGGTCTCCTCCGGTCGCGGATCCCGGGGCCGCCCGGTGGGGCGGCCCCGTTGACGTGATCCACTCTGCCCGGAGCGGGGAACGGCGGCGATTACGCGGCGGGTAAAGCCTCAGCCGCGCGGGCCCGCCGGCCGGGACCGCGTCAGTACAGCTGCGAGACGTCGCGCGCCGCGCCGGTCGAGGCCGACGTCGCCATCGCCGCGTAGGCGCGCAGCGCGGCGCTGACGTGGCGGTCCCGGTTGCGGGGGCGGTAGCCGCCGAGGTCGGCGAGCAGCTTCTCGCGGCGGGTCTCCAGCTCCTCGGCCGGGACGTCCAGCTCCAGCACCCGGTTCGGGATGTCGATCACGATCCGGTCGCCGTCCTCGACGAGGGCGATGATCCCGCCGCCGGCGGCCTCGGGGGAGGCATGCCCGATGGACAGCCCGGACGTGCCGCCGGAGAACCGGCCGTCGGTGATCAGCGCGCACGCCTTGCCGAGCCCGCGGCCCTTGAGGAAGCTCGTCGGGTACAGCATCTCCTGCATACCGGGGCCGCCCCGCGGTCCCTCGTAGCGGATCACGACGACGTCGCCCGCCTTGACCTTGCCGCCGAGGATGCCCTCGGCCGCCTGGTCCTGGCTCTCGAACACGACGGCCGGGCCGCTGAAGGTCCACAGCTCCTCCTCGACGCCCGCGGTCTTGACGATCGCGCCGTCGGGGGCGATGTTGCCGCGCAGCACGGCGAGGCCGCCGTCGGCGGTGTAGGCGTGCTCGACGTCGCGGATGCAGCCGCTCTCGCGGTCGAGATCGAGCTCCTTCCACCGGTTGCTCTGGCTGAACGCGGACGTGCTGCGGACGCCGCCGGGCGCCGCGTGGAACAGCTCGACGGCCTCGGGCAGGACGTCGGGGGAGCGGACGTCCCACTTGGCGACGAAGTCGGCGACGGACGGGCTGTGGATCGAGTGCGCGGCGGAGTTCAGCAGCCCGGCGCGGTGCAGCTCGCCGAGGAGGGCGGGGATGCCGCCGGCGCGGTGGCAGTCCTCGACGTGGTAGGTGGCGAGCGCCGGGGCGAGCTTGCAGATGCAGGGGACGCGGCGGGAGACGGCGTCGATGTCGTCGAGGCCGAAGCCGACGCCGGCCTCGGTGGCGGCGGCGAGCAGGTGCAGGATCGTGTTGGTGGAGCCGCCCATGGCGACGTCCAGCACCATCGCGTTCTCGAACGCGTCCCGGGTCGCGATGCTCAGCGGCAGGACGGACGCGTCGTCGCCGTCGTAGTGGCGCTTCGCGATCTCGACGACGGTGCGGCCGGCCCGCTCGTAGAGGTCGCGGCGGGCGGTGTGGGTGGCGAGGACGGTGCCGTTGCCGGGCAGCGCGAGGCCGATCGCCTCGGTGAGGCAGTTCATCGAGTTGGCGGTGAACATGCCCGAGCAGGACCCGCAGGTCGGGCAGGCGCTCTCCTCCATCTCGGCGAGCGTGGCGTCGGCGACGGACTCGTCGGCGGAGGCGATCATCGGGTCGATCAGGTCGAGCTTGTTGCCGCCCATCACGCCCTCGACGGGCTTGCCGGCCTCCATCGGGCCGCCGGAGACGAACACCGTCGGGATGTTCAGCCGCAGCGCGGCCAGCAGCATGCCCGGGGTGATCTTGTCGCAGTTGGAGACGCAGACCAGGGCGTCGGCGCAGTGCGCGTTGACCATGTACTCGACGGCGTCGGCGATCAGCTCGCGGGACGGCAGCGAGTACAGCATGCCGCCGTGGCCCATCGCGATGCCGTCGTCCACCGCGATCGTGTTGAACTCGCGGGGCACGCCGCCGGCCTCGCGGACGGCGCCGGCGACGACCTTGCCGACCTCGTCGAGGTGGACGTGGCCGGGCACGAACTGGGTGAAGCTGTTGGCCACCGCGACGATCGGCTTGCCGAAGTCCTCGCGTCCGACGCCGCTGGCCCGCATGAGCGCGCGGGCGCCCGCCATGTTCCTGCCATGGGTGACCGTACGTGACCTGAGCGGGGGCATCCTGTGACCTCTCCAACCTGTGCCGTGGTGCCGTGTCGCCGGACGCGTCGCCGCGCCGGGTTCGGCGGGCGGTGAGCG
Source organism: Actinomadura physcomitrii (assembly GCF_008923205.2). Lineage (GTDB taxonomy): Bacteria > Actinomycetota > Actinomycetes > Streptosporangiales > Streptosporangiaceae > Spirillospora > Spirillospora physcomitrii. The sequence goes on along the minus strand of NZ_WBMS02000022.1, from coordinate 73,443 downwards.
AGCGGTGCGCGGTGGGAAGCTCTCAGCGGCGGATCGCGGCGCTGCCGCCGGCTCAGCGGAGGTCGCGCGCGGGCCGGCCTGTGCAACTCGATGCTACAAGGTCGGGGCCGGGGCATGGAAAAGCCGGGCCCGCGAGGGGCCCGGTGGCTCGGCGTCGAGCGTGCGGGCGGCCCGGGGACAGGGCCGCCCCGGGTGCCGGTTCCCGCGCCGTTGCGGGGTCCGGTGCCGCGGCGGGTCCGGCGCCGTGCGGGAGCATCGGCGCCGCCGCGTGATCAGCCGTACTTGGGCGGCAGTGCCTTCTCCGCCGCCTGGAAGATCTGCTGGACGTCGGTGTCGGTGAGGATCTTGGGACGGCGGCGCAGGTACGAGCGGGCCCGGTTGCCCGCGTACACGTCCACGTCCCTGACCCGCATGACCTTCCACGGGATGGACGGCCCGTAGATGGCCACCGAGGGCTGCACGGGCACCTCGAACCCGACCTGCCCGCCGATGATCCTGCTGGCCTGGTCGGCCTCCCAGCGCGCCTCGTCCAGCCGGTCCTTCTTGTTGAAGGGGCCGTGGAAGAGCTTGCGGTGGGACAGGGTGCGCACGGGGAGGCGCTTGTCCCACTTCTCGGAGTCGATGGCGTAGACGCCGCTCGGCCCGATCACCAGGTGGTCGATCCGCCCGTCGCTGACGCCCTCGTCGTCGCGCGGGACGGCGCGGGCGTGCAGGACGAGGTAGCCGTTGCGCTGCAGCGACCTCAGCTGCTTCTCGGTGCGCCGTTCGGCGGCCGAGGACTTCTGCCAGGCCGGGATGCTGGAGTCCCGGCGGGACCGGCGCACGACGTCCGCGATGACCACCAGGACCGCCGCGGTGATGCCGAGGCGGCCGCCGAACACCGCGGTCGCGACGACGAGCACCACGAGCGCGACGCCGATCCGCCATGCCCACACGCGGACCCGGGGGCCGGTGAGCATCGCGGTGATGGTCCGGTCGGCGGGCGGACGCTCGTCCGGCTGCTGCTCCGGCTCCTGCATGAGGGGCTGCTCCTGCGCCTCGGTCCGCTGGTCGGGGCCGTCCCCGGGCTGGCCGCGCGCCTGCTGTGTGTTGCCCCGCTCCGTGATCGCCATAAGTGACGCTCCGTATTCCTCTCCCATCGGGGGCATGATCCTCCGTGCGCAGAGTAATCATCATGCGGGACGGCGACTAGTCATGCAGGGTTAATAGTTTTGTCGCCGCACGTGAGTGATTGACTTCCGTGCAGGGGTGGGTATGTGAATCATCTACGCCCTCTTCTCGTAGAGAGTCTCCGCCTCTTTGATGCCCGCGCGCGAGCGGTCTAGCGTTCCGGTTCGTGACACATCTCCATGACCTCGGGGCTAGGGAGGCGGCTGACGCCGTCCGTTCGGGGCGGCTGTCCCCGGTCGAGCTGACCGACCACTATCTGGACCGCATCGAACGGCTGAACCCGCAGGTGGGTGCCTATGTGACGGTGACGGCCGAGGCGGCGCGCGAGCGGGCGGCGCGGGCCGAGAAGGCGGTGCTGGACGCGGCCGATCCGGCGGACCTGCCGCCGCTGCACGGGGTGCCGGTTCCAGTCAAGGACCTGAACATGGTGGACGGTGTGCGGCTGACTTTTGGTTCCTCCGTTTTTACCGATATGACCGGTTTCACGGATGACAACGTCGTGCGGCTGCTGCGCGAGGCCGGAACGATCATGCCCGGCAAGACCGCCGTGCCGGAGTTCGGGCTCCCGTGCTACACCGAGGGCGGTGTAGCGCCGCCCGCCCGCACCCCGTGGGACCTCGCCAGGTCGGCGGGCGGGTCCAGCGGCGGCGCCGCCGCGGCCGTCGCGTCCGGGCTCGCCCCCGCCGCGCAGGGCAGCGACGGCGGCGGCTCCATCCGCATCCCGAGCAGCGTCTGCGGGCTGTTCGGGATCAAGCCGACCCGCGGCCGGATCTCCCAGGGGCCGGTCGTCCCCGACCTGTTCGGCCTGTCCGCGAACGGGCCGATCGCCCGGAGCGTCGAGGACGCCGCCCTGCTCCTGGACGCCATGGCCGCGCCGATGCCCGGCGACCTGTACGCCGCCCCGCCCGTCGAGGGCACGTTCCTGTCGTACGCCGGCCGCGCGCCGGGACGGCTCCGGATCGCCCGCAGCCGTCAGCCGGCCGTCCCCGGCGCCGAGGTGCATCCCGACTGCGTCGCCGCCTACGAGGAGGCGTCCGCGCTGCTGGAGGAGCTCGGGCACGAGGTCGTCGAGCTGCCACCGGTGTTCGGGCCCGAGATGGTCCCGCACTTCGAGCTGCTCTGGGGCGTCATGGCCACGATGACGCCCGTCCCGGACGGGAGCGAGCACCTGCTCCAGCCGCTGACGCGCTGGCTCCGCGAGCGCGGGAACGCCACGACCGCGCCGCAGCTGTTCCGCGCGCACGCCGCCCTGCAGGGCGCGCTGCGCGCCGCGTTCCCGGTCATGAACGGGTTCGACGCGATCCTGCATCCGACCCTGGCACAGCCGCCCGTCCCCGTCGGCCACTTCCACGACCAGGAGCCCGAGGAGAACTTCCGCCGGCAGACGCTGTTCACGCCGTTCTGCGCGGCCTACAACATCTCCGGGCAGCCGGCCGTCAACGTGCCGCTGCACTGGACCGCCGAAGGGCTGCCGATCGGCGTCATGCTCGCGGGGCGGCTCGGCGGCGAGGGGACGCTGATCTCGCTGTCCGCGCAGCTGGAGGAGGCGCGGCCCTGGGCCCGCCGCAAGCCGCCGATCTGGGACGCGTGAGCCCGTCCCGGCCCGCGCTTGGCGGGGCGCCGCCGGGGCATGGGTGCAGGCGTGGCTGACGACGAACTGATCAGGCTGGCCGGGCACCACCGGGTCGCGACGCGGTACACCGACTGGCGGGGGCGTCCGGCGGACGTCCCGCCCGGCACCCTGGTCGCCGTCCTCGGCGCGCTCGGCGTGGACGCCTCGTCCCCGGCCGCCGTCCGCGCCGAGCTGGAGCGCCACCGGGAGCGCGCGCGGACGCTGCCGCCGACGGTCGTCGTCCGCCGCGACGCGGGCGAGGGACGCACCGCCGGCCGGATCCTCGAACGGCTGCGCCGGAGCCTGCGGCCCACCGGCGACCTGGACGCATGGATCGAGCCCGGTGAACCCGACGTCCTGGCGGAGCCGTCCGCCGAGCGGGCCCGGGGCGGGCCCGTTCCTCTGGACGGCGTCGAAGGCGACGTCCCGCTCGGATGGCAACGCCTCAAGGTGCGGCAGGGAGGCCGTGAAGAGAGCGCGGCGCTGCTCGTGGCGCCCGCCTCGCTGCCGCGACCGCCGCGGATGTGGGGGCTGACCGTCCAGCTGTACGCGCTGCGCTCGCGCGGCTCGTGGGGGATCGGCGACCTGCACGACCTCGCCGGCCTCGCGGCCTGGGCGGGCCGCGACCTCGGCGCCGGCTTCGTCGTCGCGAACCCGCTGCACGCGGCCGAGCCGATGCCGCCCGTCAGCCCGTCGCCGTACTCGCCGATGAGCCGCCGCTTCCCCGCCCCGATCTACCTGCGGATCGAGGACATGCCGGAGTACGCGGCGCTTCCTCCCGAGGGCAGGGAACGGTTCGCGGCCATGGCGGCGCGGCTGCGCGCGCTCGGCGGGCCGCTCGACCGGAACGCCGTGTGGACGGCGAAGCTCGAGGCGCTCGAAGCGATGTACCGGTCGTCGCCCGGCATCCGCCGCGATCCGGCCTTCGCGGCCTTCCGCAGCCGGCACGGCGCCGCGCTGCGGGACTTCACCACCTGGTGCGCGATCAGCGAGGAGCGGGGGACGACCGACTGGCGGCGATGGCCGCCCGCCCTCAAGGACGCGCACGGCCGCGCCGTCATGGACGAGCCCCGCCACCACGCGCGCGCCGAGTTCCACGCGTGGCTGCAATGGCGCCTCGACCAGCAGCTCGCCGGCGCGCAGAAGGCCGCCCGCGACGCCGGGATGCCCGCCGGTATCGTCCACGACCTGGCGGTCGGGGTGGCGCAGGGCAGCGCCGACGCCTGGATCTACCGGGACGAGCTCGCGTCCGGCATGAGCGTCGGCGCGCCCCCGGACGAGTTCAACCAGCGCGGCCAGGACTGGGGGCAGCCGCCGTGGCGGCCGACCACGCTCGCCGCGGACGCCTACGTCCCGTACCGGGAGATGCTGGCGGCGGCGCTGCGGCACGGCGGCGGGCTCCGCCTCGACCACGCGATGCAGGTGTCCCGGCTGTGGTGGATTCCCGAGGGCGCCTCGCCCGCCGACGGGACGTACGTCGGCTACGACCGGGACGCGATGCTCGGCTGCCTGGTGTGGGAGGCCCACCGGGCGGGCGCCCTCGTCGTCGGCGAGGATCTCGGCACGGTGGAGCCGGAGGTCCGCGACGACCTCGCCGACCGGGGCGTCCTCGGCACGTCGCTGCTCTGGTTCGAGCGCGACGCGGAGGGCCGCCCGAAGCCGGCGGCGCGGTGGCGGGAGCTGTCGCTGGCCACCGTCGGCACCCACGACATGCCGCCGATCACCGGGTTCCTGCACGGCGACCACATCGCGCTGCGCGACCGCCTCGGGCTGCTCACCCGTCCCCTCGCCGAGGAGACCGCCGAGCACCGGGAGCAGCTCGCCGCCTGGCTCGGCGTGCTCCACGCCGAAGGACTGCTGACCGATCCGCCCGGCGAGGTGCTGCGGGCGCTCGACGACGGCTCGGACGCCCACGACCGGCAGGTCGTCGCCGCGCTCCACGCCTTCCTCGGGCGCACGCCCGCGCGCCTCATCGGCGTCTCGCTCGCCGACGCGGTCGGCGAGCGCCGCACCCAGAACCAGCCCGGCACCGTCGACGAGTACCCGAACTGGCGCGTCCCGCTCGCCGACGCGCGGGGGCGGCCCGTCGTGCTGGACGACCTCGTCGAGGACCCGGAGGTCCGCGCCGTGCTGGAGCGGGTCAGCCGAGCGTCGTCGTGATCCGCAAGGTGACGTCGTGCAGGAGCGTGTCCGGCACGATCGGCGCCGCCGCGATCGCGGAGAACAGCCCCGGCAGCCCCGGCAGCGGGTAGCCGTCGGAGTCCGCGCCCTCCAGCGCCGCCTTCCCGAGCGGATGGTGGGACAGCGACCTGCGGGCGCGCGCCCAGGCCGTCTCGACCTCCTCGGGGGAGGGGACGCCGAAGCCGTGCCCGACCGGCGCGGCGTGCCGCAGCTTCACCAGCGCGCCGTCGGTGAACTCGGCCGCGAGCCTGCAGCGGTCGGTGAGGTCTTCGCGGACCGGGTCGTCGAGCCGCGTCATCACGGTGCACGGCGTGCGGCAGCGGGCCGCGCAGTCGCCGAGAGCGGACGCGACCTGGCTGTGCTGGCGGTCCAGGTAGGCGCGCCAGCCGGGCGGCGGCTCCTTGGCGACCCGGAGCGTCCGCTCGCACGCCGACCGCTCCGGGCGGGTGTGGTCGCACTCGCGCGGCGAGCCCGGCTCGATCGGGACGCCGAACCGGCTGCCGTCCCCGTTCACCGACGCGCCGATCAGCGCCGGGTCCCCGGCGTGCCCGAGGACCGGCTCCCACGCCAGCAGCGGCAGGTACTCGCTGGCGATGTGCACGGCGGCGACCAGCGCTGCCATGTCGCGCCGGTGCCAGCGGATCGCGATGACCTCCAGCAGCAGCGCGTACGCGGGCCGCAGGCTCGCCAGCGCGCCGCGCGGCCGCTCCTTGGGCGCCTGCGGCATCCGGCTCGCGCGGGCCCGGTCGAGCAGGTCGCGGGGGACCTCGCCGGCCGCCTCCGGCATCCCGAAGTCCTCGGCGTCCAGGTCCAGGACCCGCTGCCCGAACGCGCACAGCGGCCGGGCGGCCTTCGCCCGCGTGTCCGGGACGAGCGCCCCGCCGGCGATCAGCGCCTCCAGATCCCCGAACGCGTACCGCCGTGCCAGCGCCGTCAGCACGTCCCGCGCCGTCTCCACGCCACCAACCCCTCTCCGCGGACCCCCGTGACCCTGCAACGATCGCATGGTCACGGGGGTTGCGACAGGGGCGGCGGCCTCACCCCGCGGCGGCGTCCTTCGCACGCGCGCGCAGCGCGCGCGCCACGCCGTCACGGCCCTCCGACAGCAGCCGGGCGAGCGCCGCGGGCGGCTTCTGCTCGGCCATGTAGGACTCGGTCCGGTCGATCGTGGACTGCTCGATCACCAGGAAGGGGTAGGCGACCTCGGCGAACGTCTGGGACATGTCGCTGGTCCACTCCTTCCACACCCGGCCGACCTCGGCGAAGTACTTGTCCACGTACGGGACGAGCAACTCGGCCTGGTCGGGCTCGACGAACCCGCCGAGCGTCGCGCGGTAGACCGCGTTCGGCAGCGTCCCGCCGATGATCCGGTCCCATGCGGCGGCCTTGGCCTCGGCGGTCGGGATCGCGGCCTTGCAGCCCGCGGCGTGCCGCTCGCCCGCCGCCGTCCGGTCCCGCTCATGCTCGGCGTCGATCTCGTCCTCGCCGGCCTTGCCGGTGACGACGAGGCGGCGCAGCAGCGCCCACCGCAGGTCGGTGTCGACCGTCAGCCCGTCGAGCGACTGCGAGCCGTCCAGCAGGGCCCGGACGTACGCCAGGTGCTCCTCGCTGACCGCCGACGCCGCGAACGCCTGCGTGTACGCCAGCTGCAGGTCCGAGCCGGGCGCGGCCTCCCGGGCCAGCTCGAACAGCGTGCCGGCGAGCAGCGCCAGGCCCTCCTTGCGCCAGGACGGGTCGGCGTACTGCTGCACGGCCGTCCGCGCCTGCCGCAGCAGCGTCTGCGTGACCGAGATGTCGGTGACGCCGCGGATGCCCTTCGCGACGAGCCGGACGTAGTCGCGCGTCGCCATCTCCGCGTCGCGCGTCATGTCCCACGCCGCCGACCAGCACAGCGCCCGCGGCAGGCTCTCCTTGATGTCGCCGATGTGCTCGACTAGCGTCTTCAGCGAGTGCTCGTCGAGCCGCACCTTGGCGTAGGTGAGGTCGTCGTCGTTCACCAGCACCAGGTCGGGACGCTTCTGCCCGACGAGCTGCGGCACCTCCGTCCGCGCGCCGACCACGTCCAGCTCGACCCGCTCGCGCCGGACGAGCCCGTCGCCCGTCCGGTCGTACAGGCCGATCGCCAGGCGGTGCGAGCGCAGCGTCGGGTAGTCGGCCTTGGCCTCCTGCAGCACGGCGAACGAGGAGAAGTTCCCGTCGGCGTCGACCTCGTACTCGGGACGCATCGTGTTGACGCCCGCGGTCTCCAGCCACTCCTTCGACCAGGACGCCAGGTCGCGGCCGGACGTCTCCTCCAGCGCGTCCAGCAGGTCGGTGAGGACGGTGTTGCCCCACGCGTGCCGGTCGAAGTACCGCCGCACGCCCTCCAGGAAGTTCTCGCGGCCGACATAGGCCACCAGCTGCTTCAGGACGGACGCGCCCTTGGCGTAGGTGATCCCGTCGAAGTTCACCTCGACGGCCCGGATGTCGGGGATGTCGGCGGAGATCGGGTGCGTGGACGGCAGCTGGTCCTGCCGGTACGCCCACGCCTTCTCCAGGTTCGCGAACGTCGTCCACGAGCCCGTCCACTTGGTGGCCTCGGACTGGCACAGCACGCTCATGTAGGTCGCGAACGACTCGTTCAGCCACAGGTCGTCCCACCAGCGCATGGTGACCAGGTCGCCGAACCACATGTGCGCCATCTCGTGCAGGATCGTCTCGGCGCGCCGCTCGTAGGAGGCGTCGGTGACCCGCGACCGGAAGACGTAGTCCTCCAGGAACGTGACGGCGCCGGCGTTCTCCATCGCGCCCGCGTTGAACTCCGGCACGAACAGCTGGTCGTACTTGCCGAACGGGTACGGCCGGCCGAACACCTTCTCGAAGTAGGCGAAGCCCTGCCGGGTGACGTCGACGATGGCGTCGGCGTCGAGGTGCTCGGCGAGCGACGCCCGGCAGAACACGCCGAGCGGGATGACGGTGCCGTCGTCGCGGCGGTACTCGTCGCGGACCGCGTGGTACGGCCCGGCGATGAGCGCGGTGATGTAGGTGGAGATCTGCGGGGTGGGCAGGAAGCGCCACGTCCCGCCCTCGACGCTCTCGGGGGTCTCGTTCGTGACGACCTGCCAGTCCTGCGGCGCCTTCACCGCCAGCTCGAAGGTCGCCTTGAGGTCGGGCTGGTCGAAGCACGTGTACATCCGGTGCGCGTCGGCCGTCTCGAACTGCGTGTAGAGGTAGACGCTCCCGTCCACCGGGTCGACGAACCGGTGGAGGCCCTCGCCGGAGCGGGAGTAGGCGCAGTCCGCCACGACGCGCAGCTCGTTGTGCGCGGCCAGGGAGGGCAGCGGGAGGCGGCCCTTCTCCCCGTCGTAGGACGCGGGGTCCAGCTCCTCGCCGTTCAGCGTCGCCTCGCGGACGACGGCGCCGTGCAGGTCGACGAAGGACGACGCGCCCGGCTCGGCGCAGCCGAAGCGGATCGCGGTGGTCGAGCCGAACCGCTCCGTGTTCTCGCCGACCCCCTGAAGGGCGCCCGCCCCCGACCTCCCGGTGGTGAGGTCCAGCTCGACCGCGTACGACTCGACGGTGAGCAGCCGGGCCCGTTCCCGCGCCTCGTCGCGCGTGAGGTTGCCTGCCACATGTACTCCTTGGTCGGCTCATTTCTCTGCTGCCCCCATGTCTACCAACCGGCCGGGCAGGAGGTCCGCACGCCACGGCCTTTACCGCGCCCGCGTGCGGGAATCACGGGGGCCGGGACCGGGTTGTCGGTGGTTGAGTTTTCATCAATGACGTTCGAGCCGTAGGAGGCGACGTGCCGCAGGACGCTCCCACACCCGTGGACTTCTGGTTCGACCCGCTGTGCCCATGGGCGTGGATCACTTCGCGCTGGATCCTGGAAGTGGAGAAGCAGCGCCCGATCGAGGTGCGCTGGCACGTGATGAGCCTGGCCGTCCTCAATGAGGACAAGGACGTGCCGGAGGAGTACCGCAAGGGCCTCGCCGAGGCGTGGGGGCCGGTGCGCGTGTGCATCGCCGCCGAGCAGAAGTACGGCTCGGAGGTGCTCGGCCGGCTCTACACGGAACTGGGGACGCGTCGCCACCACGAGAAGCAGAAGTTCACCCGCGAGTACTTCGAGTCCGCGCTGACCGCCGCGGGCCTGGACCCGGCGCTCGCCGACGCCGCAGGCTCCACCGCCTACGACGAGGCGGTGCGCGCGTCCCACAAGGACGGCATCGACCGGGTCGGCCAGGAGGTCGGCACCCCGGTGATCGAGGTCGAGGGCAGCGCGTTCTTCGGCCCGGTCGTGTCGCCGATCCCGCGCGGCGAGGCCGCCGTGAAGCTGTGGGACGGCGTGGTCGCGGTCGCGGGCACGCCGGGCTTCTTCGAGCTGAAGCGCACGCGTACCAGCGAACCGATCTTCGATTGATTCGGTGCCCGCAGTCGTCCGGATGGCGTTGTCGCGGTGGCGTCGACCGACGGCGGACCACCCCCACGTGCATGGGGAGCAGGGCGACTGCGGGTGATCTGATGATAACCGTGCGCACTATTGTGCGTGCGGCTTCGGCCGTTCCGGTTGCCTCGCCGGTGCCCCTCCGCCAGACTCGGTGCTCCGAGAAAATGGCAACGGTTTTCATACCCGAAACGGGGGCATTCGTGAAGGTTGCGTTCGTCGGCAAGGGCGGCAGCGGCAAGACCACCCTCTCGTCGCTGTTCGTCCGGCACCTCGCGCTGCGCGGGCTGCCGGTGGTCGCCATCGACGCCGACATCAACCAGCACCTCGGCGCGGCGCTCGGCATGGACGACGACCAGGCCGCCAAGATCCCGGCCATGGGCGCCCACCTGACCGAGATCAAGGAGTACCTGCGCGGCGACAACCCGCGCATCGGCTCCGCGTCCACCATGGTCAAGACGACCCCGGCGGGCACCGGGTCGCGGCTGCTGCGGCTGCGCGGCGACGACCCGGTGCACGCCCTCGGGCAGGAGGTCGGCGGCGTGACGCTGCTGGTCACCGGCCCGTTCGAGGACGACGACCTCGGTGTCGCCTGCTACCACTCCAAGACCGGCGCGGTCGAGCTCTACCTCAACCACCTGCTGGACGGCCCCGGCGAGTACGTCGTCGTCGACATGACCGCCGGCGCCGACACGTTCGCGTCCGGGCTGTTCACCCGGTTCGACCTGATGTTCCTGGTCGCCGAGCCGACCCGCAAGGGCGTCGGCGTCTACCGCCAGTACGTCGAGTACGCCCGCGACTACGACGTCGCGATCCGCGTCGTCGGCAACAAGGTGCAGTCCGAGGACGACGTCGACTACCTGCGCGAGCACGTCGGCGACGACCTGCTCGTCTGGCTCGGGCAGTCCGCCGCCGTCCGCGCGATGGAGCAGGGCCGGTCCGGCGCGGTGCTGGAGGACGGCAACGAGGCCGCGCTCGGCCGGATGCTCGCCGAGGTCGACGCCCAGGCCAAGGACTGGGACGCGTTCCAGCGGCAGGCCGTCGAGTTCCACCTCAAGAACGCGCGCCGCTGGGCGAACCGCGCGACCGGCGAGGACCTCGCCGCGCAGGTCGACCCCGACTTCCGGTTCCCCGTCGCCTACGCCGGGTGACATCGGGCCTACCGGCGGCCCCCGATCCGCACTACCCTGCCCGCCATGACGACGCGGCGGATGTTCATGATGTCGGGCGGATCGCTGGTGCCCCTCCTGGTGCTGGCCCTGCTCGTCGGCAACCAATGGGTCGTCGACGCCATCGACAAGAGCGGCTTCAAGCTCGATGAGGGCCTCGGTCCGCTGGTGCGGCACCTGTTCTTCGTCGCCTGGCGCTTCACTCCGCCGCGCGGGCTGGACTGGCGCTTCGTCGTGTCGGACGACCTCACCACGCTGGTGCTGTTCGCCGTGGTCGCGCTGCTCGTGCTGGCCGCGGCCCGCACGGTCGATCCCCAGCGCGGCCCGCTCAGCGCGCTGATCACCGGATGGTGGGCCGCGGTCGTCGCGGGCGGCGTCGCCGGAGGCCTGTCCGGGCTGCTGCTGAAGTGGGCGGTCAGGTACCCCGGCGGGTCGGTGAGCCGCAACTTCTTCGAGTCGCTTGAGGCGGGCGCGGCCTCCGGCCTGCTGTACGGGTGGCTCGCGGGGCTCGGCGCGCTCGCGGGATTCCTGCTCAGCCGTCCGCGCGGGCAGGCCGCCCCGCGGCCGGCCGGGCAGTACGCGCCGCAGCAGCCCTACGGCGCGCCGCAGTCGTTCGCCCCGCAGCAGGGCGCGCCGATGCAGCAGCCGTACGCTCCGCAGCCGTACCCGTCGCAGCAGCCCTACGGGCAGCAGCCGGGCGTCCCGCCGCAGGGCGTGCAGCCGGGCCTGCCGCCCGGAGCGCCGCAGCCGCCGCTTCCGGCGGGGAACGACCAGCCGGGACTGCCGCCGCAGCATCCGGCGGCCGTCCCGTACGTCCCGCCGGCGCGGCCGGCGCAGTCGCCCGGCTGGGAGGGCATGCCCGTCCCGCCGCAGGCCGGTGCCGCTGCGCCGCCGTCCGTCCCGCCGGCCCAGTCCCCGGCTCCGGCACCGGAGGCCGCCGCGGAGGCCGCCGGGGCCCCGTCCGAGCCGGAGGCGGCCGGGGTATCGGACGGCGACGAGCCGGAAGCGCACGCGCCCGGAGACTCCGGGCCGCAGGACGCCGTCCCCGCGGGCACGGCGCCGGAGAGCGCGGCGCACGACGAGGACGACGACGAGGAGGACGACCTCGCCGACCGGACGATGGTCGACCGCAAGCCCGACCTGCCCCGCGACCCGGACCCGATGCCCCCGCCCCAGTGACCGTGCGCGCGGGCGTGCGCCTGTGAGAAGGGCCTCCTGACCCCGGCGCGCGCCAGGGGCGCGGGCCTGCGAGAATCGGGCCCATGCGCGTGTTTCTGGGAACCGACCATGCTGGCTTCGAACTGAAGGAGCACCTGGTCTCCTGGCTGAAGGCCAACGGGCACGAGCCCGTCGACTGCGGCGCGTTCGCCTACGACGCGGTGGACGACTACCCGCCGTTCGTGCTGCGCGCGGCTCGGCGCACGGCGGCGGAGCCCGGCACGCTCGGCATCGTGATCGGCGGCTCCGGCAACGGCGAGGCGATCGCGGCCAACAAGGTGAAGGGCGTGCGGGCCGCGCTGGTCTGGAACGAGGACACCGCGACGCTCGCCCGCGAGCACAACGACGCGAATGTGATCAGCCTGGGCGCGCGGCAGCACGACGCCGCCGCCGCGACCCGGTTCGTCGAGCTGTTCCTGACCACGCCGTACTCCGGCGAGGAGCGGCACACCCGCCGGATCGCCATGCTCGGCGACTACGAGCGCACGGGCGAGCTGCCGCCGCTGCCCGGCGAGGGCTGACCTCCTCGAACACGCGTTCCCCGCCCTGCGGGGCGGGGCCTACAGTTCGTTCTCCGGGGCCTTGCGGGCGCCGCCGCGCTTGCCGAGGCGGCGCCGCTCGTTCTTCGCCGCCCGGGACCGCTTGGCCGACTCCGTGCGCGGGGCCTCGCCGCGTTCGCCGGGCCCGCCGCCCGGCGCGGGCGCGTCGGCGCCGTCGGGCCATGGGCGCGAGACGTCCCGCGCCCGCATCGCCGCGGTCACGGTGATGCGCATTCCCGGCTGCCCCATATGCCGCCTCCCTCGCGTTCCCGAAATTCCGCCTCGGATCTGGTCTTACCCACAGGGAACGGAGCTGGATCGTTGCAACACGTCACCGGTGGCCCGGATGCCCGCACGCCGTCGCGAATGCTCGATACAGTGCCCGGGACATGCTTCAACGACTGGTCCAGCTGCTCCCGCCGCGGGTCCGCGCCTTCCTGCGCCGGATCCCGCCGCTGGTCGCCCTTTACCGGGCCATGCGGCAGGGGAAGCTGACCAGGGAGCGGTACGTCTTCGCGGTGCTCGCCGTGGCGGCGATCGCCATCGGCATCGCGACGGCGGACGACACCCGCGGCCTCGCCCCGTCGGGCGCGCTGGTGCTCATCGTGCTGGGCGGCGGGCTGCTGCTGAAGGTCCGCAGCCTCGTCGCGCTGCTGTGCGTCGTGGTCGCGATGGTGTCTTACGACGCCTGGAGCGACGTCGCGGCGATCGGTCCCGGCATCGTCGCGACGCTGACGATCACCGCGGTGCTCGCGCTGACCCTCGCCCGCACCCGCCAGCAGCTCGGCGTGCAGGGGCTGCGCGGCGACTCGATGCTGCTGGAGCTGCGCGACCGGCTGCGCCGGCAGGGCGAGATGCCCGAGCTGCCGGACGGCTGGGCGTCGCAGGTCGTCATGCTGCAGGCGGGCGGCTCGTCCTTCGGCGGGGACTTCGTGGTCTCCTCGCTGGCAGGCGACACGCTGGAGGTCGCGCTGGTCGACGTGTCGGGGAAGGGCACCGACGCCGGCACCCGGGCGCTGATGCTGTCGGGTGCGTTCGGGGGATTGCTTGGATCGCTCCAACCCGACCGGTTCCTGCCCGCCTGCAACGTCTATCTCCAGAAGCAGCGCTGGGACGAGGGCTTCGTCACCGCGGTGCACGTCGTCGTCGACCTCAAGACCGGCGAGTACACCGTCGGCTCGGCCGGGCACCCGCCCGCCGTGCAGTTCGACGCGGGCAGCGGCGCGTGGCAGGTCAGCCCGGCCAAGGGCGTCGTCCTCGGCGTCGTGCCCGACCTGCACTGCGTCCCCGAGCGCGGGACGCTGCGGCCCGGCGACGCGCTGATGCTCTACACCGACGGCCTCGTCGAGTCCCCCGGCAGCGACCTCGACGCGGGCATCGACCGGCTGCTCGGGGAGGCGGAACGGCTCGTCCCCCAGGGGTTCGGGACGGGCGCCCGCGAGCTGGTGGAGAGGATGGCGGCCGCCCGCGACGACGACTGCGCCCTCGTCCTCATCTGGCGCACGTAGACCCGCGGCGCACGCGGCCCGGGCCGGGCCCGCGCGGGCGGGTCAGTGCGGCCTGCCCTTGCCCTTCCCCTTCCCCTTCGCATGTTTCGCCTTGTGCTTCGGGGCCGGCTTCGGCGCGTGCGTCCGCGACGGCGTCCGCTTGGCCGGCCGGGGAGCGGTCGCCCGCGTCTTCTTCGTCGCGTGGGCGGACGTCGCCGGCGTCACCGGCGTCGAGGCGTGCCCGTGCGCGTCGCCCTTGCCCTGCGTCAGCCCGAGGATGACCGCGCCGATCAGGACGGTCCCCGCGGCGGCACCCGCGGCGGCGAGCAGCCGGGTGCGGTTGATGGACAGCGTGCTCGCGATGCCGATCGGGTTGAACGCCCGCGTCTCGGCGGACGCGCCGTCCCCCTCGGCGAGCGGACGCGGCGGTGTCCCCGGCGGCCTCACCCCTGACGGCGTCCCGCCCGGCGGGGACGGCGGCACCACGGCGGCGGGCGCCCCGTCCGGCGGGGCCGCCGGCCACTCGCCCGCCTGCGGCTGCTCCACCAGCGCCAGCAGCAGGTCGGAGGCGCTCGGCCGGTCCGCCGGGTCGTGCGACAGCGCGGACCGGACGGCCGGCAGCAGCGGCTCCGGCAGCCCGGACAGGTCCGGCGCGGCGTCGGTGACCCGCAGCGCCGCCGGGTCGCCGCCGAACGGCATCCGCCCGGTGCCGGCGTGCGCGACCAGGCAGCCCCACGCGAAGATGTCGGCGGCCGGGGTCGCCGGGCCGCCGCGCAGCACCTCCGGCGCCATCCAGCCGGGGGTGCCGAGCACCTTCCCGGTCGCCGCGGTGACGCCGCCGGAGTCCTGGCTGCGCGCGATCCCGAAGTCGATGACGCGGCAGCCGGACAGCGTCAGCATCACGTTGGCGGGCTTGAGATCGCGGTGCACCAGCCCCGCGGCATGGATCGCCGCCAGCGCCGAGGCGACGCCGACCGCCACCCCGTGCAGGTCGGCGGGCGGCAGCGGCCCGCCCGAGCTGAGCCGCTGGTGCAGCGAGATCCCGCCGACGTAGTCGGTGACGAGGTAGGGCCGGCCGTCGTCCTCACCGTGCGCGAGGACCCGCGCGGTGCAGAACGAGGCGACCCGGCTCGCCAGGTCCGCCTCGTCCCTGAACCGGCGACGGTACGACTCGTCCCCGGCGAGGTGCGGATGGATGGTCTTCACCGCGACGCGCCCGCCGGACACCGGGTCGGTGCCGAGATACACGGTGCCCATGCCGCCCGAGCCGAGCCGGCCCAGCAGCGTGTGCCCGCCGACCGTGCGCGGGTCCGCGGGCTCGAGCGGCCGAATGTCTCCGTCCATGGCGGTGTTCCCGACTCCCTTGCGTCTCCTGCGTCCATCCATCCCCGTTCATCGGGAGATTATGGCGCGTTCCCCCAGGAAGAACTGGAAACGTGATCGTCACGTCGATGTAGCGTCCAGTCCACAGGGGGCGGGCAGAGTGGGACTCGTTCGACAGCGAGCCCGATCCCGTCGGAAATCCTCCTCGGCGCGCGGGCGGCGGGCGAGCTGGCGGCACCGAAGGCGATGCCCGCGCGGGCGGCACCCCAGGGGTGGGAGGCGCCGTCCGTGCGGGCATCGGCCACTCGCGAAGCGCGAGGTTTCACCGGGCGACGGCCCGGTAACAACCAGTTCTGCGCACTCCTCCCGGGCGCTGGGACGCGGCGAAGCGCCGGCGTCCGCGTGACGGGGAGGGGGAGAGCGCGGGGGTGCGGGTTCCCTGGAAGAGGCTGTCGCCCTCCCGCTGGTCGATGCGGGTCCGGGTGACCGCGACCGCGACCCTGATGGTCAGCGTCGTCCTGGTGGTCGGCACGGTCGTGTTCTACACGCTCGTCCAGCGCACCGTGTACGGCGGGCTGCACCGGCGCGGCGACCTGGTCATCGGCAACCTCGCCGCGTTCGTCCGCGAGACCGACCCGCACGGCCCGCTGCGCCCCGAGGACCCCGACTTCACGATCCTGCAGGTGGTGGACGACCGGGGGAACGTGCTCGCCTACAGCGACGCGCTGCGCGGCCGGGGGCCGATGGAGGCGCCGCGTCCGCGGGTCGCGGGCCGCCCCGAGGACCACGTGATCCACGTGAACGGCCTCGACGTCGACATCTACCTGGTCGGGGAGCGCGTCCGGACCTCGTCCGGGTTCCGGACCGTCTACGCGGGGGCGCCGCTCACCGAGCTGACGCGCAACAAGGACGCGTTCATCGGCCTGCTCGTCGGGGGCTCCGTCACCAGCACCGCGCTGGTCGCGTGGATCGTGGCGGGCGCGGTGCGGCGGGCGCTGCGGCCGGTGCGGGAGATGAGCGACGAGCTGGCGGACATCACCGGCGGCGAGCCGGGCCGGGTCACGGTCCCGGAGGCGGCCGACGAGGTGGCGGAGCTGGCGCAGTCGGTGAACCTGACGCTGCACCGGCTGGAGGCCGTCATGGAGCGGCAGCGCGGGTTCGTCGGGGACGTCTCGCACGAGTTGCGCAGCCCGCTGACCGGGCTGCGGACGCAGCTGGAGCTGGCGCTGCAGGACCCGGAGGGCGAGGACTGGCCGGCGGTCGCGCGGGCGGCGCTCGCGGACGCCGACCGGCTCCAGGGCATCGTCACCGACCTGCTGGTCCTGGCCAGGCTCGGCGCGGGCGTGCCCGTCGAGCGGCAGCGGGTCGACTTCGGCGCGCTGGTGCGGACGGAGGTGTCGCGGCGGCACCTGCGGGTCGCGGTGGAAATGGACGTGGCGGAGGGCGTCGCGGTGCAGGCGACGCCGGAGCAGCTGGTCAGGCTGCTGACGAACCTGCTGGACAACGCCGAGCGGCACGCCCGGTCGCGGATCTGGGTGGCGGTGGCGCGGGACGGCCCGGACGCGGTGCTGGAGGTGCGCGACGACGGGTCGGGCGTCCCGCCCGAGGACCGGGAGCGGATCTTCTGGCGGTTCCAGCGGCTGGCCGAGGGACGGCGCCGCGACGAGGCCGGCACCGGCCTCGGCCTGACCATCTCCCGCAACATCGCCCGCGCGCACGACGGGACGCTGGTGGTCGCCGAGGGCGACGGCGGCGGCGCGCGGTTCGTCCTGCGCATCCCGGCCGAGGACGATTAGGCGCGCCGCCGGGCCGCGCCGCCGGGCCGGTGCGGGTGCGGTGCGGGTGCCTCAGGCGAGCGGGGGGCGGCGCCGCGCGTACCCGGTGGCCTGCTCGAACGCGTGCCCGATCCGCAGGACGGCGAGGTCGGCGCGGTGCGGGCCGACGATCTGCAGCCCGACGGGCAGCCCGCCGGGGGCGAACCCGGCGGGCACCGACAGCGCGGGCGACCCGGTCGCCGACACCAGGAAGCACGACCGCATCCACTCCAGGTAGTCGGGCATGGCGTGCCCGGCGACCTCCTCCGGGTACTCCAGGTCCGCGTCGAACGGCGGCACCTGGCTGACCGGCACGAGCAGCGCGTCGTAGCGCTCGAAGAACTCCCGGACGCGGTGGAACAGCGCGGTGTGCAGCACCTCGGCGCGCCCGACGTCGGCGGCGGTGAGGGTGCGGCCCTCCTCGATGTTGCGGGCGAGGGACACCTTGAAGTCGGCGCGGCGCTCGTCCAGCAGCGGGCGGAGGACGGTGTCCCAGTGCCAGGCGCGCAGCGTGCGGAACACCTCGTCGGCGCCGGACAGGTCGGGGCAGGCCTCCTCGACGGCGCAGCCGAGGCCGGTGAAGACCTTCACGGCCGGTTCGAGGACGGCGGTGACGGCCGGGTCGACCGGCACCGCGCCGCCGAAGTCGGGCGACCACGCCAGCCGCACGCCCGCCATGTCGCGTTCCAGGGGGACGTCGAACGCGGAGCCGGGCGTCTCCAGCGCGATCGGGCTGCGCGGGTCCGGGCCGGCGAGCACCGACAGCAGCAGCGCCGCGTCCGCGACCGACCGGGCCATCGGCCCCTGCACGCTCATCGTCGACCAGCCCGCCGCGACCGGCCACGACGGTACCCGGCCCGGCGACGGCCGGAACCCGACGACGTTGCAGAACGACGCGGGATTGCGCAGCGAGCCGCCCATGTCGCTGCCGTCGGCGAGCGGATGCATCCCGCACGCCAGCGCCGCCGCCGCGCCGCCGCTGCTGCCGCCCGCCGACCGCGACGGGTCGTAGGGGTTGCGGGTCAGCCCGAATACCGGGTTGAAGGTGTGCGACCCGGCCGCGAACTCCGGCACGTTCGTCTTGCCGATCGTGATGGCGCCGGCCGCCCGCATCCGCTCGACCACCAGCTCGTCGGTGTCCGGGACGTGGTCGGCGAAGATCGGCGACCCGGACGTGGTGCGGATCCCGGCGGTGGCGTGGGTGTCCTTGTGCGCGACGGGCAGCCCGTGCAGCGGCCCGGTCTCCGCACCGGAGGCGAGCCGCTCGTCGGCGGCCCGCGCCTCGTCCGCCGCCCGTTCCGCGGCGAGCGTGACGATCGCGTTGACGTGCGGGTTCGCCCGTTCGATCTGGTCGAGGTGGGCCTGCAGGACCTCCCGCGCGGACAGGTCGCGGTCGCGGAGGCGGCGGGCGATGTCGCGGGCGGAGGAGAAGCAGATCTCGTCGGCTTCGGAGGGCAACGGCGTTTCCCTTCCCTGAGCGGTGTGCGCTCCCAGTGTCCACCCCGGGTGACCGCCCGGCCGCGCTCGCGGTCCATGATTCTGGGAGAGCGGTCGCCATCGCGGAAGGGCGGGCAGGTGCGGTGACGGAACGGGTCGGCGCTCACGAGCTGCTGCGGCGCGTGCTGGACGCGGGCGGCTGGACGTCCTGGGACGTCCCGCCCGCCGGGGAGCCGGCCCCCGGCACCGCCTACGGGGACGACCTCGCCGCGGCCCGCGAGCGCGCCGGCACCGACGAGGCGGTCGTCACCGGGGAGGGGCGGCTGCGCGGCCGGCGGGTCGCGTTCGTCGTGTCGGAGTTCCGGTTCCTGGCCGGGTCGATCGGGGCGGCCACCGCGGACCGGATCGTCGCGGCCGTCGAGCGCGCCACCGCCGAGCGCCTGCCGCTGCTGGCCGCGCCGTCCTCCGGCGGGACGCGGATGCAGGAGGGGACCGCCGCGTTCGTCCAGATGGCGCGGATCACCGCGGCCGTGACGGCGCACCGCGCCGCCGGGCTGCCGTACCTGGTCTACCTGCGGCATCCGACGACGGGCGGGGTGTTCGCGTCGTGGGGGTCGCTGGGGCACGTGACGGCCGCCGAGCCCGGCGCGCTGATCGGGTTCCTGGGGCCCCGCGTCTACGAGGGCCTGCACGGGGAGCCGTTCCCGCCCGGCGTCCAGGTCGCCGAGAACCTGGCGGCCAAGGGGCTCGTGGACGCGGTCGTGGGCCTGGACGACCTGGCGGACGTCGCGTCGCGGGCCCTGTCCGTGCTGTGCGCGCGCCCGCCCCGGGGCGGCGGGCCGGCGCCGCGCGGCGCGCCCGCGGACGACGGCGCGTGGGAGTCGATCGAACGGTCCCGCCGGCCGGACCGTCCCGGCGTGCGGGAGCTGCTCCGGTACGGCGCGGCGGACGTCACGCCGCTGTCGGGGACCGGGCAGGGCGAGGCCGGGCGGGGGCTGACGCTCGCGCTGGCGAGGTTCGGCGCCGCGCCGTGCGTGCTCGTCGGGCAGGACCGGCACGGCCAGCGCGCCGGGCACCCGCTCGGCCCGGCCGGGCTGCGGGTGGCGCGGCGCGGGATGCGGCTCGCCGCCGAACTCGGGCTCCCGCTCGTCACCGTGGTGGACACGCCGGGCGCGGTGCTGTCGGCCGAGGCGGAGGAGGGCGGCCTCGCCGGGGAGATCGCCCGCTGCCTCGCCGACCTGATGACGCTCGCGGCGCCGACGCTGTGCCTGCTGATGGGCGAGGGGACGGGCGGCGCCGCGCTGGCGCTGCTGCCCGCCGACCGGGTGCTCGCGGCCCGGCACGGCTGGCTGGCGCCGCTGCCGCCCGAGGGCGCCTCGGTGATCGTGCACCGGACGCCGGCGCGGGCCGCCGAGATGGCCGCGTCCCAGCGCGTCCGGTCGGCCGACCTGCTGCGGGACGGCCTCGTGGACGCCGTGGTGGACGAGCGGCCCGACGCCGCGGACGAGCCGGAGGAGTTCTGCCGGCGCGCCGCCGCGGCGATCGAGCGGGAGCTGTCCGGGCTGACCGCGGGCACCGCCGCGTCCCGGCAGGCCCGGTACCGGCCGTCCCGCTGACGCACCGCGCGGCCACCGCCCGGCGGGACTCAGTCGCGCGGATCCCGGCCGGTGTGCGGTGCCTCGTCCTCGTCGGGATCGTCGTCCATGTCGTGAAAAGCGCCGGCCGGGGCGCGGCGGCGGTGCCACGGGCGGGTGCGCGGCAGGTGCCGGGTGCCGCGGCGGCGGCGCGGGACGGTCGAGGCCAGGAGCGCGGCGAGCGCGGCCACGGCGGCGAGCGCCACGAGGCTCCACGCGACGAGCCTTTGGGCCTTGCGGTTCGGTGCGGAGACCAGGTCCGGGACGGGCGGGCGGCCTCGCTCGGTGTTGTCCGGCATGTCGATCGCTTTCCTGTCCTGAGGGATCTCCTGACGCCCTCTTTGGCAACAGCATGTCATGAGACGACCACGCTGCGCATCGGTGTGAACCCGTACAGCGCCCGACGTGCGGAGGGTCACACGGCCGGTTCGGGAGTGTCGCGGGTCCGGTTGAGCAGGGGGCTGATCCCGTCTTGATCCTTTCCCGCGTGTTATGTCCGGGGACGCTGCCATACTGCCCGCCATGTCCCCGCAGCTCCCGGCAGACCCCGCGCAGTCGACCCTCTACCTGGAGTGGGTCGAGGAGACCGACCCCGATGCCGCGCTCGACGCGGAAAAGCTGTTCGCGACCGTCCGTACGGGGCTCGCGCGCGCGTACGCGCGTCCCGGCCGGTTCCTGGACGACATGAAGCGGGAGGTGCGCGATCTGCCCGCCGCGCACCTCCCCTGGTTCTGGGACACGGTCGGCCACCGGCTGATCCGATTCGCGCCCCGGCACGCCGCCACCGCCTACGCGGACGCCCGCGACGCCGAGGGCCGGCACGCGCTGCCGGTCGACGCCCAGTACCGGGTGGACAACGCCCTCCTGTTCGCCCGGGGCGGGGCCATCGGCGCCGCGCGGGTCCGCGAGCACCAGGAGTGGCTCGCCGCGACGTACCCGGCCGACCGCGCGCACCGGGAGTTCGCCCGGTTCGTCGCCGCGTGGGGGAGGGGCGGCGCCGCCCCGCCCGCCGACCTGCACACCCGCGTCCGCAAGTCGGCGAAGGCCGCCGGGCTCGGGCCGTCCGAGGACGCCGAGATCCTCGCGCAGGCCCTCGCCGACGCGCGCGGCACCGCCGTCCCGGACGGCGTGCTCGACGGCGCCGCGAAGGTGTTCGCCAAGGCGCCGCCGCCCGCCGCCCTGCGCGCCGGGCTCGCGGAGATCTTCCCGACCGGCGCCGTCGACGGCTCCGCCTGGCTGCGGATGCTGGACGCCGCCGGCATCGTCGGGGCGATGGCGGACGGCGAGGTCCGCCCGTCCGGCGGGCTCACGGGCTGGCTCGGCGCGTTCGCCGCGCACTACTCCTGCGTCCGCGTCGCCTACGGCGGCATCACCGCCCAGCCGCTGCCGGACGAGCTGTACGCCGCGCTGCCGCGCCTCGCGGCCCGGCTGCGCGCCGAGGCCGTCCCGGTGCGGCTGCACGACTCGCGCTACCAGGGCGCCTCGCTGTTCGACGCCGACCTCGTCGACGCGTGCCTCGCCGAAGGCGTCGCCGTGGAGGATCCGGGCGAGGAAGTGCGGCTGCACTTCTGGGGTGAGCGGTCCCGCCGCGATATGAAGGCCCTCGCGGCCGATCCCGTGCTCGGGCCGCGGCTGGAGGGCACCGTCCACGCGGGGCTGCGGCAGGGCACCGCGATCTCGCGGCTGCCCGAGACGCCCGGTGTGGAGAAGTCCGTCCACGACAGGATCGGCCGCCAGCTCGACCGGGTCGCGGCCGGCGGGCTCGGCGACGCCGACAGCGCCCTGGACGTCCTCGACGGCCTCCTCGACCCGCCGACGATCACCGCGCTGGACGGCCTCGGCGGCGCCCTCGCCCCGCTCGACCTCGCCGTCCCGCTCGCCCGCACGCTGCGCGCCGGCATCATCGCCGAACTCGGCTGGCCCGCCCTGGGCGAGGCGCTCGCGGTCCTCGGCGAGCCCGTCGCCGGCGTCACGTCCACCTGGCCCGTCCTGACCGTCTACGGGCGCCGCCGGGCGATCGCCGTCGACCATGCGGGACGGCGCGGAGAGTGCGCGTTCACCTTGCCGGAGGGGACGAGGCTGCACACCGTCCACTACGCGGGCGGCGACTTCCTCATCGGCTGGGCCGAGCACGAGCACGCCAGTGCCGCCGCGCGCGCGTTCTGGGCGAGCGCTCCCGATGACGTCTTCGAGCCCGCCGTCACCTACGGGCTGCGGGCCTGGCGCGGGCCGCAGGACGGCGCCCTCGGCTTCCATCTCGAGGCCTGCGGCGGACGCTACGACGGCGAGCGCGTCCTCGCGCCCGGAGGCCGGGAGGGCATCGGCCTCTACGAGCGGCAGTTCGGCGACGGCGCCCGCATCTGGAGCTCGCCGGTCTACGCGCGCTCGATCGACGAATGGACGGTGCTCGACACCGCGTCCGGCGAGCAGCGGCCCGCCGGCGCGCTGCCGGGCTTCCTCGCCGCCGAACCGCCCGGCGACGACGAGGCGTGGGACTTCGACCTGTGCAGCCTCGTCCGGCTCCCCGACGGCGTGACGGGGACGCCGCTCGGTTCCTCCGGCGGCCTCGCCGGCTTCCGCGTCGCCGAGCGGGGGGCGGACCCGCACCGCCCGCCGTCCGGCTGGACGATCGAGGGCGTCGACGGCCGCCGCGCCCGGCTGAGTCACGTCAAGGACGGCGGCCTGCCGTGGGGCGTCCTGCGCATGCCCGGCGGCCCCGACCTGGTGATGGCGTCGGTCCGCTACAGCGCGATCAGGGAGATGCGCTGCCACGACGCGTCCGACGGCGCCCTGCTGTGGGAGGGGCGCCCGTTCCCCGGGGGCGAGGCCGAGCCGTGGCCGGACCGCAAGAGCCGGCCGTTCCTGCCGCCGCCCGCCTTCTGGCACTTCCTCGCCCCGCGCGACGCCGCGTCGTCCGCGGCGCTGCGCCGCGTGGGCGAGGAGACGGCCCGCGCGCTGCTGGACGCCGCGGTCTCGCCGGAGGCGGTGCGGGACGCGCTGGCCCGCGAGCTGCCCGAGGTGAGCGACCCGGCGATCGCCGCCGGGGTCGTCGACACGGTCCTGCGGGCCGCGGAGGTGCTGCGCCGCCGCCGTTCGCTGTCGCGCCGCGTCGAGGTGATCCGGTCCGGCGCGACGGTGCGGCCGCCCGCCGAGACTCCCGACACCGACCTGGACGACGCGCTGCTCGGGCTGCTGCCCGCGCCGCCGACGCACGCAAGGCAGGAGCGGTCGCCGCGGCCCGCGACCGTCACCGCGATCGCCGCCGACGGCAGGTTCCTCGACGGCGCGATCGACGAGACCGTCCGGCTGGTCAGCCCGCCCGCGCGGCCCCTGGACTGGTCGCCGCTGCTCGGCGCGATCGACGCGGCCGCGTGGCGGCTCGTCGCGCCCGCGACCCCGGCCCGGGACCGGGCGGCCCTCGCCGCGCTGCTGCGCACCTGGGCGGACCAGCCGTTCGCCCGCCCCGGCGGATGGCGGCGCGGCCACGCGACCGGCGGCGCCCTCGCCGGGCTCGACGCGACCGTCATCGTCGGCGTCGTCCCGTCCGCCGACGGGCCGATCGACCCCGAGCGGGCCTACCGGTTCGTGCAGCGCGCCGGCGCCCCGGAGCCGGCCGGCGCGAAGAAGGCCGAGACCGTCACCGTCACCCGCGACGACGCCGCCCGGCTCCGCCGCCTCCTCGAGCTGTACGAGCGCAACGGGCCGCTCGCGCCGGACAAGGAGGCGGTCGCGGCGTTCGTCCGGGGCACCGGCGTCCGCCGCGCCATCGCGGCGCTCGTCCTGGATGGCCTGCCGCGCCGCGCCTACGAGGGCGGCGACCTCACGACCCGGTTCGACGCCCACGAGAAGATGCTGCGCACCAAGCCGTACTCGGCGACCAAGGAGGTCGCGCGGGAGGCCGAGAACCTCTCCCACCGCCTCGGCGTGCCCGGCCGGCAGCGCGTGGTCGCCGCCGGCATGCCCGACGACCCCGCCGAACTGTGGGCGGAGGGCGGCTTCACGGCCGCCGCCGCGCGCATGGCCGAGGCGTGGGCGGGGCTCCTCGGCCGCCGCGCCGCCGTGGACGAGGACCTGGTCGCCGACCTCGAACGCGACCTCGGCGTCTCGGACGCGTGGGCCGCCGCCCTCGGCGACCCGGAGGCGTCCCCGCTCGCCGCTGACGACCTGACCTGCGTCGTCGCCGACCAGGAACCGTACGGTATCGGCGTCCACACCGTCTCGGCCGAAGGCGCGTTGAGCCCGCGGCGGCTGTACAACGACCCGTACATCCCGCTCGCGTCCGTGCTGGTGTGGGCGCTGACCGAGCGCCCCGTCGGCGATCCGGCGATCCCCGGCGTCGCCGTCCTCGCCGCGCGGATGGCGGCCCGCTGGGCCGCGCCGGGCCTGCTGTTCCCGCTCGGCGGGCTCCTCCTCGGCGACGCCGAGCGGCGCGGGCGGCTGTTCGGGCCGCAGACCCACCCGGTCCGCCGGGCCTCCGCGGGCGAGGCGGCGGCGGATGCCGACGTGCTCGCCTTCGACGACGGCCTGCTGATCGTCGGTGCCCGCGGGGTGCGGGCGCCCGTCGTCCTGCGCCCGTCGGCGCTCGCCGACCCGGCGGCCCGCGCGCGCCTCGACGACCTCTGCGCCGACGAGGGCTTGGACGAGCTGCTCTTCCGCGTCGACGGCGCCGCGGCGCGCGCGGACGCCGTCGCCCGCATGGCGGCCCGCGCCGCCGCCACGCCCGTCCCGCCCGGCGGCTACGAGGCGAACCCGCTGCTCAGCGTGCCGGACCTGGTCGCCGAGGCGGCCGCCGAGACCGGCACGAGCGAGGACGCGGCCGCCCTCTACCTGCAGCTGCTCACCCTCGTCCGCCCGACCGACCGGAACGTCCGCAAGTGGAACGGCTGGACGCCCGCGCGGCACAAGGCGGCCCAGGCCGAACTCGTCGACCGCGCCCTCGTCCAGCAGGACAAGCGCGCCCGCGCGGGCCGCACCGCGTTCGTCCCCGGCGAATGGCTCGCGCTCAAGGCTCCCGAACTTCCCGTGGAGGCCGCGAAGCTCGCCGCCCACCTGGCCGGGGAGGTCCGCGACAAGAGCGCCGGCGGCCCGTTCCTGCGCCTGCTGCCCCCACGCCCCCTGCACGAGATGTTCCAGAACGCCTGGGCGGCCCGCCGCCCGACCTAGGCGCGGCGTCGTGCATTCGAACCGAACCTTGTTCGGCCGGTGGGGCGGCAGGGGTACGGTGTCCGGAACGTCCGAGTTTTGGGAGGTTCGATGGCACAGCTGGCCGAAATGGTCCCCCCGTCGGTCGCGGGCGCCGTGCTCCGCGCCGTGTTCGCGCTCCCGGATCCGGTGCGGCGGCTGATCGCCGGGCGGCCGGTGGTGCGCGACGGCCAGCGGCTCGCGCTGGACGCACAGCTGCTCCTGCTGATGACGCGGCTGGAGGGCGCGACCCTCACCGGGGCGACGCCGGCGCAGGCGCGGCAGGGCCTCGCGCGCGGGCAGCAGTACATCGACCGGCTGCCGGAGCGGCCGGTACGGACGCGGGACCTGACCGCCGCCGGGACGGTCCCGGCGCGGCTGTACGAGCCGAAGGGGCTGGCGGAGGGCTCGCCGCTGCTGGTGTTCTTCCACGGCGGCGGCTGGGTGATCGGCGACATCGGGACGCACGACTCGGTCTGCCGGTACCTCGCGGTGCACGCCGAGGTGCGGGTGCTGTCGGTGGACTACCGGCTCGCGCCCGAGCACCGGTTCCCGGCGGCGGCGGACGACGCGCTCGCGGCGTACGCGTGGGCGGTGGAGAACGCGGCGGCGCTCGGCGCGTCCGCGGCGGCGGTCGCGGTCGGCGGCGACAGCGCGGGCGGCAACCTCGCGGCGGTCGTCGGGGCGTTCGCGGACCGCCGGCCGGACTTCGCGCTGCTGTTCTACCCAGCGACCGACATGTCGGTGCGGCGGCGGTCCCGGCACCTGTTCGCGGACGGCTTCTACCTGACCGACGCCGACATGGTCTGGTTCAGCGACCACTACTGCCCGGACGTGGCGCGGCGCACCGACCCGAAGGCGTCGCCGCTGCTCGCCGACGACCTGAGCGGGTTCCCGGCCACCTACCTCGCCACCGCCGGGTTCGACCCGCTGCGGGACGAGGGGGAGGCGTTCGCGAAGCGGCTGCGGGAGTCGGGGGTGCGGGTCGCGCTGCGCCGGCAGGAGGACCTCATCCACGGGTTCGCGAACATGTGGGGGCTCGGCGGCCGGTTCCAGGAGGCCCTGTCCGAGGCGGCCGGGGCGCTGCGGACCGGGCTGCTCTGACACCGGCGGGCCCGCCCCCGGCCGGGGGCGGGCCCGCGGGCGGTGCTCAGAGGAGCAGCCCGGTGAAGATCATGACCTTCTCCTCGGTGTAGTCGGCCATCGCCGACCGCAGCCCCTCGCGCCCGACGCCGGAGTCCTTCACGCCGCCGTAGGGCATCTGGTCGGCGCGGTAGGACGGGACGTCGCCGATCACGACGCCGCCCACGTCCAGCTCGCGGTGGGCGCGGAACGCGATGTCGAGGTTCCGCGTGAACACGCCCGCCTGCAGCCCGAACTTCGAGTCGTTGACCAGCGCGAACGCCTCGTCTACGCCGTCGACGGGCTGGACCAGCAGGACCGGCCCGAAGACCTCCTCGCGCGCGACCTTCGCGTCGGCGGGGACGTCGGCGAGGACGGTCGGGGCGTAGGTCGCGCCCTCGCGGGTGCCGCCCGCCAGCACCGTCGCGCCGGCCGCGACGGCCTCGTCCACCCAGGCCTCGACGCGCTCGGCGGCGTCCTGGCTGACCAGCGGGCCGACCTGCGTCTTGTCGTCCCACGGGTCGCCGGTGACGAGGGAGCCGACCTGCTCGACGAGCTTCGGCACGAACTCCTCGTACACCGCCCGGTCGACGTAGACGCGCTGGACGGCGATGCAGCTCTGCCCGGCCTGGTAGTTGGAGAACAGCCCGATCCGCTTGGCGGCCCAGTCGAGGTCGGCGTCCGGGAGCACGACCGCGGCGCCGTTGCCGCCGAGCTCCAGCGTGACGTGCTTGCGCGGCACCTGGTCGTTGATCGCCCAGCCGACGGGGACGGACCCGGTGAACGACACGATCGGCAGCCGCGGGTCGTCGACGAGCGCGGACGCCCGGTCGTTCGGGACCGGCAGGACGGAGAACATCCCGGCGGGCAGGTCGGTCTCGGCGAGCAGCTCGCCGAGCAGCAGCGCCGACAGCGGCGTCGCGGGCGCGGGCTTCAGCACGATCGGGGTGCCCGCCGCGATCGCCGGGGCGATCTTGTGGGCGGCGAGGTTCAGCGGGAAGTTGAACGGCGAGATGCCGAGCACCGGGCCCTTCGGCACGCGGGTGATGTACGCCATCCGGCCCTCGGCGGCGGGGTCGGTGTCCAGCCGCTGGGTGGTGGCGCTGAACCGGCGGGCCTCCTCGGCGGCGAACCGGAACGTGGAGATCGCGCGGGTCACCTCGCCGCGCGCCCACAGCAGCGGCTTGCCGTTCTCCGCGGTGATCAGCCGGGCGATCTCCTCGGCCCGCTCGGCGATCCGCGCGGACACGTGCGCGAGCGCCTCGGCCCGCACGTGCAGCGGGAGCGCCGCGGCCCGCTTGCGGATCGCGTCGGCCGCCGCGACCGCCTCCTCCACCTGCGCGGGCGTCGGCACGGCGGCCGTCCCGACCACCCGGCCGTCGTAGGGGTGGGTAACGGTCAGCTCACCGTCACCGGTCTCGGGGCGACCGGCCAGCCAGAATGGGGTCACGTTCATGACCTCACGCTATCTCCGGCGGCCCGGATGGCGAGTCTCCAGGACGGCCAATCGGACCCTCCCCGTTGGACGTGACGGCCAGGGCGATCCACAGTTCGGCGCGGGCGGCGGGATCGTCGAGGTCGCGGCCCAGCAGGTCGGCGGCCTTGCGGATCCGGGACCGCAGCGTGTGCCGGTGCACGCCGAGCGCCCGGGCGGCGGCCTCGCCCTGCCCGTTGGCGGCGACGTAGGCGCGGACCGTCGCGACCAGGTCCTCGGCGGCGAGGGGGGCGAGCAGCGCGCCGGCGAACGCCCGCGCGGCCTCCGTGTCCAGCAGCCCGAGGACGCCCTGCCCGGGGAGGTCCGCGTGCCGCAGGACGGGCCATCCGGTACGGCGGGCCGCCGCGAGGGCGTCCTGCGCCTGCCGCAGCGGCTCGGCGAGGGCGCCGGCTCCGCCGTCCGCCTCGCCGGGGTCGCTGACGCCGATGGGCCCGGTGCCCGCCAGCAGCGCTGTCACCGCCTCGGCCGCCTCGTCGGGGACGATCACGGCGGTGCCGCCGTCGAGGGGCGCGGCCAGGCAGCGCTCCCCGGCGGGATCGGATTCCAGGGCGTCGAGCACGGCGCCGCCACCCGCGCAGGCCAGCACGCGGACCGGTCCGGACGGCACCGCCGGGCCGGTGGCGGGGAGCCCGGCGAGCAGCGCCGCGAGCGCGGCCCGCGCGTCCCGGCCGGTGCGGGGCGTCTCCGACTGGAGCGTCAGCAGCGCGACGGCCGCGCCGACGATGGTGTGCGCGACGTGCGGGAGCGGCGCGCGCGTCCCGACGGCGAGGAACCCGCGGGGCCGCCCGCCGAGCCCGACCCGCTGCAGGACGATGTGGTCGCCCGGGACCGCGAGCGCCATGCTCGCCGGCGAGGCCCCGGAGGCCGGGCGGCGGCGCAGCCGGGCCAGCTCGGGGGCGAGGGCGGCGGCGCGGTCGCGGGCGCCGGCGGGCTCGGCGTGCCGGACGGCGCCGGACGCGTCCAGCAGCAGCGCCCACCCGCCGAGCAGCCGCGCCAGCCGCCGCACGAGCGCGCCGGGCCCGGTGAGCGCGGCGCGGGTCAGCTCCCGCTGCGCCTGGAACGCGCGGGTGACGTCCTCGTACCATTCGGC
This sequence comes from Actinomadura physcomitrii, assembly GCF_008923205.2. Lineage (GTDB taxonomy): Bacteria > Actinomycetota > Actinomycetes > Streptosporangiales > Streptosporangiaceae > Spirillospora > Spirillospora physcomitrii. The sequence goes on along the minus strand of NZ_WBMS02000022.1, from coordinate 44,548 downwards.
GGCCAGCATCCGCGAGACGGCCTTGCCGATCGCGATGAACGGGGTGGGGCGCGGCACCTCCAGCAGCGCGAGGCCCCGGTCGCGGGCCGCGGCGAGCAGCGCGGGCGGCACGTCGGGGTGGATGACGCCGACCGCGAAGCCGAGCCCGGCGACGCCGCGCCGGACCAGCCGGTCGACGTAGCCGGCGGCGCCGCCGGCGGTGAGCCGCATGCCGGTGGTGAGGACGAGCTCGCCGCCTTCGAGGAACGGGGTCGGGTCCTCCAGCTCGCTGACCGCGACCCACACGACGGGCGCGTCCGGGAGCGGGCCGGTGAGGGGGCGCAGGCCGAGCTGGGGAAGGGCCGCGACGGCGGCCAGCGTCGGCGGCACCCGCACTCCTTCATGTCCAAAGCTTTGGACGGATTTCGCCGCCCCGTACGGTTCATCGTAGGGGCCGTTCGGCTTATGTTCGCGCCATGACCAGCCAGAACCTGAACGGCGGCGCGCGGCTGCCGCAGGAGCGACGCGTCGTGACCGAGATCCCGGGGCCGCGGTCCCGGGCGCTGCAGGAGCGCCGCGCCGCCGCGGTGGCGCCCGGCGTCGGCAGCGTGCTGCCGGTGTACGTGACGGACGCGGGCGGCGGGGTGGTCGTCGACGCCGACGGCAACTCACTGATCGACTTCGGCTCGGGCATCGCGGTCACGAGCGTCGGCAACGCCAATCCGCGGGTGGCCGCGCGGGTGAAGGAGCAGGCGGACCGCTTCACCCACACCTGCTTCATGGTGGCGCCGTACGAGTCGTACGTGGCGGTGTGCGAGAACCTGAACCGGATCACGCCGGGCGACCACGCGAAGCGGTCGATCCTGGTCAACAGCGGCGCGGAGGCGGTGGAGAACGCCGTCAAGATCGCCCGGTACGCGACGGGCCGCCAGGCGGTCGTGGCGTTCGACCACGGCTACCACGGCCGGACGCTGCTGACGATGACGCTGACCGCGAAGAACATGCCGTACAAGCAGGGGTTCGGCCCGTACGCGCCCGAGGTGTACCGGATGCCGTCGGCGTACCCGTTCCGGTGGCCGACGGGGCCGGACAACTGCGGTCCGGAGGCGGCGGCGCAGGCGATCGACCAGATCACCAAGCAGCTCGGCGCGTCCAACGTGGCCGCGCTGCTGATCGAGCCGATCCAGGGCGAGGGCGGGTTCATCGAGCCCGCGCCCGGCTTCCTGCCCGCGCTCGCCGAGTTCGCCCGCGCCAACGGCATCCTGTTCGTCGCCGACGAGGTGCAGACCGGGTTCGCGCGGACGGGCGACATGTTCGCCTGCGAGCACGAGGGGATCGTCCCGGACATCGTGGCGACCGCGAAGGGCATCGCGGGCGGGCTGCCGCTGGCGGGCGTCACCGGCCGCGCCGACATCATGGACAAGGTGCACGGCGGCGGGCTCGGCGGCACCTACGGCGGCAACCCCCTGGCCTGCGAGGCGGCCCTCGCCGTCTTGGAGGAGATCGAGGAGGGCAAGCTGGTCGAGCGGGCCCGCCGGATCGGGGAGGTCATGCTGCCCCGGCTGCGCGCGCTCGCGGACGCGCACCCGGCGATCGGGGACGTCCGGGGACGCGGCGCGATGATCGCGATCGAGCTGGTCAGGCCCGGCACCAAGGACCCCGACCCGGAGCTGACGGCGGAGGTCGCGCGCCGCTGCCACGCCGCGGGAGTGCTGGTGCTGACCGCCGGGACGTACGGGAACGTACTGCGCTTCCTGCCGCCGCTGGTCATCCCCGATCACCTGCTCGACGAGGGCCTCGACGTCATCGAGCAGGCGTTCGCCGCCTGAACACCCGTTCACTTGTGGCGTGTCGTGGTTTTCGGCACGGCGAGAACCACGACACGCCACAACTCAACGGAGTCAGAGGCCGCGGGCGGCGGGGGGTTCGGCGGCCTTCAGGTCGTACAGCTCCGCGAGGAGCTCGTAGGAGCGGATCCGGTCGGCGTGGTCGAACACCTGCGTGGTCACCATGACCTCGTTCACGCCGGTCCGCTCGATCAGCGCGTCCATCTGCCGCTTCACCGTCTCGGGACCGCCCATCACCTGGTCGGCGAGCCGCGAGTCGATCATCTGCCGCTCCAGCGGGGTGTACGGGTGGGCGGCGGCCTCCTCCGGCGTCGGAAGCTTCCCGGGACGGCCCTGCCGCAGCCGCAGGAACGACAGCGCCTGCGGCGCCGCCAGCTCGCGGGCCCGCTCGTCGGACTCCGCCGCCGTCACCGCCACGCCGATCATCGAGTACGGCTCGGTCAGCGTCCCCGGCCGGAACGTGTCGCGGTACAGCGCCAGCGCGGGCAGCGTGTTCTCCGCGCTGAAGTGGTGCGCGAACGCGAACGGCAGCCCGAGCAGCCCGGCCAGCCGGGCGCTGTACCCGCTTGACCCGAGCAGCCACACCGGCGGCTCGTTGCCCGCCGCCGGCGTCACCGCGCTGTCCTCGGCGAAGTAGTTGCGCAGCTCGATGACCTGCTCGGGGAAGTCGTCGACGGACAGCGCGTCGGGGGAGCGGCGCAGCGCCCGCGCGGTCGCCTGGTCGGTGCCGGGCGCCCGGCCGAGGCCGAGGTCGATCCGCCCGGGGAACAGCGCCTCCAGCGTCCCGAACTGCTCGGCTACCACCATCGGCGCGTGGTTCGGCAGCATCACCCCGCCCGACCCGACCCGCATCCGCGACGTCACGGCCGCGACCTGCCCGATCAGCACCGAGGTCGCCGAGCTCGCGATGCCCGGCATCGTGTGGTGCTCGGCCAGCCAGTACCGGTGGAAGCCGAGCCCCTCGGTGCGCCGGGCCAGGTCGAGGGTGTTGCGCAGGGCGTCGCCGGACGTGGCGCCGCTCACCACGGGCGCCAGGTCGAGGACGGAGAAGGGGATGCTCATAACGAGTGTGAACCCGCCGGGCCCCCGCCCTCTTCCCGGGTCAGCCGGTCAGCGCCGCGGCCGCCGCACCGCCGGCGACCGCGAGCACGACGGGCACGGTGATGCTGACCCACGACCAGTTCACCAGCCGGCGCGCCCGGTCGGCGTCCGCCGGGAAGATCCCCTCGGCCTTGGTGTACAGCAGGGCGCCGACCACGACGAGCGGCAGGAACGCGAACGTGGTGAGCAGGCCCAGGATGAACGCGAACGTCTGCCCGATCCGGGTGTACGTCCCGTCGGGCCCGATTCCGAACGCCAGGCGGGGAGCTGCTTCGTTCATGCGCGCACCGATCCCTAGAAGTGTGATCCGGATCATACGCTCCGTGAGCGGTGGCGCAAGGGGCCCGGGCGTCCGGTTCGCGGACGCCCGGGCCGAAGGGGATCAGTGCAGGCGCAGGCCGAGCAGGACGGGGTCGTGGTCGGACGACCGGAACGCGTCCGGCTTGTAGAAGCGCGGCTGGTTGTACTCGGTGTTGTAGTCGAGGAACGTCGGCTCGTCGCTGTTGACGTGCCAGATCGTCGCGCCCGTGACGCGCCTGGCCAGCGCGGCGCCGGCGAGCACGTGGTCGAGCTCGCCGGACATGCCGTCGAAGACGTAGGAGTAGCGCTGCTCGGGCCGGACGAACCGCTCGGTCTGCCCGGCGAGCCCGGCGCCGGTCAGCACCTTGACCGGGTCCTCGGCGGTGTAGCTGTTGAGGTCGCCGATGACGAGCGGGTTCTCCTCCTGGGCGGCGAGCGCGGCGACGGCCTTCGCCTGCACGACACGGTGGGCGTTGAAGCAGCCCTGCCCGTCGCCCTGGTCGGTGTCGGCGCCGGTCGCGCCGGTGCAGCCCTTGGACTTGAGGTGGTTGACGATCAGCGTGAACGTCGTGCCGCCGTTCACCGGCTGGAACTCCTGCGCCAGCGGCGGGCGCTCGAACACGGCCTGGTCGGAGGAGTGCGCCGCGCCGACCGGCTTCAGCTTCGCCGGCTTGTAGATGATCGCGACGTGGATCGCGTCGGTGCCCGGTTTCGGGTTCTCGATCCAGGAGTACGTGCCGGCGCCGACGGCCTCGTTGAGCCGGTCGACCAGCGTCTTCAGCGCGCCCGTGTCGCCGTTGTTCTCAACCTCCATCAGCCCGGCGACGTCGGGGTCCAGGCCCTTGAGCGCGGCGACGAGCTTGGTCAGCTGACGCTCGCGCTCCTCGGCGGTGTTCGCGCCGCGCTCGCCGAGCGTGGTGAACCAGTTGAGGGTGTTGAAGCTCGCGACGCGGACGTCGCCGCCGACCGGCTGCGGCTTCTTCGGCTGCGGGTTGTCGTTGGCGAAGTGCGCCGACTTGGTGGGCTGGAGGGCGTAGGCGCCGAACTGGTAGGTGAGCACTCCGGTGAGCCCGGCCGTGGTGTCGCCGATCCGCAGGACGCGCTTGTCGGTGTACGGGATCGTCGCCGGGTCCTGGACGTTCGACCCGTCGTCGACGAGGAGCCGCCGCGCGTCGTTGTCCGCCTGCGTGGAGCCGTGACCATCGGTGGGCTGGAAGAGGCGGCCGCCGGCGGAGACGGTGATCTCGCCGTAGCGGCCGAGCTGGTAGGTCTCGGTGGCGGTGAGCTTCTGCGGGAAGCGCAGCAGCTCGCCCTCGTACTGCTCGAGGTTCGCGCCGTCCTCCAGCGGCAGCCGCACGTTGTCGGGCGCGACCTTGCCGCTGCCGCACACGTCCACGGTCGTGACCGGGGACAGCTCGGTGAGGCCGTTGTACTCGGTGGCCTTGCCGGTGACGAGGACGCGGTCGCCCGGCCGCACCTCCCGCGTGGCGTAGACGAAGATCCCGTCGGAGGTCCGGGGGTCGTCGTCCGGGGTCGGGTCCTGCACGAAGAAGCCCTTGAGCTGGTCGGCCCGCTGGAAGTCCGCGGTCACGACGCCCTCGACGCGGACGGTCCGCCCGCGCAGGGGGGACGCGGTCCCGGTGCCCTGGACCTCGGCGATCTGGTGGGTGGCGGGAGTGGCGCAGGTCTCCGGCTCCGCCGCGGCGGCCGGACCGACGCCGGCGGCCGTGCTCACGGTCATGCCGGCGGCCAGGACGGCCGCGAGTGCTGCTGCTGTTCGGCGCATGCGCGGGACGGTACGGCCCGGCCGCCCCCTACCGGCGAACCATTAATGAAGACTCCACCAATTTGCAATGGCTTGTCCCGATTCGAGGGCGGAGGGGCGCGGCCGATGCGGCGTGGCCCGGCGGGCGCCGTGCGGTGAGCCGTCCCGGTCCGTGCCCGGACGTCACCTCGCGTCCACCCTGACCCGGCGTTTTTGACTTGGTTGCTAATAAGGGCACCCGAGCCTGTGACGCAGCTTCATTCCGCCGCGCGCCGCCCCTGGGGGACAGTCAGCAGCATTCACTTTCCAGACTCACCCCTGGAGCGAGGAATGCGACTTCGGACCCTGCTCACCACCGCGGCACTCGGCGCCGCCCTGGCCGTGCCCGCGGTGCTCAGCGCGCCGCAGGCCGAGGCCGCGCCGCCGGGCTGCGACGCCACGGACGCGCAGATCTACGCGGCGTCCTCCGGCACGGTGACCGGGAACCCGGGCGACCTGCTCGCCTGCCGTCCGGCGAAGCTGACCAACATCCCCGGCGACGTGCCGATGCAGGCCTGGAAGGTCCGGTACGTCTCGACCGACGCCAAGGGGCGGAAGATCGCCGTGTCCGGGACCGTGGCGGTGCCGGACGCCGAGTGGCAGGGCGGCGGGTCGCGCCCGACGGTCGCGTTCAATCCCGGCACCCTCGGCTCCGGCCTGCAGTGCGCGTTCTCCAAGCAGCTCGCCGGCCAGTACGTCGACATGTACGAGGGCGGCAACCTGCAGCTGATGCTCAAGGCCGGGTACGCGGTCGCCGCCACCGACGGCGTCGGCTACCTCGACGGCCAGGTGCACACCTACATGATCGGCGCGAACGCGGGACACGCGCTGCTCGACATCGTCCGCACGTCCCGGCAGATCCCCGGCGGGACGCTGAAGGCCGACGGGAAGGTCGGCATCTCCGGCTACTCCGAGGGCGGCGCCGCCGCGCTGTGGGGCGCGCAGCTCGCCGCGTCGTACGCGCCGGAGCTGAACGTGGTCGGCGCGGCGGCGGGCGGCGTGCCCGGCGACCTGAAGCTGACCGCCAAGCAGCTGAACGGCAGCCTGTTCGCCGGGTTCCTCGCCGACGCGCTGGTCGGCCTGCACGCCGCCTACCCGGAGATGCCGTTCGACGACCTGATGAACGACCAGGGCGCCCAGGCGATCAAGGACGTGAAGGCCAACTGCCTGTACGGGACGCTCGCGGTGTTCCTCGGCGCGAAGGTCGAGAACTTCTCCAAGCAGGGCCTGTCGCTCGACCAGATCTACGCGCTCACGGGCCCGGACGGCACCACCTGGAGCGACGTCGTCGACCGGCAGAAGCTCGGCGTCGACATCGGCACCCCGTCCTCGGCCGCCAAGTACAAGATCGGCTTCCCGGTGTTCCAGTACCGCGGCTGGCTGGAGGAGATCATCCCGCACGAGACCGAGGACGGTACCCACGAGGCCTACTGCAAGGCCGGGATCAACACCACCTGGAAGAACACCTACCCGACCGAGCATCTGTCCACCGACTGGGGCGCCGCCGGGGACGTGACGAACTTCCTCGGCGACCGGTTCGCCGGCAAGCCCGTCCAGAGCAACTGCTGAACCAGCACCCCGCCCGCGGGACCGGGCGGCCGGGACGACCGGCCGCCCTGAACCGCCGGGCGGGGCCTCCGCACTCATGTTCCTAAGGAGTCCGCAATGACAGCGGGTGTCGCCGACGCCGGCAGCAGAACCCCGCAGCCGGACATCTCCGGCACCGTGCCGCTGCCCGAGCGCATCGCGGTCGTGGTGTTCGTGGCCGCCCCGATCGCCGGGCTGCTGGCCGCCCTGCCCTTCCTGTGGGGCTGGGGGATCGGCTGGACGGACATCGCGATCTTCGCCTTCCTCTACCCGCTCAACGCCCTCGGCGTCACGGTCGGCTACCACCGCCACTTCACGCACGGCGGCTTCAAGGCCAAGCGGTGGCTGCGCATCGCGCTCGCGATCCTCGGCGGGCAGGCGATGCAGGGATCGGTGGTCCGGTGGGTCGCCGACCACCGCCGCCACCACAAGTACTCCGACCAGGAGGGCGACCCGCACTCCCCGTGGGCGTACGGGCCGGGCGTGTGGGGCCTCACCAAGGGCCTGTTCCACGCGCACGTGGGCTGGCTGTTCAGCAAGGACCGCACGTCCCGCAGCAAGTACGCGCCCGACCTGCTGAAGGACAGGGACATCCGGTTCCTGTCCCTCGACCCCGTCTACGCGGTGATCGTGCTGTCGACGTTCCTGGTCCCGATGGGCCTCGGCGCGCTGCTCACCCGGTCCTGGCACGGCGCGGTCACCGCGCTGTTCTGGGCCGGGCTGATGCGGGTGTTCGTCGGCGAGCACGTCACGTTCTCGATCAACTCGATCTGCCACGTGTTCGGCAAGGAGGACTTCCGGACCCGCGACAAGGCCCGCAACGTGTGGTGGCTGGCCATCCCGTCGTTCGGCGAGTCCTGGCACAACCTGCACCACGCCGACCCGACCTGCGCCCGGCACGGCGTGCTGAAGGGCCAGATCGACATCAGCGCCCGCGTCATCTGGATCTTCGAGCGGCTCGGCTGGGTCTGGGACGTGCGCTGGCCCGACTACGAGCGGCTCGAGAACCGCCGTGTCCGCCGCGGCGATCCGGCCTCCCAGAACGAGCCCGCCGGCGCACCGGCGGGCGCCGCCGCCTCCTCCTGACTCGTCCCTCCCGTACCAGGAGCTTTGTGAGCATGACCGACCTTCCCGCGCTCGACCGCACCCCGCTGATCGAGCGGCTCGCCCGGTTCGCCAAGGACTTCCCCGACGACCGGGCCTACACGTTCATGGACTACATGACCGACCCGGACGGCGTCGCCACCGACGTCACCTGGGGCGAGCTGGACCGGCGCGCCCGCGCGATCGCCGCCGCGATCCGCCGCGCCACCTCGCCGGGGCGGCGCGTCGCGCTGCTCGCCCCGCAGGACCTGCACTACGTCACCGGGTTCCTCGGCGCGATGTACGCCCGGGTCATCGGCGTCCCGCTGTTCTCGCCGGACCTGCCGGGCCACGGCGACCGGCTGCTGGCCGTCTACCAGGACGCCGAGCCCGACGTCGTCATCACCACGAGCGCGTCGCTGCCCGCCGTCCGCACGTTCCTCGCGGGCGACGGCGTCCGCGCGCCCGCCGAGATCATCGTGGCGGACGAGGTGGACGGCTCGCTCGACTGGACGCCGGAGCCGATCGACCCCGACGACGTCGCGTACCTGCAGTACACGTCCGGGTCGACCCGCACCCCGGCGGGCGTCATCATCACGCACGGGAACTTCGCCACCAACGCCGAGCAGCTGTGGCGCACGTTCGAGGGGATCCCGCGCGAGTCGTCCGGGGTGAACTGGCTGCCGGTGTTCCACGACATGGGCCTGGTCACGACGGTCGCGCTGCCGCTCGTCTACGGCAACCCCGGCGTGATCATGGACCCGGTCGCGTTCGTGATGCGGCCCGTCCGCTGGCTGGAGCTGCTCAGCCAGCAGAAGCACGCCTTCACCGGCGGCCCGAACTTCGCCTACGAGTACCTCACCGCGCAGGTCACCGAGGAGGAGAAGGCGAAGCTCGACCTCAGCGGCGTGCAGGTGTTCATGAACGGCGCCGAGCCGATCCGGGAGAGCACCCTCACCGGGTTCTACGAGGCGTTCAAGGACTGCGGGCTGAAGCCCGAGGCGCAGGTGTGCGCGTACGGGCTCGCCGAGGCGACCGTGTACGTGTCGGCGTCGTCGCGGTTCCGCGAGCCGACCCGCGCCGCGTTCGACCACGAGGCGCTGCGCCGCGGCACCGCCGAGCCGTGCGCCCCGGACGCCCCCGGCGCGATCCAGCTGATCGCGTGCGGCACGTCCTTCGGCCAGCACACGATCATCGTGGACGCCGAGACGGGCGAGCGGAAGCCGGACGGTGCGGTCGGCGAGATCTGGGTGCACGGCCCGAACGTCGCGGCCGGCTACTGGGGCCGTCCGGAGCAGACCAAGGAGACGTTCGAGGCCGAGCTGTCCGGCGACACCGGCGGACTGCCGCGCGGGCCGTGGCTGCGCACCGGCGACCTCGGCGTCCGGCACGGCGGCGAGCTGTTCGTCACCGGCCGCATCAAGGACCTGGTCATCGTCGACGGCCGCAACCACTACCCGCAGGACATCGAGTTCACCGTGTCCAACGCGCACAAGGGCATCCGCCGCGAGTACACCGCGGCGGTGTCGGTGGACATCGGCGAGACCGAGGGCCTGGTCGTGGTCGCCGAGCGGAACCGGCGGGTGCCGATCGCGCTGCTGGACGTGGACGAGGTCGCGCAGGCCGTGCGGACCGCCGTGAAGCAGCAGCACGACCTGCGCGTGCACGACTTCGTGCTGATCGAGCCGGGCGGGATCCCGCGCACCAGCAGCGGCAAGATCGCCCGGTCGGCGTGCCGGAAGGCCTACCTCGACCGCACGCTGCCGTACGTGACCGTTCCCGCCGGGGAGGAGTAGCCCGCGGTCCTCACCGCTCCCCGTCGGCGGTGGCGCGCAGCCAGACGGGGAGCAGCAGCATCAGCTCCAGCCGCACCGCCGGGTCCTCGATGTCGTAGTCGAACAGGTCGTGCAGCTGCGCGAGCCGGTACCGGACGGTCTGCGGGTGCACGCAGAGCGCTTCGGCGGCGTCGGTGGCGTTGAAGCCGTGCTTGAGGCATTCGAGCAGCGTCATCGCGAGGCGCCCGCCGCGGTGCGCACCGAGCTCGGTGAGCGGCGCGAGGCGGCGCCGCGCCGTCGCCTCCGCGAGCGTCCAGCCCTCCTGGAGCAGCAGCTCGGGCAGGTGCCGGTCCGCGCGGACGAGCCGTCCGGCCGGGGCGCCGCTCCGCCGCGTCCGGGTCCCTTGCCGGCCGGGTGCGGGGGGCGTCTCCTCGGGCAGGTCCCGCGCGCCGGCGGGGTTCTCGGCGCCGCCGAGCCGTCCGGCGGCCATCAGGTCGAGCGTCCGGTGCGCCCAGTGCAGGGACACCCCGGCCTCCTCCAGCGCCACCGACGGGCCGATCGCGCCCGTCCAGCCGGCGACGGTGGCGGTGAGCCGGTCGGCGCCGCCGGGGCGGTCGGGGTCGGGCATCACCAGGCACGGGCGCCCCCGGTCGACGCCGCTGAGCAGGAACGGCGGCAGCCCGGCGGGGCCCTCGCCGCCGCTGCCGGGGCGCGGGTCGAGCGCGATGACGGCGATCCGCTCGGGCAGCGGCCAGGCCGCCAGCCCCGCCTGCTCCACGATGATGTCGCGGGGTGCGGGCGGATGCGATAACAGCAGGCTGAGCAGCCGGCCGCGGCGCTGCTCGCGCTCGCCCGCCGCCTTCTCCCGCGCCCGCGCGAAACCCTGCGCGGCGGCGGACGCGAGCAGGTCCAGGTAGGCGAAGTTCACCTCGGTGAGCGCGATCGCCAGCTCGCGCGGCTTCTTCAGCCGGTCGGCCTCCCGCGACAGGTACCGCCAGGCCGTCCGGGAGGCGACGCGCAGCGCGTTCTGCAGGTGCTCCAGGCTGCGCCCCTCGACGGCCTCGCCGTAGCCGATGTCGAAGAAGACCTGGTGGACCTCCTGCCAGGGCGCGTCCGGGTCGGCGATCATCCGCACGAAGTGCCCCATCCCCTGCGCCACCGCGCTCCGGATCACGTCGGTGTAGACGGGGTCGTCCGGACGGGCGTACTCGGGGACGTTGCGCAGCACCCCCTCGACCATGGTGTCGACCAGTGCCGGCAGGTGGGGCCGCATCCACCGGGCCTCCTCGCGCGGGACGTCGCGCCAGGGCTGCGCCGACAGATCGTCGGTCTCGGCCGACCCTTCGTACAGCTCCGTCAAAGTGTCACCTCCGTGAGCGGACACCCGGGCCGCCAGGCTAGAGATCCCGCGCCCCTCGCGACACTCACCGAAGTGACAAGCCGACCCGCGGTTTGGTACAGGAGGGATTGATTTCGCGCAGCGGAATACGAAGGCCGGCGGTTCCCGGGCAGGAGAACACAAGAAACGCCGTGGTGTTTTGTCAGCATTCGTGGAAACGGGCGGCTGCGACATTACAACGAGTAGCGCCCTGTTTGCGGGATCTTCTTCCGATTTCTTCGCCGAGCCTTGCCCGTCGTCCCCGCGACGCCCTGAGGAGCGGCACGGCGGCGCCGAAGGCGCGAAGACCACCGGAACCGTTTGGCGTGCGATGGTGAGGGGTAGCCCTCGCTGGTCTCGTGCGCCGCACCGGGTCTCCTCGCGGCGCCGCCCGCAACGGAGGTCGCCGCATGGATCGTGGACCCGCGCCGGTTCCGGCGCCGCCCGGCGAGCAGGACGGGCGGCGGCGCATCCCCCGCACGGACGCGGTGCTCGCCGACCCGCGGCTCGCGGAGGCGGCGGCGCGGCTCGGGCGCGGCGTGGTGAAGGCGGCGGTCGTCACGGCGCAGCGCCGCGCGCGGGCGGGCGAGATCCCGGCGGACGCGGTCGCGGACGCGGCGGCCGGGGCGCTGCCGGGCACCGCGGCCGGGCTGCGGCCCGTGGTCAACGCGACCGGCGTGCTGCTGCACACCAACCTCGGACGCGCCCCGCTGTCGGACGCCGCGCGCGAGGCGATGCTCGTGGCGTCCGGCGCGACCGACGTCGAGCTCGACCTCGCGACCGGCGCGCGGGCGCGGCGCGGCCGGTCCGCGCTCGCCGCGCTGCTGGACGCGGTCCCGGCGGCCGAGGCGGCGCACGTGGTCAACAACGGCGCCGCGGCGCTGGTGCTGGCCGCGACGGCGCTCGCCGGCGACCGCGAGATCATCGTCAGCCGGGGCGAGCTGGTGGAGATCGGCGACGGCTTCCGCATACCGGAGCTGCTCGCCGCGACCGGCGCCCGGCTCCGCGAGGTCGGCACCACGAACCGCACCTCGCCGGACGACTACGCGGCGGCCGTCGGCCCCGGCACCGGCTTCATCCTCAAGGTGCACCCGTCCAACTTCCGCGTCACCGGCTTCACCCGGTCGGCGGACGTCGCGGAGCTGGCCGGGCTCGGCGTCCCGGTCGTCGCCGACATCGGCTCCGGCCTGCTCGGACCCGAACCGCTGCTGCCGGACGAGCCCGACGCGGCCACCTGGCTGAAGGCGGGCGCCGACCTGGTCACCGCCAGCGGCGACAAGCTGCTCGGCGGACCGCAGTGCGGGCTCGTCCTGGGCAAGGAGGAGTACGTGCGGCGGCTGTCGCGGCACCCGCTGGCGCGCGCGCTGCGCGTCGACAAGCTGACGCTCGCCGCGCTCGAAGCCACCGTCCGCGGCCCACGCACACCGACCGACGAGGCGCTGAACGCCGATGTCACGTCCCTCCGCGAGCGCGCGCGGCGGCTGGCCGACCGGCTGCGCGCGGCGGGCGTCGACGCGGCGCCTGTCGACAGCGACGCCGCGGTGGGCGGCGGCGGCGCGCCCGGCGTCGTCCTGCCGAGCGCGGCCGTCGCGCTGCCCGAACCGTACGCCGCGCGGCTGCGGCACGGCTCGCCCGCGGTGATGGGACGCATCGAGGACGGCCGCTGCCTGCTCGACCTGCGCGCCGTCCCGCCCGTCCAGGACGACGCCCTCGCCCGCGCGGTGGCCGCCGCGGCGGAAGGGTGGTGAGCATGCACGTCGTCGTCACCGCAGGGCACGTCGACCACGGCAAGTCCACGCTCGTCCGCGCGCTGACCGGGATGGAGCCCGACCGGCTGGAGGAGGAGCGGCGCCGCGGCCTCACCATCGAGCTGGGCTTCGCCTGGACCACCCTGCCCGGCGGCGAACCGCTCGCGTTCGTCGACGTCCCCGGGCATGAGCGGTTCGTCGCGACCATGCTCGCCGGGGTCGGGCCCGTGCCCGCCGCCCTGTTCGTCGTCGCCGCCGACCAGGGCTGGCAGCGGCAGTCGCAGGAGCACCTCGCGGTCCTCGACGCGCTCGGCGTCCGGCACGGGCTGCTCGCCGTCACCCGCCGCGACCTCACGGGCGCCGCGACCGCCGCGCGGGTGCGCGACGACGCGCTCGAGCGGATCGCCGCCACGTCCCTCGGCGAGGTTGCCGCCGTCGAGGTCAGCGGCGCCACCGGGCAGGGCCTCGACGACCTGCGCGCCGCGCTGGCCGACCTCACCGCCGCGCTCCCCGAACCCGACCGGACCGCCGACGTGCGGCTGTGGATCGACCGCGTCTTCACCGTCCAGGGCCGCGGCACCGTCGTCACCGGCACGCTCGGCGCCGGCACGATCCGTGTCGGCGACCGGCTCACGGCGGGCCGCGAGACCGTCCGGGTCCGCGGCCTGCAGAGCCTCAAGGAGCAGCGCGACGAGATCGGCGCTGTCGCGCGCGTCGCCGTCAACCTGCACGGCGGCGGCGCGCTGCGCCGTGCCGACGCGGGCGCGCTGCGCCGTGGCGACGCGCTGCTCACCCCCGGACGCTGGCTCGCCACCGAGCTCATCGACGTCCGGCTGCACGGCGACCCCGCCCGCGACCTGCCGCGGCGGCTCGTCCTGCACGCCGGATCGGCGGCCGTCCCGGTGCACGTCCGCCCGCTCGGCGAGGACACCGCGCGGCTCGCGCTGGAGCGGCCCCTGCCGCTGCGCGCCGGGGACACCGCCCTGCTGCGCGACCCGGGCCGGCACCGCGTCGCGGCCGGGGTCGCGGTCCTCGACGTGCGGCCCGAGCCGTTCACCCGGCGCGGCGCCGCCGCCGCGCGCGCCCGCGAGCTCGCCGCGATGGGGCCGCGCCCCGACGGCGCCGCCGAACTGCGCCGCCGCGGCCTCGTCCGCCGCGCCGACCTGATCGCGATGGGCGTGCCGCCGCCGTCCGAACCCGTCGCCGGGGACTGGCTCGCCGACCCCGGGCACTGGGACGGCCTGCGCCGCCGCCTGCGCGACGCCGTCGACGAGCACGCGCGCACGCACCCGACCGACCCCGGCCTGCCCGCCGAGGCCGCCCGCCGCGCGCTCGGCCTGCCCGACCGCGCGCTCGTCGAAGCCCTCGCCACCGGCCTGCACCGCCGCGACGGCCGCCTCTACGGCACCGCCACCGCCCCCGAACTGCCGCCGCACGTCCGGCGGGCCGTCGACGCCGTCCGCCGCGACCTCGCCGGCGCCCCGTTCAACGCCCCCGACGCGGGCCGGCTCGCCGACCTCGGCCTCACTCCGAAGCTGATCGCCGCCGCCGCGGCGGCCGGCGCGCTGCTCAAGGTCGCCGACGGGATCGTCCTGCTCCCCGGCGCCGACGCCGAGGCCGCCGCGCTGCTGGCGAAGCTCGACCCGCCGTTCACCCTCAGCGAGGCGCGCCGCGCGCTCGGCACCACCCGCCGCGTCGCCGTCCCGCTGCTGGAGCACCTCGACGAGCGGGGCTACACCGTCCGCGTGGACGACCTGCGCCGCCGCTGCACCGAAAGGACCGCATGAACGCAGGCATGCAATGACCGGGAAGCGGCTCACCCAGTACGCCCACGGCGGCGGCTGCGCCTGCAAGATCCCGCCCGGCGAGCTGGAGGACGTCGTCGCCGGGCTCACCGCCGCCCCCGCCGACCCGAACGGCGAGCTGATCGTCGGCCTCGACACCGGCGACGACGCCGCCGTCGTCACCCTTCCGGACGCCCCGGGCGGCCCCGCCGTCGTCGCCACCGCCGACTTCTTCACCCCCGTCGTCGACGACCCGTACGACTGGGGCCGCATCGCCGCCGCGAACGCCCTGTCCGACGTGTACGCGGTCGGCGGACGCCCGCTCGTCGCGGTGAACCTGCTCGCCTGGCCCCGCGGCGTCCTCCCGTTCGACCTGGCCCGCGAGGTGCTGCGCGGCGGCCTGGACGTCGCCGCGCGGGCGGGCTGCCACGTCGGCGGCGGCCACAGCGTCGACGACCCCGAACCGAAGTACGGCATGGCCGTCACCGGCGTCGCCGACCCGGCCCGGCTGCTCCGCAACGACACCGGCAAGCCCGGCACGCCGCTCACCCTGACCAAGCCGCTCGGCGTCGGCGTCCTGAACAACCGGCACAAGGCGACCGGCGAGGTCTTCCCGCACGCCGTCGCGTCGATGGCCGCCCTGAACCGCGACGCCTGCGCCGCCGCGCTCGCCGCGGGCGCCGAGTGCGCCACCGACGTCACCGGCTTCGGGCTGCTCGGCCACCTCTACAAGCTGGCCCGCGCGTCCGGCGTCACCGCCGTCGTCGACGCCGCCGCCGTCCCCTACCTCGACGGCGCCCGCGACGCCGTCCGCGCCGGATACGTCAGCGCCGGCACCCGCCGCAACCTCGACTGGGTCACCCCCCACACCGACTTCGCCTCCACCTCGGAGGACGACCGCCTCCTCCTGGCCGACGCCCAGACCTCCGGCGGCCTCCTCGTGGCCGCCGAACTCCCCGGCCACCCCGTGATCGGCGAACTGATCCCCGCCACCGACCACCCCCTCCTCATCCGTTGACTTGTGGCGGGGGGGGGGGGGGGGGGGGGGGGGGGCGCCCCCCCCCCCCCCCCCCCCCCACAGGGGGGGGGGGGGGGGGGG
>NZ_WBMS02000022.1:0-29053 GCF_008923205.2 Actinomadura physcomitrii | reverse complement strand
GTGGCGTGTCGTGGTTATGGCGCGCGCCATAACCACGACACGCCACAACTCAACGAAGGTGGGTCAGAGGTCGGTGCCGGTTTGGTCGGTGATGCCCGCCCGCTCGCGGTAGGAGCGGACGAGGGCGAGGGCGGCTTCGCCGCGGGGGCGGCGGCCGGGGCGGATGTCGCAGGCCAGGGCCTTGCACTCCTGGATGTGGGTGTTCGGGTCCAGGACGAGGTGCAGCAGCTCGTTGGCGGCGTCGCCGGTGCTGTAGCCGTTGGGGCCCCAGTGGTAGGGCAGGCCGATCTGGTGCAGGGCGCGGCCGTCCATCCGCAGCGGGATCATCCGGTCGGTCACCATCACGCGGGCCTCGATGACGCCGCGCGCGCTGACGATCGTGGCCCAGCCGCCGTGCTCGAGGCCGCGCTCGCCCGCGAGCTCGGGCGAGATCTCGCAGAAGAACTCCGGCTGGAGTTCGGCGAGGTAGGGCTGCCAGCGCGACATGCCGCCCGCGGTGTGGTGCTCGGTGAGCCGGTAGGTCGTCGTGACGTACGGGAACACCTCCGAGCCGGGCTGGTCGCCGCTCGGCTGGTAGCGGTTCGCGGGATGCGGGTCGAGCAGGTGCCGCACGGGGTTGTGCCGCTGCTTGTACAGCGGGTTCTCGAACGGCGACTCCTGCGGCTCGTAGTGCGCGGGCAGCGGCCCGTCCATGAGCCCGGCGGGGACGTACAGCCACGCCTTGCCGTCGGCCTGCATGATGAACGGGTCGTTCCCGGCGAGCGCGTCGGGGCCGGTCGCGCCCTCCGGCGGCTCGTAGTCGGGCGCCCGGTCGGCGATGAAGTCGGGGACGTCGTGGCCCGTCCACCTGCCCGCGTCGGGATCCCACCAGACGAGCGCCTTGCGGTCGCTCCACGGGTTGCCGTCCGGGTCGGCGGACGCCCGGTTGTACAGGATGCGCCGGTTCGCCGGCCACGCCCAGCCCCATTCGGGCGCCACCCAGCTCTGGTCCTCGCCGGGCTTGCGGCGGGCCGGCTGGTTCACGCCGTCGGCGTAGCAGCCGGCGTAGATCCAGCAGCCGCACGAGGTCGAGCCGTCGGGCTTCAGCTCGGTGTAGGACGAGATCGGGTTCCCGTCGCCGTCGCGGCCGTTGATCTCGGCGAGGACGGCCTCGGCGTCGGGTTCCGCGATGTCGCCCTCGGTGGGGTAGTCCCAGGTCAGGTCGAGGACCGGGCGGTCCATCTCGTCGGACGACCCGGCGAGCTTCGCCCGGATGATCCGGCCCAGGTGGTACATGAACCACAGCTCGCTGCGGGCCTCGCCGCCCGGTTCGACGGCCTTGTGGTGCCACTGCAGCATGCGCTGGGTGTTGGTGAAGCTGCCGTCCTTCTCGGTGTGCGCGGCGGCGGGCATGAAGAACACCTCGGTGCCGATGTCCTCGGTCCGCATCTCGCCGGACTCGATCTCCGGGCCGTCCTTCCACCACGTCGCCGACTCGATCAGCGAGAAGTCGCGGACCACCAGCCAGTCGAGGTTCGCCATGCCCAGCCGCTGCATCTTGGCGTTCGCGGACCCGACCGCCGGGTTCTCGCCCAGCAGGAAGTAGCCCTTGCAGGTGCCGTCGATCTGCGCCATCACCGTCTCGTACGTGCTGTGCGAGCCGGTCAGGCGCGGCAGGTAGTCGAAGCAGTAGTCGTTGGCGCCGGTCGCCGCGTCGCCCCAGTACGCCTTGAGCAGGCTGACGAAGTAGGAGCGCATCTCGCCCCAGAAGCCCTTCTTCGCGGCCTCGGCGGCGACGAAGGAGTCCAGGTCCTGGTCGGCGTGCGCGTGCGGCATCGGGATGTAGCCGGGCAGCAGGTTGAACAGCGTCGGGATGTCCGTCGAGCCCTGGATGGACGCGTGGCCGCGCAGCGCCAGGATGCCGCCGCCGGGCCGGCCGATGTTGCCGAGGAGGGCCTGCAGGATCGCGGCCGTCCGGATGTACTGGACGCCGACCGTGTGCTGCGTCCAGCCCACCGCGTAGGCGAACGCGGTGGTGCGGTCGCGGCCGGAGTTCTCCGTGATCAGCTCGCAGACCTGGCGGAACCGGTCCTGCGGGACGCCGCACACGCGTTCAACCATCTCCGGGGTGTACCGGGCGTAGTGCCGCTTCAGCACCTGGAGCACGCACCGCGGGTGCCGGAGCGACGGGTCGCGGCTCGGGTGGCCCTCGCCGAGCGCGGCGCCGCCGGACCCGTGCGACTCGCCGCGTCCCGACTCCGCCATCGACTCGACGCGGTCGTCGTACTCGACGTCGCGCCGCCCGGCCGCCGCCTGCACCTCCAGGCCCTCGTACCGCCAGGTGGCCGGGTCGTAGCTGCGCGACTCGGGGTCCAGGCCGGAGAAGACGCCGTCCAGGTCCTCGGTGTCGCGGAAGTCCTTGTTCACGAGCACCGACGCGTTGGTGTACTCCAGCACGTACTCGCGGAAGTACTTCTCGTTCGACAGGACGTAATTGATGATCCCGCCGAGGAACGCGATGTCGCTTCCCGCGCGCAGCGGGACGTGCACGTCCGCGACCGCGCTCGTGCGCGTGAATCGCGGATCGACGTGGATCAGCCTGGCCCCGCGCGCCTTCGCCTCCATCACCCACTGGAACCCGACCGGATGGCACTCGGCCATGTTCGAGCCCTGGACGACGATGCAGTCGGCGTTCTGCAGGTCCTGCTGGAAGGTGGTCGCGCCGCCGCGTCCGAACGAGGTTCCCAGACTGGGAACGGTGGAGGAGTGTCAAACGCGGGCCTGGTTCTCGATCTGTACGGCGCCGAGCGCGGTGAACAGCTTCTTGATGAGGTAGTTCTCCTCGTTGTCGAGCGTGGCGCCGCCCAGGCCGGCGAACCCGAGGGTGCGCCGCGTCCGGTCGCCGTCCTGCTCCCACTGCCAGCCGTGCCGCCGCGCCGCGATGACGCGGTCGGCGATCATGTCCATGGCGGTGTCGAGGTCGAGCCGTTCCCATTCGGTGCCGTGCGGGCGCCGGTAGAGGACGTGGTGCTCGCGCGCCGGGCCGGTCGTCAGCTGGAGGGTCGCGGACCCCTTCGGGCAGAGCCGGCCGCGGCTGACGGGGGAGTCGGGGTCGCCTTCGATCTGGACGACCTCGTCGTCCTTGACGTACACGTTCTGGCCGCAGCCGACCGCGCAGTACGGGCAGACGGACTTGACGACCTGGTCGGCGGTGCTCACCCGCGGCTTCAGCCGCTCGCTGGCGCCGCTCTTGGCGGCGGCTCCGCGGCCCAGCGGATCGCTCCCGGTCGCCTGCCGGTACACCGGCCACGACCCGATCCACCGGCGAACGCCCATCGCGACCCCCTCACCTCGTCGGGCCGCCTCGTACCCGCGCCCCGCACCCCGAAACACCGGGGCGGGACGCGGGTGGGGCGGTGCGTCACTTGGCGGCGAAGGCGGCCAGGCTCGTCGAGATGATCTCAGGCTTGCCGTCGTTCTGCTTCGCGGACGCGGTGAGCACGTCGAGGTGCTGGTAGCCGGGGGCGATGACGTCTCCGGGCTGCGGGTCGCGGCCGCCGAGCCCGTCGCCGGCCTCCAGGTTGATGATCGGGTTCGCGGTCGGCCCGTTCGTGTGGACGGCGTCGTCGGCGATGCCGGGGGAGGCCGCGAGCGCGATGTCGGTGACCATCTTGGTGGGGAAGTAGTGCTCGGTGAAGTCGAGCGGCTGCTCGGCGAGGCTGCGGGCCAGCTCGCCGATGTCGGTGACCTCCTTGGCCGCGGACGTGAACGGGCTGCCGTCCTTGGACGCGGGCACCCCGCTGCCGACCTGGTCGTAGTTCCGCCAGGTGTAGAGCGGGCCGTTCGGCTCGTCCGGGATGGCCTTCTTGTCCGGGCCGAGCAGCTGCTTCAGCCCGCCGAGGCCGATCGCGTCCAGGTCGTTCGGCGCCGGGAACTCCTTGTCGACGACCTTCCCGCCGTCCCAGAACCCGACGCTGGACTGCATGAACGCCAGCGGCTCGGAGTTGTCGTCGAGGAGCGCGCCGAGCGCCGCCGCGTTGGTGAAGCGGAAGTCCTTCACCGTCGGGGAGCCCTTCACGAACGTCGGGTAGTCCTTGGAGAACAGCAGCCGGTACGTCGTGTCGGTGTTGAACGAGGACGGCACGTAGGTCGCGAGGTCGGACCGGTCGCCCGGGGCGAGGTCGGCGGCGAGGCCGGCGATCGACAGCAGGTTCATCGTCTCGGTGTTGATCAGCGCGGGAGCCGAAAGGGAGCGCGGGACGACGCCGCTCTCCAGACCGGCCTGGACGGCGCCCGCGCCGAACTGCAGCAGCGGGATCAGGTCGGTGGGGAGCTGCCCGTCCATTCCGGGCAGGCTGGTGCTGATGCGGGTGTCGAGCGCGAAATAGCCGGAGCACTGGTTGTAGCCGGCGTCGCCGGTGGTGGAATGGTCGCCGTCGAAGTCCCATTCGGCGAAGAACGCGGTGAGGATGCCGCCGAGGGAATGGCCGCCGCACAGCATCCTCTGCTTGCGGGCCTGCTGGTCCGGCAGTTCGTGGACCATCAGGTCGTACTCGTCGCGGACGGTCTGCTCGAGGCCGACGTTCTGCAGCCAGGTCACCTGGTCGTTGGTCTGGTAGCCGGCGAACTTCCGGCCGTCCACCTCCTTCTGCCGGTAGTAGTAGTCGACGGCGAGGTGGGCGTCCTTCGCGGCGAGGCCGGCCTGGACGCCGGCGTGGTCCTCAAGGCAGTTGGACCGGCGGTCCAGCGCCCAGAACTCGATGTGCTTCCCGCTCTTCGCGGCGGCCGCGACGGTGTTGCGGGCGACGCTGTCGAAGGCGCCGGCGCCTTCGAGGACCCCGGGCTGCGCGACGAGGATCCGGTCGGCCTGCGCGGACGCGGCAGGGCCGCCGGCGTCGCGGAACCGCAGGTAGGACAGCCAGTCGCAGGCCTCCGGGTGCGGGCCCGCCGACGCCGGCAGCGGGACGCGCACCCGCACCATCGACTCGGTGACGCCGGTGACGGGCGAATTCGTGGCCACCGGCGTCTCGACCCGGTCCCCGGCGGAATCGGCGGCGGGGGCGGCGGCACTGGCGTGGACGGGGAGCGCCGCGGCGGCTGCGACGAGCGCCGACGCGCCCAGCACGGCGAGCCCGCCGAGCCGGCGCGACGGGCGGCGAACGAGGGGGTGGGAGGGTCGCCCCATCACGTTCTCCTTCCGGACGGGAACGGATACGGGGCAACAATGGACGCCGTTCTCGCGCCGCGACAGTCGTCCGCCGACGCAATCGCCGGAGCGCCTTGTGCCCCGGACGATAAAACGGGCGCGTCAGCCGAGCGCAGCGGCGCCGACGGCGCGGACGAGTTCCGCGAACTCGGCGCGCTCGGCGGGCGACAGCGCCCGCTCGTACACGGCGGCGGCGAGCCGGTCGGTGGTCTCCTCCGCCTCCGCGCGGCGGCCCTTGAGCGCGGAGCAGTCCGGCAGGTCGCCGCGCCAGCCGAGGAAGCGGGCGCGGTCCTCGTTCGATCCGGCGAGCACGGCCTCCAGCGGCGCGAGCCCGGCCGCCGTCGTCGCCACCAGGTGCAGCGCGCCGCGCCACTCCCGCAGCACGTGCACCAGCTGCGCGGTGCGGGCCGGGACATCGTCGGCCAGCGGCTCGGCGCGCCAGCCGCAGAACAGCGGCAGCCCGGAGCCTTCCGCCGCGTCGACGACGCGCCCGGCCAGCTCGCACAGCCGCTCGCCGCCGGCGTCGCCGATGTGGTCGCGGCCCCACGCCGCGCACGTCGCCCCGTACCGGCGCGCCGCCTCGCGCGCCCCCGCGACCGCGACTCCCTCGTCCCAGAAGAGCCGGACGACCGGCGCGGGGAACCAGCCCAGCGCGGCGGCCACCACGCCGGCGTCGACGTCGCCGAGGACGCCCGCGCGTCCCGCGAAGTAGAACGCGTACGGGTTGTCGTAGCCGGCCTGCTTGCCGCGCTCGGGCGTCGCCGGGTCGAGCATCCACGCCGCGCCCACGTCGTGGATGATCCTGTCGGCCGCCCGCACGGTCTCCATCGCGTCCAGCCCGTCCATCGCGCCTCCTCCGCTCGGCTCAGTAAGCGGGAGGTTACTCGGCTCCGGTGGCGGCCCGCGCGGCAGGGCGGTGCCAGTCCAGGCAGACCACCACGGCGTCGTCGGCGAGGTTCGCGCCCTCGTGGTGCTCGATCAGCTCGTTCACGATGGTCAGCGGCACGTCCGCCGTGTCCTGCAGGCGGCTGCGGCGGGTCGCCTGCTCCAGCGCCCGCGCGCCGAACTCGCCGCGCGCGGACCGCGCGGAGAACACCCTGTCGCTGACGATGACGAGCCGGTCGCCGGGCTCCAGCCGGAAGCTCTGCTCAAGGCGCCCTCATCTCGTTGTCCGGGCCGTCGACCACCCGGGGCATGGTCCCTCCGCGGGCCGCCCTGGCCGGGACGGGAACCGAGGGGAAGACTGCCAAAAAGCTTGCCGCATGGCAAATACTTGATGTCGAGAAGCCGTCCCGGGCTTCCTTGCGGGACGCGGGCGGCGCGCTCAGGCCGTCCGGGAGCCGACCGCCTCGGCCGAGCCCGCGTCCTGCCCCTCGCGGGCCACGTCGAACTCGGTGAGCGCGTCGATCAGCCGCCCCCGGGACGCGGGCGACAGCTGCGCGAGCACCTCGCGCACCGCCGCGCGGCGGCGCCGGGTCAGCTCCGAGTACAGCCGCTCGCCCTGCTTGCTCAGCCGGACGATGATCTCGCGCCGGTCCGCGACCGCGTTCTCCCGCACCACCAGGCCGGCCGCCTCCAGCCGGTCGCACAGCCGGCTCGCCGACGACGGGATCGCGCCGAGCTCCGCGGCGAGCCGGCCGAGGTTCGGCCGGCCGAACCGGGCGACCGCCTCCACCGCGCGCAGCTGGATCGGCGACACCGCCGGCTCCAGGCCCTGGTCGGCGCGGCTCCACAGCAGCGCCGCCGCGCTCAGCACCCGCTCCACGGCGGCGGTGACGTCGTCCGGCACCTCGCCCGTGCCGCCGCCCGCCGGATCGTCGCCCGCCGTGTCCTCGCGCGCCGGGTCGCCGGCCGGGAGCCGCGGTCGTCGCTGCGTCACGCCTCCGCCTTTCTCATGGAGTTCCCTGGCGCGGCCACCCACGGCACCAGCTCGCGCGTCCCGAAGCGAAGGGGTGGAACGGGGCGCGTCGCGGACGGAAGACCACGATAAACGACGGTGCCCGCCAGGGGGCGGCGGCGGACGGGCCCGGCCCCGGCGCACCGGAATTCGAAGGCCGCGGCATCTCCTCGCCATATCCGGGCAAAACCGGGAGCCGCCCGGGGTTCGCACGGTCTCTGCAGGTAAGGGACGTCCGGTACGGCCGCACGCGCACCGAGGAGAAGCCATGAACCAGCCGCCCGCAGGCGGCGCGCCCGGCGAGGACCCCGACGTCCTGCTGGACGTCCCGGTCGTCAAGGTCGACGAGGTCGAGATCGAGGTCGAGGAGCTGCGCGCCGACGTCTCGCTGCGCGCCGCGGTGCTCGACGTGCTCGATCTCGGCGTCGGCGCGGACGTCGACCTCGGCCGGGTCAGCCTGACCCTCCGGGGCGTGGAGGCGCAAGCGATGCTGAAGGTGCGGCTCGACAACGTCGCGCGGATCATCGACCGGGTGCTGGACACGGTCGACGCGAACCCCGAGCTCCTCGCAGGGACGGCGCGCGGCGCCGGCGCGGCGGCGGGCGAACTGGGCGCCGGCACGGTGGCGGGCGAGCTGGGCGGCGGCGCGGGACGCGTCCGGAACGGGATCGACGCCCGGAGGCCGCCCCGCCGCCCGCACGCCGGACGCGAGACCGGCCTGGAACGTCCGCGTCCCGCCCCGCCGCCCGGCCCCGGCCCTGGCCCGCGGCCCCGCCGTGACGAGCCCGAGCGGCGGCACGAGCCCGAGCCGCAGGACCGGCGGGAGCGGCGCG
Organism: Actinomadura physcomitrii; assembly: GCF_008923205.2. GTDB lineage: Bacteria > Actinomycetota > Actinomycetes > Streptosporangiales > Streptosporangiaceae > Spirillospora > Spirillospora physcomitrii. The sequence goes on along the minus strand of NZ_WBMS02000022.1, from coordinate 21,138 downwards.
ACGACCGGGAGCGGCGGGCGGCGCGGGACGTCCCGGAGAAGGCCGACGACCTGGCGGCGGGCGCGCTGGCGGCGGCGCTGGCCAGGAAGTCCGTCCGCGCGGGCCGGGACCTGATCGGCGGCGTCCTCAAGCGCCTGCCGGGGATGTGAGGAGGAGCGATGCGCGAACCGGACGTGGAGATCGGCGCCTCGGTGAAGGCGGACGAAGTGGTCTTCCATGAGACGCCCGACGTCGAGGAGCGGGCGGGCGCCGAACCGGAAGGCGAGTCGGAGGCGAGCACCGAGCGGCGGAACCTGCCCCGCCCCGCGAAGCTCGACACCACCTACCGCGACGTGCGCGTCTCGCACCGCCTGAGAGCGCGCCTGACCGGCGCCGACGACGACTCCGCCGCGGCAGAGGACGAGGACGATCCGGCCGAGCCGGACGCGTGACCGGCGCCGGGCCGATTAGCATGGGGATCATGACCGCGCCCGCAGGTCCTCCGGTGGACGACCGGCTCGTCTCCTGGTGGGGGGCGCTGAAGCGGCGGTCGCCGGAGTCCGTCACGACGGTCGTCCTGCACGCCACGGAGATCCCGACGCTGGCGGAGGCCTGGGACTACGCCGAGCGGAGCGCGGACGGGACGGACGACGGGACCGGCGTGTGCGGCCACCTCTACGTGGACCGCGACGGGAGCTGCCACCGCTTCGTGCCGCTGGACCGGGTGGCCGCGCACGCCGCGGGCCACAACACCCCGTCGATCGGGATCGAGCTGGTCAACACCGGCCGCCATCCGGGCCACTTCGATTCGCGGTCGCAGGTCCCCGCCGAGGACTTCCCGCCCGAGCAGACGGCCGCGCTCATGGAGCTGCTGACCGTCCTCACCGAGACCCACCCCTCGCTCGCCCGCCTGGTGCGCCACAGCGACCTGGACCGGGAGATGGTCCCCGCGTCCGACGACCCGGACGTCCTGGTGCGGCGCCGCATCGACCCCGGCCCGCGCTTCCCGTGGGCCGACGTCCGCCGCCACTGGGAGCGGCTCACCGGCTGACGCGCCGCGCCGGCGACGGGAAGGTACGCGCCGGTGACGGGCCCGTGACCGGCGGTGATGCGCCGCCGACCGGCCCTTGCCCCTTTTGACACTCAGTGCCACTATGGCTGTCGACCGCTTATCGGCCCGATGGCAGCGCAGCCGTTGTCCGCCCGAAAAGGCCTTCCGCCCTGCGTCGCCGGGTCTTGACCCATGTGGAGGAAGAAGCCATGGCGCGTTTGACAGGCAAGGTCGCGTTCATCACCGGCGCGGCGCGCGGGCAGGGGCGCGCGGAGGCGGTCCGGCTCGCGTCCGAGGGCGCCGACATCATCGCGGTCGACCTCGTCGCGTCGGCCAGCTCCTACGTCCCCTACGAGCCCTCCACCCAGTCCGACCTGGACGAGACCGCCAAGCTCGTGGAGGCCCAGGGACGCCGGGTGGTGGCCCGCAAGGCGGACGTGCGCGACCTCGCCGCGCTCGAGGCGGCCGTACGCGAGGGCGTCGCCCAACTAGGCCGGCTGGACGTCGTCGTGGCCAACGCCGGCATCGTGAACTACGGCCGCACCTGGGAGCTCGACGAGCAGCAGTGGCAGGACGTCCTCGACACCAACCTCACGGGGGTGTGGAAGACGGTCAAGGCCACCGTGCCGACGCTCATCGAGCAGGGCCAGGGCGGTTCGGTCATCATCACCAGCTCGGTGGCGGGCCTGAAGGGGCTCCCGTTCCTCGCGCACTACGCCTCGTCCAAGCACGGTGTCGTGGGCCTGGCGAAGGTGCTGGCGAACGAGCTGGGCGAGTACGACATCCGGGTCAACACCGTCCACCCGCACGGGGTGCGGACCGGGATGACCGCCGGGAAGATGAGCGAGCTGCTGGAGAAGACCCCGCTGCTCGCGCCCATCTACATGGCGACGCTGCCCTACGAGATGGTCGAGGCGGAGGACATCGCGAACATCGTCGCGTTCCTGGCGTCCGACGAGGGCAAGTACATCACCGGCGCCCAGCTGCCCGTCGACCTCGGCGCGCTGAACCGCTGACGCCGGGACGGCCCGAGCGCGGATCGCGGCCGGCCGGGCGGACGGCCGCGATCCACCGTGCGGCGGCCTCGCGCGCCCGCGCGCCGGCTGACGACACCGATTCGGGGAACCGGACGTCCGGGAGCAAGGGAGCGGCCGAGCGCGCGCGGGCGGACGCCGCCGTCACCCCGGACCCGTAGGCCACGTCTTCGGCGAGCCGCAGAGCCGTGTAGCGGACGGGGTCGATCGGCGGACGCTGCCGCAGCCACTCCAGCGCGATCGGCGCGAGCATGGCGGCGGCGGCCGCGCGGGCGAGCCGGCTGTGGGGCGACGCGGCGAGCGCGACCAGGCCGAGCGGCCACCACTCGCGGCGCAGCGCGTGCCCGATCGCGGCGGCGTCGGCGGCGGTGCCCTTCCCGACGATGGCGGCGGCCAGGCTCCAGTCGGCGGGCAGCCGCGACAGCCGCCTGGCCAGCAGCGCCGCCGCGACCGCCGCGACGCCGGCTGCCATGCCCGGACGTCCCCGCGCCAGCAGCGCGAGCACCGCGAGGTTCCACGCCGACGGCCGGGCCGGCGCGAGCCTGCCGGGGTGGCGCCGCGCCAGGTCGGCGGCGGACGTGCCGTACTCGTGGCGGCGCTTCGCCCAGGCCACCGGGTGCAGCCGCGGTGTGTGCGCGACCCGCGCGGCGGGCTCGTAGCGGACGTTCCATTTCCGGTCGCCCAGCCGCCAGACGAGGTCGACGTCCTCGCCGAGCCGCAGGTCCTCGTCGAACGGGTCGTCCGGCAGCGCCGCGACCCGCACGAGCAGCGTCGCGGTCGGCACGAACCCGAGCCGTCCACCGGGCCGGACCAGCGCGGGCCGCAGGCCCATGTCCAGCGCCGACCGGGCGGTCTCGTAGCGGGCCAGCAGCCCGGTGCCGTCCGACTCCGGGACGATCCGGGGGGCGACGGCGGCGACGCGCGCGTCGTCGAAGTGCGGGACGAGGACGTCGAGCCAGCCGTCCATCGGGCGGCAGTCGGAGTCCACCAGCGCGGCGAACCGGGTCCGCACCAGGCGCAGGCCGGTGTTGCGGGCCGCCGCGGGGCCCCGGTTGCGGGCGTGCCGGACGAGCCGCGCACCGTGCGCCTCCGCGACCCGCCGCAGCGGCTCGGGGTCGGGCGACCCGTCGTCCACGACGATCACGGGGACGTCGCCGACGGCCTCCAGCGACCGCGCCAGCTCGTCGGCACGCTCGTAGGCGGGGATCACGACGGTCACGTCGTGCGGTCCGGGACGCGGGGCGGGGAGCGGGTCGGCCATGCCGAGGTCGAGGAGCCGGGCCGCCAGCGCCCGCCCGACCGGGGAGGGGTCGGCGAGGCCCGCCCGGCCCGCCCGGCGCAGCGCCGCGACGTGAGGGAGCGTCGCCTCCGCCAGCCGCACCATCTTCCAGGGCGCGCCGCCGGTGGCCACGCGCCCGCCCGACCAGAGCGAGGTGTCGCGGGCGAGCGCGACGGGGAGATCGTCGGGCAGCCGGAACCGGTCGTTCGGCCCGCTCATGCGCGCGGGACCGGTGAGCGGGGCACCGCCGGGTCGAGGAGCCGCCCGCGCTCGTCGGCGCGGCCGCCGCCGATCCGGCGGACGACCGACGCCACCATGTCCGCCACGATCTCGCGGCCCCGTTCGGCGGACGCCCCGGCCGGGTCGCCGAGCACGCCGGACGGCGAGACGGCGCGGACGCCGCCCGCGACCAGGTCCGGCATGATCGCGGCGAGCGGGCGGGTCTCGCCGGTGACGGCGCCGAACGGCCGCACCAGGTCCGGCGCCAGATGCAGCATGGCGGACGTCTCGGTGAACCCGGCGTGCGCGTCGCCGCCGGGCACGCCGCAGCCGGCCCAGGCGGCGTCATGCCCTTCCACCCGCATCCGGCCCGCGGCGGCGTCGAGGGCGGGGACGTTGCCGCCGTGCCCATTGACGAAGACGACGCGTCCGGCCCAGAGGGCGAGCGACCGGACGGTCTCCACCAGCACGGCCGTCAGCGCCTCGTGCCCGATCGAGACCGTCCCGGGGAAGCCCGCGTGCTCGCCGCTCGCCCCGAACGCGATCGCGGGTGCGACGAGCACCTGCCCTCCGGCGTCCGGGCGCAGGGCGTCCGCCGCGCGCGCGGCGACCGCCTCGGCGATCACCGTGTCGGTCGACAGCGGCAGGTGCGGGCCGTGCTGCTCGCACGACCCGACCGGAACCAGGACGAGCGGCGCCGCCCCGACGTCCGTCCAGGCGGCCGCGGCCAGGTTCCCGGCGGCGGGCACGTCAGCCGGCCGAACCGCCGCCGCCCAGCGCCAGCGCGAAGCCGGGCGGGATGACGAGGTCGTCGGGGTTCAGTTCGTGGACGGAGGCGTGGCCGAGCCCGAGGACGGCGGAGTCGAGGCCGCCGCGCATGATGTCCAGCACGTTCTCCACCCCGGCCTGCCCGTTGGCGGCCAGGCCCCACAGGTAGGCGCGGCCGATCAGCACGGCGCGGGCGCCGAGCGCGAGGGCCTTCGCGACGTCGCCGCCGCGCCGCACGCCGCCGTCCAGCAGCACCTCGATCTGGTCGCCGACCGCCTCGGCGATCGACGGCAGCACCCGGATCGTGGCGGGCGTGGTGTCGAGGTTGTTGCCGCCGTGGTTGGACACCGACAGCGCCGTCACCCCGGCGTCCACCGCGCGCTTGGCGTCGTCGACGCGGGTGACGCCCTTGAGCAGGAACGGTCCGCCCCACTCCTCCCGCAGCCACGCGACGTCCTCCCAGGTGGGAGGCGGCGTCTGCATCCACTCTCCGTACGCGCCGAAGAACGTCGGCGCGGGGCCGTTCGGCGGCTTGAGGTTCGGGGTGGTGAGGTCGGGGATCCGGCCCTCCTTGGCGAACTTCCACAGCCAGCCCGGATGCGGCAGCACGCCCGGCGCGAGCTTCACCGCCGTCCTGAAGTCGATCCTCTCCGGGATCATGGGGCTGCCCCAGTCCCGGCCGTTGGAGAACGACCAGTCGAGTGTGGCGATCAGCGCCTTCGCGCCCGCCTTCTTCGCGCGGTCGAGGCGCTGGACCATCGCGTCCCGGTCGCCGCTCCAGTACATCTGGAAGAAGACGTTCGGGTTGGCCTCCGCGACCTCCTCGACGGGCTTGCTCGCGAACGAGCTGAGCCCCATGATGACGCCCCGGTTCGCGGCGGCGCGCGCCACCGCCACCTCCCCGTCCGGATGCACGGCCTGCACGCCGGTGGGGGAGATGAGCACGGGCATGGACGTCTCCACGCCCATCACGGTGGTGGCAAGGTCGCGCTCCGCCTTGTGCCCGACGACGCGGGGCGCGAAGCCGAGGTCGCCGAACGCCTTCATGTTGGCGTCGATCGTCCGGCCGCGCTCCGAGCCCGCGACCAGCGCCCCGTAGACCATGTGCGGCAACCGCCGCTTGGCCCGGCGCTGCGCCTCGGCCACGGTCTCGAACCACGGGTTCTTGAACATCTCGATGTCTCCAGGGATGGATGGGCGGACCGCTCGGGTGCCGCGGCCGCTAGGTCAGCCGCAGCCCGGCCAGCGGGTTCTCCTCGCAGGCGCTCACCGGCGGGCGCTCCGGGCGGCTGGTCATCAGCGTGACCGGGACGGGCCGGCGGCGCGGCGGGGAGGTGCGGTGCGAGTGGTCGGCGGACGGCTTCGGGATCCCGGCCCGGTCCTCGGGACGCCGCGCGAGCAGCTCCTCGCCGTGCCCCCGCACGCATTCGGGGTCCGGGCCGTCCAGCGGCAGGCCGGTGAAGAACTTGGCGGCCATGCAGCCGCCCTTGCACGTGTCGTAGAAGCCGCAGGACGCGCACGCCCCGCCGGTCTGCGGCTCGCGCAGGCCCTGGAACAGCTCCGACTCGCGCCAGACGCGGGTGAACCCGCCGGGCTGCCGGATGCTGCCCGCGAGGAACTCGTCGTGGATCGCGAACGGGCAGGCGTACACGTCGCCGACCGGGTCGATGAGGCAGACGACGCGTCCGGCGCCGCACAGGTTCAGGCCCGGCAGCGCCTCGCCGTAGGCGGACAGGTGGAAGAACGAGTCGCCGGTCAGGACGCTGTCGCCGTGCGCCACCAGCCAGTCGTACAGCTCGCGCTGCTGCTCCTGGCGCGGGTGCAGCTCGTCCCACACGTCCGCGCCCCGGCCGGATGGGCGCAGCCGCGTCAGCCGCAGCTGCGCGCCGTACTCGTCGGCGATCGCCTTGAACGCGTCCATCTGCGGGATGTTGTGCCGGGTGCACACCACCGACAGCTTGAAGTTCTTCATCCCCGCGTCGCGCAGGTTCCGCATCGCGCGCAGGGCGGTGTCGTAGGAGCCGGGGCCGCGGACGGCGTCGTTGACCTCGGGCGTCGCGCCGTCCAGCGAGATCTGCACGTCGACGTAGTCGTTGGCGGCAAGCCGCTCGGCGACCTCAGGGGTGATCCGGACGCCGTTGGTGGAGAACTTCACGCCCACGTGGTGGGCGGTGGCGTAGTCCAGCAGCTCCCAGAAGTCGGGCCGCACGGTCGGCTCGCCGCCGCCGATGTTGACGTAGAAGACCTGCATGGCCTCCAGCTCGTCGATGACGGCCTTGCACTCGGCGGTGCTCAGCTCGCGCGGGTCGCGCCGCCCGGAGCTGGACAGGCAGTGCGCGCACGACAGGTTGCAGGCGTAGGTGAGCTCCCAGGTCAGGCAGATCGGCGCGTCGAGCCCGTACTCGAACAGGTCGACCAGCCGCGTCCCGGGCCGGGTCGTCGTGGTGGTCATGGGGTCCTTTCCACGAGCATGGAGGAGCCGGCGAGCGCGCCGAGCGCCGCGCCGAACCTCGGCAGGTCCGCCGCGGGCACGCCGGCGCGGGTGCACGCCTCCCGGGCGGTGGGCGCCTCCCCGAGGGACCGCACGACCTCCAGCAGCCGGCGGTCCTTCAGGAACGACAGCTTGCGCGTCCCGAAGTGGTAGAGGAGCGCGCCGAAGGGCTCGGGCCGCACCGAGACCTGCGGGTGCAGGTCCCAGGCGCGGTCGAGGTCGAGGTCCGGCACGGGCCGAGGCATGGCGTGCGGCCTAGTAGACGCCGCACATGCCGTCGATCGAGACCTCCTCGATCAGCGACTCGGCGACGTCGGCGTCCTGGACGCGGTCGTCGGCCTCGGCGGCCTCGTTCTGCGGAGCGTTGCTCTCCATGGGTCCTCCTTCATGCGGCGTGCGACGGCCCGGCCGCCCCGGTGCGCGGCGCGGCTCGTACCATCGGTCCTGGACGGATATTAAATGCATCGAGTGCCATAAAGGAAGGTCCACTCCCCATGATCCGCCGGAACCAGCGATGAGCGCGCCCGTTCCGCGCCGGCCCGACGTCCTCGTGGTGGGAGCGGGCGGCAGCGGGGCCGTCCTCGCGGCCCGGCTCAGCGAGGACCCCGGCTGCGAGGTGCTGCTCGCCGAGGCCGGACCGGCGCCCGGCACGCCGGCGGACTTCCCGCGCGGCCTGCTGGACGCCCGCCTCGTCCCCGGCGCGCAACCGGGGCACGCCGCCGTCCGGACGTACCCGGCCCTGCTCGCCCCCGGCCTGCCCTACGCGGCGGCGCGCGGACGGTTCCTCGGCGGGTCCACCACCGTCAACGGCGGCTACTTCATCCGGGCGCGGCGCGACGACTTCGACCGCTGGTCCGTTCACGGCGACCTGTGGTCCTACGACCGGGTGCTTCCGCTCATGCGGGCGCTGGAGACCGACCTCGACTTCGGCGCCACCGCCCTGCACGGCGGCGACGGCCCCGTCCCGGTCCGCCGCACCGACCTGAGCCACCCCGCCGCCGCCGCGTTCCGGGACGCCGCCCGCTCCCTCGGCCGCCCGGACGACCCCGACAAGAACGCCCAGGCCGCGCCCGGCTTCGGGCCGGTGCCGTCGAACACCGCCGGCGGGCGGCGGGTCAACACCGGGATCGCCTACCTGTTCGGCGAGGCGGCCCGCCGCCCCAACCTCACCGTCCTCGGCGACTGCGCGGTGCGGTCCGTCGTGCTGCGGCGCGGCCGGGCGACGGGCGTCGTGCTCGACCGCGGCGGTCGGCGCACGGTGCTCGACGCCGGGGAGATCATCCTGTGCGCGGGCTCGCTCTCCACCCCCCACCTGCTGCACCTGTCCGGCATCGGCCCCGCCGACGACCTCGCCGCGCACGGCATCCCCGCCGTCCACGACCTGCCCGCCGTGGGCGCCGCGCTCAGCGACCACCCCCAGGTCACCGTGGAGTGGACCCCGCGGCGCCCGCTGCCGCCGCCGTCCGGCGGCTGGCTCGGCGGCGCCCTGCACCTGCCGTCCTCCGGCGGCCCCGCGGCGGGCGACCTGGAGATCCTCCAGTCCCTCGTTCCGATCATGGGCCTGGTCGGCGGGGAGGCGGCCGTTCCCGGCGCGCCCCTGGCATTCCTCGTGTCGGTGCTCTCGCCCCGCACGGCCGGGACGCTCCGCACCGTCTCCGCCGACCCCGACGTCCCGCCGCGGATCGCCTACGGCTACCTGGAGACGGACGCCGACCGGAGCCGGATGCGCGAGGCGGTGCGCGCCGCCGCCGCCGTGATCGGCGCGCTCGGCGACATCTCCGCCGGCCCGGCCGAACCCGCGCCCGGACCGCTCGACGACGACGCCCTGCTCGACGCGTGGATCCTCGCCCGGCTCGGCACGTCCCAGCACACCTGCGGGACCGTGCCGATGGGCGCCGCCGTCGACGGCCACGGCCGCGTGCACGGCCTGACCGGGCTCCGCGTCGCCGACACCTCGATCCTCCCGGACGCGCCGCTGCGCGGGCCCGCCGCCACGGCCGTCCTCATCGGCGAGGTGATCGCCCGAGCCGTCCGCGCCGGCGGCTGACCGCCCGCCGCGCCGCGAGGGCTACGCCGGCACCGAGCCGGCGCCGTCCAGGATCGCCGAAAGCCCCGCGCTCACCTGCCGCAACGCCTCGTCGAGCACGTCGCCCAGCACCGTCTCCTCGCCCGACGCCAGCCAGTACTCGTACGCCGAGACGCACGCGGACAGCACGACGTTCCCGGCGAGCCGCGGCACCAGCGCCGACACCGGCGCGCCGGTGCGCTCCGCCACGAACGCGGTGATCACCGACCGCCACGACGCGTACCGCAGCGTCGCGTCCGCCTGCAGGGTCGGCACCCCGAGGATCAGCTGCATCCGCTGCCGGTGCCACGGCACGTCCTGCGGGTCGAACCGGTTGAACTCGACCACCGCGCGGCGCACCGCGTCCATCATCGGGGCGTGCGGGTCCGCCTCGTCGAGCAGCGCCCGCAGCCTGCGCAGCTGCCCCTCGAAATCACCCCACACCAGGTCGTTCTTGGACGAGAAGTAGCGGAAGAACGTCCGCCGCGCGATCCCCGCCGCCGCCGCGATGTCGTCGACGGTCGTCTCGTCGAACCCCTTGCGGGCGAACAGCTCGAACGCCAGCCGCTCCAGGACGGCGGGCGAGGTCGCGCGCGGCCGGCCCATGGGCCGCTGAGCGCCGTCCGTCCTGCCTTCCGAGGTCACGGCACCAGCGTCCCACGCACCGCGCGCGACCGCACCTAGAAGACGGGCGTGCCGTCGCGGACCAGTTTCCAGTTCTCCACGTGGAACGTCTTCGGGTCGATCGTCCCGGCGGCGGACGCGTACGCCACGATCGCCTCCCGGATCGCGACCTGGGCGTTGTAGACGGGCGTCAGGCCGGGTGGCCGGGGCGGCAGTGGGCGCCGGTGCGCAGGTTGGCGGTGGCGGCGGAGATGACCGTGTCGAGCCGGTCCCGGGTGCCGGACAGGTCGCTGATCCGCCGGTCGATGCGGTCGCGCTCCGCGGCGAGCCGGTCGAGGAGTTCCGGCGTGGCCTCGCCGTCCACCACGCAGGGCAGCAGGTCGAGGATCGACCGGCTCGACAGGCCCGCGGCGTACAGCTGCTGGATCAGCGCCACGCGGTCGACCGCGGCGTCCGTGTAGTGCCGCTGCCCGCTGGGGCTGCGCTCCGCGGCGAGCAGGTCCTGCTCCTCGTAGTACCGCAGGGCGCGGACGCTCACGCCCGTCCTGGCGGCGAGCTCGCCGATCCGCATCATGCCCTCCGGTGTGACTCCGGCCACGCCACTTGCCTCTGACGTCAACGTCAGCTTTTAGCGTAGCCCGCGAAGCCCCCACCGCTGAAGAGGGTGAAAAGGAACTCCCATGACTGCGACAGCGACGCCGCCCCGCGATTCCGCCGTCCCCGTCGTCTCGGTGAAGCCGGTGGTGCTCCCGGCGCCGGGCCGCGGCGAGGACCTGCGCGTGCGCGTCTCCGCGCCGGCGACCGGGACCGATCTGCCGATCATCGTGTTCTCGCACGGCTTCGGCTCGTCGCTGGACGGCTACGGCCCCCTGACCGACTACTGGGCCGCCGGCGGCTTCGCGGTGGTCCAGCCCACCCACCTCGACTCCAGGACGGTCGGCCTCCCCGAGGACGACCCCCGGACGCCGAGGATCTGGCGCCTGCGCGTCGACGACCTGAAGCGCGTCCTCGACCACCTCGACCTCCTGGAGGCCGCCCTTCCCGGGCTCGCCGGGCGGCTCGACCGCGGCCGCATCGCCGCCGCCGGGCACTCCTTCGGCGGCCAGACGGCGGGCAACCTGCTGGGCCTGCGCGTCATCGACCCCGTGACCGGCGCACAGGAGGACCTCTCCGACCCGCGGGTCAAGGCGGGCGTCCTGCTCGCCACGGCCGGACGCGGCGGGGCCGACCTGACCCCGTTCGCCGCCGAGCACTACCCGTTCATGAACCCGGACTTCGCGCACATGACCACGCCCGCCCTCGTGGTCTGGGGGGACCGGGACGACCTCCCGCTGACCGTCCGCGGACCGGACTGGACGGCCGACCCGTACCACCTGAGCCCCGGCGGCAAGAGCCTGCTCACGGTGTTCGGCGGGGAGCACTCGCTCGGCGGGATCCCCGGCTACGAGGCCAGGGAGACCACGGACGAGCACCCGGAGCGGCTCGCCCTCGTCCAGCGGCTCACCCTGGCCTACCTCCGCCACGCGCTCGGCCTGGACGATTCCGGCTGGGCGGCGGCGCGCGAGGCGCTGCTGGACGGCGACGACCCGCTGGGACGGGTCGACTCGAAGTGACGCGCCGCGCCCGCGTCGCTCACACCGTCGCGAGCCACTCGTCGAACGTGGTCGGCGCGATGCGGGCGCCCTCGCCGGGCAGAAGCGCGTTGCCCGCCATCTCCGGGCCGAACAGCCCCGCCCAGGTCGGGACGAGCTTCACGGCGCGGCCGCGGGCCTCGTTGGTGCGGCGGGCCATGTCCACCAGGTCCTGCGTTTCCGGCCCGGCGAGGTCGGGGCAGCGGCCCTGCGGGGTGCCCGCGGCGACCTCGGCGAGGACGTCGGCGACGTCCGCGGGCGCGACCGGCTGGACGAGCAGCGGCGGGATCGCGGCCACGCCGTCCTGCTCGGTCCAGCCCGCGATCATCGCGGCGAAGTCGTGGAACTGGGTGGCCGGGACGATCGACCACGGCACCGGCCCCGCGGTGACCAGCCGCTCCTGCTCCCGCTTGCCGGCGTAGTGCGCGTTGCCCTCGACGCGGTCGACCCCGGCGATCGACAGCAGGACGTGGTGGCGGACGCCGGTGCGCTCCTCGGCGGCGAGCAGGTTCCCGGTGGCGGCGCCGAAGAAGGCGACCGTCTCCGCCGGGTCGGCGGCCGTCGAGTTCGTGGCGTCGACGACGGCGTCGACGCCGGTCAGCGCCTCGTCGAGGCCGCCACCGGCGACGAGGTCGACGCCGAGCGAGCGGCTGATGCGCACGACGCCGTGCCCGGCCTTCTCCAGCGCGGCGACGGTGAGCGCTCCGATGTTCCCGGTCGCGCCCGCTACGGCGATCCGCATGATGATCTCTCCTTGTCCGTGGACCGGGCACGACCCTATCTCGGACTATATGGATCCGCAATATCTCCGAATAGGATCGGCGCCATGAAGCTGCCCGTGAGCACCGAATGGCTCCTGCACTGCGCCACGACCCTGGCTCAGCTCGAACCGGGCGCCACCGCGTCGGCGGCCCAACTCGCGCAGTACTACGACCTCCCGACGCCCTACCTGGCCAAGCAGCTCCAGGCGCTGGTGCGCGGCGGCGTCCTCGCGGCGACCACGGGCCCCCGGGGCGGCTTCCGGCTGGGCCGTTCCGCCGCCGAGATCACGCTGCTGCAGATCGTCGAGGCGGTCGACGGCGCGGCGTCGCCCTACGAGTGCCGCGAGATCCGGCAGCAGGGCCGCGGGGCGCTGCGCCCCGAGGACTGCCGGGAGACCTGCGTCCTCGCCGCGAAGATGGCCGAGGCGCACGAGGCCTGGCGGTCCAGCCTCGCCGCCACGTCGCTCGCCGACGTCCTCGCGAGCCTGCCGGCGACCGCCCCCGAGCGCACCCGCCGGCGCATGGCGGGCACGCCATAGTCAGGGGCGCCACGGCGACCGCAGCGCGTGCCGCCCGCGCACGCCGACGACGGGCGGACCGGCGCCGCCGGCCCCGGCAACGCTTCCGTGTCGCGGGGCCCGCACGGGGCAGGGTCTCCCTGACGGTGGCGGCTGCGCACGGGAGAAGGAACGGAAGGCGGAACGAGATGGCCTCCTCTGACTCCGAACCGGTGCGCCCGGCTTCGCTCGACAGGGCCGACATCGCGAACCTCGCGGAACGGATCGGCGGCCCCGTGTCGTTGCCCGGCGAAGCCGGCTACATGGCGGAGTGCGCCACCTTCAACCTGCTGACCCCGGTACGTCCGGCGGTCGCGATCGGCGCGGTGGACGCGGGCGACGTCCAGACCGCGGTGCGGTTCGCCGCCGAGCGGGAGCTGCCGGTGGCCGTCCTCGCCACCGGCCACCAGATGGCCCGCTCCGCCGAAGGCGCGGTGCTGATCAACATGTCGCGGATGGGCGCCGCCCGCGTCGACCCCGGACGGAGGGTCGCGCGGGTCGAGGGCGGAGCCCGCTGGCGCGGCACCCTCGACGCGGCCGGCGCCCACGGCCTCGCACCGATCAGCGGGGGCTCGTCCAGCGTCGGCGTCGTCGGCTACCACCTCGGCGGCGGAGCCGGCCCGATCATGGGCCGTCTGCACGGATACGCCGCCGACCACGTACGGGCGATCGAGGTCGTCACCGCGGACGGCGAGGCGCGCCGGACCACCGCGTCCTCGGAACCGGACCTGTTCTGGGCGCTGCTCGGCGGGACGGGCAACTTCGGCGCGGTCACCGCCCTGGAGCCGGCGCTCTTCCCGGTCCGGCGGTTCTACGGCGCCGGCCTCTTCTTCGCGGGCGAGCACATGGCGAGGGTCCTGCACGCCTGGCGGGACTGGGCGAGCGACCTTCCTCCGGAAATGAGCTCCTCCGTCGCCTTCCAGCGCGCTCTGCCCGCGATGCCGGATCCCGTCCGCGGACGGTTCGTGATGCACCTGCGGTTCACCTCACTCGGACCGCCGAACGAGGCCGAACGCGCCTTCGGACCGATGCGCCGGCTCGCGCCGGCGCTCCTGGAAACGGCCGCCGAGGCGCCCTACCGCGAGGCCGTCTCGCTGTTCCCGGACCCGCCCGGCCCCTTCCCATGGGTCGAGCGGTCGGCGATGCTGCGGCACTTTCCGGCCGCGGCGGCCGAAGCCCTCCTCGCCGTGGTGGGTCCCGATGCGCAGAGCGAACTGAGCCTCGTCGAGGTGCGCCGCCTCGGCGCGGCCATGGAAGCGCCACCGGCGACCCCCAACGCGGTTCCCGGCCGGGACGCGGGATGGTCGGTGCTGGGCATCGGCGGGGGCGACGCGAGCAGGAGCGCGCTCTTCCAAGAGCAACTGGACACCCTGGCCGGCGCGCTCGCCCCCTGGACGCTGGACGAGCGAATGCCCAATCTCCTCGGCGCGTGGGAAGGCGCCACTCCGCAAGCCCTGCGCGCGATATACGGCCCTGAACGATACGACCGTCTCGCCGTCATCAAGGAGCGCTACGACCCGCGCAACCTGTTCCGCATGAACCACAACATCGTGCCCGCCTGACGGTCGACGGGCGGGCGGCCCGAACGGAAGACGGGCTCACTCGGAAGCGGGTCCGGCGGGGCCCGCGCCGTCCTCCCGGCGGACGCACTCGATCCAGTAGCGGCCGTCGCCGTCCCGGTGGGCGCCGTGGATGTCGGTGGCGATGTCCGGGAAGGCGCGGTCGAACTCCTCCAGCGCCCGCAGGTACGTCATCACCGGCCCGTCGTCGGGGCCGGTGGCCTCGCCCGGCATCAGCATGGGGATCCCGGGCGGGGTCACGACGACCGTGGCGGCGCAGATCCGTCCGGCCAGCCGCTCCAGCGGCACCCGCTCGGTCCCGGAGCGGATGAGGCGCTGGTAGCAGTCGCCGGGCGTCAGGGCGGGCTCCGGCAGGTCGGTGAACACCCGGTCGAGCAGCGTCCCGAGATCCGACCCGCTCAGCCGCAGATGGGCCTGCTCGCAGTACCGGCGCAGGCTGACGCCCTCGGGCCCGAAGCCGGGCACCATCTCCCGCAGCGCCACGTCCTCGTCGTAGGCTTTCTTGAAGTCGACGAGGGCGTCGATCAGCGTCCCCCACTTGCCCTTCGTGATGCCGATCGAGAACAGCACGAGCAGCGTGTAGTCGCCGGTCTTCTCCACCACGATCCCGCGCCGCCGCAGGTACGCGGCCACGACCGGCGCGGGGACGCCCCAGCGGGCCGGCCCGCCCGCCGCGTCGGCGCCCGGGCAGGTGATCGTCACCTTGATCGGGTCCAGCAGGCAGTAGCCGTCGTCGAGGCCGTCGAACCCGTGCCAGGACGCGCCCGGCTCGAGCGTCCAGCAGGCCGGCTCGGTGCATAGCAGCTCCGGGTCGGCGTCCTTGAACGGCACGGTCGCGCCGGTGCGCGGATCCGTCACGGCCGGCGGCTGCCACACGCCGAAGAACCACGGCGGGCGCGCGTCGTCCGACCGGATCTGCGCGGCCACCCGCACCATCGCCTGCCGGAACCGCACCGCCTCCACGATCGCCTCGCCGGTGAGGAACGGCCCGGACGGCCCGTCCATCATCGCCGCCGCCACGTCCAGCGACGCGATCATCGGATAGAGCGGCGACGTCGAGGCGTGCATCAGGTAGGTCTCGTTGAACCGGTCGTAGTCCACCGGCGCCCGCTCCGACGACCGGACGTGCAGCATCGACGACTGCGACAGGGCCGCCAGCAGCTTGTGCGTGGACTGGGTCGCGAACACCGTGGGACGTCCCGGCCCCGCCCCCTCGTCCACCGCCATCCCGTACCGGCGCTCGTACAGCCGGTTGAACCGCGCGTACGCGAACCACGCCTCGTCGAAATGGACGCGCGGGACGCTCTCGCCCAGCAGCCCCGCCACCCGCACCGCGTCGTAGCACAGCCCGTCGTACGTCGAATTCGTGATCACCGCGTACGACGGCTCCGGTGCGGCCGCGCCCCCGGCGAGCGCATGCCCGGCGAGCCGCTCCCGGACCGCGCTCCGCCGCAGCGCCCCCGGCGGGACCGGCCCAGCCAGCCCCAGCCCGTTGCGCTCCGGCACCAGGTACACCGGCCGGGCGCCGCTGATCGTCAACGCGTGCTGGATCGACTTGTGGCAGTTCCGGTCGACCAGCACCAGCTCTTCGCGGGCGATCGCGTGGTGCCCGACGATGCGGTTGGCGGTCGAGTTGCCGTTCACCACGAAGAACGTCCGCTCGGCCCCGAAGACCCGGGCGGCGTTGCGCTCGGCGTCCCCGATCGGACCGGTGTGCTCCAGCGGCGACCCCAGGTCCGTCACGGAGATCGACAGGTCGGTGCGCAGTAGATGCTCGCCGAAGTAGTCGAAGAACGCCCGCCCCACCCCCGTCTTGAGGAACGCGACGCCGCCCGCGTGCGCCGGCGTGTGCCACGAGTACCGGTGGTCCTCGTCGAAGCGGCGCAGCGCCGCGAAGAACGGGGGCAGCCGGCCCTCCGCGTGCTCCTGCGCGGCCCGGCCGATCCTCCCCGCGATGAACGCGGGCGTGTCCTCCAGCGGGTACACCAGCCCGCAGATCACCTCGTACACCCACAGGGGCACGTCCCGGACGCCCCCGTCGCGTAACATCAGGAACACCGGCAGCCCGTGGAATCGTCCGGTGATCCCGCCGAGCACCCGGCCGGCGTCCGGCACCGCCCACTCCGCCAGGACGGCCGCGAGCGTCGCGTCCGACCGCAGCACCGCGAGCGCGTCCTCGGTGCGGTGCGTCCACCGCACCCGCAGCCCGTGCCGCTCCATCTCCCCGCGCACGTCCCGCAACTGCTCGGCGGCCACGGAGTCGGCGTCGGCCCGCTCGCCCGCCGCGATGAGAACCGTGTGCTCCAAGGGGGCTCCTAGGCTCGGAACGAGGACCCGGTCGCCGCCAGTAGTACAGCAATCACCCTGCGTGCCGACAGGCTCCGGCAGCCAACTGTCACCCACCGGTCTCATCCGCCACCGGACGCCTCGCGCCCCATCGGTCGGGCTGGCGGGATTCGAACCCACGACCCCTGGCACCCAAAGCCAGTGCGCTACCAAACTGCGCTACAGCCCGCGCTGCGCCGCCGTCCCCGGCGACCCGTGAAGTCTAATGCCGATCAGGCCCGTCCGCCGCGCTCAACCCGGCATCCCGACCGCGGACCCGTTCGCTCCCCGACACCCGGTACGCTACCGTTGACGATCGAGGGCTCAGCCCCCTCGCGGGCGTAGCTCAATGGTAGAGCCCCAGTCTTCCAAACTGGCTACGCGGGTTCGATTCCCGTCGCCCGCTCCCACTGAGAAGGCCCAGGCAGGAACCCTGTTTCCCCACCTGGGCCTTGTTCTTTCTCAAGATCTCTTCGGCTTCCGTGCCCGTTGCGTGCCCGATCGTTTCAGCGTGCCCTTGTCACCCTTGTCACTGGCCCGAGCGACCTTGAACGCCTCCCCGAGCGCCGCCGCGATCGCCTTGTCCCGATCCTGGCTGGCGTGCTGGTAGATCAGCGCCGCCCTGGACGACGCGTGCCCCATGCGCGACATCAGCTCTTTGAGGCTCGCGCCCGTGGTGGCCGCCAGGGTGTTGCCGACATGGCGAAGATCGTGGAAGTGGAGATCGGGAAGGCCGACGTCCGCCCGCACCTTGTTCCAGATGCGCCGGAAGCCCGAACGCCGCAGCGGACCGCCACGGGGACCGACGAACACCCGGCCGTCCGGACCGTCCTCGGCGAACTCGTCCAGGTGCGCTTGCAGGTCCGGAACGATCTCCGGCGGAATTGACACCACGCGCCGACCGGCCCGGGACTCGGGCGTGTCCTCCAGGAGCCTGCCGCCGTCCAACTCGGCCAGCGACCCCGCCACCCGAACGACGCACGCGTCCAGGTCAAGGGGCGGCGGCGCTCAGGCCGCTGCGCGGCCCCGCGCCTGGCCGCCCGGAGCGTGCGGCGTGGGCGCCGGTCACCGGGCGGCCGCACCGGGCCGCGCATCGCGACGCATCCGCCGTCCCCGCCCCATCCGGCCTCTGCGGGGTCGCGCCGCCGCTACGGGCAATGGCCAAGGCTCCGCTCGACGCGGGCAAGTACATCGGCACCCAGCTCACCCGCCAAAGCCGTCATCTCTGCCCGCTCAGCCGCAGTGAGGGACCGGTCTTCCTCCGCCAGCCAATCCGCAACCGATTCGATCGCCAAGCCGTACTCAGCATGCGCAAGGAACTCCGTGCTCCAACGGAGTTGGTCATCAGTCAGCCGATCCGCCACCAGACGCAACAGCGCCGCCATGCGCGTCTCCCATGCACGGACGGCTATGTAGTCCTCATGCCTGCGGTGCAAGCCCATGGGGCATCCCTATCTTCATCACGCGTCACCGCCAAGTGGGCTGAGGTGTGCCGCCGGTTGAGCTGGAAGGGTGCGGGGCTCCCCCGACCCCGAGCCGTCGAGGATGGCGGCGGCCGGAACCCGTCAAGGGCGCCCTTCGGGCGTCACTTCGTGATGGCTTCGCCACCCTTGACAGAACCCGTCCGCCGCTAAGTGCAGGTCTCGTCGGGGCCGGGGGGAGGAAGGTGGGGGAAGAACAGCGGCTACGCCGCACGGCCCAGCAGTGCGGAAGCTAGGCGACCCGGCCGACGTGCAGAACCATGATGGCTTGGTCTTCCGGATAGATCTCGTAGAGGACGCGGTACCGGCCGACGCGGATTCGCCGCAGATCCTCGCTCCCGTAGGGGAAGGAACCATCAGGGCGGGGGTTGTCGGCGAGCAGATCGGTAGCGGTCATGACCTGGGCCAAGCCCTCGGCATCGTCCGCGAGGTAGCGGGAGCCGGAGGAGACAGCCCGTTCACTCCATGTGACGCTGTAGGTCATCAGTTGGTGAGCCCGAACCGGCGCCGCACCTCGTCCTGCGGGATCGCCGTCACCGTCCCCGCGTCCTGCTGTGCGCGGTACTCGGCCAGGGCCTCGGCCTCTTCCGCGTCGGCTTGCTCGGCGAGCTGCGCGCGGCGTTCGAGTTCACGCAGCCGGCGGTACTCGTCGAGCGGGACGACCACGGCGGCCTCGTCGCCGAGGCGGATCACCTGATGATCGTCACCTACCGGGAGTTCGGTCATGGCTGCCATGCTAGATGAGGAGTCCGACGCCCGGCGCGGAGCCGGAACGCCGTGCCCTGATCGTGCCCGTTGGGGTGGTCGGCAGCGGGGTGCCACGGTCGTTCGCGGGGCATGGGTCGTGGCCGCTGACCTGCATCTTCGCTGATTTCAAGATCGCGGCCCGAAATCTTCCAAACTGGCTACGCGGGTTCGATTCCCGTCGCCCGCTCCACTATTTCCCCAGCTCAGAGCCCTGCGGGGCGATCTTGGACGCCCTTCTGTAGATCATTTGTCACCCATTTGTCACTGGGATCTGGCACGTCTGGGCGACATCCTGGTTCAACTGCGAACCTTGATGGACCGTGCCTGGCGGAGATCAGCACGGTGACGAACCTGGCGCCCTCAACACGTAAGGTCCGGCCCCCGGACGGGGACCGGACCTTCGTTCGTCGGACGGCTCGCTAGCTCGGCTCGATGCCGAGCAGCCGCCGGAGGTCAACCGTCACGACGCGGTAGCTCGCCCCGATCCGGATCACCTTGCAGGGAAACTGCCCTGGCGGGCGAGCTGGTAGGCGCGCGTGCGTCCGAGCCCGATGGCGCGGGCTGCTGTCTCGATGCTGACCGTGGTGGGGAGCGCGAGCAGCTCGTCGTGGCTCATCTGCTTCACGCTCCAGCCCCCTTCCGAGAGCCGCCGAACCATCTCGCCCGTAGCCGCCCGTTCTCGGTAGGTCTCGGTCGTGGCTCGGCTCGTCGGAGCGCAGCCCTGGGGGCCGGTTCGGCAGCGGCGGCGTCCGACGGTGTTGCGCTGTCTCCGGGCGGTAGGCCGCTGCTGTGGACGTGGTTGATCGCGCTTCGTGCTTGATTGACGGCTTCGCCACATGCAGCGCCCTGGTGGCGGGCGTGGAGGATGGCGCGGCTGAAGACGTCGAGTGCTTCGTCGAGACTCGCGCCGTGGTCATGGACGAGGCGCTGTTCCATGTGCTGGCGCGTGAGGAAGCGTTCGAGTTGGAGGAGGAGTTGGTCGAGGCTGGATGCGGCTGTGTGGACGGCGTCCAGCACTCCGTAGACGGTCGCCGGCCCGGCAAGGCCGCCCGGTTGGCCGACGGCCCGCGTCAGCGAGCGGACGGTGCACTCAGATCGTGGGCATACTGCTCGGTCTCGTGGTCGGTCATGCTGTCACGGCCGGTCTGGGTGCGGTCGTGGGTCATGAGTGCACTCCTGGAGGTGCAGGCCCTCTGCGGGAGGGCCAGAGCTGATCGTGGACATGGCCCGTCCTTTCTGTTGAGGAGCGGCAGGTAGACGCTCTGCCACTGCATGACGTTGTTTACGCCCGGTCATTGTGCACGCACTGTGATCATGGCTCCACCATTGCGACCGCATCGGCAAGTCTCGGCTTCCCTGGTCAGCGCCTGGGAGCACCCCTTCGATGCGAGAGGTCCTCGGACGCCCGAGCTACGGGTGTGGCCGCTGCACGACATCGCTGCGACCGTCCACACCGCGGACGGCCGGCTGTTCGTCAAGGCCGCCCGCAAGACCGCGCCGGACACCGACGGCCCGGAAGTCCGGGCGCTGGGAAGCCGCGATCAACCCCCACGTCACCGAGTACGCTCCCCGCCTCCACTGGACCGTGGAGGCGGGCGGGTGGCTCGTCCTAGCCTTCGAACACGTCCAGGCCAGGCACGCCGACTGCACCCCCGGCTCACGGGACCTGGACGTCCTCGCAAAGATCATCGACAGCCTGCAGACGCACCCGCTCCCCGACGTGCTGGAACGCAAGCGGGTCGAGCGCCGCTGGGAATCCATTTGCTACATGTCCCCGCTGGCCGGCGACACACTGCTGCACGCCGACCTCAACCCCGCCAACGTCCTGCTCCGCGACGACAACACCGCCCACGTGGTGGACTGGACGTTCACCGGACGCGGCGCCGCATTCCTCGAAATGGCGCTGCTCATCCCTTGGCTACTGAAGGCCGGACATACCCCGGCCGAAGCGGAGCACTGGACCTCACGGTTTGCCGCCTGGACGACCACCGCCCGGCCACCATCGACCTGTTCGCTCGCGTTTTCGCCGGCAAATGGCGAGCCAACCTCGCCACCAACAACGAGGCTTGGGCGCTTGAATACGCGAGTGCAGCACAGGAATGGGCCTCGCATTGGCATACCCAACAACTTGTTCAAGCTGCGCAAAATCCGGAGCATGGCCGCAATTAGGAGCATCTGACCGCCGACGCCGAGGTCGGGGGTATGTCGATGCGACCCGTCAGATTGCGGAACTGCGCAACCCATCGGCCACGCCCGCAGACGAGGACTCACAAGTCTATAATCTTGTCCGAATTCACGTAGGAGGATGAGTCCATGACGGCGGTGGATGACGCCTTCCGGTCGGCTCGAATCGAAGCCGTTCGGCACATGACCGCGTGCGAGCAGGTTGGCCTGCGATGGAGCGAGACGTCGATCACTGAGCCTGAATCCACCGCTCGGCATTCGGCGGTGAAGGTGTCCCGGACATGACGATGCCCTCCGGCCTGGGAGGATGGGAGTTCCTACGCTTCCATGCACCCGGATCGAGAGGGCTCGTCGTAAGTGCG
>NZ_WBMS02000021.1 GCF_008923205.2 Actinomadura physcomitrii | reverse complement strand
GCCTTCAACTCGTCGTCGATCCGGGCATAGAGTGCCGTTGCGAGGGTGTCTAGGTCTGTCTTCACACACTGACATTGGACGCCCTCGCCCCATGTCCGCAGGCGAACCCTTGGACTCATTCATCTAGGCCGCACGGACGGGCGCGGTGGTCTCGTGCCCGCCAGGTGCGCGCTCGGCCGTTCGGCTACTAGGCGGCGTGGAGGCTGACGGCGAAGGCGGGGCCGGGGTTGGTGAACGTCTGCGGACCGCCGTGCACGCGGACCCGGTTGGCCCGCAGCGGCCGCTCCGTCACGCCGTCCGCCGCGATCGCCACCTCCGCCAGCTCGCCGGCGAGCAGCGTGCCGACCTGGCCGTGGACGGTCGCGCCGTGCCCCGGCGGCCAGGTGGTCAGCCACAGGCGGACGCCGTCCGGGGCGTCCAGCGGGACGTGGACCGGGCCGGCGTCGTCGAACACGACGCGGCGCCACCAGTCGGACGGGCGGGCCGCCAGGTCGCGGACGTGTGCGGCGAGCTGGCCGACGGTGGGCGGGCGGGCGGTGATGGTGCGGCCGTGCGGGTCGTCCTGACCACGCATAGTGAGATCGGGAACCATGTCCTGGATGTCCTGGTGTGAGCCGGATCCGGGTGAGCGCCACCCGGGAGCAACGGGATGATCAGCGGCTACAGGCAGGACACAGCGCGCTGGCCACGCGGCGGAGGGCCACGGGGCTGTCGGCGGGAACGCGCGCTGGCATGGCATCAAGGAGACACTCCGTGACCAACGGTTGTCAAGCCGAACCTCTCCGTTCACCCGCCGTGCACCCGCGATCCGTCCCAGTCCGTCACCATCCGTCCGGTAACGGATCAAGGAACGGAGTCTGCGATGGACCGGCGAACCGTGCTGCGCGGTGGTCTCGTGACGACCGCGGGAGCGGCCTTTGCCCTGCTGAACGACGGCCCGGCAAGGGCCGCCGGCCTGCTGCGGACGGGCCGCCCGCGACTCACCCACGGCGTGCAGAGCGGCGACGTCACCGCGAACGAGGCCGTGATCTGGGCGCGCTCGGACCGGCCCGCGCGGATGCTCGTCGAGATCGGCGACCGGCCCGACTTCCGCAACGCCCGGACGCTGCGCGGCCCCGTCCTCACCCCGGACACCGACCTGACCGGGAAGGCGTTCCTGCGCGGCCTGCCGCCGGGCCGCGAGCTGCACTACCGGGTCCGGCTGGACGGCCTGGACCGGGGCCCGGCGTCCGAGCCGGTGGCCGGCCGGCTGCGCACGGCGCCGCGCACCCGCCGCGACATCCGGTTCGTCTGGTCGGGCGACCTCGCCGGGCAGGGCTGGGGCATCAACCCCGACCTCGGCGGTTACCGCATCTTCAAGGCGATGGCCGCGGTCGACCCCGATTTCTTCCTGTGCAGCGGCGACCTCGTCTATTCGGACGGCCCGCTTACTGAAACGGTGAAGCTGCCGGACGGGTCCACGTGGCGCAACCTCACCACCGAGGAGAAGTCCGCCGTCGCCCAGACCCTCGCCGAATACCGCGGCCAGTTCCGCTACAACCTCGAGGACGCCAATCTCCGCGCGTTCAACGCGCAGGTCCCGATGCTCTACCAGTGGGACGACCACGAGACGCTCAACAACTGGTACCCCGGCGAGATCCTCGACCTGCCGCAGTACACCGAGAAGCGCGTGGACGTCCTGTCCGCCCGCGCCCGCCGCGCCGCGTTCGAGTACACGCCGATCGCCATTCCGGCGGCGAAGGGCGGCCGCATCTACCGCAAGATCTCCTACGGCCCGCTGCTCGACGTGTTCATGCTCGACATGCGCACCTACAAGTCGCCGAACGACGCCGACGACTCCCCCACCCAGCGCGACGGCCTGCTCGGCGCCGAGCAGGCCGCCTGGCTCAAGCGCGAGCTCCGCCGTTCCAAGGCCACCTGGAAGGTCATCGCGAACGATCTGCCGATCGGCCTGGTCGTCCCCGACGGCACCGCGCAGGAGGCCGCCGCGCAGGGCGATGGCGGCGCGCCGCTCGGCCGCGAGCGGGAGATCGCCGGGATCCTTTCCGACATCAAGAAGAACCGCGTCCGCAACACCGTCTGGCTGACGGCCGACGTCCATTACACGGCCGCCCACTACTACGACCCGTCCAAGGCGTCGTTCCAGGACTTCGACCCGTTCTGGGAATTCGTCTCCGGCCCGCTGAACGCGGGCGCCTTCGGGCCGAACGCCCTCGACGGCACGTTCGGGCCGGTCGCGAGATTCGTCCAGGCGCCGCCGCACGCGAACACCTCGCCCGCGGAGGGCTTCCAGTTCTTCGGCGAGGTCGACATCGACGCGCATTCGGCGACGCTCACCGTCCGCCTCCGCGACCTGGACGGAAAGGTCCTGCACACCGAAACGCTGAACCCCGCCCGCTGACGGCGCGCGAGGTCGCGCCTTCCCGGTAGGCGCGACCTCGCTCCGCCGGCTATCGGGCGTTGCCGGTGACGCTCAGCGGGTGATCAGGACGTACGCGACCACGGTGAGCACCGCCGTCACGATCAGATATCGGACGAACACGTAACGCACATACCCCGCAGACCGGTACACAGTCCCCGGCCTGGGATCATCGAGCGTGTGAATCCCGCGCGCACCCTCGTCCCGTCCGCTGCGGCGCTCGTCCTGTGCCTGCTCGTCCCCGGCTGCTCCGGCGGCGGCGACCACCGGAAGGCCGACTGCGCCCGGATCACCGCCGCGCTGCGCACCCCGTCGACCTCGGGCGACGTCCAGGGGATCATCGACGCGCTGCGCCGCGTGCGCCCGAAGCTGAAGGACGACCACCTGGCCAAGGAGGTCGACGTCGTCCTGGACGTCGGCGCGAAGCTGAAGAAGAGCGGCGGCGACGAGACCGGCCGGAACCTGCTGTCGGACTCCGAGGCGATCCGCTTCAGCAAGGCGACCGACGACATCACCGGGACGTGCGGCACCCCGTCCCCCTGACGCCGGTCAGGACTTCCGGTCGAGCCAGGCTTCCAAGCCGTCGAGGATGCGTTCGAGGCCGAACTCGAAGCTCGTGTCCGGCTCGACCCAGATGGTCGGATTCTGCCGCCACCAGGCGGCGTAGTTGGGGTAGTCGTCGGCGACGCGCTCCACGAACGGGCGGAGCTGCTCGACGAGGTCGGCGGGCGACTTCCCGGCGTCGCGGGTGGCGCGCTCCAGCGCGGCGTCGGACGTGGCGTAGCCGATGGCGTGCGACATCAGCAGGTTGCTCGCCCAGTTGACCTCCGCGCCGGACAGGCCGGCGGCGGTCAGCAGCGCGATGGTGCGGTCGCTGACCCGCATCGCGTTCGGGCCGATGGCGGGGTGGCTGCCGAACAGCCCGAGCACCCAGGAGTGGCGGAGCAGGACCGTGCGGAAGGAGCGGACGGCCCCGGCCGCCGCCTCGCGCCAGCCGACCCGGTCCGGGTCGGGGATGTCGACCTCGCCGAGGATCTCGTCGACGACGAGTTCCAGCAGCTCGTCCTTGTTGGCGACATAGAAGTACATCGAGGTCGCGCCCGCGCTGATGCTGGCGGCGAGGCGGCGCATGCTGAACCCCTCGATGCCGTCGGCGTCCAGCAGCGCGACGGCGGCGCCGACGATCTCCTCGCGGCTGAGCTGCGGGCGGCCCCGGCGCGGTCGGCCGGGGCGCAGCCAGACCGAGCCGGCGACGGGGTCGGTGTCAGTGGCCATGCAACGTCCTTGCGACCTGGGCTGCTGGGGTCGCTCCAGATTATCGGTTGACGAACGGCGTACCAAAGTTAGTACAGTGTGCGAAAATTCGATCGTCGTACGAACGGGGACGCCATGACCGCCCGCAACCCGCGCCGCTGGGTGATCCTCGGCGTGCTCTGCCTCAGCCTGCTCGTCGTGGTCATCGACAACACGGTGCTCAACGTCGCGATCCCGTCCCTGGTCGAGGACCTGCACGCGAGCAACTCCGACGTCCAGTGGATCCTGGACGCCTACATGCTGGTGTTCGCCGGGCTCCTGCTCACCGCGGGCGCCCTGTCCGACCGGTTCGGCCGCCGCCGCGGCCTGGTCACCGGCCTCGTGCTGTTCGGCGGCGCGTCCGGGCTCGCCGCCCTCGCCGACTCGTCCGGCGAGCTCATCGCCGCGCGGGCGCTGATGGGCGTCGGCGGCGCGTTCCTGATGCCGGGCACGCTGTCGATCCTCACCACCGTCTTCGACGACGAGGAGCGCAAGAAGGCCCTCGCCATCTGGAGCTCAGTGCTGATGGTGGGCGCCGTCGCGGGCCCGCTCGTGGGCGGCCTGCTGCTGCGCGACTTCTGGTGGGGGTCGGTGTTCCTGCTGAACATCCCGATCGCCGTCCTCGGGGTCGTCGCCGCGCTGCTGATCATCCCCGAGTCGCGCGGCCCGGCCGTCCGCCCGGACGTCGTCGGCGCCGTGCTGTCGACCGCCGGGATGACCGCGCTCGTGTGGGGCGTGATCGAGACGGCGCGGGACGGCTGGTCGTCCGGCCGCACCCTCGGCGGGTTCGCCGCCGCGATCGTGATGATCACCGCGTTCGGGCTGTGGGAGCGGCGCTGCGCGGAGCCGATGCTGCCGATGGGCCTGTTCCGCGACCGCAACTTCAGCGGCGCCAGCCTGTCGGTCGTGCTGATGTCGTTCTCGGCGGGCGGGCTGCTGCTCGCCCTCACCCAGTACCTGCAGTTCGTGCTGGAGTACAGCCCGCTGAAGGCGGGCGCCGCGTTCATCCCGCTGATGGTCGCCGCGATGGCGTTCAACGGGGTCGGCGTGGTGGTCGACAAGAGGCTCGGCGCCCGGGCCGCCGTGGCCGCCGGCCTGCTGCTGCTCGCGGCCGGCTTCGGGGTGCTGGCGACGCTGTCGCCCGGCGACGGCTACCCCAAGCTCGTCATCGCCCTGGTCGTCATGGGGATGGGCAGCGGGACGATGGGCCCCGCGGCGTACGGGACGCTCCTCGGCGCCCTGCCGCCCGAGCGCGCGGGCGTCGGCTCGGCGGTCAACGACACCGTCCAGCAGGTCGGGCAGGCGCTGAGCGTCGCGGTGCTCGGCAGCGTCCTGGCGGCGGCCTTCTCCGGCCACATGCCGGACGCCGTCACCGGCCGGGCGCGCGAGTCCATCGGCGACGCGCTCGCGGTCGCGGCGGCCAAGGGCGACGCGGGGCTCGCGGCGGCGGCGCGCGACGCGTTCACCGACTCGATGGCCACGATCGCGCTCGTCGGCGTGGTCGCCGGCATCGCGGCGGCGGCGCTGGCGTTCCTCGTCCTGCGCCCGGCCCCGCCGGCGCCGCAGGACTCCCCGGCCGAACCGGCCGACCAGGTCGACGCCGCCCCCTGACCGCCATTTACAAATCACCATAAGGCACTTCATTACCGGCGGCGCAATTCCGGGTTTTAGCGGACCGCTACATTCACTTTACCCCTCCTATACGTTCTGGATGAGTAACTATTCGCAACGCGGAATAGCGAAACATCCGCGTCGTTCGAGGCGTGACAGCCCCCCGGCCCGGGTGCCCGCGCGGTACCCGGCCTGCCACACCCCAGAACAGAGGAGTGATACGTGAATTACGGAGACGAGCTACGGCGAGAGATCATGTCGCCGGGAGTCACCCCACTCATCGGCGTGTTCGACATGTTCTCCGCCTCCGTCGCCGCGAAGCACTACGACGGCCTCTTCGTGTCCGGATTCGGGTTCGCCGCGTCGCACTACGGGCTGCCCGACATCGGCTTCATCGCCTGGCCGGACATGGTCGCGTTCGTGCAGCGGCTGCGGCTCGCCTTCCCCGGCCGGCACCTGCTGGTCGACATCGACGACGGGTACGCCGACCCGGAGGTCGCCTGCCACGTCGTCCGGCAGCTGGAGACGGCCGGCGCGTCCGGCGTCATCCTGGAAGACCAGCAGCGGCCGCGCCGCTGCGGGCACGTCGACGGCAAGCGGATCCTGCCGCTGCCGGAGTACCTCGACAAGCTCGACATGGTGCTGCGCACCCGCCGCGATCTCGTGGTCGTCGCCCGCACCGACGCCACCGGCGAGGACGAGATCCTCGTCCGCGCGCGGGCCCTCGCCGAGACCGACGCCGACGTGGTCCTCGTCGACGGCGTCCGCGACGTCGACTGGATCCGCCGGGTCCGGTCGGTGATCGGCGGCAAGCCGCTGCTGTTCAACCAGATCGCGGGCGGCAGGTCGCCGCGCGTCTCGCTGCCCGAGCTTTCCGGGCTCGGCGTGGACGTGGCGATCTACAGCACGCCGTGCCTGTTCGCCGCGCAGCGCGCGATGGACGCGGCGCTGCTCGAGCTGAAGGCCGCCGACGGCCGGCTGCCGGAGATGACACCGGACGCCGTCGGCGTCAAGGAGTCCATCGAACTGCTCGAACGCAACATCAGCCGGCACCACCGGCCGGACGGCCGGGAGATGGCGCCCGCTCCCGCCTGATCCGGCCGAATACCGGCAATCGGTCCGCGCACCGTCATCCGCCCATCGCGGTGATCTCCCCCCGGGAGTCACCGCGATGTTCCGTCACCACCGAAAAGGGGTCATCATGCGCCTGCTCGCCAGGCTTCTCGTCCTGTCCGTCCTCACCTGCGGCGCCGCCGCGGCGACGTCCGGGGTCACCTGGGCGTCCCCCTCCCCCTCGTCCGGGGCGGCTCCGGGCGGGGACGGCCTCGTCAGCGCGTTCGACAACACCGGCGACGACGCGGGCGACGACAGCTGGCTGGAGGTCGACCGGTCGTTCAACCTCGCCGAGGGCGACGGCAGCCCGGGCAGCGACATCGTCAACGAGGTCGGCGGCGCTTCCAGCGGGATGTCGCCCGGCTCGGCGAACGGGTCGCCGTCCGGCACGTCGGCGACCACGTCGCCACCGCGGTCGGACGACGAGTGACGCCCCCGGACGGCGCCCGCGCATCCCGCGGGCGCCGTCCGCTTACCCCGGAGCGACGATCCGACGGCTCTTGGGCCAGGTCAGGCGGGGTCCATGCGAATAGGGCGAAAATCCGGAAAAGTAAGGGGCATCCGATTACGGCCGGTTGGTGATCGCCCACGGTACGGGGCGGTCGCGACCGGCGAGGAGTAACAGTGACCCCCGAAGCACGAACGGACGCCACCGAGGCGTCGCACATGGACCGGGTCGACGTGAACCCCGGCGTCGACCGCGCGACGGAACCGGACGAGGAGCAGGTCCTCCGCGGCCTGTACGGAGAGCCGGACGCAGATGGGGCCTTCCGCGGGGAGGGTTCCGGATGACCGCGGCGAGCATGCTGGCGGAGGCCCGCAAGTCCCTCGGGATGTCGGGCCGCCCGAACGCCATCACCAAGGAGTACGCCGCCAGGCACGGGGACGAGTTCCTCAAGGCGTCCTGGTGCGACATGGCCATCACCTACTGGGCGCGGCACAGCGGCAACGCGAGCGCCGTCCTGCCCGGCGGCGACCGCGCCTATACCGTCTGGCACGCGCAGGACATGCAGAAGGCCGGGCGCTGGCACGCCGGCACGACCGCGCAGGTCGACGCCGCGCAGCCGGGCGACATCGTCTTCTTCGACTGGGGCGCGTCCGACAGCGTCTCCGCGATCGACCACGTCGGCGTCGTGGAGAAGGCGCTCGGCGGCGGGCGGGTCCAGACGATCGAGGGCAACACCTCCGACGCCTGCAAGCGCAGGGTGCGCGGAGCGGACGTGATCGCGGGCTACGGACGGCCCGACTACACCGGGGACGACTGGACGGAGGCCATCGTGAACAAGCTGCCGCAGGTGGGCAAGGGCGACACGGGCGAGCACGTGGAGAGCGTGCAGGGGCTGCTGCTGGCGCGCAGCCACCCCGAGGTGGCCGTCAACGGCACGTTCGACGACACCACGGAGGCGGCGGTGAAGGCCGTCCAGAAGTGGGGCGGTGTCGCGGCGGACGGGATCGTCGGGCCGGACACCTGGCCGGTCCTGCTGCGGGTGCAGTAGCGCCGTCCGCCCGGGCCCCGCCCGCCCCGCGCGCCCCACCTCCGACAAAAAGGGCATGTCAGGGTCTAGTACGCGATTCAACCGCGGCATACCTTCGTAAGGTCGCATGTCGCGGAGCGTTTCCGGCGGTCGCGCCGCGGAGGGCTCCAGAGAGGCGGGGCCCCGATGACGTGGCCGGATCAACGCGCTCCGCCCAGGGACGTCCCCATCCCGGTCCACCCCGAGACGTCCCTGGGAGAAACGCATGCCACGTATCCGTGTCGAGGTCGACGGTGCGACGTACGAGGACGACGTCGAACCGCGGCTTCTTCTCGTCCACTATCTGCGCGACCGGCTGGGGAAGGTCGGCACCCCGGTGGGGTGCGACACCAGCAACTGCGGAGCCTGCACCGTCCTGCTGGACGGGATGAGCGTGAAGAGCTGCTCCGTGCTCGCCGTCCAGGCCGACGGCCGCGATGTCACGACCGTCGAGGGCCTCGGGGCGGGCGGCGCGGAGCATCCGATGCAGCGCGCCTTCCACGAGGAGCACGCGCTCCAGTGCGGCTACTGCACCCCCGGCATGATCATGGCGTCGATCGACCTGCTGCGGGAGAACGCCGACCCGTCCGAGGAGGAGGTCCGCGACGGGCTCGAGGGCAACCTGTGCCGGTGCACCGGCTACCAGAACATCGTGAAGGCCGTCCGGCGCGCCGCGGCGGAGATGCGGACGCCCGTGCAGGAGCGGGAGGTGACGCCATGACCGCGACGACCGAGGGCCCCGCGCGGGAGATGGGCTCGCCGAGGAAGCGGTCGGAGGACGCCCGGCTGATCACCGGGCGGACGAGATGGACCGACAACATGGCGCCGGCGGGGACGCTGCACGTGGCGTTCCTGCGCAGCCCGCACGCGCACGCGCGCATCACCGGGGTGGACGCCGGCGCGGCGCGGAACCGTCCCGGGGTGGTGGCGGTGTTCAGCGGCGCCGACTTCGCGGACGAGCAGGGGGCGCTGCCGTGCGCGTGGGTGGTCACCGAGGACATGAAGCATCCGGACCATCCGCCGATGGCGGTGGACGAGGTCCGGTACGTGGGCGAGCCGGTGGCGTGCGTGGTGGCGCGGGACCGTTACGCGGCGTTCGACGCGCTGGAGGAGATCGACGTCGACTACGAGCCGCTGCCCGCCGTGGTGGACATGGAGGCGGCGGTCGCGGACGGCGCCGACCTGGTCCATGAGGGCCTCGGGACGAACACCTCCTACACGTGGGTGTTCGAGAACGGGGACCTGGACGCGGCGATGCGGGACGCGCCGGTCGTGCTGGAGCGCCGGTACGTGCAGCAGCGGCTGATCCCGACGGCGATGGAGCCGCGGTCGGTGCTGTGCGTCCCGGAGGGCGAGGAGTTCACGCTGTACTCGGCGACGCAGATCCCGCACATCCTGCGGCTGATGCTGGCGACGGTCACCGGGATCGGCGAGCACCGGATCCGGGTCGTCGCGCCGGACGTGGGCGGCGGGTTCGGCTCCAAGCTGCAGGTGTACGGCGAGGAGGTCATCGCGCTGCTGCTGGCGCGGCGGCTGGGCCGTCCGGTGAAGTGGACGGAGTCGCGCAGCGAGGGGAACATGACCGTCCACCACGGCCGCGACCAGATCCAGCGGCTGACGCTCGCGGCGGAGCGGGACGGGCGGATCCGCGGCCTGAAGGTGGAGTTGCTCGCCGACATGGGCGCCTACCTGATGCTGGTGACGCCGGGCATCCCGCTGCTGGGCGCGTTCATGTTCAACGGCATCTACAAGATGGACGCCTACTCCTTCACGTGCTCGGGCGTGTTCACGACGAAGACGCCGACGGACGCGTACCGGGGCGCGGGGCGTCCGGAGGCGACGTTCGCGATCGAGCGGCTGATGGACGAGCTGGCCGCCGAGCTCGGCATGGACCCGATCGAGGTGCGGCGCCGCAACTGGATCGCGCACGAGGAGTTCCCGTACGACACGATCGCGGGCCTGACCTACGACAGCGGGAACTACGAGGCGGCGACGGACAAGGCGCTGGAGCTGTTCGGGTACGACAAGCTGCGCGCGGAGCAGGCGGACCGGCGCGAGCGCCGCGACCCGGTGCAGCTCGGCATCGGCGTGTCGACGTTCACGGAGATGTGCGGGCTGGCGCCGTCGCGGGTGCTCGGGTCGCTGTCGTACGGCGCGGGCGGCTGGGAGCACGCGTCGGTGCGGGTGCTGCCGTCCGGGAAGGTCGAGGTCGTCACGGGGTCGTCCGCGCACGGGCAGGGCCACGAGACGGCGTGGGCGCAGATCACCGCGGACCGGCTGGGCGTCCCGTTCGAGGACGTGAAGGTGCTGCACGGCGACACGGCCGTGTCGCACAAGGGCATGGACACCTACGGGTCGCGGTCGCTGGCGGTCGGCGGAGTGGCGCTGTACTCGGCGTGCGACAAGGTCGTCGACAAGGCGCGGAAGATCGCGGCGCACCTGCTGGAGGCGTCCGAGCAGGACCTGGAGTTCGAGGGCGGCCGGTTCAGCGTCCGGGGCGTCCGGCAGGAGGGCCGGACGCTGCAGGAGGTGGCGCTGGCGGCGTTCGCGGCGCACGACCTGCCGGACGGGATCGAGCCGTCGCTGGACTCCGACGCGACGTTCGACCCGGACAACTTCTCCTTCCCGCACGGCACGCACCTGTGCGCGGCCGAGGTCGACACCGAGACCGGGATGGTGAAGATCCGCAAGTACGTGGCGGTGGACGACGTCGGCAAGGTCGTGAACCCGCTGATCGTCGAGGGGCAGGTGCACGGCGGGCTGGCTCAGGGCATCGCGCAGGCGCTGTACGAGGAGGCCGTGTACGACGCGGAGGGCAACCTCACGACGACGACGATGGCCGACTACCTGATCCCGTCGGCGGCGGACCTGCCGTCGTTCACGACGGACCGGACGGAGACGCCCGCGACGTCCAACCCGATGGGCGTGAAGGGCGTCGGCGAGGCCGGCACGATCGCCTCGACCCCGGCGGTCGTGAACGCGATCGTGGACGCGCTGCGCCCGTTCGGCGTGGACGACGTCCCGATGCCGTGCACGCCGGAGCGCGTGTGGCGCGCGCTCCGCTCGGAGCCCGACCCCGGAACGCTCGAACCCGGCACGGCCGAACCCGGTGCGGGCGGCGGTCTCGGATCGGCCGGAGGTGCCCGGTGATCCCCGCGACGTTCGACTACGTGCGGCCCGCGTCGGTGGACGACGCCGTGCGGGCGCTGGCCGACGCCGGTGAGGACGCGAAGGTCCTCGCCGGCGGGCAGAGCCTGATGCCGCTGCTGCGGATGCGGCTCGCCTACCCCGACGCGCTCATCGACCTCGACCGCCTCGACGGGCTGCGGGAGATCCGCGACGCCGGCGACGCGGTCGTGATCGGCGCGATGGCGACGCATCACCAGGTGATCGGCGACCCGCTGGTGCGCGAGCACCTGCCGCTGATGGCGCGGGCGACGGAGACGGTCGCGGACCCGGCGGTCCGGCACCGCGGCACGTTCTGCGGGTCGCTGGCGCACGCGGACCCGGCGGGCGACCTGCCGGCGGTCGCGCTGGCGCTGGACGCGGTGCTGCTGGCCCGGTCGGTGCGCGGCGAGCGGGAGATCCCGGCGGCGGAGTTCTTCGTCGACTGGATGACCTCGGCGCTGGAGCCGGACGAGCTGCTCGTCGGGGTCCGGGTGCCGAAGCTCGGCGCTGGCTGGGGCGTGCACTACGAGAAGTTCCACCGGACGGCGCAGGCGTGGGCGATCGTCGGGGTCGCGTGCGCGGTGCGCCGGTCCGGGGACACGGTGGAGGACGCCCGGGTCGCGCTGACCAACATGGGGCCGGTGCCGGTCCGGGCGAGCGGCGTCGAGGACGCGGTCCGGGGGCGGGCGGCGACGCGGGAGGCGTTCCAGGCCGCCGCCGGGCACGCCGCCGAGGGCACCGAGCCGCCCACGGACCTGCACGGATCGGCCGAGTACCGGACGCACCTGGCGTCCGTGCTGACCGCGCGGGCGCTGAGCGCGGCGGCGGACGTCTGAACAGGGACGGCCGGGGGCGGCGCGGGCCGTCCCCGGGCCGCCCCCTGCCCGTCGGGTACCCCGCACTGGCGGCGCCAGGATGATCGCCGTAAGGTCGCCAGGAAGTACACCGGACGATAAGGACCATGATCATGGAGCTCGACCACGAATTCACCGTCCCCGTGCCGGTGGATCGGGCCTGGTCGGTGCTGCTCGACGTGGAGCGCGTCGCGTCGTGCATGCCGGGCGCGACGCTCGACTCGGTCGACGGCGACGAGTACGCGGGCCGGATGAAGGTGAAGGTCGGCGCGATGACCATCACCTACCGCGGCACCGCGCGCATCGTGTCGGCGGACGAGTCGTCCCGCACCGTCACGATGGAGGCGGCGGCGAAGGAGGCGCGCGGCTCCGGCACGGCGTCGGCGACCGTGCAGGCGAAGCTGCATCCGCAGGACGACGGCACGACCCGGGTGACCGTGCGCACGAAGCTGAACGTGACGGGGCGGCCCGCGCAGTTCGGCCGCAACATCCTGTCCGAGGTCGGCTCGAAGATCATCGCCCGGTTCGCGAAGGCGCTCGCGGCGGAGCTGGAGTCGCCGGCCGAGCCCGAGGCGCCGGCCGCCGAGCCCGAGCCCGAGCCCGCGTCCGCTGCGGCGCCCGTGCAGGAGGCCATGCCGGAGCCGGAGAGCCCCGCCGAGGAGGCGAAGCCGGAGAAGGCCGCGGAGCCGGAACCGGCCAAGGCGGAGGTGGCGCAGCCCGTTCCGGCCGCGCCGCCGCAGCCCCCGGCGCCGTCCGAGCGGCCGCCGCTGCGGCTCGCGCGCGATGACGACGACGCGATCGACCTGCTGGAGGTCGCGGGGCCGTCGCTGGTGAAGCGGGCCGTCCCGGCGGCGGGCGGGCTCGTCGTACTGCTGCTGGTGATCCGCTGGCTGGTGCGGCGCCGCAGGCGCTGACGGCCCGCCGCGACCCGGGGCCGGTTCAAGCGCGGTTCAACGATCGGCATGCGATCGGCGACGACGGTGGAACGCGCCGCCGCGATGGCATGACCTTGTGCCGTGGACACGATCGAGCTGCAGCGGATCGCGCGCATCGGCGACGACAACTGGTGGTACCGGGAACGGCGCGCGATCGTCTCCGGCGAGCTGCTGCGGTTCAGCGTGCCCGGCGCGGCCGTCGACATCGGCGCCGGAGCGGGCGCGGACGCGCGGATGCTGTCCGGGCACGGCTGGCGGGCGACCGCGATCGACCTGAACCCGGAGGCGGTCGCGCTCGCGCGCGCGCAAGGCGTCGAGGCCTACGAGGGCGACGCCCGCTACCTCCCGCTCCCCGGCGGCGCGTACGACCTGGCGCTGGCGATGGACGTCCTGGCGCACATCGAGGACGACCGGCGCGCCGCCGCCGAGATCGTCCGGGTGCTGAGGCCGGGCGGGACGGCGCTGGTGTCCGTCCCGTGCGACATGGGCCTGTGGTCGGCGCACGACGTCGCGCTCGGGCGCGTCCGCCGCTACGCCCGCGGCGCCTTCGCCGAGCTCCTCGAAGGCGCCGGCCTGCTGGTGGATCGGCTGTGGAGCCGCGGCGTGCTGCTGCGTCCCGTCCTGCGCCGGCTCCGGCACCGGATGACGCGCCGCGAGGACCTCGCTCCGCTGCACCCGGCCGCGAACGAGGCCCTGCGGCTGTCGATGGCGCTGGAGCGGCGGCTGCCGCTGTGGTCGTGGCCGGGCACCTGGCTGTTCGCCCGCTGCCGCCGCCCCGGCTGACCGAACCGCGTTCACTTGCGGCGAGTCGTCGTTATGCGGCCGGCGATAACGACGACTCGCCGCAAGTCAACGGGGGAAGACGTGGTCGATGACTCGGGCGGAGGCGTCGCCGTCGTCGTGCGGGCAGTACTTGACGAAGAAGTCGTCGTACCGGCCGCTGTACTCGTCCTCCAGGCCGGGCGCCTCGCGGACCGCCTCGGCGACGTCCTCCGACGTCGCGACCAGCGGCCCCGGGGCCTCCGCCTCCAGGTCCAGGTAGAAGCCGCGGACGTGGTCGCGGTAGCGCTCCAGGTCGTAGGTATAGAAGACCATCGGGCGCCCTAGGACGGCGTAGTCGAACATCGCCGACGAGTAGTCCGTCACCAGGACGTCGGACGCCATGTAGAGGTCGGCGATGTCGGGGTAGCGCGTGACGTCGATGACGAAGTCGTCGGACGCGACATGAGCGCGGTCCGTGATGAGGTGGTGCGCGCGCAGGAGCAGGACGTGGTCGTCCCCGAGCGCGCGCCGCATGGTCTCCACATCGAGCTCCAGATGGAAGCCGCGCCGGTCCGGAGCGTGGTGCTCGTCGTCCCGCCAGGTCGGCGCGTACAGCACCACCTTCTTGCCTTCGGGGATGCCGAGGCGCTTGCGGATGTCCGCCCCTACGCGCTGCCATTCGGGGGCGCTCAGGACGTCGTTGCGCGGGTACCCGGTCTCCAGGACCTCGCCGCCGTAACGGAACGCGTGCCGCATCACCTCCGTGGCGAAGGGGCTGGGCGAGAGGAGGTAGTCCCACCGGGGCACCTCGCGCTGGATCCAGTCGAGCTTCTCGGTGCGCCGGTAGGGCATGTCCTTCAGGTCGTAGCCGAGCCGCTTCAGCGGGGTGCCGTGCCACGTCTGCAGGTACGTCTGTCCCGGCCGCTTGGCGAACCAGTACGGCGCCCCGTAGTTCGTGACGACGTACCGTGCGCGCGCGAGCGTCCGGTAGTGCTCGCGTGTCCCCGCCTGGACGGTCCGCGCCTCGCCCTCGACGGCGAACTGGCCGTCCTGCGAGACCCATACGCATTCGAGGTCGGGCCTGCGCTTGGCGAGCTCCTCGTAGAGCGCGCGCGGGTTGCAGCTGTACCGGGACGCGTCGCAGCTGTCGAACACCACCGTGTCCGACAGGGGGCTGCGCAGGTAGACGGGGTAGTCGTTCTGCTGCAGGAGCCGCTGCGCGTGCCGTCCGCGCTCGTCCTCCGACAGGGCGGGACGGCTGTGGATCCGCACCGCGTCGGTCTGGTGGACGCCGACCTCGAACTCGTGCGCCCCGACGCGCCGCCATTCGGGCAGCGCGGGGATCCCGGCGCGCTCGGCGACGACGGCGACCTCCCCGGACCGGGTGGGCGCGAGCAGGTCCCAGGCTCCCTCGGCGAGCGGCAGGTCCGTCCCGAACACCGGCAGGCGCGCGGGCGTGAACGCGGCCGTGAACCGGTCCTCCTCCCAGATCAGCGGCACCTCGTGCGTCTCGCCCGAGCGGCTGCGGCGCAGCACGAGGCGGCGGGGCCGCTCCTCGGGATCGGCATAGGTGCCGGTCAGTGCGAGCCGGCCCTCGGCGTCCCAGCCGGCCTGCGTGACCACGGGACGGAAGCAGCGCTCGATCCCGCGCAGGTTTCCGTACGCGGTGCGGGTCACGACGAACTCGCGGCCCCGCCAGGCGAACCGGGCCTCGGCGAGGTGCCCGGCCATGGTGATCCGGAGCGGGCCGCCCTCGCCGCTCAGCCGGATGTCCCAGTCGATGACGTCCAGCAGGTGCGCGCGGCCCGGCGTGACGGCCGGGACCCCGTCGGCCGGGATGTCAGGGGCTTCGGCGCCGGCGTCGCCACCGAGTGCGTCGGGGATCGACAGCAGGCCGTCCAGCGGCAGCGCCGCGGTGAAGCTGAACCCGGTCCCCTCGGCCGCCGGCGTCACCGCCGCCGGGCGGACCGTGACGTCGCCGAACACCTCGGTCCCGCCGTGCCGCCGCGCCGCCATGATCGCCGCGCCGGCGCCGAGGGCCCGGTTCGTCCATCCGGTCAGCTCCAGCACATCGCCCGTCCGGCGGAACCCGGTGAGCACCGCGCGGGAGGCCTTGACGTGCACGACGAACCCGTCGTCGCCGTCCGCCGGCTGGACCGCGACGTGCTCGGCGGGCTGCCGCGCGGCCGTCCACCGCACCCGCGGCGCCGCCGCGGTGACCCGCCGGACGGCCTTGTGCCCCGCCGTCGTCACCTCGGCGTACAGCTCCCACGCG
The DNA here is from genome assembly GCF_008923205.2 of Actinomadura physcomitrii. Classification (GTDB taxonomy): domain Bacteria; phylum Actinomycetota; class Actinomycetes; order Streptosporangiales; family Streptosporangiaceae; genus Spirillospora; species Spirillospora physcomitrii. Next base: position 132,372 of record NZ_WBMS02000021.1, on the reverse strand, counting down.
GCGGTGCGCCACTCCTCGCCGTCGCGCAGCGCCTCCGGGTCGACCCGGACGGCGAACCCGGACCACTCGTAGGACACCAGCGCCTGCCCGGAGCGGGCCGTGGCCTCGGGGCAGCGGGTCCGCTGCACGTCGAGGCGGACCTCCCGGCCCGTCCGGGCGTCGCGCAGCCACATCCGGATCCGCGAGTCGTGCGCCGACGACACGTCGAGGCGGGCGAAGTGCGCGAACCCCTCGATCGTGAGGACGTCCCCGTCCCAGCCGGCCCGCTCCACCCGCGTCCACAGCTCGACCTCGTCGGTGACGTCGTACACCTCGTCGGGGACGCCGCGGTGCGGGTCGCCGAAGAACGGGTAGCGGGCGTACCAGCGCTGCCGGAACCGGCCCTTCGCGACGAGCGGGACCTCGTCGAGGCCGCCCTCCTCGAACCGCAGCACCTCGAGCAGCTCCGGCAGCATCCGCTCGCCGAGCAGGTGCAGCTCCAGCCGCTTGATCGCCTCCAGCCCGGACGCGGCGGCCGGGTCGGCCTCCGCGACGATCTCCGCGCCGAGGCCGACCAGCCGGCGGCGCTCCTGCTCGGACGCGGCGGGCAGCGCGTGCACGAGCGCGCGGACGTCCAGGTCCAGCGCGTACATGTCGTGGGCGGGCAGCAGCTCCGGCGCCCGGTCGCGCAGGGTGCGGCGCACCATCCCCAGGGCGGCCACGCGGTCGATGATGTCGCCGAGCTCCTGCCGTTCCCGGTCGTAGGCGCCCGGGTGGTGGCGCCAGAAGTAGACGGTGGCGTCGAGGACGTCGACGGACGTGGCGAGGACGTGGGTCTCCATCGCCACGGTCAGGTCCCCGTACTGCATCGCGGGGAACTCGAACTGGTGCGCCTCCCAGAACGAGCGGCGGAACACCTTGTTCCACACCGTCCGGTCCTGCAGCAGGCTCGGCTGGTGGGAGACGTGCGTGGAGCGGACCGTCGCGGCGTAGGGCTCCGCGTGCAGCCACGACTGCCATACGCCCTCGTCGTCGAGGCACATGACGTTGCCGCCGGCGATGTCGGACCCGGTCGATTCCAGCGTCGCCACCAGCAGCTCGTAGGCGTAGGGCGGGACCGCGTCCTCGCCGTCGACGAACGCGAGGTAGCGGCCCGCGGCGTGCCGGACGCCGGTGTCGCGGGCCTGTCCCGCCGCCGGGTCGGTGTGCGGGACGAGCACGAACCGGCCGTCGCGGCGCGCGAACGCCTCGGCGACGGCGGCGGCCCCGTCCGCGGCCCCGTCGTCCACCATGATCACTTCGAGGTCGCGCAGCGTCTGCCCGGCCAGCGACTCCAGGCATCCGGCGAGGTGGTCCCCGGCGGCGCGGAACGGTACGACGACGCTGATCTTCGGTGACACGGGATCTCCAGGGGTTTGCGGGGTGGTGCGCGCAGTGATGACGGGCACGGTGGTGAGGACTGGTGGTGAGCGTGTGGGTGGACGTGTGGTGCGCGCGGGTGCCGCTCGGGACGGCACCGCGCGGGGCGCCGGATCCGCGCGGCGCCGCTCGGGACGGCGCCGCGCGGACGTCAGAGCACGCGGTCGAGCACGCGGGCGGCGGCCCGGCCGTCGTCGTGCGGGCAGTACCGGGCGGCGAACGCGGCGCGCGCGCCGCGGTACCCCGACTCGATCGCCGCCGGCTCGGCGAGCGCCTCGACGACCTGCTTGGACGTGCGCAGCAGCGGCCCGGGCGCCTCGGCGTCGAAGTCGAAGTAGAAGCCGCGCACGTGGTCGCGGTAGCGCTCCAGGTCGTAGGTGTAGAACAGCATCGGCCTGCCGGTGACGGCGAAGTCGAACATCGCCGAGGAGTAGTCGGTGACGAGCACGTCGCTGATCAGGAACAGCTCGGAGATGTCGGGGTAGACCGACACGTCCATGACGCAGTCGCCGGGCCGCCACTTCGGCCGGTCCGTCACCAGGTAGTGGGTGCGGAGCAGCAGCACGTGGTCGCGGCCCAGCGCCCTGCGGAACCGCTCGACGTCCAGTTCGAGGCGGAACGCCCGCTTGCCGATGGCGAAGTGGAAGTCGTCGCGCCACGTCGGCGCGTACAGCACGACCCGTTTACCCTCGGGGATGCCCAGGCGCCGCCGTACCGCCGTCGCCATCTCGTCGCGGTGCGGGCTGCAGAGGATGTCGTTGCGCGGATAGCCGCTCTCCAGGATCTCGCCCTGGTAGCCGAACGCGCGCCGGAACAGCGGCACGGAGAACGCGTTCTGCGACAGCAGCACGTCCCACTGCGGCACGTCGTGCCGCATCCAGTCCATGCCCTCGGTCCGCTTGTAGGGCATCTTCTTGACGTCGTAGCCGAGCTTCTTCAGCGGCGTGCCATGCCAGCACTGTACGTACGTCTGGTCCTCGCGCTTGGCGAACCACTCCTGCTGCGACCAGTTGCCGAACACGAACCGCGCCCTGGCGAGAGCCTCGTAATGCTCGCGGGAACCGGCCAGGACGGTCCGCGCACCGGCGGGCTTGCCGAACTGGCCGTTCTCCGTGACCCACACGCAGTCGATGTCCAGTTCCCTGCGGCGAAGCTCGTCGTAGATGCCGCGCGGGTTGCACGCGTACTGGCGTCCCTTGTACGCGTCGAACACGGCAAGGTCCCGTACGGGCAGGTTCAGGTGCCGCCTGTAGTGCCCTGACCGGATCCTCGCCTGCGCGTAGGGGCCGCGCTCGTCGTCGTCGAGGGCCGTCTGGATGTGGAGCTGGAGCTGATCGGTCTTGTAGACGCGGACGTCGACCCGGTGCAGGCCCGTCTCGGTCGGCTCCGGCAGGGTCCGCAGCGCGTGCCGGCGGACGACCACCGGCCGCTCGGCCTCGCCGAGCGACGCGAACACGTCCCAGCGGCCGGACACCAGCGGGCGCGACAGCCCCAGCACCGGCATCCGCTCGGGCGCGAACGTCGCGGTGAACCGGTCGCTCTCCCAGCGCAGCGCGACCGTGTGCTCCTCGCACGACCGGCGCCGCCGCAGCACCAGGGCCTCCGGACGGCTCGCCGGGTCGACGCAGGTCCCCGATAGTCGCAGCAGCCCGTCCGGCGACCACGACACCCGGTCCACCGCGGGCGCGCCGGCACGCACGACGACCCGGACCTGGCTGCGCCGCGTCCGCGCCACCTCCAGCTCACCGCAGGGCGCCGGGTACACCGCGCCCGCCGCGTCCTCCTCCAGGTACGGGCGGACGCCGCCGGGCAGGGTGATCTCCCAGTCGCCGAGGTGCCGCGCCAGCGCGCCGACCGGCAGCTTCGCGCGGAACCCGTACCAGCCGTCCGCCGCGCCCTCGGCCGGCTCGACTTTCCCCGCCACCGTGGCGCGCCCCGCCTTCGGCACCGCGGTGACCCGCGCGTCCGCACCGACCGGCGTGCGGCTCCAGCCGTCCAGCCACAGCTCGTCGCCCTCCACGTGCGACCCGGCCACCGTCGCCTCCGTCCGGCGCACCTGCACGACGAACCGGCGCTTGGCCGCCACGCCCTGCACCAGCACGCCCGGCGCGCACTCCCGGTCGTCCGGCCACTGCCGGGCGCTCGGCCGCGGGTTGGCGAACGTCCGGCGCCGCCGCAGCCCCCGGTTGACGATCTCCACGCACGGGATCCAGTCGACGTCCCGCCACCGGCCGAAGATCCGCAGCGCGGCCGGGTCGATCTCCGCGACGAACCCCGACCAGTCGTAGGACACCACCGACTGCCGCGTCCGCGCCGTCACGTCCGGCCGCCGCACCCGCCGGATCGGCACCCGTATCAGCCCGCGCCGGTTGGAGGCGAGCAGCCACAGCCGGATCCGGGAGCCGTCCTCGCTGGAGGAGTCCAGGTGCCGGATGTAGGCGTGCCCCTCCAGGCGCAGCCGCCCGCCGACCCAGGTCGCCCGGTCGATCGCCGCCGCCGGCTTCAGCTCGTCGGTCACGTCGTACACGTGCAGCGGGACGCCGCGCTCCTCGTCCTCGAAGAACGGGTACTCGGCGTACCAGCGGTGCCGCAGCCCGCGCCGCACCCGCGCGGTGTCGTTGTGCTTGCCGAGCTGGACGAACCGGAGCACGTCCATCAGCTCGGGCAGCCTCTTGCGGCACAGCAGGTGCAGTTGCAGCCGCGTCATCGACGGGAGCTTCCTGACGACGCGCGGGTGGACGCCCTCCGCGAGGGCCGCGCCCATGGCGACGAGCTCCTCGCGGTTCTCGTCGTCGGTCCTGGGCAGGGCGTCCAGGACGACGCGCAGCTCGATGTCGATGAGCACGTGCTCGTCGTAGGTGGCGACGAGTTGCGGCGCATAGGAGGCCAGTCCCTCCCGCACCACGCGCGCGGAACGCAGGCGCTGGCAGAGGTTGCCCCAGTCGTAGCGGTCCTCGGTGATGGAACCCGGCCGCTTGCGCCAGTAGTAGACGGTGTCGCTCAGCACGTCCACGGAATCGGCCAGCGCGTGCGCGCGCGCCGTCACCGGAGGGTCCTCATAGAAGCCGGTGGGGAACGCCAGTTCCGCGCGGTCCCAGAACGAGCGCCGGTACACCTTGTTCCACGGCGTACGGTCGCGGATCAGCAAACCATGCGACGACACGTGCGTCTTCAAACGGGTCTCGGTGAACACACCGCTGTGCAGCACCGACTGCCACGTCCGGTCGGCGTCCATCCGCTCGACGTTCCCGGACGCCATGTCCGACCCGGTGCGCTCCAGCGAACCGACCAACCTGCTGTAGGCGTCCCGCTCGACGACGTCGTCGGCGTCGGCGAACGCCAGGTACTCCCCCTTGGCCAGCCGCACCCCCGCGTTCCGGGACGGCCCCGGCCCCTCGTTGCCGCGCGCCAGCAGCCGGAACCGCGGATCGCGGTCGCACATCTCCTTCGCGATCACCGCGCCGTTGTCGTCCGACCCGTCGTCCACCATGATCACCTCGAGGTCGCGCAGTGACTGCCCGGCGATCGACTCCAGGCACGCGCGCAGATACTCCTCGGTGTTGTGGAACGGGACGACGACGCTGAGCTTCGGGGACATGCGGCCTCCTAGGGACGGGGGGCCGAACCCCCCGCACCCCCGGTTCGCTTCGCTCATGCCAGTAGGTCGGATGGACGGGAGCCGCCGCCGAGCGAGAGCGGAAACCCCGCCACACCGAGCATGGTGACACGAAGTGATCACACGAACGCGGATCGCCATTGCCGGGCCGTCCCCTGACGCAGACTTGACCCGCCCTGCCGTCCCTTTACCGCGCTCTGACCCGGCATTCCGGGCCGAGGTCCGCGATCGCCGCACGGACGCCCCGCGCCAGGACCTCGAACTCCTCCGCCCGCGGCGACGTCGACCGGAACCCCAGCCCGATCCGCCGGAACGGCGCCGGGTCCGCGAACCGGTGCAGCGCCAGGTTCGGCGCCCGCCGCGTCTCCACCGCCAGCGCCGTCTCCGGGACGAGCGTCACGCCGAGCCCGCCCGACACCAGCTGGACGAGCGTCGCCAGGCTCGTCGCGTACGTCGCCGCGGGCGCCCGCGCGCCCACCTCCCGGCAGACGTCCAGCGCCTGGTCGCGCAGGCAGTGCCCCTCGTTCAGCAGGATCACGTCCAGCTCGGTCAGCGCGTCGCGGGGCACGGCCCCGGCGTCCAGTTCGAACGACGCGGGCGTGACCAGCACGAAGTCCTCGTCGTAGAGGGGCAGCTCGGTGACGCCCTGGCCGGGCGCGGGCAGCGCGAGCAGCACCACGTCGAGGCGCCCGGCCATCAGCTCGGCGACGATGTGGCCGGTCTGCTCCTCGTGCACCGACAGCTCGAGGTCGGGGAACTCCTCCGCGAGCCGCGGCAGCACGACCGGCAGCAGGTACGGCGCGACGGTCGGGATCACCCCGACGCGCAGCGGCCCGACCAGCGGCCCGCGCACCGCCCTGACCTCCTCGACCAGCCGGTCCAGCTCCGCCAGCACGTTCTCGGCGCGCCGCGCGACCCGCTCGCCCGCCGGGGTCAGCAGCACCCGCCGGGTCGTCCGCTCGACGAGGCGGGTGTCGAGGGTCTCCTCCAGCGCGGCCACCGCGCCCGACAGCGCGGGCTGGCTCATCCGCAGCGCGGCGGCGGCGTCCCGGAAGTGCAGATGCTCGGCCAGCGCGAGGAACGCCCGGAGCTGCGACACCGTCGGCCTGCCGATAACCGTCCCCTATCACCGCGTCGTCGATTGATGACCGCAGCCTTACAATACCCGCCGGTCACACGCACAGCGCCTCGAACTCGGTCTTCCACTCATCCAGGTCAGCGGGCGTCACCGCACCGTCGAACTCGCAGGGGTCAGGCATACCAATACGGCTACACCCACCCCGCCCGATCACGCAGCGCAATCGTTCAATCGCCCATCGAGATCCAGGCATGTAGTACTAGCACGGTCCTCACATCCCGAGCAGCGTTCAGGGGCCGCGTAGACGACGCTGATCTCCACTTCCCCGCCAGCAGCTCGCTGACGTAGCCGCGCTGCCGCGACACCGAGACGCACCGCCCTGGCTGGGGGAAGAAGGCACTCCCGGCGCGACTCATAAGCTCTGCCTATCAGTGTCGTCGCCTTGATCGATTTCTCTTGAGGGCGCTGGTCAGGCAACCTACTGGTACCTCCCCCGGCCTGCTCGTGGCCGGGGGTTCGTCACGTCAACAGAGGAGAGCCTGAGTGCTTACCGTCGGGGACAAGTTTCCGGAGTTCGAGCTGACCGCCTGCGTCTCGCTCGATCCCGACAAGGCGTTCGAGACGATCAACCACAAGACGTACGAGGGCTGGAAAGTCATCTTCTTCTGGCCCAAGGACTTCACCTTCGTCTGTCCGACCGAGATCGCCGAGTTCGGCCGCCTAAACGAGGACTTCGCCGACCGCGACGCCCAGGTGCTCGGCGCGTCCGTCGACAACGAGTTCGTCCACTTCGCCTGGCGCAAGGACCACCCGGACCTGCGCGAGATCCCGTTCCCGATGCTGTCGGACCTCAAGCGCGAGCTGTGCGAGGCCCTCGGCATCCTCACCGAGGACGGCGTCGCACAGCGGGCGACCTTCATCGTCGACCCGAACAACGAGATCCAGTTCGCCATGGTGACCGCGGGCTCCGTCGGCCGCAACGTCAAGGAGGTCCTGCGGGTCCTCGACGCCCTGCAGAGCGACGAGCTGTGCCCCTGCAACTGGAACAAGGGCGAGGAGACGCTCGACGCCGCCAAGCTCATGGCCGGCGCCTGATCCACCGCCTCACCCTCGCCGGCCGGCCCGCCACGGCGCCCCGACGCCCCGCAGCGGCCCGGCCCCGGACGGCCGGTCGCTCGCGCGCGGCCGGCCGTCCGCACGAAAGGACTGGAGATCATGAGCGTTGACGCGCTGAAGGGCGCCCTTCCGGGCTACGCCAAGGACACCAAGCTCAACCTCGGCTCGCTGACCACCACCTCGCAGCTCACCGAGCAGCAGCTGTGGGGGACGGTGCTGGCCTGCGCCCTCGCCGCCCGGAGCGCCACGGTCATCCGCGAGCTGGCCGAGGAGGCCGGCGACCACCTGTCCGCCGAGGCCTTCGAGGCCGCCAAGGGCGCCGCGTCGATCATGGCGATGAACAACGTGTACTACCGCGCCACGCACCTGATCGGCGACGAGACGTACGCGACCCTGCCCGCCAGGCTCCGCATGTCGATCATCGGCAAGCCCGGCGTGGACAAGGTCGACTTCGAGCTCTGGTGCCTCGCCGTGTCGGCGGTCAACGGCTGCGGCCGGTGCCTGGAGTCGCACGAGAAGGTCGTCCGCGAGGCCGGCCTGTCCCGCGAGCTCGTCCAGGAGGCGCTGCGCATCGCCGCGGTCGTCAACGCGACCGCCGCGACCCTGGACGCCGAGGCCGCCCTGGCCCCCGCCACGGTCTGACACCCCCGCGCAGAGCGTGAGGCCCGGATGCGACTCCGCATCCGGGCCTCACGCTCATCCCGCACAAACCGCACCTCAGCCGACGCGGGCCCGGCATCACTTGCCACACGGGTCAGAAGCGGCCCCACGGCACAACGCACTCCCCGACAAACCACGCCACCGCACGGTCCCGCCACCAGCACACCACCCGGTCACAGCACCACCCGGTCACCGAACCATGTCACCGCACCACGCGGTCACAGCGGTTCCGGGGTCACGGCGGTCCCGGGATCACTCCCACTCGATGGTGCCCGGCGGCTTGGACGTGATGTCCACGGCGACCCGGTTGACCTCACGGACCTCGTTGGTGATCCGCGTCGAGATCTTCTGCAGCAGGTCGTACGGGAGCTTCGCCCAGTCGGCCGTCATCGCGTCCTCGCTGGTCACCGGGCGCAGCACGATCGGGTGGCCGTACGTCCGGCTGTCGCCCTGCACGCCCACCGACCGGACGTCGGCCAGCAGCACCACGGGGAACTGCCAGATGTCGCGGTCCAGGCCCGCCCGTGTCAGCTCCTCGCGGGCGATCGCGTCCGCGTCGCGCAGGATGTCCAGCCGGTCGCGGGTGACCGCGCCGATGATCCGGATGCCGAGGCCGGGGCCGGGGAACGGCTGCCGCCAGACGATCTCCGACGGCAGGCCGAGCTGCTCGCCGAGCGCCCGCACCTCGTCCTTGAACAGCGTCCGCAGCGGCTCCACCAGCTTGAACTGCAGATCCTCCGGCAGCCCGCCGACGTTGTGGTGCGACTTGATGTTCGCCGCACCGGTGCCGCCGCCCGACTCCACGACGTCCGGGTAGAGGGTGCCCTGCACGAGGAACTCGACGGGCTCCGCCGCGTCCTCGCCGACGATCTCCCGCGCCGCCTCCTCGAACACCCGGATGAACTCGCGGCCGATGATCTTCCGCTTCTGCTCCGGGTCGCTCACCCCGTCCAGCGCGGCGAGGAACCGGTCCTGCGCGTCCACGACGTGCAGGTTCACCCCGGTCGCCGCGACGAAGTCCTTCTCGACCTGCTCCGGCTCGCCCTTGCGCAGCAGCCCGTGGTCGACGAACACGCAGGTCAGCTGGTCGCCGATGGCGCGCTGGACGAGCGCCGCCGCCACCGCCGAATCGACGCCGCCCGACAGCGCGCAGATCGCTCGCTTCCCGCCGACCCGCTCCCGGACCGCCTCGATCGACTCGTCCGCGATGTTCACCATCGTCCAGTTCGGCCGGCAGCCCGCGCCCTCGTACAGGAACCGCCGCAGGATCTCCATGCCGTTCTCGGTGTGGAGCACCTCCGGGTGGAACTGCACGCCGAAGAAGCCGCGGTCCCGGTCCTCCATGCCGGCGACCGGCGTCACGTCCGTGCTGGCCGTGACCGTGAACCCGGCGGGCGCCTCGCGCACGAAGTCGCGGTGCGACATCCACACCGCCTGCTCGTTCGGCAGCCCCGCGAACAGCATCCCCGGCGACGTCACGGCGACGGTCGCGCCGCCGTACTCGGCGACGTCGGAGTTCTCCACCGTCCCGCCGAGCGCCTGCGCCATCACCTGGTGGCCGTAGCAGATGCCGAGGGTCGGCACGCCCAGCTCGAACAGGCCGTCCGGCGCCGCCGGCGCCCCCTGCTCGTACACCGACGCCGGCCCGCCCGACAGGATGATCGCCTTCGGCCGCTTGGCGAGCATCTCCGCCGCCGGCATGGTGGACGGCACGATCTCGCTGAACACATGGCACTCACGGACCCGCCGCGCGATCAGCTGCGCGTACTGCGCGCCGAAGTCGACGACGAGAACGGTGTCAAAGGACTGGTCTACGGCCACCAACAACGCCTTTCGCACGGCCTGGAAAGACCTCCAGTCTACGGGGCGGTATCCAGGGCCGATGCGCGCGCCCGTGCCACGCCGGTCACACTGGGCGACTGGCCGAAAACGGTCGGCATCCGTTTACCTTGATCACACGCGCAGCAGGACTTCTCTCTGATACGTCTTGATAACGCCCTGTGTCCAGTCGCTGTCCGTACGCATTCAGCGTCCTCCCCTAGGAGTGTCGTGAAGCTGCTCGCCGCCGCCGCCCTCATCGCCGCCCTCGTCCCCGCCGTACCGTCCGGTCCGGCCGGCGCGAGCGCCACGGCCGGGCGAGCACACCCCGACGCGTCGCGCGCGGACGCGTCGCGCGCCGCCGCGCCGGCCCGGCCCGACGCGCCGAACGCCTGCGCGGCGCCGTCGGACGCCCGGCTGCGACGGCCCGACGCGCACGTGCGGGAGCGCAACGCCCTCACCCCCTCGGAGTCCGCGAACGTCGAACAGCGCCTCGGCCAGACCCTCAGGAGCCTCGGCCTCGGCGCCATGGACCGCCCGGACGACCAGTCCACCCCCACCGACCTGCGCGCCGCCGGCGAGATCAGCGTGCCGGTGTACTTCCACGTGCTGCACGACGGCTCCACCGGCAACGTCCCCACCTCGGTGGTCAAGCGGCAGATCAGCGTGCTGAACGCGTCCTACGGCGGCCGGTACGGTGGCGCGAACACCCGCGTGACGTTCCACCTGAAAGCGATCAGCCGCACCGACAGGGCCGCCTGGTTCGACGAGCCGGAACGCTACGAGGGCACCTACAAGCCGAAGCTCCGCAAGGGCGGCAAGGGGACGCTGAACCTCTACAGCGCCCGCATCGGCGGAGACCTGCTCGGCTGGTCGACCTTCCCGTGGAAGTACAAGTCCGAGCCCAAGATGGACGGTGTCACCATCCACTACGGCAGCATGCCGGGCGGCCCCATCGACAACTTCAACCGGGGCTTCAGCGCCACCCACGAGGTCGGCCACTGGCTCGGGCTGTACCACACGTTCCAGGACGGCTGCGGCGGCAAGGGCGACCGGGTCTCCGACACCCCGGCCGAGCGTGACCCCACCAACGGCTGCCCGTCCGGTAAGGACACCTGCCCCGCGCCCGGCAGCGACCCCGTCCACAACTTCATGGATTACGGCTACGACACCTGCATGACCTCCTTCACCGCCGGCCAGGGCGCCCGCCTGCACAAAGTCTGGGCCGCCTACCGCCGCTGACCACCCCGCCAACACCCTCCAGATCCGCGGACCACCCAACCGGCATGCCCCTCCCGCCTGGCTGGAGAGGGGTTCAGCGGGTCTTGTAGGCGGCGAGCAAGCGGTCGGCTTCAGGAGCCGGCAGGCGGCGGACGGCCTCGCGCATCGTGACACCTGAGACGTGGGCGATGTGCTGCTCCACCCATGCCGTCACCCAGTCCGGATCCTTCTTCGACAGCTCTCGTAGCACCCATCCCAACGCCTTGCGTATGAAGAACTCCTTTTCGTCTATGAGGATGTCCCCGTATCTGGTGAGGCGGTCCAGGTCGGGGGTTCCTGCGCGGACACCTGGTAGTAGCGCCAGAAGCGACGTGCGCCTTATCCACATGTAGGGATCGCGGACCCACGCGTCCAGCGCCGTGCCCAAGCCGGGGTGGCGGAGGACCAGACGGCCGACGACCTTCTCGGCGAGATGGTCGACCTGTGCCCAGCTCTCCGAGTCGCGAATGAGGCGCTCGGCCACGGCCAGGTCGCCGGGCTCGAGCGACTCCACTCGCTTGGCCAGCACTTCCACGGCGGCCATACGGGCCTCGTGGACGGGACGGCCGTCGTCAGTCGCCGTCCACAACGCGTCCACGAGCCCGAGCAGCTCATGGCGCGCAGGCCGTACCCTCACCGCCGAGAGGGCGACCTTCCGCAGCGCCGGGACGGGCACTCCGATGTGCGCGAGGTCGCTCTTCAGGTAGCGCCTCTCGCTGTCGGCTCGCACCGGATCGGCCTGGGCCCGCAGCTCGCCCAGGATCCGCTCGGCCTCGTCCCCGGCGTTCATGGGATGACGTTACGCCGTCCGTCCGACATTCCGGCGCGGACGCCGGAGGCTCGGCGATCCGGCGGCCACGCCACCCCGCCGGTCCGACGATCCGCCGCTCGCGCTACGGCGCCGCATTCAGCATTTCCCGTCCCTATTCGTCCAGATTTGCCAAAGACGCGCCCCTTGTCGCCAATCACCCTAGTTCCAGCGATGACTCCGCTCCCCCGCGCGCCCCACCGGACGCGCCGCCCCCAAGGAGTTCCATGAAACGCGCTGGAATCGCCACCGCCATCGGGATGCTCGCCGCGTTCACCGCCTACGCGCCCGCGGCCGCCCCCGCCCTGTCCGCTCCCGTCCCGGGCGCGAAGTGCAGTTCCGAGACGGCCGCCGCACAGGCCCGCGTCCGCGCCGGCTCCCACGCCACGGAACGGCACCAGCCCGGCGCCGCCAAGGTCACGGCGATGGAGAAGGACTTCCACGACCGTCTCGGGCAGGTCGCCACGTCCGGCCGCCTCAAGGCCGCCGCCGCGATGACCGTCCGGGTGCACTTCCAGGTCATCACCAGCGGCAGCACGGGCTCTCTGTCCGACGCGACGCTCAACGAGCAGCTCGACGTCCTGAACGACGCCTACGCGCCGAGCGGCGTCTCCTTCACCCTCGCCTCCATCAAGCGGACGAACAACGCGGCATGGTTCTCCGACCCCGAGGGCAACGAGACGGCGATGAAGAACGCGCTCCACACCGGAAGCGCCCAGGATCTCAACCTCTACACCGCCGACCTGGGCGACAGCCTCCTCGGCTGGGCCACGTTCCCCAGCGACTACCGCTCCCAGCCCAAGATGGACGGTGTCGTCATCCACTACCAGAGCCTCCCCGGCGGACCGCTCACCAACTACAACGAGGGCGACACGGCGACCCATGAGGTCGGCCACTGGATGGGGCTGTACCACACGTTCCAGGGCGGCTGCAGCGGCCAGGGCGACCGGGTCTCCGACACCCCCGCCGAGCAGAGCCCCGCCTCGGGCTGCCCCACAGGCCGCGACACCTGCTCCTCTTCGGGCCTGGACCCCATCCACAACTTCATGGACTACAGCTACGACTCCTGCATGTACCAGTTCACGCCGGGCCAGACCCAGCGCATGCAGGACCAGTGGGCCGCCTACCGCGCCTGACCCGGCACGTCCCGGCGCCGGAGACCCACCCCCTCCGGCGCCGGGCACGCCCCTTCCGCGACGTCACACGCGTGTGAAGGTGTCGCGCAATCCCCCGTCGGCATCATCAGCGATGACCAGCGTCGACCCGTACTGATTGCGCCATGTGCCCGCCCAGCTCACGGTGTTGTCATTGCTCATGCCTCCACGATCTCCGTCGGGTGCCCAGGGGACCAGTGGCTGAATAGTCGCGAACCAGGATTACCCTGCCGCCATGCTCCACCGCGTCGCTGCGCTGGTCACGCCGCCCCAGTCGACGTTCGAGCTGAGAGGCCTCGCCGAGGTCTTCGGCATCGACCACCCGGGCGTCGAGACCCGCTACTCGTTTCGCTCCTGCGCCGAGAGGCCGGGCGCCTTGGCGGCCAAGGCGGGCTACCGCATGTTCGTCCAGCACGGTCTCGAGATCCTCTCCGAGGCCGACTCCGTGTTCGTCAGCGGCTGGCCCGACCGGAAAGCCCACCCGTCCTCACGGCTCGCCCGCGCCGTGAGGCAGGCCCATGAACGCGGCCCGCATCGTCGGCATGTGCTCTGGCGCGTTCGCACTCGCCGCTATGAAACTCCTTGACGGCCGTACCGCGACCACCCACTGGCGCATGGCGGACGAACTCGCACGGCGCTATCCCGGCGTGACCGTCCAACCGGATGCGCTGTACGTCGACCATGGTGACGTCGCAACGAGCGCAGGCACCGGCGCGGCGATCGACTTGGCGCTGCACCTCGTCCGCCGCGGCTTCGGTGCCGCATACGCCAACGACATCGCGCGGCACATGGTGCTTCTACCGCACCGCAACGGCGGCCAACGCCCGTACTCCCGCGTCCCGCCGCGCACCGACGTCGGAGCCGGACGAGTGCTCTCTCCCCTGCTCTCGACTGGGCCGAGGCGAACCTGCAGAGGCCGATCCACGTCGACGAACTCGCCGCCTAGGCCGCCGTCTCGCCCCGCACCCTCGCGCGCCTCTTCGAGCGGCGGCTCGGCAAGACACCCGGCCGATGGCTGTTGCGGCGCCGCATCCAGGCAGCCTGCGCATTGCTCGAGCGGACGGACGCGACCATCGAGTCCGTGGCGTCCGCCACTGGCTTCCCGGACACATCCAACTTCCGACGCCGTTTCGCCGACGAGATGGGCACGACCCCGAGCAGCTACAGGCGAACGTTCTCCATCCCCGCTGGCGCACCCCGATAATCAAGACGAACCTGCGCCTAGCACCCAACTCGCCCCCGAGCGCCCGGCACAGGGCCAGCCTGCCGCCGGCACCCGGCGGCCTCGCCACCACCTTTGAAAGGGTCACTCCGCCGGGAGTGGGCGGTTAAGCATCGTTCAGCACCGCGACGCGTGACTCCTGGTGGGCGGTACCGCTCGGCACGCGTCATGGCCCGGCTTGCGGCAACTCAAGGCCGCATCGGTCTGGGCGGACGGCCGGCATGGCTTCCGCCCGGCAGCGTCAGCGGGTTTATCCACAGAATGACGTTCTACTTCCCCGGTCGTGGTCGGGGCGTGAGCATGGGACGCGGTGGGCCTGCCACGAAGTGCCGGCCGCGTTCCGGTGCGGAGGCGGGGACGAACCGGAACGCGGACCGGTCAGGTGATCTCGGCGATGGGAAGGTGGAGTGCCGCTGGAGCGTCCATGGGAACGACGGGATTCTTGGGAAGGACGGGGGTGATTCTTCGGTAGGTGTCGCCCAGCTCGGGGCGGGTGTCGGCCTCGCCCCGGTTGGGCCAGAAGGACATCGCGCGTTCGGCCTGCGCGGTGATCGTGAGGGACGGGTTGACGCCGAGGTTGGCGGAGACCGCCGAGCCGTCCACGATGTGCAGGCCGGGGTGTCCGTACACCCGGTGGTAGGCGTCGATGACGCCGGATTCGGCGGAGTCGCCGATGGCGCAGCCACCGAGGAAGTGCGCGGTCATCGGGATGTCGAACAGATCGCCCCAGGTGCCGCCGGCGATCCCGGCGATCTCCTCGCCGATCAGCCGGGTCGCCCGGTGCCCCTCGGGGATCCAGGTGGGGTTCGGCTCCCCGTGCCCCGCGGACGCGCGAACGTCCCAGCCGAACGGGCCCTTCTTCGGGCGGAGCGTGATCGAGTTGTCCCGGGACTGCATGACCAGCGCGATCACCGTCCGCTCGGACCAGTGCCGCACATCGAAGAGCTGGATCAGGTCACGGGGGCGGCGCACCGCCTCGCGCGCGAACTTCAGGATCCGGGGGGTGTGCCGCTCGCCGGGCCGGTCCCCGTCGATCAGCAGGGTCTGCAGCCCGGCGAGGAGGTTGGACCCGCGGCCGTAGCGGACGGGCTCGATGTGGGTCTCGGGAGTCGGATGAAAGGAGGAGGTGATCGCCACGCCCTTGGAGAAGTCCGGGCCGGGCGCGCCGTTGGCGCGGCCGCCGCCGAGGATGGCCTCGGAGTTGGTACGGGTCAGTACGCCGAGGCGCTCGGACAGGCGCGGGAGCAGCCCGGTGCTCTTGAGCTTGTGCAGCAGCTTCTGCGTGCCGTAGGTGCCGGCCGCGAACACCACCTGCTCGGCGGTGAGCGTCCTGCGGTTGCGCCCGAACGACCCGGTCCGCACGATCTCGACGGCGTAGCCGCCGCCCGCCAGCGGCTTCACCGAGGTCACGCGGCTGAGCGGCATCACCCGGGCACCGGCCTTCTCGGCGAGGTACAGGTAATTCTCGGTGAGCATGTTCTTCGCGCCGTGGCGGCAGCCCACCATGCACTCGCCGCACTCCATGCAGCCGCGGCGACGCGGGCCGACGCCGCCGAAGAACGGGTCGCCGCTCTCGATGCCCGCGCCACGGCCGAAGTAGACACCCACCGGGGTCTTGACGAAGGTGCCGCCCGCGCCCATCCGGTCGGCGACCTTCTTCATGACCTTGTCCGCCTCGGTCGTGGTCGGGTTCTCCACGACGCCCAGCATCCGCTTGGCCTGGTCGTAGTAGGGGGCGAGCTCGTCCTGCCAGTCGGTGATGTGCGCCCACTGGCGGTCCTGGAAGAACTGCGCGGGCGGCACGTACAGGGTGTTGGCGTAGTTGAGCGATCCGCCGCCGACGCCCGCGCCGGCCATCACCAGGACCCGGCTGGACTTCGCACCGCGGATCAGGTGCAGCCGCTGCATGCCGGTGAGCCCGAGCGCGGGCGCCCACAGGTAGCGGGAGACGCGCCAGTTCGTCTTCGGCAGCGCGGGGTACCGGGCACCGGGGGCAGCGGACGGGGCGGTGTCGAAGCGGCGGCCCGCCTCGATCACGCCGACCTTGTACCCCTTCTCGGTCAGCCGCAGCGCCGACACGCTCCCGCCGAACCCCGACCCGACGACGAGCACGTCATAGTCCCGCTTCACTGCCATCCTTACTTGATCCGCAGCTTCTTCATCAGCTTGATGCCGGTGGCCATGACGTCGGCGAACTTGTCGTAGCCGACGGAGCCGGGCGGCTCGAGGTCCATGATGTGCTGGCTCGCGACGGTCTGCACCTCGGTGAACTTCAGCATGCCCTCGGCGCCGTGGCGGCGGCCCACACCGGACTGCTTCATCCCGCCCATCGGCGAGTCGTAGGACGCGTAGGCGGCGCCGTACCCGTCGTTGATGTTGACGGTGCCGGCCTGGATCCTCGCGGCGAGGCGGCGCGCCCGCGCGGGCTTCTTCGTCCACACCGAGGCGTTCAGCCCGTAGGCGGTGTCGTTGGCGCGGGCGACGACCTCGTCCTCGTCGCGGTACTTGTAGATCGCGACGACCGGGCCGAACGTCTCCGCGGCGCACAGGTCCATGTCGCCGTTGACGTCGGCGAGGAGCGTCGGCTCGTAGAACAGCGGGCCGACGTCGGGGCGGGCCTTGCCGCCGGCGAGGACGGTCGCGCCCTCCTTGACCGCCTGGTCGACGTGCCGCGTCACGGCGTCCAGTTGGCGCTGGTAGGTCAGCGAGCCCATCTCGGCCTCGAAGTCGAGGCCGGTGCCGAGCTTCATGCCCTTGACCAGCTCGACGAGGCGCGGAACGAACCGGTCGTAGATGTCCTCGTGGACGTACATCCGCTCGATCGAGATGCACAGCTGCCCGGCGTTGGTGAAGCACGCGCGGAGGGCGCCGCGCGCGGTCCGCTCGACGTCGGCGTCCGCCATCACGATCATCGGGTTCTTCCCGCCGAGCTCCAGCGAGTACGACACCAGCCGGGGAGCGACGCGTTCGGCGATCGCCTTGCCGCCGCGAGTGGAGCCGGTGAACGACACGTAGTCGGCGTTGTCGATCAGCGGGTCGCCGATCTCGCCAGGGTCGCCGACCACGATCTGCCACACGTCGCGCGGCAGCCCGAGCGCGACCAGCAGGTCCAGCACCCACAGGCTGGACAGGCACGTCTGGGTGTCCGGCTTGTGGATCACCGCGTTGCCCGCCATGATCGCGGGCGCGATGTCGCTGGCGCCGAGCGCGAACGGGTAGTTCCACGGCGAGATCAGCGCGACGACCCCCTTGGGGTGCCGCAGCTCCTGCACGCGGGTGAGGCCCGGCATCATGCCCTGCCTGCGGCGCGGCTTCAGCAGCTTCGCGGCGCGGCGGGCGTAGTAGAGCGAGCACAGCGCCACGTCGAGGAACTCCTCCATCGCGTGGCGGCGGGCCTTGCCGGTCTCGAGCTGGATGATGTCCAGGATCTCTTCGCGCCGGTCGACCAGCGCGTCCGACAGCCGCAGGAACGGCTTGACGCGCTCGCTCACCGGCAAGGCGGCCCACGCGCGCTGCGCCTCGCGGGCCCGCTCGTAGGCGGCCCGGACGTCGTCGGCCCCGGACAGCGGGACCGTCGCGAGCGGCTCGCCCGTGAAGGGGCTGGGGATCGTCACCGTCTCGGCGCCGCCCGAAGCGACATGGGAGGCCAGCCGGTCGATCAGGGACTGCGGGAGCTTGTGCTCTGCCTCGCCTTTGGCAGGGACCGTCGGGGATGCCATGCAGGCAGGGTATGACCCCCTGGCCATTTTTGGCTACCCGCAGGTAACAGCGGACTTGCCGTGAAATGCCCCACCTTCCAGGGGTTTCTTAGTCCGGCACTGACAACCGTCCACCGAACGGACCGTTCCAACCCCGGCGGAGTTGCGCAACTACGGGACTGACCGCGTCCGACCGGTGTATTCCGAGAACAGGAGGAGAATCCGGCGCCCATCTCGCCGCTCCCGGACGTTCGCTGCCGCGCGTCAGGAGCGTCGTGGACGCGCGCCCACGGCAGCGGAGGGAACAGCACATGAACGACGCCCACGGCGACCTACGGCCCGAGGGTGACCCGACGGACGCGAGCGACCCCCGCTCCCCGCGCCCGCCCAGCGGCGGCAGCACCAGCCCGTCCGCACCCCCCACAGAGACCACGGCCGGAACCGCCACGCTCCCGGACGGACCCGTCGGCGGAGCGGTCGCCACGACGACCCGCCCCGGCGAGCTCGGCAACGGTGCGTCCCCGCGCACCACCGTCCCCGCCGCCAGAACCGGCGAGCCGGAGAACGGAATGCCGCCGGGCATGCCGGGCGGAACACCGCCTTCCGGCTTCGGCGGCGGCTCCGTCGCCACGGAGCAGCGAACACTCCGGCGAGACGCCGGCCAAGGCCGGCCTCCCGCCCGCGGGTCGGGACGGCCAGGCCAGGTGAACGCGCGGCAGGAGCGCCGCGAGCAGACACGGACCGCCCTGCTGTCGGCCGCCGAACGCCTGTGGGCGGAGCGCGGCATCCACGGCGCCTCGCTCGACGACATCGCCGCAGCGGCCGGGCTCACCAAGGGAGCGGTGTACTCCAACTTCGCCGGCAAGACGGATCTACTGCTGGCCCTGCTCGAGCGCTTCACCAGCGACCGGCTCGGCACGGACGTCTGCGACGAGCTGCGGTCCGCCGACCAGGCGCGCGGCGCCGCCGAGCGCGCCGGCCGCAACGCCTCGCGCGACGGCTCCGACGACCCGGCCCGCAGGCTCGCGCTCCTGCTGGTGGAGTTCTGGCTGTACGGCATGCGCGACTACGCGGCGGGCTGGCGGATCGCCGACTGGTACGCCGAGCGCCGCGCCCACCTCGCCAGCGAGCTGCGCGATGTGGACGGCATCGCCCCGTCCGAGCGCGCGGCCCTGGCGATGGCGCTGGACTTCGGCCTGGCCTTCCAGCACCTGCTCGATCCGGACCGTGTCCCCGCCGACCTCTATTCGACCGGCATCGACCTCATGCTGGGCCGAGCAGCCAGCTGACCCGCCGACCGGCCCGGCCTCCCCGAGCCGGCCGACCAGCCGGCTCGGATGAGATACCAACTCGGCGCGACCGGCACGACAGCCAAGCGGCCGACCGGCGGTCCGACCGATACCGTCGCTCAACACAGCGGCCAAACGACTCCGTTGGCCCTCCAGAGCAGGCGGCAGAGCGACGGCTGACCTGGCTGACCGGTCCCAGCCCACCCGCTGGGACCGGTCAGGCCGACCCTGCCCGCAACAGGTCGGCCCTCAAGGTCGATGCACCGTCGCCTGACCAGCTCGACCACCACGCTCGCCCGACACGGCCACGCGCAGGTCGTCCAACGCCGGCCGGGAGGTGCCGATCCGGGAGCTGCTGGGCGACGAGATGCTGGACGTGCTGCTGGAGCGCTCGAAGGACGGGACGGGGTGGCTGCGGCCGACCGGCGAGGGCAGCATGCTGGTGCAGCTGGTCAAGACCCCGGCCGGCGTCGGCACCAACCCAGCCGCACCCGCCGACCAGCCTGGGCAACACTCCCATTCCCCTCGATCACGGTCATGACTTCGAATCCCCCCGGAATCGATGAATGACCTACCTACCGATCACCTACTTGCCAAAATCAACTTCCACGCTCGGAGAGATTTCCCCCACGGTCGGCGCGGTGAGGCGGCGCGCTGGCGCGACCGGGCCGCGCGGTGGGACGGCGCGCACGGGCGGCGCGCATGGCGGCGTGCATGGGCGGCGTGCATGCGGGGTGGGAGGGCGCGGGTTTGGTTTGCGGGTTTGTTCGTGGGGGGGGTTCTCGTGGCG
Organism: Actinomadura physcomitrii; assembly: GCF_008923205.2. Classification (GTDB taxonomy): domain Bacteria; phylum Actinomycetota; class Actinomycetes; order Streptosporangiales; family Streptosporangiaceae; genus Spirillospora; species Spirillospora physcomitrii. The sequence goes on along the minus strand of NZ_WBMS02000021.1, from coordinate 112,465 downwards.
GCAGGGCGCGAGGCACTGCAAGCGTGGGGGCTTGCAGTGCCCGTGTGGTTGAGGGTGGTCAGATGGCCGTGGGGACGATGTCGGGGGCGCCTCGGCGGCTCGCGTCGGCTTCCTGGTCGTCGTCCTGGGTCTGGGAGGCGCGTTCGGCTTCGACGCGCTTGCGGTAGTACTCGATCTCCCGGTCGCGCTGCTTCTTCGACCAGCCGAGGACGGGGGCGAGGAGGTCGGCGGCCTCCTGGGCGACGCCGACACCGCGGTCCCACGTCTCGATGGAGATGCGGGTGCGGCGGGCGAGGACGTCGTTGAGGTGCCGGGCGCCCTCGTGGCTGGCGGCGTACACGACCTCGGCGCGCAGGTAGTCGTCCGCGCCGCTCAAGGGCTTGCCGAGGTCGGGCTTGTCGGAGATGAGTTCGAGGAGGTCGTCGGTGAGGGTGCCGTAGCGGCGCAGCAGGTGCTCGACGCGAGCGACGTGCACGCCGGAGCGGGCGGCGAGACGGTGACGGGCGTTCCACATGGCCTGGAAGCCGTCGCCGCCGACGAGCGGGACGCGGTCGGTGCAGGATTCGGGGATCTTGCCGTCGAGGCCGTGGGCGACGGCGTCGATCGCGTCCTTCGCCATGACGCGGTACGTGGTGTACTTGCCGCCCGCGACCAGGACGAGGCCGGGGACGGGGTGGGCGACGACGTGCTCGCGGGACAGCTTGGACGTCTCCTCCGTCTCACCGGTGAGGAGGGGGCGCAGGCCCGCGTACACGCCTTCGACGTCGTCGTGGGTGAGCGGGGTGTTCAGGACGGCGTTGACGTGGTCGAGGACGTACTCGATGTCGGCCTTGGACGCGGCGGGGTGGGCCTTGTCGAGGTCCCAGGCGGTGTCGGTGGTGCCGATGATCCAGTGCCGTCCCCACGGGATGACGAACAGCACGGACTTCTCGGTGCGCAGGATGATCCCGGTCGAGGAGTGGATGCGGTCCTTTGGGACGACGAGGTGGATGCCCTTGGACGCCTTGACGTGGATCTGGCCGCGTCCGCCGACGAGCTCCTGGATGTCGTCGGTCCAGACGCCGGTGGCGTTGACGACCTGCTTCGCGCGGACCTCGCTGGTGGTGTTGCCCTCCAGGTCGCGGATGCGCAGCCCGGTGACGCGCTCGCCTTCGCGCAGCAAGCCGAGGACCTGGGTGCGGGACGCGATCTGCGCACCGTACTCGGCGGCGGTCCGCAGCACCGTCATGACGTAGCGGGCGTCGTCGACCTGCGCGTCCCAGTACTGGATGGCGCCGGTGAAGGCGTCCTTGCGCAGGGACGGCGCGAGCCGCAGCGCGCCGCGGCGCGTCAGGTGCCGGTGGTGCGGGACGCCCCGCGACATGCCCATCTGCAGCGACAGCAGGTCGTAGAGCGCGACGCCGGCGCCGAAGTAGGCGCGTTCCCACACGTGGTGGGTGGTCGGCAGCAGGAACGGGACGGGACGGACCAGATGCGGCGCGATCTGCTGAAGCAGCAGGCTGCGTTCGGTGAGCGCCTCGCGGACCAGGTCGAAGTTGTACTGCTCCAGGTAGCGCAGCCCGCCGTGGATCAGCTTGGACGACCGGGACGACGTCCCGGACGCGAAGTCGCGCGCCTCGACCACCGCGACCGTGAGACCGCGGGTCGCCGCGTCCAGTGCCGCGCCGGCCCCGACGATCCCGCCGCCGACGACCACGACGTCGAACTCCTCGCGGCCCATCCGGTCGAGCGCGGCGGCCCGTTCGGCGGGGCCGAGCCGTGAGCTGCCGAGGCCGGTCACAGGTGATCCCGTCATCGCGATTCCCCCCAGATCGGTTCGTTCACACGCAGTACCTACCCAACAGTAGGGTCGGGTCCACCCAGGAAACGCCCGATTCGGCGTGGGGTCGCTCTCAGTCGGTGGACCGGCGCGGCGCCACCACGACCTGTACCCGCTGGAACTCCTTCAACTCCGTGTAACCGGCCGTCGCCATCGCGCGGCGCAGCGCGCCGATCAGGTTCATGGAGCCGTCCGCGACGTGCGAGGGGCCGTGCAGGATCTGCTCGAGCGAGCCGATGGTGCCGAGGCGCAGCCGCGTGCCGCGCGGCACGTCGCCGTGGTGGGCCTCGCTGCCCCAGTGGTAGCCGCGGCCGGGCGCCTCGCTGGACCGGGCGAACGGGGAGCCGACCATGACGGCGTCGGACCCGCAGGCGAACGCCTTGGCGATGTCGCCGCTGTTGGTCATGCCGCCGTCGGCGATGACGTGCACGTACCGTCCGCCGGACTCGTCCATGTAGTCGCGGCGGGCGGCGGCGACGTCGGCGACGGCGGTGGCCATCGGGACGGCGACGCCGAGGACGGTCCGCGTGGTGTGCCCGGAGCCGCCGCCGAACCCGACGAGGACGCCGGCGGCGCCGGTGCGCATCAGGTGCAGCGCGGCGGTGTAGGTGGAGCAGCCGCCGACGATGACGGGGACGTCGAGGTCGTAGATGAACTGCTTGAGGTTCAGCGGCTCGGCGCGCCCGGACACGTGCTCGGCGGACACGGTGGTGCCGCGGATCACGAACAGGTCGACGCCCGCGTCGATGACGGCCTTGTGGAACTGCGCGGTCCGCTGCGGGGACAGCCGCGCGGCGACGGTGACGCCGGCGTCCCGGATCTCCTGGATCCGGCGGCCGATCAGCTCCTCCTGGATCGGCGCGGTGTAGATCTCCTGGAGCCGCTGCGTGGCGCGGGCGTCGTCCAGCTCGGTGATCTCGGCGAGCAGCGGCTCGGGGTCCTCGTAGCGGGTCCACAGGCCTTCGAGGTCGAGCACGGCGAGGCCGTCCATCCGGCCCATCGCGATCGCGACGGCGGGGCTGACCACGCTGTCCATCGGCGCGACGACCAGCGGCATCTCGAACCGGTAGGCGTCGATCTGCCAGGCGACGCTGACCTCTTCCGGGTCGCGCGTGCGGCGCGACGGGACGATGCCGATGTCGTCGAAGGCGTACGCCCGCCGGCCGCTCTTGCCCCGGCCGATCTCCACCTCAGCAGCCACTGCGCCCTTCCTCCACCTCGCGGACAAGCGTGCTGTTCCCGCCGGCGGCGCGAACAAGCCCCGCAAGAGCTTACGGCAGGTCGCACCGCACCCCGCGACCAGGACGGAACGCCCCGCACACCCCGCGCCGCGCAGGCCGCGCCGCACGGACCGTGTTGAACGGACTGTGTCGCACGGGCCGCACCGCACGGGCCGTGTTGGAGCCGGGTCGTGTTGGAGCCGGGGCGTGCTGCGGGGGTCAGCGACCCTGGTAGTTGGGGGCTTCTACGGTCATCTGGATGTCGTGGGGGTGGCTCTCGCGCAGGCCGGCGGGGCTGATGCGCATGAGCTGGCCGCGTTCCTGCAGTTCGGGGATGGTGCGGGTGCCCGCGTACCACATGGACTGGTGCAGGCCGCCGACGAGCTGGTGCGCGACGTTGGCGAGCGGGCCGCGGTAGGGCACCTGGCCCTCGACGCCCTCGGGGATCAGCTTCTCCTCGGCGGAGACGTCGGCCTGGGCGTAGCGGTCCTTGGAGTAGGACGCGCCGCGCTCCCGGTTGCGCATCGCGCCGAGCGAGCCCATGCCCCGGTACGACTTGTACTGCTTGCCGTGCACGAAGATCAGCTCGCCGGGGGACTCCTCGACGCCGGCGAGCAGGCTGCCGAGCATCACGGTGTCGGCGCCCGCGACGAGCGCCTTGGCGATGTCGCCGGAGTACTGCAGGCCGCCGTCGCCGATCACCGGCACGCCGGCCTCCTTGGCGGCGCGGGCCGCCTCGGAGATCGCGGTGAGCTGCGGGACGCCGACGCCGGCGACGATCCGGGTGGTGCAGATCGAGCCGGGTCCGACGCCGACCTTGATCGCGTCCGCGCCCGCGTCGACCAGCAGTTTCGCGCCCGCGTAGGTCGCGACGTTGCCGCCGACGACCTGGACGGGCGCGTTGGACTTGATCGCGGCGACGGTGTCGGCGACGCCCTTGGAGTGGCCGTGCGCGGTGTCCACGATGATCACGTCGGTGCCGGCGTCGATGAGGGCCCGCGCGCGCTTGATCGCGTCCTCGCCGACGCCGACCGCGGCGGCGACGAGCAGCCGGCCGTCGGCGTCCTTGGTGGAGTCGGGGTACTGCTCGCTCTTGGTGAAGTCCTTGGTGGTGATCAGGCCCTTGAGCCGGCCGTCGGCGTCCACCAGCGGGAGCTTCTCCACCTTGTTGCCCGCGAGCAGCCGGAACGCCTCGTCCCGCGACACGTCCACCGGCGCGGTGACCAGCGGCATCGGGGTCATGACCTCGCGCACCGGACGGGACAGGACCGTCTCGAAGCGCATGTCGCGGTTCGTCACGATGCCGACCAGTACGCCGCGTACGTCCGTGACCGGCACGCCAGAGATCCGGTAGCGGGCGCACAGCTCCTCGACGTCGGCGAGGGTCGCGTCCAGCAGGCACGTCACCGGGTTGGTGATCATCCCGGCCTCGGACCGCTTCACCCGGTCGGCCTGGCCGGCCTGCTCCTCGATCGACATGTTGCGGTGCAGCACGCCGATGCCGCCCTGCCGCGCCATCGCGACCGCCGTGCGGGCCTCGGTCACCGTGTCCATCGCCGCCGACACCAGCGGGATCCGCAGCGAGATCTCCCGGGTCAGCCGGGTCGTGGTGTCGGCCTCCCCCGGCTGCAGGTCCGAATAGCCCGGAAGGAGCAGCACGTCGTCGAAGGTCAGGCCCTGCGGGAGGAATTTGGCGGGCTCGGCGGCGGGGTTCATGGTTGCCTTCCGTAGTGGTGGCGGTATACGGCCAGGTCACGGCGACCCTGTCCCCATGTTAGGCCGTCGTCCCGCGCCGGGACGGGCTGTTGCGGACACCGGGCACGTGGCCTTGATGACACCGCGTAACGCGTACCGGACGCGCCCGCATTCCCCGCGGGACGGGCGCCGCGGGCCCCGGCGGACCTCGTCGCGGCCACGCAGAGTGATTGTTCGCGCACAGAAGGGACCGGGGGGTGCACCAGGTGGTGCGGCGCGCAGTAGCGTAAGAGTGTGCACGACGATGCCCCGCTCGACCCGTTCGCCGGAGACCCGGAGGATCCGGCGGCGTCGCTCGGCGACCCCGGCGAGGACGCCGCGCCGCTGAGCGTCGCCGAGCGCGAGGACGTGCTGGCCGACCTCGCCGACCTGGAGGTCTTCCGGGCGCTGCTGGAGCCGCTCGGGGTCCGCGGCCTCACCGTTGACTGCGCCGACTGCGGCAAGCTGCACTACATCGACTGGGATCTGCTGCACGGCAACCTGCGCCACCTGCTCGACCAGGGTCTCCCGCGCGTGCACGAGCCCGCCCTCTCCCCGGACCCCGTCGACTACGTGAGCTGGGAGTACGCGCGCGGCTACGTCGACGGCGTGATCGACAGCGAAGAGGGCCGGGACGAGAACTGACCGCCGCCGGGCGGGATTTCCGGTAAGCCGGGCGGTGATCGATCGGTCTCTGGCAGGCGATCGGGGCGCCGCGGGGTCAGTCCGGGTCGGGGGTTCCGTACTGGTCGAGGCGTTGCCGGGCGCGTTTGCGGATGTCGTCGATGGCGCGGCGGGTGTCGTCGTCGGACGGGGCCGACGGGAAGTCCGGGCGGATCGCCGGGGCCGAGCGCGGTGTGCCGGGACGGCGCGGCGCGGTCCGGTGCGGGCGGTCGGCGCCGGGGATGAACTTCTCGAGGTGGCGCTTGATGCGGTCGAAGTCCTGGCGGCCGGGGTCGCCGGTGGCGGGTGCCTTGGCGGCGGGACGGTCCGCGTCCGGAGCGGGCGCCGCCGGGGCGGAGGGCAGCGGACGCGAGTCGGCGTGGGTGCCCGCGTCGGTGTCCTTGGCGTGCCGTTCAGCGGGGCCGGACACGCCGGCGCCGCTGCCCGCGGGCGGGGCCGCCGCGGCGCGCTCGGTGGCACCGCCGCCGGCGGCGGCGACGCCGGTGCTGGCCAGCACGGCGCCGGCGACGCCGAGGGCGACGATGGTGCGGGGGCCGCGGCGGCGCGGTTTGGGCCCGGGTGCGGACGGCGGCGTCCCGGGACCGGGGTCGGGCGGGCCGGCGGCTCCGCGTCCGGGGTCCTGGTCGTCGACGTCGGCGATCAGCGCCCGCAGCAGCCGGACGGCGGGGTCGGCGGCGGCCTCGTCGCCGCCGGCGGCGGCAAGGCGCTCGGCGGCGGCCCGATCGGCCGCGGCGCGCTCGCCTCCCGCACGGTCGGCCACCGCGCGGTCAGCCGCCGAACGGGCGGTGGAGCCGACAGCGCGCCGCGCCGCCAGCGCGTCGATGATCGCGTCGGTACGGCGCACCGCGCCCAGGTCGGCGAGCAGGGTGACCGCCGGGGCCGGCGGCCGGTTCCCCGGCTCGCGGGCCGCGCCGGAGTTCGAAGGCCCGACCGGATCCGGGGCGCCAGGGCTCCGCTCCGTCAAGCGATCGACTCCTCTCTGGCCATCGCGCGGAGCCGGGCCAGGGCCCGGTGCTGCGCGACCCGTACCGCCCCCGCGGACATGCCCAGCACATTACCGGTCTCCTCCGCCGACAGGCCCGCCACCACGCGCAGCAGCACCAGCTCGCGCTGGTGGTCGGGAAGCCGCGTGAGCAGGTCGCGGGCGCGCTGCGCCTCGATGTAGCGGACCACGGTCTCCTCGGGCCCCGGGCGGTCGTCCGGGCCGTCGGGCAGGTCCTCGGTGGGCACGGCCGCGCGGACCGCGCTGCGCAGCGCGTCGGCGATCTTGTGCGAGGCGATGCCGAAGACGAAGGACGCGAAGGGGCGTCCCATGTCGCGGTAGCGGGGCAGCGCCGACAGCACCGCGATGCAGACCTCCTGGGCCACGTCGTCGGCGATGTGGTACTGCCCGGAGACCCGGCCGAGGCGGGCCCGGCAGTAGCGCACGATCATCGGGCGGACCTCGCCGATGAGCACCTCGATCGCGCCCGGGTCGCCCTGGACGGCGAGGTTGGCGAGTTCCCGGAGGTCGCCGCCGTCCTCGTTCGCCGCGCGGAGCACGCGCATGCGGCGGCCGGTGTCGTGGCGCGGCGGAGGGGCCGGTCCCCCCGAGGGTTCGACAGCGCGCGCGGTCATGGTCCCGGCGTAGCTTCCCTCGGTCACGTCAAGCATGATGCCCAGCACCGCCGGGCGTGTCGCCACTGTCGTCGGCAACGGAATGGTCACAGTGCGGGGACGAGCCCGAAAATACCACGCATTGCTGTCATCCGAGCGCGCAGAGTGCCGGAACCGCCACCGGCGGGACGGCGGGACGGCGGGACGGCGAAGGCCCCCGTCCGGTTCCGGACGGGGGCCTCGGTGATCTCCGCGGCGGGCGAGCCGCTCGCCCGCCGAGATCGGATGATCAGTGGCCGTGCCCGTGGCCGTGCCCGTGGCCGCCGGCCGCCGGCTCCTCCTCCTCGGGCTTGTCCACGACGAGCGCCTCGGTGGTGAGCAGCATGCCCGCGATCGACGCGGCGTTGGTGACGGCGGAGCGGGTCACCTTGACCGGGTCGATGACGCCCTGGGCGATCAGGTCGCCGTACTCGCCGGTGGCGGCGTTGTAGCCGTGGCCGGCCTGCAGGTCCTGGACCTTGGAGACGACGACGTAGCCCTCCTGGCCGGCGTTCTCGGAGATCCAGCGCAGCGGCTCGACCAGCGCGCGGCGGACCGCGTCCGCGCCGGTGGCCTCGTCGCCGGACAGGCCGAGGGTGTCGAAGCCCTCCTTGGCCACGTGCACCAGCGCGCTGCCGCCGCCGGACACGATGCCCTCCTCGATCGCCGCGCGGGTCGCCGAGATGGCGTCCTCGAGGCGGTGCTTCTTCTCCTTCAGCTCCACCTCGGTGGCGGCGCCGACGCGCAGCACGCAGACCCCGCCGGCCAGCTTGGCCAGGCGCTCCTGCAGCTTCTCGCGGTCCCAGTCGGAGTCGGAGTTCTCGATCTCGACCTTGATCTGGTTGACCCGCGCGGTGATCTCGTCCGCGGAGCCCTCACCGTCGACGATGGTGGTGGCGTCCTTGGTGACGGTGATGCGGCGGGCGCGGCCGAGGTCCTCGAGCCCGATCGAGTCGAGCTTGAGGCCGATGGCCTCGCTGACGACCTGGCCGCCGGTGAGGGTGGCCATGTCGCCCAGCATCGCCTTGCGGCGGTCGCCGAAGCCCGGCGCCTTGACGGCGACGGAGGTGAAGGTGCCGCGGATCTTGTTGGCGACGAGCAGCGCGAGGGCCTCGCCCTCGACGTCCTCGGCGACGACCAGCAGCGGCTTCTTGGTCTGCGCGACCTTCTCCGCCAGCGGCAGGAACTCCTGCACGTTGGAGATCTTGCCGTCCACGATCAGCACGTAGGCGTCCTCGAGGACGGCCTCCATGCGCTCGGGGTCGGTGACCATGTGCGGCGACAGGTAGCCCTTGTCGAACTGGAGGCCCTCGGTGAACTCCAGCTCGAGGCCCATGGTGTGGGCCTCCTCGACGGTGATGACGCCGTCCTTGCCGACCTTGTCGAACGCCTCGGCGATCAGCTCGCCGATCTGCGCGTCCTGGGCGGAGATGGTGGCGACGTGGGCGATCTCGCCCTTCTCGTCGACCTCGCGGGCCGACTTGAGGAGCTGGTCGGACACGTACTGGGCGGCCGCGTCGATGCCGCGCTTGAGGCCGAGCGGCGAGGCGCCGGCGGCCACGTTGCGGATGCCCTCGCGGACCAGGGCCTGGGCGAGGACGGTCGCCGTGGTGGTGCCGTCGCCCGCGATGTCGTTGGTCTTGGTCGCCACTTCCTTGGCGAGCTGGGCCCCGAGGTTCTCGTAGGGGTCCTCCAGCTCCACCTCGCGGGCGATGGTGACGCCGTCGTTGGTGATGGTCGGCGCGCCGAACTTCTTGTCGATGACGACGTTGCGGCCGCGCGGGCCGATCGTCACCTTGACGGCGTCCGCGAGAGCGTTGACGCCGCGCTCAAGAGCCCGGCGAGCGTCCTCCTCGAACTCCAGGATCTTCGCCATGGGGTTAACTCCTATGTCACGCGATCCGCCCCGGCCGCCCCGCCGGTGGGCGGCGCGGGCCGGGGCGGGCGCATCACGTCTCGGTGATTACTTCTCGATGACCGCGAGCACGTCGCGGGCCGAGAGGACGAGGTAGTCCTCGCCGTTGTACTTGACCTCGGTGCCGCCGTACTTGCTGTAGAGCACGACCTCGCCGACCTTGACGTCGACCGGGACGCGCTCGCCCTTGTCGTCGACGCGGCCCGGGCCGACGGCGAGGACGGTGCCCTCCTGCGGCTTCTCCTTGGCGGTGTCCGGGATCACCAGCCCGGAGGCGGTGGTGGTCTCGGCCTCAAGCGGCTGGACGACGATGCGGTCCTCGAGCGGCTTGAGAACAACCTTGGTGGCGGTCGTCACGATCTGACCTCCCCTTCGATTGGTCCTCGGCGGCCGTGGCCGGCCGCCGGCACATGTGACAGAGAGGCGACCCTGGACCGGCCTGTCGTCGCGGGTGCCAGACCGACCTTGTCGCTGTGTTGGCACTCTCGCGGGGAGAGTGCCAGTCAGTGAGACTATGCCGTGCCCGTTGGCCCGTCAACACGGACACGGAGGCACGGCCCGCGGCGTTCCCGCCCGTTCACCCGCGGATCACCGGTGCGCCGCGGTCGGTACGGTCCAGGCATGGACATCGCGTCGTTCCGGGAGCTGCTCACCCCCGCCGGCCAGGCACTTCTCGCGGAGGCGGGCGAAGCGGACATCTCGGAGGCCGGTCTGCTCGGCACGGCGTCGCGGCTGCGCGAGCGGTACGGGGCGGACCTGGTCGCGGCAGCACTGACGCAGGTGCGGTCGCGGCGGCGAGCCGAGGCGAAGTTCGGGTCCGATTCCGGCCGCATGTACTTCACCCCGGCGGGCTTGGAGCAGTCGACGCGTGCGAGCGTGGCGGCGCATCGCGCGCGCCGGTTCGCGTCGGGGCTGCCCGCGGGCGCGCGCGTACTGGAACTGGGGTGTGGCATCGGTGCCGACCTTATGGCGCGTTCGCGGATGGGTTTGACGGGGGACGGCGTTGAACGCGACCCATTGACGGCAGAGGTGGCCAGGGCCAACGTGACGGCGTTCGGCTTGGACGACCTCGTGCGCGTGCGCGTAGGCGACGCCCTGGAGGAGGACCCGGACGGATACGCCGCCGTGTTCGCCGACCCCGGGCGCCGCACGGCGCGGGGCCGCGTCTTCGACCCGCGCTCCTACGAGCCGCCGCTCGACGCCGTCCTCGGCCTCGCGGGACGGGCGCCGGCGGCGTGCGTGAAGGTCGCGCCCGGTATCCCGCACGAGGCCGTGCCGGACGGGGCGGAGGCGGAGTGGGTGTCGGTCGGCGGTGACGTGAAGGAGGCCGCGCTGTGGCTGGGCGGCCTCGCCGGGGACGTCGGCCGCCGCGCCACCCTCCTGCCGCCCGGCGCCCCGTCGGATGCGGAGCCGGTCACGCTGGTCCCGGCGGGGTTGGGCGATCCGGACGTCCGCCCCTGGGGCCGCTACCTCTACGAACCGGACGGCGCGGTCATCCGAGCGCATCTCGTCGCGGAGGTCGCCGACCTGGTCGGCGGCGGGCTCGCGGATCCGCACATCGCCTACGTCACGTCCGACGAGCTGCGCCCGACGCCGTTCGCGTCCGCCTACGAGATCGACGGTGTGCTGCCGTTCGCGGTGAAGCGGCTCAAGGCCGAGCTGCGGCGCCGCGGGACCGGCGTGCTGACGATCAAGAAGCGGGGCTCCGCGGTCGACGTGGACCGGCTCCGCCGCGACCTCGGCTTCGGCGGGCGGCGGGCCGGGTTCGGCGAGGCCGAGACCACGGTGGTGGTGACGCGGGTCGGCCGGGACCCGGTCGCGCTGCTCGCCCGCCCCGTCCAGCACCCCTTGCCGGTATCCGCGCGGCGGCCGGGTACGCAGGACGCCGACCCGCCCGCGGCGGGCCGCGCCCGGTAAACGGTCCAAAGATCTTCCGCGCGGCGCCGGAACGCCAAGGGCGTCCGCGCGACGCACCATGGCCGCGCAAATCATTCGCGCTTTCCGCATTGCGTTCACCAGGGTTTCCGGGTGGCCGGCAAGGTGCGCGCGACGGCCCGCCGAATCGGCGCGGCGGGATCGACGAACGGCGAAACACCAAGGCAGGTTCAGCGATCGGGTTCCGGCCGCCCACGAATGCCGGCCCGGAATGGCGGCGGGCCGGGCGGGGGCGTGCGGGGCGGAGCCGTCGCCCGCCGGGGCGCCGTGCCGGAGGGCCGGCTCGGGAACTGCCGATGTTGGACGAGATGTACGGACAGAGTCCCCGCCGCGGGCGCTCCGGCGGCGCCCGGGCGCGGGCCCGGCGACGGAACCGAACACCACATTCACCCCGAAGCCCTCGAATCATAGAAATCACCTTATGAACGATGATCACCGTCAATTCGCATCATCGGGATAACAGGCGCATTCCGCAGAACCCGCGACGTTCTCTGCTACCCGTTATAGCGGCGCTTCACACGCACTACAGTGGCGACTTCACGATTCATTGCCGTGCGCCATTTCGACGCGTCCGGCACACGAAGGAGCATCGGGTGGAAACGAATCACAACTTCCTGCAGACGGGGGGTCAACCGGTCTCGGATCGGATGCGGGAGTTGCTCGCCCGTGCGGCGCAGGACCACGTCTATGAACAGCGCTCACAGGGTCAGGTCCTGGACGAGATCCGCCAGCGGCTGGAGGGTATGGAGTGGCTGCTCCGCGAGGTCCGCGAGCGCGAGCTCACCGGGCTGACCGGGCAGCTCGACAGCGTGCGTGGCCAGGTCGACGAGCTGGTCGGCAAGCCCCCCGAGTGGGCCGAGGGGCTGGCCGAGCACATCGACGGCCTCGGCGAGCGGGTCAAGCCGGTCGCCGAGCTGCCCGCGCTGTGGGCCGACGTCGGCGTCGTCGCCGAGAACGTCGACGAGGGCCTGACCCGCATCCAGGCCGTCCTCGACTCCGCGCAGCACATCACCGACGCCACGCAGCAGGCGTCGCAGCGCATGGAGGAGATGACCAAGCGGCTGGACAAGCTCCAGGGCAGCATGGAGGCCGCGTCCGTCCGCTTCAACCGGCTGGACAAGTCGCTGGCCGAGCTCGGGCACCGGTCCGAGCGGCTGGAGCACTCGATCAACGGCGTCACGGCGCGGGTCGACCAGGCGCTCGGCGAGATGGCCGAGCGGATGGAGCAGGGTCTCGAGGCGGTCAACGGGCGGGTCGAGGGCGTCGGCGGCCGGCTCGACGGGCTGGACGGCCGGCTGGACGGGGTCGACGGGCGCATCGAGGGCGTGTCGGGCAAGCTGGAGGGCCTGGACGGCCGGTTCGAGAGCATCGAGGGCCGCATCGACGGCGTGGGCGAGCGGATCGGCCGGCTCCCGGCCACGCTGGAGATCGCCGAGATGCACCGGGTGCTGGGCGAGCTGGCGCGGCGGCCGCCGATGGACCACGGCGACCGGTTCGACGCGCTGGAAAAGCACCTGGCCGACGCGGTCGACCCGCTGATCGAGGAGCTGCGCGCCCGGCCGGACCGCGACGAGGTCAAGGCCACGATGTCGCAGATCGCCGAGACCGCCTACAGCGACGTGGCCCGGCGCATGGACGAGTTCTCCCGCCGGTTCGAGGACGTGCACGAGGACGTCAGCAAGCGGATCGAGGGCATCCACGAGGAGGTCGCCAAGCGCGTCGACGCGGCGCTGGAGGAGTTCACCGCGCAGATCGACCTCGTGTCCCGCCGGGTGGAGTCGGTGCACTCCGACGTCACCAAGCAGGTCGAGTCCGTGCACAGCGAGGTGGCGCGGCAGGTCGCAGGGGTGCACGACGACTTCGGCAAGCGGATCGGCGACATCCACGAGGACGTCAGCCGGCAGGTCGGCGCCATCCACGAGGGCGTCGCCAAGCAGGTCGCCGGGATGCAGGAGGACGTGGCCCGGCAGGTCGGCGGCGCGCAGGAGGAGTTCGGCCGCCGGGTGGACGGCGTGCAGGACGAGGTGACGCGCCGGGCGGAGGCGGTGCAGGACGAGTTCGCCAAGCGGTTCTCCCGGGTGGAGGACGAGGTCGGCCGGAAGGTCGACGGCGTCCACGACGATGTGTCCAAGCAGGTCAACGCGGTGCACGAGGACGTGCTGAAGCGGCTGTCGACGCTGGAGGAGACGATGCTCGCGCTGGCCGAGGCGCTGCTGCGCCCGCGCCGGGACGGCAAGGACTGAGCGCCGGGGCACAGGCTCCCTGGAAGCGGAGCGAGTGGGGTCTGCGGCGCGGTGCGGGCGGGGTCGCGGCGCGGCCCCGCTCGCACGCCCGTCGCGCCTCCCCGGAGTCCTTCCGCCCCGACCCGCTCCGGCCCGCTCCGAGGGGTTCGGATACTCAACTGGATCCGTTGAGTTTGTCCCGGTAAACGGCGTGATGACCGGAGGGCCTCCACCAAGACCCCGCGATGACGTGCATTTTGTTACGTTCCGTCTTCGCAAAATCACGCCCAATACCTTTCGGAATCCGTTTTCATGGATCTCGTGACTCGCACACCGGTTCCCTGCCTGCCGACCGGCGCCCCACCCGGCCACGCCACCCTGCGCTGGGTGGAGGGCTGCCTCGGCACGGGCGCCGAGGTGCGGCTGGTGCGGCCGCTGCCCGGCGGCACCGCGCACGCCAACCACGCGCTCGTCGTCGAGACGCCGTCCGGCAGCGCGCACCGGCTCGTGCTGCGCCGCTGGACCGGCCGCGACAGCGGCCTGGACGCGGGCCCCGGCCGCCGCTCCTACGGCGACACCGAGTTCTCCCCCGAACGCGAGATCGCCGCGCTCGCGCTGCTCGCCGGCTGCGAGATCCCGACCCCCGAGCTCGTCGCCGCCGACCCGTCCGGCGCGCACTGCGACGTCCCCGCGCTGCTGATCAGCCGGCTGACCGGGCATCCGCCCCGGCCGTCCCCCGACGACCTGCCCGAGTACCTCATCCAGCTGGCCGCCGCGCTGCTGCCGGTGCACGCCCTGAACGGCGCGTCCACGATGCCGCCGTACGTGCCCTACAACCGGCTCGACCAGCGGCTCCCGCCCAAGCACGCGCTGCGCCCGCAGCTGTGGGAACGCGCCTTCGAGGTCGCCGCCGGGCCCGCCCCCGACGCGCCCGCCCGGTTCGTCCACCGCGACTACCACCCCGACAACACGCTGTGGTCCTACGGCAAGCTGACCGGGGTCGTCGACTGGTCGGACGCCTCGTCCGGGCCCGTCGCGGTCGACGTCGCCCGGATGCGCCGCGGCCTCGCGCTGCGCTACGGCGTGCCGGTCGCCGACCGCTTCCTCGCCTCGTTCGACCAGGTCTCCGGCGGTTACGAGCACCACCCGTACTGGGACGTCCGCTGCCTGCTCGACCTGCTCCCCGAGGACGACGGCCGCATCGTCGACGAGGCGAAGGTCCCCCTCTTCGAGGACTACCTCGACGCCCTGCTGGCCGCCCTCAGACCGTGATCGACTCGATCGGGAGGCTCGAGTCGGCGGGAAGGCCCAGGTCGGACGGGGCGAGGCCGGCGGCGACGAGCTCGGAGCCGAGCGCGGCGACCATCGCGCCGTTGTCGGTGCACAGCTTCGGGCGCGGGACGCGCAGCCGGACGCCCGCGGCCGCGCAGCGTTCGGCGGCGAGGGCCCGCAACCGGGAGTTCGCCGCGACGCCGCCGCCGATCAGCAGGTCGCGGACGCCGTTGTCCTTGCAGACCTTGAGGGCCTTCTGGGTGAGGACGTCCACGACGGCCTCCTGGAAGGACGCGGCGACATCGGCGACCGGCACGGGCTCGCCGGCGCGCTCCCTGGCCTCCACCCAGCGGGCCACGGCCGTCTTCAGGCCGGAGAAGGAGAAGTCGTAGGTGCCGTCGTTGTACTTGCCGCGCGGGAACGCGATCGCGGCGGGGTCGCCCTCGCGGGCCATCCGGTCGATCGCCGGGCCGCCCGGGAAGCCGAGGTCCAGCACGCGCGCGACCTTGTCGAACGCCTCGCCCGCCGCGTCGTCGACGGTGCTGCCGAGCGAGCGGACGTCGGCCGCGACGTCCGGGACCAGCAGCAGCGAGGAGTGCCCGCCGGAGACCAGCATCGCGACGCACGGCTTCGGCAGCGGCCCGTGTTCGAGCTGGTCGACGCAGACGTGCGCGGCGAGGTGGTTGACGCCGTACAGCGGCTTGCCGAGCGACAGCGCGTACGCCTTGGCGGCGGCGACGCCGACCATCAGCGCGCCGGGCAGGCCGGGGCCGGCGGTGACGGCGAACGCGTCGATGTCGGTGAACGCGACACCCGCCTCCGCGAGGGCCCGCTCGACGGTCGGGCCCATCGCCTCCAGGTGCGCGCGGGACGCGACCTCAGGCACCACGCCGCCGAACCGGGCGTGCTGCTCGACGCTGGAGGCGATCGCGTCGGCCAGCAGCGTGTGCCCGCGCACGACGCCGACGCCCGTCTCGTCGCACGAGGTCTCGATGCCGAGCACGAGCGGCTCTTCGCGGATCATCCGTTCCCCCTGGTGAAGCCCACCGGGCGGCGCTCCAGGCGGCGGCACATCACGACCGCGTCCACGTCGGCGGGCTGGTAGTAGCGCTTGCGGACGCCGACCTCGAAGAACCCGAACCGCTCGTAGAGCCGGCGCGCGGCCGGGTTGTCGGCGCGGACCTCGAGGAACACCGCCTCGGCGTTGCGCCGGGACGCCTCGTCGATCAGCTCGGTGAGCAGCGCCGCGCCGATCCCGGCGCCGCGCCGGTCGGCGCGGACCCCGATCGTCTGCACGTCGGCCTGGCTCCCCGCGGCGGCGAGGCCCGCGTAGCCGACGATGTCGCCGCCGGGCTCCTCGGCGACGACGTAGTGGCGGGTGGCGGGCTGCCCGGCGAGCTCGTCGGCGAGCATCTGCGGGCTCCACGCGTCGTCGGGGAACAACGCCTGCTCCAGCAGGTGGACGTCCGCGAGGTCCCGCGAGGTCATCGCGCGGAGCACGACGCCGGTCGCCATGCCGGTCACCGGGGCGTCACCTTCTTGCGCGGGCCGGGCTCCTTCGCGTCGGGCCTGCGCAGGTAGAGCGGTTCGGGCGGGAGCAGGTCGGGGCCCTTCTCGCCGGCGAGCCGCGCGATGGCGAGTTCAGCGACGGCGGACGCGGTGGGCAGCAGCGGCTCGTGCCCGGACGCGCCGAGCACCTCCGGGTACAGGGCGGCGCCCTCGCCGATGACGGGCAGCCCGTCGGGCGCGCCGTTCAGGACGTCGGCGGCGGGGCCGACGGCGGGCTCGGTGGCGCGCGCGCGGGACGAGGCGTACCGGGCCCAGTACACCTCCTTGCGGCGGGCGTCGGTGGCGACAGCGAAAGGCTCGCCGCGTCCGGAGGCCCAGGCGATGGCGTCGAGGGTGCAGACGCCGTGCACCGGGACGCCCAGGGACGCGCCCATCGCGCGGGCCGTGACGAGCCCGACCCGCAGCCCCGTGTACGGGCCGGGGCCGACGCCGACGGCGATGGCGCTGAGGGCGTCGGGGGCCGCGCCGGCCTCGGCCAGCACCGCCTGGATGGAGGGGGTGAGCAGCTCGGTGTGCCGGCGCCGGTCGACGGCCTCGGCGCGGCCGCGGCGCCGCGCGCCCTCGCCGGGGACCCACTCGTGGAGCGCCACCGTGATCGCGGCGGTCGCGGTGTCGAAAGCCAAGACCAGCACGGGTTGTAAGCCTAGTCCAGACTCCGCCCTGCACGGTGCTCGAGCTGGGACGGAGCCGCCCGGGCCCCGCAGGCCGGGGCGGGCCGGCGCTGCTCAGCGGGCCGGGTCAGGCCTTGGAGAGCGCCTGCAGGACGGTCTTGGCGGCCTCGGTGGCGCCGTCACCTGCGTCCTTGGCCGACAGCGGGTCGCCGCCGTCGGAGCCGGAGTAGTGGATCGTGACCAGGACGTTCGCCAGCCGCACGTTGGTGATCGCCTCGCCGGACCCCTGGCCCTTGTCGACGCTGTAGACCAGGTAGCCCTCGTCGCCGACGCCCTGCAGGTCGCTCTTCTGGGTCAGTTCCTGGCCGGCGAGCAGCGCCTTGCCGGACTCGTCGGCGCTGCGCTCGGCGGAGATCGTGCTCTGCGCGACGGCGGTCGGGGTCTGCGAGGCGGTCCCGGCGATCGCGCGCAGCTCGACGGTGAGCTGCCGCTTGTTGTCGCCCGCGTACGCGCCCCAGACGCAGCCGTTCTGCTGCTCGTTGTTCTGGTAGTTGTCGGCCGGGTTCTGCTCGGCGCCGGGGGCGAGCCGGTTGATCAGGTCGCCGCCGACGACGGAGCAGGAGTCGGGCACCTCGGTGCGCTCGCCGCTCGCGGTCGGGGAGCTGTCGGTGGCGCCGCTGCCCACGGCCTGGCCGGTGCCGTGCTCGGAGCCGCCGCCGACCCCGTGCAGGAGCACGAACACGGCGAGGGCGCAGGCCGCCACGGCGCCGCCCGCGGCCAGCAGGATCGCGCCGCGCCGGCCGCCGCGGCGCTCGCGGGCGACCCGGTGGCTGCCGGTGCTCGTCCGGTAGCCGCCGCTGCCCGCCCGGTGGCCGCCGCTGCCGGACGGGTAGCCCCCGCTTTCCGTCGCGTAGCCGCCGCTGCCGGACGCGTAGCCGCCGGTGTCCGAGCGCCGGCCGCCGGGCTCGGAGCGGTGGTCGCCGCTGCCGAACCGGTAGTCGCCGCTGTCGGATTCGTACCGGTCCCGCCGGGAGTAGCCGCCGCTGTCGGCCGGGTAGTTGCCGCTGCCCGCCCCGGTCTCGTAGCTGCCGCCCGTCCGGTAGTCGCCGATCGGGTAGCTCCCGCTCTCGGACGGGTACCCGCCGGACGGGTAGCGGCCGCTTCCGGACGGGTACGCGCCGCCCCCGGTCGAGTACCGTCCGCTTTCGGACGGCGAACCGCCACCCTGGCCGGGGTAGCCGCCGCTCTCGGTGGGGTAGCCGCCGCTCGAGGTGTAGCCGCTCGCCGGGTAGCGGCCGCTGTCGCCGCCCTGCGCCGGGTACCCGCCGGTGGAGTAACCGCCCGTCGGGTAGCCGCCCGTCGAGTACTGGCCGGTCGAATACTGGCCGGTGGGGTAGCCGCCCGTGGAGTAGCCGCCGGACGACCGTCCTCCGCCTTCGGACGAGGGCGTGCCGGGCGCGGTGGGGTAGCCGCCGGAGCCGCTCTCATAGCCCCCGGCGCTCGCCTGGTGGCCGCCCGTGCCCGAGGCACGGCGGCCGTCCTGTCCCGGGTACGGCCCGTACTCGCCGTCCCCCGTGCGGTCCTCGCCGCTGCGATGGCTGCCACTCACCGGATCCCACTCCTGCTGTGAGGAAATCTCTGATATGTCGTGAAGGTGAGGTTCGTTCCGGCAAAGAGTACGACATCTCACAGCAAAGTGGTCCGGGAGCACTTACCGAATTCGGGGAAGATCTCTGATCCTTCTCAGACCAGGTCGGCGGGCAGGTCGCGCCAGCGATCACCTACCCCTTCGATCCTTACTACGCGCGACTCGCCCGGCTCGTCCCCCCGCGAAATGATCACTTCGAGCCGGTCGTCGGCGAGGCCCTCCGCGAGCCCTTCTCCCCATTCCACGATCGTCACCGATTCCGCCAGCGAGGCGTCCAGATCGAGATCGTCCAGCTCGGCGGAGCCGCCCAGCCGGTAGGCGTCCACGTGCACCAGCGCCGGCCCGCCCGCCAGCGACGGATGCACCCGCGCGATCACGAACGTCGGCGAGGTGATCGGGCCGCGGACCTTCAGGCCCTCCCCGATCCCCTGCGCCAGCGTCGTCTTGCCCGCGCCGAGCGGCCCCGTCATCACCAGCAGGTCCCCGGCCCGCAGCAGCCCGGCCAGCCGGACCCCCAGCTCCCGCATGTCCCGGTCGGTCGGGACGGTCACCACCATGCCGCTCACACTGCCACGCCGTTCACGCCGTGCGCTCCTCCTCGTCCTCACCGAAGCCGGGACGGACGCGCTCGACGAGCCGCCGCAGCCCGCCGGTCACCACGCCCGGGTACTCCAGCGGCAGCACGTGCCCGGCCTCCTCCACCTCCACCAGCTCGGCGTCCGGCAGCGCGGCCGCGATGCGGCGGCCGTGCTCCGGCGGGGTCAGCCGGTCCCGGCCGCCCACCAGCACCAGCGCCGGCACCCGGCCCAGCGTCTCCAGCGCGTCCAGCTTGTCGTGCACCATCAGCGCCGGATAGAACTCCGCGATCACGTCGATCGGCGTCGCCCTGATCATCTGCTCCAGGAAGTCCACCACCGTCGGGCTGACGTGCTTGTCGGCGAACGCCATCCGCCTGGTCACGACGAACGCCAGGTCGGCGCCCAGCCCCCGCGCCCGGTCCACCAGGTCGGCGCGCCGCCCGAGGCCCCGCAGCGTCCGCGGCGCCAGCGGCCGGACGACCTTCGCCAGCAGCATCGGCAGCCCCAGCGTCATCTCCGCCAGGTCGCCGCAGGAGGTGTTCACCAGCGCGACGCCGACGACCCGCGGGCCGAACAGCTCCGGATGCGCGTCCGCCAGCGCCATGATCGACATGCCGCCCATCGAGTGCCCGGCGAGGATCACCGGCCCCCGCGGCGCCGCCGCCTCCAGCACCGCGTACAGGTCCTCGCCGGTCTGCTCGATCGTCGCGCTCGCCGGGTCGCTGCGCCCCGACCGGCCGTGGCTGCGCTGGTCCCAGAACACCGTCCGCAGCCGTCCGCGCAGGTCGCGGCGCTGGTAGTGCCACGAGTCGCGGTTCAGGCAGTAGCCGTGGCAGAACACGACCGTGAGCCCGGCGTCGTCCGGGCCGTCCACCTCGGCGTGCAGCTCCAGGCCGTCGGAGGCGCGGACGGCCAGCTCCCGGCCGCGCAGCTCGCCGAACGGCTCGCCCGCGTCCGGGTCGGGACGCAGCCGCACCCGGCCGACCGCGAGGCGCCGCAGCCCCACCGCCGCGCCCACCCCGGCCGCGCCGACGCCCGCGACGACCCCGGCGACGCCGATCCGCCGCCTGCTCCTAGCGTCCACGCTCACGCCCCCTTGCCGCCCCTGGTCCGTCCCCGGTACGTCCTCGGCACCCGGGACCCGATGCGGGTGACGATCTCATACGAGATCGTGCCGAGCGCCTCCGCCCACTCCTGCGCGGTCGGCTCGCCCCGGTCGCCCGGCCCGAACAGCACGATCTCCTCCCCCGGCGCCAGCTCGTCGTCGCCGAGGTCGATGACGAACTGGTCCATGCAGACCCGTCCGGCGATCGTCCGGCGGCGGCCCGCCGCGAGGACCTCCAGCACGTTCGACCCGTGCCGCGGGATGCCGTCCCCGTACCCGGCGGGCACCACCGCGAGGTTCGTCTCCCGCGCGGTGAAGTAGGTGTAACCGTAGGACACGCCGCTGCCCGCCGGAACCCGCTTGACCAGCGCCGCGTCCGCGACCAGCGTCATCGCGGGCCGCAGCCCGAAGGTGCCGAGGGACGGCACCGGCGTGAGCCCGTAGGTCGCGATGCCCGGCCGGACGACGTCGAAGCGCGCCTCCGGCAGCGTCAGCGCGGCCGCCGAGTTCGCCAGATGCCGGACCTCCAGCCGCGCGCCCGCCTTCTCCGCGTGCTCCACCATCTCGGTGAACGCCCCGATCTGGGTGCCGATCGACGGATGACCCGGCTCGTCCGCGCAGGCGAAGTGCGACATCACGCCCACCACCCGCAGGTGCCCGGCCGCCTCCGCCTTCAGCGCCGCGTCCACCAGGTCGTGCCAGTCCTGCCCGCGCGCGCCACCCCGCGTCATGCCCGTGTCGGCCTTCAGATGCACCCGCGCCGGGCGCCCCGCCTCCTCCGCCGCCCGGACCAGCTCGTCCACCAGCCACGGCGCGCCCACGGTGAGGTCGACGCCGCGCGCCACGGCCTGCTCGAACGGCTCGCCCGGCACGGCCAGGCACACCAGCGTCCGGACGTCCACGCCCGCGTCCCGCAGCGCCAGCGCCTCCGCGAGCTTCGCCACGCCCAGCCATGTCGCGCCGCCGGCCAGCGCCGCGCGCCCCGCCTCCACCAGGCCGTGCCCGTACGCCTCGGCCTTCACCATCGCCATCACCTCGGCGCCGCCCGCGCGCTCGCGCAGCAGCCCGACGTTCGCGGCAATGGCGTCCAGATCGACGCGCGCCTCCGCAGGAACCCTCATGGTTACCCAGTGTGCCGTTCCCGGCGCCATGCCCGAAGCATCCCGGGCGGGCCCCGTCCCCCGGAGGGCCCACCCCCGTGCGCCCTTTGCCCGATTTGACGCACCTCGCCCGCACCCGGTTCAACGCGGAGGCGGGGTTCAGAGGCTCCGGAAGGCGTCGGGGAGGGCGGTGATGACGTCGTAGGCGCTGATGGGGGCCTCGGCAACGGACGGGTGGGGCGCGGAGGCGAGGCGGGCGGCGAGGCCGTGCAGGTAGGCGCCGGAGGCGGCGGCGTCCAGGGCGGGCATGCCCCCGGCGAGCAGCGCGCCGATCAGGCCGGACAGGACGTCGCCGGTGCCGGCGGTGGCGAGCCGGGGGGTGCCGGTCGGGTTCACCCGGACGGGGCGGTCCTGTTCGGCGACCAGCGTCGTCGAGCCCTTGAGCAGGACCGTCGCGGACAGTTCGGCGGCGGCGCGGCGGACGTGCTCCAGCCGGCGGGCCTCGATGTCCTCGCGGGGGACGCCGAGGAGGCGGGACAGCTCGCCGGCGTGCGGGGTGAGGACGGTCGGCGCGGGCCGCAGCAGCAGGCCGCGGCGGCGGGCGAGGACGGTGAGGCCGTCGGCGTCGACGAGGACGGGCAGGTCGGTGGCCAGGACGGCGGCCAGCAGCGACTCGGCGGCGTCGCCGGTGCCGAGGCCGGGGCCGGCGACCCAGGCCTGGACGCGCCCGACGCGTTCGAGGACCTTCGGGTCGTGCGGGCCGGGCTCGAGCACGGTGGTGACGACCTCGGGCCAGCGCTGCCGGACGAGTTCGACGGGGTGCGCCACGGAGGCGAAGCGGACCATCCCGGCGCCGCCGTGCACGGCGCCGCCGGTGCTGAGGACGGCCGCGCCGGTGTACTCGTCGCCGCCGGCGAGGATGCCGACGACGCCGCGCCGGTACTTGTCGGACTCGGGGCCGGGTTCGGGCGGGCGGACGTCGGCGGGCCGGGCGGCGACCACGTCGGGGTCGGGGAGGTCGTCGCCGAGGCCGATGTCGACGAGTTCGACCACGCCGCAGCGGGCCGCGCCGGGGTCGATGAGCAGGCCGGGCTTGTGGGTGCCGAAGGTGACGGTGATGTCGGCGTGGACGGCCTCGCCCTCGACGCGCCCGGTGCCGGCGTCGACGCCGCTCGGGACGTCGCAGGCGACGACGGTGCCGGTCGCCGCGGACGCGAGGGCGGCGAGGCGGGCGTGCGGGTCGCGCAGGGCGCCGGTGCCGCCGATGCCGGTGAGGCCGTCGACGATGAGGTCGGCGCCGGCGACGGCGTCCGCGGGGTCGCCGCCGAGGAGGCGGCCGCCGGCGGCGCGCAGCGCGGCGAGCCCGCCCTCGTGGATCTTGGAGCCGGCCTGGACGGCCCGGACGCGCGCGCCGCGGCGGGCCAGCCGGGCGCCGGCGTACAGGGCGTCGCCGCCGTTGTCGCCGCCGCCGACCAGCAGGACGACGCGGGCCCCGTAGACGGCGGGCAGGACGCGGGCGCAGACCGAGGCGAGCCCGGCGGCGGCGCGCTGCATCAGGGCGCCGTCGGGCAGCCGCGCCATGAGCGCTTGCTCTGCCGCCCTGACCTTGCCGACCTCGTGCGCGTACCTCATCCGCTGCTCCCCCTGCGCGCCGTCCCGACGATCACATGACTTAGCCTGCCACGCCCCGCCCTCCCGTAACCGGCCGGAGCCGTTGTCCAATCCGCGCCGCAATGGCGCGGACCGTCCGGGCCCGGTTCATGGTGCGCTGTACGAAAGGTGAGTTACCGTGTGATTTCACGGGAGTTGCAGTGCGGCGCGAGCGCGGAAAAACCCGTAAAATGATCAGCCAACGTGCAGCGCCGGACGGTCCCGATGCGACACACTGCGACGGGGCCGCTCCCCGGACGAGAAGGGGGTCGGAAACGGTGGTCGCGTCTCGCGGTGCGTCCGGGGACATGAGTCCGTTCCGTGGCCCGACCGTCCGGCAGCGCCGGCTCGCCGCCGAACTCCGGCGGCTCAGGGAACAGAAGGGACTCACCGGAGACGATGTCGCCGAGCGGCTGGCCTGGTCGACCGCCAAGGTGAGCCGGCTGGAGAACGCGCGTACCGGCGCGAAGATCGACGACATCCATGCGCTCATCGACCTCTACGCCATCCCCGAATCCCACCGATCCGAGCTGATCGCCCTTGCACACGATGCTGCCGAAAAGGGCTGGTGGGAGGGGTACCGGGAGCTTCCCGGCGGCTACTCCGCACTGATCGCACTGGAAGACGAAGCGAACAAGATCACGCAATGGGAGACCTACATCGTGCCGGGCCTCCTGCAAACCGAGGCGTACGCGCGCGCGACGATCTCCGGGCTGCATCTTTTCGACACCGTCCCGCCGCGGGAGATCGACCGCAGGGTCGAGGTGCGGATGCGTCGCCAGGGAATCCTGCACAGAGCAGAACCTGTCGAATACACCGTCCTGCTGGACGAGTCCGTGCTGCAGCGCCTCGTCGGCGACCCCGCGGTGATGCGAGCCCAGCTCGACCATCTCCGCGCGATCGCCGAATTGCCGAATGTGACTCTGCGCATCATGCGGCTGGGGGTCGCCCATCCTCTCATGGAGGCGTCCTTCCAGTTGCTGGAGTTCGACCCGGTTCACGACGTCGTCTTTCCGGACATCGTTCACACGGAAAGTCTCACGGTCAGCCAGCTCATCGACGAGAAGATCACGCACATGTATCGGCTCGCCTTCGAGGGAATGGCACGGGTCGCACTCGGCAGCGCCGAGTCCGTCGAATTGATCGCGCGAGCACGAGCCGTCTGGCGTTGACACCGCCTGGTGCGGTGCATAAACCAGGAAAGGCCAACGCGTGTCCTCGTTCGAAATGAGCAGCGAAACCATCGCATCCGCGGCCGGCGCGACCGGCTGGCGCAAGAGCGCCCGCTGCGCGGGCAACGGCGCCTGCGTGGAGGTCGGGAGCCTGCGCGGCGGCGCGGTCGCCGCGCGCGACGCCTACGACGGCGACACCGGCCCCGTGCTGAGGTTCTCCGCCGCCGAGTGGCGGGCGTTCGCGGCCGCCGCGAAGGCCGGCCGGTTCGACCTGGCCCGCTGACCGGGGTTCCGGGAGAAGATCGAGGGCCCGCGTCGGCGTACGCCGGGGCGGGCCGTCTCCGTGCCGTCCGAGCCGCCCGCGTCCCCCCGCCGCCGCCCGTGCCGGCACCGCTGATCATCGGCATTTCGAGCGAATCTTGTTACCTTGTTCTTGGCATCGGCAGCGCCGCCGTGAGCAGAATGCGTCTCCGATTCGGGAGCCAGGATGAGTTTCCATGCCACGCCGTCCCCCCGCTGGAGGAAGAGCACCCGTTGCGGGGCGAACAGCACGTGCGTCGAAGTGGCGGGACGAGACGATGGAATCGTCTCCGTACGGGACGGTGCGACCGACGATTCGCGCCTGGACTTCGCCCCGCGAGAATGGCGCCGGTTCGTCGCGGCCGTCCGACAGGGAGCCTTCGACTTGCACTGAAACTTGCATTTACTGAGATTCTCATTTCGGCCGGGAAATCGCCGCGCGCCCCCGTGCCCGGGAGGCGCCCCGGCGGCACGAGGAAAAGGGCGGAGGAGGCGCTCGCCTCCCCCGCCCTGCCGGCGGCGGCTACTCGACCGTGACGGATTTGGCGAGGTTGCGGGGCTGGTCCACGTCGTGGCCCTTCGCGGTCGCCAGCTCGCAGGCGAACACCTGCAGCGGCACGGTCGTCACGAGCGGCTGCAGCAGCGTCGGGACGGCCGGGACGCCGATCAGCGTGTCCGCGTACGGCTCCACCGACGCGTCGCCCTCCTCCGCGATCACGATGGTGCGGGCACCGCGCGCGCGGATCTCCTGGATGTTCGAGACGATCTTGTCGTGCAGGACGTCCCGCGCGCGCGGCGGGACCACCACCACGACCGGCAGGCCCTTCTCGATCAGCGCGATCGGGCCGTGCTTCAGCTCGCCCGCCGCGAACCCCTCGGCGTGCATGTACGCCAGCTCCTTGAGCTTCAGCGCGCCCTCCAGCGCCACCGGGAAGCCCACGTGCCGGCCGAGGAACAGCACGCACCGCTCGTCCGCCAGGGAGCGGGCCAGCTCGCGGACCGGCTCCATCGTCTCCAGGACCTTGTCGACCTTCTCCGGCATCCGCTCCAGCAGCTGCACCATCGCGAACACCTCGTCGCCCCACTTGGTGCCGCGCACCTGCGCGATGTAGAGCGCGATCAGGTACACCGCGACGAGCTGGGTCAGGAACGCCTTGGTCGAGGCGACCGCGATCTCCGGGCCGGCGTGCGTGTAGAGCACGCCGTCGCACTCGCGCGGCAGCGTCGAGCCGTTGACGTTGCAGATGCCGAGCAGCTTGGCGCGCTGCTCGCGGGCGTGCCGGACGGCCATCAGCGCGTCCATCGTCTCCCCGGACTGGGAGATCGCGATGACCAGCGTCGTCGGCGACAGGATCGAGTCCCGGTAGCGGAACTCGCTGGCCAGCTCCACCTCGCAGGGCAGCCCCGCCCAGTGCTCGATCGCGTACTTGGCGATCAGCCCGGCATGGTAGGAGGTGCCGCACGCCACGATGATGATCTTGTCGACCTCGCGGAGCTCCCGGTCCGAGATGCGCATCTCGTCCAGGTGCAGCCGGCCGTCCGCGCCGATCCGGCCGAGCAGCGTGTCGGCGACCGCCCGCGGCTGCTCGGCGATCTCCTTGAGCATGAAGTAGTCGTAGCCGCCCTTCTCCGCGGCCGACACGTCCCAGTCGACGTGGTACTCGGTCACCTCGGCGGGCCGGCCCTCGAAGTCGGTGACCGTCACCCCGCCCGACCGCAGCTCGACGATCTGGTCCTGGCCCAGCTCGATCGCGTCCCGGGTGTGCTCGATGAACGCCGCGACGTCGCTGGCGAGGAAGTTCTCGCCCTTCCCGACCCCGACCACCAGCGGCGAGTTGCGGCGCGCCCCGACCACCAGGTCGTCGTCGCCGGCGTGCACCGCGACCAGCGTGAACGCGCCCTCCAGCCGGCGGCACACCCGGCGCATCGCCTCCGCCAGGCCGTCCCGGGCGTTGCCGTCCACCGCCGCGAGCTCGTCCTCCAGCAGGTGCGCGACGGCCTCGGTGTCGGTGTCGGACTTCAGCTTGTGGCCGGCCTCCTCCAGCTCGGCGCGCAGCTCGGCGAAGTTCTCGATGATCCCGTTGTGGATCACCGCGACGGAGCCGGTGCAGTCGGTGTGCGGGTGCGCGTTCCGGTCGTTCGGCGGCCCGTGGGTCGCCCAGCGGGTGTGCCCCATGCCGAGCGTCCCGGCGGGCGGCGGCTCCTCCGCGAGCGCCTCCCGCAGGTTCACGAGCTTGCCCGCGCGCTTCGCCGTCCCCAGCCGCCCGTCGGCCAGCACGGCCACCCCGGCCGAGTCGTAGCCGCGGTACTCCAGCCTGGCCAGCCCGTCGACCACGACGTCGAGGGCGGGCCGGCCGCCTACGTACCCCACGATTCCGCACATGGCGGCAACTCTATTCGGTGTCCCTGGCCGGACCTACCTGCAAGCGACGTAGACGGGTGACGCTAGGTTGGACGCCCGGTGAAAACCCGGAGACCGGCCTGAACGAACGATTACCGTTCAGCCCATGACGAGCGGATGGGACAGCGTGCCGACCCCTTACGTGGAACTCTCCCGCGAGGCCTGGCGGGCCCTGCGCGAGAACACCCCGCTGCCCCTCACCCCCGGTGAGCTGGACGCCCTGCGCGGCCTGCGGGACCCGATCGACATCACCGAGGTCGAGGAGGTCTACCTGCCGCTGTCCCGGCTGCTGAACCTGTTCTTCCAGTCCGACGGGCGGCTGCGCGACACCGTCAGCGGGTTCCTCGGCGGCGAGGTCGCCCCCACCCCGTTCATCATCGGCGTGGCCGGCAGCGTGGCGGTCGGCAAGTCCACCACGTCGCGGCTGCTGCGCACCCTGCTGGCCCGCTGGCCGGACCATCCGAGCGTGGAGCTCGTCACGACCGACAGTTTCCTGTATCCGAACGCGATCCTTAACGAGCGCGGGATCATGGAAAGGAAGGGCTTCCCCGAGTCCTACGACCGCCGCTCGCTGGTCCGGTTCGTCTCGTCGATCAAGGCGGGGGCCGAGTCGGCGGAGATCCCGGTCTACTCGCACCTGGAGTACGACATCGTCCCGGACGCGACGCAGACCGTCCGGCGGCCCGACATCCTGATCGTCGAGGGGCTGAACGTGCTGCAGGCCCCGCCGCCCGGCACCCTCGGCGTGTCCGACTTCTTCGACTTCTCCATCTACGTGGACGCCCGGGTCGAGGACATCATGCAGTGGTACGTCGAGCGGCTGTTCGCGCTGCGCCGCACCGCGTTCACCGACCCGCGCTCCTACTTCCACAGGTACGCCCACGAGCTGGACGAGGACGAGACCGCCGCGTTCGCCAAGCGGGTCTGGCGGGACGTCAACGAGATCAACCTCGTGTCCAACATCCTGCCGACCCGCGCCCGCGCCACCCTCGTCCTGCACAAGGACCGCGACCACGCCGTCCAGCGCGTCCGGCTACGCCGGATCTGACACCGCGAGATCCGGTGGTGCGGCGTCCGGCGCGGGCGGCGCGGGCGGCGCCGCGACGGCCAGCGCGAGCCGGACGGCCTGCGCCTCCTGGAACCGCGTGATCCGCCAGACGACCAGCGCGGCCATCAGGGCCGCCGGGATCCCGAGCGCCCAGTCGACCACCCGCAGGGTGATCTCTTGGTGGATGTGCCCGGGCGTCCCCGTGGGGTCCCCGTCGCCCAGCCGGCCGACCAGGGCCCAGACGACGAACGCCGCCCACCACACGTTGACCGGCCAGGGCGGCTTGCCGTGCGGCGCGCTGGCGCGCCATACCGACGCGACGACGTTGCGCGGGATCCAGAAGTTCAGCACGGGGACGAACCAGCCGGCGATCACCCACGGCCGGCCCCAGCCCTCCGGCTCCTCGATGACCTCGGCGGCCGTGCGCGCGCGCCACAGCCAGACGATCACGGCGATCCCGGTGAGGACGGTCAGCACCAGCTGCGCGGTGGAGCCGGCCACCAGGCCGTTGCGCAGGTCGGCGGTCCGCGAGGTGAGGCCCTCGCCGCCGAGCAGCGCGTTCGTCCGCAGGCCGAGCCCGGCGAGGGCGAGCATCACCAGCGCGTTCGTGCCGAGGCCGGCGATCGCCACGAGCGCCGCGGCGCGCGGCGGCTTGAGGACCTCTGTCGGAGTGGTGTACACGCTCACCTCGGTTCGTGGATCGGCCTACCCGAACGTCTTCGGCAACGGGCCGCTGCCGAACCTCGTCGGCGGCTGGGCCGGGCTGGTGGTGGCCCCGCCGCCTGAGTCCCCGGGCAGGGCGCGTCATGACGTCTGAGGCGCGAAGATCTACTTCTGCGGCGGGGTGGGGAGGGTGTCGAGCCAGCGGATGAGGCGGGTGCCCTCGCCGGTCATGATCTCGGGGTCGCGCAGGGCGTTGGCCAGGAGCGACATGCCCTGGTAGGCGGCGACGAGGGTGACCGCGAGGCGTTCGGCGTCGGGCAGGCCCAGCAGGCGGAACTGGCGCTCGGCCCAGTCGAGCAGCCGCCGGATCACCCGGCCGGCCTCGACGTCGAGGACGCCGTCGCCGCGCTTGTCCAGCTCGGCGGCCAGGGTGCCGGTGGGGCAGCCGTAGCGGGCGGCGACGTCGCGTCCGCCCATCCAGGCCTCGACGAGGCCCTTCAGGCGGTCGCGCGGGTCGGGCAGCCGGTCGAGCCGGGCGGTGAGCTCGTCCAGGTGGGCGGTGTGCTCGCCGAGGGCCGCCTGGACCAGCTCGTCCTTGGTCTTGAAGTAGTAGTAGACGTTCCCGACGGGGACGCCGGCCGCGCGGGCGATGTCGGCGAGGGTGGTGCGCTCGACGCCCTGCTCGTGCAGCACCTTGGCGGCGGCGGCCGTCAGCCTACGGCGCTTGTCCGCCCCGCGGGCCCGCGGACGGGTCACTGAGTCGGTCACCCGACTCACTATAGACAACCGGTACCGGGTCCGTGCTACGGTCCTTCTCAGTCAGTCAGCTAACTAACTGGGGAGAGCGACATGATCGTGGTCACCGGCGCCACCGGGAACGTCGGACGCGCCCTGGTGCGCATCCTGGCCGCGGGCGAGACCGTGACGGCCGTGTCCCGCCGCATCACGCCCGCGGACGTCCCGGCGGGCGTGCGGGCCGTCCCCGCCGACCTCGCCGAACCCGCGAGCCTGCGCCCCGCCCTGACCGGCGCGGACGCGCTGTTCCTCCTGGTCGCCGGGGAGGACCCCGACGGTCTGCTCGCCCAGGCCCGGGCCGCCGGCGTCCGCAAGGTCGTCCTGCTGTCCTCCCAGGGCGTCGGGACACGGCCGGAGTCCTACCGGCACCCGGCGCTGTTCGAGGAGGCCGTCGCCGGCGGCGGGCTCGACTGGACGGTGCTGCGGTCCGGCGGGATGGCGTCCAACGCCTTCGCGTGGGCCGAGCCCGTGCGGGCGCACCGGACCGCCGCCGCGCCCTTCGGCGACGTCGGCCTGCCCTTCGTCGACCCCGACGACGTCGCCGCGGCGGCCGCCGCCGTCCTCCGGCAGGACGGCCACAAGGGCCGCACCTACGTCCTCACCGGGCCCGAACCGACCACCCCGCGCGCGCGTGCGGCCGCCATCGCCGACGCGATCGGCGAACCCGTCCGGTTCGTCGAGCAGACCCGCGAGGAGGCGCGCGCCCAGATGGCGCGGTTCATGCCGGCGCCCGTCGTGGAGGGGACCCTCGCGATCCTCGGCGACCCCACGCCGGACGAGCAGCGCGTCAGCCCCGACCTGCGGGCGCTCCTCGGCCGGCCCGCCGCCCCCTTCGCCGCTTGGGCGCGGCGCAACGCCGCCGCGTTCCGCTGACCCCGCCCCGCTCCTACTCGGCGCTGGCGATGGTCAGCGAGCGCAGCCGGAACGCCGCCAGGAACGCGGCGCCCACCGTCACGGCCACGAGCAGCGGGATCGCGACACCGAGGTCCAC
The DNA here is from genome assembly GCF_008923205.2 of Actinomadura physcomitrii. Taxonomy (GTDB): domain Bacteria; phylum Actinomycetota; class Actinomycetes; order Streptosporangiales; family Streptosporangiaceae; genus Spirillospora; species Spirillospora physcomitrii. The sequence goes on along the minus strand of NZ_WBMS02000021.1, from coordinate 82,398 downwards.
CGACGAACTGACCGGCGACGCGGGGGTGAGCGCGTCGGTGACCGACAGCGCCCACTGCTGGATCGACGCCGACTTGGCGCCCGGCGCGAAGCTGCCGAGCAGCGTCTCCCACACCAGCGCGTACAGCAGTCCGATCGTGACCGCGTTGCGGCTCAGCACCGCCAGCGCCACGAACACCGCGCTGTAGGCGACGCCGCCGACCAGCACGCCGACGGTGAAGGCGGGCACCAGCTGCGCGGTCGTCCCGGTCAGCAGCAGTCCCGCCAGCAGGGTCGGAACGACCGAGAAGCCCGCGACCAGCACGATCGCGACCGCCAGCTTCGTCAGCACGATCACCTGCCGCGGGATCGGCTTGGTCAGCACGTACATGATCTGGCCGTCGTCGATCTCCGGGCCGATCACGCCGGTGCCGGCGATCAGCGCGAGCAGCGGCAGCAGGGTCGCCAGGCCGAACTGCTGCAGCACGTCCGCCGAGATGTCCAGGTCGTCGTTGCCGGTCCAGCGCAGCACGACCGCCAGGACGATCAGCAGCGCCGGCAGGGCGAGCAGGAGCAGCGCGCGCCGCCGGCCGAGCATCGCCCGGAAGGTGATCATCGCAATGGTCGCGTTCATCGGAGCATCACCGGGCCACCAGGTAGGAGAAGACGCTTTCGAGGGACTCGTCGGCCGGGGAGACCTCCCACAGCCGGACGCCGGCGTCCCGCGACACCTGCGGGAGCAGCCAGGTGAAGCGCTGGAAGTCGACGGCCTCGACGCGCAGCCCCTTGTCGGTGAGCTGGACGCTGCGGGCCGAGCCGTCGGCGATGACGGCGGCGGCGAGGCCCCGGTCGTCGGACGAGCGGACGAGGAAGATGTGCGGCCGGTCGGTCATCAGCCGGCGGATCTTGCGGAAGTCGCCGGACGCGGCGTGCCGGCCCGCCACGATCACCTCGATGTGCCCGGCGAGCCGCTCGACCTCCTCCAGGATGTGCGAGGAGAACAGGATCGTGCGGCCCTCCTCCGCCATCCGGGTGATCAGGTCCATCAGCTGGAGGCGCTGGCGCGGGTCCATCCCGTTGAACGGCTCGTCCAGCAGCAGGACGGGCGGGTCGTGCACGAGCGCGGACGCCATCTTGATCCGCTGCTTCATGCCCTTGGAGTAGGTGCCGATCGTCCGGCCCGCCGCGTACGCCATCTCGACCCGGCCGATGGCCTGGCGGGCGGCGGCCCCGGGGTCGGGCAGCTTGTGCAGCTTCGCCATGGCCAGCACGAACTGCTCGCCGGTCAGGAAGTCGTAGGCGCTCTCGCGCTCGGGCACGAGCCCGAGCCGCCGGTAGATGCCGGGGTTCTGCCAGATCGGCTCGCCGTCCAGGGTGATCGTCCCGGACGAGGGGGCGAGGAACCCGCCCATCATGTGGATGAGCGTGGACTTCCCGGCGCCGTTCGGGCCGAGGAGCCCGGTGACGCCCGGTCCGATCGTCATCGACACGCCGTTGACGGCGACGACGTTGCCGTACCAGCGCGACACCTTCTCCAGCCTGATCTCGCTCAAGACCTGCTCCTTCGAGGGGGGACGACCCCCCACGCCCCCCGGTTCGCTCCGCTCATGACAGGCCCGCCTTCCGGAACCGGCGGTACACGACCGCGATGGAGCCGGCGACGATCAGCGCGCACAATGCGAGGGCGACGAAGCCGCTGAACGTGCCGGACGGCACGTCCACCGCGGACTTCGCCTGCCCGAGCAGCCGCACCTGCACGATGTCGACCAGGTTGAAAGGGGCGAGGAGCCCGATCCAGCCGGCCAGGGTGAAGTTGGTCTGGTGCTCGGCGATGCCCTGGATGATCAGCGTGAACGTGCTGGTGATCATGTACACGGCGATGACGGCGGCGACGCCGAGCCCGCGGCGCGGGGTGAACGCGGCGACCACCGTCCCGATCGCGGCGAGCACCAGCGCGAACAGCACGCAGCCGGCGAGACCCGCGAGGTAGTGCAGGAACTGGTGCCAGGAGTCCGGGACCTTCGTCACGAGACCGCCGATGTACAGCACCGTCACGGGCACCGCCATCAGCGCGAACAGCGCGGTGGCGAGCGCGCCGAGCTTCGCCAGCACGAAGTCGAGGTGGCCGACCGGGCGGGAGAAGTACAGCGGGACGGTGTGGAAGCGGATCTCCCGGGACGCCAGCACCGGCGCCTGCGTGGCCAGGAAGATCGCGATGATGACCTGGAGGGTGACCGCGTAGGAGGAGTAGCGCATCAGCGCCTCGGGCCGCTTGGCGACCGCGACGACCGCGACCGACCCGGCGGCCGGCAGCAGCATGATGGCGGCGAGCAGGAACGGCATCACCTTCGCGCGGGCGGGCCGTCCGAGGCCGAAGGCGGCGCGCAGGTTGTGCACGTACAGCGACCGCATCACGTACGCGCGGCCGCTGCGGCGGCCCTCGTAGTGGCGGTAGCCGATGTCGTGGATGGTGCTGGTGCTCATCGCGGGCCTCCCTGCGGCGCGCCGGGCGGCGACGGGACGGGCGGCCCGGCGGGGGGCGGCACGCCGGGCGGGCCGGACGGCGCCGCTCCGGGTGGGCCCGGCGGTGGCGGGGCCCCGGGCGGGCTAGGCTGGCCGGGTGGGACGGTCTGGGCCGGGGCGGTCTGGAAGACCTCTTCGATGTGGTGGCGGCGCTGCTCCATCCGGATCAGCCGCAGCCCGAGGTCGGCGACGCCGTCCCGGACGAGGTCGTAGGTCGTCTCCCCGGCGACGTCGATGACCAGGAACCGGCCCTCCGGGTGCACGGACACGCCCTGGTCGTACAGGTGCTGCCCGAGCCGGTCACGGCCCTCGTCCACCTCGACGGTGAGCACGCCGCTCTCGGCGGTGTAGGCCTCGACGGCCTGGGAGCGCAGCAGCTTCCCGCCGTCGATGATGACCACGTGGTCGCAGACCCGTTCCAGCTCGCCGAGCAGGTGCGAGGTGACCAGCACGCTGATGCCGAACTCGGCGCCGATGCGCCGGATCAGGTCGAGCATCTCGTCTCGCCCGGCCGGGTCGAGGCCGTTGGTGGGCTCGTCCAGGAAGACCAGCTTCGGGTCGTGCACGAGGGCCTGCGCCAGCTTCACCCGCTGCCGCATGCCGGTCGAGTAGCCGCCGATGGGGCGGTAGCGCTCCTCGTACAGCCCGACGTGGCGCAGCGTGTCGGCGGCGCGCTCGCGCGCGGCGGTCGGCGGCAGCCCGCACATCCGCGCCATGTGCACGACGAACTCGGTCGCGGACACGTCCGGCGGGAGGCACTCGTACTCGGGCATGAACCCGACGCTCTCCCGGATCCGGACGCCCTCGCGGGCGATGTCCATGCCCAGCACGGTCGCGGTGCCGGCGGACGGGGGCTGCAGGCCGAGCAGGATCTTGATCAGCGTCGACTTGCCGGCGCCGTTGGCGCCGACCAGCCCGACGACGCCGGGCTCGACGGCCACCGTCAGGTCGTCCAGGGCGGTCACCCGGGGGAACCTCATCGTCAGGCCCTGGGTGGCGATAATCGGCATGTCCCCGAACCTAGCGGCTGGGCGGTGCCGCGGCGTCACCCTTGGGTGGTAGGGGGATGGGCCTTAAGTCGACTGTTTCGCGGCCGATCGGCCCCTCTGCCGGAGGACGGCGTTCCACACGGCCCGCTGGACGAACAGCGTCACCGTCCCCGCGATGATCATCCCGGCGAGGTTGACGGCGAGCTGCTCCAGCGACCCGGTGATCTCCGAGCCGTGCCGCAGCGCCATCGCGACCGCGAGGTTGCCCGCGGCCGGGACGGTGGTGACCGAGATGAAGACGCCGACCAGCGCCGAGGACTTCCCGGCCGTCAGCGACAGCACCCCGGCGGCGCCGGCGAGCAGCGCGACGATGAACGACCAGCGGTCCGGGCTGTAGATGAACGCGGTCAGCGGCCGGCTCGCGGGCAGCCGGTCGGTCTCGATGACCCCGATCCACTTGCTGACCAGCGCGCACACGTAGGTGATGGCGATCGCGCAGACGAACCCGACGAGCAGCGCGCGGACCGCCTGCCAGATCCGCCCCGGCTGCCGCCGGAAGATCCCGTAGCAGATCGCCGCGATCGCGGCGAACTCCGGCCCGAGCACCATCGCGCCGACGACCAGGACCGGCGAGTCGATCAGCGCGGCGATCCCGGCCAGCTGCGTCGCCAGCGCGAGGAACGCGATGAACGACCAGGTCAGGATGGTGCCCTCGGTGACCTGCCGGTCGAACTCGTCCCACACGACGGCGTCGTCGCCGTGGCCGGGCGCGCGCCGCTCGGCCCGCTCGGCGACCGCCGACATCGACAGGTCGATCTTCTCCATCGCGATGGAGCCGTCCTTGTCGATGCCGAACCGGCGCAGCGCGTCGAGGACCTCGTTGGCCGACTCGCGGGCCACGTCGATCTGGACCAGGTCGCCGCGCGGGCTGCGCGCGGCTCCGGGGAGGACGACGACGTTCGTGGCGCCCGCGCAGTCCGCCAGCGCCGCGCAGACGGCGTCGGTGCGGTCCGGCGGGACGATCGCTCTGAGGTGCAGCACCCGCCACATGCTGCCGCAAAAGCCCGCTGAACGTGGCGCCGGGGCGAGTCCGTACGATTTGATCGTTTATTTACCCGCATGTGGGTGAAAGACGACAGAAAACTCCAGGTGGTGAGGGCATGACGCGGCGCAACGGGCTGCGGTGGGGACACGCGCCCCGACGGGAACGGCGCCGGACGGCCGTCGCGGCGGCGGCGCTCGCGCTCACGGTCCCGCTCGCGGCGTCCGGCTGCAAGACGGACGCGGGCGCGACCGGGTCGGACGGGGCGTCCGGCGGGGGCGGGTCGGGGCCGTCCCGCAATGACGGACATGCGGTCAGCCCCCTCGACAACCCCGAGGGCACCAAGCCGGGCCTCGCCGCCATCACCTCCGACGGCGACCGGGCCAAGGCCCGCGCGCTCATCGGCAAGGTCGCCACCAAGGGACGCGGCCCCAAGACCGGCTACGACCGCGACGAGTTCGGCTACGCGTGGATGGACAGCGCGCCCGGCGTGCCGTTCGCCCGCAACGGCTGCGACACCCGCAACGACCTGCTGAAACGCGACGGGGAGGACGTGAAGTACCGGCCCGGGTCCGACTGCGTCATCGTCTCCCTCACGCTCGACGACCCGTACTCCGGCAAGACCATCCACTGGACGAAGTCGCACGCGACCGCCATCCAGATCGACCACGTCATGCCGCTGTCGTACGACTGGCAGATGGGCGCGTCGCGGTGGACGAAGGGCAAGCGCGAGTCGATCGCCAACGACCCGCTGAACCTCATCCCGGTGGACGGCCCGCTGAACGGCGCCAAGAGCGACTCGGGGCCGGCGTCGTGGCTGCCGCCGAACAAGCGCGTCCGCTGCTCCTACAGCGTCCGCATCGCGCAGGTGTCGCTGAAGTACGACCTGCCGGTGACCTCCGCGGACAAGCAGAAGATGCTCGAGCTGTGCGGCGGCTGACGGCGGCCCGCCCGAATATGCTCATCGGATGAGCAACGAACCCGACGACAGGCCGGACGCCCAGAGCCCCGAAGCGGCGGAGGACACCGGCGCCGCCGAGCGGCCCCGCGTGCGCACCGAGCGCGGCGTCGGCGCCCGCGCGACCGGCGCCGAGGTGACCGGCGCGTCCGCCACCGGCCTCACCCTGCGCCTCGGCAACGGCCTCGGCTCCCTCGCCATCGGCTCCATGGCGCTCGGCGCGATCGCCATCGGTGCCGTCGCGATCGGCAAGCTCGTGGTGAAGCGGGCGATCATCGACCATCTGGAGGCGGGCACCGTCGAGATCAGGCACCTCAAGGTCGGCCGCCTGGAGATCGACGAGCCCTGATCCGGGCCCGCCCTGCCCGGCCCGCCCGCCGCGCCGGGCAGGCAGGGCAGGCCGCGGACGCCCCGGCTCCGGTTCAGCCGAGCAGGTCGCGGACGACCCCGGCCAGCCGCTCGGCGACGGACTGCGCCTGGTCGTGCGACGCCGCCTCCACCATCACCCGCACCATCGGCTCGGTGCCGCTCGGCCGGATCAGCACCCGGCCCGTCTCGCCCAGCTCCGCCTCGGCCTCCGCGACCGCCGACGCCAGCCCCGCGTCGGTCTTCGCGCGCCCCTTGTCGACGTCCTTGACGTTGATCAGCACCTGCGGCAGCCGGGTCATCACCTTCGCCAGCTCGTCCAGCGGACGGCCGCGCCGCACCATCGCCGCCAGCAGGTGCAGGCCGGTCAGCACGCCGTCCCCGGTCGTCGCGTGGTCCAGCATGATCACGTGGCCGGACTGCTCGCCGCCGAAGACGAACCCGCGCTCCTTCATCGCCTCCAGCACGTACCGGTCGCCGACCGCGGTCTCCACCACCGCGATGCCGGCCTCCCGCATCGCCAGCTTGAACCCGAGGTTCGACATCACCGTCGCGACCACGGTGCCGGCCGCGAGCGCGCCCGCCTCCCGCAGGTCCAGCGCCAGGATCGCCATGATCTGGTCGCCGTCCACCACCTCGCCCGACGCGGTCACCGCCAGGCACCGGTCGGCGTCGCCGTCGTTGGCGATGCCCGCGTCCGCGCCGTGCTCGCGCACCGCCGCGCACAGCGCGTCCAGATGCGTCGACCCGCAGCCGGAGTTGATGTTCAGCCCGTCCGGCGCCGTCCCGATGGTGATCACCTCGGCGCCCGCGCGGCGCAGCGCCTCCGGCGCCACCTCGCTGGACGCGCCGTTCGCGCAGTCGACCACCACCCGCAGCCCGTCCAGCGACACCGGCAGCGTCGACAGCAGGTGCGCCACGTACTGCTCGACCGCGCCGTGCGCCTCCCGGACCCGGCCGACGCCCGCGCCCGTCGGCGGCTCCCACGCCTCGCCGAGGCGCGCCTCGATCCGGTCCTCGATCTCGTCCGGCAGCTTGTAGCCGCTGCGGTCGAAGAACTTGATCCCGTTGTCCGGCGCCGGGTTGTGCGACGCCGACAGCATCACGCCGAGGTCCGCGGCCAGCTCGTGCGTCAGGTGCGCGACCGCCGGCGTCGGCAGCACCCCGAGCCGCAGCACGTCCACGCCCGAGCTCGCGAGCCCGGCCACCACCGCCGCCTCCAGGAACTCACCCGAGGCCCGCGGGTCGCGCCCGACCACCGCCATCGGCCGGTGCCCCCGGAACGCGCCCCGCTCGCCGAGGACCCGCGCCGCCGCGACGGACAGGTCCATGGCCAGCGGGGCGGTCAGGTCGCGGTTGGCGAGCCCTCGCACGCCGTCGGTCCCGAACAGACGAGCCACAGTTCAACTCCCGGAGAGACGAAAAGACCGCACGGGGTGTCCGGAACGGGTGCGCGTCCCGACCGCCCACGCGGTCAAATCTAGTGGGCCAGGCCCCCAGAACACGGGCGAGCCGCCGCACCCGGTGCGCCGCCCGTGCGGGGCGGCCGCGGAAACGTCCACGGGGTGCGGCGGCTCGTGCCGCCGATCAGCGCTTGCTGTACTGCGGCGCCTTGCGGGCCTTCTTGAGACCGGCCTTCTTGCGCTCCGGCACCCGCGCGTCGCGGGTGAGGAACCCGGCCTTCTTCAGCGCCGGGCGGTGCTCGATGTTCGCGAACTGCAGCGCGCGGGAGATCCCGAGGCGCAGCGCGCCGGCCTGGCCGGTGGTGCCGCCGCCGTTGACCCGGGCGAGGACGTCGAACTGGCCCTCCAGGCCGAGCAGCACGAACGGCTCGTTCACGATCTGCTGGTGGACCTTGTTCGGGAAGTACTGGTCCAGGGTGCGGCCGTTGATCTTCCACTGGCCGGAGCCCGGCACGATCCGGACCCGCGCGATGGCCTGCTTGCGGCGGCCGGTGCCCGCGGCCGGGCCGGTGGCGACCGGCTGGCCCAGGTAGCTCTCGCCGGCGGCCTCGGGGGTCTCGGTGCTGTACTCGGACGGAGCGTCCTCGTAGGAGTCGAGGTCGGCGCCCTCGGCGGGCATCTCGATGGACTCGGTCACGCTTCTCCTCAGGTGTTCTAGCCAGGGCGGCGGGCCCGGTGATCCGGGTGCCCCGGCGGCCTCTGCGGGCGCGCGCGGTCGCGCGGCCGCGTTACTTCGCGGGCTGGCTGATCTGGGTGATCTCGAACGGGACCGGCTTCTGCGCCTGGTGCGGGTGGTCCGGACCGGCGTAGACCTTCACCTTCCCGAACATCTTCCGGCCGAGGGAGTTCTTGGGCAGCATGCCCTTGATCGCCTTCTCGACCGCCCGCTCGGGGTGCTTGGCCAGCAGGTCGCCGTAGGCCACCGAGCGCAGACCGCCCGGGTAGCCCGAGTGCCGGTAGGCCTTCTTCTGCTCCAGCTTGTTGCCCGACAGCGCCACCTTGTCGGCGTTCACGATGACGACGAAGTCACCGGTGTCGAGGTGCGGGGCGTAGATGGGCTTGTGCTTACCCCGAAGCAGCTGCGCGACCTGACTGGCGAGACGGCCCAGCACGACATCGGTCGCGTCGATGACGTACCACTGACGCTGTACGTCAGCGGGCTTAGGGGTGTACGTGCGCACGGTCGTCAGCCTTCGTTTCTCGTCGACTTCACAGCGGATATCCTGCTCGCGCCGATCAGGACACTGGGATCTCCGACCTGGCGCTCCGGGAGGCCGGGGCCCGTAACGCGCGCACCCGTCCCCCGGGACGGACACGCTGATGGGGCACACCGACACGTCGTTGCGATTCGTCTCCCGCCCGGACAGGCGTCGACGCATACAACAAACCCGCAGGATACCCGCGCGGACGCACGCGGGTCAAAACGCGGGACGCTGTGGCAGTCTCCCAGCCGCTCTCCAGTATGCAGCATCGCCGCGGGGCCGGGTCCCGGCGGCCCCGCCCTGGCCGGAGGGCGGTTTCAGACGATCTTGGGATTCGCTTCTCCTTATAGGGATAAGGTGCCGCCGACCGGTCCACGCCGGCGCCGCCGGCCCGCACCCGGGAGCCCCCGCTGTCCCCTGCCCGCAGATCCCGCCGACGGCCCGGACGCCATCAGGCCCGGCACTCCGGTGAGCCCGCGGCGCGCGGTCGTTCCTTCTCCTCCGCGTCCTCCCCGTCCTCCCCGTCCTCCGCGTCTTCCGCCGCGCCTGTCGGGCGGGGCGGCCGGGCCGCGGGCCCGCGGCGGCGGCGCCGCGCGCGCAAGGGACGCTCCGGCGCCCGGCCGTTGATCGCGATCGCGGTGACGATCGGCGCGTCGGCCCTCGCCATCGGCACGGGCCTCGCGCTCGACCGGCTCGTCCTGCCCCAGCTGCGGTCGGAGCCGATCGCCGCGTCCGACCGCGGCGACGGGCCGTCCGGCCGCGGGAACCCGGGCCTGCGCGGCGACGAGCCCGGCTCCGGGACGGGAAGCGGCGCCGGGCCGGGACGCGGCGCGCGCACCGCGCCCACCGGCGCCCCCGCCGGTGGTGCGGTCACGCCGTCGCCGAGGACGGAGCACTCCTCGTCGCCCTCCCCCGGGCCGTCCGCACCGAAGACGGCGCCGTCCACCATGGACGGCGACCGGCCCGCGAACGGCCCGACGGAGGCGCCCGGCGCGGCCGTCCCGGCGAGCGCCGTCGTCGCGCTCACCAACGCCGAGCGCGCCAAGGCGGGCTGCCGACCGCTCCGCGCCGACCCGCGCCTCGCCGCCGCGGCGCGCGCGCACTCGGCCGACATGGCCGCGCACGGCTACTTCGACCACGACTCCCTCGACGGCGACAGCCCCTGGATCCGGATGCTCGACGCCGGCTACCCCAGCCCCGGCGCGGAGAACATCGCCAAGGGATACGCCACGGCCGCCGCCGTCGTCGACGGCTGGATGGACAGTCCCGGCCACCGCGCGAACATCCTCAACTGCGGGCTCCGCGCGATCGGCGTCGGCATGGCCGCGGGCCCGGACGGCCCGCTGTGGACCCAGGACTTCGGCTGGACGTGACGGCCCGGGCCCGCACGGTGACCTTCCGCAAAGCACCGGCGCCCGGTTCGCCCCCATGTCATGGTGGGTGTTCCGAAGGTCCAGAGCCCTGAACGAGGAACGGTAAGGTCCAGAGCCATGGGTTATCCGGGCGATCAAGGCAGGCCCGGCGGCCGGCCACCGGGGCCGTCGCCGCAGGCGCCGTACGGCTCCGGAGCCGAGGCGCCACCGTACGGCAACGACAACGACGAGACCTCCGCCCCGCACGGCGAGGCGTCCGGCGCGCGCCCGTTCGGTGCCGACTTCTTCGGAACCGGCCCGCTGGAGGCCGAGCCCTTCGGCACGGGCCCGCTGGAGGCGAAGCCCTTCGCCGCGCCGTCCGCGCCGTCCATGGGGGCCGAGCCGCTGGGCGGCCCGACGGGCGCGACGGCCATCTGGGGCGAGCCTCCCGCGCCGGGAGGCCAGGACGCCTTCCCGCCGGGCGACTTCGGACCCGCCGGCCACGACCCCTTCGCGCAGGGCCGGAACGAGCAGCTCGGGCACGACCAGTTCGGGCACGAGCAGCAGTTCGGGCAGGCGCCCGGCGGCTTCGGCCACGGCGACCCCGGGGACGACCCCTACGGCGCCCCGATGCCCGGCGGCTACCCGCAGGGCGACTTCGACGGCGCGCCCCCCGGGCCGTCCGGCGAGGACGCCCCGGCCGGCCGGCGCCGCCTCCCGCTGATCATCGGCGGCGCGGTCGTCGCCGGGCTGGTCCTCATCGGCGGCGGCGTCGGCGCCGCGTCGATGATGAAGGACGACTCGAAGCCCGCGAAGAAGGCGCCGCCCGCGGCCGCGTCCAGCAAGCCGACCGCCCCCGCGACGCCGACCGTCCCGCCGCTGCAGGCGGTGAAGCTGCAGAGCCGCACCACCGACCCCGTGAAGCTGACGCTGGCGGAGGTGTTCGGCAAGTCGTCGTTCAAGGCGGCCGGCCACAAGTACGTGCGGACCGCCGCCAGCTCCACGACGAAGTGCAGCGCCGTCGTCGGCGGCGCCGCCCTGGAGAAGGCCCTGAAGAAGGGCGACTGCACCCAGGCGCTCCGCGCGACCTACGCGCTCGACACCGGTTCGCTCATCGGCACCATCGGGGTGCTCAACCTCAAGTCCGAGAGCGCCGCCAAGCTGGCCGTGAAGGCCGCGTCCGCCAAGGACGCGTTCCTGCAGGCCCTGCCGGGCAAGGGCGTCACCAAGAAGGCCGGCAAGGGCCTCGCGTTCGGCACCTCGCAGGCGCGCGGCCACTACGTCGTCATGACCTGGGTGCAGCGGCCGGACGGCAAGGCGATCGCCGCCAAGTACCATAAGGCGGTCAGCGTCTTCGGCGCCGAGCTGTACAAGGGCAGCGACCTCGCCCTCGCCCTGCACTACAGGGAAACAGAAGGCAAACCCCTCAAGAAATGACCGGTTTGAATACCCTGTCTGCTTATGTCTGGACCTAGAGACACCCGGGAGACCGCCGAGGAGGCGGGGACGGCCGCCGCCCCCGCCGCTTCGGCGCCCCCGAGCTTCGGTGCGGCCCCTCCCGAGGGAGGCTCCGCCGCCACCGAGGCCGCTCCCGCCAGCCAGGCCTCGGACGACGAGACCGCCGCCCCCGCCCCCGCGGCCGGCGCCGCCGCCGACGAGGCTCCGTCCGCGTCCGCCCCCTTCCGGCTGCCCCCGTTCGGCCTGCAGACCCCCTGGTGGGCCGCCGAACCCGCGGCCGACACGAACGGCGCCGGCGGCACCGCCGGCGCCGGAGCCGCCGCCCCTGAGACCGCGGAGGCCTCGGACGACGCGGACACCACGGCGTCCGGCGAGGCCGAGGCGCCGGACGACACGGTCCCGCCCGGCACGCTCGTCGCCGGGGTCGGCGTCCCGAGCATCGACTCGCGCCGCGCCGTCCCGTCCGAGCCGCTCCGCAAGCGGCCCCTCGCCTTCGGCGACACCGACCCGGACGGCTTCGCCCCCGTCCGTCCCGACGAGGACGCCGCGCCCAAGCCGGCCCCCTCCGGCACGGACGGCGAGGCGGCCGAGGACGCACCGCCTCCCTCCACGGCGACCGGGCCGATGGGCATCGCGCCGCCGCTTCCCGCGAAGGACGACGAGCCCGCCGCTCCGGCCGAGCCCGCCGCAGAGGCCGAGCGGTCCGCACCGCCCGCCGCGCAGCCCGCCGCGCAGCCCGCCGCACCGCCCGCCGCGCAGCCCGCCGCGCAGCCCGCGCCCCGGACGCAGGCGAAGGCCGCCGCGTCGTTGAAGACCGCCGAGGAGCCCCGGCCCGCGCCGGAGCCTCCCTCCCCGCCGCGCGACGCGGCGGACGGCATGGTGGCGTTCGAGAAGGCCATGGAGGCCGAGAAGGCGGCCGCGGCCGTCGCCCCCGTGCTGGTCCCCGACGCGATCCTGCCGCCCGGCGTCCTGCCTCCCACCGGCAGCGGGCCGTACCCGCACACCGACGCGAGCGGCGCGACCGCCACGGCCGAGCAGCCCGCCATGGCCACCGTGATCACCCCCGTCTACCACGCCGAAGGCGGCGTCCCGCTCGACGAGCCGGGCCCGGCGGGTTCCGGCGGCCCGGGCGGGCCGTCCGCGCCCGGCACCCGGCGGCCGCGCCGGGGCGGCGGCAGGCAGCGCATCGTCCTCGTCGGCGGCGGCGCGGGCCTCGTGCTCGCCGCCCTCGTCGCGCTGTTCCTCCTCGGCGGGACGGGTTCGAAGGGCGACGGCGCCACCCGCAAGGACGCCGAGCCCACCCGCACCGAGCCCACCCGCAGCGGGTCGGCCGCGCCGAAGCCGAGCACGCCGCCCAAGCCGCGGCCGGTCGACATCAACGACGAGAAGACCGACCCGAAGGACCTGTCGTTCACCGAGGCCTTCCCGCAGACGTCCGTCAACCTCGGCAGCCGCGCCTTCGACCGCGACCGCTGGTCCGTCAACAAGGACCTCGGCTACGCGGCGCGCGGCTCGATGCTGAAGGCGCTCCAGCAGGAGAACTGCCGCAAGATCGTCCGCGCCACCTTCATCAACAAGATCAAGACGTGGGCCGTCACGACCGGGATCGCGGTCATGCCGAACCGGGCGGCGGCGCTGCGGGTGAGCCGCGCCGGCGACCCAGCCGCCTACGAGTGGTTCCGCGGCATGTCCGGCAAGCAGACCAATGACATCGACCGGGCCGGCGGCTACGCGGCCGTCACCGTCCGCGGCCGGTACGTCATCTACGCCTACGTCCAGGACCCGGGCGGCCACCAGGTCAAGCCGGGCGACAAGCTGGCCAAGCAGATCGCCCAGCAGTTCCTCGGCTACAGCGCGCGGCCCATCGAGGCGCGCGCACACGGCTGACCGGAGCGCGCGCACGGAACACCGGAACACGGCGGCGGGGGGCGGGGGGGCGGACCCCCCCCCCCCCCCCGCGCCCCCCCCGGGCCCGGCGCCCCCCCCCCCCCGGCCGCGCGGGCCCCCCCCCCCCCGCCCCCCACCACTCCGCTGCGTCCGCGCAGGTAGCAGCCCAGCATGATGTTCTCCAGGACGCTCTCGCCGCCGGACAGCTCCAGGTTCTGGAACGTGCGGCTGACACCGAGCCTGGCGATCCGGTGCGGCCGCATGCTCGTCAGCTCCGCCGCGCCCAGCCGGACCCGTCCCGCGCTCGGCCGGTAGAAGCCGGTGATCACGTTGAACAGCGTCGACTTGCCGGCGCCGTTCGGGCCGATGACCGCCGACACCGAGCCCTGCGGGACGTCCAGGCTGACGTCGTTCAGCGCGCGCACACCGGAGAAGTCGACGCTCACGCCCTCGACCGCCAGCGCCGTCGCGCCGCTCATGACCCGGCCTCCGCGGCCCGCTCGCGGCCGCTCGCCGAGCCGCCCAGGTAGAGGTCGCGGACGACGCCGCTGTCGCCCATCTCCTCGGGGCCACCGCGCCACTCCACCCGGCCGAGCCGCAGGACCAGCACCTGGGTCGCCAGCCGCCGCGCCAGCGCGATGTTCTGCTCGGCCAGCAGGACGGTCGTGCCGCGCTCCGCGATCCGGGCGATCACGTCGCCGACCATGGAGATCGTGGTCGGGGCGAGGCCGAGGGACGGTTCGTCCAGCATCAGCAGTTTCGGGCGGGACATCAGCGCTCGTCCGATGGCGAGCAGCTGCTGCTCGCCGCCGGACAGCAGGGCCGCCCCGGTCCGGCGCTTCCTGCGCAGGACGGGGAACAGGTCGAGCATCTCGTCCAGCACCGCGCGCCTCTCCTTGCGCGCGCCGAGCGCGAGCGAGCCGACCAGCAGGTTCTCCTCGACGGTCAGCTCCTTGAAGATCCGCCGGCCCTCGGGCACGTGCCCGATCCCGCGGCGGACGATGTCGGCCGGGTCGAGCCGGTCGATCCGGTCGCCGGCCAGGCTGACGCCGCCCGCGCTGATGGCGCCGCGGTGGAACCGCAGGGTGCCCGACAGCGCCCGCAGCAGGGTCGTCTTGCCCGCCCCGTTGCTCCCGACGAGCGCCACCGTGCCGCCTTCTTGGACGCTCATCGTCAGGCCTTGCACCGGATGGATGTCGGTGCCGTAGCGGACGGTGACGTCGGTGAGCTCCAGCAGCCCGCCCATGGCATGGCCACCTCCGTTCGGACGATTGCCCTGGTGGCAGGGAGGTTCTTTGGTTGATCCTTTGGTACCGGGTGCTTCCAGCGAAGTCAATGGGTCGCGGACGACGAGTGGTCCTTTAGACCGATTTTTTAAAGGTTCAACCTTTGTTAGCTGGTTCCGGCCATCCCCGACCGGGCAGGGCGCGGTGCCGCTGATCCCCTCGTCCGTTCACCGGCGTACGCGCGGTTCCGGCTCGTACGCCGCTCGGCGTACGCGTGGAGTCGTCCTCCGGGGGACGTCGTGCGGTCCGTCGTGTCGTCACGATGACCGGGTCGTGTTACCCATCAACGGGAGGACGGATGAGCAACGGGGCGAGCAGGTGGACGGCACCGCGCGCGGCGACGGTCGGCGGGCAGGTCGTGGGGAGGGCGTGCAGCAGGTCGGTGTGATCACGGTGCTGGTCGCCGGGGTGATCGCCTGCCGGTCGGCCTACCGCGGACGCGCGTAGGGCCCGCGGGCTTCGACCGCGCCCCCCTCGTCCCGTTGGCGGACGGCCAGAGCACGGATCGCCCGGTGGCTAGAGCCAGCCGTTGCGCCTTGCCTTCTGGATCGCCTCGATGCGGTTGCGCGCGCCGGTCTTCTGGATGATCCCCGACAGGTAGTTGCGGACCGTGTTCTCCGACAGGCTCAGCAGCTTGGCGATGTCCGCGGCGGTGGCGCCGTCGTCGGCCGCCGCCAGCACCTCGAGCTCGCGCTCGGTGAGCGGGTTCGGGCCGACCGCCAGCGCGGTGGTGGCGAGCTCCGGGTCGATCACCCGCTCGCCCGCCAGCACCCGCCGGATCGCGGCCGCGAGCTCGTGCCCGGGGCTGTCCTTGACCAGGAAGCCCGCGGCGCCGGCGTCCATCGCCCGGCGCACGTAGCCGGGGCGGCCGAACGTGGTGACGATCAGCACCCGGCAGGCCGGGAGCCGCTGGTGCAGGTCGGTGATGACGTCCAGGCCGCTGCGGCCGGGAAGCTCGATGTCGACCACCGCGACGTCGGGCCGGGTCTCCAGCGCGCGCGGCACGACGTCGTCGCCGCGGTCGGTCTCGGCGACGACCTCGAGGTCCTCCTCGAGGTTCAGCAGCAGCACCAGGGCATCGCGCATCATGCCCTGGTCCTCGGCGAGCAGCACACGGATCATGCCTTCTCCTTGACCGGGCGGTGCGCGGGGAGCGTGGCGCGAAGACGGAAGCCGCCGCCGCGACGGGAGGACACCTGCACGATACCGTCGCCGGCCGCCAGCCGCTCGCGCAGCCCGCGCAGCCCGTTGCCGGACGGCTCGTCGCCGTCCCCGGCGCCCCTCCCGTCGTCGCGGATCTCCACCGACAGCTCGTGGTCGTCGTTGCGGACGTCGATCTCGCAGCGTCCGGCCCCGCTGTGCCGGATGACGTTGGTGACGCCCTCCCGGATCACCCAGCCGAGGAGGGTGTCGGCGTCGGCGGGCAGGGCGGTGCCCGACTGGCGGATGACGCACTCGATCCCGGCGTCGCGCAGCGTCTCGAACGACTTGTCCAGTTCGGCGGCGACGCCGGACTCGCGGTAGCCGGTGACCGCCTCGCGCACCTCGCGCAGCGCCTCCCGGCCGATCTCCTCGATGTCGCCGGCGAAGCGCTCGGCGACGCCCGGATCGCGCGGCGCGACGCGGCGGATGCCCTCGGCCTTGACCACGATGACCGACAGCGTGTGGCCCAGCAGGTCGTGCAGGTCGCGGGAGAACCGGATCCGCTCCTCGACCACCGCGTGCCGGGCGAGTTCCTCGCGGGCGTCGCGCAGTTCGATGATGACGGCCATGAGCCTGGTCAGGATCGCCACCACGATGCCCGCCGACAGGCTGCCGTACCAGAGGGTGAAGACGTCGCCGCCCTGCCGCCAGGCCATCAGGGCCGCGACGCCGGACACCGCGCCGACGACGATGGGCGGCAGGAAGTAGCGCCACGGGACGATGAGCCCGCAGGCGATCGACAGCAACGCGAACAGGGGGTCGGTGTCGGGGCCGAAGCCGGCGTTCATCGCGACGGTCAGCGCCCCGAGCGCCGCGAGCGCGGCCAGGGCCGGGACCTGGGCCTGGCGGCGCAGGTGCAGGTGGATCGCCGCGACGTCCAGCACGGCGAACGCGACCAGCCCGAGGCCCGCCAGCCAGGTGGGCTTCAGTTCGCCCTCCAGTACCCCGGAGGCCGTGCCGGTGGCGATGACGAGCCAGAAGTAGAACGGAAGAGGAGTGAGCTGGGTGTCGAACTGCTCGTGTGACGGCGCCTTGCCGCTCTCCTTCACGGTCGTGTCGCTCCCTCGGAATCCGGTCCGGAAGGGGCCTGCGTGCCCGTTCAGAACTCTGCCCCAATCACGCCGTCCGCGCATCTGTCGGCTCCGGCGGGTCAGGCGCGGCGGCCGGTGCGCCGGTAGGCGAACAGGGCCAGCGCCATCAGGGCGATGGTCCAGGCGGCGAGGGCGGCGATGTCGAACGCGTGCGGGACCTCGTCCCAGCCGACGCTGCGCGGGATCTCGGCGTAGCTGTACACGGGCGTGATCTTGGAGACGACCTGCAGCCAGCCGGGGAAGTCGGAGACCTCGATCCACAGCCCGCCGACCATGGACATGCCGACGAAGAGGGCGAGGCCGATCGCCTGGGCCTGCTGCGGGGCGCACAGGTAGCCGATGCCGAGGCCGAGCAGGGCGACCGGCGCGATGCCGAGCCAGAGCAGGGCGGCCACCGAGACCCACTGCGCGACGCTCAGGTCCACTCCCTTGAACGCGCCGGCGACGCACACGATCGCGATCGGCGGCAGCGACAGCGCCATGGCGCACAGACCGCGCGCCACCACGACCTTGGCGGGTCCGAGCGGGAGCAGCCGCAACTGGCGCAGCCAGCCGCGCGCCCGGTCGTCGGCGATGCCGGTGCCGCTGTTCAGCGTGATGCCCACCGCGCCGAAGCCGGCCATGCCGACCATGAGCTGGACGAGGTCGTGGTTGGTCGCCTCGTCGCCGAGGCTGGAGAACAGCAGGAACATGCCGACCGGCAGCAGCACGCTCACGAGCACGTAGCTGCTGTCGCGGACGAGCCTGCGCAGTTCGAGCCAGAGATAGGGGAACATGGCGCTCTTTCGGTTCGCGCGATCATCGGTTCGTAGGAGTTCTGTCGACGGTATTGATCCGCGGCCCGCCGCCAGTAGAGGAGAACATCAGGTGTTCGACCTGACACTTGTCCTAGGCGATCTCTGTACGGGGCGGTCTGCACTGCTCAGGCCGTCTCCGCTAGCCGGCCGTCTCCTCCAGCAGCGAGACGAGGGCGGCGGGGGACGGAAGCTCCTTCATCTCGTCGGCGATCCGGGCCGCCCCCTGCCGGTGGCCCGGATCCTCCAGCAGCCTGGTGAGGGCCTTGCCGATCGCCTCCGGGTCGCGGCGGGCGCCGGGGTCGCCGATCGCCAGTCCGAGGCCGCGGTCCTCCACCAGCTCGGCGGTGGCGCCCAGGAACGGCTCGTCCTGCGGCACCACCAGTTGCGGCAGCCCGTGGTGCAGCGCCGTCAGCGTCAGACCGCCGCCGCCGTGATGCACCATGAGGTCGCAGGCCCCGGCCAGCAGGCCGACCGGGGTCCGGTCGATCACGTGCACCGCGGCGGGGACGTCGCCGAGGTCGCCGTGCCGTTCGGCGGGGAACGGCAGCACGGCCGTCGCACCGGCGGCGGCCACGGCCTCGCCGACGGCGCGGACGACCGCCGCCCGGTCGCCGTCCTGCCCCACGGCCTGGCTGCCCCACATGCCGAGGCAGATGCACACCCTCGGCGCGGTGCGGGGTTCGAGGGACCAGGGGGGCAGGATCCCGGTGCCGTTGTAGGGGACGAACCGTACCGACCGGGCGGGCGCGGCGGCGGGGTCGCGCAGGCTCGGCGGGCACGGGTCGATGATCATGCCCGGATCGGGGAAGGCCGCCACGCCGTACTCGGCGCACAGGCCGGCGAGCGCGGTCCCGGCCCGCTCGTGCAGGACCGTGGTCACGGTGTCGGGCCCCCACCGGTGGACGGCCGTGGGCACGCCCAGCGCCTCCCCGACGATCAGCCCGCCGAACTCCACCGGATCGGTCACCACCAGATCAGGGCGGAAGCCGCGCGCCAGGGCCAGGAATCCGCCGAGGTAGCCGCGCAGCCGTCTCTCCCAGCGCCGTCCGGCCCGCTCCCAGTGGCTCTCGCCGGGCGCGCCGGGCCCGGTCACCGCGGGCCGCTCGATCGCGCCCGGGCGAGCGAGCCGCGCGATCTCGTTCCCCTCCGCGCCGATCGGCCGGGTGAGCAGGCCCGCCTCGCGCGCGGCGGCCACCACCTCGGGCATGCCGCAGACCAGGACGTCGTGGCCGGCGGCTCGCAGTCCCCAGGCCAGCGGGACCATCGGCATCAGGTGGCTGGGCACCAGCGCCGTGAAAAGGACACGCATCGCGTTTTCTGCCTTTCGTTCTTCAACCTGGTCAGCAGCGGGTGGTCGCAGCGGGTGGTCGGCGGCGGATTGCCGGCGACGGGGTCGTCACCGGCGGCTCGTCAGCGGCGGGCCGCCAGCTCCTCCAGGTCGCCGACCAGCTCGTCCATGGGCGGTGAGGCGAGGATCCGGCGGCTCATGGCGCGTGCCCGGTCGCGGTACGCCGGGTCGGACAGCAGGGTCCGGACGGCCGCGCCGATCGCGGCGGGCGTGGCGTCGGGACCGGGCACCGACAGGCCCACCCCGAGGTCGCGGCAGCGCGCCGCCGAGTGGGGCTGGTCGTCGTACATCGGCGTGACCAGCAGCGGGACGCCCGCCGTGAGACCCTCCCGGATGCCGCTGAAGCCGCCGTGGGTCACGAACACGTCGCACATCGGGAGCAGCCGCGGCTGCGGCAGCCAGGAATCGACGAGGCGTACGTGCGGCGGCACCGCGCCGAAGGCGTCCAGGTCCCGGTCGAGACCGACCGACACGATCGCCGAGCACTCGATATCGCTCAGCGCCGCGACGACGGAGGTGAGCACCTCGTCGGACTGCCACGGCATCGACTGGGCGATCGTCCCGATCGAGGCGTACACGATCGGCCGCCCGGCCGGCAGCTCGGCGAGCCAGCCGGGGACCCGCTCGTCCTGCCGCTCGGGGGCGGTCTGCCGGTAGCAGCGCAGGGTCTGCGAGGCCAGGTCGTCGCGCACGTACTCGCGCGGCAGCAGGCTCGCCAGCAGGTACCGGTAGCAGGTCAGGTCCGAGGGGTCGGGCGGCAGGCCGAGCTCGGCGCGCAACTTGTTCAACGGGTCGCGCACGACGTCCGGCGGCAGCAGGTGCGTGGACCCGCCCGCGATCCCCGCGTGCGGGACGCCGAGCGTCTCGGCCGCCAGGTAGCCCGCCATGTCCTCGCCCTCGCGGACGATGAGGTCCGGCCGCCAGGCTCCGGTGACCTCCAGCAGGTCGCGGGCCATGTCCAGGGCGGGCCGGCCCAGGACGCATTCATGGGTCAGCACCCGCTCGTAGGCGGCCTGGTCGCGGGTGACCAGCGTGGGAGCCAGCGCCAGGACCGTGTCGCGGTTCTCGCCCCAGTCGTAGCCCGCCTCGAAGAAGCGCAGGCCGTAGCGGGCGGTCTCCGCGCGCATGCTCGCCGCGGAGGCGACGGCGACCTCGTGCCCCCGCCGGGCCGCGGCCTGGGCGGCGGGGACGACCAGCCGGAGATGGGAGACCGCGGCGTGCACGGTGAACAGAATCCGCATGTCCGGATCGTGCCCCGGCGGCCACGAGGCCCGCTCGAGCCGGAGCCGGGCTGCACGAAGCTTCCAGCGCGGCTCGAGGACGGCCGCCCAGCATGGACGCACGCCGGACACTACGGAGAAGGAGCTTCGGTGCGCTGGGAATCGGTCTACCTCGCGGGCCTCGGGACCTGGCTTCCCCGCCCGGTCCCGGTACGGGACGCCGTCGACGCCGGTGCGATCGGTCCGGAATGGACCGACGACTACGGCTACGAGTCGGTGCTGGTCGCCGAGGACGTCGCGCCCCCCGACATGGCGGTCGAGGCCGCGCGGACCGCGGTGCAGCGCTCGGGGGCCGCCCCCGAGGACTTCTCGCTGATCCTGCATGGCAGCACGTGGTTCCAGGGGCTCGACATCTGGCCCGCCGCCTCCTACATCGCGGCCCGCACGATCGGCGACCACGTGCCCGGCTTCGACGTGCAGCAGCGGTGCAGCGTCGGCGTGAGCGCGCTGGAGCTGGCCGCGGGCCAGCTGGGGATGGGGGTCCGGCCGGGGCATGCCGCCCTCGTCACCACCGCGGACCGGTTCGGTCCGGCCGGGGTGACCCGGTGGACGCTCCGGCCCGGCGTCGCCTACGCGGACGGCGCCACCGCGACGGTGCTGTCGACGCGCGGCGGGTTCGCCCGGCTGCTGTCGACCTCGACCATCGCCGACAACACCCTGGAGGGCCTCGCCCGCGGGTCGGAGCCGTTCACCGCCGTCTCGACCGCGGCCGAACGCACGATCCTGCTCGAGGAGCGCGCCGAGCAGTACCGGAAGGCGCACGACGAGGCGGAGATCTCGCTGCGGCAGGCGCGCGCGATGTTCAAGGTGAAGCTCGAGGCGCTGTCGCACGCCGGCGTGGAGCTGGACGACATTTCCTACGTCATCATCCCGGGCACCGGCCGCGCTAAGGGGGAGTTCCAGATCCACGACGTGCTGGGCGTCCCGGAGGAACGGACCACCTGGGCCTTCGCCAGACGCACGGGCCACGTCGGCACGGGCGACTACTGCGCGGCGCTGGAGCACCTGGTCGTGACCGGCGCCGTCGGCAAGGGCGACCGGGTGATGCTCTACGGCATCGGAGCCGGCTTCACCTGCTCGGCGGCCGTCGTCGAGCTGCTGGAAACACCCGAGTGGTAGGCGGATGAGAACTGTGGCCGACAACCTGACGCACGACCTGGTGCACCACCTGCCGGCGGCGGCGGTCGCGCGGCGGCCGGACGCCCCGGCCGTCACCGACGCCCACGGCACCTGGACCTACGCCGAGCTCGACGCGCGCGCGGCCGCGTTCGCGACCTGGCTCGCCGAACGGGGCGTGGCCCGGGGCGACCGGGTGCTGTCCCGGATCGGGAACGTCCGCGAGTTCGCCGCGATGCTGTTCGGCACGCTCCGGCACGGCGCGGTGTTCGTGCCGATCGGCGCCGGAATGAAGGCCTACCATCTGGACGCCGTGCTCGAGGACTGCGCGCCCGCGCTGGTCGTCGCGGCCGAGACCGACGGCGGCGTGCCACCGGGCCCGCGCGTCCACATGCTGGAGAAGCTCTGGCCGGAGGTCGAGGAGATCGCGCTCGGCGGGTCGCCGGAGTCGGCGGCGAGCCCCGAGGTGTCGCCGGACGAGCTGGCCCTGCTCATCTACACCTCCGGCAGCACGGCCGCGCCGAAGGGCGTGATGAGCCCGCACCGGGCGATCACGTTCGCGGCGGCCGCGATCGCCGAACGGCTGCGCTACCGGTCCGGCGACGTGGTCCTGACGGCGATCCCGCTGTCCTTCGACTACGGCCTCTACCAGGTCTTCCTCTCGGCGCAGGCGGGCGCGCACCTGGTTCTGGCCGGCCCGGACGAGCACGTGGGGCTGCCCGCGCTGATGCGCGCGCACGGCGCGACGGTCGTGCCGGTGGTGCCGTCCCTGGCGGAGATGCTGATCCGGCTGGTCGGGCGCGGCTCCGCCGAGCCGCCCGCGGTGAGGCTGTTCACCAACACCGGCGCGGCGCTCACGCCGCCGCTCGCGGCGCGGCTGCGCGCGGCGTTCCCGACCGCGAGCCTCGCGCTGATGTACGGGACCACCGAGTGCAAGCGCACCACGATCATGGAACCGGACGGCGATCTGGAGCGGCCGCACGCGCTCGGCCGCCCGCTGACCGGGACCCGGGTGACGATCCTCGGGGAGGACGGCCGGCCGGTGCCCGCCGGCGGGACCGGCGAGATCGTGGTCTCCGGCCCGCACGTGATGGACGGCTACTGGAACGCGCCCGAGCTCACGGCCGAGCGGTTCCGGCGCGACCCGGAGACGGGCGAGCGCCGGCTGCACAGCGGCGACTACGGCCGGCTGGACGCCGACGGCCACCTGTACTTCGAGGGCCGCCGCGACGACCTGTTCAAGCGCCGCGGCGTTCGCATGTCCTGCCAGGAGATCGAGGCGGCGGCGGTGGACGTGCCGGGCGTGGAGGCCGCCGCCGTGCTGCCGCCCGCGGACGGGCGCGACCTGACCGTGTTCGCGGTGACCGGGCTGCCCGCCGCGGACGTCCTGGCCGGGCTGGCCGAGCGCCTCGAGGACGCCAAGGTCCCGGCGGACTGCCGTCCGGTGGCCGGGCTGCCCCTGACCCCCAACGGCAAGACCGACAAGCGGCGGCTCGCCGAGTCGCTCGAGTGAGCCGCGACCGGTGTCGACGACGGACCCGGTGTGGACGACGTACCCAGCGTGACGAGAGGGAGACCATGACCGACAGGGAGACGCTGACCGGCGACGCGCTCGACGAGCGGTTCGTCGAGCTGCTGCGCGGGGTGCTGCCCGCCGCCAAGCGGGCCCGGCCCATCACGCCCGACCTGGATCTCAAGGCGGCCGGGCTCGACTCGATGGCCACGATCGAGCTGCTGCTGCGCCTGGAGGACGCGTACCAGGTGACGCTGCCGGACTCGGCGCTGAACGGGCGGACTTTCGCCACGCCGGCCGCCGTGTGGTCGGCGGTGCGGGAGCAGCGCGGGGCTTGACCCGGGAAGCCGAGGCCAGGCCGGCAAGACCGAGGCCGCAGGGGCCCGGCCGCCGTTCAGGCGGACCGGGCCCCCGCGGCGTCGAGCGCGGCGGTGAAGACCTCCACCGCGCGCTCCAGCGGCCCCTCGATGTCGGGGTCGAGGGTGATCCCGCCGTCCCTGCCGACGGTGACCAGCCGCTGGTGCACGAACACGCCGCGGACGATGTGGTCGGCGCCCATGGCGACCAGCACGGGCCGCAGCGCGTAGTCCAGGACCAGCAGGTGCGCCATGGAGCCGCCGGTCGCCAGGGGCAGGATCGGCTTGCCTTCCAGCGCGTGGCGCGGCAGCACGTCCAGGAGGCTCTTCAGCAGGCCGGAGTAGGCGCCCTGGTAGACGGGCGTGGCGATGACCAGGCCCGCCGCGCGTTCCACCGCGGCGACGACCGAACCGATCACCGGATGGGCCGCGTCGCCCGCCAGCAGCGCCGCGGGCGGCAGCTCGCGGGCCGCGGTCGTGCGGGCGTGGAAGCCCTGTCCGGTGACGCGCTCCGTCACGTATCCCGCGACGGAGGCCGTGAGGGACGTGCGCGAGGGGCTGCCGACGATCGTGAGGACCTCCGGCGCCGTCGCCCGCCCGCCCTCGCGGGCCGGGGCGGGCACGTCCGTCCGTCTCATCGGGCGGTCCTGTCCCGGACCTCCGCCAGGCGCTCGAGCCCTTCCAGCACCCGCCGCGGCTCGTCCACGAAGTCCACCAGGCAGGCCAGCTCGTCCGCACCGGACTCCATGAGCCGCCGCGCCGTGGCGGCGCACGTCTCGACCGAGCCGATGAGGGAGTTGCCGTCGAGGTAGCGGTTGACGCCGAGCTCGGCCAGCCGCGCGCGGGCGTCCTCCGCCGACATGAAGTCGCGGCCCGCGCGCCCGCCGCTCATCCCGCCGCCCGCGCTCACCGCGGCCGACTCCAGGTCGATGGCGGTGAGCAGGTAGCGCTTCAGCGCCGGGACCGCGACGGCACGGGCCGCCTCGTCGGACTCGGCGACGTAGGTGTGCATCATGACGGTGACCTTGCCGCCGTCGTGGCCGGCGGCGCGGCGCGCCTCCCGGTACATGCCGATCTTCTCGCGCAGCGCGTCGGGGTCCTGGTTCTCCAGGTGCGTGAGGACGTTGGTGCCGAGCGCGCCCGCCTGCCGGAACGTCTCCGGGCTGCGGGACGCGGTGATCCACAGCTCCGGCTCCGCGCTGACCGGCCGGGGAAGGATGTGCAGCTCGACCCGCTCGCCGCGCGGGTTCTCGCCCTTCCACTCGCCGGTCCGCCAGGCCTCCCGGATCGCGCCGATGTCGTCGATCATCCGCTGCCGGCGGGTCTCGAACGCGTCGGGGGCGAGCACGAAGTCGTTGACGTTCCAGCCGGAGCCGACCGACATCGCCGCGCGCCCGCCCGACATGGCGTCTACCATCGCGAAGTCCTCGACGACCCGGATGACCGGGTGCATCGGCGTGATGACGCTGCCGGCCCGGATCTGCACCCGCTCGGTCACCGCGGCGATGGCCGCCGAGGTCACCGCCGGGTTGGGGAAGGCGCCGCCGAAGCGGTGGAAGTGGCGTTCGGGCGTGGAGACGAACCCGAAGCCGAGCCGGTCGGCACCGCGGGCGCAGTCGAGCATGAGCCGGTACGTCTCGGCCGCCGACTCGCCGACGGCGGCGAAGAAGAAGACGCCGAACCCGAGGCCGGGCCGGGCCGCCCGCCCCTCTGGCTGCTCCATGAGATCCGCTCCTCACTCGCCCGCGCGACACACGGCGCGGCGCGGTCGTCCGCCTCGTCCCGGCCAGTGTCGAGGGCCGGGTTCGAACGCCGCTAGAGGAGGCGGCGAGCCCGGTCTTCACCCGCCTGGCCTGGACCGATCTCGGTGATGCCGGCGGTCGGGAGCCATCGACGGACCATGTGACAAGTGTCATGAGCGATCGGGGATGAAGTGATCTGGTCCAGGGATCGGGCAGAACCAAGACTTGGATGGGAAACCAATCGGGGCAGCTGTCGCTGGAGGGACGGGCACCATGGCCGGTATGGCGGACGTACCCCTGAGAGTGATCATCGTGGACGACTATCCACTGTTCAGGGACGCGATCTGCGCCGCCATGGACGCCGAGCCCGACATGGAGGTCGTCGCCGCGGCCGCCGACGCGGACACCGCCGTCGCCGAGGTGAGCCGCCATCGGCCCGACGTCGTCCTGCTCGACGCCCAGATCCCCGGCGAGGACACCGCGGTGACGCTCGGCCGGCTCCGCGACGCGTCCCCCGACACCCGGGTCGTCATCATCAGCCCGCACGACGAACCGCGGCTCACCCGGCAGCTGCTGCTCCTCGGCGTGTGCGGCTACCTGCTGCTCAGCTCCGGGCTGGAGGAGCTGCTGTCGGCCGTGCGCACCGCGCGGACCGGAAGCGGGCGGATCACCCTGTCGATCTCCCGGACCGGCCTGCGCCGGATGCACGCCGCGCCCGAGGTCAGACTCTCCGAGCGGGAGCGCGGCGTGCTCATGCTGGCGGCCCAGGCCATGCGCAACGCCCAGATCGGTGAACGGCTGCACATCTCCGAGGAGACCGTGAAGCGACATCTGCGAAACGTTTTCGTTAAATTGGACGCCGAATCCAGGATGGACGCCGTGAACAAGGCGATCGAGGCCGGCCTGATTCAGGGCGGCGGGGTGGCGGTCCGGGCGGGCTAGGGGCCGGCCTAGGGGTACCCCCTATGTTTCCTAAGGAATAGTCGGCTTACTCGTTGGCTGCAAGTGCCTGGCGTGCGGGTAAATGTCGTGGTTAGTCTGATTTCGAGTTCGGTCGGCGATAGTGCTCCTACGACCGGAAAGGAAGAGGACGGCCAATGAGGTTTGGCGTACTCGGAACTCTCGAAATCGTCGATGGGGACGAGGTCTACATGCCGAGTGCCCCCAAGGTGTGCCAGGTGCTGAGCCTGCTGCTCATGAGGGCCAATTCGGTGGTCGGCACCGACGCGGTCATCGAGGAATTGTGGGATCAGGCCCCGGTCCGCAGCGCGGTCACCACCGCGCAGACCTACATCTACCAACTGCGAAAGACGCTCATCGCCTACGAGGTGCCCGGCTCCGGTGAGTCGAAGCTCCTCACCCGCCCTCCGGGGTACGTCCTGCGCGTCAAGGACGACGAGCTCGACGCCCAGATCTTCGGCAGGCTCACCTCCCAGGGGCGGCGGCTGCTGGAGGAAGGGCGTTTCGAAGAGGCGCGGAACCGCCTGGGCGAGGCGCTCGCCCTGTGGCGCGGTCCCGCGCTCGCCAACGTCGCACGCGGCCCGCTTCTGGAGGGGCACGTCGCGCGGCTGGAAGAGCTGCGCGTCGAGGCGCTGGAGATGCGCGTCCGCGCCGACCTGGAGCTGGGCCGGCACCGCGAGCTCATCCCCGAGCTGCGCACCATCGTGGCCTCCCACCCGTTGCACGAGTGGTTCCACGGCCGGCTCATCGAGGCGCTGCACCGCTCCGGCCGCCGCGGCGAGGCGTTGCGGGCCTACGAGGACACGCGCCGCATCCTGGACGAGCAGCTGGGCCTGGAGCCGTCATCGGAGCTTCAGGATTTGCAGCTCCAGGTGCTGACCTCGGAACGACCGCGCTCCACCGGCAGCTTCGCCGGGGTGGGCTGAACCGGCCCGACCGAACCGCCCGCACCCCGCACCGTGATCCCGCGACCGTCCTGGACGGCCGCGGGATCACGGTTTCGGCGGGGGTGCGTCGTACTCGCGGGTCACCAGGTCGTGGGCAGGGCGGCCACCAGGCTCCTGGCCTGGACGTTGAGGTAGTTGCCGTGCCGCAGCAGCCCCATGGCCTGGTCGACGGTGATCCAGACGAAGTCCTCGGGAACGTCCCGCGGAGCGAACCCGGCGGGGGCCTCCACGATCATGTAGCGGTTCTGCGCCCGGTAGAACCGGCCGCCCTCCTCGGACTGGATCGAGTCGTGCCTGATCCGCTCGGCCGGCGCGGCCAGCACCTCGGTGAGGTAGGGCGGTGCCGGGCGCCCCTTGTAGTTGCCCGGGATGCACTGGACGGTCGGTGCCAGCTCGGCGCCCGCCAGCGATCCCGCCTCCGTCCGCGCCTGCATGAGGATGTGCAGCACCCCGTCGATCGGCCGGACCAGGAACGCCGACACCCCGGTCGCGTGCGGGTCCAGCAGCGGTTGCGACCAGCTGGCCACCTCGCGGTTGGTCGCCGTCACCTCCGCGCCGACGATCCGGAAGTACCGGCCGTCCTCGTGCGTGATCTCCTCGTAGGACCGGCGCCAGTGCTCGACCTCGTCCAGCGGGATCGTGCGCTGGACGAGCCGCTGGCGGATCCGCGCCTCGGTGAGCAGGCTGAGCACCTCGTCGTCGGTGTGCCGGCCGGGGGCGCCCAGCATCGACCGGCAGAGGGCGGCCCGGTAGCCGTCCCCGTCCGCACCCCGGTCCGCGCCCGCGGCCGCCGCATCGGAGGGGGGTGCGGCGAACGGGACGCAGGACAGGACCGTGCGCGAGTCCATGTTGACCACATTGTCGGCGGTCAGCAGGCGCCGGATCTGGCCGAAGGTGAGCCAGCGGAAGTCCTCGTGCCCGGGGACGTCCTCCTCGGTCTCCACGACGATGTTGCGGTTCCGCTTGTGCAGGAACCACGAGCCCTGCTCGGACTGGAGCGTGTCGACCAGCACCCGGCCCGCCCGCGGAGCGCGGAAGAACTCCACATAGCGGGTGGGGCGCCCGCCGTGCACCCCGGTGTAGTTGCTGTGGGTCGCCTGCACGGTGGGGGACAGCTGGATAGTGTTGACGTTGCCGGGCTCCATCTTCGCCTGCATGAGGCAGTGCAGGACCCCGTCGAACTCCTTCACCAGGATCCCGAGGATCCCGATCTCCGGCTGGTTGATGATGGGCTGTGCCCACCGCCGCTCGTCCACCTGCACCCGCAGGCCCTCGATGGAGAAGAACCGGCCGCTCTCGTGGGACAGGTCGCCGCGTTCGGGATCGATCCGCCAGCCCGCCAGCTCGGAGATCGGGCCGATCGAGACCTCGAAGCGGTTGGCCTCGGTGCGCTCGGCCAGCCACGCGTCCAGCTCGTCGTTGGGCGTCACGCGGCTGTCCCCGGTGAGCGCCGAGAGCGTGAAACGCCGCGGATCGTCCTCGTTCGCGCCGGGCAGGGTCTGTGCGCCCGGCAGGACTCCGGGAGCGGGCCGGTCGATCGTGGTGGTCGTGTCGTCGGTCATGCGGGGCTCCGAATCACTCGTTCCTCAGGGGCTTCCACCAGGCCGGGTTGCTCCGGTACCACTCGACGGTCCGGGCCAGGCCGGTGGCGAAGTCCATGGCGGGCGCGTAGCCGAGCTCGCGGCGGATCTTGGAGTCGTCGATCGCGTACCGCAGGTCGTGGCCCTTGCGGTCCTCGACGTGCTCCACCCGCTCCCAGCCGGCGTCGCAGAGCTCGAGCAGCAGCCCGGTCATCTCCCGGTTGCTGAGCGCCGTCCCGCCGCCGACGTTGTAGACCTGCCCCGCGCGCCCCCGGGTCAGCACCAGCTGCAGGGCGCGGCAGTGGTCGTCGACGTGGATCCACTCCCGCACGTTCGTGCCGTCCCCGTAGAGCGGGACCGTGCCGCCGCTCAGCAGGTTGGTGACGAAACGCGGGATGAGCTTCTCGATGTGCTGGTAGGGGCCGTAGTTGTTGGAGCACCGCGTGACGCGGACGTCCAGGCCGTGGGTGCGCCAGTAGGACCGTGCCACCAGGTCGCTGCTCGCCTTGGAGGAGGCGTACGGCGAGTTCGGCTCCAGCGGCCATTCCTCGGTCCACTGCCCCGTCTCGATCGAGCCGTACACCTCGTCGGTGGACACGTGCACGACCGTCTCGATCCCGGTGCGCAGGGCGGCGTCGAGCACGCTCTGGGTGCCGAGGACGTTCGTGCGCATGAAGTCGGCCGCGCCCACCAGAGACCGGTCGACGTGCGACTCGGCCGCGAAGTGCACGACGGCGTCGTGCCCGCGCATCGTCTCGCGCAGCATGGCCTGGTCGCAGATGTCGCCGCGGACGAGCCGCATCCGGGCGTCGCCGCCCGGGAGGTTGGCGGTCCTGCCGGAGTAGGTGAGGAGGTCCACCACCGTGATCTCGGCGTCCTCGAAGCCGGCGTAGCCGCCCGCCAGCATCGTCCGCACGTAGTGGGACCCGATGAACCCGGCCCCGCCGGTCACGAGCACCCTCATGCCGACCCCTCCACCCGCGAGTGGTCGCCGACCAGCAACCGCCGGTCCGTTCCGCCGAACCGGCCGGCGCAGGCCTCCTCGGCCTCCGCGCGGACCCGCGCCCAGCGGCCGACGAGGGAGCCCCGCAGGCCCTGCACGCCCTGGACGGACGCGCCCTCGAGGATGATCGAGTCGCCCAGCGAGGAGTCGGTGAGCGCGCAGTCCGGGCCGACGGCGGTGTAGGGGCCGATCCGGCAGCCGCTGATCCTGCTGCCGCGGCCGATCACGGCCGGGCCCGCGACGCGCGAGCCGGTCACGACCGCGCCCGGCTCGACGACCACGGTGCCGGTGAGCACGCTGCTCTCGTCGACCTCGCCGCGGACCTCGGCCTCCAGGCGGTCGAGCACGACGCGGTTGCACTCCAGCAGGTCCTCGATGTTGCCGGTGTCCTTCCAGTAGCCGTCGTAGCGGTGGCCGACGACGTCGCCGCCCCGCTCGACCAGGTGCTGGATCGCGTCGGTGATCTCCAGCTCGCCGCGCGCGCTCGGCGCGATCGCCCGGGTGGCGGCGTGGATCTTCGAGGTGAAGAAGTAGACCCCCATCACCGCCAGGTCGCTGCGCGGCCGCTCCGGCTTCTCCACCAGCGCGCTCACCCGGTCGCCGTCGGTCAGCTCGGCCACCCCGAACGCCTGCGGGTCGGGGACCTTGGTGACCAGGATCAGGGCGTCCGGGCGCTCCTCGCGGAACCGGTCGGCGGCCGGCTCGATCCCGTCGGGCAGGACGTTGTCGCCGAGGTACATGACGAAGTCCTCGTCGCCGAGGAAGTCCTCGGCGATGGTCACGCAGTGGGCGAGGCCGAGCGGCGCCTCCTGGTGGATGTAGGTGATCCGCACGCCGTGCCCGGCGCCGTTGCCGAGGGCGGCCTCGATCTCCGCGCGGGTGTCCCCGACGATGATCCCGATCTCGTCGATCCCGAGCCGCCGGAGGTTCCGCAGCACGTGCACCAGGACCGGCGTGTTGGCCACCGGTATCAGCTGCTTCGGAAGGGAATGCGTGAAGGGACGGAGCCGTGAGCCCGTCCCTCCGGACAACACAAGCGCTCTCATCTGTCCTCTTTCATCTGTCCGCTTTCGCGACCGCCGGAGCGGATGGGAGGGGGAGCACCTGATGGTCGGGCGCCGTGCTGGAGGACCGTTCGAAGCCGATTGGTCCCCGCACCGCACCCGTCCGCGGCGGCCCCCGGGCGACCTTGAGCCGGACCGGACGGGGTCTCGAGCCGGCCGCGTGACGATCTGCGGACACCAGCGACCCCGGCGAACGGAGATCTCGGCATGCGTGCGGTCGTGCTCGGCGCGGGCGGTTTCGTCGGACGCCATCTCTGCGGCGTCCTGGCCGCTCGCGGCGCACCACCGGTGGCGGTGGTGCGGAACGCCCCCGGCACCCCGGTGGAGGGCGCCGCACGGACGAGGGTGCTCGACGCGGCGGCGGCTCCGGGCCCGCTGGCCGACCTGCTGCGGCAGGAGGCCCCGGACGTGATCGTCAACGCGGCCGGCGCGGTGTGGGGGGCGGGCGAGGCCCAGATGCTCGAGTCGAACGCGGTGCTCGTCGAGCGGTTGCTCGCCGCGCTGCGCGGCCTCGACCGCCGGCCGCGGCTGATCCAGCTCGGCACCGTCCACGAGTACGGCGCGGCGCCCGCGGGCGGCGCGCTCACCGAGGACGCGCGCGCGGCCCCCGTCAATCCGTACGGCCGCACGAAGCTCTGCGCCACCGAGGCGGTGCTGACCGCCGTACGCGAGGGCGCGGCGGACGCCGTCGTGCTGCGGGTCGCCAACGTCGTCGGGCCCGGAGGGCCGCCGGGGAGCCTGCTCGGCATGGTCGGCGGACGGCTCGCCGAGGCGCACGCCGAGCACCGGCGCGCCCGCGTGCGGCTGGCCACGCTCGGCGGCCATCGCGACATCGTCGACGTGCGCGATCTGGGGCAGGCCGTCCTGGCGGCGATCAAGGCCCGTCCCGCGCCGCCGCTGGTGAACATCGGAGGCGGCCGTGCCGTCGCGGTCGACGGACTGGTGCGGCGGCTCATCGAGATCAGCGGCGTACCGGCCGACCTCGTCATCGAGGACCGGGAACACGAGGACCGGGAACGCGCGGACCGTGCGGCGCACGCGGCGGGCGGGCTCTCGCCCGGGTCGGGTGCGCGCCGGCAGCAACTGGACATCTCCCTGGCCGCCGAGGCGCTCGGCTGGCGGCCGGTGCACTCGCCCGAAGAGTCGCTGCGCGGACTCTGGGCTTCCCTGGCAGAGCCGACCAAGGCGGCGATATGACCGGTGAGAAGGCAGTGCTCGGAGTCGGCGTGATCGGCTGTGCGGACATCGCCCGGCGGCGCGCGATCCCCGCTCTGCGGACGGATCCGCGCGTGCGGCTGGTGGCGGTGGCGTCGCGGAGCGAGGCGAAGGCGCGGGAGTTCGCGGCCGAGTTCGGCTGCGCGGCGGTCGTCGGATACGCGGACCTCCTCGCGCGGCCCGACATCGACGCCGTCTACGTCCCGCTGCCCAGCGGCCTGCACGACGAATGGGCCGGCAAGGCGCTGCGGGCCGGCAAGCACGTGCTCTCCGAAAAGCCCCTGACGACCGGGGCCGCGGCGACCGGACGGCTGGTCGCGACGGCCCGCGACCGCGGGCTGGCGCTGATGGAGAACTTCATGTTCGTCCACCACGCGCAGCACCGGAGGGTGCTGGGGCTGGTGGCGGACGGGGCGATCGGAGAGGTGCGGGCGCTGCACGCCGCGTTCACCATCCCGCGCCGTCCCGACGACGACATCCGCTACCAGGCGGACCTCGGCGGGGGAGCGCTGCTGGACGTCGCCGGGTATCCGATCCGGGCCGCCCGGATGCTGCTGCGAGGGCCGCTGTCGGTGGCCGGCGCGGTGCTGCGGCACGACCCGGAGCTCGGTGTGGACCTGGGCGGCGCCGCGCTGCTGCGGTCGGTGGACGGCGTCACGGCGCATCTCACCTTCGGCCTGGAGAACGCCTACCGCTGCTTCTACGAGCTGTGGGGCACCGAGGGAACGCTGCGGCTCGACCGGGCCTTCACCCCGCCCGCCGACCACAAGCCGCTGGTCCGCGTCGAACGGGCGGACGGGGTCGAGGAGATCGTCCTGGAGCCGGACGACCAGTTCGCCGGTTCCGTCCGCTGCTTCGCCGATCTGGCGCTGTCGGGCGAGGGCCGTGCCCGGTGGGCGCGGGACGCGCTCGAACAGGCGGAACTGGTGGAGGAGATCCGGCGGTCCGCGACGGTCGTGACCGGCGGGAGGCGGGGCGCCTGATGAGGATCATCGGAAACGGCTTCCTGGCCCGGCATCTCGCGCCGCTCGCCGGCTCCCACCAGGGCGTCACGGTGATCGCCGCGGGGGTGTCGGCCGCCGGGGACACCCCGCAGCGCGCCTTCGACCGGGAGGCGGCGCTGCTGTTCGACGTCATCCACGAGTGCGAGCCCGGGGAACGCCTGGTGTTCTTCTCCACGGCCTCGACCGGGATGTACTCGATCCCGGGCGACGAGCCGGGCACCGAGGACGGCCCCGTCTTCCCCGCCACCGCGTACGGCAGGCACAAGTTCGCGCTGGAGGCGGTGCTCGCGGCCTCGGGCGTGGACTATCTGATCCTGCGGCTCGGGCACGTGGTCGGCCCGCACCAGCCGCCGCACCAGCTGCTGCCCGCGCTGGCCAGGCAGGTCCAGGCGGGGGAGGTGCGGATCTACCGCAACGCCAGCCGCGACCTGATCGACATCAGGGACGTCGTGACCATCGTCGACGCGCTGCTGGCCGGCGCCCCCGAGCGGCTGGTCGTGAACGTCGCGTCCGGCGTCCCGGTGCCGGTCGAGAGCATCATCGACCGGGTCGAGACCCTGCTCGGGACGGCGGCGCGGCACACCTATGTGGACGCGCCCGCCGCCGCCCAGCCGGTGTCGACCCGCCGGCTGCGCCGCCTGGTCCCGGCCGTGACCGGGATGGGCTTCGGCCCCGGCTACTACGAGGGGCTCCTCGACCGGTACCTGCCGTACTACGCCGAGGGCGACCTGAAGCTGGAGGCGACACCCGGCTGAGCGGCGGCGGCGCGGGGCGGGAGCGCGCGAGAAGAGGGCCGGGCGGCGATCACCGCCCGGCCCCTCGCGTCCCGGAGTCCCGGATCAGGAGCGCTACCGGATCAGGTGGCCGCGAACACCGAGTCGGACATGACCTCGAAGACGGCGGGCCTCACCGCGGCCACCGCGGCGGTCTTCTGGACGTCCTCGGCGAACTCCGGCTTCCGGAAGGAGGCCTGGAGGGCGCCCATGTCGCGCCACCAGCCGAGGTTGACGTACCCCCCCGCCTGCGACTTGGACTGCAGGAACTCCTGGGCGACGAAGCCGTCCTGCGCGCGCATGAAGTCGGCCTTCGAGGCGAAGCCGCGCTGGAAGCCCTCGGCGGACGCGGGGTCGTCGAGGGTGAAGTCGGTGTAGGCGACGATCCCGGCCTCCGCCGGGTCGGCGCCGGGCGCGACGTACCCGTCCAGCGTCACCGCCTTCGCCGCGGTGAGGTCGCCGAGCAGCATCAGCTCGCCGGTGACCTCGACGAAGAAGCTGAGCTCGCCGATCACCGAACGGTGCGCGTCGGCGTCGCGCCACCAGGTCAGCAGCGCGTACTCGCCGGGCTGCCCGGCACCGCGCAGCAGCAGCGTCCGCCGCAGGCCCGCCGCGCCCGCGACCGCCGTCCGGAACCGGTCCATGGCCTTTTCGAACCGCTCGGTCTCGGCTCGGTAGGCCTCCTTCAGGGAGAACCTGGCAATCGCGATTATCGGCTCGTCCATCGGTGCGACCTTTCGCTGGCTTGGTTGGGCAGCCGAATCGTCACAAGAGCGCTTGGAATGCGGCTCGAACCGGAATCCAGTGAGGCGGCACGGGCCCACCGGCCCGGCCGGCGCGCCGGGTAGTGCATCTGTCAGGTCGAGGTCCTGATTTTCTGCTCTGTTGAGCGTCGAGCCGCGGTTTATATCGTCTCTGCCATGACCAAGTCTGCTGTTTCCGAGGCGGTCGCCACCGACGCCGGAGCACCGGCGGTGAGCTGCGAAGATCTGGTGAAGTCGTTCGGTCGGGTCGAGGCGGTGCGCGGCGTGCGGTTCGCGGTGCGGCCGGGCGAGACCGTGGCCGTGCTCGGCCCGAACGGGGCGGGCAAGTCCACCACCGTCCACATGATGCTCGGCCTGTTCCCGCCGGATGCGGGCTCGATCGAGTTGTTCGGCATGGCGCCGGAGAAGGCCGTGCGGGCCGGCCGGGTCGGCGCCATGCTGCAGGAGGGCCAGCTCGTGCCGCGGGTGACCGTGGGCGAGCTGGTGGGCTTCGTCGCCGGCACGTACGGCTCCCAGGCTCCCGCCGTCCCGCACACGCTCGAGCTCGCGCAGATCGCGGACCTGGCGGGACGCCGGGTGGACAAGCTCTCCGGCGGCCAGATGCAGCGCGTGCGGTTCGCGCTCGCGCTGGCGGGCGGCGCGCGGCTGGTCGTGCTGGACGAGCCGACGGCGGCGCTGGACGTCGAGTCGCGGCGCCAGCTCTGGAAGGCCATGCGCGACTACGCCGCCAAGGGCAACACGGTGGTCTTCACCACCCACTACCTCGAAGAGGCCGATGACAACGCCGACCGCATCATCGTCATCGCCAAGGGGCAGGTGATCGCGGACGGCCCGGCCGAGGAGATCAAGAAGGCCGCGGGCGGCCGCACGGTCGCGTTCCGCCACGAGGACCAGGACCCGGACGAGCTGGCCGCGCTGCCCGGCGTGAACGAGGTGAAGGTCCTGCACGGCAGGGTCGTGCTGACCACCACCGACTCCGACGCCACCGTCGCGGCGCTCGCCGGCGCCGGCCTCCCGATGCGCGACCTGGAGGTCGCGGGCGCCGACCTGGAGGACGCCTTCGTGGCCCTCACCTCGGCGAGCGCCGAAGGGGGCGCGGGCTGATGCCCGCCTACCTGCGGCTGGAGCTGCGCCGCCTCGCGCGCGACGGCGGCTACCTGATGGCGAGCCTGGTGGTGCCGGTCGCCATCTATCTCTTCCTCGGCCAGGGCTCCCACGGCGACCTGGTGCAGAACCTCGTCGGAACGGCCGGGTTCGGCGCGCTCGGCGTCGTGGTGACCAACGGCACCAGCATCGCCGAGGACCGTTCGCGCGGCTGGCTGCGGCTGCTGCGGCTGACGCCGCTCAGCCCGCTGGACGTCGTCGTCGCCCGCGGGCTGTGCGCGATGGTCCTCGCGGTGCTCCCCATCGCGCTCATCAGCCTGCTCGGCGCGTTCTACAAGCACGTCCCGCTGGGCGCCGGAGAGTGGGTCGCCACCCTGCTCGCCCTGTGGTTCGGCATCGCGCCGCTCGCCCTGCTCGGACTCAGCGTGGGCTACCTGTGCGAGGCCCGTATGGCGCAGGTCGTCGGCACGCTGGTGTACGTGGGCCTCAGCCTGCTCGGCGGGCTGTTCGTCGGGCTGGACTCCTTCCCCGGATGGTTGCGGGCCCTCGCCAAGTTCAACCCGGTCTACGGCTACGGCGAGTTCACCCGGAAGGTCGGCGAGGGCGGTGCCCCGCCCGCGCTCTCCACGTTCGTCCTGCTCGCCTGGACCGCGGCCTTCGCCGCCCTCGCGGCCTTCGCCTACCGCCGCAGCGGCCGCTACAGCTGACCGTGGCGCCCCGGGCCGCACCGGCGGGCACCGGGGGCGGCTCGGAATCAGGTCGGCTCGGACGAGCCTCCAACCGTCCAAGACCGCGCGTTGAGCGGTGACCGTCACGCTCTCTCGGCAAGGGTTACGTCCCATCGAGATGAGGTGACGTCATGCGTGTCCTCGTTGTGGCGCACGGCCCGGCCCACGTTCCCTGGATCATCCCGCTGAGCTGGGCGTGCCGGCTCGCCGGGCACGAGGTCCGGGTCGCGGCGCGGCCGGAGTGCGTCGGGCTGGTCACCCGGTCCGGCCTGCCCGCGGTGTCCATCGGCGACGACGACGCCAGCCGCACCGCCTCGGCGGTGCCGGTGCGGCCCGCCCTGGCGCGCCGCCGGGCGCCGGTGCCGCCGACCCGCGAAGGCCGCCCGGCCGGGCTGACCCCCGAGATCCAGGCCGCGCTGACGGCCAAGATGATCGGCATCGCCGACCTGGTCGCCGACGACCTGGTCGCGTTCGCCCGTTCCTGGCGGCCCGACCTGGTGCTGCACGACACCGCGGCGGCCGCCGGGCTGGTCGCCGCGGCGGTGACCGGGGTCCCGGCGGTCGGCAACTCCTGGGGGCTCGCCGCCGGGGTGGCGGTGGAGAAGCCGGAGGACGTCACCCCCGAGTACGCCCGGCTGTTCGAGCGGTTCGGCGTGGAACCGCTGGTCGGTCCGGCGACCTGGATCGACGCCTGCCCGCCGCGGCTGCGCCCCGACCATCCGGTGCGCCGCGTCGACATGCGCTTCGTGCCGTACGGCGGCCCGGGGATCCTCCAGGACTGGGTGGGCGCCCCGCGCACCCGCCCCCGGATCTGCGTGACCGGCGGCGTGACCACCGCGTCGCTGGAGGGCTTCCTCGGCCGGACGATCCACGCCGTCCAGGAGCTCGGCGCGGAGGTCGTGGTGGCCGGGCACGGCGGCGAGGGGCTGCCGGACGGCGTGCGCGCCGTCGAGTCGTTCCCGCTGGACGTGCTGCTGCCCACCTGCGACGCCGTCGTGCACCACGGCGGGTTCGGCACCGGGATGATCGCGCTCGACGCCGGGATCCCGCAGGTCGTGGTGCCGCAGAACAGCGCGCAGGAGCACTGGGGCGACCTGGTCGAGTCCGCGGGCGCCGGGATCAGCCTGAACGACCCGGAGCTGCCCGGCGCCGCCGCTATCGGCACGGCCGTCTCCGCCGTGATCGGCGGCAGCGGCTACGTCTCGCGCGCCCGCCTGGTGCAGGCGGAGATCGCCGTGATGCCCGATCCGGCCGACGTGGTCGGCTTCCTCGAAGAGCACGCCGGTGAGCCGGCCTAGCGGGCCGGACGGATCGGGACGGAGAGATCAGATGGCTGCCACGCGCTACACGCGGGGTCAGACGATGCACGAGCTGTTCCAGTGGTGCGCGCGCCGCCGGCCCGACGCGACCGCGATCGTCCACGGCGACCGGCACGTCACCTACGCCGAGCTCGACGCCGCCTCCGACGACCATGCCGCGGAGCTGGAGGCGGCGGGGGTCGGCCCGGGCCGGTTCGTCGCCGTGCTGATGAACCGCTCGCCGCAGATGATCGCCGTGCTGCTCGCGATCCTGAAGCGGGGGGCCGCCTACGCGGCCCTCGACGGCCGGTGGCCGCCGAGCAGGCTGGCCAGGCTGGTGGCCCGCCTGGAGGCGCCGCTCGTCGTGACCGACACCGCGACCGAGGCCGCGGTGGACGGACTGTCCGCCGCGGTGGTCGCCGGCCTGCCCGCGCCGGTCTGGCACCTGACCGAGCCGGACCCGGAAGCGGCGGCGGCGCGCGGCCGCAGGCCCGGGCCGGTGCGGGTCGGCGCGGCCGACCCCGCCGTGGTCTTCTTCACCTCCGGCTCGACCGGCACGCCGAAGGGCGTGGTGTGCCCGCACGCCGGAATGGTGCGGCTGTGGGACGACTGCGCCTTCCTCGACATCGGCCCCGGCGTCGTCATGCCGCAGGCCGCGCCGGCGACCTGGGACGGGTTCGTGCTGGACTGCTGGAGCGTGCTGCTCACCGGCGGCACCACCGTGCTGCTGGACGAGCCCGTGCTCGTGCCCCGCATGCTGCGGCGGCTCATCGAGCGCGACGGTGTGAACGCCGGTTTCCTCACGACGTCGCTGTTCAACTCCCTGGTGGGGGCCGACGTCGACGCGTTCGCGGGCCTCCGCTGGCTGATCATCGGCGGCGAGCGCGCCTCCGCCGCGCACGCCCGCCGGTTTCTGGACCGGCACCCGCGGGCGCGCCTGCTGAACATGTACGGGCCCGCCGAGTGCTCCGTCGGCGTGACGATCGGCGACATCCGGCCGGAGGACTGCGCGGACCCGGCGGGCATCCCGCTGGGCGAGACGGTGACCGGCACCGAGATCCACGTGCTGGACGGCGACCGGGTCTGCGCCCCGGGGGAGATCGGGGAGATCTGCCTCGGCGGCGCCGGGCTGGCCCACGGGTACGTGAACGACCCCGAGCTGACCGCCCGCCGGTTCCGGCACGTCGTGCTGGACGGCGAGCCGCGGCGGCTCTACCGCAGCGGCGACCTCGGGCACTGGTCGCCGGACGGGCGGCTCTACTTCGACGGCCGCGACGACCGGCAGGTCAAGATCCGCGGGCATCGCATCGAGCCGGGCGAGATCGAGGAGGCGGCCCTCGGCGTCCCGGGGATCGCCGAGGCGGTCGTCGTTCCGATCGCCGGGCCCGACGGCGCCTACCGGGAGCTGGGCCTGTGCTACGTCGCGGCCGGCTCGGACGCGTCGGGATCCGGCTCGCCGGAGTCGGGCTCGCCGGCGCCCGGTCCGTCGGAGGGGGCCGTGCGGGCCGCGCTGGCCGCCCGCCTGCCCGGCTACCTCGTGCCGGGGCCGGTCCGCGGCGTGGCGGCCCTGCCGCTGTTAACCAACGGCAAGGCCGACCTGACCGAGTTACGAGCTCTGCTGGACGAGGCCCGGGAACCGGTGGAGGCCGGAGCCGCGACGGATCCGGCCGACGGCACGGAGGCGGAGGTCGCGGCCGCGTTCTGCGAGGTCCTCGGCGTCCCCTCGGTGCCGCCCGACGTCTCGTTCTTCACCCTCGGCGGCAACTCGCTGGACGTCGCGCGGCTGTGCACCCGGCTGGATTCGGTCCTCGGCTTAGCCGTCCCCGCGTCGCGCGTGTTCGCCGCCCACACCGTGCGCGAGCTGGCGGCCTGGGCCGACTCGGTCGGCGAGGAGAACCCGCCGGCGGCGCGCCCGGCCGGCGCCGGTGCGGAGATTCCGCTCTGTCCTCAGCAGCGGCTCTTCCTGTGGTCGGCGGACGAGGATCAAAGCGACGAGTCGGATCTCTGCCGGATGGCCTGGTGGATCGACGGGGCCGTGGACACCCGCGCCCTGGAGGCCGCCGTACGCGACGTGCACCGGCGGCACGAGTCGCTGCACGCCGCGTACCGCGGCGGGCCGGATGCCACCGCGCTGCTGCCCGACGACCCCGGCGAGCCGGAGTTACACCATCTGCCCGAGGCGACCTCTCCGGAGTCCGCCGAGAAGCGGCTGACCGAGACGCTGTTCCGGCCGCTGCGCGTGATGGAGGGCAAGGTCTGGCGATGCGCGCTCGTGCGTTGCGGCGAGCGCGCGCTGTTCGGGCTCACCGTGCACCACGTCGCGTTCGACGGGCTTTCGGAGAGCGTCATGGCGCGCGAGCTCGGCATCGCCTACACCGCGCGCCTGCACGGGCGGGAGCCGGAGTTCGCCGGTCCTGGGACCGTTCTGCGCGACCTGTGGGCGGAGTACCAGCGCGGGCTGGACCTGGTGGACCTCGGCGGCCAGCGCCGGTACTGGCTGGACACCGTCCCGCACATGCGCGGCGTCTCCCTGGACTCCTTCCGTACGGGCACCTCCGAGGCGTCGGCCGGACCCAAGGCGGCCGTGCGGCGCGAGGTGGACGCCGGGCGCCTGGAGCCGTGGGACCTGCTCGCACGCAAGCAGGGCACGACCCGGACCGGCTGCCTGCTCACGGTCTTCGGCCTGGTGCTGCACCGGCTCACCGGCCAGGAGGACTTCACGGTCAAGATCCCCGTGGCCCACCGGGGCGGCATCCGGCAGGCCCACTCGGTCACCTGCCGGGTCGACCTGCTCTGCGTCCGGCCGAAGCCGTCGGGCGGCGGTCTCGACCACGCCCTCGCCGAGATCGGCGCGGCACTCGGCGCCCAGGACGTCCCGTTCGTCGACGTGGCGCGGCTGATGGCGGCGTCCGGCCGGATCGGCGAGCTGGCCGGGATGCCGAGCTTCCTCCTCCAGGACGACCCGCCGCCGGTGCTGTCCCTGCCCGGCTGCGAGACCGCGCTCCGGCGGCTGGACACCGCCACGATGAGCACCGAGCTGGAGCTGGACGTCCGGCCGGCCGGCGCCGGCGGGATCGCCGTGACGACCGCGGTCCGCACCGACCGCTTCCCGGCGTCGCTGGCCCGCCGCATCACCGACGAATACGTGCGGATACTGCACCAGAGCCCCGACGGCCTGTAGCCCCCGCCATGCCGGTCGCGGCCCCCACGCGGCCCGAGGCGGCCTTGAGGGGTGCTCGAGGGGCGCTTGAGCGCCGCGGCCGAAGCTTTGGGCACGACACCTTGGGAGGTGCCTGGCGTTGAAAGTGCTCTTCACCGCGGTTCCGATGGTCGGGCACTTCCATCCGCTCGTCGGACTGGCGTGGGCCCTGCGCTGCGGCGGCGACGAGGTGCTCGTCGCGACGCCGGTGCCGGGGTTCGCGCCGGTGATCACCGGTGCCGGGCTGCCGGTGGCGGTCGTGCCGAGCGGCATCGGGGACGGCGAGTACGCCGCCGCCAGCGGGGTGGACTTCGCGTCCGGACCGGTGGACGCCGCACTCGAGGCGAGCGGCCGCGGCTGGGGAATGCTGGCCGGGCGGGCGCTGGCGGGGATGCGCGGGCTCGTCGGCGCGTTCGGTCCGGACGTGGTCGTCAGCGAGCCGTGCGAGTTCGCCGGCCGGATCGCGGCCGCCGAGGCGGGCGTCCCGTGGATCGAGCACGCCTGGGGGCTGCCGCCGCTGGAGCGGCACGCGGCGGGCGGGAGCGAGGCGCTGGGGCGGCTGCCGCGGCCGATCGCGTCCGTCCATCCGTCGCCGCCGAGCCTGTGGCCGGGCGGGACGGCCGGCATGGCGATGCGGCCGACCGGCTACCACGGGCCGACCCGTCGCCGGCAACCGCCGGCGCCGGCGGCCCCGCGGGTGCTGGTGACCTTCGGCAGCGTCGTGGTCGAGCACGGCAGGGCGGGCGACCTCGTCGAGATCGTCCGGCGGCTCGCGGCGGGCGGGCTGGAGGTGATCGTCGGGCTGGCGGACGCGCTCGTCCCGGAGCTCGGGAGGCTCCCGGACGGGGTCGTGCACGCCGGCTGGACCCCGCTGCACCCGACGCTGGACACCTGCGACCTGGTGGTCCACCACGGCGGCACGGGCACGGCGATGGCCGCGGTGGCCGCCGGCGTCCCGCAGGTGATGCTGCCGCAGATGACCGATCACTTCCCCACGGCCGGCCGGGTCGCGGCGCCCGGCTGCGGTGTCGTGCTCGCCTCCCGCGCGGCCCCGGCGGAGGTCGAGCGGGCGGCCCTGCGGGTGCTGAACGAGCCGTCCTACGCGCGGGCCGCGCGCCGGCTCGCCCGGGAGGTGCGGGAGCTGCCGTCGACGGCCGCGGTGGCGGAACGGCTGCGGGCCGAGGCGACCGAGACCGAGGTTCGAGCGGCCGAACCTACGCTCCGCGAGCATGGAGATCACGCCGCTCAAGGTCCCGGACAGCTTCCTGATCGAGCCGCGGCAGCTGCGCGATGAGCGCGGCTGCTTCTACGAGTCCTTCAAGCACGAGGCGCTCGCGGAGGTGGGGCACCGCTTCACGCCCGCCCAGGTCAACCATTCGGTGTCGCGGCGCGGCGTCGTGCGCGGCATCCACGGCGTCCTGATCCCGCCCGCCCAGGCCAAGGTGGTCGGCTGCCCGCGCGGCGCGGTTCGCGACTTCGTCGTCGACCTGCGCGTCGGCTCGCCCACCTTCGGCCACTACGACACGTCGGTGCTGGACGCCGAGTCCGGGCGGTCGGTGTTCATCGCCGAGGGCCTGGGGCACGGGTTCGTCGCGCTCACCGACGACGCGTGCGTGAGCTACCTCTGCTCGACCGCCTACGTGCCCGGCACCCAGCTGGACATCAACCCGTTCGACCCGGCGCTCGCGCTGCCCTGGGGCATCGACGGGGAGCCCATCGTGTCCCCGAAGGACGCCTCCGCGCCCACCGTCGAGGAGGCGATGCGCGACGGGCTGCTGGCCTCATATGAGGAATGCATCGCGCTGTACGGACAGCTTCCCGTCGGTTAGCGCGGCACCACAGTAGTTCTGTCACACGCGATCGGTGACGGACCGATCTGGCGAACAATCCGGCACCCGGCGATGCTGAGAACGCGGGCTTCCACAATGGGAAGGAAATGGGACGGTGGAACCATACTGGTACGTTGTCGTGGTCATCGGGATCGTGCTTTTCCTGTACAGCAATGTCAAGAACAACAGGAACAAGAAATAGCCGGTCCCGCAGAGCCCCTCGGCCACCGCGCCGGTCCCCCCGTCGGGCGCGGTGGCCGAGGTCCGGCGGACGCCGCGGCCTCTGTCGCCGCTCGAGATGACCTCGAGCAGCGGCGGGCAGGGTGGGACGGCAACCCGGCGGAGGGAAGGCGATGACGACCAAGGAGCTCCTGCTGGAGCTGGCCCGCAAGTACCACCAGGAAGTGGCCGCTGAGGACGATTTCAAACCGGGCGTGACGCCGCTGCTGCCGGCCGGGGCCGTGCTCGCCGAGGACGACCGGATCGCGCTCGTCGAAGCGGCCCTGGAGCTGCGCATCAACACCGGCGGCGCGTCCCGGAAATTCGAGAGCCGATTCGCGCGGTACTACGGCCTGCGCAAGGCCCATCTGGTGAATTCGGGATCGTCGGCCAATCTGCTGGCCGCGTCGGCGCTCACCTCGCCGCTGCTCGAGGACCGCCGGCTGGAGCCGGGCGACGAGGTCATCACGGTGGCGGCGGGCTTCCCCACGACCGTGAACCCCATCGTGCAGAACGGGCTCACGCCGGTCTTCGTGGACGTCGAGCTCGGCACGTACAACGCCACGGCCGAGCGCGTCGCCGAGGCGATCGGGCCGCGCACCCGCGCCATCATGATGGCGCACGCGCTCGGCAACCCGTTCGAGGTCGCCGAGATCGCCGCGCTCGCGGAGGAGCGCGAGCTGTTCCTGGTGGAGGACAACTGCGACGCGGTCGGCTCGACCTACCGGGGCAGGCTCACCGGGACGTTCGGCGACTTCGCGACGGTGAGCTTCTACCCGGCCCATCACCTCACGATGGGCGAGGGCGGCTGCGTGCTCACCGACAACCTCGCGCTCGCCCGCATCATCGAGTCACTGCGCGACTGGGGCCGCGACTGCTGGTGCGAGCCGGGCGAGGACAACAAGTGCATGAAGCGGTTCTCGTACCAGATGGGCGATCTGCCGCACGGCTACGACCACAAGTACATCTTCTCGCACGTGGGCTACAACCTGAAGGCGACGGACCTGCAGGGCGCCCTGGGGCTCACGCAGCTGGAGAAGCTCCCCGACTTCGTGGACGCCAGGCGGCGCAACTGGCGACGGCTCCGCGAGGCGCTGGACGGGCTGCCCGGCCTGCTC
Source organism: Actinomadura physcomitrii (assembly GCF_008923205.2). GTDB lineage: Bacteria > Actinomycetota > Actinomycetes > Streptosporangiales > Streptosporangiaceae > Spirillospora > Spirillospora physcomitrii. Next base: position 38,643 of record NZ_WBMS02000021.1, on the reverse strand, counting down.
CTGCCGTCCGCCACGCCCGGCAGCGACCCGAGCTGGTTCGGGTTCGTGCTCACCGTCCGCCCGGACGCCCCGTTCACCCGCAAGGAGCTGGTGGACTTCCTGGAGGCGCGCCGGATCGGCACGCGGCGGTTCTTCGCGAGCAACCTCACCCGCCACCCCGCCTACCTCGACCGGCCGCACCGGATCGTCGGCGACCTGACCAACAGCGACACCATCACCGAGAGCTCGTTCTGGATCGGGGTGCACCCCCGGCTCACCGGCGAGATGGTCGACTACATGGCCGGCTCGATCAAGGAGTTCGTGTCCGGCCGCCACTGATCCGCACGGCCGTGCGGACATGACGCGGGGCAGGAGATGATGCGGGCCGCCCGGGGCGGCCCGCATCATCGTCGTCCGCGCGTTCCTCAGCCGGTGAACGAGGCCAGGAAGCCCGTGTCGTGCGCGGCCTCCTGGAACCGCCGGTCGGCCAGTACCGAGTCGAGGAAGCCGATGGTGGTGCGGACGCCGCGACCCGTCACGGTGAACTCGCCGAGCGCCGCCCGCATGCGCGTCAGGGCCGCGTCGCGGTCCGGGCCCCACACGATGAGCTTGGCGAGCAGCGAGTCGTAGGCCGCCGGGATGCGATAGCCCGGATGGGCGTGCGTGTCCACCCGCACGAACGGCCCCGAGGGCGGCGCGAACTCCTCCAGCGTGCCTGGCGTCGGAGCGAACGCGCGCGCCGGGTCCTCGGCGTTGATCCGGCACTCGATCGCCGCGCCGCGCGGCCGGACGTCCGCCTGGGTGAACGCGAGCCGGTCCCCGGCGGCGATCCTCAGCTGCTCCTGGACCAGGTCGATCCCGGTGACCGCCTCGGTGACCGGGTGCTCGACCTGGATGCGGCAGTTGACCTCCATGAAGTAGAAGCCGCCGTCCGGCGCGACCAGGAACTCGAAGGTGCCCGCGCCGACGTAGCCGGCCGCCAGCGCCGCCCGGACCGCCGCGGCCGCCATCCGCTCGGTGAGCTCGCGCGGCAGCCCCGGGGCCGGGGTCTCCTCGATCAGCTTCTGGTGGCGGCGCTGCACCGAGCAGTCGCGCTCGCCCAGGTGCACGCCGTTGCCGTGCCCGTCGCACAGCACCTGGATCTCCACGTGCCGCGCGCCCGCCAGGTAGCGCTCCATGTAGACGCGGCCGTCCCCGAACAGGGTCAGCGCGTTCGCGGTGGTCTCCCGGTACGCGGCGTCGAGGCCGTCCATCGACTCGACGATGCGCATGCCGCGGCCGCCGCCGCCCGCGACCGCCTTGATGATCAATGGGAGGCCGATCTCGTCCGCGAGCCGCCGGGCCTCGGCCAGGTCGCGCACCGGCTCGACCGCGCCGGGCAGCAGCGGCAGGCCCGCCTCGGCCATGGCGGCGCGCGCGGTCGACTTGTCGCCGAGCCGCCGCATCACGCCGGCGGGCGGCCCGATGAAGGCCAGCCCGCTCTCCGCGCACGCCTCGGCGAAGTCGGCGTCCTCGGACAGGAACCCGTAGCCGGGATGCACCGCCTCGGCGCCGGTCTGCAGCGCCGACTGGATCACCGCGGCGGCGTTCAGGTAGCTGCGCCGGGCGGGCGCCGGGCCGATCTGCACCGTGGCGTCGGCCAGCCGGGTGACGGCCGAGCCGCGGTCCTCGGTCGAGGCCACGGCCACCGTGCGCACGCCGAGTTCGCGGCAGGCCCGGGCGACCCGGACGGCGATCTCGCCGCGGTTGGCGATCAGGACGGAGGAGAACATCTCAGCCCACCTCGACGGGGGCCAGCAGGAACAGCGGCTCGGCGTACTCGACGGCGTCGCCGTCCGCGCGGAGCACCCGGGTGACCGTCCCGGCGCGGTCCGCCTCCACCGGGATCATCAGCTTCATGGCCTCGACGATCCCGAGCTGCTGCCCCGCCGCGACCGTCTCGCCCTCGCGCACGAACGGGTCGGCGCCGGGCGAGGGCGCCCGGTAGAAGACGCCCACGGTGGGCGCCGTCACGGGTTCGCCCTCCTCGGCGGGCTCCGGCTCGGCGGCGGCCTCGGCCTCCGGCGCGGGAGCGGGAGCGCCGGCGGGAGCGGGCACCGCGGCCGGGGCCGCGGCCGAGGCCGCCGCGGCGGCCGGTGGCGGCGGAGCCCAGCCCAGTTCGATCGAGACGTCTCCGATCCGCACGTTGAACGTCGTCGGCCGCTCGCCGCGCAGCGCGAGCAGCTCGGCGACCACGGCGGCGGCCTCCCGCAGGAGCTGCCTGGGGCTCGTCTCGCCGCCCCGGTCGAACACCGGCAGCCATGCGTCGGCCAGTTCCGTGGTCAGTAGCCGGCCGTTGTCGCCGCCGCCATCCACCATCATCGCGCGGGTCCTCCTTCCGTCGGGTTCGCGCCGAACGCGCGAAATCGGGCGTACCTGCGTGCGCCGCGCTCGGCGGCGGGGGTACGGGTCAGGTCGGCGAGGACCGTCAGCAGCGCGTCCCGCAGCCGTTCGGCGGTGGCGAGGGCGTCGTCCGGCGCGCCGGGCCCCGGCTCCGGGATCACCGCGTCGACCACGCCCAGCCGCAGCAGCCGCGCCGAGTCGACGCCCAGCGCGGCGGCGGCGCGCGGCGCCGCGGCCGCGTCGTTCCAGAGGATCGCCGCGCATCCCTCCGGGCTGATCACCGAGTACACGGCGTCGGCGTGCATCAGCACCCGGTCCGCGACGGCGAGCGCGAGCGCGCCCCCGCTGCCGCCCTCGCCGGTCACCACCGCGACCGACGGCACCGCAAGCCCGGCCATGAGCCGCAGGTTCTCGGCGATGGCGAACGCCTGCCCGTTCTCCTCGGCCTCCAGGCCCGGATGCGCGCCCGGCGTGTCGATCAGGGTCACCACCGGCAGGCCGAGCTTGCCCGCCAGCCGCATCAGCCGGGCGGCCTTGCGGTACCCGGCGGGCGAGGCCATGCCGAACTCGCGCGCGGTGAGCTCGCCGACCGTGTGGCCCTTCTGCGTGCCCACCAGCATCACCGGCGTGCCGCCGAGCAGCGCGGGGCCGCCGACGATCGCGGGGCAGTCCTTGCCGAGGCGGTCGCCGTGCAGCTCGAGGAAGTCGTCGAAGGCCAGCCGCGCGTAGTCGAGCGTGCTCGGCCGGCCGAGGTCGCGGGCCCGGCGGACGGTCTCCCACGGGTCGCGTTCGGGCAGCTCGGCGGGGTCGGTCACCAGCGCGGCGGCCCCTGCCCGGCCGGGCCGGGGGACCGGCTCGGGCGACGGCCGCCCCATCTCCACCAGCCGCGCGAGCGTCGCCCGCAGCTCGCCGCGCGGGCAGATCAGGTCGATGAGCCCGCGCTCCAGCAGGAACTCGGCGGTCTGGAAGCCGGTGGGCAGCGGCCGCCGGATGGTCTGCTCGATCACCCGCGGCCCGGCGAAGCCGAGCCGGGCGCCGGGCTCGGCGACGACCACGTCGGCCAGGGTCGCGAACGAGGCGGCCACGCCGCCGAACGTCGGGTCGGTGACCAGCGAGACGGTGAGCAGGCCCGCCTCGTCCAGCCGCCCCAGCATCTGGCTGGTCTTGGCCATCTGCATCAGCGACAGAGCGCCCTCCTGCATGCGCGCGCCGCCCGAGGCGCTCACGATCAGCAGCGGGCGGCGCTCGCGCAGGGCCAGCTCGCCGGCCTGGGTGATCAGCTCGCCGACGCCGCCGCCGAGGCTGCCGCCCATGAACCGGAAGTCCATCACCGCCGCGACCACCGGCCTCCCGCCCAGGGTGCCGGTGGCGCACAGCACGGCCTCCGTCAGCCCGGTTCTGGCCCGCGCCGTCGCGCGCCGCTCGCCGTAGGGGAGCGTGTCGGTGAAGCCGAGCGGATCGGTGTCGGCGAGCTCGGGCTCGAACGTGACGACCGACCCCTCGTCCAGCAGCATGGCGAGCCGTTCCGGGGCCGTGAGCGGCTGGTGCCGCCCGCACTCCGGGCAGACCCGCAGGTTGCGTTCGAGCGTCCGCCCGTACGTCACGCTCCGGCAGCCGGGGCAGCACCGCCAGCCGGCCGCGGGGGAGCCCGCCCCCGCGGCCGGGGGACCGCCCGTCAGCGTGTCGGTCATGGTCGTCTCCGTCCTGCGCAGGGTCGTCCGAGCCGAGCCGGCCACCCAGCGTCCGAGCGGCCGCTCGAAGCCCGATCCACCGCCGGTCGAGCGCCCGTTCGGCGGTGCTCGTCCAGCGTGCTTCTAAGCCCGCTCTAGGCGGCCCGGTGATGCTTCTGGCCGTGACGGCGCCGGCCGGCCGCCCGCCGGTGGGGTGGGCGCGCCGGCCGCAGAGGGAGACGTTGTGCCAGGAATCAGCGAGCAGCGACCCCGCGAGCCGCGGCGGGTCGTGGTGACAGGCGTCGGGGTGGTCGCCCCGGGGGGCATCGGCACCAAGCAGTATTGGGAGCTGCTCACCTCCGGGACCACCGCCACCAGGACGATCTCACTGTTCGACGCGACGCCGTTCCGGTCCCGGATCGCGGCGGAATGCGACTTCGACCCGATCGCGGCCGGCCTCAGCCGGCGGGAGATCCGCCGCTGGGACCGGACGACCCAGTTCGCCGTCGTGGCGGCGCGGGAGGCGCTCGCCGACAGCGGCGCGGTCGGCGAGATGGACCCGCACCGGACGGGCGTGATGCTCGGCACCGCCTGCGGGATGACCCAGAGCCTGGACCGCGAGTACGCCGTGGTCAGCGACCAGGGCGCGACGTGGCTCGTGGACGAGGAGCACGCGGTCCCCTACCTGTACGACTACTTCCTGCCCTCCTCGATGGCGACCGAGATCGCCTGGATGGCCGAGGCCGAGGGCCCGGTGGGCGTGGTCTCCACCGGGTGCACCTCGGGCCTCGACGTGGTCGGCCACGCGGTGGACCTGGTGCGCGACGGCATGGCGGACGTGATGGTGGCCGGGGCGTCCGACGCCGCGATCTCACCGATCACCGTCGCCTGCTTCGATGCGATCAAGGCGACCTCGCCGCGCAACGACGAGCCGGAGAGCGCGTCCCGGCCGTTCGACCGGACCCGCAACGGGTTCGTGCTGGGCGAGGGCGCGGCCGTCTTCGTCCTGGAGGAGTACGAGCACGCCAGGCGCCGCGGGGCGCACGTCTACGCCGAGGTCGCCGGCCACGCCTCGCGCTGCAACGCCTACAGCATGACCGGGCTGCGCTCGGACGGCAAGGAGATGGCCGACGCCATCGGCGCGGCCCTCGGACAGGCCCGGCTGAACCCGCACGACATCGACTACGTCAACGCGCACGGGTCGGCGACCAAGCAGAACGACCGGCACGAGACGGCCGCGTTCAAGCTCAGCCTCGGGCGGCACGCCTACGACGTGCCGGTCAGCTCCATCAAGTCGATGATCGGGCACTCGCTCGGAGCGATCTGCTCCCTGGAGGTGGCGGCCTGCGCGCTCGCCATCGAGCACTCGGTGATCCCGCCGACCGCCAACCTCAACGAGCCCGACCCCGAGTGCGACCTGGACTTCGTGCCGCTGGTCGCGCGGGAGCGCGAGCTCGGCGCGGTGCTGAGCGTCGCGAGCGGCTTCGGCGGCTTCCAGAGCGCCATCGTGCTGACCTCGCCCGGGAGGAAGGCCGCATGACCACGAGCACCCGCACCGTGAGCGGCGACGCCGGAACGGGCTCCGGGCCGGTCGTCGTCACCGGACTCGGCGTCGCGGCGCCGAACGGGCTCGGCGTCGAGGAGTACTGGCGGGCGGCGCTCGCCGGCCGGAGCGGCATCGCACCGATCACCCGGTTCGACCCGGCGGGCTACTCGGTGCGCATCGCCGGCCAGCTCGACATCGAGCCGAAGAAGCACCTGCCCGGCCGGCTGCTGCCGCAGACCGACCACATGACGCGGCTCGCGCTGATCGCGGCCGAGGAGGCGCTGGCGGACGCCGGCGCCGACCCGAAGGAGATGCCCGCCCACGCCGCGGGCGTGGTGACGGCGGCGTCCGGCGGCGGCTTCGAGTTCGGCCAGCGCGAGCTCGAGGCGCTGTGGAGCAAGGGCGGCAACCACGTCAGCGCCTACCAGTCGTTCGCCTGGTTCTACCCGGTCAACACCGGCCAGGTGTCGATCCGGCACGACATGCGCGGGCCGGGATCGGCGCTGGTCGCCGAGCAGGCGGGCGGGCTGGACGCGATCTCCAAGGCGTGCCGGAACGTGCGCGCCGGCACCGCGCTGATGCTGGCGGGCGGCGTCGACGGATCGCTGTGCCCGTGGTCGCTGGTGTGCATGACCAAGTCGGGCCGGCTCAGCAACGCCACCGACCCGGACCGCGCCTACCTGCCCTTCGACGCCGCCGCTTCGGGGCACGTGCCGGGCGAGGGCGGCGCCCTCCTCGTGCTGGAGGCGCGGGCGGCCGCGCGGGAGCGCGGCGCGCGGATCCTCGGCGAGATCGCGGGATACGCCTCGACCTTCGACCCGCGCCCCGGTTCCGGCCGCGAGCCCGGACTGCGCCGCGCCGTCGAGCTGGCCCTCGCCGACGCGCGCATCACCGCGGCGGACGTGGACGTGGTCTTCGCCGACGCGGCCGGCGTCCCCGACCTCGACCGGATCGAGGCCGCCACGCTCGCCGCGGTCTTCGGCCCGCGCGGCGTCCCGGTCACCGCGCCGAAGTCGCTGACCGGCCGGCTGCTCGGCGGCGGCGCCTCGCTCGACGTGGCGAGCGCGCTGCTCGGCCTGAGGGACGGGGTGATCCCGCCGACCGCGGCGGCGGTGCACTGCGCCTACGCCGACGAGATCGACCTGGTGACCGGTGCGCCACGGGAGGCCCGTCTCGGCACCGCCCTGATCGTCGCGCGCGGCTACGGCGGCTTCAACTCGGCGCTCGTCGTGCGCCGCTGAGCGACCCGCAACCCACAAGGAGGAGACACCATGCCCACCACCACGTTCACCATGGACGACCTCACCCGCCTGCTGCGCGAGTGCGCCGGGGAGGACGACTCCATCGACCTGGACGGCGACATCGCCGGGACCGAGTTCGAGGACCTCGGGTACGACTCGCTGGCCCTGTTCAACACCGTGAACCGGATCGAGCGCGACTACGGGATCCGGCTCTCCGACGAGATCGTCGCCGAGGTCAGGACGCCCGGCGAACTGCTCGCCGAGATAGCCGAGCACCTCTGACCGGCATCACACTCCAGAAGGGCTGCGGCAATGTGCGGAATCGTCGGATGGGTCGACTACACGCGCGACCTCACCAGCGAGCGCGCGACGGCACAGGCGATGACGGACACGATGGCGTGCCGCGGACCGGACGCCGAGGGGCTGTGGACGTCTCCGCACGCCGCGCTGGGCCACCGCAGGCTCGCGGTCATCGACCTCGAGGGCGGGCGCCAGCCGATGGCGGCGGAGGCGGACGGCCGCACGCAGGCGGTGATCACGTTCTGCGGCGAGGTCTACAACTTCCGCGAGCTGCGGGCCGAGCTCGGCGGCCGCGGCCACGCGTTCCGGACGGCGAGCGACACCGAGGTGGTGCTGCGCGCCTACCTGGAGTGGGGGGCGGGCTTCGCGGAGCGCCTGAACGGCATGTTCGCCGTCGGGGTGTGGGACCCGCGCTCGCAGGAGCTGCTGCTCGTGCGGGACCGGATGGGCGTCAAGCCGCTCTACTACCTGGTCACGCCGGGCGGGATCCTGTTCGGCTCCGAACCGAAGGCGATCCTGGCCAACCCGATGGCGCCGCGGCGGGTCGACGCCGACGGCCTGCGGGAGATCCTCGACATGGTCCGGACCCCGGAGGCCGCGGTCTTCTCCGGCATGCGCGAGGTGCGGCCCGGGCAGCTCGTCCGGCTGAACCGCGGCGGCCTGACCAAGCGCCGCTACTGGACGCTGGAGGCCCGCGAGCACACCGACGACCGCGAGACCACGATCGCCACGGTCCGCGGCCTGCTGGAGGACATCGTCGCCCGCCAGCTGATCTCCGACGTGCCGCTGTGCACGCTGCTGTCGGGCGGGCTCGACTCGTCGGCGGTGACCGCGCTCGCCGCGCGGACGCTCGCCGCGCAGGGCGGCGGGCCGGTGCACTCGTTCTCGGTCGACTTCGACGCCGCCCAGCGGGACTTCCAGCCCGACGCGGTGCGCGGCGCCGCCGACGCGCCGTTCGTCCGCGAACTGGCCGCGCACGCCGGCACCGACCACACCGAGGTGCTGCTGGACAGCGGCGACCTCGCCGATCCCGGCGTGCGGGACGCCGTCCTGCGGGCGGTCGACCAGCCGCCGGCGTTCTGGGGTGACATGTGGCCGTCCCTGTACCTGCTGTTCCGCGCCGTCCGGCAGCGCTCCACCGTCGCGCTCTCCGGGGAGGCGGCGGACGAGCTGTTCGGCGGGTACCGCTGGTTCCGCAACCCGGGTGCGATCCGGGCGCGGACGTTCCCGTGGCTCACGTCCGGCTCGGCCCGCTACTTCGGCGGGCTCGGCCTTTTCGACGCAGGACTGAAGGAGAAGCTCGACATCCCCGGCCACCGGCAGCAGCGGTACGCCGACGCCGTCGCCGAGGTTCCCGTGCTGCCCGGCGAGGACGCCGTCGAGCGCCGCATGCGCGAGATGACCTACCTCAATCTCACCCGCTTCGTGCAGACCCTGCTGGACCGCAAGGACCGGATGAGCATGGCCGTCGGCCTGGAGGTCAGGGTCCCGTTCTGCGACCACCGGCTCGTGGAGTACGTGTTCAACGCGCCGTGGGAGCTGAAGTCGTTCGACGGCCGCGAGAAGAGCCTGCTGCGCGCCGCGGTCGCCGACCTGCTGCCGCGCGGCGTCCTCGAACGGGTCAAGACCCCCTACCCGGCCACCCAGGACCCGGCCTACGAGCGGGCGCTGCGCGTGGAGCTCGCCGAACTCGCCGCCGACCCGAACGCGCCGGTGCTGCCGCTGCTGGACGGCGAGAAGGTGCGGCGGATCGCGGACCGGCCGCTCGGCGAGGTCAGCCGGCCCTACGACCGCGGGGGGCTCGAGCTGGCGCTCTGGTTCAACCGCTGGCTGACCTCGTACGGCATCACGCTCGACTTGTGACCATCACCGAAAGGGACATCCATGGCACCGACCGGCGGCGCGCCGCTCGACAGGCAGGCGCTCGCGCGACTGAACACGGCCTACGCGCAGTCGAGACTCCTGCATTCCGCCGTCCAGACCGGCCTGTTCGAGTTCCTGCGGCGAGGACCGGCGACCCTCGCGGGGATCTGCGAAGGGCTGGACCTGAACCCCGCCCTCACCGGTGACTTCCTGAACGCCCTGGTCGCGCTCGGGCTGCTGGAGCGGGCGGACGGGGAGCGGTACGGCAACTCGGTCGCCGCCGGCAGATTCCTGGTGCCCGGCGGAGACATCTACATGGGCGCACGGGTCCGCACGACGGCGGACAAGCACTACCACCTGTGGGGCAGGCTGACCGAGGCCCTGCGGGACGGCCTGCCCAAGTCCGGGGGCGGGGCGGGCTCGTTCGACACCCTCTACGACGACCCTGAGCGGGCGCGCGGCTTCCTCAAGCACATGGACGCCAACAACGCGCTCGTGGCCCCGCAGCTCGCCGACGCCGTCGACTGGGCCGCCTACGGCTCGTTCGTCGATGTGGGCGGTGCCCGCGGCAACGTGGCGGGCACCCTGGTCAAGGCGCACCCGCACCTGTCCGGCGGCGTGTTCGAGCTGCCGAAGGCCGAGCCGTTCTTCCACGAGCTGATGGACGAGATGGGACTGACCGGCAAGGTCGACTTCCACCCGGGCGACTTCTTCGCCGACCCGCTCCCGGCGGCCGACGTGCTGGTGTTCGGGCACGTGCTGCACGACTGGTCGGTCGAACGGCGCCGCATGCTCCTCGGGCGGGCCTTCGAGTCGCTCGCCCCGGGCGGGGCCATCGTGGTTTACGACCAGATGCTCGACGGGGAGGACCCCGATCTGGCGAGCCTCATCGGCAGCCTGAACGTCGGCCTGATGCTGGGCGGCTCGGAGTACACGGCCGAGGAATGCCGCGGCTGGGCCGAGGAGGCGGGCTTCCGCTTCCAGTACGCCAAGCGCCTCCCCAAGGGCAACGACACCGTTCTCTACGCGACCAAGGACTGATGCGGGGGTCGGCCCAAGAGGCGAGACAGGCCTGGACCTCCTGACCGCGCATCGCGGCGGGAGGCCCAGGCCTGTTCGTGTCGGTGAAGGTCGGGTCGGGTCGCCGGCCGTCAGGGCAGGGCGTCGAGGGCGTCCAGCGCGGCGGTCCAGAACTCCCACGTGCCCTTGGCCGTGGACGGCAGCATCGGGATCACGGTGCTGCGGCCCGAGCGCAGGGCCGGATGCCTGCGCGCCGGAGTGGACAGGCGCCTGCCGGGGCCGACTTCCACGAGGGTGAAGTCGCCCTCGGCGAGCAGGGCCTCCAGCGCGGGCCAGAAGAGCACCGCCCCGGCGATCTGCCCGGCCCAGAAGCCGGGGTCGGTCGCCTCGTCCGGCCGGACGGTCCGCGCGGTCCTGGTGGACTGGATCCGCAGGGAGGGCGGCCGGAGCGACTCCTGGGCGAACGCGGCGGTGAAGATTTCGGCCGCCTCGGCCATCGCCGGCGAGTGGAAGGCCTGGAGCGCCGGAACCCGGCGGCCCGGGGTGCCCGCGTCCGCGAGCGCCCGCTCCACCTCGCCGAGGCGCGGCTCGGGACCCGCCAGCACGGTCTGGCGCGGCGCGTTGACCGCGCCGACCACCACGCCGCCGGGACGGCCGGGCGGATCGATGAAGCGGGTCAGTTCCCCGGGCGCGGCTCCGACCGCGAGCATGCCGCCCGCGGGGGAGCCGTCCAGCGCCAGCGACCGGGCCTGCATCAGGCGCGCGCTCGCGGACAGGTCGAAGACCCCGGCGAACGCGGCCGCGGCGAGCTCCCCGACGCTGTGCCCCAGCAGGACGCCGGGACGGACGCCGCGCGCTTCGAGCGTCTGCGCCAGGGCGTATCCGAGGATGAACAGCAGCGGCTGGGCACGGCGCCCCTCGTCGAGCGGCACCGCCGGATCGTCGGTGAGCCAGTCGTCGCGCAGCCGCTTCCCCTCGCCCCCGAGCAGCTCGAAGAACTCCTCCAGGACCTCGGTGAACACGGGCTCGCGGCCGAACAGCTCGCGCGCCATGCCCGGGTGCTGCGCGCCCTGCCCGGGGAACAGGAACACGATCTCGCTCATCGCCCGCCGTCCGCCGGGTCCGCGCCGCCGGCGTACCGCTCGCGCATCTGGCGGCGGAGCGGCTTGCCGGTGGCCGAACGCGGGATCGCCTCGACCAGGTCGACGTACTTCAGGTGCTCGTAGTACGGGCATCGCTCGGCCACGAACGCGGCCAGCTCGGCGGCCCGCACGCCGTCGCGCGCGGGCACGACGATCGCGTGCGCGACCGCGCCGCTCACCTCGTCCGGATGGTCGAACACCAGGCATTCGGCGACCCCGTCATGGCCGAGCAGGACCCGTTCGATCTCGGTCGGCGACACCAGCCAGTTGTCGCACTTGAAGACGTCCTTCACCCGGTCGAGCACGAACAGGTGGCCGTCGGCGTCGATCCGGCCGATGTCGCCGGTGGAGAACCAGCCCTCGGCGTCGGTGACCTCGGCCACCGGCCGGTCGTGGTAGCCCTTCATCAGCTGCGGGCCGCGCACCTGGATCTCGCCCTCGGCGCCGGCGGGCAGGACCCGCCGGGTGTCCAGGTCGACGATGCGGCAGTCGGTCCCGGCCACCGGCCGGCCCGAGGAGCGGATCTTCGGATTGTCCAGGTTCTCGAAGTGGGTGGACGGCGAGGTCTCCTGCAGGCCGTACCCCTGCACCACCGGGACGCCGAACCGCTCGGTGAGCGCCCGCGTCGTCGGGGGCGGCAGCGCCGACCCGCCGCACAGGACCGTGCGCAGGGTGGGGACGGCAAGCTCGGCCAGGCGCGGGTGCGCGCCCAGCTTGATCAGCCGCATCGGCAGGCTGTAGAAGTGCGTCGCCGCGTGCTCTGCGGCGACCTCGACGGCGTCCGCCGGGTCGGGTTCGGCGCAGAGCACGAGCGTCGTCGCCGCGGTGACGGCCATCGTCAGGTGCATCAGATGGAACGACGGCAGGTAGTTGAACAGCACCGCCGACCCGTCCACCCGGTGCGCGTGCGCGCTCTGCGCCGCGTTCACGGTGATGTTGCGGTGCGTGAGCAGCACCGCCTTGGCCGGTCCCGTGGTGCCGCTGGTGAACTGGAGGCACGCGACCTCGTCCACGTCGGTGCGCTCGGGGCGGTTGAGCTGCAGGTCGGGAGCCTGTTCGATCAGGTCGCCCAGCACCGGGACGCCGGCCGGGCCGTCTGCGGCGTGGGTGAGGACCACGGTCTCGAGGTCGGGCAGCCGGTCCCGGACCTTCTCCAGGTGCCGGTGCATCGCGGGGGAGACGATCGCGACCCGCGCGCCCGCCAGGCCGAGCACGTGCGCCAGGCCGTCCTCCCGCAGCAGCGGGTTGACCAGCGCGGGGACGTTCCCGGACCGCAGGATCCCGAAGTAGGCCACGGGGAACGCGGGCTCCAGGGCGAGGGCGAGCGCGACCCTGGCGGGCCGCTCGCCGAGCAGGGCCTTCAGCGCGCGGGCGCAGCGTTCGGCCGCCGCCTCCACCTCCGCGTAGGTCAGATCGCCGGACAGCGCGCCGGTGAAGCCGGGGGAGCGCAGGGCGATGCGGCCGGGACGGCGCTCGGCGGCGCGCCGCAGCAGGTCGTCGATGCGGGGGCCGCCGAGCAGGTCGCCGAGCACCTCCAGCGGAGGCCCGGACACCAGGCTGCTCGCCCGGACGTCGAGGTCGGGTGCCGCCATCGTCAGGACCCCTGGAGGTCGTCGCGGCTCACCGACCGGTGCTTCACCTGGAGCCGCCCGTCGACGCGGACGAGCACGTCGTCGCAGGTCGTGCTGAGATGGACGGCCGTCGGCCCGCCCTTGGGCGTGCGCAGGACGAGCGCGTAGGTGCGGGCCTCGACGGACCCGTCCGGGCGCTCGTTCACCTCCAGCATCCCGAGCCAGTGCCGGGTCTGCACGCCCTCCTCGGCCAGCCGTGCGCCGGCCTTGCGCGAGGCCGCCTCGATCTCCTCCCGGCCCCGCTGCGGCTCCGGATGGGCGTTGGCGGCGAAGACCCCGTCCTCGGTGAAGGTCTCGGCCCACGCGCGGTGCTCGCCCTGGTCGAGGTGGCGCATCTGGCGGCCGTAGAAATGCTGGACCTCCTGGTACAGCGATGGCGACATGGCTCTCCCTCTCCGATGGGTGTGTACGCAGGCGAGGGTCATCCCCGCCCCTCGAACCCGGGTTGAGACCGCGTCGAGACCTCTGGCTCCAGTCGCTCTCCGATGAGAATCGAGGGCCCGCGCCCAGGCTGTCGGCATCGCGAAGGGTCCGCCGGGATGGGCGGGCGCCACTGTCGAACCACCGGAGGAGCTGGCGATGACCACAGGCGAGGACGCGATCACCGGGGTCGCGCTGGTCACCGGCGCCACGAGCGGGATCGGCCGGGCCGTGACCGAGCGGCTGGCCGAGCGCGGCATGCGGGTCTTCATCTGCGCGCGCACCGCCGAGGACGTGACGACGACCGTCAAGGAGCTGCGCGACCGGGACCTGGCGGTGGACGGGGTGGACGCCGACGTCCGCTCCGCCCGCTCGGTGCGGCGGCTGGTCGGCGCGGCGCTCGACCGGTTCGGGCCGATCCGGGTGCTGGTCAACAACGCCGGCCGCAGCGGCGGCGGCCCCACCGCGAAGATCACCGACGAGCTGTGGGACGACGTGATCGACACCAACCTCAACAGCGTCTTCCGCGTCACCCGCGAGGTCCTGGCGGGCGGCGGGCTGATGGACGCCGGCAGTGCGGGCCGGATCATCAGCATCGCCTCCACGGGCGGCAAGCAGGGAGTCCCGCTCGGCGCGCCCTACTCGGCCTCCAAGGGCGGCGTGATCGCCTTCAGCAAGGCACTGGCCAAAGAGCTGGCCCCGAGCGGCGTAACCGTCAACACGGTCTGCCCGGGCTACGTCGAGACGCCGATGGCGGTGCGCATCCGCGAGGCGTACGCGTCGACCTGGAACAGCACCCCGGAGGCGGTGCTGGAGCAGTTCGAGGCCAAGATCCCGCTGGGCCGCTACTCCACTCCCGAGGAGGTGGCGGGCCTGGTCGCCTACCTGGCGACCGACACCGCCGCGTCGATCACCGCGCAGGCGCTCAACGTCTGCGGCGGCCTCGGCATCTTCTGACGCGGCCGATGGCAGCTCTGCCGGCATCCTCGACCTCATCTACCGAAGGACGGTTTGCAGTGCCCCCGAAAGGACGCCACACGACCTCGCACGAGGTGGACATCAAGGCTCCCGCGGAGCGGGTGTACCGGATCGTCGCCGACGCCGCCGACTGGCCGCAGCGCTTCGTTCCGACCATCCACGTCGAGCACACCGGCCTCGGCGCCGGCGCCGAGCGGCTGGAGATCTGGGCCACCGGGAACGGCGAGGTGAAGCACTGGACCTCCCGGCGCGAGCTCGACCCCGCCGCGCGCCGGGTGGAGTTCAGGCAGGAGGTCTCCTCGCCGCCGGTCGCCTCGATGGGCGGCACCTGGATCGTGTCGCAGGAGCCGAACGGGGTGACCCGGCTGGTCCTGGAGCACGACTTCGAGGCCGTGGACGACGACCCCGAGGGCGTCGCGTGGATCACCAGGGCGACCGACCGCAACTCCGCGACCGAGCTCGGCAACATCAAGGCGCTCGCCGAGGGCTGGGACCGGCTGGCCGAGCTGACCTTCTCCTTCGAGGACTCCGTCGTGGTGAACGGGGCGCCCGAGGAGGTCTACGACTTCCTCTACCGGGCCGATCTCTGGCCGGAGCGGCTGCCGCACGTGGCGAGCATGAAGTTCGCCGAGGAGGAGCCCGGCGTCCAGGAGATGGCGATGGAGACCCGGACCAAGGACGGGTCCACGCACACCACCGAGTCGGTGCGGGTCTGCTTCCCGCACGAGCGCATCGTCTACAAGCAGCTGGTGCCGCCGTCGCTCATGACCGCCCACCTGGGCGAGTGGACCTTCACCGCCGAGGGCGAGGGGCGGGTGCGCGCCACCTCCCGGCACACCGTGACCGTCAAGGAGGACGCGATCACCACCGTGCTCGGCGAGGGCGCGACGGTCCAGACCGCCAAGGAGTTCATCCGCAAGGCCGCGGGCGGAAACAGCACGGCCACGCTGAACCTGGCCAAGGAGTTCGTCGAGGCCCGCCGCGGCGAGGCCCGCCATGGCTGAGCCGGAGGTCCTGGTCGTCGGCGCCGGCCCGGTCGGCCTCACGGTCGCCCACGAGCTGGCGCGCCGCGGCGTCGCGATCCGCGTGGTCGACAAGGCCGAGGGGCCCGCGACCAGCAGCCGCGCGCTGGCCACGCACGCCCGCACCCTGGAGATCCTCTTCCAGATGGGCCTGGTGGACCGGCTGCTGCCGCTCGGCCAGAAGGTCGAGCACTTCTCGATCCACCAGCGGGGCCGCTGCCTGCTGGCGTTCGACACCAACTACACCAAGATGCCGACGCGCTTCCCGTTCAGCCTCATGGTGGACCAGGTCCGCACCGAGGGCATGCTCCGGGAGGCGCTGTCCGAGCAGGGCGTCGAGATCGAGTGGGGCGTCGCCCTGGTCCGCTTCGACGCCGATGAGGACGGCGTCCTCGCCGAGCTGCGGCACGCGGACGGCGGGACGGAGAAGGTCGCGGTGCCGTGGATGGTCGGCACCGACGGCGGCAGGAGCACCGTGCGCAAGGCGCTCGACCTGAAGCTGCTCGGCGACACCACCGAGACATGGCTGAACGCCGACGTCGTCATCAGCGGCTCCGACCTGCCGCGCGACAGCAACCACCTGCTGCACACCGGCGGCGGCTCGCTGCTGCTGGTGCCGTTCCCCGACCCGGGCAAGTGGCGGGTGGTGGACACCCTCGACATCGAGGGGGCGCACGACCCGGAGATCATCCGGACCCGGCTCGAGCACAAGATCTCCAGAGCGCTGCGCCGCCGGGTGGAGGTCGCCGAGCCGACCTGGATCTCGGTGTTCACCGTGCAGCAGCGGATGATCCAGCGGATGCGGGTCGGCCGCTGCTTCGTCGCGGGCGACGCCGCCCACGTGCACAGCCCGGCGTCCGGCCAGGGCATGAACACCGGCATCCAGGACGGCTACAACCTGGCGTGGAAGCTCGCCGACGTGGTGCGCGGGCACGCGGGCGACGCGCTGCTGGACACCTACGGAGCCGAGCGCGTCCCGATCGGCAGGGTGCTGCTCGGCTCGACCGAGAAGGCCACGGCGCTGGTCAAGCTCCGCAACGCCGCGCTGCCGGTCGTGCTGCCGGTCGGGCTCGGACTGCTGAACGCGCTGAAGCCGGTGAAGCGCAAGGTGGAGGGCAAGGTCATCCGCGGGTTCTGCGGGCTGCCGCTGAACTACGCCGACAGCCCCCTCACCACCTGCGACCCCGGCTACGACAAGGCCGGGATCAAGCCGGGCCACCGGGTGGCCTGCGACGGCGGGAGCGAGCGGGCGTCCGCCGGCTGGCGCGCGATGTGCACCGAGCTGACCGACCGCAGGTGGAGCCTGCTGGGCTTCGCGGGCGACGGCTCCCCGGCCGGCCTCGCCGCGATGCTCGGCAAGGCGGAGGAGCGGCACGGCAGGGCCGTGTCCGTCCGCACCGTCTTCCGCGAGGGCGGCGACCCGGCGGGGCCGAACCCGATGGCCGACCCCGGCGGGGGGCTCGCCGCGGGGCTGGGCCTGCGGCCGGGCGACTACGCACTGGTCAGGCCGGACGGCTACCTGGCGGCCAAGGGCCGGATCGTGGACGCGGAGCAGCTGCTGTCGGTGCTCGCGGACGCGCATCTGATCCCGAGCCGCGAGCCCGCCGACACGCGATCGCAGAGCGGAGAGTAGGCATGCGCGTCATCGATCTGTCGTCCTCGGTGGACGCCGCCGGCTGGGAGCCGAACGAGGTCGTGCACGAGGTCATGTCGGCGGTCGAGGGCGCCGAGCACATGGCGACCCGGATGCGGGAGAACTGGGGCGTGGACTTCGACCCGTCTGTGCTCCCCGGCGGCGAGCTGCTCACCCTCGACACGATCACGCTCACCACGCACACGGGCACGCACGTGGACGCGCCGTCGCACTACGGGACGCCCGCGGGCGGCGGGACGGCGCGGCACATCGACGAGATGCCGCTGGACTGGTTCCTGCGGCCCGGGGTGGTGCTCGATCTCAC
Organism: Actinomadura physcomitrii; assembly: GCF_008923205.2. Taxonomy (GTDB): domain Bacteria; phylum Actinomycetota; class Actinomycetes; order Streptosporangiales; family Streptosporangiaceae; genus Spirillospora; species Spirillospora physcomitrii. The sequence goes on along the minus strand of NZ_WBMS02000021.1, from coordinate 21,491 downwards.
CGACGCGCCGGTCGGCCAGGTCGGCGCGGACCGGCTCCGCCGCGAGTTCGACCGGATCGGCCACACGCCCGAGCCGATGGAGATCGTGCTGCTGAACACCGGGGCGGACCGGCTGGCCGGGTCGCCGAAGTACTTCACCGACTTCCCCGGCCTGGACGGGCCCGCGACCGAGCTGCTGCTCGACCTCGGCGTCCGCGTCATCGGGACCGACGCCTTCAGCCTGGACGCGCCGTTCGGCCACATGATCGAGGCCTACCGGCGGACCGGCGACGAGGCGGTGCTCTGGCCCGCGCACTTCGCCGGGCGCTCCCGCGAGTACTGCCAGATCGAGCGGCTGAGCAACCTCGGCGCCCTGCCGCCGACCGGCTTCACCGTCTCCTGCCTGCCGGTGAAGATCAAGGGCGCGGGCGCGGGCTGGACCCGCGCGGCGGCGCTGATCGAGGACGGCGCGTCATGACGGGCGCCGCGTTCACCCGCAAGGACCTGGTGGAGACCGCCCAGGCGTTCAAACGGACCGCGCTGCTGCGCGCGGCGGTCGAGCTGAAGGTGTTCGACGCGCTCGCCGGCGGGCCGCGGGACGCGGCGGCCGTGGCGGCCGCGGTCGGCGCCGACCCGCGCGGCGTCCGCGTGCTGCTCGGCGCGCTGGCCGCCGTGGGGCTGCTCGGCTCGGACGGCACGGCGTTCAGCCTCCCCGAGGGCGGCGACCGGCTGCTGGTGAGCACCAGCCCCGACTACGCGGCGGACTCCGTGCGGCTGCTCGCCGGGGACGCGGAGTGGGCGGCGCTCGCCGACCTCGCCGGGGCCGTGCGCGGCGGCGGCACGCTGCTGGAGCACGGCGCCGACTCGCCAGCCTTCGCCTACTGGCAGGACTTCGCAGGCCAGACCACCTTCGTCGCCGAGGCCGCGGCCAAGGCGTTCGTCGAGGCGGTGCTGGACGCCGGACCCGGCGACAGCCCGCGCGTGCTGGACGTCGGCTGCGGCCACGCCCTGTTCGGCCTGCGGCTCGCCGAGCGGATCCCGGGGGCGCGGGTCTGGGCGCAGGACGGCGAGTCCGTCCTGCGACTGGCCCGCGGACGCGCCGCGAGCATGGGCCTGGCCGACCGGGTGACCTACCTGCCGGGCGACGCCTTCGACGTGCCGCTCGGCGGCCCGTACGACGTCGTCGTCGCGGCGAACCTGCTGCCGCTGTTCTCGCCGGAGCGGGGCGCGCTGCTGCTCCGCAGGCTCGCCGAGGTGACCGCGCCCGGCGGCCGCGTCATCACCGTGGGGTTCACCACGGGAGAGCGCCCGCCCGCCGCCGAGCACGCGGCGCACATGCTGTCGCTGATGCTGCTCGCCTGGACGCCGGGAGGCGAGGCCCACTCCGTGGCGGCCTACCGGCGGATGTTCGGCGAAGCGGGCTTCGCCGACGTCGAGGTGCGGCCGGTGGGCGGGGCCCCGCTCCATCTCGTCGTGGCCGGGAAAAGCTGAGGAGGACGATCACCATGCAGTTCGCCCCGCTCGGGAACAGCGGGCTCGTCGTGAGCAGGATCGCCTACGGCAACTCCCTCACGCACGGCGACCAGGTGGACGATGAGACCGCGGGCCTCTGCCTGAAGACGGCCCTGGACGCGGGCGTGAACTTCCTGGACACCGCGGACGTGTACGCGGCGGGCCGGGCCGAGGAGGTGCTCGGCCGGCTGATCGCGGGCATGCGCCGCGAGGACCTGGTGATCGCCACCAAGGTCGGCCGGTCCAAGCGTCCCGGGCCGAACGAGGGCCGCCTGTCGCGCAAGCACATCATGGAGTCGGTGAACGCGTCCCTGCGTCGCCTCGGGACCGAGTACGTCGACCTCTACCAGGCGCACCGCTACGACGCGCGGACACCGCTCCGGGAGACGATGCAGGCGTTCGCCGACCTGGTGCGGGCGGGCAAGGTCCTCTATGTCGGGGTGTCGGAGTGGCCCGCCGGGCCGATCCGCGAGGCCGCCGCGCTCGCCGCCGAGCTCGGCGTCCCGCTCGTGTCGAACCAGCCGCAGTACTCGCTGCTGTGGCGTGTCATCGAGCAGGAGGTGGTCCCCGCCTGCGCCGAGGTCGGCCTCTCCCAGGTGGCCTGGGCTCCGCTGGCCGGAGGGGTGCTCACCGGCAAGTACCCGCCCGGCGGCGCGGCGCCGGAGGGGACCCGCGCCGCGAGCAAGGGCGGCGCCATGTCGATCGGGCGGTGGGACTACCTGAACGACATCGTGCTGAGGGCGGTGCACCGGCTCGTGCCGATCGCGGCCGAGGCCGGGCTCACGATGCCCCGGCTCGCGCTGGCGTGGGTGCTGCGCAACCCGGCGGTCGCCTCGGCCGTCGTCGGGGCCTCCCGGCCCGAGCAGCTGACCGAGACCCTCGCCGCCGTGGACGAGGTCCTGGACGACGACCTGGTCGAGCGGGTCGAGGCGGTGGTCGAGCCCGCGGTCCGGCGCGACCCGAGGCTGACCGAGGACCCGCTGGGCCCCGCCTCCCGGCTCGCCCGTTCCGAGGAGGAGGCGTGATGATCGAACTTTCCCACGAGACCACCGTCGAGGCCGCGCCGGACGCGGTGTACGAGCTGATCGCCGATGTCGTCGCCGCGCCCCGCTACTTCCCGCCGCACCTGCACGCGGAGATCCTCGCCGCCGAGGGGGGCCGGGACCTGGTGGAGCGCTGGGTGCTGGACGGCGGCTCTGTCCGCAGCTGGCGGTTCCACCGGGAGGCGGACGAGGCGGCGCGCCGCATCGTCTTCGAGCACGCGCCGCCCAGGCCGCCGCTCAGCCGCCTGCGCGGGGAGTGGACCTTCGAGGAGAAGGGCTCGGGCACGTTCGTCCGCGTGCGCCACACGCTGGAGGCGCCCGCCGGCGCCGCCGCGGCCGCCGGGCGGATCGGCGCGGACCTGGACGGGAAGGTGCCGATGCAGCTGCGGCACCTGGCGAAGCTGGCCGCGGGGATCGAGGGGCTGCGCACGCGGACGGTCGGCTGCACGGTCGAGGTGCGGACGGACGCCCCCCGGCCGGCGGTGTACGCCGCTCTGCTGGACGGTGCGACGAGCGATGCGGGGATCTGGGCGCGGGCCTGCCTTCCCGAGCACACGCTCGCCTACAAGGCGCGCAAGGCAGGGGAGGACGCCCATTCTCTGACGGGCACCTACCGCCTGACGGACGGTACGGTGATCGCGACGCGTGCGGCCGTCCTCGCGGACGGTGCCGATCTCGAGGCGGCGCGGGCCTCGCTGGCGGACGATCTCGACCGGGAACTGGCGTCATTGCCCGGGCGCTGAAGGGCGCTCACGGGTGTGCCGGCGGCCGGCGGAGCCGGCACGGACCCGACTCCCCGCCCTGACCGGGCAGGAGGGTGGGCGTCGGCCGGGCGATTCATATCTGACGCATTTCCTTGACACGTAAAAGCGCCGGATACGAGGGCGGTGCGAAAACGTGAAAATTCAACTTGTTCCGGCTATTCGAATCGGGGTCGAGTTTCCGTCGCCGTCGTGTTGCGTTCTCATCACACTCTGCAGCGCATGATGTGCGGGACGCCGGTCTTGGCATTTGTTCTGTCCGCTACCGGCCAGCCCGCCGAGTAGGCTTGCGCTATGATCAATCCGGTCTTGTGATCTCGGAGGCTGAATCGGCGGGGGGTAATCGCCTTGTGGGCTCTTGAAAATCGTATCGCGATACTCCTGGTCGACGCTCGGACGCTTTTTCGCGAGGCACTCGCCCAGGTGCTTCTCATGGAGGACGATTTCGCCGTGGTCGGTGAGGCAGGGGATCTGGCCACGGCTCTCGCCATCGTGCTCTCGGTGCGCCCGGAGGTGATCCTCGTCGATGCGGAGTTGCCCGTCGAGGAGGTCGCCGACCGGGTGCGCCGGCTGAGGCAGGCGGCGCCCAGAAGCAGGATCATCTTGCTGTCCATGAATGACAATCCGCGTTTTGTTCAGCAAGTATTGTCCCTTGACATCAACGGATATCTGCCCAAGGACACCAATCGCCACGAGCTCGCGAGCGCGATCCGCGGCGTCTACGGAAACGAGGGCAAGATGGTGCTGTCGGTGTCGGCCGACAGCCTGCTGAGCGTCGAGGAGCCCGAGGACGGGCCGCTGTCGCCGCGGGAACGCGAGGTGCTGGAGTTCGTGGCGCAGGGCCTCAGCAACGCCCAGATAGCCTCGCGGCTCTCGATCGTCGAGGGCACCGTCAAGCGCCATCTGCGCAACATCTTCGCCAAGCTCGGGGCCCAGTCGCGGATCGACGCGGTCAACAAGGCGGCGGCCGCGGGGCTCATCTCCGGCACCCGGGGCGATCCCGCCGATCGCCGGTTCGGCGCGGCGGGCGGGGCCGGCGCCAATGTGGCACGGTCCAAAACCGCCCTGAGCCCGCCTCGGGCGGGCTGACCCGGAGCCTCGCGCGGAAGGGCGGAGGCCTGCCCGGGACCAACGTCCCGGGCAGGCCTCCTCTGGCTCGCCCTGGGGGCGATCAGGCGGCCAGCTCTTCGAGGGCGGGGACCAGCGCCGCGGGGGCGGGCATGCCGCGGGCCGCGACGCCGAGCCGGTGTGCGGCCTCGGCATGGCCGGGGCCCGCGAGCAGGGCGCCGAGCCGTTCCGCGAGGACCTTCGGATCGTCCTGCTCCCGCGCGGTGTCGAGCGCCAGCGCGGCACCGGTCGCCACGAGCCGCCGCGCGGTCGCGAACTGGTCGATGATCTGCGGCAGCACCAGCTGCCGCACGCCCGCGTGGCACGCCGTGAGCGAGGTCCCCGAGCCCCCGTGGTGGACGATGGCGTCGCAGCCTTCGAGGAAGCCGGTGAGCGGCGTCGGCGCGACGACCCTGACGTTGCCGGGGATCTCTCCCAGCTCGGCGTGGTGGTCGGTGGCGGCGGTGACGATCGCCTCGACCTCGGGCAGCGTCGCGAGGGCCGCGACGATGCTCTTCAGCAGCGGCACCCCGTTGAGCGCGAGCGTCTGGTTGCCGAGGCTCACGCACACGCGGTGCGCGCGCCCCTTCGGCTCGTGGATCCAGTCCGGCAGCGGGCCGGTGCCGTTGTAGGGGACGGGCCGGATCGGCCGCGCGGCGGGAAGGCCGGGCAGCTGGAGGCCCGGCGGGCAGGGATCGAGGATGAGGTCCGGGTCGGGCAGGCCGTCGTCCAGCCCCAGGCGCTCGCACATCGGCCCCATGAAGAGCTTGACCAGCCGGTCGCCCGCGCCGGTGTAGGGGTCGACGCCCCAGCGGAACTGGAGCGACGGAACCCCCAGCACGGCGCCGACCACCCGTCCGGAGAACTCCATCTGCTCCGACACCACCAGGTTCGGCCGGTACGCCCGGGCGAACTCCAGGTAGTCGTCGAGGTAGTAGGCGACATGGTTGCGCCAGACCTGAGGGGTGCTGTTCAGCTGGTCCGGCGTGGGCTCCCCGAACTCCTGCAGCGGTCGCCGGCCGGGACGCAGCCCGGCTCTGAAGAGGTCGACGGCGTGGAAGCGGTCGCCGAAGACGGCGGTGGTCAGGCCGGCGGCGTGCGCGGCGTCGGTGACGTCGGGCTGCCCGGCGACCACGACGTCGTGGCCCGCCCCGCGCAGCGCCCAGGCCAGCGGCACCATCGGCGTGAAGTGGGTGGCCAGCGGAGTGCTCAGCATCAGGACGCGCATCAGCGCTCCTCCTCGTGACGGGCGGTCGCAGCGAGCGCCTCGAGCCGCGGCACGACCTGCGCGGGGGAGGGCATCTCGTCGGCGGCGGCCTTCAGCTCCGCGGCCGACGCGGCCCGGGCGGGTTCGGTGAGGAGTTCCGTGAGATGCCCGGCCACGACGTCCGGGTCGTCCTGCAGGGCCGCGGACTCGACCGCGATGGCCGCGCCGCTGTCGGCCAGCCGCTGCGCGTTCGGGAACTGGTCGACCATCTGCGGCAGCACCAGCTGCGGCACGCCCATGGCGGTCGCGGTCAGCGAGCTGCCGGCGCCGCCGTGGTGGACGATGGCGTCGCAGGTGCGCAGGAACTGGTTGAGCGGCGTCGGCGGCACGACCCTGACCCGGCTCGGTACCTCCGCCAGCTCCGGGTGGAACTCGGTGGCCGCGGTGACGATGGCCTCGACCCCGGGCAGGCGGGCGATGCCGGCGATGATGTTCTTCAGCAGCGGCATCCCGTTCAGGGCGATGGTCTGGTTGCCGAGGCTCACACAGACGCGGTGCTCCGCGGCGCGCGGCCGGTGGACCCAGTCGGGCAGCGGCCCCGACCCGTTCGACGGGACGGGCCGGATGGGCACCCCCTCGGGCAGGTCGGGCACCTGCAGCTTCGGCGGGCACGGATCGAGGACGAGGTCGGGATCGGGCAGCCCGTCCTCCAGCCCGAGCCGCGTCGAGGCGCCGTGCAGGAACGCCCGCACCGAGCCCGCCGTGGGGCCGCTGAGCGGATCGATGAACCAGCGGTGCGTCACCACGGGCACGCCGAGCACGCCGCCCATCATGCGGCCGGCGAACTCCATCTGCTCGGTGACGATGAGGTCGGGGCGCCAGTCCCGGGCGAACTCCAGATACCGGGGCACCAGGTAGCGGGCGTGGATCTCCCACATCCGCGAGGTCGACGCCAGCAGCTCGGGCGTCGGCGGCCCCATCAGCTCCAGCGGTCGCTTCCCGGCGGGCAGCTTGCGGCTGAAGATGTCGGACGCGTGGAAGCGATCTCCGATCACGACCGTGGCCAGGCCGGCGGCGTGCGCGGCGTCGGTGACGTCGGGCTGCCCGGCGACCACGAGGTCGTGGCCCGCCCCGCGCAGCGCCCAGGCCAGCGGCACCAACGGCGTGAAGTGGGTGGGGAACGGCGTGCTCAGCATCAGTACGCGCATGTGGACTCCTAGCCGGGCCGGACCGGTCACGACCCGGCGAGCTTCTCGAGCTGGGGAACGAGCTGGGCGGGCGACGGCATGGCGCGGACGGCGTCCCGCAGGGCGGCCGCGGCCTCGGCGCGGTGCGGCTCGCCGAGCACGGCGCGCAGGCGGTCCGCGACGATGTCCGGGTCGTCCTGCTCCTTCGGGTCCCGGAGGCTGACCGCCGCTCCCGTGGCGACCAGCCGCTCGCCCGCCAGGTCCATGACCTGGGGCAGGACGAGCTGCGGCAGGCCGGTGGCGAGGGCGGTGAGCGTGGTCCCGGCGCCGCCGTGGTGGACGATCGCGTCGCAGGTGTGCAGGAAGTGCGACAGCGGCGTCGGCGGGACGATCAGGACGTGCTCGGGCACGGTCCCGATCTCCTCGCGGTACTCGGGCTCGGCGGTGACGACCGCCTGCACGTCGGGCAGCCGGCCGAGCGCGGCGATGATGTTCCTCAGCAGCGGCACGCCGTTCAGCGCGAGGGTCTGGTTGCCGAGGCTCACGCACACCCGGCGGCTCTGCGGGCACGGCTCGTGCACCCAGCCGGGCAGCGACCCGGTGCCGTTGAAGGGCACGGGACGGATCGGCTGCGCCGGGGGCAGCTCGGGCAGCTGCAGCTCGGGCAGGGTCGGGTCCAGGATCAGCGCGGGCTCGGGCAGCCGGGCGAGGCCGAGCCGTTCGCACGCCCCGGCGAGCAGTTCCTCGGCCGCCGGGCGCATCGCCGACGCGAGCATGTCCACGCCCCAGCGGTGCTGCACGACCGGGACTCCGAGCGCCCCGCCGATCACCAGCCCGGCGAACTCGAACTGCTCGGACAGGACCAGGTCGGGCCGCCACGACCGGGCGAACTCCAGGTAGCGGGGGAGCAGGTAGCGGCTGTGCAGCACCCATGGCCGGGTGCCGCCGGCCAGCGACTCGGCCGTCGCGGGCCCGAGGATCTGGAGCGGCCGGGCGCCGCCGCCGAGGAAGGGCAGCAGCAGGTCGAGGGGGTGGAAGGACGGTCCGAAGACCGCGTAGTTCATGCCCGCGTCCCGTACCGCGCCGGCGATGTCGGGCTGCCCGGCGACGACCAGCTCGTGACCGGCCGCGCGCAGCGCCCAGGCGACCGGCACCATCGACGCGAAGTGTGTGGACACGGGCGTGCTCAACATGAGGACGCGCAACGCAGGCTCCTAGAGGTGGGGGGCCGAGTCGGGCTCGGTCATGGTCGGCTCGGGCACGTCCGGCTCGCGCTCGTCCGGCTCGCCCGCGTTCACGCGGATGTCGCGGACCAGCACGGCGAGCAGCACGGCGAGCGCGATCATGACGGCGGAGGTGACGAACACCGCGTCCGAGGCGGCGGCGTAGGCGTGCACGAGCCGGTCGCGCACCGGGCCGGACGCCGTGCGCAGGTGCTCGAACAGCGCGTCCTCGTCCGTCGCGCCGACCGACGTGCCGGCGAGCGCGCTCGCGAACCGGGTGTTCAGGATCGCGCCGAGCACCGCGCTGCCCACCGCCGAGCCCAGCGTCGTGGCGAACCGCGCCGCGGTGGTGATCACGCCGAGCCGTTCGGCCGGGGCGGCGGCCTGGGTGGCGAACAGCGCCACCTGCGTGACCCCGCCCACCCCCACGCCGAGCAGCACGAGGCAGCCGTCCAGGAACAGCGGGTCGGTGTCGATCGGGAGCAGGGCGGCGAGCGCGGCGGCCGCCGCGCTGATCAGCGTGGTCGCCACCAGGACGGGCTTGCACCGGCCGGTGCGGGTCAGCACCCGGCCCCAGATCCAGAAGACCAGCGCGATGCCGATCGCCATCGGGACGATGTGCACGACCACCGATCCGGCCGTGTCGTCGCGGATCACCCGCAGGTAGGTGATGACGAACATGGGCAGCGTGAGCAGCGCGAACCCGCCGATGAACTGCAGCGGAGCCAGCAGCCTGAACACCGGGTCGCGGAACACCGACAGCGAGATCAGCGGCTCCGCCGTGGTCGCCTGGCGCACCACGAAGGCGACCGTCAGGGCCAGCCCCACCGCGCCCGGCACGAGCAGCCCGGACGTCGACACGTGCGGTTCCCCGGCCTCCTTGGCGGCGAGCAGCAGCCCGCTCGCGCCGCCGCCGACCAGGGCGGCGCCGATCAGGTCGAGCCCGCGGCGCGGGCCCTTGGGCGGAGCGAGGCGCAGGGACAGGGCGATGAGGGCGAACGCGCCGACGCAGATCGGCAGGTTGACGTAGAAGATCCACCGCCAGGAGAAGCGGTCGCTGAGCCAGGAGCCCAGCGGCGGCCCCGCGACCAGCGAGATCGCGATGAGCAGCCCGCCGATCCCCGCACCGGTGCTGCGTTCCTTGGGCGGGTAAAGGGTCGCCATGACGATGAGGCCCATGCTCATCAGCCCGCCGCCGCCGAGGCCCTGCACCGCCCGGAAGGCGATGAGCTGCGGCATGCTCTGGGCGAACGCGCAGAGCACCGAGCCGAGCAGGAAGACCCCGAGGGCGCCGAGGTAGATGCGCTTCGGGCCGAGGTTGTCGCTGAGCCGCCCGTAGAGCGGCTGCGCGGTGGTCGCGGCCAGCATGTACGCGGTGATCAGCCAGGGGAACTGCCCGACGCCGCCCACCGGATGCAGGTCGGTGAGGATCTGCGGGGCGGCGGCGGCCACGATGCTCTGGTCCAGCAGCGCCAGCACCATCGTCAGCATCATGCCGATGGTGAACAGCAGGACCCGGACCTCGGTCATCCCTGGCGGCAGCGGTCTGTCCTCGCGGACCTCTTCCTCGGCGGGCGCCTTCGCGTTCATCATTCTCTCCGTCCTGCCACCTCGAGGGAGCCGAGCTGTTCCAGGCGGCGGGTGGTCTCGATGGGACTCGGCATGGTCCGTACGGCGTCCGCCAGCCGGGCCGCGGCCGCCGCGGCGCCGGGCTCGTCGAGCAGGCGGCGAAGGCGGGCCGCGAGGACCGCGGGGTCGTCCTGCTCGGCGGCCGTCGCGACGGAATCGGCGACGCCGGCGGCCACGAGCCGGCCGGCGTTGGCGAACTGGTCGGCCAGCTGCGGGAGGACGAGCTGCGGCAGTCCGGCGACCGTGGCGGTGAGCGCGGTCCCGGCCCCGGCGTGGTGAACGATCGCGTCGCAGCCGTCCAGCAGGTGCGCGAGGGGGGTCGGCGGGATCACCGTGACGTTCCCGGCCACCGGGCCGAGGTCGGCACGGTACGCCTCGTCCACCGTGACGACGGCTTCGACGTCCGGCATCCGGGCGAACGCGGCGAGGATGCCGCGCAGCAGAGGCATGCCGTTGAGGGCGAGGGTCTGGTTGCCCAGGCTGACGCAGACGCGGTGGTCGCGCGTGGTCGCGGGCTCAAGGCCGGTCGGGAAGGGTTCCGTGCCGTTCCACGGCACGGGCCGGATCGCCTGCACGCGGGAAGCGGCGCGGGAGCCGGCGGGAGCCGGGCACGGGCAGGGGTCGAGGGTCAGATCGGGCTCGGGCAGCCCCGCCAGATGCTCGCCGTACGGGTCGGCGAACCAGCGGTGCCGCACGACGGGGACGCCGAGCCGCTCGCCGATCCGCACCCCCGCGAACTCCAGCTGCTCGGAGATGATCAGATCGGGCCGCCACGACCGGGCGAACTCCAGGTACGGCGGCAGCATGAACTCCGCGTGCCGGCGCCACACCTTCGCCTCCAGGGCCGCGGTCTCCGCGGTGCCCGGACCCATGACCTGGAGGGGGCGGGTGCCCGGGGGCAGGTGCAGCGCCATCATCGCCGTCCCGCCGTAGCGTTCGCCGATCGGCGCGCCGCACAGTCCGGCCGCCCGCACACCGTCCGCCACGTCCGGCTGCCCGGCGACGATCACCTCGTGGCCGGCCGCCCGCAGCGCCCAGGCCAGCGGGATCAGCGGGGCGACATGCGAGACGAAAGGCGTGCTCAGCAGCAGTGCGCGCATCGGCGATCCTCAGGCGGACGGCGGTGGCCCGGCGGGGCCGGGTCGGTCGCCTCCACCCTGGATCGGCCGATTCGCGTTCTCCTCGGAGACCGCTCAAGTCAGCGCGGTGGGAAGCCGGTTCGGGCAGCCCGCGCCGGTGTTCCGCGCCTGAATTAGGTCCGTTACCTGGGAGCGGGCCATTCCTCGGCCAGGAGCGCGTACGAGAGGCCGTCGAGCCATCCCTTGGTGCGGTGGAGAGAGTCCTTCACCGCGTGCTGTTCGCGGCGCATCCCGACCCGCTCCATCAGCCGCCACGAGGCTTCGTTGTCGTAGAAGCAGTCCGCGTGCAGGCGGCGAAGGCCGAGACTCCTGAACGAGATGTCGATGAGGGCGCGTACCGCCTCGGTGGCGTAGCCCTTGCCGCCGTAGCCGGGGTCCAGCGTCCACCCGAGCTCTCCTTGGACGCCTTTCGCCTGGTCGGCGACCTCCTCCTGGGCCCAGGCGTCCTGGACCTGCAGCGTCAGATCGCCGATCACCCGGCCGTCCAGTTCGACGATGAGCAGGTCCGCGAGCCGCTCCTCGCGGAGGAAGCGCTCGCGGTGCTCGGCGTACGTCGTCGTGGCGGCCATGGTCCATTCGTGACTCTCCGGCAGCCGCCGGTAGGCCCAGGTCGCGTCCAGGTCGTCGGGGGCCGCCCGGCGCAGCAGCAGCCGGTCGGTGGGGATCGGCCAGTCCAGGGTGTCGAGAGGGTGACGCATGGGCTTCATGCTGGCAGAGAGCCGTGGAGACGCACAAAGCAGATAGCGCGTGATCATCGGGGGGTGCATCCGAGCGCACCGCGCGCGTCCCCGCGGCTCGGGGCGGCTTACCGGGGCGGTGGGCGGAGGCCGTCCATCAGGAGGTCCAGCAGGCGGCCGGCCTGGGCTTCGCGAACGGGCCGGGGTGCGACGGTGAAGATGCCGATGAGGGAGGCGGCGATGTCCTCGGCGGTGACGTCGGAGCGGAGGTCGCCCGCCGCGCGGCCCGCGTCGAGGAGCGCGGTGATGGCCGTCAGCAGCTCGGTCCGGGTCCGCGCATGGGTGATCTCACCCGATTCGATCATCGCGAGCAGCGTGTCGAGCATGCCGTTCTTGGCCGCGATCCAGTCCCCGAACAGGTCCATCCAGCGCCGCATCGCCGCGGCCGGGGGGAGCCGGCCGAGCAGCTCGCGGGCGCCGGCCGTCAGCCGCACGACCTGGTCCTGGTAGACCGCGTCGACCAGCGACTCGCGGGTCGGGAAGTGCCGGTAGAGCGTGGCGATGCCGACCCCGGCCTCGCGGGCGATCGCGCGCATCGACGGCTCGGCGCCGGCCGACATGAACACGCGGGTCGCCACGGCGAGCAGCTGGTCGCGGTTGCGGGCCGCGTCCGCCCGTGGTGCGCGGGCCTCCGCGCGGTCAGAAACGGATCGTGTTCCGCTTGTGCTACGGTGCCGCATATAAACGGAGCATAGTCCGTTTCGATGCGTTCTTAAGGAGACAGGCGCATATGCAGGTACAGGGCGAGCAGCCACCCGCGGTCGGCAGGGCGGTCCGGCTGGAATCGTTCGGCGGCCCCGAAGTCCTGGACGTCCGCGAGGTCCCCGCCCCGCAGGCCGGTCCGGGGCAGGTCCGTGTGCGGGTCACCGCGGCCGGCCTGAACCCGATGGACTGGATCATGACCGCCGACGCGGACACCGCCGCCCGGTTCGGCCTGGCCCCGCCCGCCGGGTTCGGGACCGACTATGCGGGAGCGGTCGACCAGGTCGGTGACGGGGTGACCGGCTTCGCGCCCGGCGACCGGGTGTTCGGGGGAGCCCTGTCCCGCGCGGTCGCCGACTTCGTGGTGGTCCACGCGGGCGGGGAGACCGCGGCGGACGAGGCGCACCACACGCCCGACGGCGTCGACGACCGCACCGCCGCCGCCCTCACCATCGCGGGCCGCACGGCATCCGCCGCCCTCGCCGCGGTCGCCCCCGGCCCGGACGACACGGTGCTGATCGGCGGCGCCGGGGGCGGGGTCGGGGTGTTCGCCGTCCAGCTGGCCCGGATCGCGGGAGCGCGCGTGATCGGCACGGGATCGGCGGCATCGGCCGGCCATCTGCGCGATCTCGGAGCCGAGCCGGTCGCCTACGGCGACGGCCTGGCCGACCGGGTCCGGGCCCTCGCTCCCGGCGGCGTCACCGCCGCCATCGACCTGCACGGGGTGGAGACGGTCCACGCCGCACGGCGGCTGGGCGTCCCGGACGGCCGCATCTGCACCATCGCCGCGCAGGTCGACGGGGTGGCGGCGGCCAACGGTGCGAACGCGGCGCCCGGCGCCCTGGAAGAGATCGCCCGCCTGGTCGCGGCGCGCCGGCTGCGGGTGCCCATCGCGGCGGCTTTCCCGATCGGGCAGATCCGCCGCGCGGTCGAGGTCCAGGCCGCCCGGCACGTGCAAGGCAAGGTCGTCATCGACCTCTAGCAGAACACGGCTCCGGCCTTCCTAGTCGGTCGCCGGACGCGGCCTTCGGCAGCGCGTCGGCTCCCCGGACAGGTGCGCCACCGCGTCCGTCCAGGCGATGGAGCCCGCACCGAGCAGATCGCGGACGATCTCGACGACCATGAGCGGCCGGCCGCCGGCCTGCCGGAGCAGGGCGAGGAGGTCCTCGCCGGGTGCTGCGCCGAGCAGGTCGCGGGCCATCCGGGCGACGGCGTCCTCGGGCAGGCGGCCCAGGCGCATCGTGCGGGCGCCCGCGGCGGCGAGGCCGTCGACGACCGCCTGGGCTCAGCACCCGGACGGCGGAGGCCTCCGCGATGGCCTGCGCCTCCCTGGCGAGGCGGCTCCTGCCGATGCCCGGAACGCCTTCGAGGAGCAGGACGGCTCCGCGACCCCCGTGCAGCCGCGCGATCCGGCCGGCCAGGTCGGAGACCTCGGCGACCCGCCCGTACAGCTCGAACTCGCCCCTGCGCGGGTCCGCCCCGCGGCCGTGCACCGCGAAGCCGGCGGCGGGGCCGGACGCGCGCCCCGCGCCTCGGAATCGCCTCCGCGCCATCCCTTCGACACCATGTCCCCTCCGTTCGCCGTGTCGGCGAGCCTCTCGCCGACACGACGAACACTCGCCGGACGCGCACGTCGTCCGCATCAGGGGGACCCTGGCCGGGATCCCCGGGGAACGGCCGACGCGGCGCTTGGCCGGCGCACGCGGGGCGCGCGGCTCCGAGGACGTTCTCGCTGGTGACCCCTCGTCCTCGCCGCGCCCGTGATGGCCGGGCTCCCAGATGCCCGCTGCGAACCCGACGTATCGGGCGTCCGGTGTCACAGATCGGGCCGCTGCCCTGTCTTTCAGCCCGACCGCACGGTCCTTCAGTGAGGCCGCACGGACTCAAGGCAACCACGGGAGCGAGACCATGCCGCCGGCAGACGCCAGAAACCGGATCCGGATCCGGATGACCGCCCGCGCGATCGACGAGCCGCACCGCACCGCGACCCAGCTCGAGCTGCTGTTCGACCTCACCTTCGTGGTCGCGGTCGCGGCCGTGACCGCCCAGTACGCCCACCACATCCCCGATGGGCGCGCCCTGTCCGGACTCGTCCCGTTCCTCCAGGTCTTCTTCGCCATCTGGTGGGCGTGGATGAACTTCACCTGGTTCGCGTCGTCGTACGACACCGACGACGCGCCCTACCGGCTGCTGACCATGGTCCAGATGGCGGGCGTCCTGGTCCTCGCCGCCGGCGTACCGGCGGCGGCCGACCACGGCGACTACCGGGCCGTCGCGGTCGGCTACATCATCATGCGGATCGCCCTCGTCGTGCAGTGGGTGCGCGCCGGTGTCGAGGACCCGGCGGGCCGCCGCACCGCTCTGCGCTATGCCCTCGGCATCGCCGTCGCACAGGCCGCCTGGATCCTGTGGCTCGTCTCGGCGGAGGCGGGCGTCCTGCCGCCGGCGGCTCAAGAGCCGTGCTTCGTCGCGCTGGCCCTGCTGGAGCTCGCGGTGCCGCGGTGGGCGGAACGCACCAGCCCCACCAACTGGCACCCGCACCACATAGCCGAACGTTACGGCCTGTTCACGATCATCCTGTTCGGCGAGAGCGTCCTCGCCGCGTCCAACGGAGTCGCCGGAGCGCTCGAGGACGCCGAGATCAGCCGGCGGCTGGTCGTCATCGCCGGGTCCGCCCTCGTCCTGCTGTTCGTGCTGTGGTGGCTGTACTTCCTGCTGCCCGCCGGCGAAGGGCTCGACGACCGCCGCCGCCTGTCCTACCTGTGGGGCTATGGCCACTACGGCGTCTTCGCGAGCCTCGCCGCGCTCGGTGCCGGGCTCGAGGCGGCGGTCGGGCAGACCGGCCGCGATGCCGAGGCCTCGCCGATCGCGATCTGCTACGCCATGGCGATCCCGACGGCGGCGTTCGTCCTGCTGCTCTGGATCGTCCACGCGCCCCTCTTCGCGAAGCCGGCGCTGCGTCCCCGCGCGGTGCTGCCCGGCGCCACCGCCATCCTCCTCCTGCCGCTCGCGGCACCGCGGATCGGAGTCGTCGCGTTCGTCGCCGTGCTCGCCGCCGTCTGCGTCCTGCTGACCGCCGTCACGATCGTCGGCGGTCGGGGCGGCGCCTCGCGCCGGGCGGCCAAGACGGCTTGGACGGCCGACGAGCGCACCGGATAAGCCGGATCAGTGCGAGCGGCCGGCGTCCAGGCGCTCCCAGGCGGCGTCCCAGAGCCGGTCGCGTTGCCGGTCGTAGCGGTACCGGACCAGCAGGTAGGCGGCCAGGAGCGGCAGGCCGGCGGCGGTCGCCGCGCCGAGACCCGCGCCGACGGCCTCGGCGACGGTCCGGGTGTGCCGCCGCGGTGCCACGTCCGACACCCCGGCCGGATCCGCCCACAACCTCAGATGCTCACCCGCGGCGGCCTGGTACGAGGTCTCGTAGGAGTCGATCCGTGATCGCCCGCCCGCTTCGCGCCACATCACGGTGACGCGGTGACCGGACGGAAGCTCGTCCACCTTCAGCACGACGGCTGGCCGGTGCCTACCCGAAGACCGGCGGCCCGTACGCCTACGCGCGGAAGGCGTTCGGCGACTTCGTCGGATTCCAGACCGCGTGGGGCTACTGGATCGCGGTGTGGGCGGGGAACGCGGCGATCACGGTGGCGTTCGTGGGCTACCTCGCGCACTTCTGGCACGCGCTGGGCGACGACAAGGTACTGGCCGCCTGCGTGGGGGTGGCGACGATATGGCTGCTGACCGCGATGAGTACGGCCCGGACCCGGACCTGCCCGACACCCCCGAACCCCCCGTCCACGCCGCCTGAAGGGATCGAGCGGGCCGCGAGGGCAGGCCTCCGCCGGCGGAGCGGACCGCCCCTGACGACCGGCCCGCGGGGCGGCGGGCCGGTCACCGCTCACGGGCCGCCTCCCCGCCGTCCCGGAGCCGCGGCGCGCCGTTTCTTCGGCCATTCCAAAATAACTTCAAGTAAATATTCTGTGCCCATCAGGCCTCGAATTATCTTCCTCCACGAGACCGTCGCGCGACCCGAGCAGGAAACGGATTCAGTGCGCCTTTCTCGGTCGGCCGGTCCGGGTCGCGACCCCGTCTTCCGCACGTCCGCCGTGCCTCTCCGCCGACACAGCGTGCACGCGCCGTCGCGGTGGCCGTCGGCGCGCCGCCCGGTCGGTTCCCCGCCGTCTTTGGGGCCGTGGAGGGGATGCGGACGTTCGCATCTCGATATAGTCAGGGCCTTATCGGCGGGTCTTGATCGAGGTCGGACGGAAGTGGCATTCTGGCAGAATGCGCCCGATGGCCGCTGACCTGGCTGCGCCGACGGGTCGGTGCTGAACGGGAGCATTGAGGGGCATGGGGACGCTGTCGGCGCGGACGCCGCTGCTGAATCGGCACCGAGAGCGTGCCGAACTGGACGGCCTGCTGGGGGACGTGCGCGCCGGACGCGGCCGGGCTCTGGTGCTGCGCGGAGAGGCGGGCGTGGGCAAGTCGGCCCTGCTGCGGCACACGGTGGGGCAGGCGTCCGACATGCAGGTGGTCCGCACCGCGGGGACGGAATCGGAGATGGAGCTGGCGTTCGCCGGCCTGCATCTGCTGCTCACGCCGCTGCTGGACCGGATCGAGAAGCTGCCCGTCCCGCAGCGCGACGCGCTCGCGGTCGCGTTCGGGCTGCGCGAGGGGGACGCGCCCGACCGGTTCATGATCGGGCTGGCGGTGCTGACCCTGCTGGCGGAGGCGGCGGAGGAGCGCGCCCTGCTCTGCGTGGTCGACGACGCGCAGTGGCTGGACCAGTCGTCGGCCCAGGTGCTGGCGTTCGTCGCCCGGCGGCTGCTGGCCGAGCCGGTGGGGCTGATCTTCGCGGCGCGCGAGCCGGGCAGGCAGTTCCACGGGCTGGTGGATCTGGAGGTCCGCGGCCTGGCCAGGAAGGACGCGCAGGCGCTGCTGCGCTCGGTGGTCCGCTTCCCGCTGGACGAACGGATCAGGGACCGGATCCTGGCCGAGACGAACGGCAATCCGCTGGCACTGATGGAACTGCCGCGCGGGCTGAGTCCCGCGCAGCTCGCGGGCGGGTTCGGGCTGGTGGAGGCCCGGGCGGTGCCGGCGCGGGTCGAGGAGGGCTTCCGCCGGCGGCTGGCGGCGCTGCCCGCCGAGACCCGGTCGTTCGTGCTGGTCGCCGCGGCCGAGCCGACCGGCGACCCGGTGCTGATCAGGCGCGCCGCCGGGCATCTCGGCCTCGCGGGTTCCGCGGTGGAGCCCGCGGAGTCCGACGGGCTGCTGGAGATCGGTGCGTGGGTGCGGTTCCGCCATCCGCTGGTGCGGTCGGCGGTGTACTCGGCCGCGTCGCCGGCGGAGCGGCGGGCGGCGCACGGCGCGCTGGCGGAGGCGACCGATCCCGCGTCCGATCCCGAACGCCGGGCCTGGCACCGCGCGTACGCGGCGCTGGAGTCCGACGAGTCGGTGGCCGGGGAGCTGGAGCGGCTGGCCGGCCGGGCGCAGGTCCGCGGCGGCATCGCGGCGGCGGCGGCGTTCCTGAGGCGCGCGGCCGAGCTGACGCCCGATCCGGCCGCGCGCGGGGCGAGAGCGCTGGCCGCGGCCCAGGCCGCGTTCGACGCCGGCGCCCCGGACATGGCGCTCGAACTGCTCGTCTCCGCGGAACTGGGCCCGTTGACCGAACTCCAGAGCGGGCGGGTGGCCTGGCTCCGGGCCCAGATCATCCTCGCGCGCAAGCGCGGCGGCGACGCCCTCGAGCCGCTGCTGGAGGCGGCCGGCCGGCTGGCCCGGGTCGATGCGGCGCGGGCACGCGAGGCCTTCCTCGACGCCCTGGGATCGGCGGTCTTCGCCGGCAGGCTCGGCCGGCCCGGCCTGCTGCGCACGGTGGCCGAGGCCGCGCGCACCGCGCCCGCGGGACCGCTGCCGGCGCGGCCGGCCGACGCGCTGCTCGACGGCCTGGCGGCACGGTTCACCGAGGGCTTCGGCGAAGGGGCGCCGCGGTTGAGGCCCGTGCTGGAGGCGTTCCGGCGGGAAGCCCGGCGCAGTCCGGACGACAACATGCGCTGGCTCTGGCTGACCTACCTGGTCGCCGCGGACATGTGGGACGACCGGACCCTGCACGAGCTGGCCGAGTCCGCGGTCCAGGCGGCTCGCGAGGTGGGAGCGCTCCACTTCCTTCCCCAGGCCCTCACCTACCGCGCCGCGGTGCACGTCTACGCCGGCCAGTTCGACGCGGCGGCCACGCTGGTCGAGGAGTCCGACGCGATCCTGAAGGTGACCGGCAACTCCTACTTCGGTTTCGCCGTCAACCTGCTCCGGGCCTGGCGCGGAGGAGCCGAGGCGCCGGCGCAGCTGGAGGCCGCCGCCGAAGCGGCGGGCGCCTGGGGCGAGGGGCGGGCGATCAGCCTGTGCCTCTACATGAACGCGCTGGTGCACAACGCCTACGGCCGGTACCAGGACGCCCTGGACTATGCGGAACGGGCGTGCGGGCACGACGATCTGGGGGTCACCGGGTTCGCTCTCATCGAACTGGTCGAGGCGGCCGCCTACGGCAAGGAGACCGAGGCGGCCGCGGCCGCGCTGCGGCGGCTCGAGGACCGCACCGCCGCCGGCGGCACCGACTGGGCCCTCGGCGTGCTCGCCCGGTCGAAGGCGCTGCTCGCCGACGGCGAGGCCGCCGACTCGCTCTACCGGGAGGCCATCGAGCGGCTCCAGCGCAGCCGCGTCGCCGTGTACCTCGCCCGCACCCATCTGGTGTACGGGGAATGGCTGCGCCGGCAGAACCGGCGCCTCGACGCGCGGGAGCAGCTGCGTACCGCCTACGACATGCTGGACAACTTCGGAGCCGCGGCCTTCGCCCAGCGTGCCCAGCGCGAACTCAGGGCCACCGGCGAGACCGTCCGCAAGCGCACCGCCGGCGCACCCGGCGGTGGCCTCACCGCTCAGGAGGGGCAGATCGCCCGGCTGGCCCGGGAGGGCCTGTCGAACCCGGAGATCGGTGCCCGGCTCTTCCTCAGCCCGCGCACCGTCGAGTACCACCTGAGCAAGGTGTTCACCAAGCTCGCCATCACCTCCCGCCAGCAGCTCGCGGAGGCGCTGCCCGACGCGGCCCACGACCGTGCGTGAGCCGGTGTGGGCCGGTCATTTCCTGTTACCCGCGAGCGACTTCGCGCGCAGGACCATTTCCATTTCGAACTTCCAGTCCGCGTCCTCCATGTCGTCGCCGAACAGATCGTGCAGGCGCCGCAGCCGGTACCGCACGGTCTGCGCATGGACGTGCAGCGACTCGGCGATCCTGGGGACCCTGCCGCCGGTGACGATCCACGCGTGCAGGGTCTCGGTCAGCCGCGCGCGCTGGGGCGGCTTCAGCGTGGCGAGCGGTTCGTCGAGACGCTTGGCCATGAGGGCGATCACGTCCTCGTTGCGGAAGAGGACCAGCGTCGGCAGTTCGTCGGAGCACAGCACGTACCGGTCGAAGGCGATGATGCCCCTGCGCATCAGTGATAGCGTCTGCAGCGCCAGGCGATGCGAGACCGCGGCGCGCGCGAGCGGAACGCTGGGGCCGATGGCGAAGGGGGAGCCCCGCAGCGCGCGGGCGAGCATCTCGTGCCGTCCCGGCGCGTCCGGATCCGGGACGACGAGGCAGGCGTCCTTGCGGGTGAGGTCGGCGAGCACGTCCTCGGCGACGGCCGGCGGCAGGTGCGGCTCGGCCCGGTCGTCAGGGGCGACCGCGACGCAGGCGACCGTGGCCGGTATCCGCCACCGCGCCTCGTGGGCCAGGTCGGCGAGCGTGTCCGCCTGCTCCGCGTCGAGGCCGGCGAGCACGAGCTCCAGGAGCTTGCCGCGGATCGCCGTCAGCCGGTCCGCGCTCTTCCTCCCGGCCTGGGCATGGCCCTGGACCGAGTGCTCGGCGAGTTCCTCGACGTAGGCGAAGACCGCCTCGGCGAGCCGGGACATCGTCTCGGCGGACCATCCCGCGCGCCGGCCGGCCTCGGCGATGCGCCGCCACGCGACCCGGGCCCCGACCCGGTAGGCGGACTGCAACGCGTCCAGCCCGGTTCCGGTCCGGTAGGCCTCCCGGCCGATCCGCCGGTAGACCCTTATCCCCTGATCGCTTGTGCCCCGGGGGTTCGCGATCTGATCGATGAACTGGTGCAGCGTGCGCTCGACGGCCGCGACGACACGGCCGTGCGAGGTCCTTTCGGGCAGCTCGCCGAAATCGCCGACGGATCCGCGGATCTCCCTGACGATCTCGACGGCGAGCGACGGCACCTCGGGGCCGAGCGCCGCCGCCAGGTCGGAAGGGGCGTCGCCGGCTTCGCGGAGCGCCGTCCGGAACGTTGAGACGGTGACTGTGCTGGCAGAGGCCATGTAACGGACTCCCTCGCAAAGCGCGGAGGCCGGGAGCGGGCCTCCGGCGGGCGACCCGGTCGGGTGCGGACTCGGGCGGACCCAGCGGCGATGGTGGGGCGGTACCAGGCGGCTGCGTTCCACAGGCCCGGGTGGGGCCTCGACCTGCGGAACGGCTTGAGGGGGGTGGGGTCGGTGTTCCGCGGATCGACGCTTGCGACTCCGGAGAGCCGGCCTGATCGATTGAGAAGGTACTTCTCGCGAGCGAAGCATAGCATTTCCAATTCAAGATCATCGAAGGCGGCGGATCTCGCCGCGGGCGGGGCGCGCCGGCGCATGCTCCCCGACGTGCAAGGCGCCTCGGGGCAGGTCAACGCCGAGCAGGCGAGACGGCCGCTCTCGGTATTGCGATATTTCGAATGCGAGAATAATATTCTCGCACCTCGCAGCATGAATCTTCGCTGAGCGGTCTCGGACCCGTTGGACGGCACGAGCGGCCGCCCCTCGTGCGGTGGCTCACCCGGTCGCCGCACTGGGCGGACGGGCGCCGGCCGCAGGAGAGCACCCCCTCCTCCGCAGAAAGGGAACCGGTGGCGAAACCCGAACACGTCCATGGCTCCCACGGCCGGCCGCGTACGCGCCCCATCCGCCGCCGGATCGGCCTGCTGCTGGTCATCCCGCTGGCCTCGCTGGTCGCCATCTGGTCGTTCTCCGCGGTCACGGCGCTGACCTCCGCGCTGCACCGGCTCGATTTCGGCACCGCCTACGACCGGGTCGGCGGCCCCGCCGGCGCCATGATCGGCGAGGTGCAGGCGGAGCGCGCCGCGGCCGTGACGGCGCTGAGGACGCGGAGCGGCGAGGACCTGGAGCGCTTCCGGGACGCCGGTCCGAAGACCGACGCGTCCATCGGCGCCTTCCGGTCCCAGACGCTGTC
>NZ_WBMS02000020.1 GCF_008923205.2 Actinomadura physcomitrii | reverse complement strand
AGCACGTCCATCACGACGACCTCGGCGCCTTCCGCGGCGAACAGCCGGGCCGCCTCACGTCCCAGCCCCGAACCCGCACCGGTGATGATCGCGACCTTGTTCTCGAGTCTCGCCATGCCACGTCCTCATGGGAACCGCCGCCGAGATGACGGCTTTGCGGAGGCCGCCGACGCCGTGACCGTGTTTTAGGAAATGCGCCGCCGACCGGATGGAAGTGGGGGGTCTGGATGGGTGGAAGAAGTTTCGGTCCATCCAGATTTATCTATAATCTATAGTTTTCTGGCATGGCGGTCAATCGCGGCCGGCAAGGAGGAGACATGAGCGATCCATCGGCCGGCTCCGCTCCGGCGAACGTTCTCGACCTGTTCCGGCTCGACGGCCGGGCGGCCCTCGTCACGGGCGCGAGCAGCGGCCTGGGCGCCGGTTTCGCCCTGGCGCTGGCCGAGGCCGGCGCCGACGTCGCCCTCGTCGCGCGGCGGCGGGAGGGACTGGAGAAGACGGCGGCCGGCGTCCGGGAACGCGGACGCCGCGCCCTCGTTGTGCCCGCCGACGTGACCGACGCGGACGCCTGCGGCGCCGCGGTCGCCGCGGCCGTGGACGAGTTCGGACGACTCGACGCCCTGGTCAACAACGCGGGGATCACCTCGGTCACGCCCGCGCTGCGCGAGCTCCCCGGTGATTTCCAGCGCGTGCTCGATGTGAACCTCACCGCGGCCTACCTGATGGCGACCGCGTGCGCGCGGGAGATGGGCCGCGGCTCGAGCATCGTCAACGTGTCGAGCGTCCTCGGGCTGGTCAAGTCGGTCCTGCCCCGGGCCGCCTATGCCGCGAGCAAGGCCGGGCTGATCGGCCTTACCCGCGACCTGGCGCACCAGTGGTCCGAGCGCCGCGGAATCCGCGTCAAACGCGCTCGCTCCCGGCTTCGTCGCGACCGAGATGAACGCGGAGCTCGCGCCGGAGACGCTGGACCGGTTCCTCGGGACGGGCTCGCTCCGGCGCCTCGGCACCCAGCGTGAACTCGACGCGGCGATGCTCCGTGATGGGGGAGTACCTGGAGACCAAGTACGTCTCCCTCGGGCTCTGAGCCGGGGGCCCGGGGCCCGAGGCGGATCAGCTCCGGCTGCGGACGCCGTTCGAGCCGGATCCAGGCGTGCCGGTGGTCGGTGGTCGGCGGTCGGGGACACGGTGCCGTCGCGGCGCTCGGACACCCCATCCGGCAGATCGTCCGGAAGAACTCGGTGGTCTGCTCGAGGTCGGGAACTGCTCGGCCGGCGCCGCCGCGCCGTTGATCGTCTGGACGAACGCATCGCTCATCGTGCCTCCTCCGGCTTCACCCGGCTCGGCGTGAACGTGACGGGCAGCGACGCCGGGCCGCGCGCGACCCAGGGCGTGTGCGTGACGCGGGTCCCGGGCTCGAGCGCGTAGTCGGGGATCGCGTCGAGCACCTCGGAGACGATGACCTTCAGCTCCAGGATCGCGAGCTGCTCGCCGAGGCAGCGGTGCGCGCCGTACCCGAACGCCAGGTGCGAACGTTCCGCGCGGTCCAGCTTGAACTCGTCGGGGTCGGTGTAGACGCGCTCGTCGTGGTTGGCCGCGGTGAACAGCAGCAGCATCTTGTCGCCCGGCTGGATCTCGTTGCCGTCGATCATGTGCGGGCACGTCGCGGTCCGCGCCATCCCGGTGACGGGCGCCTCGTAACGCAGGCTCTCGTTGACGAACGGAGTGATCAGCCCGGGGTCGTCCCGCAGCCGGTCGCGCAGGTCCGGCTTGTCGGCGAGGTAGTACAGGATGCTCGCGGCGGCGCCCGCCGTGGTCTCGTGGCCGGCCATCAGGATGAGCAGCGACATGCCGAGCGCCCGCTCGTGCGGGATCGGCTGATCGCCGACGCGTCCGTTGGCGAGCTGGTACAGGACCCCTCCGTCGTCCTCGCCGCCGCGCCGGGCCTCGATGGCGTCGCTGAGGTACCCGGCCAGCGCCTGGGACGCCTTGGCGTTGGCCTCGGCGTCCCCGGAGTAGGCGGCGCGCTGCATATCGGTCGTCCAGCCGCGGAAGGCGTCCCAGTCCTGCTCGGGCAGGCCGAGCAGGTCGGCGATCACGATGGACGGGACGCGCTCGGCCAGCGCCGGGACGAGGTCGCACTCGCCGTCCGCGCGGAACCGGTCGATGCAGCCGCGGACGATCCGCCGGACGCTCGGCTCCATCCGGTCGATCTCGGCCTTGCGGAACCGCGGGCCCAGGAACCGGCGGTACAGCGTGTGCTCGGGCGGGTCGACCTCCAGCGGGATCGACCGGACGACGTTGCCGACGTCGGGGATCGTCGCGCCCTCGGTGCTGGTGTACCCGTCGGTGTCCTTGACGATCTCCACGATGTCGTCGTACCGGGTGACGGCCCAGTGGCCGCCGAACTTCGGGCTGCGGACGGCGCCCGAGCGGGCGCGCATCGCCGCGTACACCTCGTACAGCCGCTCGACGGTCTCGGGGTCGGTGTAGTCGAACTCCTGTGCCAGTTCCTCGACGTGTCTTGCCATGATGCGCCTGCTCCTTCGGGGGAGTGGGTCAGGGAATCAGGACGGGCTTGACGACCCGGTGGTGCCGCATAGCATCGACGGCCTTGCCGATCTCGTCCCGCGGGAAGGCGGAGACGATCCGTTCGACCGGGAACCGTCCCGCGCGCCAATGGGCGATGAGTGTCCGCACGAACTCCTGCGGGACGGCCTCGCCCATGCTGAGCCCGCAGACGTACCGGCCGTCGAAGAACTTGTAGGCGTCGAAGGAGAACGCCGGCGTCGCGGGCCCGCCGATCAGCGAGAGGCCGCCCTTCGGCCGCAGCGACTCGAAGCAGGGGGCGATCACCTCGGGCCGCCCGGAGGTGTCGATCGCGTGGTCGAGCCCGCCCAGCGCGGCCAGCCGGCCGGCGAGGTCGTCGGCCGACGGGTCCAGCGCCAGGTCGGCGCCCAGCTCCAGGGCGAGCGCCCGCCGGGCGGCGACCGGGTCGACCGCCACGACGAGCCCGGCCCCGGCCAGGCGGGCCGCCATGACGGCGCCGAGACCGACACCGCCCGCTCCGGTGACGGCCACGGTCGCCCCGGGACGCACCCGCAGCACGTTGATCACCGCCCCCGCCCCCGTCTGGACGCCGCACGCCATCGGTGCCGCGACCTCGGACGTGGACGTCGTCGGGGAGCCGCACCAGCGTCCGGGCCCGCGCGGCCGGCGACGACTGCCCGAAGAAGTGCGAGTGGACGGGCCCGTCGGTCCCCGACAGCGAGGTGGTGCCGTCCGAGCGGCCGCCACCGACGTTGAGCGCCTGGAACTCGTCGCAGTACGCGGGGACACCGCCGCGGCATCGCCCGCACGCGCCGCACGAGTCGAACGACATGAGCACGCGGTCGCCCGGTGCGAACCCCCGCACTCCGGCACCGACCTGCTCGACGACGCCCGCGCCCTCGTGGCCGAAGACGCTCGGCGCGGGCGCGGGCGCGGGCGCGGGGTGGGCGCTGTCCGCGCACAGCAGGTCGGTGTGGCATATCCCGGCCGCCTTCACCTTGACGACGACCTCGCCTTCGCGGGGGCCGTCCAGCTCCAGCATACGCGGCGCGAAGCCCGCGCCCGGCCCTGCGGTCACTCCGGCTCTGATCTCCACGGCCGCTCCCGGTCGTCCGAGGTGGGATGGACGCCCAACGTCGCCCGCGCCTCGTTACCCGCCCCGTTAGCGGACCGCCGGCCTGACAGGGGCTCGGTTCCAGGGGGCGCTGGAGAGCAGGTCGGTGACCGAGGCGCCCGCTGCGACCGCGGCCCGGCAGCGTGCGAGGGGACCGGGCATGCCGAACGCCACGGCACCGGTGACCGTCCCGCGATCGGAGTACAGGCCCAGGAACCTGAACTCGCCCGGGTCTCCGGCGGCGATGGTGAAATCGTCGTCCGGACGCGGCAGGCCGAGGCACTGGATCTTGACGTCGTACTGGTCGCTCCAGAAGTAGGGCGCCCCGGCGGGCTCGCGCCTCTCACCAGGAGGTGCGAGCAGGTTGTGCGCCACCAGTGCGGCCGTGTCGGCGGCGTTCGTCCAATGCTCCAGCCGTACGGTGCCGTGCCGGGGATCAGGTATGCGGGCGACATCGCCGACGGCCCACGCATCAGGCGCGGACGTGCGTCCCGTGCGGTCGCAGACGACCCCGTCGGCCAGCCGTACGCCCGACCCGTCCAACCAGCCGGTGTCGGGGACGGCGCCCACGGCGGCCACCACAGGCCCGGGTGGCAGCACACTCCCGTCGTCCAAACGCACCCGGCCACCGGCGGCTCCGGCGACGCGTCGGCCGCACCGCACGACCACACCACGATCCCGGTGCAGCGCCGCGACCACCTCGCCCGCATGGGGACCGAGCGCCTGCGCCATCGGCCGGTCGAGCAGTTCGACCAGCGTCACCTCGGTTCCACCGGCACGAGCGGCAGCGGCGATCTCGCACCCGAGCACGCCTCCGCCGACCACCGTGACGTGCCGCGCCCCACGCATCCCGGCCCGCAAGGCCATGCAGTCGTCCAGCGACCGCAGCACATGCGCGCCCGCCAGTGCCGGCAGCGTACGGGCACGCAGACCGGTGGCGATCACCAGTCGCCCGTAATCGAGCGTGCGCCCGCCGTCCAGGACGACCGTCTTACGTGCGGTGTCCAGGCCGGTGACCCGCACACCGAGCCGCATGTCCAGTGCGAGATCCGCATAGGGAGCGGTACGCAGCGGCACGCCCCGTTCCGGATCGTCCTCCTGGACGAGCAGCGACTTGGACAGCGGGGGCCGGTCATAAGGTTCATGGGCCTCCGCGCCGATCAAGGTGAGCGGCCCGTCGTACCCCAGCCGGCGCAGCCGCTCAGCGGTGCGCAACCCGCCCAGCACCGCGCCGACGATCATGATCCGCCCGGCTTCCATCGCGAACCTCCCCGCACCCGGTCAGGGCGGGAAGCCTGGCAGAGCCCGCGTTACCCGGGGCGTTGCGGACGGGCGCCCGGCGCGAACGTTCTTACAGCGCTCCGCCGGCGTCGATGACGTGGGTGGTGCCGGTGACGTACTTGGCGTCGTCGGAGACCAGGTGCAGGACGGCGTTGGAGATGTCCTCGGGTTCGAGGGCGACGACCGGGAGCCGGTTGAGGGTGCGCGCCGCCTCCTCGAAGTCGGCGCGGGTCGGGTTCTCCAGGTCGGGCCGGAACAGGCGGTAGGTGGCGTCGTTGAGGACCATGTCGGTCGCGACCGTGGTCGGGTGGACGGTGTTGACCCGGATGCCGTGCGGGGCGAGTTCCTTGGCCATGACCTTCATGAGCATGACGAGCCCGGCCTTGGCGGCGGAGTAGTGGGCGATGCTCTCGTTGGCGTGGACGGCGGCCAGGGAGCTGGTGATGACGACGGCGCCGCCGCGCCCGCCGGCGATGATGTGCGGGACGGACGCCTTGAGGGACTTCCACACGCCGGTCAGGTTGATGTCGATCATGTCCTGCCAGGTGTCGTCGCTCATCTCCAGCGTCGGGGCACGGGTGAAGACGCCCGCGTTGGCCAGGACGATGTCCAGGCGGCCGAACGCGTTGACGCCCGCCTCGACGGCCCGGGCGAGTGCCCGGGAGTCGCGGACGTCGGCGTCCTGGGCGCGGATCCTGCGCCCGGCGGCCTCGACGAGCCGGACCGTCTCGGCCAGGTCGTCGGCGGTGGCCAGCGGGTAGGGGACGGTGCCGACCTTCGCGGTGGTGTCGATGGCGATGATGTCGGCGCCTTCCCGCGCCAGGGCCACCGCGTGGCTGCGGCCCTGGCCCCGCGCCGCTCCGGTGATGAAGGCGACCTTGCCGTCCAGCTTGCCCATGACCAGCTCCCGACCAAGTTCAGCGGATGCGGGCAGGTTATGGCGCGCGGTGCCTTAAGTCCAGGGGTGCCTGAAGTCCAGGGGTGCGGCGGGCGCCTCGCATCCGATACGCCGCCCGCCCGCGCGACCACAGAGCCGCCGCGAGCCGAGCCATCGTTTCGTGGACGTCCGGTCGCCGGCTAGCCGGCCCGCAGTTCGGGCAGGTGCTCGGCGACGTAGGTACGGACCTTGCGGACCGATTCGTCCGGTGCGGAGTCGTGCGGCCAGCGCACGCGCGTCCCGGCCTTGCTCCAGCCTCCCGCGGCGGCCAGCAGCTTGTCGACGGCGGAGACACCGAGCCCGCGCGCCTGGAGCGGTCTGACGATTTCGGTGAAGAAGCGCTGCACGCGGACGTCCAGGTCGGCCGAGGCGGCGGGGTCTTCGATGATCGCGTCGTACCACCGCAGCGCCCCGGCGGGCGAGAGGCAGGCCACGTTCGAATAGGCGCCGCGGGCGCCCAGCGGCGCCTCGCGGGCGAGCCGGTGACCGGCCACGAAGATGGCGGGACCGGGGGCGGCCGCCCGCATCCGTGCGTGCCAATCGGCGTCGCCGCCCGCGACCTTGATGCCGATGAGCCGCGGCAGCCGGCCGGCGAGGGTCCCGTACAGCGACGGGCTGATCTGCGTCTTGGCGTGCGGGGGGTTGTAGAGCACGATCGGCGTGGGGGCGGCCAGGTCGTGCATCCGGGTCACCGCCGCCACGGTCTCGTGGCCGGACAGCGGCAGCCAATCGGGCAGCGTGATCTGGATGGCGCTCGGCGCGTAGGTATTCGCTCGCTCTATCAACCGCAGCGCGGTCTGCCCGCTTGGATGGCTCGCGCCGATCTGGAACGGGATCCCCGCGGCTTCGCACCGCTCGGCCGTCAGGGAGGCGATGCGGTCGAACTCGTCCTCGGCCAGGGTGACGAACTCGCCGGCGGAGCCGTTGACGTAGACGCCGTGGGGCCGGAGTTCCACGAGGTGGTCGAGGTCGTCGGTGAGCCGCCCGTAATCGATCGCCTCGTCGGCGTCGATGGGCAGCAGGGCGGTACACCATACGCCCTGAAGGGTGTCGCGTCGCAGCGGTTTCATGGCGAGTCCGTCCGGAGTATGAGATTGAAAAGGGGCAGGCCGCGCTCGAAGCGTCCGGCGTTGGGTTCGGCATCGCCACGTGCAGGGTGGCGCCGACCGCGTGCAGCAACCGTCCGACGCTCCCGTACCCGGCAACAACGGCGGTGCGGCCGTACAGCTCCGATCCGGCAAGGGCCGACCGGTGTGCCTGCGCGGCGGGAAGCGTTCGATTGAGGGCCGCGCGCCGGTGTAAAGCGTGGGGGGTGAAGGCTGCGTCGACCTCGGCACCGGTAGCTACCGAATGGCGGTAGCGCGCGGCGTGCTCTGCGGGGATCGGACCGCCGTTACCGCGAAGAGTGGCCTCGATGATGCGGGTGGTGGTGGTGGCGGCCGGCCGCACCCCGGTGCTTTCGCGGTGCGACGAGTCGCACGTAGTCGGGGAAGATGCCGTAGCCGGTGGACGCCGCGTTCTTGCCGGTGGCGGTGAAGCGGATCAGATGGCCGCCCGCCGCGGTGAAGGTGTGCGAGCCGAGCGGATACTCCGTATAGGCCTCGGCCGTGCCCGCGTACGGGTCGAACGCCGCTCCGGTGTCGGCGCCGTCGATGGAGGCTTGGACGGTCGCTCGGTCAGCCGCCTGCTTCCACCGCGCGTAGACCTGATACGTGCCGGACGCGGGCAGGTCGAACCGCAGCTCGACGAAGTCGCCGGCGCCCGTGGCGAGGTACTTCAGCAGCGCGCCGGACGAGGCGTTGGCGTCGCCGACGACGCCGCCGGCCGCACCGCCCGACGCGTTGATCGTCATGGCCTCGCACTCGTACCGGTGTTCGGTGAAGCCCGGCCCGGACTTGAGCGAGTCGGCGCCGCCGGTGAGCCAGTCGATGGTGAACCGGGCCATTGCGACGGTGTCGGGGAAAGAGGTGCTGTAGGCGTCCTTCCCGTAGAGCAGCAGGATCGTCCCGTCGCTCAGACGGGCGAGATCGGAGTAGTAGGAGGGGCCGGTGTAGACGACCCGGCTGTACGGGTAGCTGTATCCCTCGTCGTAGCTGACGCTGACGGTCATGTTGACCCGCGCTGACGGGTCGTCGGGACGGCTGAACAGGACCCGGTTGCGGTCGCCGGACGACGGGCCGCCGGTGAACCGGGCGAAGCCGGAGTCGACCGCCGAGTACGCCGGCACCGACTTGTCGAGCACCGGCCCGGACCAGCTGGCGCCCCCGTCGGTGGAGACCGAGCTGATGCGGGAGTGGGTTCCCGAAGTCGCGTAGCGGCCGTTCATCACGATGGCTCCGTCATCGCGCTGGAGGAGCCGGGACTCGTTCACCGGGTAGGCCGGGTCGACCGGGATGGTGCCGCCGAGATGCCAGCCGGCGCCGTGGTCGTCGCTGTAGATCACCGAGACGCCGTAGGTCCGCTGGTCGACCGGGAGGCTGACGGCCTTGCGGTGCCAGACCTGCAGGATGAGGCGCCCGCCGTCGAGCTGGAGACCGTGCCCCGGGCCGGGCATGTGGAAGGTCCATCCCGCCGGGTTGCCGGCGAACATCGAGGTGATCTCGACGCGGTCGCCGAAGGTCACGCCGTCGTCGACGCTGCTCCTGTAGAACACGCGCGTCGAGGTGTTGGTGCCGTCGTTGAGCGCGTAGAAGAAGAAGATCTCGTTGGTCGAGCGGTCGACGACCGGCGCGGGGTTGGTCCAGGACTGGCCGCCTGCGCTCTGCTCGATGTAGGCGGTGGGCGACCATGTCGCGCCGCCGTCGGTGCTGCGCTTGTAGACCAGGTGGTGCGCGCCCGTGTCGGGGGCGTCGATGCGCGCCTCGGTGAACGCCAGCACGGTGTCGGCGTTCGTCACGGCCAGTCCGAACACGTGGTGAAGCTGGACACCGTTCTCGCCGTGCGCCCAGACGAGGCCCTCCGCGAAGCCGCCCGCCGGCGGCCGGGCCGAGCCGAGTGCGGGCAGGGCGCCTTGGAACGGAGCGGCGACGGCGGCGGCCGTTGCCGCGGCCGCGAGCCCGAGCAGGGACCGGCGGTTCATCAGGTTCGGGGCGGTCTTCGACTGGTCCGAGGCCATGCGATCTCTCCGATGGCTAATGCCAATAAGTGACGCCGACAGTGCGCTGGCCGACTGTGCTCCTGAGGAACGAGCCGTGTCAAGGGGCTGGTGGACCTTCGATTTCGCTCGGCGGTCGCAAAATCTCTATTAGTGCAGGTAGGAGTGCGATGATGGCGAAGTTTGGCTGCATGAGAGTCAGGCAAACCGGTGATCACGTAGTGTCGTCGGTCGACTTCAATGGGTGTGAATCGGAAGTTGATGATCTATTAATGCCTATAAGTACAGGGATTTTCTGGAGCTGATCTCCATCGGGCCTTGACATGGGCTGATCATCACGTTCAGGATGACCCGACCGGGTCGCAGGATGCGGCCCGCTGATACGCATTTGTGGAGGGTGAGTGACGGCCAATCCGCGCGGCGGGCGCCTGACCCAGGCGGAGATAGCGCGCATCGCGGGCGTCAGCCAGGCCACCGTCTCGCTCGTCGTGAACGGGCGAGACGAGGCGCTGACCGACGACACCCGCGAGCGGGTGCGCGCCGCCATCGAGCGCACCGGCTATGTCGCCAACCCGATCGCGCGGGTGCTGGCCGGCGGGCGCAACAAACTGCTCGGCGTCCACACCTTCGAGAAGGTGTTCCCGCTCAACGGTGACGACTTCTACTTCCCGTTCCTCCTCGGCATCGAGGAGGAGGCCGAGAGCCTCGGATACGACCTGCTGATGTTCACCAGCTCGGGGGAGCAGCGCCGGATCTTCGTCGACGGCCGGTCCCGGCTCAACCTGGCCGATGGCGCGCTGCTGCTCGGCCGCACACCGGACATGGCCGAGGTCGCCGAACTGGCGCGCCTCGGCTACCCCTTCGTCTTCATCGGGCACCGGGAGATCCCCGGGCAGGCCCTCTCCTACGTGGCCGCCGACTACACCGACGCGACGGCCGCGGTGACCAGGCGCCTGCTGGAACTCGGGCACCGCCGGCTGGCCTACCTGCGACTGGACGCGGGCGGGGGGCAGCCGGGCGCCGACCGCGTCGCCGGCTACCAGCTCGCCGCCCGTTCCGCGCGGCTGGGACCGGCGGCGACGCCGCTGTGGGACGTGTCGGGCGTGGACGAGGCCGGTGCGGTTCTCGGCGACGCGCTGGACCACGGAATCACCGCGCTCCTGGTCGAGCAGCAAATCCTGGCGGAGGCGCTGGCCGCCGCGTGCGCCGCGCGGTCGGTGTCCATACCGGCCGACATCAGCGTGGCCGTGCTGGGCGACACCATCGGCGTGCGCGGCTCCGAGACGGACTGGTCCGGATTCCAGGTGCCGAAGCGGGAGATGGGCGCCGCGGCCACCCGGTTGCTGATCGACCAGTTGGAGGAGCGCGTCTCCCGTCCGCACGTCGAGAGCATCGCGTGCCGGCCGGTCGAGGGCTCCAGCATCGGCCCTGTCAAGACCCCTCTCGCCGGCGGCGCGGCCGTCCCCGAACCACGCAGAAACCGGAGCATCACCGAATGAGCGAGCACAACCTGCGCACCGACGTCCTCATCGTCGGCGGCGGCCTGGGCGGCGTCGCGGCCGCGCTGGCGGTGCTGCGGCGCGGCTTGCGCGCGGTGCTCACCGAGGAGACCGACTGGATCGGCGGGCAGCTCACCACCCAGGGTGTACCGCCGGACGAGCACCCGTGGATCGAGCAGTTCGGCGCCACGGCGAGCTACCGGCGCCTGCGCGACGGCATCCGCGACTACTACCGCTCGCACTACCCGCTGACCGAGAAGGCCCGTGGCCAGCGGTATCTGAACCCCGGCGAAGGACGCGTGTCGGCGTTGTGCCACGAGCCGCGCGTCGCGGTCGCGGTGCTGGAAGCGATGATCGCTCCCTACCGGTCGAGCGGGCGGCTGGTGCTGCTGCTGGAGCACACGCCGGTCGCGGTCGACACCGACGGCGACCGGGTGCACGGCGCGACCCTCCGCGGTGCGGACGGGGACGACGTGCACGTGACCGCCGACTACGTGCTGGACGCCACGGAACTCGGCGACCTGCTGCCGATGGCCGGCGTCGAGCACGTGACCGGCTTCGAGTCGGCGGCCGAGACCGGCGAACCCCACGCGCCCGAGGCCGCGCAGCCGGACAACATGCAAGCCATCTCGCACTGCCTCGCGGTCGAGTACCGCGCCGGCGAGGACCACGTCATCGACAAGCCCGAGCAGTACGGGTACTGGCGTTCGTACCACCCGCCGGTGTGGCCCGCGCCGCTGCTCAGCCTGACGGCGCCCGAGCCGCGGACGCTGGAGACCTCCACCCGGCTGTTCCAGCCCGACGCCCCCATCACCGACGCTCCGGTCACCGCCGATCAGAGCAAGGACCCGGGCGACCGCGAGCTGTGGGCCTTCCGCCGCATCTTCTCCCGCCGCCTGTACCCGGCCGGATTCGCCGACTCCGACATCAGCCTGATCAACTGGCCGATGATCGACTACTTCGACGCGCCGATCATCGGGCCGCCCGCCGAGCAGGTCGAGCAGCATCTGGAGGCGGCCCGGCAGCTGAGCCTGAGCATGCTCTACTGGCTGCAGACCGAGGCGCCGCGGCTGGACGGCGGGACCGGGTGGCCGGGCCTGAAGCCGCGCGGCGACGTGCTGGGCACCGCGGACGGGATGGCCAAGCGCCCGTACGTGCGGGAGGCCCGCCGCATCCGCGCCCAGTACACGATCGTCGAGCAGGACCTCTCGCTCGCCGTGCGCGGAGACGCCGGGGCGGTGCGCTATCCGGACTCGGTCGGCATCGGCATGTACCGGATCGACCTGCATCCCTCGACCGGCGGTGACACCTACATCGACGTGGGCTCCAGCCCCTTCCAGA
This sequence comes from Actinomadura physcomitrii, assembly GCF_008923205.2. Classification (GTDB taxonomy): domain Bacteria; phylum Actinomycetota; class Actinomycetes; order Streptosporangiales; family Streptosporangiaceae; genus Spirillospora; species Spirillospora physcomitrii. Next base: position 146,806 of record NZ_WBMS02000020.1, on the reverse strand, counting down.
TCCCGCTGCGCGCCCTGGTGCCGCAGCGGATGACGAACCTGCTGCCGGCCGGGAAGAACATCGGCACGACCCACATCACCAACGGCTGCTACCGCCTGCACCCGGTGGAGTGGAACATCGGCGAGGCCGCCGGGTCGCTGGCCGCCCACTGCCTGGCCGGCCGCACGACGCCGCACGCGGTCGCCGCCGATCCGCGGCGCGTCGCCGCCCTGCAGGCCGAACTCGCGGCCGACGGTGTCGAACTGCATTGGCCCGAGGTCAGGGGCTTCTGATGGGCCGCCTCATCGCCAAGCGGATCGGCATCGGCGTGCTCGTGCTCTGGGGCGCGGTCACCCTGATGTTCCTGCTCGTGCGCGTGGCTCCCGGTGACCCGGCCACGGTGCTGGTCGGCGCCACGGCGACGCATGAGCAGCTCGCCGCCGTGCGCCAGTCGATGGGCCTCAACGATCCGCTCTTCGTGCAGTACTGGCACTACCTCGGCGACGCGGCGCGGCTGGACTTCGGCGACTCCACCACCCTGTCCCAGCCCGCCATGACGGCCGTGCTCCACGAGACGGCGGCGACGCTGCAGCTGATCCTGGCGGCCACCGTGCTCGCCCTCGTCGTCGGGCTTCCACTGGGCGCGTACGCCGGGCAGCGGCCCGGCCGCTTCCGTGACCGCCTCATCTCGGCGGCGACGCTCGGTCTGCAGGCGATCCCCAACTTCTGGGTCGGCATCATGTTCATCCTGCTGTTCGCCGGGACATGGGGACTGCTGCCGAGTTCCGGCGCAGGCGGCATCGACCATCTCGTGCTGCCCGCGGTGTCGCTGGCCATGCCCTTCACCGCGATCGTGGCGAGGCTGACCCGCAGCGCGGTGGCCGCGTCCACCGCCGAGGCGTACGTGCGGACGGCCCGTTCCAAGGGAATTCCGGAGCGCCGGGTCCTGTTCGGGCACATCCTCGGCAACTCGCTGCTGCCCGTCGTGACCGTGGTGGGCCTGCAGATCGGCGCGCTCATCGGCGGCGATGTCGTGGTCGAGAACGTCTACTCCTGGCCCGGCATCGGGTCGCTGCTCGTCACCGCCGTCAACAACCGCGACTACAACGTGGTGCAGGCGGCGGCGCTGCTCATCGCCGGCATCGTCGTCGTGCTCAACCTGTGCGTCGACCTTCTCTACCTGCGGCTGGACCCGCGCATCCGGACGGGAGGCCGAGCATGACCACCACCCTGACCGACAAGGCGGCCGCGGACGCGGCGGGCCCGCGCGGCTACGCCGCCGTCCTCGGACGGATCCGCAACGGGACGGGCCGCGCCGGCCGGTGGCTGGCTCTGGCGATCATCGCCGGGTACGTGCTGATCGCGGCGCTCGGGCCGGTGCTCGACCCCTACGACCCGGTGAGTTCGAACCTCAAGGACCGGCTGCTGGCCCCCGGCGCCCGCACCGCCGCGGGCGGAACCGCGTGGCTGGGCACCGACGGCCTCGGCCGCGACATGGTCGCGCAGCTCATCGCCGGAGCCCGCACGTCGATGATCGTCGGGCTGTGCGCCGTGCTGGCGGCCGGCGTCTTCGGGGTCGTCGTCGGCCTGGCCAGCGGATACGTCCGCGGCGCCGCCGACGCGGTGATCATGCGCGTGATCGACGTCCAGCTGGCGTTCCCGCCGATCCTGCTCGCCATCGTCATCGCCGGGCTGTTCGGGCACACGCTGACCAACGTGGTCTTCGCGCTCGCGGTGACCCGCTGGATCCCGTTCGCCCGGGTGGCCCGCGCCTCGGCGCTGTCGCTGCGCGAACGCGACTGGGTGCTGGCCGCGCGCGTGCTCGGCGTGCCGTGGTGGCGGATCATCGGCCGGCACGTGCTGCCCTTCGTGCTCGGGCCGGCGGTCGCGATCACCACCATCGAGTTCTCCCTGATCATCGTGAGCGAGGCCGGGCTCAGCTTCCTCGGCGTCGGGCTGCCGCCGTCGACCGCGTCCTGGGGCCAGACCATCGCGAGCGGTCAGGACCACCTCAACACCGCCTGGTGGATATCCACCCTCCCCGGCGTCCTGCTGGCCGTGCTGGTCGTGGCCATCGGCATCGTCGGCGACCGGATCACCGATCCGGCCGGCAACCGCTCCCGGCCGTAGCAGTGCACTCCTCACCCCCGAGACGGGAGTCCATCGTGAGTTCGTCCAATCTCGCAAGAGCCGCCGCGCTGACGAGCGGCATCGCCCTCGCCGCCGCCGCGCTGTCCGCGTGCGCTTCGGGCACCAGCGGCACGGGCGGCGGTAAGCCGGGCCAGCTGACCGTGGCGGGGCCGTACCAGATCACCGGCCTCGACCCGCAGGGCAAGCTGTCGGCCGACAACGGAACCCAGCTGGCGGCCAAGCAGATTTTCTCCAGCCTCGTGGTCCGGGACGGAACCGGGTTCAAGCCCGGGCTCGCGACGAGCTGGACGCCGAGCGCCGACGGCAGATCGTGGAAGTTCCAGCTGCGCCCGGGGGTCAAGTACTCCGACGGCACGGCGTTCTCCGCGTCCGACGTGAAGGCCAGCGTCGCCCGCGTGGTCGACCTCAAGGGGCCGCTCGCCGCGGTATGGGCCGGCGTCACCGTCACACCGGGCGGCGACTCGGTGACGTTCACCGCCTCCACCCCCCAGGGCGCGATGCTCAGCAAGCTGAGCACGCTGTCGATCCTGCCCGCCGCGGAGTCCGGCAAGCCGGACTTCTTCAACAAGCCGGCCGGCACCGGCCCGTTCGAGGTCGCCGCGTTCGCTCCGGGGCAGTCCCTGACGCTCGTGCCGAACCCGAACTACTACGGCCCGAAGCCCGGGCTGAAGAAGGTGGTGATCCGCTACATCGCCAACACCGCGGCGCGGGTCACCGCGCTGAAGACCGGCGAGATCCAGGCCACCTGGTCACTTCCCGACGACCAGGTGTCCGAACTGGGGGGCCAGGACGGTCTCGTCATCAAGACCGTTCCCAGCGACGCCCAGTACACCATGTGGTTCAACAGCGGCCGCCCCGCCTTCGCCAAGGCCGGCGTCCGCAGGGCGCTGTGGCAGGCGGTCGACTACGCGACCATCATCAAGTCGCTGTACCCGACCACCGGGACGGCGGCGCAGGCGCCCGTCCCCTCGACGATCGCGGGCTTCGCCGCGCAGTCGCCGGTCGCCTATGACCCGAACGCCGCCAAGGCCGCGCTCTCGGCCGCCGGGTTCGACTTCGGCCGGACTACGAGCTGGCCTACAGCGGCCCCGAGTTCACCCCCTTCGCGCAGGCCGTCGCAGCCGACTTCGCCAAGATCGGGGTCAAGGTCTCGCCGACCATCAAGGAGAAGTCGGTCTACCTGTCCGACCTGCTCGGCATGAAGTGGGACATCAACCTGCAGTCGCTCGGCGACGCGACCGGAGACGCGGACTACGTCCTCGGCCGGCTCTACACCTGCAAGGCCGAGCGCACCGGGTACTGCAACCCGAAGCTGGACGGCCTGCTCGCCGACGCCGCCGCGAAGACCGACCCGAAACAGCGCGCCGGCCTGTACGCCCAGGCGGAGCAGATCATTTGGAACGACGCGGTCGGCATGTACCCGATGGACGTCCGGATCTCCTACGTCTGGCGCGGCTCGGTCAAGGGCTTCACACCCTCGTCCAACTATCAGCCCGACTTCTCCGCAGTGAGCGTTTCGTGAGTTCACAGCAGGCGGGAATCGACGTGACCGGCCGCGGAGGGCCCGTGCTCGCCGTGCGAGACCTGGTCGTGCGGACCGAAACGGGCACGACGGTGATCGACGGCGTCGGCCTCACCGTGCCGCGCGGCGGTGCGGTGGGCCTCGTCGGAGAGTCCGGCAGTGGCAAGAGCGTGACCAGCCTGGCAGCCATCGGCCTGCTGCCCGACGGCCTGCTGGCCGTCTCCGGGGCGGTCGAGGTCGACGACGTCGACCAACTGTCCGCGTCCGCCGACGCGCGCCGCGGGACGCGGGGCAAGAAGGTCGCGATGATCTTCCAGGACCCGCTGGCGGCACTGAATCCGCGCCAGCGCATCGGCCGCCAGATCGACGAGATCCTGCGGGTGCGCGACGGGCTGGGCCGGGCCGAGGCGGCGCGCGCGGCCGTCGAACTGCTGCGGCGCGTGGACATGCCGGACCCGGAGAAGCGCGCGAACGACTACCCGCACCAGCTGTCCGGCGGCCAGCGGCAGCGCGCCATGATCGCGCTGGCGCTCGCCGGCCGGCCGGAACTGCTTCTCTGCGACGAGCCGACCACGGCGCTCGACGTCACGGTGCAGAAGCACATCCTCCACCTGCTGGCCCGGGTACGGGCCGAGTCCGGTCTCGCGCTCCTGCTGGTGAGCCATGACCTGCGGGTCATCTCGCATGTCGTCACCGATCTCGTCGTCATGTACGCGGGACGGATCGCCGAGACCGGGCCGGTGCGGGATCTGCTGTCCAGCCCTCGGCACCCGTACACCGCGGCGCTGGTGCGCAACGTCCCGTCGCCGCGCGCCCGGGTCGCCCTGCCGGCGCCGCTGCCCGGCACGCCGCCGGAACCGTCCGACCGTCCCGGCGGCTGCGCCTTCCATCCGCGCTGCCCTCTGGCGCGGGACCGCTGCGCTACGGACAAGCCGCAGCTGAGGGAGATCGGCACGGGACGGTGGAGCGCATGCCATTACGCAGAGGAGGTGCGGCCATGACATCGACGGCGGTCAAGCCGTTGCTCGACGTACGTGATGTGTCCATCACCTATCCCCGTAGGAAGACGCCCGCCGTCGACGATGTCAGCCTGTCCATCGGCAGCGGTGAGATCGTGGCCGTCGTCGGCGAGTCGGGCTCCGGCAAGTCCACGCTGGCCCGAGCGGTCGTCGGGCTGCTGCGCCCGGACCGCGGATCGATCTCGCACGACGGCACGGTGCTGGCCGGCCGGCGCACCACGGCGCAGCGCCGCGACATCCAGATGGTGTTCCAGGACCCGCGCTCGTCCCTGAACCCGCGGTTGACCGTCCGGAAGATCGTCGCGGAGGGATGGCGGACGCACCCGTCGGCCCGGCCCGCCGACCCCGAGGCGGGACTGGTGCAGCTGATGGACCGGGTGGGGTTGCCTGCCGGCCTGCTCGACCGCACTGCGGAGCAGCTCTCCGGCGGGCAGGCCCAGCGGGTCAGCATCGCCCGGGCCATCTCCATCGGCCCGCGCCTCCTGGTCTGCGACGAGGCCGTGTCCGCCCTGGACGTCTCGGTGCAGACCCAGATCCTCTCCCTGCTGCTCCGGCTCCGCGACGAACTCGGCCTGGCGCTGCTGTTCATCACCCATGACCTCGGAGTGGTGCGCCAGATCGCCGATCGCGTGGTCGTCATGCACAGCGCCCGGGTCGTGGAGCAGGGTCCGGCCGACGACATCTTCGAACGCCCCCGGGACTCCTATACCAGGGCACTGCTCGACTCCGTGCTGGACCTGGCCGCTCCTCCGACCTACGAGGACCCCGCATGACGCACCTGCTCGCCACCGTGACCGTCCCGCTCGTGACGTCCTTCGCCGGCGACGGCGCACCCGACCCCGGGGGCGTCCGTACCCTGATGGAACGGCTGGCCGCCGCCGGCGTCACCTCCGTCATGCTGTTCGGCAGCAACGGCGAGGGCACCGCGGTCGAGACCGGGGAGATCCGGCAGTACGTGCGCGAGCTCGCCACGACGTGGAAGGGGCTCGCGGGCGCGTCCGCGACGGTCACCGTGACCGTCACCGCCGCCTCGACCCGGCGGACGGTCGCCCGGGGCCGGGAGGCGCTGGCGGCCGGCGCCGACGCACTGGTCATCAGCCCGCCGTTCTACTACCGGCACGACGACGCCGAACTGCTCGACCACTTCGCCGCCCTGGACGCGCTCGGAGCGCCCTGGGTCGCCTACAACATCCCCCGATACACCGGCAATCCGATCTCGGTGGACTTGGCCGCCGAGATGGCCGCACTACCGCATTGCGTCGGCATCAAGGACAGCAGCGGAGACCTGGAACTGCTCGCCGCGTTCGCCCGGATCGGGAAGACGTCCCCCGCGTTCGCCGTCAGTCAGGGCGCGGAGTCCGCCCTTGTCGCCGGCCTGCGCGCGGGAGCCGCCGGCATCACCCCCGGCTTCGGCAACCTCGCGCCAGGCGCATGTGTTGCTCTCTTCGAGGCGGTTCGGCACGCCGACACCGACCGCGCGGAGGAGATCCAGGCCGGCCTCGACCGGTTGTCCGCCATCCATCGCGTCCGGCCGGGCATCGCCGCCACGAAGGCGGCGCTCGCGGTCCTCGGCTTGGTTGAAACGGGGCCATCCGCACCGTTCCGGCCATACTCGGACGCAGAGACCCGCCACGTTCAAGAGGTCCTCGACACCGCCGCCGACACGCTCGCACTCTGACGCGATAGCCCGCCGCCGGCCGGGCGCACCTCGCCTCTCCGGTGTCGGCGCCGTGCTTCTGGGGGTTGCCACACGCGTGGGGGAGCGGCAGGACCGCCTCGCGGAGACCGAGAGTGCAGACCAATCGGTGTCGGACTCATCGTCTTCGGCCGGAAAGTACGTTGTGGACGCGCGGAACGCCGGCGGAGTGCAGATCGGCGACGGACCGACCCAGCACAACACCTTCGGGACGGCCTCGCGGTGAAGGCGTGGGCTTGACGGTGCCCGCTGACGCCGAGTCCAACCCGGGCGATGCGGCGTACATGGTCGATGCTCGAGCGGCCGAGGGCGTACTGGTCGGAGAGCACTCTACGCAGATCAACTATTTCTATAACCGCACCTGGACGAGTGGACCCACAACGCCGCTGGTCGGAATGTCGGGAGAGGTCGAGTCGCCGTACAGGGGGTTGAGCGCGTTCGGGGAGAGGGACGCGAGCTTCTTCTTCGGCCGGGAGATCGCCGCCGCCATGTCCTGGAGCGGATGGACCGGCATCTGGAGAACTCCGGCCTGCTGGTGGTGCCCGGGGTGTCGGGTGCGGGCAAGTCCTCGTTGTGCGCGGGTGTGCTGCCGCGGCTGCGCGGCGCCGGGCTGACCCCGGTGCCGGAAGCGGCTTCATGGCCATGCCTGATGCTCACTCCCACGCGGGCACCGTTGGACGAGCTGGCGGTACGGATCGCGCCCATCGCGGGTGTCGGCGCCGCCGCCGTACGGCGGGATCTGGCGGCCGATCCGGCAGGCTTCGCCCTCACCGTTCGGCATGCCGCGGCAGCGAAGGACGCGGACGCGCCGCAGCCGCTCCAGGGGCGCAAGCGCGTCCTGCTGATCGTCGATCAGTTCGAGCAGCTGTTCACGCAATGCGAACACGAGGAAGAGCGACGAGCCTTCGTGGCGGCGCTGCACTCCGCCGCGACCGCGACCGGCGGTCAAGAACCCCCCGCGCTGGTGGTACTGGTGGTGCGCGCGGACTTCGAGGCGCGCTGCGCCGAATACCCGGGCCTCGCGGCGTCCGTTCAGCATCGCTACCTGGTCACCGCGATGACCGAGCGGCAGTTGCGGATGGCCGTCACGGCGCCCGTGGCACAGATCGGATCCAGCATCGACGCGGACCTGGTCGAGGTCCTTCTCGGTGAGGCGCGCTCCCGGTCCCGAGCCGCGGTCGGCCGGATCGCCGCCGACCCAGCCTGCCACCCGCCGCTCAGCCAGAGTGAGCTTGCCTTCATCCGGGCCAGTGGCCGGGCGCACCGCCGACGCAGGCGGGTGCGCCAGAGTCTCGTCGCCACACTCTGCGTGCTCCTCCTGGGGGTCGGTGCGGTCGCGGCGTGGGCCGTACACGCCGGCCAGATCGCCGATCACCGGCGAGACATCGCGATCGCCGACCTTCTGGCCGCCAAGAGCGAAGCCATGGGCGGCACCGACCCCACCGTCGCGGCGCTGGAGAGCGTCGCCGCATGGCGGATCGGACACACGGCCGAAGCCAGACACGCCATGCTGGCCGCCGCGGCGCGACCTGAGATAGCGGTCCTGCCCGGCCCCAGCGGGGCCGAGACGATAGCGAGGATGGGGCGCTGCAGTTGTGGGACGTCGCCACCCACAGACCGAAGGGCACGCCAATCGCCGTCCCCGCCCCGCCGATGATGCCAGCCGGTGTCAGAGCCGGCCGATGGCGTCGTCGAGGACCAGGTACATCGCGCGGGCGAGCCCTGGTGATCGGCTCGGTCCGCTCGTCGTCAACCCGCCTGCTTCGTCTTGGGTAGGTCCGTGTCGGGAGCGGCGGGGCGGGGCCACGGCCGCCCGGCGAGCCGTTCGATGTCGGAGTTGAAGCGCCTCAGGTAGGCGGCGAAGGCGACGATGTCGTCGTCGGACCAGTCGGCCGTGATCATGTTCAGGCCTTCGATGATGCCCCGGCGCTCCTCGTCGAGCCGGTGCTCGCCCTTCTCGGTGATGCGGAACTTGCGGGCGATGCCGCCCTCGGGATCGGGGATGCGCTCCACGAGTCCCGCGCGCATCGCCGCCGCGGTCTGGCGGTTGAGGGTGGACGCGTCGAGCCCGAAGGCCTCGCTCAGCTCGCCGATCGACATCGGTCCCTGCACCCGGATGCGGCTGAGCAGGATGTAGGCGCTGCGTTCCAGCGCACCCGCCCGGTGGCGCAGGACCTCGTGCCGGCTGAGCAGCATCTGCTCGTACTCGATCTCGTGCGTGGGCCTCACCATGGGGTCGCGCACCTCCTGCTCTGCGTCCTGCCCGCGTCGGGCCATCGAACCGAACACTCCATCCTCGCACCAGTGAGGTGCATCACCCACACTATGTGCATCATACAATCAGTGTGTATCGTGCATACGAGCGCCCGGTCCCTCGGGCGCGACGGTCAAGGAGGCCCCCTACATGGAAGCTTCACAGCCCACGGCCCGCGTGAACGGCGTCGTCGCGGTGCTGGCGCTGGCAGGCACGACGGCAGCGATCATGCAGACTCTGGTCACCCCGCTCATCGGCGAGCTGCCCCGCATCCTGCACACCGGTACGTCCAATGCGACTTGGGTGATCACGGTCACTCTGCTGGTGGCGGCGGTGTGCGTGCCGGTCTCCGGCCGCCTCGGCGACCTGATCGGCAAGCGCCGGATGCTGCTGGCGTGCTCGGTGCCGCTGGTGGCCGGCTCGGTGGTGTGCGCCCTCTCGTCCTCGGTACTGCCGATGATCATCGGCCGGGGTCTGCAGGGCATGGGCATGGGCATGGTGCCGCTCGGCATCGCGCTCCTGCGCGACGTGGTCCCGGAGGAGCGGCTCAGCTCGTCCATCGCGCTGGTCAGCGCGTCCATGGGCATCGGCGGCGGCTTGGGCCTGCCGATCGCCGCGGCTGTCGCCGAATACGCCAGCTGGCGCGTGTTGTTCTGGGGATCGGCGGTTCTGGCCGTGGTGATCGCGGTGCTGCTCTGGCTGACGATCCCGGACGTCCCGGCCGCCGCGAGGGGTGAGCGGTTCGACGCGCCCGGCGCGGTCGGTCTCGGCGTGGGCCTGGTCGCCCTGCTGCTGGCGGTGTCCAAGGGCGCCGACTGGGGCTGGGGCTCGGGTACCACGCTCGGCCTGTTCGCCGCCGCCGTGGTGGTGCTGCTCGCCTGGGGGCTGTGGGAGCTGCGCACCCGTCAGCCGATCATCGACCTGCGCACCACGGCCCGCCCTCGGGTACTGCTGAGCAACGTCGCCTCGGTGTTCGTCGGTTTCGGCATGTACGCCTCGATGCTGATCATGCCCCAGCTGCTGCAGTTCCCCGAGCAGACCGGCTACGGCCTGGGTCAGTCGATCTTGGCCACCGGCCTGTGGATGGCCCCCGGCGGCATCATGATGATGATCGTCTCTCCGCTGGGCGGGAGGCTCACCGACGCTCGCGGTCCGAAGTTCACCCTGATCGCCGGTGCCCTGGTGCTGGCCGTCGGCTACGGAGCCTCGCTGCCGCTCATGGGGCACGCGTGGGGACTGATGCTCTCCGCCATGATCGTCAACAGCGGCGTCGGCCTGGCCTACGGGGCGATGCCCGCCCTGATCATGAGTTCGGTGCCGATGTCGGAGACCGCCGCCGCCAACGGCTTCAACACCTTGATGCGGTCGCTGGGCACCTCGATCGGCTCCGCCGTGATCGGCGTCGTGCTCTCCCAGATGACCGTCACCCTGGGCGGCTACACGCTCATTTCCGAGAACGGCTTCCGTACCGGCCTGATCATCGGCTGCGGCATCGCCCTGGTCTCGGCGGTCATCGCGGCCGCCATCCCGGCCGCCCGCCGGAGCGTCGTCTCGAGCGGCTCGCCTGAGCCGGTCGCTGCGGCCTCGCACGCCGAGATCGATGGCTGACGCGCGCGCTCTCTTCCCCGCCGGCGCCCGGCGGGGGAGGGACGCGGGTCACCGGGCTGGAGCCCACTGAACGGGCTTCATTGACAAAAGTTTTGAAGATTGAAACATTAGGGGACGTGGGAGGGAGTGGATGTCCACGTGAACGACCTGAGTGAACGTGTCGGTGCCCTGTGGTAGTGCTGCGCGTTCCGTCTCCGCTGCGGGCGGTGGGTTCATGATCGGTACGATCGCCGGGATCCTAGGGCCAGCACTGCGCGACCGGCCGGACGCGCCGGCGCTCATCGGTCCGTCCGGGACGTTGAGTTACGCCGCGCTCGATCGGGCCGCCGACGCCGCCGCGGGTGCGCTGTGGGAATTGGGCGTCCGGCCCGGCGACCGTGTCGCCGCCTGCCTGCCCAACGATCTGCCGATCGTCGTCGCGTTCCACGCGACGCAGCGTCTCGGCGCGGTCTGGGTAGGTGTGGCCGAGGCGTACTCGGCGGCCGAGCAGGACCAGCTGGTCGCCCTCAGCGAACCGGTCATCGTCCTAGCCGGAGCGAAATGGAAGGGCGAGCATCCCGGTGCCATAGATTCCGCTCGATGGGCTCGCCTCGTCGCCGCCGGTCATGGTGCGCCCGCCGTCGAGGTCGATCCTTTCGCGCCGGCGGCGATCGCGTTCACCAGCGGGACGACCGGGACCCCCAAGGGGATCGTGCACAGCCAGCACAACCTGGTGGTGCCCGGCGCGGTGCTCGTGGCGACCCGGGGATACGATCACACGCTGCGCAGGGGCGACAGCCTGGCGATGACGATCCTCAACATGCTGGTCCTGGGCACGCTGTCGACGGCGCAGGCGCAGGGGTGCGCCGTGCTCATCGACCGTCGCGACATAGCCGGTATCGCCGAACAGGTGCGCTTGCACGAGGTCACGGTCTGGAACGGTGTGCCGGCTCAGATCTACGATCTGGCCCGGCGGCCGGACCTCGACTTCGGGTCGCTGCGCGAAATGTGGAGCGGCGGCGCCGACACCCCGCAGGATCTCCGCAGGACATTGCACGAGGTGCACGGGATCGCCGCCCACACGACCTACGGCTTCACCGAAGCGCCGACGGTGGTGGCGATCGATCCGGTGGACGGCCGGAGCGTGCCGCGGGCGTCGGGTATGGTCCTGCCGCATCTCGACGTGGCCGCCTACGATGCCGGCGGGCGGCTGCCCGTCGGCGTCGAGGGCGAGATCGTCATCGAGGCGGCCTCCACCGGGCCATGGGCCGGGCTCTGGCGGCCGCCATTGGGGGAATGGCGCGAGGGAGCACTGGTTCCGGGAACGGGGACGCGAGTGCACAGCGGTGATATCGGCGCGATCGACGCCGACGGTTGGCTCACCGTGGTCGACCGCAAGAAGCTCGTCATCGTCCGCGGTGGTGCGAACGTGTATCCGGCCGAGGTCGAACGCGTCCTCCGCCTGCACCCCGACGTGGAGGCCACCGCCGTGTTCGGGATCCCCGACGCGCGGCTCGGGGAACGTGTCGCAGCGCTCGTCGTCGCCCGTGAACCGCTCAAGCGAGCCGAGCTCGACGAGCTGTGCAGGACCCACCTCGCCCGTTACAAGGTGCCCGAGGTGTGGGGCCAGGTTCCGAGCCTGCCCACCAACCAGATGCACAAGGTCAATCGCTCCAGCCTGGCCGGCATGCTGCCCACCGCGTCCCCGCTGAAAGAGCATTGATGGGCGGTAGTGAAGACGGCCGTCCCATCATCTCGGCCGGATCGGGCGGCGCGTCCCGGCGGCCCGTTCCTCGGAGGTGACGGTATGACGTACGACGACCTTCCCGGCGAGCTGTCGGTCGAGTGCGACGGTCCTGTTCGCACGGTCGTCATCAACCGGCCGGACGAGCTGAACGCCGTCAACCGCGAGCTGCACTGGGGACTCGCGAACGTGTGGCGGCGCCTCTCCCAAGATCCCGACGCCCGGGTGGTGGTGCTGACCGGTGCGGGCCGCGCGTTCAGCGCGGGCGGCGACCTCGGCTGGATCACCTCGTTCCTGGAGGATCCCGTCGCGCGGGACGAGAGCCTGAGGGAGGGCGCGCAGATCATCGAGGAGATGCTGCGCTTCCCGTTGCCGGTGATCGCGGCCGTCAACGGCCCGGCGGTCGGCCTCGGATGCAGCATCGCGCTGCTCTGCGACGTCGTCCTGATCTCCCGAGACGCCTACCTGGCCGATCCGCACGTCGCGGTCGGGCTGGTGGCCGGCGACGGCGGCGCCGCCTTCTGGCCGTTGCTCACCCCGATTCTGCGGACCCGTGAGTACCTCTACACCGGCGACCGGATTCCCGCGGCGAAGGCGGTCGAGCTGGGGCTCGCCTCCCGGACCACCGCGCCCGGCGAGCTGCTCGCCGAGGCGCGCCGCCTCGCCGACCGCATCGCCGCCCAGCCGGCCGAGGCGGTCCGCGGCACCAAGCGCGTCGTCGGCATGTACCTGTCCCAGGCGCTGGCCGGGCCGGTGCAGGCCGGCTTCGCCGCCGAGGCCGCCTCGATGCGGTCACCCGAACATCGCGCACGGCTGACCGCGCTCCAGAAGCGTGGCTCGTGACGGGGCCGGACGAGGCTCGGGCAGCGGCCTGCCCGGCTCGTGGATCACTGCGGGGCTCGTCTTCATCGACCCCCCTCATCCCCGATCACGAACCGGGCGGCGGCCATCAGGCGATGCGCGATGTCAGCGCGCCGCTGCCGGCGAACGGCACAAGGGCGCGGGCGAGCCGCTCGGCGGAGAGCGGATAGCGCAGACTCGGCTGGAGGTGGCGATCCAGGACCGACAGGTCGGTTTCGTCGCAGAAACCGAGAGCGCCGTACATCTGGTGCGACGCCCGCAGAGTCGTCACCGCGGTCTCCGCCGCATGCAGGCGCAGCGCCATGGCGTCGGCTACGCGCTGGTCGGCGTCGCCGCGTCCGAGCCGCCATATGGTGAGCTTCGCCAGCTGTTCGAGCCCGCGCACGGCGATCGTGACGTCGGCCATGGTGAACCGGACGGCTTGGAACTGGGAGAGCGCCCGCCCGAACTGGTGCCGAGTGCGTACGTGCCCGGTCACCTCGGCCAGTGCGCTCTCCAACGCACCGAGGATCGTCCACGACTGGAGCGTGAGGTAGCGGGCGATGTCGTCGCTGTCGATCCGCCCTGGCTGCTCTTCGCCGAGGACCGCGCCGGTGACGAACGGACCGAGCCGTCCCGCCACGTCCGGCGGGCCGGCCTCGAGCGGCCACGCGCTGCCGGTCACATTCGCGCCGAGCCAGGAAAGTCCCACCGCACCGTGATCGACCCGGACGTGGCCCGGATCGATGAGCACCAGGTGGCGGCCGCTCACGCGCATCAGGTGCGGGATCAGCGGCCAGGGCAGGACGACGGCGCCGGCGGCGCGGCACAGCACCGCGCCGGCCAGCAGCTGGTCGGCGTCGGCGCGGACGTCGAGATCGAACACGCCGAGTTCGTCCAGGGCTTTCCGGGCGGTCTCACGCGTCGCGGGGTCGGCCTCGGCCCGCCGGGCGGCGTCGACTCCGCCGAGCCGCCGGAACCGGCGCGTGGCCGCGTCGGCGAGCTGGCCGGCGTCGTCGGGCAGGCGTGTGTCCATCAACGGCCTCCGAGAATGTCGCGCGCCGTGATGACGCGCTGGATTTCGATGGTCCCGGACGCGACGGTGGCGGCCTGCGCATACCGCCAGTGGTCTTCGACGGCGCCGTGCAGGGCCGCGTCGGTACCGGTGTCGAGCGCCGCACTGCCCAACGCCTCGAAGAGCAGTTCGGCGACGGTCTGATCGAGCGTCGTGGTCACGATCCGCGCGGCGCTGGCGGCGGCGTCGTCGACACCGTCTTCGCCGCCCACCGCGACGTAGGCCAGCAGCTTCGCGACCCGGATCTCGATGAGAGCCCGCACCCAGCGGGTTCGCACCGATTCGGGCAGGTCGTCCCAGCCGTCGCGAAGGAACTCGCGAACCCGCTCCAGCAGGGCCTCGCAGCGCGCGTACCGGGCGATGCCCACGCGTTCGTAGGCCAGGGCGTCGCGCATGATCCGCCAGCCGTCGCCGGGGGTGCCGAGCACGTCGGCGTCGGTCACGCGGAGCTCGTCGATGAACACCTCGTTGAGGTGATGCGGACCGAGCATCGACGCGATCGGGCGCACTTCGATCCCCGGACGATCCATCGGTACGAGGAAGAGCGTCAACCGCCGTGAGGTCGGTTCCGACGGGGCGGTGACGGCGGCGAGCACGCACCAGGACGCCATGGCCGCGTACGAGGTCCACACTTTCTGCCCCGAGACGAGCCATCCGTCGGCGTCGCGGGTCGCCGTCGTGCGCAGGGACGCCAGGTCGCTGCCGGCCTCCGGCTCGCTGAAGCCCTGGCACCAGATCACCGAACCCGCCGCGATGGGCGGGAGGTGCCGCGCCTTCTGCTCGGGGGTGCCGTGCCGCATGATCGCCGGGCCGACCCAGTTGACGCCCATGTACTGCGGGCCGCGGGGCTCGTGCCAGGCCCACATCTCCTCACGGACCACCGTCTGATCCCAGACGGTTCCGTCGCCGCCGCCGTACTCGGCGGGCCAGCCGATGCACAGCAGGCCCGCTTCCGCGAGCTCGGCGCAGAACCTCATCGTCAGCTCGAGATCCGCCGGATCGTCGGTGAACGCGCCGAGGAAGTCGTCGGGCACTCCGGCCCGCAGCATCTCCCGCAACTGCGAGCGGACGTCGTCGGCTCGCTCTCCCAGCTCGAAGTCCACGTGGGCATCGCTCCCTCACACCGTCAGTGAGCGGGCAATCTATGAAAAGATTCAAAGATTTGTCAATGAGTCCGGTCGGCGTCGCGGGTGCGTCTCCGGGTGCCGGGCCGTAGGCCCGCTCGGACGCCGGCGGCGGTGTTCGCCCTCCTCAGGCGGCTGAACGGACGCATCCACGTCTTGACGGGCGTCGGGACGTGCTCATAGCCTGCGCCGTATCGCAAATGAATGAATCTTTTTCCAAAGGAGGCCCATGGCCGAGGAGACGCCGCTGCTGCGCACGTCGTCGGTCAGCAAACGCTTCCGGGGCGTCGTGGCGCTCGCGGACGCCTCGATCCGCCTGGACGAGGGCGAGATCCTCGGCATCATCGGGCCGAACGGAGCGGGGAAGACCACGCTGTTCAACGTCATCGCCGGGGCGATGCGCCCGTCGTCGGGGACGGTGACCTTTCGCGGCCGGGACATCACGCGGCTGCCCGCGAACCGGCGGCTGCGGCTCGGGCTCGCCCGCACGTTCCAGCTGATGAAGCCGTTCGTGTCCCTCACCGTCTACGAGAACGTCGTCGTCGGTGCCACCGGCAGCGGGCTGTCGAAGCGGCGGGCGCGGGCGCGAGCCGATGAGATCGTCGAGCTGCTCGAGATGGGTCCCATCGCGTCGCGGCCGGCGAGTGCGATCAACGCCGTGCAGGCCAAGCGCCTGGAACTGGCGCGCGCGCTGTCGGCCGAGCCGGTCGTGGTCCTGCTCGACGAGATCTTCAGCGGGCTGCGCCCCGACGAGGTCGACGACCTCGCCGCCCACGTCCGCGCCCTGCCCGCCCGCGGCCAGACCGTGATGATGATCGAGCACAACCTCCCCGCGATCCGCAGCGTCTCCGAACGCGTCCTGGCGCTGAGCGCCGGCGCGGTCATCCGCGAAGGCCGTCCCGTCGACGTCTTCGCCGACCCTGAGGTGGTGAGCAGCTATCTCGGCAAACGAAGCAGCACTGCGCCTTGAGAACGTCACGGTCCGGCGCGGCGTCGTCGACATCGTCCGCGACGTGTCGCTGACCGTCTCGCCGGGCGAGTGCGTCGGCCTGCTGGGCCTCAACGGCGCGGGCAAGAGCACCTTGCTGGCCGGCATCGCCGGCACGCTGCGCTCGGTGACGGGATCGATCCGGCTGGGCGACCACGACCTCAGCGGCAGGCCGAGCTGGCACCGGTGCCGGCAGGGCCTGGTGCTCGTCCCGGCCGGACGCCAGCTGTTCGGCGACCTCACCGTCCTGGACAACCTGCTCGTCGGCGCGCACAACCAGAAGTCGGGGGCGCGCCGCAGGGAACTGATCGAAACGGCCTACGGGCACTTCCCGATCCTGCGCGACAAGCGCGACCAGAAGGCCCGCGAGCTCAGCGGCGGCCAGCAGCAGATGCTCGCGATCGCGAGAGGCCTGATGGCCGAGCCGCGGGTGCTCATGCTGGACGAGCCCTCGGAAGGGCTCGCCCCGGTGATCGTGGAGCAGGTGTTCGACGTGATCGGCGAGCTGGCGCGCGAGGGATCCCTCGCGATCCTGCTGGCGGAGCAGAACGCCGGCGCGGCCGAGATCTGCGGCTCGTCGGCCGTGCTCAAGGACGGAACCGTCTCCGCGGTCGCGCCCAAGAACGCGGGCGACATCGCCGATGCGGTCTTCGGCTAGCAAGACCGGGGCCGCCGGCGCGGCAGGCACCCGGGAACGACAGAACATGGCCCGTTGCGTGAATGGAGAGGCCGATGAGGATTAGCGCCCACAAGGCGGCGGCCGGGCTCGCGGCCCTGGCGATGACCGCCACGGTCGCCGGGTGCGGCTCGTCCGGCGGGAGCGGCGGTACGAAGGACGGCAAGGTCGTCCTCGGCGAGGTCACCGACCTCAGCGGGGTCGCGTCGTCCTACGGGATTCCGGAGAGTCAGGGCGCGCAGATCGCCGTCGACCAGATCAACGCGGCGGGGGGCATCAAGAGCCTCGACGGCGCGAAGCTGGTGATCAAGAAGTACGACACCGCGTCGAGCCCCGACAACGGGACGACGAAGGCCACCGCCGCGGTGGGCGACAAGGTCTCGGCCGTCTTCGGCGGCGAGATCTCCGACACCGTGCTCGCCGGCATCAACGTCACCCACCGGGCCGGCACCGCGTGGCTGGACTCGGGCGGCACCGCCGACCAGATCCACAAGCGCGGCTACGACACCGTCTTCCAGGTCGCCAAGAACTCCACCCAGTACTCGCAGGGCTGGGCCGACACCGCCAAGCAGGCCGCCGCCCAGCTCGGCATCGCCAACCCGACGATCGCGATCGCCTACAGCCAGACCTCCTACGGGCAGGACTTCCTCGACGCCTTCGAGACCATCAACAAGACCGCCGGATTCAGGGTCGTCTCGAAGATCGGCTACCCGATCGGGACGACGGACCTCTCGTCGATCGCGGCGCGGCTCGCCTCGACGCCCGCGGACATCATCTTCAACATCGGCTATCCGGCCGACGGGCTGAACCTGGCGAAGCTGTTCGCGACGAAGTACTCCGTCAAGGCCAAGATCTACATAGCCGGCGGATCGGACGCGGTGGACGTCGTCAAGCAGCTCAAGTCACAGGCCGACGGGACGCTGGTCCTGGCCAGCGTCACGCCGAGCACGCCCACCGTCCCGGCGGCGTTCAAGACCTTCTACGACCAGTACATGGCGAAGTACAAGGCGGCCCCGAACTCCCAGGCCATGTTCGGCTATGCCTCGGTGCGGTTCGCCGCCGCCGCCGTCGAGAACGCCAAGTCCGCCGCGCCGGCCGACGTGGCGAAGGCGCTGAAGTCGGTGACGCTGACGCAGACGACCGGCAACATCTTCCCCTCGCCGAGCACCCTGTCGTTCGCCGCGGACGGATCGCTGAAGCAGGCGCCGTTCCTGGTGTCCCAGGTGGTCGGCGGGACCGCCAAGGTCGTCTTCCCGGCCTCCGCGGCCGAATCGAAGATCCAGCCGTACAAGTGACCGGCAACCGGCGCCCGCGGGCCGCCCGCGGGCGCCGGTGAGACGTGAGGACGACCGAGCGACATGCTCTTCGAACAACTGCTCATCGCCGGACTCATCACGGGCGCGGTGTACAGCCTGGTGGGTGTCGGTTTCACCCTCGTCCTGGGGGTCGGTAAGGTCGCGAACTTCGCGCACGGCGGTTTCGTGGCCCTCGGGCTCTACACCGCGCTGTTCGCGCACGACCACCTCGGGCTCAACGCCTACGAGACGCTGGTACCGGCGACGCTGGTCTTCCTCGTGGTCGGGTTCGGCATCGGCGAGCTCTTCGAATGGCGGGCGCGCCATGCCGGCGAGATCGGGCAGCTGCTCGTCGGCCTGGCCCTGCTCCTGCTGATCGGCGGGCTGCTCGAGGTGCTGTTCAAGAACGATCCGCGGACCATCGACGGGCCGACCCTCGGGCATGTGCGGGTGGCGGGGCTGACCGTGCACGGCACGGAGATC
Organism: Actinomadura physcomitrii; assembly: GCF_008923205.2. Taxonomy (GTDB): domain Bacteria; phylum Actinomycetota; class Actinomycetes; order Streptosporangiales; family Streptosporangiaceae; genus Spirillospora; species Spirillospora physcomitrii. Next base: position 128,373 of record NZ_WBMS02000020.1, on the reverse strand, counting down.
TTCGCCGTCGCCTTCACGCTCGCGACGGCACTGCTGATCTACGTGGTGGTGCGGCGCACGCGGTGGGGCAGGGCGATGCGGGCCGTCGCCGAGAACGCCGAGGCGGCCGGCCTCTACGGCATCCGCACCCCGATGGCGCGGCGGTCGGCGCTCGCCGTGTCGATCGCGATCGCCGGTGCGACCGGCGTCGTCATCAGCCCGTTCACCACCCTGACGCCGGAGGTCGGGACGTCGTACCTGATCTCGGCCTTCGCGGTGGTGATCCTCGGCAGGATCGGGAACCCGCTCGGCGCCGTGCTCGCGGGCCTGGCGCTCGGCGTCGTCAACTCCCTGTCCGCCGGCTACCTGGCCTCGTACTGGACGTCGCTGGCGCCGCTGCTGATCATCCTGCTCGTGCTGCTCGTGCGGCCTGACGAAGGAGCGGTCGTATGACGCTCGCCCACGCGATGGACCGCCCGGCGCTGCGGCGTGTCCGTGATCACGGTTCGACGCGCTGGATCGTCCTCGCCGTCTTCTTCGCCGTGGCCTGGTTCGCCCTCGGCGGACTGGAATCGGCGACGCTCACCGTCATGGTGCTCGTGCTCTACTACGCGGCGGCGGGCAGCTCGTTCAACCTGCTGTTCGGGTCGCTGGGCGTCTTCTCCCTGGCCCAGCCGGTGTTCGTCATGGTCGGCGGCTACACCTCCGCCTACCTTTTCGCGCGGCACGAGATCTCCCCGTGGATCAGCATGCTCGTCGCGATGGTCGTCGCGGGAGCGCTCGCCCTCCCGATCGGCTTCATCGCCATGCGGCGCTCGGGAACGATCGTGACCGCCCTGGTGACCCTGATCCTTTCCCAGGCCGCACCGCCGATCATCTCGGCGGTGAAGCCGCTGGGCGGGACGATCGGCCTCTACATCCCGGTGAAGTCCGGCGACAACTGGTGGGACATGCAGTTCGCGACCGGCGTGCCCTTCGCCCGCATCCTGCTCGTCATCAACGTCGTGTTCATCGCCGGCCTGATGTGGTTCGCGCGCAGCAAGTGGGGCGGATGGACGACGGCGATCCGCGACTCCGAGGCCGCCGCGCGAGCGACGGGCATTCCCGTCCTTCGGGTGCGGATCACGATGTTCGTGGTATCGGCGATGATGGCGAGCCTGCCCGGGGTCGTCTACGCGCAGTACAACCTGCTGAGCAACACCGAACTGTTCCTCAGCACGTCCGCGCTGTTCCAGGTGCTGGTCGTCGCCCTAGTGGGTGGTGTCGACCGGGCGTGGGGGACGCTCGTCGGCGCCGTCCTGATGGTCGAGATCTCACACCGGCTGAGCGAGGCGGCAGGCGGCCGGCCGGGCATCGGCCCGCTGACCTTCGCCGGAGCCTTCCTGATAATGGCACTGATCCTGCCGCGCGGGATATCCGGCGCGTGGGCCGCCGTTCAGGCCCGCTTCCCGGGCGAGAATCCGGACGTGTCCCCGGACCGGAACCCGACCGGTCCTGCGGACGAGTCCGTCGTCGACGATCGCCGGTCGGCGGCCGCCACCACCGAAGGAGCGCGACGTGGATCTGAATGATGCGGACGATCTGGCCGCATTCCGGGAAGAGGCCCGTACGTGGCTGGCCGCGAACGTCCCTGACGAACCCCGTCCGACAACGCCGGGGCCGGCGCTTCGCCAGTTCGACGAGGAGTGGCAGCGGTGCCAGTACGACGGCGGCTGGGCGGGGATCTCCTGGAGCACGGAATACGGCGGTCGTGGGCTGTCCCTGCTGCAGCAGATCATCTGGTACGAGGAGCTCGTGCGGGCCGGCGCCCCGGAGACGAGCGTCTTCAACGTGGCCTTCGCGCACGCCGGCCCGACTCTGATCGCGCGCGGTGACGAGCGGCAGAAGAGCTTCTACCTGCCCAGGATCCTGCGCGGCGAGACGCCGTGGTGCCAGGGCTTCTCCGAGCCGGAATCAGGATCCGACCTGGCCTCGTTGCGCTGCCGCGGGACGCTGGACGGGGACGAACTGGTCATCTCCGGTACCAAGATCTGGATGACCAACGCCGAGTACGCCGACTACTGCGAGCTCCTGGTGCGCACCGACCCGGCCGGTGACCGGCACCACGGACTGAGCTGGGTGGTCATGGACATGCACGTCCCCGGAGTCGACATCCGGCCCATCGTCAGCATCGACGGCTGGCCGCACAACTGCGAGGTCTTCTTCGACGGGGCCCGTGTCCCGGTCGGGAACGTCGTCGGCGGGATCGGCAACGGATGGAGCGTCGCCATGTCCACACTCGCCGCCGAGCGCGGCCCGGCATTCCTCGACACGCGGCTGTCGAGCGTGCTGTTCGTCGACGAGATGATCGACCATGCCCGCTCGACCGGCCTGCTCGACGATGAGAAGGTCTACGCCGATCTCGCCGAGCTGCGCGCGGAGGGGGCCGCGCTGCGGTCGATGGCCTACTACCAGGCCGCGACCTCCGATCCCGGGTCGTCGAGCAGCGAGACCGTGGCGGCCCGCAACTTCTTCGTCCAGTTCCTCGGCCGGGTCAGCCGTACGGCGTTGGAGATACTCGGTCCGGACGTCGTCGAGACGAGCGCGTGGACCCGCCGCTGGCTCTTCGACCTGAGCGAACCGATCGCCGGCGGCACGATCGACATCCAGCGCAACATCATCGGCGAGCGAGTGCTGGGGCTGCCCCGATGAACCTCGCGCCGTCCGACCTCCAGAACGAACTCGCCGCCGCGGCCCGCCAGTGGCTCGCGAGGGAACTGCCCGTCGCGCGCAGCCGCGATCTCGCCGCCGGTCACGGGGAACTGCCCGATGCCGGGACCTGGACCCGGTGCGCCGAACTCGGCTGGCTCGGGCTCGGCCTGCCCGACGCGTGCGGCGGCCTCGGACTCGGAGCCGCGGAAGAGGTCATGGTGTTCCGCGAGCTCGGTCGCGGCCTGGCGCCGGGGCCGTTCCTCGCGTCCGTTCTCGGTGCCCGCGCCGCGGCGACGGCCGGCAGAGCCGACATCGCGGCGGCCATCGCCGACGGGAGCCGCCGGGTCGCCCTCTCCCTCTCCGGCCGGGTCCTCGACGGGCGTGCCGGGGACCTGCTGCTCACGCTCGATGAGAACGGCGCCGTCCTCGACGAGATCGTCGAGGACGCCCCGCTCGCCTCGGTGGACCCGCTGACCCGGGTCTCCAGCCTGGTCCGCGCGACGCCTCTGCTGCGCGTGGAGGACGCTCTCCTGCTGAGCCGCGGGCACGTCCTCGCCGCCGCCCAGCTACTGGGAATCATCGAGGCGGTCAGGGACATGTCCGTGGCCTATGCCGGGTCGCGGACTCAGTTCGGCCGACCGATCGGCTCCTTCCAGGCCGTGAAGCACCGCTGCGCCGACATGGCCGTTTCCGCGTACGCCGTGGTGGGGCAGGTCGGTCAGGCCGCGCTGTACGTGGACGCGCGGCGGCCGGCGGCTGCGTTCCAGGCCGCTGCGGCCTACGTCGTCGCGGCGCGCGGCGCGGTCCGCAGCGCGACCGACAACATCCAGAACCACGGCGGCATCGGCTTCTCATGGGAGCACGACGCGCACCTGTACCTGAAACGAGCCACCGTGCTCGCGGCGGCTTTCGGCCCGCTCCGGCAGGCGCACCGCCCGCTGATGGCGCCTTCACGCCACGAGTTCGAGTGAGCGGCGCCCGGCGGGGCCGCCGTCAGCTGCCGAGGTCGCGGAGGCCGTTGCGCAGTGACGTCGCACGGATGACCAGTGTTTCGGAGTCCTCGAGGGCGTAGCGCTGCGAGCGGGCGAGATGCCCGGCGTCGATCTTGCGGGCCGTGTTCGCGTCGCCGGCCGCGATGGCGTCCACCAGCGACGAGTGCGCCTCCAGGACGCGGTGGCGCCGGCCCTCGTCCGGGTAGCGCCCTTCGGCGGAGACGCGGGCGGCCCACTGCCGTTCCTGCTCGGACCAGAGGCTCTCGAGCGCGCCCACCATCACGTTCAGCGTCTCGTTGCCGCACGCGCCCACCAGGTCCTCGTGGAACCGCCGGCTCAGGGTGGTGAACCGCTCGCCGTCGCCGATCGCCGCCGTGGCCTCCTTGATGTTCGCCCGCAGGAGTGGGATGACCTCTTCGTCCCGGTCGTCGCGGGCCGCGCACAGGGAGGCGGCGATCGGCTCGATCTGCTCGATCGCGTTGGCGAGGTCGCTGATCGGGGCCCGCCGGGACTGCAGGACGAGCCCGAAGGTGTAGGCCGCCGACTCGGCCGTGGGAACCTCGACGATCGATCCGCCGATGCTGCCGCGCCGGACCGTGAGCAGGCCCTCGTTCTCGAGCTGGCGCAGCGCCTCCCGCAGGGTGGGCCGGCTGATGCCGAACTCGGCCATCAGGTCTTCCTGCTTGGGAAGCGAGTCGCCGTTGGCCAGCTCACCGTCGATGATGCGGTCACGGATGATCCCGGCGATGACCTCCGCCACGCGCGGCTGCCGGAACTGTGCGCGCTGCGTCTTGGGCGCGTCTGCCCCTGTCACTGCGTCACCTCTTCCGATCCCCGCACGTGTACGGCACCATCCAGCCCGACTATGCGGCCGAACGGCGTCGTACGCTCGCCGGAGAAGCATAGGGAGGCCCGGCAGCCTCGGGGAACGGGCCGGCGGGCGGACACGGGAGCCTCCACACCGGCTCGTGGCGAGGAGCGGCCCGGCCGGACATCGAACGGACGAGCACCGATCGGGAGCTCGCTCGGTGCGGTCGGGACGAACCCGCCGCGGCCGACCGGTCCATGGTATCGACAAAACTTAAAAGTTTAAAATCAATGCGGATGCCGGCAGGCGCGGCCTGTTCGGGGCGGCGGGCGCCACGGTCGCGGGACTGGGGACCTTTGCGGGCGCGAGCCCCGCGCAGGCGGCGCCGGTCCTGTGGATCCCGCCGGAGCGGTCGGGCATGCCGCCGGTCAGCGGCCTGCACCTGCAGTTCGGCGCGGACGCCGCATTCCGCGGCGCTGCAGCGGGTCCGGTGTTCGGTGGAGTTTCACGCCTTGTCGTCGCGCATCTTCACCGGCCGCCGCCGACGCGGCCCACGGCGCGATCGGATCGGATGCGCCAGTGCGCCCGGGAGATCGGGACGGTACTGCAGGCCAAGCATGTGGAGCCCGCCGGCGCACCGATCACGCCGGCGGCGAGCCGGTGCCGTCCGGCAAGGCCCTCGTGCTCACCGCTCCCGCCAACTCGCGGGTGACCACGCGCGATCGGGCTCTGCGCGGGGCGGTGGCGGTCGAGGGCGAGCGGGCACCGACCGGCGCCGACGTCACTGCGCTGAGCGCGTTTCACCGGTGGGCGCCGCCGTCGTTCTCTGACCTGCGAGGAGGTGTCGATCGGCTTGATCCGGCCGGAGGGCCCGGTGACGGAGCAACACAGCACCGCTGCCGTTCACCACTCTGCCTGGTCGTGGGCCATTTCACGGGCTGATAGGGAGCCGGTGCAGGTCGCGCCTTCCGCTCCACGCCTGACGTGCCAGGATTCATCTGGACCCGATGCGTTCGGGCTCCGTGTGAGACGTCCGGCACCAGGGGTAAGGCACATCGCCTGTTGTGCACGACCGTGTGCCGTCTCAGTGGCCGATAGAGAGGAACGCTTCAATGAGCACGCTTTCCAGTGACCGTCCCGCCGAGGCGTCAGGCTCGTTCGCGATCGGCGGTGACCTGCCGGTCGTCCGTCTGGGTTACGGGGCGATGCAGCTGACCGGGCCGGGGGTGTGGGGTGACCCCAAGGACCCCGATGAGGCGGTGCGCGTCCTGCGTCGCGCCGTTGAGCTGGGTGTCACCTTCATCGACACGGCCGATTCCTACGGTCCGTTCGTGAGCGAGCAGCTGATCCGCAAGGCGCTGCACCCTTACCGCGATGACGTGGTCGTCGCCACGAAGGCGGGGCTGAGCCGATCCGGCCCGGGCGACTGGCGTCCGCTGGGGCGGCCCGAGTACCTGCGGCAGCAGTTGGAGCTGAGCCTGCGGCACCTGGGTCTGGAACGGATCGACCTTTACCAGCTGCACCGGATCGACCCCAAGGTCCCCCTCGCCGAGCAGTTGGGCGAGCTGGTCGCGCTGCAGAAGGAGGGCAAGATCCGCCACATCGGGCTGTCGGAGGTGACCGTCGACCAGCTGAAGGAAGCGCGCGGCATCGCCGACATCGTCTCGGTGCAGAACCTGTACAACCTCGTCAATCGCAAGGCGGAGGACGTCCTTGACTATGCCGAGGCCGAGAACATCGCGTTCATCCCGTGGTTCCCGATCGCGACCGGCGAACTCGCACGTCCCGGGGGTCCGCTGGATTCGGCCGCACGAGAGCACGGTGCCACCGCGTCGCAGCTCGCCCTCGCGTGGCTGCTGCGGCGGTCCCCGGTCATGCTGCCCATTCCGGGCACGTCCCGCGTCGCGCATCTGGAGGAGAACGTGCAGGCGGCGACCGTCACATTGACCGACGACCAGTACGAAGCCCTGACCAAGGCCGTGTGATCCGGCGGCCGCCCGCGGACTGCCTTGCCTGGGCACCGTCCGCTGCGGCGGGGGAGGAGCGGACTACTCTGCCGGGAGGAACGAGTGATGCGGGCTCGCCGGCCCGGTAGCGGATGCCATGGCGAGCGTCGCCGAGGTGGTTCATGAGCAGTGATCTGTCAGGCCGACCGCTCGCGGACGACACGGTGGGGCTGCTGGAGGGCCTGACCAGCACCCGGGCCATCCGGCGCTACCGTGACGAGGCCGTTCCTCCGCAGGTGCTGCGGGACATCCTGTTCGCCGCGACGCGGGCGCCGAGCGGGTCCAACCGGCAGCCGTTCCGGTTCCTGGTGCTGGTCGACGGGCCGCGCGCCCGCGAGGCCAGGCGCCTCATCGGCGAGAGCGCGCGGCGGATCTGGGCGGCCAAGGAGCAGCAGGACGGGTACGGCAGGGGCAGCGGCACGGACGCCGGCTCCCCCAAGAGCCGGATGGCGCGCGCGATGCGCGAGTACGTCGAGGGATTCGAGTCGGTTCCTGTTGTGGTCCTTGCCTGCTTGGTCCGCTACCGCGCGCCGCATCCGACCGAGGGAGGCTCGGTCTATCCGGCCTGCCAGAACCTGCTCCTGGCCGCCAGGGCGCTCGGTTACGGAGGCGTGATGACCGGCTTCCACCGGCCGGTCGAGCCCGAACTGCGGGAACTCCTGGAGATTCCGGACGAGACGTTGATCGCGGCGACGATCACGCTGGGCCGTCCGGCCGGTGCGCACGGCCCCGTCCGCCGGCGGCCCCTGCAGGAACTCGTCTTCACCGACCGGTGGGGGGAGTCTCCCGACTGGGCGGTGGATCCGCCGGGCGCCCGGCACACCGCCGCAGGCCCGCGGCGTCCGCAGTGACTCCGCCCGATGCGTGCGGAATCGGGCCGCGAATGACCCGTGAGGGCAAGGACCTGCTGAACCGGAGCCCTTCTTCCAGTGCGTCGTCGCAGTGACGCTGCAGCTCGGCTCTGGACTCCTCGCGGATCACGTCCGAGAAGTGGGAGGACACGCCGCGAAGGCCCGGTCCGGCTAATTCCGTTGAACGGGTTCCGCGTCAGAGGCGGGCGGTGTGGCGGGAGGCCTGGGTGGGCAGGTCGGCGTAGGTGACGATGCCCGGGCGCGCGGCGACGACGGCGGGGATGGCGTTGACCACGGGCATGGCCGTGATGACCGAGCCGATGGCGAGCATGTCCTCCAGGCTCATCGAGGTCATGTCCTGCGGCAGGACCTCCACCCGGAGGTTGACCTGCGGGTGGCCGCGGACCTCGATGAGGTAGGCCATGGCGATCTCCCAGGCCGGATCGAGATCGGCGGTCACGGTCCAGCGCACGTGGGCCTCGACGACGTCCGCGCCGCCGGAGGAGCCGATCCACCTGACGTCCAGTCCGGCGACGGTTCCCGCCTTGACGGGGCGGCCGGGGAGGTCCAGGTCCTTGGTGGCGTGGGCGAAGCCGACCTCGCAGCGGACGTCGTCGACGGCGGTGTCGAGCAGCTCGGCCATCGCCTCGACGGCGTCGCCGAAGGGGGCGGTGGCCTTCTCGACGTCCGCGGCGTGGCCGGGGTCGCCGGCGGGGCGGCCCCAGCCCAGTTCGTCCTGGTTGGCGTCGCCGGCCCAGAGCCCGATGTCGAAGGACTCGAAGACCTCGATGCGGTCGACCTTGCGGCAGACGCCCGAGGCGACCGCGGCCAGCTGGTCGGCGTAGCCGGGGTTGACGCCGCTGCCGAACAGGCTGGCCTGCCCCGCCAGTGCGGCCTCCTGCAGGGCCGCCCGAGCCGCCTCGCCGTAGGCGCGGCCGGTGAGGAAGGACGCGGTCGTGAGCACGTTGACGCCCGCCCGCAGCAGCCGCCCCAGATGCTCGATGTCGGGGTGCAGCGGCATGTACAGGACGCAGTCGGGCGCCAGGGCGATGATCTCCTCGATGTCGTCGGTCGCGGCGACGCCGAGCGTGCGGCCGAGCCCGGCGAGCTCGCCGGCGTCCCGGCCCGCCTTGTCCTTGCTGTGGGCGTACACGCCGACGAGTTCCAGGTCGCGGCGCTCGGCGACGGCCGCGAGCGACTGGCGCGCGACGTTGCCGGTCGTCCACTGCACGACGCGGATGGGCCGTTCGGACGTGGGCTCCACGGTGCCTCCCCGGCGAAGGATCACCCGAGGCCGTCAGCCCCGGCGCGGACGAGCCTAGGCGGCGATGTTGACCGTGGTCAACATTTTTCTCGTGCCGGGCATCGATAGCATTGCCGAGTATGAGTGGGGAGCGGATGAAGAAGAGCGCGGACAAGGATGCTGACCAAAGTCAGCGAAGGGCGAGCCTGGCGCAGGCGCGCTCACGCGAGACCAAGCACGCGCTCCTGCAGGCGGCCATCGCGCTGTGGCGTACCAAGGGGTTCGCCGACACCACGGTCGCCGACATCTGCCAGGCCGCCGGGGTCTCCAAGGCGCTGTTCTACTTCTACTTCTCCCGCAAGGAGGACGCGCTCCTGGAGGCCGGTCTCCTGTCCACCAGAGACGCCCGCAACAAGTGGCGCGAACTGGTCGCCGGCCCCTACGAGCTTCCAGATGTGATCGTCCAGGTGCTGGCGGTGCTGGAGCGCACCATGCGCCGCAACCCTCCTGAACTACTGATCCACACCACTCTGGAGGGCTATCGCGCGGAACAGCGAGCCCTGGCCGAGCGCCGCCCCCACGAGCACCACGCGACCAGGTTCCTCTTCCTCGGCCTGCTGCAACGCGCCCAGGCCGACGGCAAGCTCCCGGCCGGCCTCGACGTTCTGCACCTGGCCCGCGTCGCCCAGACGCTCCTGGAGACCGGCACCCGGCACTGGGCCGCCGGCGAGTACGGCGAACTCGGCTTCACCGAAGTCGTCGGCCACGACATCAACGCCTTCATCGCCGGCTACAGCCGAACTCGGGAAACGGCACCCGCACCGGTTCGCCGTTCCGGCTCCTGACCGATCGGCTCCCTGGCCACCGGGCCGAGGGCGCTTTGCATCGGCATGCGCCGGACTTTCAAAAGATAAGGCCATTCTGCCCGCTCGGCCGGCGCCGGCAACCCACCGATTCGGCTGGGCTTCTCAGCGTCTCTGATCCGCGTGTCCAGCGAGGACTGGCGGCGTGCCTATGAGGGTGGGTGCCGAAATAGCACTTTCATGCCGCGCCCGAGCGGGCGTCATGGCATCGCCTACAGGATCGCTGAAGGCTTTCTTAAGAAGCCTTCGATTGTGCTTAACGCGGCGACCGGCTTAACCTGCTGACAGGTGGCCCTCGGTGAAGGTGAGGTCAGTGGATTGAGTGTACAGGAAGAAATCGGAACACGGGATCGCGCCGTTTTCGGCGTGCCCTATGAACTGGTGTTCGTCGATGGCGAATATGTTTCGGCGGATGCGGCGCGACTGAGTGTTCTCGCGAACGTCGTTTCGTACGGAACCGGAACCTTCGAGGGGATCCGGGCTACGTGGAACCACGAGCGGGGAGACCTCTTTCTCCTGGAGGCGCCGGCGCACTACGAGCGGCTGGAGCGTTCCGCGCGGATCCTCGGCCTCGAGCTGCCGTATCCGCCCGCGGATCTGGTGGCGGTGACTTGTGAACTGCTGCGCCGCAATGGCGTCCGCGCGGACAGCTACGTCCGCCCCCTGCTGTTCCTGGCCGGCGAGCAGCTCGCCGTCCGGATGCACGACTCGGGCAGCCGGCTGTGCATCCCGGCCACGCCCATGCCGAGCGACTACATCGACCCGCGGGGCATCCGGTGCATGGTGAGCACCTGGCGGCGCGGCACGGATGTCGCCGTGCCCAACCGCGCCAAGGTGATCGGGAGCTATGTCGGCCCCGCGCTGGCCAAGACGGAGGCGATCCGGCGCGGGTTCGACGAGGCTCTGCTGCTGACCACCGACGGCCATGTGGCCGAAGCGACGACGTCGAACGTCCTGGTGCGCCGCGGGGACGAGTGGGCCACGCCGGCGGCGACCGACGACATCCTCGAGGGGATCACCCGCCGCCAGGTGGCCGAGCTGCTCGCCGAGGACTTCGGCGTCACCGTCGTCCAGCGCCGTGTCCACCGCTCGGAGCTGTACGCCTGCGACGAGGCGCTGCTGTGCGGCACGGCCGCCATGGTCGCTCCGATCATCGAGGTGGACGGACGGCGGGTGGGCGACGGGAGGCCGGGGGAGACGACGCTGGCTTTGCAGCGCGAACTGTCGTCGATCGCCCGGCGCGGCGGTGACCGGCACCACGAGTGGACCACTCCCGTTTTCGGCACGGAGGCGCAGACGTGAACGAGTCGCACAGGCGGGCACCGGCGAGGTCCGCGACGCCGAGCGCACTGGATGACCTCGGCTCGATCCGGCCCCTGCGCGTCTGGCAGGACGTCGTCGCCCGGGTCATCGAGAGCGAGCTGATCACGCTGGCGGTCGTGGAGATCCCGCCCGGCGGCCTGGTGCCGGCTCATCGGCACCCGAACGAGCAGGTCGGGCTCTGCCTGGCGGGCTCCCTGCGGTTCACCATCGGTGCGGAGACGGGCGAGCTCGGCCCTGGCGGCATGTGGCGAATCCACGCCGACGTGCCGCACGAGGTCCATGCAGGTGCCGACGGTGCGGTGGTCGTCGAGGCGTTCTCCCCCGTCCGGAGCGACTGGGAGGGGCTGGAGCCGGCGCCCGAGTCGTCTCCGCGCTGGCCGGCCGGATCATGAGAGCCCTGTCCGCGACGGGCGACGGCGGCCTGGTCGAGCCGGTCCGGGTGCCCGAGCCGTCCGCCGGCGCCGGCGAGGTGCTGGTGGACGTGCGGGCCGTCTCGGTCAACCGGGGCGAACTGCACCGGCTGACGGCGGCGGCCGCGGGCTGGCGGCCGGGCTGGGACTTCGCGGGGGTGGTCGCGGATCAGGGGACGTCCGGCGACGCACCGGCCGCCGGCCTCCCGGCTCCGGGCACGCGGGTGTTCGGCATCGCGGACGGCGGGAGCTGGGCCGAGCGGGTCGCGGTCCCGGCGGCCCGGCTCGCCGTCGTCCCGGACGGGCTCTCCCTCGAGCGGGCGGCGGCGCTGCCGACCGCCGGGCTGACCGCGCTGCGGACGTTGCGCATGCACGGTGACCTCGCTGGGGCCGGCGTCCTGGTGACGGGCGCGGCAGGCGGGGTCGGGCGGTTCGCCGTCCAACTGGCGCGCCGGTGCAAGGCCGAGGTGACGGCGGTGGTCGGCCGGCCCGACCGCGGCGACGGGCTCGCCGCGCTCGGCGCCGCGGAGGTCGTCGTCGGCGTCGAGGGGTTGGAAGCGGAATTCGACCTCGTCCTGGAGACCGGCGGCGGCGAATCCCTGCGGGAGGCGCTCCGCCTGGTCGCGCCACGCGGCACCGTGGTGTCGTTCGGCAATTCCTCGCGCGCTTCGACGGCGTTCTCGGTGAGCGACTTCTATCCGAAGGAGGCGTCTCTGCGCGGCTTCTATGTGCTGAACGACCTGGACGGCCCCCGTACCGCGGCCGACCTGGCCTATCTTGCCGGGCTGGCCGCCACGAACGAGCTGGTGGTGGACATCGCGGCCACGAGCGATTGGCGGGACGCCCGGGCGGTTCTGTGCCGATTGCGCGACCGGCGTCTGGCGGGCAAAGCGGTGCTCCTGGTGACGAAGGAAAAGCAGAGCTGATGGACCGAGTTTCCGAGAGTCCTCTCCCGAACCCCGGACCTAGCATTGCGCCATGCTCGACGTGACGCGGCTGCGCGTGCTCCGGGAGGTGGCGCGGCATGGCTCTTTGACCCGCGCCGCGGAGGCCCTCTCCTTCACCATTTCGGCCGTTTCCCAGCAGATCGCCGTGCTCGAACGGGAAGCGGGGGCGCAACTGCTCGTGCGGCATGCCCGGGGCGCGCGGCTGACCGAGGCGGGACGGGTGCTGGTGCGGCACGCCGAGGCGGTCCTCGCTGAGCTGCGCGCGGCCGAGACGTCGTTGGCCGCCGTCGCGCACGGTACCGGCGGCCGGCTGCGGCTCGGGTCGTTCACCACGGCGAACGCCACGCTGATGCCCCGGGCGGTGAGCGCCTTCCAGCAGCGTTTCCCCGATGTGGAGGTCGACCTGACGGAAATCGACAGGGACGAGGCGATGGCCGCGGTCGCGATGTACGAGCTCGACCTCGCCCTGGTCTACGAGTTCCCCGTGGTGCCGCTGGAGGTTCCGGCCAACGTGGAGCTCAGCCCGCTTCTCGTGGATCCCCTGCACGTCGCGCTTCCGCTCGGGCACCGGCTCGCGGACCGCGATCGGCTCCGGCTGACCGACCTCGCCGACGACCGCTGGATCCAGGGCGTGCACCACGGCTCGACCATCGACGTCCTTCCGCGCGCCTGCCGGAAGGCGGGTTTCGAGCCGCGGATCGCCTTCCGCACCGACGACCAGATGACGGTGCGCGGTCTCGTCGCGGCGGGGCTGGGCGTCGCCCTCGCCCCGTCGCTCACGCTGCCGGCGACCCCGTCCGGGCTGGTGGTGCGCCCGCTGAGCGAGCCGTCCCTGACCCGGACGGTGGCGGCGGCCACGCCGGCCGGCGAGTACCGGCTGCCGTCCTCGTCGATCATGATCGAGCATCTCCGCCGGGTCGCCGCCGGGCTGGGACCGCACTGCCGGCCCGTCGCGGGGCCCGAGCGGCATGCGGTGCGCATGGGCCATCGGCTGGAGACAAGAGGAGACGAATATGTTTGACTGGGTCAATGAATATCGCGCAGGAACCCGCCGTGCGGTCGCGTGACGGCGATCTCGTCGGCGATGCGCGGGCGCTCGGCAGGATGTACCGGTTTCTGGTGGACAGCCTGCGGCTCAGCTGGGAGGACACCCCGTACTCCGTGACCGAGGGCTGGGTGATCGCCGAGCTGGCGCAGCGGGACGTCACCGAGGTGATGGAGCTGCGCCGGCGGATCGGCATCGATCCCGGTTACCTCAGCCGCGTCCTGGCCCGGTTCCAGGCCGACCGACTGATCACCAGAGACAGGTCGCCCGAGAACCGTCGCTTCCAGACGGTTCGGCTGACCCGGCGCGGCCGGGCCGCCTGCGAGGTCATCGAGGACCGGATGGCGGAGGCGCTGCGGGTCCGGCTGAGCGCGTTCCCGGAGAGCGACCGGCGGCGGGTCGTCGAGGCGATGACGTCGATCAGCGGTGCGGTCGAACGTGTCCTTGGAGGTCGATGTGCCCTTTGAAGCGGTCGAGCGGCAGCCCGACCTTCCCGCCATCGAGGAGCGCGTGCTCGAACGCTGGCGGGCCCGGCAGGTGGTCCGGCGGGCGATCGAGCGCACTGCGGACGGCCCGCCGTTCACGTCCTACGACGGACCCCCCACCGTCGGCGGGAGCCCCGGTCTCCAGCACGTCCAGGCGCAGGTGTTCGGGGACATCTTCCCGCGCCACCGAATGATGAAGGGTGCGCGCGTCCTTCGCGCCACGGGCCATGGATGCCATGGGCTCGGCATAGAGGCCGAGGTCGAGCAACGACTCGGCATCGACCGGAAGAGCCGGATCGAAGCGTCCGGTGTCGCTCGATTCAACGCGCAGTGCCGTGCCACCGTCACCCGCTCCATCGCCGAGTTCGACCGGCTCACCCGGCGGATGGGGTCCTGGGCCGGCGTCGAGCGGCCCTACTCCACGATGTCCGCCGAGTACGTCGAGAGCGTCTGGTGGTCGCTGAAGACCCTGTTCGAGGAAGGCCTGATCTACCGCGAGGACCGAGTCGCTCCGTACTGCCCCCGGTGCGGCACCGTGCTGTCCGACCACGAGGCGGCCCAGGGATACGCGGAGACCGACGACCCGAGCGTCTACGTCCGCTTCCCGCTGCTGGACGGCCCCCTGGCGAACGAGGGAGCCGACCTGCTCGTCTGGACGACCATGCCATGGACGCTCGTGCCCGCCACGCTCGCCGTGGTCGGAGAGCACATCCGATACGTGCTGGCGGCCGGCGGGCGGGCCGGTGACCGACCTGTCGTCATGGCCGCGGAGCGGGTCGAGACGGTCCTCGGCGAGGAAGCCCGGGTGCTGCGGGACGTGCCCGTCGGCGACATCACCGGAGCCCGCTACAGGGCTCCCTTCGACTTCGTCGGCCCCGGGTCCGCCGACGATCCGGACGGCGACCCCGCCTCCTGGCGCTTCGTCGTGACTGCGGACTTCGTCAAGGTGGACGAGGGGACGGGTGTCGTCCACACGGGCGCGGCCTTCGGCGAGGACGACATGCGGGTCGCCCGCGAGCACGGTGTCCCGGTGGTCAGACCCGTACGGCCCGACGGCCGGTTCGACGACAGGGCCGGTCCCTACGCCGGCATGTACGTCCGGGACACCGACGAGCGCATCATCGAGGACCTCCGGGACGCCGGCGTGCTCCTGCACGCGGGCACCCACCGCCACACGTATCCGTTCTGCTGCTGGTGCGCCACTCCGCTGCTGTACTACGCCACGCCGTCCTGGTACATCGCGACCACCCGCATCAGGGACCGGATGCTCGAGGGCAACGCCGGGATCGACTGGCGGCCGCCGCACGTGCGCGACGGCCAGTACGGTGAATGGCTGGCCGGCAATGCCGACTGGGCGCTGTCGCGTGAGCGCTACTGGGGGACCCCGCTGCCGTTCTGGCGCTGCGACGCCTGCGACCACGTGATCGCCGTCGGATCGCTCGCCGAACTGGCCGGGCTCTCGGGAAGGGACCTCACCGGGCTCGATCCGCACCGGCCCCATGTCGACGAGGTGACGGTCCCCTGTGACCGGTGTCCGGGCGGCGTGCGGCGCCGGGTCCCCGAGGTCGCCGACGCCTGGTACGACTCCGGTGCGATGCCGTTCGCGCGGTTCGGCCACCCGCACGCGGCCGGCGGCGAGGACCCGTCCGCTGCCCGGTCGCCCGCGGATCTGGTGTGCGCGCCGATCGGTCAGACCCGCGGCTGGTTCTACGCCCTGCAGGCGGTGGGCACCTCGCTGTTCGGGCACGCCGGATTCCGCCGCGCGCTCTGCCTCGGACCCGTCTCCGGCGCGGACGGCCGCGGGACGTCCCCGGGCGCGGCGGGCGGGCGCGACCCGCAGGAGCTCATCGACGAGTACGGCGCCGACGCGCTGCGCTGGCTGCTCGCCGCCGACGGCCGTCCCTGGCAGCCGCGGCCGGTCTCCGCCGAGCGGCTCCGGGAGATCACCCGAAAGACGATCCTCACCATCTGGAACACCTACTACTTTTTCGTCACCTACGCCGGCCACGCCGGATGGACGCCGCGACCGGGCGTCCCTCCGATCGCGCGGCGGCGGGTCCTCGACCGCTGGATCCTCGCGCGGCTCGACGAGGCGACCGAGCGGACCGACGCGGCGCTCACGGACTTCGACGCGGCGGGTGCCGGCCGCGAGCTCGCCGCCTTCGTCGACGACCTGTCGAACTGGTACGTGCGCTGCAGCAGGAGCCGCTTCTGGGGCGAGGACGGCGAGGACGCGGGCGCGGCGTTCGCCACCCTGTACTCCTGCCTGACGACCCTGGCCCGCCTCATCGCCCCGATGATGCCGTTCCTCGCCGACGAGCTCCATGAGAACCTGGTCCGCTCGGTCGGCGCGAGCGCACCGGACTCGGTGCACCTGACCGGCTATCCGGTGCCGGACGAGAGCGCCCGGGACCCGGACCTGTGCGAGGCCATGGCGGTCGCCCGCCGGCTCGTCACGCTGGGGCGCGACGCTCGCGCGACGGCCGGCGTCCCGGTACGCCGTCCGGCGCGCCGCGTCCAGGTCGCCCTGCCCGCGGACGCGCGGCGGCTGCTGCCCGAGGTGCGCCAGGTGATCGCCTCCGAGCTCAACGTCAAATCGGTCGAGCTCGGCATCGGCGCCGCCATGACCCGGACCCTCCACCCCGACTTCCGCGCGCTCGGCCGGGACTTCGGGAGCCGCACCAAGGCCGTCGCCGCCGCCATCGCGGGCGCCGACGCGGAGAAGGCCCTGGCCGAACTCGAAGCACGGGGGCACTTCACCGTGGAGCCGGACGGAGAGGCCGTCGCGCTGAGCGCCGGGCACGTCCGGATCGTCGAGCGGCCGGTGCGCGGCTGGCAGATCTCCACCGACGGCCCGTACGCCGTGGCCCTGGACCTGGACATCGACCGCGATCTGCACCTCGAAGGACTCGCCAGGGAGCTCGTCCGGCTGATCAACGACCTGCGGAAGCGGGAGGGCTTCGATCTCGCCGACCGGATCGCCGTCGACATCGCCCCCGTGGCCGACGCCGACGGCGAGATCGGCGCGATGCTCTCCGCGCACGGCGAGGCGATCGCCCGCGACGTCCTGGCGCGCGCGATCACTTTCGACGGCGGCGATGCGGCGGCTTCGGCTGTACGTCGCCGGTTCGACATCGGCCGCGGCGCCGTCGTGGTCACCGTCCTGCGCTGACCGCCGCTTCATGGCGCACGGATGATCGTGACTGTACTGCCCACCGAAGAGCCGTCGAGAGGATGTGCGATGACGAACACACCGGGTCACCGGCAAGCGGAAGTAGCAGCGTCGGATGATGCACCCTGGTGGGGGCTTGTTGGGCCGGGCCTCGCCACGGTCGTCGGCTTGTTCCTGCTGACCGCGGTCTACGGCACCGACTCGTTCTCCCCCATGCAGCGTGCCCTCTATCTGCCGGGCCACGCGTTGCTGATGAAGGCCGTCGTCCCCTACCTGATCGCGGCGGCGGTGGCGCTTCCGGCCGGTGTCCTGCTCGGGGCCCGCCACCCGGCGGCGGTGACGATTCCCGCCGTCTCGGTCTCGGCCATCGGCGGTCTGCTGGTCGCGTTCACCGAGAGCGCCGGCGTCCTGTCGGCGGGACGCGTGCTGGGCGGGCTCGGTACCGGCGCGTCGCTGGGAGTCACTGTAGCGCTGTTGCTGCGGTTCGATCGCCGGCGTGGCCCGGCGTCCGCGGCGATGGCGCTCCTGGGCGCCCTGGCGCTGATCGCGGCCCCGCCGGTCAACCAGGCCGTCTCCGAAGCGATCAGCTTCCGCTGGACGTTCCTGCTCGCGGAGCCGCTCCTGGCCGTCGCACTGGCCGCCGGCATAATCAGCGGAATCGTGCTCATCACGAGGCGTCGCACCGCCCGGCCGAACCCGTATGGCATCGCTTTCCCGCCGCCCTATCAGCCGCCTTACCCGTCTCCATATCCGCCGCCGCCCCCACCGCCCTATCAGCAGCCGTACCCGCCATCAGGGCCTCCCCAGTAGCGGCGTCACGGCCCTGTGCCTGGTGGACGAGCCTTACGGGCCCGATGGGGCGCGGACGGCGTTGAAGGTCATGCTCGGGGCGGTGAACCGAACAGGTAGAGAAGCATGTGAGTGTCTTTCATGATTTCACCGCCGCGCCGCGCCGGGCCGAGCCGGCGGACCGCGGTCGGTTCACCGCGCTGCTCGGCGACCTGCTCGACGCGGGCGTTATCGGCTTCCCCGCATGCGTGCTCGCCGGAGACGTCCTTCCGAGCGCCTTCTCGCTCGGCACGATCCTGAGCAGGCACCTTCGCGACGGCGTGCCGATGCCGCCGAGGCTGTCGGCCGATGGCGGGGTGCTCACCGTCGATCCGTCTCGATGCGGCGCCGATGGGGCCCCCTTGACCGAACGGGATATCTCGGTTCTCGAAGGTGAGCTGACCTTCGTCGTTCACTATGCTGGATCGGATGCTCGCGAGCTGTGTGCGGCCGTGGAGCGCCTACCCTTCGATTCCGGGGACGTGGCGGTCCATTACCCCAGCCAGATCATTGCGCCGAAGCCGGGATCGCCTTCCGTGGCGCCTGTGTGCGACGCGGGGCTTTTCGCCACGGTCCGGCCGCGCGCACTCATCCATACCGAAGCCTTCGCGCTGGGTGCCGGCGATCGCCTGCTCGCCGAAGGCGACCCTGCGGCCGTACAAGATTTCCCCGTGAATGACACCGGCCTTGGCTGTCAGGTTCATCCGGCCTACTGGTATCTCGAGATCGAAGGCAAAGGAGGTCATGAGCACATGGCGCCGACCCTGAGAGTCTGCCGGAAACATTTCGGTGACGACTGCTTCTCCGGTTGGACCTGCGGCTGACGGCCGTGGCCGGGACGGCGGCTCTCCTGGTCGGCCTCCACCGGATCCGCCCGGCCTAGTCCGCCTGGTCCGCGGCGGCCCCTCTGCGGCGTTGCAGGAGGCGGGCGCGCAGCAGGGTGCGGGCGCCCGACCTGTTGAGGTGGGTGCTTTCCTGCTTCGAGCAGGAGGCAGTGATTCCGGTGGGTATATGCGTCAGGATGACGCTCCTGCGCTCATATCCGAGGGGTCCGCCGCAATCGGTCCACTCCTGCGACTCCCGCGCCTCTATCTCGCCATCGTCAAGACGAATGTCATCGTAGGGCACCGCGACGGCCAGTATGTCGACCGCCACCTTCAGAACGGGACGGCCTTCCGATCGGTGGATGCCGTGCTCGGATTTCAGCGATCCAAAGGCGCCTATGCCGCTGATATGCACGGTGGCCGTGAAGGCGGGCGGGTCCGCGCAGTCCGACTTGTTGTAGACGTGCACAGGCCGTCCATCGCGCTCGGCGTCTTTGATGTACTGCGAGCAAAGGAGCTCCGCCCATCGCACTCCTTCGTAGGCGTCCGCTCTCCGCGGTGCCTCGCAGGGAAGGGCCCGGACGACGACGATGGCCTCTCGTTCGTCCAAGTCCCCGGGGCGTCGGCGGAGCAGATCCCCGACGCGTTCGGTGAGGGCCCGCAGTTCCGTGCGGCACTCGGCGGCGAGGACGTCGTCGGCCGCGGGCAGCAGGTCGGCGAGCAACGTGAACTCGTCGCGGGCGCCATCGACATCATCGAGCAGGCGCCTGATCGTCTGGAGGCGCGCGGCGGCGACCTCGGCGGCGCTTCAATGCGCCGGATCGGCCAGGATCCGCTCGAGCCGGAGCGCTTCGGCGCGCAGTGCGGCGATCTCGGCGGCGGCCTCCTCGAACGCGAGGCGGCATGCTCGCAGGTGGGGCTCGTGCATGAGATCCTCCGACACTCGCTGTCTCGTCTCACGACCGCGGCGACGAGGGCGGTCCGGGAGATCAGTGAGAACACGCTGTCCTCGAAACCTTAACCGCCTCCGGTACCGCCACGCCGCGCATCACACCGCCATGACAGTAGCTGTCGCGACAGCTATTTTCCCGCTAGCCTCGCCACCATGTCCTCCCTCCACACCCGGCGCCCACGCGTGTTGATCGCCGGCGCCGGTGTCGGCGGCCTGTGCCTGGCGCAGCCGGCGACGACGGGACGGCCGTGGCCGTCGCCACCTGCCGCCCGCTGACCCCGGTTCCGGAAGCCGTCGCCGAGCACGCCCCCGACCTGGCCCTCACCGACATTCCCGGCTACTTCTCCTGGACCCTGACCACCACCGGCCCACTGCCCGATGCGGCGTCGCCGGAGCGGCTGCACGAGTACGCCGTAACGGCGGTGCAGGACTGGGCCAAGCCGGTACGGGACATCATCGGCGGCGCGGACGCGGCCATGACCTTCCCCGTCACGATCACCTCCGCCCGGCCGGTGGACCCGTGGGACGACCCGGTCGTCACGCTGCTCGGCGACGCGGTGCACACCATGTCCCCCGGCCGGGGCGACGGCGCCGGGATCGCCCTGCGCGACGCCCATCTCCTCGGCGACCTGCTCACCTCGGACCTGACGGTCGCGGAGGCCAAGACGGCCTACGAGCACCAGATGCTCGACTACGGGTTCGCCGCCGTCGAGGCCTCCCGGAACCGCCCCTTCGGCTTCTTCGGCAAGTCGGCACGCCCTGGATCGCCTGACGGACGGGCTCGGCGCAGGCCCGACGATCGCCGTTCGGTCGTCGTCACACTGACCGACGAAGGGAGGATGCTCCTGCCGAAGATCCCGCCGGTGTTCGGCCAGACCGCCGCCCTCCTGACCGCCGGCATCAGCCCGGACGAACTCCAGACCACCCACCGTGCCCTGCTCCGCATGCGCGAGAACCTGGCATCGGGGCGCCGGTGATCGTTCCTCCGGCCTGCCCGTCCGCGCCCGTGTCCGGTAGAGGCGACCAGCGGGCCGAGGTCAGGGAGCGTTCATGAGCTCGATCAGATGATGCAGGTGCTCCCGGAAGCGGGCGACGGTGCCGGGGTCCTCGGCGCCGATCGTGCTCCCGTCGGCCCTGAACAGGCCCCTGGTGAGGAAGCCCATGACGCACCAGCCGATGGTCGCCATCTGCATCTCGGGATCGATGGCCAGTGCCGGGTCGCCATCCTCGACGATCATCATCCGGTGGACGGGGGCCACGTACCGGCTTTCGAGATCGGCGAAGTCGGCGGCGTCGTGGAGTGAACGATGCATCCACAGCGCCGATGCGACCGGGTTCTCCAGGTTGAAGTCCAGGAAGGCGTCGGCGAACCGGCTGAAGCCCTCCAGGCCCGGTGTGGCATCGGCCAGCTCGGTCTCGAAAACACGGCGTCTGCGTTCGATCAAGTCCTCCATGACCGCGCGGTACAGGCCGCTCTTGCCGCCCGCGGCGGCCAGCTCATGCCTGTCGGCACCGGCGGAGACGAGCATGTCGGTGGTGGTGCCGTCGTAGCCGACCTCGGCGAAGAGCCTGCTCGCGATGGTGCGAAGCGACGCGGAGACCTCTGCGCCCTCGGGGTTGTCCGCGGACATCTGTCCACTATCGGTATCTCCTGGCGGACGGGGCAACGCCGCCTGTCGGAAAAACCCGATTCCTTTACCTGCCGCCAACCGTCCGGACCGGCGCGCGACGACGATGCCCGCGATCCCGCCCGCTGGCGGTGCCGCTGAGCCGGACTCCGGCTGTTCAGAGTGCGCACCTTCGCGGTATCGACGGTTCTATTGTTCGTCTCCAGCGTCGCCCTCTATGGCGCCCTGCTGCTACTGCCGCTCTTTTACCAGACTTTGCGCGGCGACACCGTGCTCGACGCGGGGCTGCTCCTCGCCCCCCAAGGAGTCGGGATGCTCCTCACCAGGACCATGGCGGGCAGGCTCACCGACCGCGTCGGCTCCCGGCCAGTCGTGCTCGGCG
Source organism: Actinomadura physcomitrii (assembly GCF_008923205.2). Taxonomy (GTDB): domain Bacteria; phylum Actinomycetota; class Actinomycetes; order Streptosporangiales; family Streptosporangiaceae; genus Spirillospora; species Spirillospora physcomitrii. The sequence continues at coordinate 106,944 of NZ_WBMS02000020.1, read as the reverse complement.
GGCTCCTGGTCATGGTCGCCGGCACCGCCGCCTACACCCGGGCCGGCACCGACACCTCTGACGTCCTGCTCCTCAACCTGGTCATCAGGGGCGCCGGCTTCGGCGCGGTGACGATCCCTCTGATGGCGACCGCCTTCATCGGGCTCGAACGCGAGCAGATACCCCACGCGAGCGCGGCCACGCGCATCGCCCAGCAGGTCGGCGGATCCTTCGGCGCCGCGATCATGGCCATGATCCTCCAGACGCAACTCACCGCGCACCATGCCGAAGGGCTCGCGGGCAAAGTCACCGCGTTCGATAACGCCTTCTGGTGGACGCTCGGCCTCACCGCCGTCGCCGCCATCCCCGCCGTTGTGCTCCCGCGACGGCGCAAGAACACGGTGTCCGTCCAGTGAGTCAGAGAACTGCGTCCGGCCCCCGATTTCCGGTGCCATGTCGGCTCAACTTGACCATCGAGTTCGAAGAAGGCGGATGCAAGCAGGACCCGCTTTCCGGTCTGCCGGATGCCCTCAAGGAACCCCGCTCGGTTAGTGGGCTGCCGGATCAGGGGCGCACGTGGATGACGGTCTTGCCCTTGCGCCGCTCGGTCGGGTTGAGTGCGGGGACGGCGTCGTCGAGGTTCGCGACGGTCCCGATGCGCGTGCGCAGGCGCCCGTCCCGCACGCGGTCGACGATCTCCGCCAGCTGGCTCGGAACGGACTCGACGACGAAGTCGAGGGCGAGACCGTCGACAGGGCGACTCTCCACGGGACCGACCACCGACACCAGCGTCCCGCCGGGGCGGACGATGCTCGCCGAACGCCTCTGGACGTCGCCGCCGATGACGTCGAAGACCAGGTCGACCTCTCCGATGTCGTCGAGATTCCCCTCGTCGAGGGCGAGGAACTCGTTCGCGCCGAAGTCGAGCGCCGCCTGGCGGTCCGCCGCCCGCCCGGTACCGATGACGTAAGCGCCGAACTCCCGGGCGAGCTGCGTCACCATCGATCCGACCGCGCCGGCGGCGCCGTGCGCCAGCACGCTCTGCCCCGCCCGAAGACGGCCATGCTGGAACAGGCCCTGCCATGCGGTCAGGCCGGAGGTCGGCAGGCTCGCACCTACCGTGAAGTCCACGGCCCCGGGCAGCGGCGCGAGGTTGCGCGCCTCCACGGCCGCGTACTCGGCCAGGGTTCCGTCGCGGTGCCAGTCGGTGATGCCGAACACCCGCTGGCCGATGGAGAGTCCCGTCGTGCCGTAGCCGAGGGAGGTGACCACTCCGGCGAACTCGTGGCCGATGATCGGCTGGGCCCGGTCGTGGCCGGAGCGGTCGACCCACGTCGAGGGCCACTCCCACTCCGCCGGGACGAAGCCCGACGCGCGGACTCCAACGACGACGTCGTTGATCGCCGGCGTCGGCCCGGGGCGCTCCGAGAGCTCGATGCCGGCCGCTTCCGCGGTCCGATCAGTCGCGACGATCGCCTTCATCTCTACCTCCGTGTCCCTCGTGCTCGCCGACTCTATTTCCTGATCCTGTGACTGGTTGTTCCCCACTGCGGTGGGAGCCGACGCGTCCCAGTGATTCCGTCCGCTGGTGTCGGTGCGCCACCGCCGACCGCGAACCTTGCCCGGTGGGGGTTGTGGCGGGTGCGGGTCGTCGGTTACGTTTCCGTCGTAGTCAATCGATTGAACGGAGTCAATGTGACCGTGGAGCTGGCTCTGACCGGGCGCCGGATCCTGGTGACCGGCGCGGCCGGAGGGCTCGGACACGCGGTGGCCGGGCGCCTCGCGGAGTGCGGTGCCAGGGTGGCCGCGGCCGATCTGCGCGAGGACGAGGCCGGGAAGGCCGCCGCGGGCCTCGGGGGCACCGCGGTGGCGCTGGCCGCCGACCTCGGCGACCCCGAGCAGGCCCGCGCGCTGCCCGGGCGGGCCGCCGAGGCGCTCGGCGGGCTGGACGGGCTGGTCAACTGCGCCGGCGTCATGCAGACCAAGCCGCTGGCGGGGCTCACCCCGCCGGAGTGGGACCGGGTCGTCGACCTCAACCTGACCTCGGTGTTCCATGTGGTGCAGCAGGCCGCCGCCCTGATGGCCGGCGGCGGGTCGATCGTCACGCTGGCCTCGGTGGCGGCGCGGTCGGGACGCCCCGACGCGGCGCACTACGCGGCGTCGAAGGCGGCGCTGCTGTCGCTGACCAAGTCGGCGGCGCTGGCCTACGGCCCGGCGATCCGCGTCAACGCGGTGTGCCCCGGGGTGTTCATGACGCCGATGTGGGAGGGGATCATCGCCGAGCGCGAGCGCCGGTTCGGGGACGGCGCCGGGCGAGCGTACCTGGCGGAGGTGACCGCCGGGACCGCGCTCAAACGGGACGGGCGCCCGGGCGAGCTGGCCGACGTGGTGGCGTTCCTGCTCAGCGACCTCGCCTCGTACGTGACCGGGCAGGCGGTCAACGTCGACGGCGGACTGGAGATGGACTGATGGCGGGCCATGCGTTCCGGCTGCTGTCCGCGCTTTACCACGACGAGCCGATGGTGGGCATCTGGTCGCCGGAGGAGACCATCGCCTCGTGGCTGCGGGTGGAGGCGGCGCTCGCCGGGGCGCAGGCGGACGCGGGGCTGCTCACCCGGGAGGACGCCGCGGCGATCGAAGCCGCCTGCCGTCCCGAGCTGATCGACCCGGACCGGCTGTGGGAGGGCTCGCGGACCGTCGGCTACCCGATCCTGCCGCTGGTCCGGCAGATCGCCGCGCACCTGCCGCAGGGCCCGGACGGGCGGGTGCACTACGGCGCCACGACCCAGGACATCATGGACACCGGGCTGGCCCTGCAGCTCGTCCGGTCCTGCGACCGGCTGACCGAGCTGGCGCTGGCCCTCGGGGACGGGCTCGCCGCGCTGACCGCCGCGAACGCCGAGGTGGTCATGGCCGCGCGGACCCACGCGCAGCAGGCCGTCCCGACGACGTTCGGCGCCAAGACGGCGGTGTTCCTCGCGGAGGTGGCCCGCGAGCTCGCCGAGCTGCGCCGGCTCCGGCCGGTGGTGGGCGTGGTGTCGCTGTTCGGCGCGGGCGGCACCAGCGCGGCCATGGGCGAGGACGCGGCGCGGGTGCGCGCCGGGGTCGCGCGCCGGCTGGGCCTCGCCGGCACCGACGTGCCCTGGCATGTGGCGCGCGACCGGGTCGCCCGGTTCGGCCAGGCGTGCTCGCTGCTGGCCGCCACGTGCGTGCGGTTCGCGCGGGAGGTGGTCGACCTGTCCCGGACGGAGATCGGGGAGGTCGGCGAGGAGGCCGGGCACCACCGCGGCGCGTCCTCGACGATGCCGCAGAAGGCCAACCCGATCTCCTCGGAGGCGGTGATCGGGTACGGCGTCGCCGCGTCGGGCGCGTCCGCGCTGCTGGCGCGGGCGATGGAGGCCGGCCACGAGCGCAGCGCGGGGGAGTGGCAGGTGGAGTGGCTCGCGGTGCCGCAGGTGGCGGAGTACACCGCCGCGGCGGTGCGGCTGGCGGGGGAGACGGCGGGGTCGCTGCGGGTCTTCCCCGAGCGGATGCGCGCCAACCTGGAGCTGGACGGCGGCCTGCTGATGAGCGAGGCGCTGATGATGCGGCTCGCCCCGGCGCTCGGCCGCGAACGCGCCCACGACCTGGTGTACGCGGCGGCGGTCCGGGCGCGGGCGGAGGGCGGCGACCTGGTCGGGACCTGCGTGCGGGACCTGCCCGAGGACGCCCGCGCGCAGCTCGGCGACCTCCCGCTGGACCCGTCGGACTACCTCGGCGAGGCGGCGGCGATCGCGGCGGGCGCGCTGCGCGAGTGGAAGTCCGTGCGCAACGAAGGAGGGGAGTAATGGACGAGATGCGGCGGCGGCTCGCCGACCTGCACGCCATGTGGCGGATCCGCGCTCTGGAGGAGAAGGTCCGCGAGCTGCGGATCGGCGCGGAGGCCGCGGTCGTGGGGTCGGTGCACCTGAGCATCGGCCAGGAGGCGGGGCCGGTCGGCGCGTGCGCCGAGCTCGGTCCGGACGACGCGCTGTTCGCGACCTACCGCGGGCACGGGTGGGCGCTGGCCCGCGGCGTCCCGGCGGAGGCGATCATCGCCGAGTGCGCGGGACGCGCCACCGGGATCAACGGGGGCCGCGGCGGGTCGGCGTACTTCACCGCGCCCGAGTACGGCTTCTACGGCGAGAACTCGATCGTCGGGGCGGGGCTCCCGATCGCCGTCGGCGCCGCGCTGGCCGGCCGCTTCGACGGCACGGGACGCGTCGCGGTGACGGTCTGCGGCGACGGCGCGCTCAACCAGGGCGCCTCGCACGAGGCGCTGAACATGGCGGCGGCGTTCCGGCTGCCGGTCGTGTTCGTCTGCGAGAACAACGAGTGGTCGGAGCTGACCCCGATCGAGGAGATGGTCGGCGAGCCGGAGCTGTGGCGCCGCGCGGCCGGCTACGGCATGGCGGGCGAGCGGGTGGACGGCAACGACCCGGCCGCCGTGCGCGCCGCCGTCCGCGACGCCGCCGCGCGGGCCCGCGCGGGGGAGGGGCCGACGCTGCTGGAGCTGATGACGCAGCGCCTCGTCGGCCACTACATCGGCGACGCCGAGCAGTACCGCCGCCCGGGCGAGCTGGATCGGGCCCGCGAGCGGGAGCCGATCGCCCGGCTGGGCCGGGAGCTGGCGGAGGCCGGCGCCGATCCAGCCGCCATCGAGGACGCGCGGACGCGCGCCGAGGAGGAGATCGAGCGGGCCGCCGCGGCGGCGCTGGCCGCGCCCCCCGCCGACCCCGAGACCGCGAAGGACCACGTCTATGCCTGAGAGCACCGTCCGGGAGCGCGCCGGCGAGGCGCCCGCGCGCGAGACCCGCAAGCTGAAGTACGGCGAGGCCGTCAACGCGGCGCTCGCCCGGGTGCTGGCGGAACTGCCGGAGACCCTGCTGTACGGCGAGGACGTCGGCAAGCCCGGCGGGGTGTTCGGCGTGACCCGCGGGCTGCGGCGCAGGTTCGGCGACCGGGTGTTCGACACGCCGATCAGCGAGGCCGCCATCCTCGGCAGCGCGGTCGGCGCGGCGCTGATGGGCGCCCGCCCGATCGTGGAGATCATGTGGGCGGACTTCTCCCTGGTCGCGCTGGACCAGCTCGTCAACCAGGCGGCCAACGCCCGGTACGTCTCGCGCGGCACGGCGCCGGCGCCGATCACCGTCCGCACCCAGCAGGGCAACGCGCCGGGCGCGTGCGCGCAGCACTCGCAGTCGCTGGAGGCGCTGTTCCTGCACGTCCCGGGGCTGCGGCTGGTGATGCCGCGGACCCCGCAGGACGCCCACGACGCGGTCGTCGCCGCCGTCCACGCCGACGACCCCGTCATCATCGTGGAGAACCGGAGCCTGTACTTCGGCGAGAAGGCCGAGGTGGAGCTCGGCGGACCGGCGCGGCCGATGGGCTGGTCGCACCTGCGCCGGCCGGGCCGCGATGTCACGGTGGTGAGCTGGGGCGCGGTGGCGGCGCAGGCGCTGGAGGCGGCCGACGCGCTGGCGGCCGACGGGATCGAGGCCGAGGTCGTGGAGCTGACCTGGCTGAACCCGGCCGACATGGACGCGGTGCTGGGCAGCCTGGCGCGCACGCGGCGGCTCGCCGTGGTGCACGAGGCCAACACGACCGGCGGCTTCGGGGCCGAGATCGTCGCGCGCGCGGTGGAGGCCGGCACCGGCCTGGACGCCGCGCCGGTGCGGATCGGCGCCCCGGACGTGCGGATCCCCGCGGCGCCGGTACTGGCGGAGGCGCTGCTGCCGTCCGCCGCCGGCATCGCGGCCCGGATCGCCCGGATGGTGGGTTGACCGGGCCCCGCCCGGCTAGTCAATCGTTAGAACGGAGGTGCCGCGATGGCACGACGAAGGACCCTTGCGGCCGCGGCGGCCCTGCTCGCGGCGACCGCGCTCGCGGCGGGCTGCGGGCAGGCCGGCGAGTCGGAGGCCGCGGGCAAGAAGAAGGACCTCACCATCGGCGTGTCCACGCTGGGGCAGAGCTTCCCCTTCCCCGCCGCCATCACCAAGGGCATCAAGGCCGAGGCGGCCCGGCTCGGCGACAAGGTGATCGAGGTGGACGCGCAGGGCCAGGCCGAGAAGCAGTCCAGCGACGTCCAGGACCTCATCGGCCAGCAGCCCGACGGCGTGCTCCTGCTGCCCGTCGACTCCGGCGTCGCCACCGGCATGGCCGACGACCTGAAGCGGGCGAACATCCCGACCGTCGCGGTCGCGTCGCAGGTCGGCGACCCGAAGACCCGCAAGCTGACCGACGTCTACCCCGGCCTGGTCGCGCTGGCGACGCAGGACGAGTACGCCGCCGGGCGCAAGGCGGGCGAGCTGGCGGTCCAGGCCGCGCCCAAGGGCGGTCCGATCGCGGTCGTCGAGGGCACGGCCGGGTTCGCCGAGACCCAGCAGCGGTTCCGCGACTTCCTCGCGCCCGCCAAGGAGAAGGGCGTCGAGCTGAACGTCGTCGCCCGCCAGCCCGGCGACTGGCTGCCGGAGAAGGCGCAGTCGGCCTGCCAGAACATGCTGGCGGCCCACCCCGACGTCAAGCTGTTCTACGCCGAGAGCGACGACATGGGCGTCGGCTGTGCCAAGGCGGTCAAGGCCGCGGGTTCGAAGGCGGCCGTCATCGGGGTCGGCGGCTCCAAGCTCGGCATCGACGGCGTTAAGAGCGGCGAGCTGTACGGGACGGTCTGCTACAAGCCCGAAGACCTCGGCAAACGCGCCGTGCAGGTGCTGCACGAGCAGCTCACCGGCGCCAAGAAGCACGACGCCGAGTTCGTCACCTACGACACCCCGTCGATCACCAAGGCCAACGTCGGCGACTGCCTGCCGCAATGGTGAGGCACGCCGCGGCGGGCACGGGCGCGAAGGAGGGACCGATGGCCGAGAGCCGCCCGGCGGGCGAGCCGCTCCTGCTCCTGGACGGCGTCACCAAGACCTTCCCGAACGGGACGCGCGCGCTGCGCGGGGTCTCCCTCGCCGTGCGGCCGGGGAGCGTGCACGGGCTGGTAGGCGCCAACGGCGCCGGCAAGTCCACCCTCGTCAAGATCATCTCGGGGGCGCACCCGCCGAGCGGCGGCGTGCTGCGCTGGGCGGGCGAGGACCGGCGCTGGCGTGACCCCGGTGCCGCGCGCCGGGCCGGGATCGCCACCATCCACCAGCACGTCCCGCTGGTGCCCACGCTGAGCGTGATCGAGAACGTCTTCCTGGACCGGCCGGGCGCCTGGCGCATGACCCGCGGCCTGCGCGCCGAGTTCGGCGCGCTGGTCGACCGGCTCGGCTACGAGGTCGACCCGGACGCGGTGGCCGGCGACCTGCCCATCGGCGTGCGGCAGATGGTGTCGGTGCTCCAGTCGCTCGCGGCGGGCGCGCGGCTGGTCATCATGGACGAGCCGACCGCGTCGCTGTCGGAGAAGGAACGGCGGGTGGTGTTCGACGCGGTGCGCCGGCTGTCCGCGCAGGGCACGGCGTTCCTGTACATCTCGCACTTCTTCGACGAGATCCTGGAGCTCACCGACCGGACGACGGTCATCCGCGACGGCCGCACCGTCCTGGACGAGGCCACCGAGGACGTCACCGAGGGCATGCTCGTCCGCGCCGTCGCCGGCCGGGAACTGCTCGCCGCCGAACGCGACGCGGGCGAGGCCGCGGCCGAGGACGGCCCCGGCCCGGACGCCCCCGCCGTCCTGCAGGTCGCCGGGCTGTCGTCGGCCGCCGGCGTGCGCGACGTCTCCTTCGACGTCCGGGCCGGCGAGATCGTCGGCATCGCCGGGCTGCTCGGCTCGGGGCGCTCGGAGCTGCTGCGCGCGGTGTTCCGCGACGACCCGTCCGCGACCGGCACCGTCCGCGTCGCCGGCGCCCCGGTGAAGCGCTCGGCGCGGGCCGCGGTAGCGGCGGGCATCGCCTACGTCCCCGAGGACCGCGCGGGCCAGGGACTGCACGGCGGGCTGCCGCTCTGGCAGAACATCTCGCTGCCCGACCTCGCCCGGCTGTCGCGCGGGCGCCTCGTCCCGCGCGCCGCCGACGAGCGGGCGCGGGCCGAGCGGGCGGTCGCCGACCTCGGCATCGTCACCGCCGGCGTCGACGCCGTGCCGGGCGAGCTGTCCGGCGGCAACGCGCAGAAGGTCGTGTTCGCCAAGTGGATGTACGCCGACACCCGGGTCTGGCTGCTCGACGAGCCGACCGCGGGCGTGGACGTCGGCGCCAAGGCCGACCTGCTGCGGCTCGTCCGCCGGTTCGCCGCCCAGGGGAAGGCGGTCGTCCTGGTCTGCAGCGAGTTCGAGGAGCTGCTGTCGGTGGCCACCCGGGTGCTGGTGGTGCGCGGCGGCCGGATCGTCGCCGAGCGGGACGCGTCGCGGACCGACGAGGAGGAGCTGCTCCTGCTGGCCCACGGCCTGCGGGCCGGACCGCCGCCCGGACCGCCCGCCGGATCGTCCGCCGGTCCGTCCGCCGGCCGGTCCGCCCAGGCCGGCCGCCCGTCCGACCCGAACCGAGAAGAAGAGGTGCCCCGTGAGCACTGAGACCACCCCCGGACGGTGGCGGCTTCCGGCCGCGCTGCGGCTCGGCAACGCCGGCGTCGTCTACGCCCTGGTCCTGCTGGTGGCGGTCCTGACCCTCGCCGGGCAGGCGCAGGGCCGGGTGTTCTACCTGGGACCCACCAACGTCGCCAACATCCTCGACCAGACCACGCTGATCGGCCTCATGGTCGTCACCACCACGATGGTGCTGATCAGCGGGAACTTCGACCTGTCGGTGGGCGCGGTCGCGGCGCTCGGCGCGGCGGTCTGCCTGAGCCTGGCCGACGACATCGGCTTCTGGCCCGCGCTCGTCGCGGCGCTCGCCACCGGCGCCCTCATCGGGCTGCTGAACGGCGTCGTGGTCCAGTACGTCGGCATCAACGCCTTCATCGTCACGCTCGGCACGATGACCGCCGTGCGCGGGCTCGTGCTGATCGTCACCGACGGCCGCACCGTCACCGCGCCCGACGGCGCGGTCCGCGACGGCCTGCACGCCATCGACGGCGGCTCGTGGATCACTCCGAACCTGTACCTGCTCGCCGGGCTCGCCGTGCTCGCGGTCGGCGCGTGGCGGGCCGTCCGGTCGCGGCAGTGGCGCCCGCCGCGGGTGCTGGTGCCGCTGGCCGCCGGAGTGGTCCTGGTCGCCGCCTCGCCGGTCGCGATCTTCACCATCCGGATCACCCAGCGCGTGCTGTACCTGCTGGTGCTCGCGGCCGTTGCGGCGTGGGTGCTGCGCTACACCACCATCGGCCGGCGGCTGTACGCCAGCGGCGGCAACCCCGAGGCGGCGCGGCTGTCGGGCATCGCCGTCGACCGGTACAAGGTCGTGGCGTTCGTGCTCAACGGGACGGTCGCCGCGTTCGTCGGCGTCCTCTACGCGGCCCGGCTCGGGTCGATCAACCCCAGCGGCCTGTCCGGTTTCGAGCTCACCGCGCTCGCCGCCGCCATCCTCGGCGGGACGTCGCTGTTCGGCGGCCTCGGCAGCGTGTCCAAGTCGCTGGTCGGCGCGCTGATCCTGATCACCCTGCGGAACGGGTTCAACATCCTCAACCTCGGTGCGAACTGGCAGGGCCTGGTCGAGGGCGTCGTGCTGATCGTCGCGGCCGGGGTGTACACGGTGTCGCTGCGGCGCCGCCAGACCCGGCGCATCCGGGAGGACGGACCGCCCGCCCCGCCCGGCGCGGACGGGACGCCGCCGGAGCCTGAGAAAGTGGTGGCGTCCGCGCACGGGGGCGCGGCCGACCGGAAGGACGGATGACGGGATGCTCGCCGCGATCTGGCACTTCAGCTTCCACGTCGCCGACCTGGACCGGTCCGTCGCCTTCTACCGCGACGTCCTCGGCATGGAGCTCGTCCACGTCCAGGACCAGGACAACGCCTACACGCGGTCCCTCGTCGGCTACCCCGACGCGCGGCTGCGCGTGGCCCAGCTCGCCGTCCCCGGGAAGGGCGAGCACGTCAGCACCCACGACCTGGAGCTGGTGGAGTACGTCGAGCCGAGGGGCGAGCGGCAGGACCCCGCCCGCCACCACCCGGGCGCCGCGCACATGGCGTTCGCGGTCGCCGACATCACCGCCGAGCACGCAAGGCTCACCGGCCTCGGCGTCCGGTTCGTCTCGCCGCCCAACCGCATCACCGCCGGCGCCAACACCGGCGGCGCCGCCTGCTACTTCCTGGACCCCGACGACATCACGCTCGAGCTCGTCCAGCCGCCGCCGCACCGCGCGCACCTGCTCCCGGGAGGCCGGCCATGAGGATCGCGCTGCACAGCGTCCTGCGCGAGGGGCAGGAGGCCGCCTACGAGCGCGAGCACGCCGCCGTCCCGGACGACCTGCTCGCCGCGCTGCGCCGGGCCGGGGTCCGGGACTGGACGATCTGGCGCAGCGGCCGGCACCTGTTCCACCTCGTCGACGCCGACGACTTCGCAAGAGCCCTGGAGATCCTCGCCGACGACCCGGCCGACCAGGCGTGGCAGCGGCACATGGCCGCGTTCGTCGACCGCTTCGAACCGGGCGACGACGACCGGACCGGGGCGCTGGCGAAGGTGTGGAACCTCCGGGAGCAGCAGTCGCCGCCCGCAGCCGAGGAGCATCCGTGATCATCGACGCCCACCAGCACTTCTGGAACCTGGACCGGGTCGCCTACCCGTGGCTGACACCCGACCAGGGACCCATCCACCGCACGTTCGAGGAAGGCGACCTCCGACCGCACCTGGACGCCTGCGGGGTCGACGGGACCGTGCTCGTCCAGTCCGCCGACTCCTACGCCGACACCGACTTCATGCTGGAGGTCGCCGACCGCTGGCCGCGCGTCCGCGCCGTCGTCGGCTGGGTCCCGCTCACCCGCCCCGACGAGGCCGCCGAAGCGCTCGACCGCTACCGGCGCGACCCGCGCTACGCCGGCGTCCGGCACCTCATCCACGAGGAGCCGGACCCCGACTGGCTGCTGCAGCCCGTCCTGCGCGACGGGCTGGACGCGCTGGCCGAGCGCGGCCTCACCTTCGACGTCGTCGCCGTCCTGCCCCGCCACCTGGAGCACGTGCCGATGCTCGCCGAGCGGCACCCCGGCCTGCGGCTGGTGATCGACCACCTCGCCAAGCCGCCGATCGCCGAGCGCGGCTGGCGCCCCTGGGCCGACCTGCTCGCCCGCGCCGCCGCCTTCCCCAACGTCCACGCCAAGGTGTCCGGGCTGAACACCGCCGCCGACCACGGCACCTGGACGGCCGCCGACCTGCGCCCCTACGTCGAGCACGCGCTCGAGCTGTTCGGCGCCGAGCGGCTGATGTTCGGCGGCGACTGGCCCATCTCCGTCCTCGCCGGCGGCTACCGCAAGGTCTGGAACGAGACCGCCAAGGTCCTCGACGACCTCGCCCTCACGCCCGGCGACCGCGCCCGCGTCCTCGGCGGCACCGCCGCCGACGTCTACCGCATCCCCGGCCCCGCCCGGCCCGGGGCCGTCCCGACACCCGCCTGACCGGAGCCGCCCCATGCTCGACCTGTTCGCCCCGATCGCCGCCGAGACCCGGATCTCGGTGCCCGGCCGCCATCGCCGCCCCATCGCCGTCGTCGGTGCGGGCGCGATCGTCGACGTCGCGCACCTGCCCGCCTACCGCTCCCACGACCTGCCCGTCCGCGGCATCTACGACCTCGACCGGGACCGCGCCGAGGACGTCGCCGCCCGGCACGGCGTCCCGTACGTCTACGCCTCCCTCGACGACCTGCTGAAGGACGACGAGGTCGAGGTCGTCGACATCGCCGTCGTCCCGACCGCGCAGCCGCCGATCGCCCGCGCGGCGCTGGAGGCCGGCAAGCACCTGCTGTGCCAGAAGCCGCTCGCGCCGACCCTCGCCGAGGCCCGCGAGATCGCCGGGCTCGCCGAGGCGCGCGGCCGCCGCCTGGCCGTCAACCAGCAGCTCCGCTGGGACGAGGGGATCGCCGCCGCCCGCGCCATGGTCCGCGCCGGCTGGATCGGCACCCCCACCGCGATGTCGTTCACCGTGGACGTGAAGACCGACTGGAGCGGCTGGCCGTGGCTCGTCCGCTCCGAGCGGCTGGAGATCATGTACCACTCGATCCACTACCTGGACGCGGTCCGCAGCATCCTCGGCGACCCGTCCCGCGTCTTCTGCGCCGCGTCCCGCACACCGGGCCAGGCCGAGGCGGGGGAGTCCCGCACCATGAGCACGCTGCTGTTCGACGGCGGCGCCCGCGCGGTCCTGCACGTCAACCACGAGAACCGCACCGGCGACTTCCGCGCCGAGTTCCGCATCGACGGCGACAAGGGCGCGATCCGCGGCACGCTCGGCCTGCTGTACGACTACCCGCACGGCCGCCCCGACACCCTGGAGGTCAGCAGCTCCGTCGCGCCCACCGACGGCTGGGTGGCCTACCCGGTGACCGAACGCTGGATCCCCGGCGCGTTCGCCGGGCCCATGGCGGGGCTGCTCCGCTGGATCGCCGAGGACGAGCCGTCTCCCACCGCCGCGCGCGACAATCTCGGTACGCTTGCGTTGGTCGAGGCACTGTACGAATCCATCGATAGCGGTGAGGCGCGTCCACTGTGACCCAGTCCACCGGGGGCGGCCGGCGCGCGCGCCGGGTGACGCTCGCCGACGTCGCCGGCCGGGCCGGCGTCGACAAGGCGGTCGTGTCCCGCGTCGTCAACGACGACCCCCTGCTGAACATCCGCCCCGAGACCCGGGCCAGGGTGCTCGCCGCCCTGAAGGAGCTCGACTACCGGCCCAACGCGGCCGCCCGCAGCCTGCGCACCTCGCGGGCCGGCACCGTCGGCCTGTTCATCCCCGACTTCGCCAACCCGGTCTACACCGAGATCATCACCGGAGCGGAGACCGCGGCCGCGGAGCGGGGCTGCGCCCTCATGGTCGGCTCGTCCACCGCCGGGCGCGGCGGCGCGCAGAGCTACCTCGACCTGCTCGGCCAGGGCCGCGTCGACGGGCTGCTGCTGGCCGGCGGCGCGATCACCGACGAGGAGCAGGCCACGCTCGCCGACCGCGGGCTGCCGTGGCTGTTCGTCAACCGCCGCGGCCCCGCCGCCGGCCGGCACGTCATCCTGGACGACGTGCTCGGCGCCCGGATGGCCGTCGAGCACCTGCTCGACCTCGGCCACCGCCGCATCGCGCACGTCGGCGGGCCGGCCGGCGCCGACACCGCGCACCGCCGCCGCGACGGCTACATCACCGCGCTGCGCTCGGCGGGCGTCGAGGAGGATCCGCGGCTCCTCGTCCAGGGCACCTACGGGCCCGAGGGCGGCGCCCAGGCGGTGCACCGGCTGCTGGACGGCCCGGAGCCGCCGACCGCGCTCTTCGTCGCCAACGTCACCTCCGCGATCGGCGTCCTCAGCGCGCTGCGCGCGCACGGCGTCGCGGTGCCGGGCGAGATGTCGGTGGTCGCCGTGCACGACCTGCCGCTGGCCGAGTACCTGATCCCGCCGCTGACCACGGTCCGGATGCCGCTGCGCGCCCTCGGCGCCCGCGCCACCCGGCTGCTGCTGTCGGTGCCCGCCGACCATCCCGTGGAGGAGGTCGTGCGCGAGCCGATCGAGCTGGTCATGCGGCAGTCCACCGCCAAGCCGAAGTAGCCGGACGAAACGCGACGGCCGCGGCGCCCCTCCGGGCACCGCGGCCGTCGCTCGTGCGAGGGCTCGGTCAGCCGAAGCTCGGTCAGCCGACGCCGAGGGTGCGGTCGCCGAGCCTCCTGACCTCGGTCGCCGGCTGCCCGCCGACGCCCTGGAACCGGAACGACGCGTACGGCTCGCCGACCCGTTCCAGCAGGTAGGAGTGCCCGCCCTTGACCGCGAGCCGGATCACCCCGGCGGCGGTCGGACCGGCGAGCGGCCGGCCCCGCCCGGTGGCGCCGTCCACGACCCGCACCTTCTGCCCGGGCCACGGGTTGGCGATCCGGAGCGTGTCGTCACCGGCCGCCTGGATCCCGACCACGTTCGGCTCGCCGCCGCGCACCTCGGTGCTCACCCGGTGGCCGCCCTCGACCTGCACGGACCCGGCGACGTCCCAGTCCTTCGGCCACGCCGGCGCCACCCGCACCACGCCCTGGTACGACTGGACGAGCGCCTCCTGCAGCGACGACCCGACCACCGCGTTCCAGCCGTTGTAGTAGTTCGTGCTCTTCGCCGGGTCGTCGTTCTTGCCGTGCGAGCCGAACCCGCTCGGGAAGATCTGGAAGTCCTTCGTGCCCTGGACGAGCAGGCTCCGCATCTCGCCGGCCAGGCCGAGCCTGGCGGCCAGCAGCGCGTCCTCCGACCACTCGCGCGTCTGCACGAACACCCGGTTGCGGAACGTCGCCTGCATCAGCGGCGAGTCCGCGCCGTACAGGCCCCATGGGAACAGCGGCTCGGTGTCGGGGTTCTGCGTGTTGTGCGACGCCTCGTCCGTCCCCGACCACGCGATGACCTGCTCGCCGTTGCGGGTGACGGTGCGGAAGTCCGGAAGTCTCGGCAGTGCGGCGCGCAGGTCCCGCGCGAGCGCCGCATCACCGCGCCGGTCCGCCTGCGCCGCGATGATCGGGAAGATCACCCGCATGGCGGCGAGGTCGGGGGTGGGGTCGGAGGTGTCCCACTGCGTCTCCAGCGCGTTCACATGCTCCAGGTGCAGCTTCCCGTCGCCGCCCTCGCGCAGGATCGACAGGTAGAAGCGCGCCACGTCCCGCATCAGCGGGTACGCCTCGTCCAGTACGGACTCGTCGCGGGTGTAGCGGTACTGCAGCCACAGGTTGTGCACGACCTCCGGGCCCGTCGAGACGATCCGGTTCAGCCAGTCCGGCGGCCGCTCGCTGTCGCAGGCCTCCGCCGTGCCGTCGTAGCGCAGGTACTCAGCCACGCAGGCGCCCTCGGCCCCCGCCCAGTGGCCCTTCGTCCAGTCCCGCATCTGCTTCAGCCGGTCGAGATAGAGCCGGAAGTAGGGGGTGTTGTACTCCTCGGTGTCCGCGCCGAGGTTGGTGTAGACGGGCTGGCGCAGGTTGAAGTGCCACCAGTAGTCGGCCGACCAGTGCACGGCGTCCTGCCAGGGGGAGAACATGTTGATCACGCCGCCGTGGCTGCTCGGCACCGCCGAGCGCATGGTCGCCGCGGTCATGTACAGCTGCTGCGCGCGCAACTGCTCCATGTACTCGCCCGTCCCGTCCGGCGAGCTGATCCGCATGGGCGCCGCGCCCTGCCAGAAGCGGTGCCAGTAGGCCTCGGTCCGCTGCGCGCCGTCCGACGCCCCCGCGAGCGCCGCGCCGGCCGCCTTGCCGACGTCGCCGCCGGTGTAGGCGGGGACCCCGGTGACGATGCGGAAGCTCCCGTCCTTGTTCGGCCTGAAGGTCAGACGCACCGTCAGGCCGTCGACGACCTTCGCGGTGACGCCGCGGCCGTCCGCGGTCATCGCCGCGACGGCGCCGGTCAGGCTTCCGGACGCGGCGTCCTTGAACGTCTCGGCCAGCGCCGCCACGCCCTGCCGCGCGTAGGCGGCCGGCGTGCGCCCCTGCCACAGCCGCAGGTCGGCGGTCTGCGCCTTGTCCGGGTCGGCTCCGGTCACCTCCAGGACGAACTGGTCCCGGTCCGCCCGGACGTAGCTGCGGGCGGACATGCCGCCGCCCTGCTGCGCCAGTTCTCCGTCGTACAGCCGCAGCCGTCCCCGGTAGTCGGGCGCCCGCATCAGCGGGAGCAGCCCCGGGACGGTGAGCTGCCCCGCCGACTTCAGGTTCGGGAACGTGTCGGCGCGGTTGAGCTGCGCCTTGAACCCGTCCTGCGCCCACAGGGCCGCCCCCAGCCTGCCGTTGCCGAGCGGCATGCTCTGGTAGGACTCCCACGACGGCTTCGCCAGCACGAAGTCCGACCGCGACACCACCCCGGCCGTGTCGACCCGCAGCGCTCCGTTCCGCCAGGCCGTCGTCCGCGCGGGCTCTGCCGTCTGTGCGAGCGCCGGCGCGCCCGCCGCGACGAGCACCGCGGCCCCGGCGACCGCCGCCGCGCATTTCCAGCCGCGCCTCACGTTCTCAGTCCCGTCAAGCCCTGCTCCCCTCTAGTCAATCGTTTGACTAGATTGTCCCATGCCACCGTCACCCGGACAAGATCGGGACGGGCCGCTTACAGGTCGTTGCCGGCGTAGGAGAGGTTGAAGCTCTTGTTGACCAGGGGGAAGTCGGGGACGATCGCGCCGGCCAGGGCGACCGGCAGGGCGGGCCAGTTGAAGAACGAGGGGTCGACGATCTTGGTGCGGGTGAGGGTGCCGCCGGGGGCGAGCTCGACGCGGTGGACGATGGTGCCGCGCCAGCCCTCGACGATGCCGACGCCGGACGCCGGCTCCGCCGGCGGGGTGAGCGGCGGCCAGTAGGACGTCGCGCCCGGGGACATGCCGAAGGCGAGGTCGCTGACGACGGCGATCGAGGCGGCGATCTCCCGGGCGCGGATCTGGAAGCGGGCCAGGACGTCGCCGGTGGCGGCGGTCGGGACGGTCAGCGCCGGGCGCAGGTCGGTGAACGGGTGGTCGCGGCGGGCGTCGGCGCCGATGCCGCTGGCGCGCGCGACGTAGCCGAGGGTGCCGAGGTCGCGGGCGGCCTGCGCGGTCAGCGGGGCGGTGCCGGTGAAGCGGTCGGCGACCACGGTGTGGCCGAGCGCCAGGTCGGCGAGTTCGGCGATGTCGGCCTCGAGCGCACGCAGCGCGTCCGGGTCGGGGACGGCGCGCAGGACCGCGCCGCCCAGGACGACTCCGCCGCGCAGCAGCCGGTGCCCGGTTGCCTGGGCGTTGAGGCGCAGGAGCTGCTCGCGGACGCGGCCGAACTGGGCGTTGAGGATGGAGTGGCCGACGTCGTTGCACAGGGCGCCCAGGTCGGTGACGTGGTTGTAGAGCCGTTCGAGCTCGAGCAGGATCGCCCGCATGCGCTGCACGCCGGGGGAGACCCGCAGGCCGAGGGCGTCCTCGACGGCCAGGCAGAAGGCCAGGGCGTGGCCGACGGTGGTGTCGCCGCTGACGCGTTCGGCGATCGGCAGGGCGGCGGCCGGAGACCTTCCCTGGAACAGCTTCTCCAGGCCCTTGTGGACGTACCACAGCCGGGCCTTGAGCTTGAGGATGGTCTCGCCGACGACCGAGAACCGGAAGTGGCCGGGCTCGATCATTCCCGCGTGCACCGGCCCGACCGGGATCTCGTAGACCCCGGGGCCTTCGACCTGGACGAAGGGGTAGGGGCCCTCCGGGTCGCCGAACCGGGGCGGCGCGCCGGCGTCGTCGCGCATCGGGTACCAGCCGCGGGGCCAGTGGTGGTGGCGGACCAGGCGGCGCGGCAGCGGATGGTCCTGCGGGACGATGCCGTACAGGTCGTGCATCTCGCGTTCGAACCGGCCGGCGGGGAAGCTGAGGCGGGCCAGGCTCGGCAGCACCGGGTCGGCGGGGTCGAGCCGCACGTGCAGTTCGGTACGGCGCTCGGGATCGTCCCTGCCGTGCCTCGCCTTGGTGAACAGGTACACCACGCGCAGCGCGTCCGGGTCCTGGTGGGCCGCGGCCAGGGCCAGCCGGAACCCGTCGCCCAGCAGTGCGGCGGCCCGGTCGGGCAGGACGCGGGTGTCGACCTCGGCGGCCACGCGTTCGGGCCGATCGATCGGCGGATCGACCGGTGGTCCCGCGGGCCGGTCGGGAGGGGTGTCGTCGGGCGAGTTCATCCGTGTGCTTCCAGGATCGCGGCCGCGTGGTCCAGCAGGCTGTGCAGCGGCCAGATGGTGATGCCGAGCGCGGCGCAGGCCACCAGCCCCGCGACGAGGGCCGCTCCGGCCGCCGCGGCGGGGCGGAAGGGGAGGGTGGCGGCGCCGGGGCCGGTCTTGGGGGCGCCGAGCAGCATCCGGCCGGTCCGGGCGGCCAGGGACGCGGTGATGAGCAGCAGGAGCGCCAGGGCGGCGGCGACGGCCCAGCCGAGCCCCGCGTCGAAGCCGGCGCGGAAGATCCCGATCTCGCTGGCGAACAGGCTGAACGGCGGGAAGCCGAGCAGCGCCAGGACGGCGGCGCCGAACCCGCCGGCCACCAGCGGGGCGCGGGCGGCCAGTCCGCGGGCCGCGTCGATCCGGCTGCCGCCGACGGCCTGCTGGATCTGCCCCGACGCCAGGAACGCCACGGACTTGGCCAGCCCGTGCCCGAGGACGTGCAGCAGCACGGCGGCGACGGCGAGCCGCGACCCGATCGCGGCGCCGAGGGCCAGCAGGCCCATGTGCTCCATGCTGGAGTAGGCGAGCATCCGCTTGTAGTCGCGCTGGGCGAGCAGCAGCGCCGCGGCCAGCGCGAGCGACGCCAGCGCGATGATCAGCAGCAGCACCCGGACGAACCCGGCGCCGAGCGCGATGTCGGCGATCACCTTGACCCGCAGCACGGCGTAGAAGGCCACCGACAGCAGCACACCCGACATCAGCGCGGACACGGGCGCGGGCGCCTGGCTGTGCGCGTCCGGCAGCCAGGCGTGCAGGGGCGCCAGGCCCGCCTTGGCGCCGAAGCCCAGCACCAGCAGCGCGACGGCGATCCGCGTGACGCCGGGGTCCAGCCGTCCGGCGTACGCGGTGAGCTGGGTGAAGTCCAGCGATCCCGAGGAGGGGACCTGGGCGTGCCGGGCGGCGAAATGCAGCAGCGCGATGCCCAGGAACGCCAGCGCGATGCCGGTGGAGCAGATCACCACGTACTTCCAGGCGGCCTCGGTGGCGTTGCGGGTGCGGCGGTGGCCGACCAGGAACGCCGTCAGGATCGTGGTGGCCTCGACCGCGACCCACAGCACGCCGAGGCTCGCGGCCAGCACGCCCAGCGCCATCGCCGCGACGAATCCCTGGGTGAGGACGCCGTAGCGGCGCGTGTCGCGGCCGGTGGCATGCCCGGCGGCCTTCTCGGCGGCCAGGTATCCGGGGCTGGCGAGCATGGCGAGCAGCGCCACCGCGCCGATCACGATCAGCATGAACGCGCTCAGCGCGTCCGCCCGCAGCAGCCCGTCCAGGGCGGTGGGCGGACGGTCATCGGTCGAGGCGGCCAGCACGGCTCCGGAGGCCAGCACCACGGCGGCGGCGACGGCGCCCAGCCAGGCCGTGGCGCGCCGCCAACCCAGTGCCGCGTAGGCGCCCGCGGCGGCGATCGGCGCCCCGATCGGGACGATCAACATCACGGTCATCAGTCCCGCAACTCCCGCAAGCCGTCCAGGTCGGTGTCGCCGAACGCGGCCCGGATCCGGGCCGTCAGCAACTGCAGCACCAGCACCGCCAGCAGCACGTCCAGGGACACGCCGCCCTCCACGATCAGCGGCACCCCCGAGGTGGTCAGGAACGCCACCGCGGTGATGCCGTTGTCGACCAGCAGGAACCCCACCACCTGGGACAGCGCCCGCCGCCTGGTCACCAGGGCGAAGAACCCGATCAGCACCACGGTCAGCGCGACCGGTACCGCGTGCGCCGCCGGAGAGGGGTCCAGCGCCACCACCGGACGGGTCACCGCGTAGGCGAGCAGCGCCAGCAGCGCCGCGACCACCAGCGAGGCGGCCACGTTCACCAGCGGCGCGGTCTCCCGGTTCGCCGCGGGACCGGCCGCGCCGCCGCTCGCGGCCAGCGCGCGCCGCAGCAGCCAGGGCAGCAGCACCGCGCGCAGCAGCCCGATCCCCACCGCGAGGCCGATCACTTCGGTGTCGCCGTCGTGGACGCCGAGGACGGCGACCAGCACGCCCAGCGCGGCGCCCTGGACGGCGAACAGCCGCACGATCGCGGCGAGGTCGCGGCGCCACAGCACCAGCACGCCCGCGAGCAGGAACGCGCCGCACGCCAGGTCCAGAAGCTGCACGTACAGGGTGTCGTTCACGTACCCACCAGGAAGAAGGAGGCGGCGACGGCCAGCAGGGCCAGGACGAAGGAGCCGGCCAGCAGTTCGGGCACCCGGAACATGCGCAGCTTGGCCATGAACACCTCACCGGCGGCCAGCACGCCGCCCAGTACCGCGACCTTCGCCGCGTAGGCCGCCACCGCGAGCGGCAGCATCGCCATCGACGCGCCGGTCACGCCCCAGGGGGCGAACAGGTTGGCGACCAGGCCGAGCAGGAGCGTCAGCCGCATCGCCGACGCCCATTCCACCAGCGCCAGGTCCGGCCCCGAGTACTCCAGCACCATCGCCTCGTGGACCATCGTCAGTTCCAGATGCGTGGCGGGGTTGTCGACCGGGATCCGCCCGGTCTCGGCGATGGTCACCACCGCCAGCGCGATGGCGGCGAGCAGGCTCACGGGGGAGATCACCCGCTGCGGTTCGTGCAGCGTGGAGGTGACGATCGCGCCGAGGTTGGTGGAGCCGACCCGCACCGACAGCGCGAACACCGACACCAGGATGGTGGGCTCCACCAGCGCCATCACCGTCGTCTCGCGGCTGGCGCCCATCCCGCCGAAGGCGGTGCCGGTGTCGAGCCCGGCCAGCGCGAGCGCCACCGTGCCGAGCGCCAGCAGCGCCGTCACCGCGAACAGGTCCGCGGCGCCGTCCAGCGGCGACGCCGTCGTCGCGATCGGGATCACCGCGGCGATCACCAGCGCCGTCGCGGCCGGCAGCAGCGGCGCGACCCGGAACACCGGGCCCGTCCCGTCCGGCGTGATCGGCTGCTTGCGCATCAGCTTGCGCAGGTCCCGCCACGGCTGCAGCACGCCGGCCCCGGCGCGTCCCTCCAAGCGGGCCCGCACCTGCCGCATCAGCCCCACCAGCAGCGGCGCCCCGGCCCCCACCAGCACCACCTGCGCGGCCGCGCCGACCGAACCGGCGACCGTCACGCTCATCGCAGCACCGCCAGAGCGACCAGCACGCCGGTGAAGGCGTAGAAGCCGTACCCGACGTAGCGGTGGACACTGCCGTTGGCCAGCGGCCGGGCCGCCCGTCCCGCCCACGCCACCGCGGCGAGTACCGGCCGGTACAGCCGGTGCTCCACCCTGTCGCCCACCCGGGCCCGGTAGGTCACGCTGTCCACCAGATACGCCGACTCGGCCACCGGTGTGACGTCCACATCGGTCTCGGGGGCCAGCACGTCGTCGAACACCCGCTGCAACGGCTCGGCGAACGAGGTCGCGGTGTACTCCGTCCGCGCCGACATCGGCCCCGCCCCGCAGTCCCACGGCCGCGCCCGCCTCCGCGCGAGCCGTTCGGTGCGCCGCAAGGCGGCACCGCGCAGCACGGCGGCCAGCGCGACCACCGCCGCCAGCAACGCGCCGACGATCAGCAGCGGGGACATCGTGCTCGGTAGCCCCGCCAGATGCAGCGTCCCCGCGTCCGCCGCCGGGCCGGTCACCGCCTTGGGCCCCGGCACCGCGACCGCCACCGCGCGCGACAGCCCGCCGGCCACCGGGCCGGGGACCAGCGCCAGCACGACGCAGCAGACGGCGGCCACCGCCATGCCCGTCACCATCGACGGCGGGCTCTCATGCGCCCGCCCGGCCGCGGGCGTGCGCGGCCGGGCCAGGAAGCCCACCCCGAAGGCCCGGACGAACGTGGCGATCGCCAGCCCCGCCGACAACGCCACCGCCGCCACCGCCAGCGGCATCGTGACCGCGGCGAGGGTCCCTCCCGACGGCAGGGCGTGGATCAGGCTCTGCAGCAGCAGCCATTCGGAGACGAACCCGTTGCCCGGCGGCAGCGCCGACGCCATCAGTGCCCCCACCCCGAACAGCGCGGTCGTCGCCGGCATCGGCGACCGCAACCCGCCGAGCGCGTCCAGATCGCGGGTCCCGGTGGCGTGCAGCACCGATCCCGCCGCCAGGAACAGCAGCGTCTTGAAGCCCGCGTGGTTGACCACGTGCAGCAGCGCGGCGGTCAGCGCCAGCGCCGCGAGCGCACCCGCACCCGAGGACCGCAAGAACCCGCAGGCGCCGACACCGATCAGCACCAGACCCATGTTCTCGCAGGTCGAGTACGCCAGCAGCCGCTTGATATCGGCGGCCACCGCCGCCTGCAAGATGCCGTACACCGCCGAGACCGCGCCCGCCGCCAGCACCAGCAGCCACCACCAGGCCGGTCCGCCGCCCAGAAGGTCCAGGCCGACCCGCACGATCCCGTACACGCCCAGGTTCACCATCGCCGCGCTCATCAGCGCCGACACATGGCTCGGCGCCTCCGGGTGAGCGCGCGGCAGCCAGACGTGCAGCGGCACGATGCCCGCCTTGGACGCGAACCCGGCGAAGGTCGCCACGAACACGGCCCCGCGGACCGCCGGCGACAGGCCGGCGGAGGCCGCCCGCATGGCGGCGAACGTCTCGCCGTGCGCTTCGGCCGCGAACGCCGCCAGTCCCGCGAGGACGACCACCAAGCCCAGATGCGTCATCACCGCGTACCACAGTCCGGCCTCGGCGACCGCCGCCCGCCGCCGATGCTCGGCCGCCACCAGCAGCAGCGAGGCCAGCGCCATCAGCTCCCAGGCCACCAGGAACGTGCTCACGCTCGCCGCCGCGGGCACCAGCAGCATCGCCGCCACGAACAGCGGCACCATCGCCTGAGCGACCCGGCCGTCCACCCCGAGACCGCCCGGGCCGTGGCCGGCGGCTTCTTTCCCCGGGCGGGCGTACCCGACGCCGTACACCGCCGCGCACACCGCGACAGCGCCCGTGACCGCGAGGAACACTCCGCTCAGCGGATCGAGCGCCAACCGCACCCCCGCGAGGGGAAGCACGTCGGGGAGCCACGTCCCCCAAGAGCGGCCCGCCATCGCCGCCACCCCCGCCACCCCCGCGGCCCCGCCGGCGGCGAGCGTCCCCGCGCCGGCGGTGATGCGGCGGGCTCGCCGCGGCAGCGCCGCCCCTGCCGCCGCGGCGAGCGCACTGGACCCCATCGCCACCGCGAACGCGGCGCCCGTCAGGCTCATCGGCCGGTGAGTCCCCGAAGCGCCGCCACGATCGCCTCCGGCTCCGGAGGGCAACCGCGCACCTCGACGTCCACCGGAACCACGTCCCCCACCGCGCCCGCCACCCCGTACGCCTCGGCGAACACTCCGCAGTTGCGCGCGCAGTCACCGACCGCCACCACGACCTTCGGCTCCGGCACGGCCTCATAGGTGCGGCGCAACGCCATCTCCATGTTGCGGGTCACCGGCCCGGTCACCATCAGCGCGTCGGCATGCCGCGGCGAGGCCACCTGCCGGGCCCCGTACCGTTCGGCGTCGTACACCGGTCCGAACGCCGAGGCGATCTCCACCTCGCACCCGTTGCACGACCCCGCGTCGACGTGCCGGACCTGCACCGATCCGCCCAGCGCACGGGTCCGGTCCGGCGAGGCCGCCTCAGGGCGGTCGGGCGCGTCCTCGGCCACCCGGCCGGTCTTGAGGATCTTGCGCAGCAGATCTTTCACGTACGTCCTCTATGTAAGAGCCCAAAGGGCACCGACCCGCAGGAATACTACCGTCCTGCGCAATTGCCAACGTTAGCAACTCAACAACAGGCGGCTCCCTCGCCCGGGAGCGCCCCTCAGCCCGGCGGGATACCGCTGCGCATCCTCAGGCGGGCTCAGCGAGACGACCGCGGCGTGACCTGAGAGATCACCCGCGCCGCATCGCGACCTCAGGCCTGCTTGGATCCCCCGGCTCCGGCGCCGGCCGCCCGCAGATCGTCCAGCAGCTCGGCCTGCCCGGACAGCACCCCGGTCAGGATCGCCCGGGCGACCGCCAGCAACTCCGCCACACGCGGGCTGGTCAACGAGTAGATCACCGTCGACCCCTCCTTGCGCGACACCACCAGACCGGCCCGCCGCAGCACCGCCAGCTGCTGCGAAAGGTGCGCCGGCTCGATCCCCACCTCGGGAAGCATCTCCGACACCGCGTGGTCGCGCTCGCTGAGCAGCTCCAGCACCCGGATCCGGGCCGGATGCCCCAACGTCTTGAAGAACTCCGCCTTCAACTGGTACAGCGGCGCGCTCACAGTGCCCCATCTCCCTTCACCGGCTCCGGGCCGGCACCGCCATCAGGCGGCCTGGTGCGGCGTGCCCGCCCGTCCGCCGAGGCCCGGTCGCCCGGCCCGTCCCACCGTCATGACCAATGCCCGGACATCCACCGAGCCCCACCGTACGCCGTGATGCACGAGCCTCAACGCCCGCGCCTGATCGACGCGCCGTCCGGAGTGCGCTCCGAACTGCCGACCTAGGCAATTGCTAACTTTAGAATAACGGAGACGTGCCGGAAAAGCCCGGTCTGTGTGGCGGTTCGGCGCACGGGCGCGACGTGCCGATGCGGGTCACGACGGGGGTGGAGGGGGCTTCAGTCGATGGTGTCTCGTTCCAGCAGGGTGATGCCGACGGCGACGCCGCGGAACGGGTCGCCGAGGGCGGGTGCGCGGGCGGCCTCCGCCTCGCGGGCCAGGCACAGGGCCAGCGGCCGGATCGCGGTGGCCTTGCGGGGCGCGAGCGGCTCCTGCTGAGCGAACACCGGGGCCGCGATCGCTTCGAGGCGGCTCACCGCCTGCTGCGCCCATGCGCTCGGTGCCGTGCCGCCGAGCGCGCGGCGTCCGTCGCGGATGCCGACGGCCAGGTCTCCGCGGGCTGCCCGGCGTGCTCGACCGGCTGGGCATCGACGCCGACGTCGTGGACGACGACTCCGTGCAGCGCGCCGACGTCGCGCGGGGACGCCTGGAGGTCGCGGACGAGTCGTACGGCACCGTCCTCCTTCCCGCGTGCACGGTGCTCGAAGGGGAGACGGCACGCAGGCTCGCCGTGTTCGCCGAGGCCGGCGGGCGCGTCGTCGCGGTCGGTCCGGCGCCGCGCCACGGCGTCGGCGACCCGGACGCCGACGCGGCGGTGGCGAGGCTCCGCGCCCTGGCGGCGTGCCGGACGCCGACGGCGTCGGCGCCGCCCTCACCGCCGACCGCCGCGTGGACGCACCGGCCGTCCACCCCGCGGTGGCCGCGACCATCGCGCGGCTCGAAGCCGCGCCCGCCGAGCCGTGGCGGCTGGCCTCGCGCGCGCCGTCAACCTGGACCCCGCCTACCTCGGCCGCCTGTTCGCGCAGTGCACCGGCTCGACGCCGAGGGGCTTCCTGGCCCGGCTTCGGGCCGAGCGTGCGGCGGCGCTGCTGGTGAACTCGCCCCTGCCCGCCGCCCGCGTCGGCGCCGCCGTCGGCTGGGACGACCCGACGTACTTCGCCCGGCGTTTCAGGACCCTCGTCGGACTGACCCCCACGGAATACAGAAGACGCAACAGACCCCCGAGATGACGACCTCGAGACGGCACCGCCGCAAGGCCGCCCGCCACCACCGCATACTGATCCGCGGCTGGAGCGGGCCCCGCGGCCGTCACCGCCCGGAGGACGAAGTCCCCTGGTCGTCAGGGCCGTGGCTGCGGAGCCCCGAGGAGGAAGCGTGCGGCGACGTCCGCGAGCTGGTCGGCGAAGGCGGCGTCGTCGGTGGCGGGCGCGACGAAGCCGGGACCGTAGGCGACCCGGATGGCCAGGGTCGAGAAGATGGTGTTGTAGCAGGTGCGGACGGCCTCTTCGGGGTCGTCGTGAGTGATGTGGTCGCGGTGCGTCAGCACGAGTGAGGCGAACTGGTCGCCGAGTGCTCGGGCGTTGACGCCGCCGCGCCGGCGGACTTCGGGGTGGGCGCCGGCGATCAGCACGATGTTTCCGAGGAAGCGGGCGTGCCGGGTGAAGATCCGGGCCATTTCCCGGATCGCCTCACCGACCGCACGGTGCGGCGGCAGGCCCGTCCAGCGGTCGGGGTCGTCGAAGACCGCTTGATCGGCTCGTATGCGGGATATGCCGTGTTCGTAGACGGCGAGGAAGAGGGCGTCCTTGGTGTCGGCGCGGGCGTAGATCGCCCGCGGTGCGACCTGTGCCCGTTCGCAGACGGCGGCGATGGTGAAGGCCTCGTAGCCGCCCTCCTCGATGATCGCCACGCCGGCGTCGAGGACCCGTGCCCACGCCTCGCGGCTGCGCCGCTGCTGCGGCGGCCGGATCGTCAGGTCGGCGGGCGGCTCGCGGGTGCTCATGGGCCTCATTCTGCTCGATCGGCTGACCAGGCGGTTCGCGGCGTCCGGCGCTTGACATCGGCGGCGGTCGGCTCCATTCTCCTATCAAACGGTAGTGCACACTACGGTTTCGTCGGCCGGATCCAGTGACCCTCCACTGCCCTTCCCCGGCCAGGGCCATCAGGCCGCGGCGGATCTGATCCGGCCCGCTCATCAAGGGAGAGCTCATGGAAGCCGTCTCGAGCAGGCGCGGGCGCGTCGCGGTGATCGGTGCCGGTCCCGCCGGGTTGGCGACCGCGCTGTCGGTGCATCAAGCGGGGCACGAGGTGGTGCTGTTCGAGCGGTACCCGCAGGCCCGTCCGGCCGGCAACATCCTCAACCTGTGGCCGCCGCCCATCAAGGCGCTCGGTCTGATGGGCGTGGACGTCGAGGACCTGGGCGCGCCCTGCCATTCGGAGTTTCGGCGGGTCGACGGGCGCCGGCGGGTGGCGATCGATCTGCCGGAGGACGTGGTCCGCGACTACGGCGGCGGGTTCATCGGCCTGCTGCGCCCGGAGCTGTACGAGCGCCTGCTGGCCGCTGTGCCGTCCGGGACGCTGCGGGTGAACAGCCGGGTGGAGCGTTTCGAGCAGGACGGGTCGGGCGTGCGGGTGCACCTGGACGGGGGCGAGGTGCACGAGGCCGACGTGCTGGTCGGCGCGGACGGCATCGACTCCATGGTGCGCCGCACGCTGTGGGGCGATTTCCCGAAACGGGAGCACAACCTGCACATCTTCGGCGGCTTCACCTTCGCCGAGGACGCCGGCGCCGATCGGGGCCTGTGCATCATTTCGCACGACCGCACGGTGCAGGGGTCCTGGACGTCCATCCGGCACAAGGGCCGCGACGGTTTCCAGTGGTGGGTGCTCACCGCCCACGACGGACGCACCGAGTTCACCGGCGACCTCCACGCGACCGCTACCAGGCTGGCCGAGGGATTCGCCGCGCCGCTGCCGCAGCTCATCGCGGCCACCGACCCGGGCAATGTGCAGCGCTGGGTGCTGCGGGACCGCAAACCGCTCAAGCAGTGGTCCAAGGGCCGCGTGACACTGGCCGGGGACGCCGCCCACTCCACCTCGCCGTACGCGGCCTACGGTGCGGGGATGGCGACCGAGGACGGCTACTTCCTGGGCCGGCGGCTGGCCGGAGTGGATCTGACCGACCCCGCCGCCGTGCGAACGGCGCTGCAGGCCTACGAGGAGCCCCGCAAACCCCACACCGCCCGCCAGTCCCAGCAGGCCTACATCCTCGGACAGCTGTTCCACCACGCGCCGCGTCCCCTGCAGGCGGTGCGCGACGCGATCCTGGACCACACCCCGCTGCTGCAGAAGGTCGTAGGAGAATCCTCGCCGAGGGAGATCCTCAAGCAGCTCGCCGAGATCGACACGGCGGAGCGCGCATTCGCCGCAACTCGCCGTCCGCGAACGGAACCGTGACCGTTTCCCAGTGCATCCGGGGCTTCGTTCAAGGGACGCGCCTATCGCGGCGTTGAGGACCTCGTGTCTTCCCTTAGGAGGAGGACCAGAATGGAATTGAGCGGCTTCGACCTCAATCTGCTGGTCGTCCTGGACACCCTGCTGCGCGAGCAGAACGTCACCCGGGCCGCCGAACGGCTGCATCTCTCCCAGCCCGCCGTCAGCACGGCCCTCGCCCGGTTGCGCAGGAACCTCGACGATCCCCTGCTGGTCAAGCACGGCCGGGCGCTGGTCCTCACGCCTCGGGCGCAGGCGCTGGCGGGGCCGGTGCGCGAGGTGCTGGCGACCGTCGAGCAGTCGGTCCTGCGGCCTCCGGGCTTCGATCCGTCCGCCGACGCCCGCACGTTCTCGCTGGTGGCCAGCGACTACGTGGGGATCATGCTGATCCGGCCGCTGCTCGCCCGGTTCGGTGCGCAGGCGCCCGGGCTGCGCGTCGACCTGAGCCCGCCGCCCCTGGGCTACCTGTCCGACCTGCAGCGCGACGAGATCGACGTCGCCGTGATCCCGGACCGCCTGGTCGGCCCCGGCGACCTGCCGGACTGCTCCAGCGCGACGGTGATCGAGGACCGCTTCGTGGGCGCCGTCTGGCGGGAGCATCCGCTGGCCGCGGCCGGCCGGCTGGCAACCGCGGACCTCGCCGGCCGGCCCTACCTGGCCTACGTGCCACCCGAGGGGACGAGCCTCGTCGAGGAGGAGCTGGACGGCCTGCAGATCACGCGCAACGTCGAGGCGGGGGCGAGCAGCTTCGCCGCGATGCCGTTCATGGTGACGGGGACGCCGCTGATCACCATCATCCCCGAGCGGCTGGCGTTGCGCGTCGCCGAGGCGGCGGAACTCGTCGTCCTGCCCTTGGAGTCGCCACTGCGCCCGCTCCGCCAGCTGGCCTACTGGCACGTCCGCCGGGACGGCGACCCGGGCCATGTGTGGCTGCGCGAACAGCTCTTCGCCGTCGCCCAGGCCCAGGCCCCCGGTGACCGATGATCCATACCTGCTATCAGTCACATCAATTTCTCAGAGCGGCGGCTCTGCTCCTAGCATCGCTGGAAATACATGGTGGAAACAATTCGGTTTTCTCCGCTACGCGGAACCGGCGCCGGAGAATGGCCGCATTCGGCGGTTTGACGGCGGGGAACGCCGCGCAGGCGGCCGGCCCGCCTCGACTGAGAAGGAAGGGTGATGACATGCAGGAGATCGCCAAGCTGGGGTACGTCGGCGTCAGGTCGCCCTCCTACGAGCAGTGGCGCACCTGGGCGCCCGACGTCTTCGCCTGCATGCTCGGCCCCGACGGCGACGACGGCGCCGTCCGGGTCAAGCTGGACGACTTCGACTACCGCCTGTCGATCCACCCCGGGGACGAGCATGAACTGGCCTATGTCGGCTGGGAGGTCCTGTCCCACCGGGATCTGGACTCCCTGGCCGCCAAGCTCGAGAAGGCCGGCGCGAACCCGCGGCGGGCGTCGCGTGAGCTCGCCGAGTCCCGCGGTGTGCTGGACCTGGTGACCTTCGAGGACCCTTTCGGGCAGCCGTACGAGGCGTACTGCTACCAGTCCGCCGACTACAGGCTCTGGGACCCGCCGCGGCCCCACGACGGCTTCGTCACCGGCGAGCAGGGCCTCGGGCACATCGTGTTCATCGTCCCGGACGCGCGCGAGGCGGTGGACTTCCATATCGACGTCCTGGGATTCAAGCCCAGCGACATCGTCCGGCTCAACGAGCCGCTCGGAGAGATGTGGTTCCTGCGGGCCAACCCGCGCCACCACAACGTGGCCTTCCTGGAGATGCCGGGCATGCTCGGGCTGCACCATGTCTACATCGAATGCCGGTCGCTGGACGACGTCGGCTATTCCTACTACGACGTCCTCGGAGGAGACGGGAACACCGACCTGCTGATGAAGCTGGGACGCCATGTCGGCGACCAGACCGTGTCCTACTACATCCACACCCCGGCCGGCTTCTTCATCGAGTACGGCTGGGACGGCCTGCCGATCAAGGAGTCCGATCCCCGTTCCGTGGAGTACGTGGATCTCCGCAAGGGCAAGAGGCCGGAGATGTGGGGCCATCACTTCACCATGCAGCCCAACGAGACCGTCCGCCCCTACAAGGCGCGCTGACCGTGCCGCACAAGGACTCGATTGTGAGATCGAACAACGCCAAGCGCCGCACTGGGGACGCTAAGTAAGCGAGTATTTGCTATCATCGCCTCATCGTGATCAAACGCATCCGCCTGATGGACCACACCACCGCCGATCACGGCGCCGCTGCCGCGCTTCCCGCCCCGCAGGACGTCCGTCCTGTCCGGACGGTGCTGTGCACCGCGTTGCCCGACGTCCTCCCCGGGCCCCGGTTCGCTGCGATCAGCCTCCAATGGTTCGCCGACGCCGCCCATCTGACGCGGTTCGCGTCGTGGCTCGCCTCACCGGACGGCGCCGCCGAACCGGGGAGCGGCCAGGTCGTCGTCGTCCGCGAGCACCCGCTGCGCGGCGCGGAATGGCTCGAGCGGCGGTGGCGGGAGGGCGGCGCGAGACTGAAGCACATGGCGATCGCCCGGCGCGCCGAGCACCTCACGCCGGACGAGTTCTCCGACCGGTGGCGCGACCGGGCGGGCCGCGTCGGCGCGGTGGCCATACCCGCACGCGCGCGGGGGCAGGCCTACGTGCAGAACCATCCGCTGCCGAAGAGCGAGGGCACCTGGCCCTTCGATGCCGTGAACGAGGTCTATTTCGACGACCTCGACGGGTTGCGCGAGCGCATCGCCTGGTTCGCCGAGCACGTCGACGGGACGGGCGAGGACGACCTGGTCGGGGAGCACTGGTTCGTCGCCGTCCGCGAGGAGGTGCTGTAACCGCCGGCCGTGGGATCCGGGCCGGGGTCAGGCGCCGGTTATGGGGCGTTTGGTCGGTGGCCGGCCCGTCGATCCGTCGGCGAACCCGGCGTACCGGCTGGTCAGTCCTCGCGGGTCGGCGACACCGGTCATGCGCGGCCCCCAGGCGACCATGCCTCCGTCGGCCCGGATCGCCTCCCCGGTCACGAACGCGCTGTCCGGCCCGGCGAGGTACAGCACGAGCCCGGCGATGTCCTCTGGCCGGCCGAGGTCGGGCCACGGTTGGAACAGCGGCATCCGCTCGCGGATCGAGGCCTCGTCCTTTCCCATCACCAGCGGAGTGTTGACGAGGCCCGGGCACACGGCGTTCACCCGGATGCGGTGCGCGGCCAACTCGACGGCGGCGTTGGCGGTGAAGTTGATGACGGCCGCCTTGGCCGCCGAGTACGCGGTCGGCCCGCCACCGCCGCCGAGGCCCGCCACGGACGCGTTGTTGACGATCGTCCCGCCGCCGCCCTGCGCGATCATCGCCCGCGCCGCGTGCTTGGTCCCGAGGAACATCCCGCGGCTGATCACCGCGAAGGTCCGGTCCCAGTCGGCGGCGTCGATCTCCGTCAGCGGGCCGAACGCGCCGCCCACACCGGCGTTGTTGAACATGACGTCGAGCCGGCCGAAGCGGTCGACCGCGGCGCCGACGAGCGCCGCGATCTGGTCCTCGTCGCAGACGTCCGTGGGGACGAAGCCGACCCGGGACCGATCGGCCTCGTCGAGAAGCCGTTCCGCGTTCTCCGCGTTCAGGTCGCCGAAGACCACGCGGGCGCCCGCTTCGAGGAAGCGGAGCACCGCCGCCCGGCCGATCCCGCCGGCGCCGCCCGTCACCACGACGACCTGCCCGTCTTCAGCGTCCACGATGGTCCACCGTCCCAGGGGTTCGAGGGTGCGGCATGCTGTGCACCGGCGCTGCCGGGCGCTGGCGGACGGCGGAGGCCGCGCGGCGGACCCCGGCCCTGTACTCGGCGATCAGGGCGTCCTCCGTCTCGTAGTCGAAGCGATCGGTGAAGGACGGGTACGCGGCCGCGTCGAAATCGGGCTGCGTCTCGTACCAGGCGAGCACGTCCTCCAGCGCCTCGATCGGGTCGACGGCGGGCCGGTAGCCCAGTTCGCGCCGCGCCTTCTCGGTGCTCAGGACGCAATGGGCCGCCGTCGTGCCGCCCAGCGGGAGCAGGGTGGTCGCGGCCTCGACGGCGATCTCTCCGGGCACCGCCACCATCTCCAGGTCGGCTCCCAGCAGGCGCACGATCGTCTCGGCCCACTCGCGCAGGGACCAGTTCGCCGGGTCCCCGCAGTTGTAGACCTGTCCGGCGGCGCTGTCCGGCCGGTCGATCGCCGCCAGCACGAACGCGGCCGCGTTGCGCGCGGCGCACCGCGTGTGGATCTGGAGGCCGCCGTCGGGAAGGATCATGTGGCGGCGGCCGTCGCGGACGCGCCGCACCACCGACCATTCGTGCGGCCGGGCGTTGTTGGGCCCGTAGAGCATGGGGAAGCGCAGGACCGTCGCCTCCGGGTGGTGGGTGAACAGCGCCTTCTCCGCCTCCGCCAGCCTGAGGGAGAACCGCGCGGCCGGACCGGCGGAGGCGTCGTCGGCGACCGGGTGGTCCTCGGTGACGGGGACCGGCAGGTGCCCGCACCCGTCGCCGGGGAAGTACCCGCGGTAGATCGGCACCCCGCTGATGCCGACCACGCGGCCGCACCGGCCGGCCAGCGCCGCGGCCAGGTGCCTCAGCCGCCCGTACATGGCGATGACGAGGTCGAACCGGCGCGACCCGAGAGCGTCGTCGATCGACGCGCGAAAGTGGGGGTCGCCGTGGATGTGCTCGACACCGGCGAGCTCCGGCGGCTCATGGGCGCCGCGGTGGAAGATCGTGGTGTCGTGGCCGCGCTCCAGCAGCCCCCGCACGACGTGCGGGCCCGTCGGTCCGGTCCCTCCCACCACCAGCACCCGCATCGCGTCCATCCCCGATTCAGCGCCCGACCGGGCGGGACGAAGGCGCTTGCCGAGCACGCCCTAGAGCTTGTACAGCTTGGCGGCGTTGCCGCCCATGACCTTGCGCTGCGACTCGGGCCGGAGGGTGGCGATCTTCTCGGTCACCTTCTCGACCGGGTCGGGATGCAGGCAGGTGGGGTGCGGGAAGTCGGTCTCGAACATGACGTTGTCCTCGCCGACCGCGTCGATCAGATGCTGCAGGTCACCGCGGCCGGTCTCGAACCAGAACGTCGCGTACCAGTTGTCGCGGAAGTACTCCGACGGGAGCTTCTGCAGCTTGTCGAACCACTCCGGGGCGTTCTCCTCGAGCTCGTAGTCCATCGCTTCGAGCATGAAGGGCACCCACCCGATGCCGCTTTCGACGGAGACCATCTTGAGGTTCGGGTGGCGGTCGAACATCCCCGAGTACGCGCTGTTGAGCAGCAGCCGCGAGTTGTTCTGGAACAGGGACGCGCCGCCGATGGCCGGCTTCACGTAGTCGTCCTGGCTGGGCCAGTAGGTGGTGCCGAAGTAGGAGAGGGCCGTCTGGCTCGCGCCGATGTGGAAGTGGACGGGCAGATTGAGGCCGGCGCACGCCTCCCAGAACGGGTCCCATGCCGGGTCGCCCAGGTCGGGGGAGCCGGAGTCCTGCGGGTCGGCCGTCATGTTGACCCCCCGGAAGCCCATCTCGGCGCACCGCTTCGCCTCGCGCACGCACGCCTCGATGTCCCACGCGGGCATGATCGGCATGGGCAGCAGCCGGTTCCCCGACTCCTCCTGCACTTCCGCCATGGCCTCGTTGTACAGCTGCAGGCAGAGCCGGACGGCCGTCTTGTCCTTGACGGAGTTGTACAGGTTCTGGCCGCCGATACCGATGGAGTTGGGGTAGAGCACCTGCGCGTCGATACCGAGGTCGTCCAGCAGGCGGACCCGTTCCCTGGTGTCCCACGCCGCCGGGTGGACGTCGTCGATGCCCCAGGACCCGCCCTGGGAGGTCCGGAAGGGATGCTTCTTGCCCTCGGGGTCGATGGTGCCGCCGGATCCCGCCTTTCCGAACGTCTTGCCCTCGAGCACCCACATGTCCACCCCGTCGATCCGTACGACGTGGGGGACCTTGTCCTCATACCCCTTGGGTGCCCGCTCGGTGAACAGGTCGTGCCGCTCGGTCAGGTGGGCGTCCGCGTCAATGACCCGGACACCTTCGGCCAGCTTCACCATCTTCTCCTCCAAAGGCGGCGGAACTCCACGGGCTCTCGCCCTCACCCTAGCGATCCGCACTTGATTAGTAAATGTTCACTCTGATTGATCGTAGTCGCCCTCCGTGTCTCCTGAGGCGGAGGCATTGCGGAGTGAGTAATTACTGACTACGCTCCAGCCCAGGTCGGGGATGTGGTCCGGCCGGCACGCCCGGGCCCTTGCTCTCTGGAGTGACATGCGCATTAGTCATCGGTTCACGGCCGCGCTCGCGGCGGTCTCGCTGGCCGGCTCGGGGTGCGGACTGGCCGGGGGAGGCGGGGCGGACGGCGACGGTCCGATCAAGCTGGGCATCATGGCGGGGCTGCAGACCAGCTCCTACTCCCATCCCTGGGTACCGCAGGGGGCCAAGATCGCGGCCGCGGCGATCAACGGCGCGGGCGGGATCGGCGGACGCAAGGTGGAGGTCGTCGTCTGCGACGACAAGGGCACCCCGCAGGGTGCCGCGCTGTGTGCGCAGAAGCTGCTGACGCAGGACAGGGTCCTGATGATGGTGGGCGACGACGGCAACATGGAGGCGGGCCTCGTCCCGGCTCTCAAGGCCGCCAAGAGCATCTCGTGGGCCAGCCTCGGGTCGAGCCTGGACTCGCTGAAGAACGATCGCGTCTACGTGCTGCAGCCGGTGCTGGTGCAGTACTGGATCGTGCCGCAGATGCTCCCGCCGACCACCAGGAAGGTCGCGTACGTGTCCTCGGACAGCGTCATCGCCCAGGAGAGCCGGAAGCGCGCGACCACCTACTACCCCAAGTCGATCGGGGTCAGTTCGGTGACGCTGCCCGCGACCACCGCCGACTTCCAGCCCACCTGCCTCAAGATCAAGGAGACGGGCGCGGACACCGCCGTGCTCGCGATCAGCGCGGGCCAGAGTCCGTCGCTGATCCAGGCCTGCCATCAGGTCGGCCTCACCCGGCTCCGCTGGGTGATCCCCAGCATCGAGGTCTCGCCGCAGGTGGTGAGGACGCTGACGGATCTGCGGCAGCCCAACCTCGGAGTCCTGGCCTACGGCGGAACCGTGCGCAAGGAGTTCGAGGCCGACATCGCGAAGTACGGGCCGAAGGTGGGCGGCATCACCAACCCCATCGCCGACGGCGCGCTGAACGCCTGGCTCGGGATGAAGCTGCTCACGAAGATCATCCCGGCGGCGGGCGGGCCGGACGCGGAGAAGATCAAAGCCTGGCTGGACGGGCAGAAGGCGTTCGACACCATGGGCGCGACGGCTCCGATCGACTTCACCGCGACGCCGGTGCCCGCGATGCCGCGGATCAAGAACACCTCGGCGACCAAGGGCGTGTACGAGAACGGCGAGCCGGTGGTGACCGAGCCCAAGCCTTACACCATCAAGACTCCTTAGCCCTCCGGCAGTCCCCTGGGGGCGCGACCCGCGAAGCGCCGTTACCGCAGGCGGCGCCGCCCATTGCAGAGTGAGTGGTTACTATCTAGGCTCGTTGGCGAGCGCAGGCGCCGGCCGCCACCGGCCCGGAGCCGTTCACCTTGACCATCCCTAACCGACCGTCCGTCCAGTCGCCGACGGCCGACGGCCGACGAGGAGGAGACCGTGGACAGGGAAGCACTCGAGCGCAGTCTCGCGCGCCGCTTGCTGCACCACATCGAGAACCGCACCACCGATCTCGCCGACGACGTGATGGAGCTGTCGACCGACATCTACTCGGCGGAGCACCATGCCAGGGAGGTCGAGGTCCTGTTCCGGAACCATCCGCAGGTCCTCTGCCTGTCGGGCGCGCTCCCCGGGCCCGGGACGTTCCGCACCGTCGACATCTGCGGCACGCCGATCCTGCTGACCAGGGACGAGCAGGGGAAGGTGCACGCGCTGGCGAACGCCTGCCGGCACCGGGGCGTGCGGGTCGCCGACGGCGGCGGGCAGGCGAAGAAGTTCACCTGCCCCTTCCACTCCTGGACCTACGACCTTCAGGGTCGGCTGACCCGCGTCCCCGTCGACGACGCCTTCGCCGGCATGTGCAAGGAGGACAAAGGGCTGGTGGAACTGCCGGTCGCCGAGGGTTACGGGCTGGTCATCGGCCGCCTGCGCCCCGGCGGCCCCCCGCTCGACCTCGACGGGTTCCTCGGCCCGGGGCTCATCGACGAGTTCGCCATGCTCGACTTCGCCGACTGGGAGCCGTTCAGCGACCCGCACGTCCACCCGGTCAAGGCCAACTGGAAGGTCACCCTGGACACCTTCCGCGAGAACTACCACTTCAACTACCTGCACCGGACGACGCTCGCGGCGTACGCCTACGGCGGGGTCCTGACCTTCGACGCCTTCGGTCCGCACCTGCGCAACTGCTCGGCGCTGCGGTCCATCGACGTGCTGCGGGGCAAGCCGGAGAGCGAATGGGGCGACGTGACGGCGCACTTCAGCTACCAGTACGCGCTGTTCCCCAACACCCAGCTGACCTTCGACAGCCGGCACGTGGAGCTGTGGCAGATCCTGCCGGTCGACGAGGCGACGTCGGAGGTCGTGCACACCTCGTACATGCGGCCCGGGCTCAGCGAGGAGGAGCGGAAGAAGTTCGTCGAGCAGGCGCCGTGGATCTGCGAGACGGTCGTCGACGGCGAGGACTTCTGGGTCGCCGGCCGTACCGAGCCCGGCGTCCGCACCGGACTGCTCGACACGGTCGTCTTCGGCCGCAACGAGCCCGCGCCCCAGCACCTGCACCGCGGGTTCGCCGCGGCGCTCGCCGCGGCGGGCACGTCCCGGGACGAAGCGGAGGCCGGGCGATGACCGGTGACGGCGCCGCGCCGGCGCTGGAGGTGCGCGGGCTGACCGCCGGCTACGGCGGCATGGCCGTCGTCCATGACGTGACGCTCTCGGTCGGGCACGGCGAGATCGTCGGGCTGCTCGGCCGCAACGGCGCCGGGAAGACGACCACGCTGATGGCCATCGCCGGTTTCCTCGGCAAGCACGAGGGCGAGGTGCGGGTCGACGGGACGCCGCTGCGCGGTCCCGCGCACAAGCGCAGCCGCGGCCGGGTGGGGATCCTCCTGGAGGGGCGGAGCGTCTTCCCGTCGCTGACGACGCGGCAGAACCTCGACCTGGCCAGCGTCGACCCGGACGTGGCGACCGAGATGTTCCCCGAGCTGAAGCCGAAGCTGCGGCTGCGCGCCGGGGTGCTCAGCGGAGGCGAGCAGCAGATGCTGGCGCTGGCCCGCACGGTGGGCCGGCACCCGTCCGCCATCCTGATCGACGAGCTGTCGTTCGGTTTGGCGCCGACGGTCTGCGAGCGGCTGCTGTCGCGGCTGCGGTCGGTGGCCGAGTCGACGGGCGCCGGGATCCTGCTCGTCGAGCAGGGCGTGCACTACGCCGCCGGCGTGGCGGACCGCGTCCTGATCATGAACGAGGGCCTGATCCGGGCCGAGATGCCCGGGGCGGAGCTGATCGCCCGCGAGGAGGAGATCGAACGGATCTACCTGGGCGGCCTCGACGACGCCGCCTGAGCGGAGAGCACCGAAGCCAAGCGCTCGGCGGGAACCCGGATGGTGACCGGGTTCCCGCCGAGCGCTTTACGGTGCCTTTCTTCAGGGTCCGTCAGTGCCGTTCGGGTTCGGGCACCTGCTCGGCGGGAGTCAGGCGGCCCAGGTACGCGTCGCGGACGGCCTGCTCGCGCAGCACCTCGGCGGGCGGACCGGACGAGAGCACCTCGCCGTTGTGCAAGACGATCACGTGGTCGCACGTCGCCGCGACGACGTCGATGTTGTGCTCGACCAGCAGCACCGCCGCGCCGAGCTGGTCGGCGAGGGCCCGGAACAGCTCGCCCGCGGTGCGGCGCTCGGCCCCGTTCAGCCCGGCCGCCGGCTCGTCCAGCAGGACGACCGCCGGCTGCTGGGCGACGAGCCGGGCGATGGCGACCATCCGGCGGCGGCCCTGCGGCAGGTCCGCGACGACCGTGTCGAGGTCGCGCTCCAGGTCCAGCAGCACGACCGCCGCGCGGGCGGCCTCGTTCAGCGTGCCGCGGCGCGGGCGGACCAGGTCGCGCAGGTAGGCCGCGCGGCCCCGGCCGTCCAGCCCGGTGAGGATGTTCTCGCGGACCGACAGGTCGTCGAACAGCTCCAGGTTCTGGAACGTCCGGCCCATGCCGAGCCGGGCGCGGGCGTGCGCCTTCAGCCGGCCGACGTCGCGGCCGCGCAGCTCGATCGCGCCCAGGGCCGAGGGGGCGAAGCCGGTCAGCGCGTCGAGCAGGGTCGTCTTGCCGGCGCCGTTCGGCCCGACCACGCCGACCACCTTGCCCGCGGCGAGCTCCAGCGAGACGTCCTTCACCGCCACGATGCCGCCGTAGGTCACCCGGACGTCGCGGGCGGCCAGGACCGTCGAGCCGGGTTCGACGCCCGACACGTGCGGCAGCGTCACCGGGGCCTCGGCCGGCTTCGATGCGTCCGGCTCCGCCGCCGCGGGCTCGGCCCGCCCGCTTTCCGCACGGGCGGTGTCGGGACGGTCGCGCCGGGCGCGCGCGCCGACCGGCAGCGCGGACGCGAGGAGCCGGCCGGTCCGGTCCTTCAGCGAGGACATGTGCAGGATCACGCCGTCCGGCATCCGGATCATCATGTCCATGACGAACAGGCCGGAGAAGATGGCGAGCCAGGCGTCGATCGTCGTCAGGTCCAGCACGTTGCTGACGAAGTTGGCGAACAGCCCGCCCTGGGAGGTGACGGCGGCGAACACGGCGCCCGCCACGAAGCCGACGCCGCCGACCACGGTGAAGGCCAGCGTCGTGATCGAGTTGAACACGCCGTAGCCGGTGAAGTCGGCGATGGTGAACCGGAACGCCGACAGCGCGCCCGCCAGGCCGGCCAGTGCGGCCGAGGTGGCGAACGCGCCCAGCTTGGCGCCGGCGACCGAGACGCCGACCGACGCCGCGCCCCGCTCGTTGGCCCGCACCGCCAGGTACCGGCGGCCGGACTCGCCGCGCCGCACGTTGAGCACCGCCACCGCCGCGATCGCGAGGACCACCACGCACACGACGGCGTAGCGGCTCGGATAGGCCGACGGGTTGAGGTCGAGCCCGAGCAGGGTGGGGCTCTCCACCACCATGCCGTCACTGCCGCCGGTCATCGAGGGCTGCAGCAGGATCAGGTTCTCCACCGCCAGCGAGAGGCCGAGCGTGATGATCGCGAGGTTGACCCCGCGCACCCGCACCGCCGGGCCGCCGATCAGCAGGCCGAGCAGGACCGCCGCAAGCGTGCCGGCCAGCAGGCAGAGCAGGAAGGGCAGGTGCAGGTCGCTGCTGGCACGTGCGGCGACGAACGAGCCGAACCCGGCCAGCGCCGCGCACGCCACGCTGATCTGCCCCGCGTATCCGGTGACGACGAGGACCGACAGCGCCAGCAGCCCGAACACGGTCGTGTTGATCATCGCTGATCCCCAGGTGGGGGACGAGCCCGCGATGACCAGGCCCACGACGGCCGCGACCACCAGCGACACCGGCTTGACCCGTCCGGCGCTCACCCGGGGCAGCCGCCGGAGGAGTACCTCGCCGCGGCCGGGCAGCGCGGTCCCGCCCAGCACCACGACGACGATGATCACCGCGAACGGCACAGAGGAGATGACACCGCTGTTGATCTCGTACTTGCGCATCAGCGACTCTGCGACGCCGAGCGCCAGCCCGACCCCGATGGTGGGCCAGATGCCCGTGAACCGTCCGACGAGCGCGGCCGCCATGGCCGGGATGACCAGCAGCGTCAGCGTGCTCGGCGTGAGACCGGTGATGGGGATGAGCAGGATGCCGCCGAACGCCGCCATGGCGCCGCCGAGCGCCCAGGTGGTGATGCCCGTCGGCAGCGGGGAGACCCCGATGGCCGCGGCGGCCTGCGGGTTCTCCCACAGCGCGGTGGCCCGCATGCCGAGCCTGGTGCGGCGGAACAGGAGCGTCAGCCCGATCCCGAGCGCGATCGTGATGAGCAGGATCGCCAGCGTGTCGTAGGTCATGAAGGCGCCGAAGACGGTCAC
Source organism: Actinomadura physcomitrii (assembly GCF_008923205.2). Taxonomy (GTDB): domain Bacteria; phylum Actinomycetota; class Actinomycetes; order Streptosporangiales; family Streptosporangiaceae; genus Spirillospora; species Spirillospora physcomitrii. Next base: position 67,445 of record NZ_WBMS02000020.1, on the reverse strand, counting down.
CTTGCCGTCGCCGAACAGCGGCTTGAGCAGGTGCGGCTGGGTGCCGTAGATCTTCACGGCCGCGCTCTGCAGCAGCAGCATGAACCCGAGCGTGGCCACGACCTTCGCCATCTCGGAGGAGCTGTGCAGGAAGCGCACGACCAGCAGGTAGAAGGCCACCCCCAGCGCGGTTCCGACCAGTACGCCGATGACCACCGCGGGCACCACCGGCAGGGAGCCGTCGCCCTCCTTGTACAGGTCCCAGAAGACATAGCTCGCGGCCATGCCGATGGCGCCCTGGGAGAAGTTGAGGATCCCCGAGCCGCGGTAGACCGCGACGATACCGAGGGCTACCAGCGCGTACGCGCCGCCTCCCGCCAGACCGACCAAGGCGAATTGCCATAGTTCCGACAATGTGGTTCCTCTCAGCGCCGTGTCAGCTCAGGCGGTGTAGTTCAGGCCGTGCCGATTCAGGCCGTGCCAGCTCAAGCCGTGCCAGCTCAAGCCGTGTCAGCTCAAGCCGTGTCAGCTCAAGCCGTGTCAGCTCAAGCCGTGTCAGCTCATGCGGTGTCGATCCAGACGGACTTGACGTTGAGGTACTCGTCCAGCGAGTCCCCTCCCATCTCCCGGCCGTATCCGCTGCTCTTGTAGCCGCCGAACGGGACGGCGGGATCCATGAGCAGCATCGTGTTGACCCAGACCGTTCCGGTCTGGAGCTCCTGCGCCAGCCGGTGCGCCTTGCCCACGTCGCGGGTCCAGATGCCGCCCGCGAGCCCGTACTCGGTGTCGTTCGAGCGGGCGGCCACCTCCTCCAGGGAGTCGAACGGCAGCACGCACGCGACGGGACCGAAGATCTCCTCGCGGGCCACCCGCATGTCGTCGCGCACGTCCGCGAAGACGGTGGGGGCCACGAAGTACCCGTTGGCCAGCTCGCCCGTCTCGACCCGGTGCCCGCCCGCGGTGGTGCGCACGCCCTCCTCGCGCGCGATGCCGAGGTAGCCGGTGACGCGCTCGAGCTGCACCGCCGACACCAGCGGCCCGATCTTGGTCTCCGGGTCGAGGCTGTTGCCGACCTTCAGCTTCTTGGCGAACTCCGAGGCGCCGTCGACGAACTCGTCGTAGACGGGACGTTCGACGAAGATGCGCGTCCCCGCGCAGCACACCTGGCCCGAGTTGTAGAACACCCCCATGGCCGCGCCGGGGATCGCCTTGGCCAGGTCGGCGTCGGCGAAGACCACGTCGGGGGACTTGCCGCCGAGCTCCAGCGACAGCCGCTTCAGGTTCCCCGCGGACGCCCGGACGATCCGGCGCCCGGTCTCGGTGGACCCGGTGAAGGCCACCTTGTCGACGCCGGGGTGCCCGGTGAGCGCCGCGCCGACCCCCTCGCCGTGGCCGGTGACGATGTTGACGACGCCCTCGGGCAGGCCGATGCCGAGCAGCAGTTCGCCGAGGCGGAGGGCGACCAGGCTCGCCTCCTCGGCCGGTTTGAGCACCATCGTGCAGCCGGTGGCGAGCACCGGCGCGATCTTCCAGACGGCGTTGCTGATCGGCCGGTTCCACGGGACGATCGCGGCGACGACGCCGACCGGCTCCTTGAGGGTGTAGCTGAGCACCGAGCCCGGCAGCGAGTTCGGCAGGGTCTCGCCGTGGATCTTCGTGGCCCAGCCGGCGTAGTACCGCAGCACCTCCGCCTCCCAGGCCGCGCGGGGGGTGGAGCGGGTGCGGCCGACCGGGAGTCCCATGTCGACGGCTTCCAGGACGCGGAGCTCCTCGTAGTGCTCCTGCAGGGCGTCGGCGAACGCCCACAGCAGGTCCTGCCGGTCCCGGGGCTTGGTCCGCCGCCAGGGGCCCTCGAACGCCGCGCGGGCCGCGGCGACCGCGCGGTCGGCGTCCGCCGGCCCGGCCTCGGCCAGCTCGGCGATCACCTCGCCGGTCGAGGGGTTCACGCTCGGGAACGTTCCGCCGCCGGCCGCGTCCACCCACTCCCCGCCGATCAGCAGCCTCTTGGGGCGGCCGTCGAGGATGGCCGGTGCCGGCGGGCCGGTGGGGGAGAGCGTCGACATGGATACTCCTCGTCAGATCGGCAGGGACGGGGCCGCGCCGGAGCCCTCGACGCCGCCTGGACGGGCGGCTTCCGGGCGGGTGACCTCCATGTTTCGACACTGTAGCGACGCTCACCGCAAGATAAAAGAGTGTTCACTTACCAAAGCCGGGAGGCGCATGGTCCAGCCTAGAAAGTAATCACTCACCTTGTTAGAGTGCGAAATGTCCTGGGTCCGCGGCCCGGGGCGGACGTTCGGACCGCCGACCAGGCAGGGGAGACGATGGACGAGACGACGCCGCCGAGCGGTGCCCTACCCGGTGAAGGCGGTGCCCTGCCCGCCGACTGGTGCCTGCGCCACTTCGACCACCTCTCCGCCGACCTGGCCGCCACCCTGCCCGCCACGATGGCGCGGATGCGGGAACTGTGCCCCGTGGCGCACAGCGAGGAGCACAAGGGCTTCTGGGTGGTGTCGAAGTACGAGGACGTCGTCGAGGTGGCGCAGAACTGGGAGGTGTTCAGCTCCGCCCACGGCCTCGGGGTGGCCGACGCCCCGACCGTGATCCGCAACCTCCCCGTCCAGGCCGACCCGCCCGAGGCGCGCATCTTCAAGCGCCTGATCAACCCGTACTTCACGCCCACCGCGGTCGCCGCGTACGAGGACCGGACCCGCGCGCTGGTGACCCGCCTCATCGACGGCTTCATCGAGGACGGCGCCTGCGACTTCATGGAGGCGTTCGCCCGGCCGCTGCCCAGCCTGGCGTTCTTCGACTTCGTGCTGCACGCGCCCGCCGAGGACCTGGAGGAGGTGGCCCGCCTGGCCTCCACGTCGTCGACCCCGGACGCCCCGGACGCCGGGGAGTCCTGGCGCGGCCTGCACCAGTGGGTCAAGGACTTCATCCGGGACCGGGCCCGCGGTCCGGCCCGCGGGGACGTCGTCGACGCGGTGATCAACGCCGACATCGACGGCCGCCCCATCACCGAGGACGAGATCATCGGCACCGTCCAGCTGCTGATCCTCGGCGGGCTGGACACCACGGCCGGCGCGCTCGGGCTGATGCTCGCCCGGTTCTGCAACGAGCCGGACATCCCCGCCACGCTGCGCGCCCGACCCGAGCTGATCCCGGGCGCCGTCCAGGAGCTGCTGCGCCTCGGGCCCTCGTTCGTCTCGGTCGGCCGCACCGTGATGCGCGACTACGAGCTCGGCGGACGCGAGCTCAAGAAGGGCGACAAGATCCTGCTGCACTGGGCCTCGGCCAACCGGGACGGCGACGAGTTCGACGACCCCGACTCCTTCGTCATCGACCGCGAGCGCAACCGGCACCTCAGCTTCGGCGTCGGCCCGCACCGCTGCGCCGGGTCCAACCTCGCCCGGCTCAACCTGCGCGTGGCGCTGGAGGAGCTGGTGCGGCGCCTCGACGACATCCGGCTGCAGGAGGGCGCGGAGGTCCGCTACCACCGCGGCATGACCCGCTCCCCGGCGGACCTGCCGATCAGGTTCGCCCCCGGTCCGCGATCCGGATCGGCGCTCGCCTAGTGTGCAGCCACCGTTCGCCCGATCCAGGAGGTCGAAGGTGCCCGAGCGGACACTGCTGAAGAACGCCCGCGTGCTCGCCTGTTCCGGCGACCCGGAGGAGCGGCCGCGGGACGGCGACGTCCTGATCGAGGGCGACCGGGTCGCCAAGGTCGCGCCGCACCGCCTCGACGCCGATCCGGCGTCGACCCGGATCGTCGACCTGAAGGGCGCCACCGTGCTGCCCGGCCTCGGCGACGCCCACGTGCACACCAGCTGGCCCCTGGACTTCGTGTTCGACCACGGGGCCATCGCCACCACGCCGCCCAACAAGCACATGCTCGACGTCGCGGCCGTGGCGCGCACGTTCCTGGAGAGCGGCTACACCACCGTCATCGGCGCGGGCGTCACCCAGCCCGAGGACGATCTGCTCGCGAAGGACGCCATCGACCGCGGGCTCATCCCCGGGCCGCGGATCGTCCCGAGCGGCCCCATGGTCGCCGAGGAGGGCGGCCTCGGCGGCGACGGCGGGCTGATGGACGTCGTCACGAACGCCAAGGACCTGCGCGAGGTCGTCGCCCGCCAGTGCGACACCGGAGTGAAGGCGCTCAAGCTGTTCATCTCCGGCGACGGCGTCGTGCCCGAGTACCCCTCCGAAGACGTCTACATGAACGACGAGATGCTGGCCGCCGCCGTCGAGGAGGCCGACAGGCACGGCGCGTTCATCACCGCGCACGCGCGCGGCTCGGCCAGCGTCGCCATGGCGGCGCGCACCGGCGTCCGCATCATCCACCACGCGTGCTTCCTCGACGGCGAGGCGGTCAAGGCGCTGGAGGCCCGGCGCGACGACGTCTGGGTGTGCCCCGGCCTGCACTACCTCTACGCGATGGTGAGCGGTCACGCCGAGCCGTGGGGCATCGCGCCGGAGAAGGTCGAGGCGGCCGGGTACCCCGAGGAGTTCCGCTCCCAGGTCGAGGGGATGGGGATGCTGCGGGACGCCGGCATCAAGATCCTGGCGGGCGGCGACTTCGGCCACCAGTGGACCCACCACGGCACCTATGCCGCCGAACTGCAGCGGTACGTCGAGCTGGCGGGCATGACGCCGGTCGAGGCGATCCACACCGCCACTCGCAACATGGGGCCGGCCGCCGGGTTCGACACCGGGCAGGTCCGCGAGGGCGGCCTGGCCGACCTGCTGATCGTCGACGGCGACCCCACCGCCGACATCACCGTCCTGCAGCGCCCGGAACTCCGTAGGGCCGTCCTGAAGGACGGCGCCTTCGCCTACGTCAACCCCGAGGTCTTTCCGTGACGGACTCCGATCGATCCCCGGCGGAGGCGATCCTTTCCGGGGTCGACACGCTCGCGCGCCTGCTCGTGCTCAGGCAGCAGCTCGACGAGAGGGACGGCCTGACGACGGCCACGATGGTCTCCGGGTACCCGGGGTCGCCGCTGGGCGGCTTCGACCTCACCCTGGACCGGATGGGCGACGTCCTGGCCGAGCACCGGATCGTCCACCGCCCCGGCCTCAACGAGGAGCTCGCCGCCGCGACCGTCTGGGGCAGCCAGATGGGCGCCGTCATCGAGTACGACGGCGTCGACGGCGTCGCGGGCGCCTGGTACGGCAAGGGGCCGGGCCTGGACCGGGCCGGCGACGCGATCAAGCACGCCAACGCGATGGGCGCGGGCCCGAACGGCGGCGTCGTCATGTTCTGCGGCGACGATCCGCTGTCCAAGTCGTCCACGCTGGCCTGCGACAGCCAGTTCACCTTCGAGGACGCCTGCGTCCCGGTGCTGTACCCGGGGGACCAGCAGGACGTCCTCGACCTGGGCGTGCACGCCTTCCGGCTCTCCCGGTACGCCGGCTGCTGGGCCGGGCTGAAGATCGTCACATCGGTGGCGGACGGCGTCGGCACCGTCGACCTCGATCCCGCCCGGCACCGCCCGGAACTCCCCGACGGCGTTGTCATCGACGGCGGCCCGTGGCGGCACCGGCCCCTCGCCACCATCGGCCCGCACGCCGTTCCCGGCCAGGAGGCGCTGGTGGTGGAGCATCGGCTCCGCGCCGCCCAGGCGTACGCCCGGCACAACGGCATCGACCGTGTCGTCGGCGCAGAGCCGGGCGCCCGGCTCGGCGTGGTCTGCGCGGGCAAGACGTACTTCGACGTGGTGCAGGCGTTCGCCGACCTCGGGGTCCGCGCCGGCGACCTCGCCGGTGCGGGCGTGCGGATCCTGAAGCTCGGCATGACCTATCCGCTGGTGGAGGAGACGGTCCTGGAGTTCGCCGGCTCCGTCGAGCGGCTCGTCGTGATCGAGGAGAAGCGGCCGTTCGTCGAGACGCGGCTGCGCGGCATCCTGCACGAGGCCGCGAGCCGCGTCCCCGTGCTCGGCAAGCGCGACGGCTCGGGGCGGACCCTGGCGTCGTCGGTGGGCGAGCTGGACGCGACGGCGATCGCCGGCATCCTCACCAGGCTGCTGCCCGACCTCGAGCCCCGGCACGAGAAGGCACCGGAGAAGCAGGCGAAGAAGGCGGCATCCGCGACGAGGATCGGCCTGCCACTGCTCCAGCCGCCGTCCCGCGCGCCGGGCTTCTGCAGCGGCTGCCCGCACAACCGGTCGACCGTCGCGCCGGACGGCGCGCTCGTCGGCGGCGGCGTCGGCTGCCACGGGATCATGTACTTCGAGGCGCGGCACGAGGGCATGCGCAGCCTCCCGCCCACCCCGATGGGCGCCGAGGGCGTCCCCTGGATCGGGCTGCAGCCGTTCGTCGCCGAGCCGCACGTCATCCAGAACCTGGGCGACGGCACCCTCAGCCACTCCGGGACGCTGGCCATCCGCGCGAGCGTCGCCGCCGGAGCCGACGTCACCTTCAAGATCCTCTACAACGCCGCGGTGGCCATGACCGGCGGCCAGGACGTCACCGGGCTGATGGACGTGCCCGCCATGACGCGGGCGCTGGAGGCCGAGGGCGTCCGGAAGATCGTCGTGTGCGCCGAGGATCCCGGGCACTACGGCCGCCGGGCGCGCTGGGCCGACGGCGTCCGGGTGCTGAGCCGCGACCGGCTCCCGGACGTGCAGGAGGAGCTGCGCAAGGTGCCCGGCGTCACCGCGATCATCTACGACCAGCGGTGCGCGGCCGAGGCGCGCCGGCTGCGCAAGCGCGGCGAGCTGCCCGACCCGCCGCGCCGGGTCGTCATCAACGAGGCCGTGTGCGAGGGCTGCGGCGACTGCAGCGTGAAGAGCAACTGCCTCTCGGTGCTGCCGCTCGAGACCGAGTTCGGCGAGAAGCGGCAGATCCACGACCCGTCCTGCAACCGCGACTACACCTGCATCGAGGGCGACTGCCCGTCGTTCGTGACGATCACGCCGAAGAGCGGCGGACGGCGCAGGCCGCCCGAGCCCGCCGGACGCCGGACGGCCCGGCCGTCGCCGCCGCCGGGCACGCTGCCCGAGCCCGAGACGCCGCCGGTCGACGGGCAGTACGGCATCTACTTCACCGGCATCGGCGGCACCGGCGTGGTCACCGCGAACCGCATCATCGCCGCCGCCGCCGAGGCCGCCGGATTCGTCATCGGCGGCATGGACCAGACGGGCCTGTCGCAGAAGGCGGGCGCGGTCGTCTCGCACCTGCACCTGGCCGCCGACCGCGGCGCCCTCGGCGCGGCGACGGTCAGCGGCGGCGGCGCCGACCTGTACCTGTCCGGCGACATCCTCCAGGCCGCGGGCCCGGCCCACCTCGCCAAGGTCCGCCCCGGACGGACGGTCGCCGTCATCGACCGGAACGTCACGCCGACCACCGCGATGCTGCAGAGCGACGTCGCGCCGCCCGACCTCGGGAGCCTCGAAGCGGCGATCACCGAGCGGGTGGCCGGGGGACGCGTCGCCCTCCTCGACTCCCAGCGCGTCGCCGAGGCCGTCTTCGCCGACCACCTCCTGGCGAACGTGGTGCTGCTCGGCGCCGCGTTCCAGCTCGGCGGGCTGCCCGTCGCGCTCGCCGACGTCGAGCTGGCGATCAAGAAGCAGGGCAAGGCCGCCGCGACGAACCGGGAGGCGTTCGAGTGGGGCCGCTGGGCGGTGCACGACCCCGCGGCCGTCGAGGCGGCCCTCGCCGCCGCCGCGGCGAACGAGGACGGGAAGGCAGCCGAGGGCGTCTTCGACCCGTCGGCCACCGCGCTGGAGACGGCGGCCCGGCTGGTCGCCGCCCGCGACCTGCCGGACGAGCTGCGCGACCTTCTCACCCGGCGTGCGGCCCAGGCCGTCGACTACCAGAACGCGCGGCGGGCCGAGCGGTTCCTCGGCCTGGTGGAGCGGGCCGCCGCCCGCGACGGCGCCGAGCACGGCTGGCGGCTCACCGAGGCGGTCGCGGAGGCGTGGTTCAAGCTGCTCACCTACAAGGACGAGTACGAGGTCGCCCGGCTGCACCTCAAGGTCGACTACGACCAGGTCGCGCGCGACCTCGGGATCGAGGGCCCCTACTCGGTGGCCTACCAGCTCCACCCCCCCTTCCTGCGCCGGCTCGGGCGCAAGAAGAAGCTCCCGATGGGCAAGCCGTACGCGCTGGGTTTCCGCGTGCTGCGCCGGATGAAGCGGGTGCGCGGGACGCCGCTGGACGTCTTCGGCTGGGATCGGGACCGGCGCATGGAGCGGGCCGTCGCCGCGGAGTACGAGCGGCTGATCGGCGAGATCGTCGCGCCGTCGTGCGAGCTGCCCTACGACGCGCTCGTCGGCCTCGCCGGCTCCGCGCTGTCGATCAAGGGATACGCGGGGATCAAGGAGGCCGCCGTGGTCGCCTGGCGCGAGCGGGTGGCCGAGCTGCGCCGCGCACCGGTCGGCGGGCGGACCGGCTGACCTTACCCGCCCGAACACTCAGGAGGTGGCCCATGCCGAAGCGGATCATGGTCGTCCAGTCCGGTCCGAGCGATCCGGCGCGCGAGGACGAGTACAACGAGTGGTACAGCGGCACCCACATGCCCCAGGTGCGCGCCGTGCCGGGTTTCGTCAGCGCCCGCCGGTTCAAGCTCCAGGGGGACGCCGACCCGTCGCTCCCGCCCTACCTGGCGATCTACGAGATCGAGGCGGACGAGCCCGACGAGTCCCTCAAGGAGCTGCGCAGGCGCTCCGCCGCGGGCGAGATCGAGACGAGCGACGTGCTGCGGATGGACCCGCCGCCCGCGGTCGCGTTCTACGAACCCATCGAGTAGCGGATGGAGCGGCCCGCCGCGGACGGATTCGCGTCCGCGGCGGGCCGAGCCGTGTCGGGCCGAGCCGCGTCAGGCCGTGCGGCCGAGAGCGAGCTGATCGAGCGCCGCGACGGCGTCCAGTTCGGCGGTCGCGGCGGCGAACCGCTCGACGAGCGCCTGCGAGATCTCCGCGGTCTGGTACCCGACCGAGCCGAGCGTCGACAGCCAGATGACCAGGCCGTAGAGGGCGGACGCCCGGTAGCGCAGCCACGCCTCCTCGGCCGAGGGCAGCCGGTCGGCGGGCAGCTTCAGCGCCCGCCGGTACTCCTCCATCAGCTCGGCCTCGGAGGCCCGGCGGTCCTCTTCGGTCAGCGAGCCGATGAGGAAGTGACCCACGTCCTGGGACCAGTTGCCGCGCCTGACGACCTGCCAGTCGAGGAAGCCGACGTCGCCGTCGGGCAGCAGGTAGGTGTTGCCGATGTGGGTGTCACCGTGCAGCAGGGTCATGGGGCCGTCGGTGAGCGTCGCGACGTAGCGCGTCCAGAGTTCGAGGAGCTGCTCTCCGCTGTAGCGGGTCACCTCCGCCGGCAGCCGCGGCGCCGCCTTCTCCACGCCCGCCGGGGTGCGCTTGGCGAGGCTGGTCCGCCAGCCCCTGGTGGCCTTCCAGGTCTTCACCCAGCCGAGCCGGGGGTGGGTGTCGCGTGACAGGCCCCAGTACTTGCCGTGCAGGGCGGCCAGCGCGCGGAGCCCGTTCGCCACCTGCTCGACCGTCATCGGGCGGGTGGAGTCGCGCGGGTCCACGTGGCGGGCGCTGAGGTCCTCCATCACGAGCAGGAAGTCCAGGTGCGGGCGGTCGACGACGGCCCGGTAGACGGTCGGATGCTCGAGCGGCAGGGAGACGCCCGAGGCGAACAGCCGCGCCTCACCCCACAGGTTGCCGTTGCGCAGGTGGACGATCCGGTGCGCCTTGTTGTGGGCCTTGAGGAAGACGGTCTCGGGTCCGCTCCCGGCCGTGTAGCCGAGCTTGAGGCGGGCCCGCCGGTTGCTGCCGTCGTCGTGCGTGACGACGGTGACCTCACCGACCTCGGCACCAGGGTGGTGGTCGGCCAGGACCGATGTCATCCACCCGGGGGTGATGCCCTCCCAGCTCTTGGGTATCCGCCTCGGCATCCGGTCTCCAATCGTCGGGTCAGCGGTTCGCGGTGACCAGCCGGCTCATGATCAGCACTTCCGCGCCCGCCAGGATCATGGGCAGCGCGGCACCGGGCTGGATCGCGGGGCCGAGGGCCGGGCCGCCACCGCGCACGTGGTGCGCCTGGACGCCGTACGGCCCGATGGCCAGCGCCAGCGGGCCGTCGCCGTGCTCCTCGACCGGTTCCTCGTCCCGCGCCGGGTCGGAGAAGCACCACTGGAACGGTCCCTCTGGGGTGGTGAAGCACAGCTCGATGAAGTCGGCCCTGGCGGGGCAGGGCCGGACCAGGTCGAGCGCGGCCGGCAGCAGCGCGTCGGCCGGCCGGAACGCGTCCGCCGGGCGCGGACCGCATCGAAGGGGCGCCTGCGTCATGATCCTCACCAATCACAAGTAAATGCTCACTCATTAAGAGCGTAGCACCGGCCGGCACGCGGGGCCAGGGGCACCGCCCGGCCATGTCCGCTCGCGGACGCGCCACCGCCCCGCGATCCGGCTGATCGCGGGGCGGTGGCGGGGAAGGGGAGCCGATCAGGAGGCCATGGTCCGGGAGCGGAGCGACGAAGGGACCCCGATGCTCCTCGGCTCCAGGAAGCTCCGCAGGCCCTCGGGGCCGAGCTCGCGGCCCAGCCCGGACTCCTTGAAGCCGCCGAACGGCACCAGCGGGAAGGGCGGGTACGAGCCGTTCACCGCGATGCTCCCCGTACGGATGCGCCGGGCGACCCTCAGGCCGCGCGCGGGATCGCCCGTCCACACGCCGCCCGAGAGCCCGTAGGGGGAGTCGTTCGCGATCCGGACGGCGTCGTCCTCGTCCTCGTAGGGGATGAGGCACAGCACCGGTCCGAAGATCTCCTCGCGGGCCACCCGCATCGAGTTGTCCACCTCGGCCAGGATCGTCGGCTCGACGTACCAGCCCTTCGGCAGGCCGGCGGGACGGCCGCCGCCGGCCGCGACCTTGGCGCCGGCCTCCACGGCCAGCTTGATGTAGCCCTCGACCCGGTCCCGCTGGCGTTCGGCGACGAGCGGGCCGACCAGGACCGACGGGTCGTGCGGGTCGCCGACCGGCACGGCTTTGGCCGCCGCCGCGGCCGCCTCGACCGCGCCCGCGTACAGCGAGCGCGGCACCAGCACCCGCGTGTGCGCGCCGCAGACCTGCCCGGACATGTGCATCGCCCCGCCGACCAGCGTCGGGATGACGGCGGCGAGGTCGGCGTCGGGCAGCACGATGGCGGCGGACTTGCCGCCGAGCTCGAGGGAGACCCGCTTCACCTGGTCGCCGCACAGGCTCATGATCCGCTTGCCGGCCGCGGTGGACCCGGTGAAGGCGACCTTGTCGGTGCCCGGATGGGTCACCAGGTGCTCTCCCACCTCGCGGCCGCCCGGTACCACGCTGAGCACGCCCTCCGGCAGCCCCGCCTCGGCCAGCGCCTCGGCCAGGACGAACGTGCTGAGCGGCGCCTCGGGCGGCGGCTTGAGCACCACGGTGCAGCCGGCCGCCAGCGCGGGCGCGGCCTTCCAGGAGGCCAGGGTGACCGGGGCGTTCCAAGGAGTGATCGCCGCCACGACCCCGGCCGGCTCGTTGGTCACCAGCGCCACGCGGTCGCCGCTGACCACCTCGCGCTCGAACTCGAAGGTCCGGGCGAGGTCGGCGTAGTAGTCGAACAGGGGCGCGACCAGCCCGGTCTGGCCGCGCGGCGCCTGGCTGACCGCGCAGCCCATCTCGTCGACGGTGACGCCGGCGATGTCGCTCTCGCGCTTGCGCAGGGCGGTCGCGGCGCGGGCGAGGACGTCGGCCCGCTCGTCCGGCGTCATCCGGGGCCAGGGGCCCTCGTCGAACGCGGTGCGCGCGGCGGCGACGGCGCGGTCGATGTCGGCCGGGACGGCGGCCGGCACGCACCCGACGACCTCCTCCGTCGAGGGGGAGACGACGTCGAGGCGCTCGCCTTCCGCGGGGGCCGTCCAGGCGCCGCCGACGAAGAACTCCCGCCGGTACATCAGCCGGTCTTCCACGCTGCCTCCCCGCTCGGCTCGGATGGCCCGACCGTAGCATGATGAGTAAGTGCCCGCTATGCTTTGCCCGTAAGTAGGTGAGGGCTCACTTCACTAGTGCCGCCGGGCGCGCCACCACGCCGGCCACCACGGCTGACGTGCACCGACCGATCGGAGGATCCATGGATCTACTGCTGCGCCGAGCCTCGCTGATCGACGGGACCGGTGCCCCCGCGCGGCCCGCGGACGTCGCCGTCGACGGCGACCGGATCGCGGCGGTCGGCGCGGCCGGCGAGCTCACGCCCGGACCCGCCACCCGGGTGGTGGACCTGGACGGCCTGACGCTGGCGCCCGGCTTCATCGACGTCCACACCCACTACGACGCGCAGATCCTCTGGGACCCCGACCTGACGCCGTCGAGCTGGCACGGCGTGACGAGCGTGGTGATGGGCAACTGCGGGTTCGGGGTGGCGCCGACCAAGCCGGAGCACCGCGACATCATCGTCCGGACGCTGGAGAACGTCGAGGGCATGTCGCTGGACGCGCTCAACGCCGGGATCGACTGGTGCTTCGAGTCGTTCCCCGAGTACGTGGAGGCCATCGAGAAGCGCCCCAAGCGCCTCAACGTCGGCGCCTTCATCGGGCACTCGCCGCTGCGCCTCTACGTGACCGGCGGCGAGGAGCGGCCGGCCACGCCGGACGAGGTCGAGACCATGTGCCGCATCGTGCGCGAGGCCGTCGGCGCCGGCGCGATCGGGTTCTCGACGTCGCGCCAGCCCGCGCACCAGGGCGCCTACGGCCGCCCGGTGCCCAGCCGGTTCGCCGACAACGACGAGGTCTACGCCATCGCCGCGGTGCTGGGCGAGCTCGGCAAGGGCGTCATGCAGATCTCCATCGGCCCCGGGATGTTCGTCGACCAGTTCTCCGAGCTCGCCGTGCGCTACGGCGTCCCCGTCACCTGGACCGCGCTGGTGGCGCGGGCCGACAAGCCGGGCGCGGCGATGCGGACGGTGCAGCGCGGCGGCGGCCTGCCGGGCGAGGTGTACCCGCAGATCGCGTGCCGTCCGATCGTCATGCAGGTCACCATGGAGGACCCGACCCCGCTCGGCGAGATCGACGAGTGGAAGGAGGTCCTGGCCCGTCCCCGCGAGGAGCGGGCGGACCTCTACCGCGACGGGACGTGGCGCGAGCGGGCCCGTCCGGCCACGCTCGAGGCCTGGAGCCACCGCTGGCCGAAGACCAGCGTCGAGGAGACCGGCGCCCACGCCGACGCCGTCGGGATCCCGCTCGACCGGCTGGCCGCCGACCGCGGCACGACGCCCTTCGACCTGCTGCTCGACCTGGCGCTGAGCGACGGCATGGCGACCCGCTTCCGGATCGTCCTGGACAACGACGGCGACGAGGAGATCGGTGAGCTGCTGGCCGACAAGCGCACCCTGCTGGGGCTGTCGGACGCCGGGGCGCACGCGACCCAGCTGTGCGACGCCTGCTACTCCACCCACCTGCTGGGGCACTGGGTGCGCGAGCGCGGGGCGATCAGCCTGGAGGACGCGGTCTGGCGGCTGACCGGCCATCCGCACAAGGCGTTCCGCATCCCCGAGCGGGGCCTGGTCAAGGAGGGCTTCTTCGCCGACCTGGTGGCCTTCGACCCCGCCGCCATCGGGACCACGCCGATCGAGCGCGTCGGCGACCAGCCCGGCGGCGCCGACCGCCTCATCGTGCGCAGCACCGGCGTCGAGCACATGTGGGTCAACGGCGTGGCCACCCGGACCGGCGGCGAGGACGTCGACGGGGTGGCCCCCGGCCGGTTCGTCCGTGGCTGAGCCGGCGGGGAGCCCGGGGAGGATGATGGCGCCGCTGGAGGGCCTGCGCGTCGTGGAGGTCTCGATCGGGCTCAGCGCCGTGGGCGCCGGCCTGGCCGGCAGCCTCCCGGGATCGCTGCTGCGGGATCTGGGCGCGGACGTGACCCGCGTGCGGTCCGCGCACCGGCCGGCGCTCGACGCCGGGGTGGAGTTCGCGCGGGTCTGGGACCGCGGCAAGGAGATCGTTGAGATCGGCGGGGCCGATTCCGGGACCGATCCCGCCCGCGGCGCCGAGACGATCGGCGCGCTCGCGCGGGACGCGGACGTGCTGTTCCTCGCCGGGCCGGAAGAGGAGATCGAGCGGCGCGGGCTGCGCTACCAGGAGCTGGCCCGGGCGAACCCGCGGCTGGTCGTCGTGCGCGTCCGGCCGAGCCGCAACGCGCTCGGCGCGATCCCCGACCTGGAACTGCTGGTGCACGCCCGGTCGGGCCTGCTCACCCAGATCCGCGGCCACCGGCCCGGCCCGGTGTTCGGCGATCTCGCGGTCGCCGCCGCGGGCGCCGGCCTGTCGGCGGCCGTCGGCGCGCTGGCGCGGCTCTACGAGCGCGAGGCGACGGGGCGCGGCGGCTGGGCGGAGACCTCGCTGTACGAGGGCCTCCAGGCCGTTCTTCCGATGATCATCGGGAAGGTCGAGCACCACTCGGCGACCACGACCCTGCTCTGGAAGAACCAGGGGCCCGCCGAGGCGCTCGCCTACCGCTGCGCCGACGGCGGGTACGTGCAGTTGTGGTTCGGTGCCAAGGGCGCCTACGAGGCGTTCCTCGAGCACATGGGCGACCCGCCGAGCGAGCGGGGCTACAACGCCGACATGATGAGCGGCGCCCTCGTCGAGCGCGGCGAGCGGTGGGCGAAGCGGTTCGCGACCCGGGACCGCGACTGGTGGGTCAAGGACCTGAGCGGCCACAAGTTCCGCTGCGAGCCGGTGTGGCGACCGGGCGAGGCCCTGCGCGACCCGCACCTCCGCGAGGTCGGGCTGAGCGAGGACCACCAGGACCCCGAGCGCGGGGCCATGACCGTGCTCGGGCCGGCCGTCCGGGTCACCCCCGCCGGTGGCGGCGGGCCCCGGAGGGCGGCCTCTGCCGCGAGCCTGCTGTCGGACGTCCGCGTCCTGGACCTGTCGGCCTACCTCGCCGGGCCGGTCACCCCGCTCGTCCTCGCCGAACTGGGCGCCGACGTCCTCAAGGTCGAGCCGACCGGCGGCGACGCGCACCGCGCCATGGAGCCGATGTTCGCGGCCGGGCAGCGGGGCAAGCGCGCCATGGCGCTCGACCTGAAGTCCCCCGAGGCGCCGGCGGTGCTCGAACGGCTCTTCCGGTGGGCCGATGTGGTGCACCACAACTCGCGGGTCGGGCTGGCCGAGCGGCTCGGGTACGACGAGGCGGCGGTGCGGGCGGCCAACCCCGAGGCGGTCTACAGCTTCGCCAGCGGCTTCGGCGACCGCGGGCCTCGCGCCCTTCTCCCCGCCAACGACCAGCTGATGCAGGCGCTCGCCGGCATCGAGGCGGGCCAGGGCGGAGCCGGGCGGCCCCCGACCTACCTGGTGTGGGGCGCGGTCGACGTCACCGGCGGCTGGATCGCGGCGTGCGGCGTGCTCGCCGGCCTCTACGCCCGGCGCCGCCACGGCGGCGGCCAGGCGGTGTCCAGCAGCCTGCTCGGCGCCGCGCTGACGCTGAAGTCGGGCGCGTTCCTCGCGGGCGAGGAGGTCGTCGAAGGGCCGGTCCTGGACGCCGACCAGACCGGATACGGCGCCGCCTACCGCATCTACCAGGGCCGCGACCAGAAGTGGTTCGCCCTCGCCGTCCCCGACACGACGGCATGGGACCGGCTGCGCGACGTCGTGCGGATCGACGGCCTGCCCGCCGCGCCGCCGCCGCTGCGCACCGACCGGGACGGTCGCCGGCAGCCGGCGGAGGCGCTGCTCGAAGAGGCCTTCCGCACCAAAGACGCCGCCGCCTGGGTGACCGAGCTGCGGCATGCCGGCGTTCCCGTCGAACCCGTCGTCGAGGCCGACCGCACCGAGTTCGCCGCCGGGTTCGTCGACGACCCGGTCAACCGGGTCCTGGGCCGCGTGGCCGTGCACGAGTGGGGAGACCGGGGCCGGGTCGAACAGCCCTGCTTCCCGCCCCATCTCGGCCCCGCGCCGAGACCTCCCGTCCCCGCGACGATTCCGCGACTGGGCGAGCACACGATGAGCGCGCTCCAGGAGCTGGGCTTCGACGACGGCGAACGCGCGGCCCTCGCGGAGTCCGGAGCCGTCCGGGGCGAGCCGCCTACATAAGGAGACACGATGGAGCCGAGCAGTTCGGCCGGACCGATCACCGACGAGTGGGTCGAGAAGCACTTCGACCATCTCTCGCCGGAGCTGGCGCGGGACTTCCACCCCACGCTGGCCCGAGCCCGATCGCGCTGCCCCGTCGCGCGCAGCGACCAGCATGGCGGTTTCTGGGTCGTCACCCGGTACGAGGATGTGCTGCGCATCGCGCAGGACTGGCAGATCTTCAGCTCCGAGCTGGGCATCACGGTGCCGAACGCCGCGGGGTCCGGTTCCGGCGGCCAGATGAAGATCCTGCCGGTCGGCATCGACCCGCCGCTGCAGCGGACGTTCAAGCGGCTGATCAACGCGCACTTCACCCCCGCGAAGATCGCCCCGTGGGAGCAGCCCACCCGCGCGCTGGTGACGCGCCTCATCGACGACTTCATCGAGCGGGGCGAGTGCGACTTCATGGCCGAGTTCGCCCGGCCGCTGCCCGGCCTGGCGTTCTTCGACCTGACCCTGCACGCGCCCGCCGGCGACCTGGAGGAGGTCAACGGCTGGGCGACGGCGGCCTCGCTGCCGGACGCCGAGAAGGCCCGCGAGTGCCTGATGAAGCTCGCCGGGTGGATCGCCGGGCTGATCGAGGGGAGGCGCAAGGACGGGCCCAAGGGCGACGTGGTCGACGCGGTGCTGGCCGCGGAGATCGAGGGCCGGCCCATCACCTTCGAGGAGGCCGTCGGCACCCTCCAGCTGCTCGTGCTGGGCGGCCTCGAGACCACCGCGGGGGTGCTGGGCGCGGCGATGCTGCGCTTCTGCGCGGACCCGGAGCTGTTCGCGCGGCTCAAGGCGAAGCCGGAGCTGATCCCGAACGCCGTCGAGGAGTTCCTGCGCATGGACGGCTCGTTCATCTGCATCGCGCGGACGGCGCGGCACGACGCCGAGATCGACGGCCACAGCGTGAAGAAGGGCGAGTCGGTCCTCATGTACTGGGCGTCCGCCAACCGGGACGAGGCCGAGTTCCCCGACGCCGACACCTTCGACCTGGACCGCGCCCGGAACCGGCACGTCGCCTTCGGCGCCGGCCCGCACCGTTGCGTCGGCTCCAATCTCGCCCGCATGAACCTGCGCATCGCGCTGGAGGAGATCGTCCGGCGGCTCGACGACGTCCGCCTCGCGCCGGAGGCGGAGATCGACTTCCACTCCACCTTCAACCGCGCCCCGCTCAGCGTCCCGATCACCTTCGCCCCGGGCGAGCGTTCGTAGGCGCAGGAACGCCGATGCCCCCCGTCCTACCTCACGGGGGGCATCGGCGTCTCGCAACCGGAGCCGGTTCCAGACCGACGGAGTCAGTTCCGGACCGGGGGTTCCAGGTTGTAGAGCTTGGTGGCGGTGTGCTGGAGGACCTTGCCGACGGTCTCCTCGGGGATGCCGGCGAGCGAGCGCTCCATGATGTCGCGGGGGCTCGGCGACTCCGACGCGGGGCCCGGGGACAGGCTCGTGGCGTGCGGGAAGTCGGTCTCGAACATGAGGTTGTCCTCGAGCTTGTCGATCACCGCGCGCACCGAGTCCTGCTCGAACCAGTACATGCCGTAGATCTGCCGCTTCATGTACTCGCTGGGGAGCAGGCGGTCGGGGTACTCCTTGTGGGCGCCGACGTTCAGCCACTGCCAGTCCATGCTCTCGCCGAGGAACGGCAGCCAGCCGGCGCCGTTCTCGACGGACACGAACTTCAGGTCGGGGTAGCGGTGGCAGACGCCGCTCACCACGACCTCGGCGATGTTCTGCGCGTTGCCGAGCAGGACCAGCGCGCTCTCCTTGGTGAAGTCGAGCTTCTGGGACTGGTCGACGGCGCCCTTCAGCTCGTCGTCGGTGGCCAGGAACCCGACGTGGAAGTTCATGCTGAGGCCCATCTCCTGGGCCTGGCCCAGCAGCGGCTCCCAGTAGTCGTCGATCAGGCGGGGGAATCCGGCCTTGTCGTAGCGGGCGGCGAACAGGACGCCTTTGTGGCCCATCTCGTAGGCCCGCTTCATTTCGGCCACCGACTCGTCGATGTCCCAGAACGGGAGCATCGTCATCGGGATGAGGC
Source organism: Actinomadura physcomitrii (assembly GCF_008923205.2). Lineage (GTDB taxonomy): Bacteria > Actinomycetota > Actinomycetes > Streptosporangiales > Streptosporangiaceae > Spirillospora > Spirillospora physcomitrii. The sequence goes on along the minus strand of NZ_WBMS02000020.1, from coordinate 49,352 downwards.
GGCGGGAGTCGGCCGAGCAGAACTCGGTGATCCAGTCGTTGTAGGCCCGGACGCACTCGGTGGCCAGCTCGCGCGGCATCTGGTTGAGGAACCGGTGGCTGTGGAATCCGAGGATGTTCGGATACATGACCTGGTAATAGACGCCCACCTTGTCCATGTAGGCGAGGCGCTCCTTGGGGTCGACCGCCGCCGGGAGGGCGTCCGCGAGCCGCTTGGGGTGCGAGGGCGGCCATTCCGGCCATCCGGCCTGGGCGAAGGCGCCGACGCCGTACAGCTTCTTGCCGCCGATGTACCAGTAGTCCTCCTGCCGCCGCTCATGGAACTTCACGTGCGGCACGAGATCGCCCCACTTGGACGAGATCCGCGACGTCCAGAGGTCGGCGGGCTCGATGATGTGCGAATCGACGTCGGCGACCGCGTATCGCTCGCAGAGAGCGCCCCCGGCCGCGTCCTGGTCAGCCATCCGGGTGACCCCTTCTCCGTAGATAGAGAGTGTTCACTTACTTAGCAGTCTAGAGAGGGCCGTACCGCCGCGCAACAGCGGTGTCCTCCCGTTCCGGGCGGTCAGGCCCCGGGCGCGGTCAGGCCCCGGGCGCGGGGACGCCGCGCAGGTGCTCGGCCATCATCAGCGGCGTCACGCTCAGCACGCCCGACTCGACGGGCAGCGTGACGCCGGTGATCCAGCGCGCCTGGTCGCTCGCCAGGAACGTCGCCGCCCAGGCCACGTCCCAGCCGTCACCGGGGGTGCCGAGGAGGCCGGCCTCGGACCGCATCGTGTCCATGAACTCCTCCTGCGGCCCCGGCTGGGAGACCGACTTCACCATCGGCGTGGTGATGTGGCCGGGCGCGACGGCGTTGACCCGGATGCCCCGGCGGCCGTGCGAGTAGGCCATGTCGACCGTCATCGCGATCAGTCCGCCCTTGGCCGCCGAGTAGGCGATCGTCCCGTCGCCGCGCAGGGCCGAGATCGAGGAGATGTTGACGATCGACCCGGCGCCCTTCTCCTCCATCACGGGAACCGCGTACTTCGACGCGAGGAAGGCGGTCCGCAGGTTGATGTCGAGGGCCTTGTCCCACTCCTCCTCGGAGAGGTCGACGACCGTTCCGAGCGAGGCCCGCCCGATGTTGTTCACCAGGATGTCGACCGTGCCGAAGGCGTCGACGGCCGCGCGGACCATCGCCTCGCAGTCGGCGGCCCGGGTGACGTCGGCGGCGAACACCTCGGCCTTGCCGCCCTCGTCCTCGATCATCCGCCGGGTCTCCTCGGCGCGTTCGGGGAACAGGTCGACGAGCAGCACGCTGGCGCCCTCCTGCGCGAGCGCGACCGCGGTCGCCTTCCCCGTCCCTATGCCGGGACCGGGCGTCGAGCCCGCCCCCGTCACGATCGCCGTTTTACCCTCGACCCGCCCGGCGCGCTCCACCATGGGGCGTTCCCCTTTCCCTCGTCCTGTCGATCCGGAGTCCGATGTCACCAGCGGGTGAGCAGCGCCGCGCCCGCCTCGAAGCCGCCGACGTTGGTCACCGCCGCGACCTCGGCGTCCGCGACCTGCGTCTCACCCGCCTCGCCGCGCAGCTGGCGCACCGCCTCGGCGGTGTGCCCGAAGGACGCGTGCAGGCGGCCGCCGGACAGCTGGCCGCCCCAGGTGTTGAGCGGCAGCTCGCCGTCCAGCCCGATCCTCTTGCCGCCCTCGACGAAGGCGCCCGCCTCGCCGGTTCCGCAGAAGCCCATGGCCTCCAGCCACCAGACGCACTCGATGGTGAAGCCGTCGTAGAGCTCGGCGACGTCCACGTCGCCGGGCCGCAGGTCGGTCCGCGCCCACATGGCCTGTGCGGCGCCGTGGCCGACGCGTCCCATGTCCTCCCACTGCTCCCACGACGGCCGTCCCTCGACGACCCCGGCCATCGCCTCGATGCGGACCGGCGCCCGCAGGTCGGGCGCGGTGTCGGCGGCGGACACGACGATTGCGGTGGCGCCGTCGGCGGGCACGTCGCAGTCGTACAGGCAGATCGGCGTCGAGATCATCCGCGCGCCGAGATAGTCCTCGACGGTCAGCGGCGACCGGTACACCGCGCGCGGGTTGCGGGCCGCGTGCGCCCGCTGCGTCACCGGGATCCACGCCAGCTGCTCGCGGGTGACGCCGTACTCGTGCATGTAGCGGGCCGCGTACGGGGCCACCTGGCACACCGGCGACAGCATCCCGATGGGCAGCAGCCAGGCCAGCGGCCCTTCGGCGACCGGCTTGGTCGAGCCGTAGGCCGGGCGGCCCCCGGCCTTGCGGGCGGCGCTGCCCTCCTTCACCGTCCGCCAGATGACGACGTGCCGCGCCTGCCCGGTGGCCACCGCCTGGGCCGGGCCGTAGAACGGCAGCGACATGCCCTCGACCAGGCCCTGCTTCCACGTGGTGGTGATGCGCAGCGCGTCCTGGACCTCGTACAGGTTCCCGTTGGAGTAGCCGGGCAGGTTCGCCGTGCCGCCGCCCGGGAACATGGCCAGCCCGTCGATGTCGTCGATCTCCAGCCCGGCATCCTCGACGGCGGCCAGCACCGCGTCGAGGGTGAGCTGGAAGCCCGACCGGTCGACCTGCCGGCCGATCTCGGACTGGCCGACCCCGGAGATGACCGCGCGCCGCTCGAACACGTCGGTCGCCCCCATCAGGAGCCGCCTCCCGCCGGGACCGCGACGAAGCTCGGGATGGCGCAGCCGCCCGGCCCCGGCTCGAAGCCGATGTCGACCGCCATGCCGATGGACGCCTCCTCCGGGTCGCAGCCGCGCAGCCGGCCCGCCACCCGGACACCCGGATGCCCGGGGAACTCGACGAGGACCATCGCGTACGGCACCTCGAGGTCCGGCAGCCAGCGCTGGTGGTTGACGGTGAGGCTGTAGACCACGCCCCGGTCCGTGATCTCGGTGGGGGCCGTCTCGCGGCTGCGGCAGGACCGGCAGATCCCGCGCGGCGGGAACGACTCGGCGCCGCACGCGGTACAGCCCTCGACGACCAGGCGGCCCTGCTGGGCGGCCGTCCAGAAGGGCTCGGTCTCCTCGTTGACGGCGGGCGGTATCCCTATCGTCGCGTCCATCTTCTCCCTGTCGTTCTTTTTTCCGTCACTTCGCCACGGGTGCCTGGCCGACGGCGCCGGCGTCGAGCAGCGCGTCCACCTCGGCGCGGCCAAAGCCCCAGTCGAGCAGGACCTCGGCCGTGTGCTCCCCGGCCTGGGCCGGCGGTGTCGTGGCCGCCGGGGGCGTGCGGCTGAAGCGGGGCGCGGCCGAGGGCTGCACCACGCCGCCGACCTCCGTGAACGTCCCGCGCTCGGCGTTGTGCGGGTGGGACGGGGCCTCGGCGAGCGTCAGGACGGGCGCGAAGCAGGTGTTCGTGCCCTCCAGCAGTTCACACCACTCGTCGAGAGTCCTGGTCTTGAAGACCTCCGCGATCCGGGCCTTGTCCCGCGGCCAGGACGAGGGGTCGGCCTGCCGGGCCAGCAGCTCGTCGAGACCGAGGTACCGGAGCAGCTCGCCGTAGAACTGCGGCTCGCCCGCGCCCACCGTCACGTAGCGGCCGTCGGAGGTCTCGTAGACGTTGTAGAAGGGGGCGCCGAGATCGAGCACGTTGGTACCGGGCGCGTCCGACCAGAGCCCCTCGGCTCGCATGCCGTGGAAGAGGGTGGTCAGCAGGGCCACGCCGTCGACCATCGCGGTGTCGACGACCTGGCCCCGGCCCGAGGACGAACGCTCGAACAGGGCGCTCAGGATGCCGGTGACCAGGAGCATGCCCCCGCCGCCGTAGTCGCCGAGCAGGTTGAGCGGCGGCGCGGGCGGCCCGTCCCCGCGGCGCAGGGGATCGAGCGCGCCGGCCAGGGCGACGTAGTTGATGTCGTGCCCGGGCGTCGTCGCGTACGGGCCGTCCTGCCCCCATCCGGTGATGCGGGCGTACACCAGCCGCGGGTTGCGCTCCAGGCAGGTGTCGGGCCCGACTCCGAGCCGTTCGGCGACGCCGGGCCGGAAGCCTTCGAGGAGCACGTCGGCCTCGTCGACGAGGCGGAGCACGGTCTCCAGGCCGTCCGGGTGCTTGAGGTCGGCCGCGATCGAGCGCCGGCCGCGGGTCACCAGGTCGATCCTGCGGCGGCCGTGGATCATCCGTTCCGTGCCGCTCTCGGCGTCCGCGGCGGGGGAGCCCGCGCCGGCGGCGTCCGGAGGGGGCGGCGCCGCGATGTCGGTCAACCGGGCGACGCGCACCACGTCGGCGCCGAGGTCGGCGAGTACCATGGCGCCGAACGGGCCTGGTCCGCGGCCTGCGAGTTCGACGACCCTGAGTCGTGCCAGCGGCCCTGACATCCGCCCCCCAGCCAAGAAAGTGTTCGCTCACTATACCTACTATCAGGGAAAGTGAGCATTTGCTATCTTTTGCCTGTCGGCTCCGTCCGGCGTCGGCGCCACGGGCGAAGGAGAGCGAGTGTCAGGCGAGCGCATCACTTTCGGGGCGGCGGCGATCCCGGAGCCGGACCGGGACTGGCTGGCGGCGGTCGAGCGCCTCCCCATCGACTCGGTCTGGCAGGGCGGGCACGTGCTGCCGCCGAGCCCGACCGGTGAGGTGATCACCCGCCTCGCGCTGATGACGGCCTGGACCGAGCGGGTCCGGGTCGGCACCTCGATCCTCATGCTGCCGCTCTACCAGCCGGTGCTCGTGGCCAAGCAGCTCGCCGACCTCGACTCCCGTTCCGGCGGCCGGCTCTCGGTCGGCGTCGGCGTCGGCGGCGAGTTCCCCAAGGAGTACGAGTCCGTCGGCGTCGGCCTGCGCGACCGCGGCCGCCGGACCGACGAGGCCATGCGGGTCCTGCGGGCGCTCTGGAAGGGCGGACCGGTCTCCCACCACGGCGAGTTCTTCGGCTTCGACGACGTGGAGCTGCGCCCGGTCCGGCCGCCGGGCGCCGAGGCGCACGGCATGCAGCCCGGCGGGCCGCCGCTGCTGGTCTCGGGCCGCAAGGCCCCGGCGATGCGCCGGGCCGCCCGCCTCGGCGACGGCTGGCTGCCCTACCTGATGTCCCCGGACGCCTACGCCCGCACCGTGCGGACCATAGAGGAAGAGGCCGAGGCCGCCGGACGCGACCTGGCCGGCTTCCAGTGGATGATGTACCTCTACTGCTCCGTCCGCCGCGACGGCGAGCAGGCCCGCGACGACGTCGCCCGGTTCCTGGGCGGCGCCTACGGCGACAAGCCGCGGGAGATGCTCGACCGGATCGCCCCGTCCGGCACGCCGGAGGAGGTCGCCGGGAGGCTCCAGCGCTACGTCGACGCCGGCGTCCGCCACTTCGTCATCGCCCCGGCCGCGCACACCGGCACGCTCGACGTGGTCAGGCTGGCGGCGGAGGAAGTGCTGCCGCGGCTGTCCGTTCCGGACCCGGTGCGCGTGGCGCCATGACCCTCTCGACCGTCAACGGCTCCGTCCAGAACGACCCCGCCGCCCCGTGCGCGGGCCTGTCGGTCGTCGAACTCGCCGTCGGTGTCAGCGACCTCGGCCTCGGACTCGCCGGGGGAGTGCCCGGCATGATCCTCGCCGACCTCGGCGCCGACGTCGTCCGGGTGGTGGGCACGAGGCCGCCGCCCCTCGACCGGGACGTGCCGTGGGGCCGGGCCTGGCACCGCGACAAGCGCGTCATCGCGACCGACGACCGCGACCGGATCCGGGCGCTGCTCGCCGACGCGGACGTCGCGCTGGTGTACGGGCCGGAGAACCTCGTCGAGGCGCGCGGCCTCGGCTACCGCGACTTGAGTGACTCCAACCCGTCGCTCGTCTACGCCCGTTGCCGTCCCAGCCGCACGGCCAAGGGGACCGTGGAGGACTACGGCCTGCTGGTGGAGGCGAACGCCGGGTTCTGCACGCAGCTCCAGGGGCACCGGCCCGGCCCGATCTTCCCCGACGTCCGGGCGTCCGGCATGGGCACCGCGTCGCTGCTCACCGTGTCGGTGTTCGCGCTGCTGCGCCGCCGCGAGCTGACCTGGGCCGGGGGATGGGCCGAGACCTCGCTCCACGACGGGATGCTCGGCACGCTCGGCTGCATGATCGGCCGGTCGGAGCGGGCCGCGCCCGAGATCGAGGCCTACTGGGAGAAGGGCTCGACCTTCCCGAACTTCATGTACCGCTGCGCCGACGACGAGCTGATCCAGGTCTGGTTCGGCGGCAAGGGCATGTACGCCTCGCTCATCGAGGTCCTCGGCGACGAGCCGAGCGAGGACGGCTACTACACCGACCAGATGACCGGGAAGCTCGGCGAGCGCGCCGCCCGCTGGGCGTCGTTCTTCAGGACCCGGCCCCGCGACGAGTGGATCCGGCTCCTGCGCGAGGCGCGCGTCGCGTGCGAGCCCGTGTTCGGGCCGGGCGAGGCGCTCGCCGACCCGCATCTGGCCGAGACCGGGCTGGCCGTCCCCCGGTCGGAGGAGGGGCACCGCGACGTCGTCGTCGGCACGCCGATCTCCGTGCTCCCCCTCAGCGCGGTGCCGCGGACCGGGGACCGGGCGCCGGCCCCGGCCGCCGAGCGGACCGGCGACCTGCTGGCCGGTCTGCGCGTGGTGGACTTCTCGGCGTTCGTGGCCGGCCCGCTGGCCGCGGAGATCCTCGCCGACCTCGGCGCGGACGTCATCAAGGTCGAGCCGCCCGGCGGCGAGGCCATGCGCGCCGCCGCCTACGCCGTCGCCGCGTGCCAGCGGGGCAAGCGCAGCCTGGCGCTCGACATCGGCGCGCCGGAGGCCAGGCCCGTCGTCGACCGGCTGCTCGCCTCGGCCGACGTCGTCCTGCACAACTTCCGGGTCGGCGTGTCGGAGCGCCTCGGCATCGACGAGGAGACGGTCGCCCGGCTGAACCCGAACGCCGTGTACTGCCATGCCAGCGCCTTCGGCACCGGCGGCAGGCGGGCGAAGTCGCCGGCCAACGACGCGCTCATGCAGGCGGTGACGGGGTACGAGCGGGCCGTCGGCGGGGAGGGCAACGAACCGCTGGCGGCGACCTGGATCCCCATCGACATGGCCGGTGGCTGGATCGCGGCGGCCGGGCTGCTCGCCGGCCTGTACGCGCGGGCGGCGGCCGGCCAGGGACGGCGCGTCGCGACGAGCCTGCTCGGCGCCGGGATGCTGATGCAGAGCGGCGTGTTCGAGAGGGACGGCGCGATCGTGCGCGGTCCCGAGCTGGACGGGCGGCAGACGGGGTACGGCCCCGGCTACCGCATCTACGAAGGCGGCGACGGCGAGTGGTTCGCGCTCGTCGTGCCCGACGAGGAGGCGTGGCGGCGGCTGGCGTCCCTTCCGGAGACGGCGTCCCTTCCGGCGGTCTACGCCCCGCTGCGCGGCGGCGCCCACGACGCCGACGCCCGCGCGGCCGAGGCCGTGCTGGAGGCGGCGTTCGCGACGGCGCCCGCCGCCGGGTGGGCCGACCGGCTGCGCGGCCTGGGGCTCCCGGCCGAGGTCATCGAGCCGCTCGACCGGGACGGCTTCCGGCGCGCCGTCCTCGACGATCCGGTGAACCGGCGGCTCGGCCGGGTGGTGGCGTACGAGACCGCCGACTGGGGGCGCTTCGAGCAGCTCGGCCCGCTGGTGCGGTACGGGCCGGCGGCGGGCGGCGGCCCGCGGCTGATGCTGCCGGGCATCGGCGAGCACACCGTCGAGATCCTCACCGAGGTCGGCGTGCCGCGGGACGAGATCGACGCGCTCCTGGCGGCGAAGGTCGCCCGGCAGCTGGACGGAGCGCCGCTGTCGACCGAGTGACCCGGGCCGGCGGCGCGACCGGCACCCGACCGGCCGATCCCACGACTACTACGACGACGACGAGGAGTTGCGGCAGCGATGAGCACGATCGGGACAACCGAGCACGGCGCGGTGAGACTGGTGAACGAGATGGGGCGCCGGTTCCGGGAGGGCGACCACGCGGGCGCGTTCGACCTGCTGCATCCGGACTTCAGCATCCAGCAGCCGGAGTCGCTGCCGCACGGCGGCCGGCACGACGGCCGCGACGGCATGGTCGCGGCGAGCACGGAGTTCGCGCGGCACTGGGAACGCTCGATCGGCGCGGCGCGGGTGCTGGGCTGTGACGACGGCTCGGCGGTGCAGATCACCACGCAGACCTGGACGGCCCGGAGCACCGGTCGGTCGGCGACGGTCGACGTCGTCGAGCTGTTCACGGTCGCCGACGGGCTGATCGCGGAGATCAGGGTCTTCCAGCAGGACACCCACGTGCTCCTGGCCACTCTGGACTCGCCTTGACAGGCCCGCGCGGCCGATGGGACTCTAATAACTGAGCGTTCGCTTTCTTATGCTGAGAACCCTGATCCGCAGGGTGTCGGAGGTGCAGGGATGACGTACCGGTTGATCGACGCAGACGGGCATTACTACGAGCCCGACGATTGCTTCACCCGGCACATCGAATCCCGTTTCAAGGACCGGACGATCCTCGTCCGGCGCGGCGAGGACGGGCTCGGCCGGATCTTCCTGCGCGGCCGGCGCACGTTCATGAGCGTGATGCCCGGCGACTTCGCCTCCGCGCCCGGCGCGCTGGAGGGCCTGTTCGCCGGCGGGGTCGCCGACGGCTTCACCCACCGCGAGGTGATCAACGCCAAGGACCACCCCGAGTTCATCGAGAAGAAGGCGCGGGTGGCGCTGCTGGACCGACAGGGCCTGGAAGCGACGCTCATGCTCCCCACCCTGGGCGTCGCGGTCGAGTACGAGCTGCGCGACGACGTCGAGCTGAGCTACGCCAGCCTGCGGGCGTTCAACCGCTGGCTGGAGGAGGACTGGGGCTACGGGGACGACGGCCGCATCTTCTCGGTGCCCATGCTGTCGCTGCTCGACATCGACAGGGCCATGGTCGAGCTGCACCGGGTCATCGACGCCGGCGCCCGCCTGGTGCACCTGTGCCCCGGGCCGACCGGCGGCCGCTCGCCGGGCGATCCGGTGTTCGACCCGTTCTGGGGGACCGTGGCCGAGGCCGGGATCCCGGTCGTCTTCCACACCTCCAACAGCGGGTACCAGCACTTCTACGGCACGCACTGGTCCGAGGACCCGAACAACCCGTCGCACCTGCAGTCCCCGCTGCAGTGGGCGCTGTGCAACACCGAGCGGCCGGTCGTCGACACGCTCATCGCGCTGACGCTGCACAACCTGTTCGGCCGCCACCCCAAGGTGAAGATCCTGTCGATCGAGAACGGCTCGAGCTGGCTGCGGCCGCTGTTCAAGACCGTCGACAAGGCGGCGGCGCTCGGCCGCCGCGGGCCGATGATCGGCGGCCGGCTCCCGCCCCGGCCCAGCGAGGCGCTGGCCGAGCACCTGTGGGTGTGCCCGTTCCCGGAGGACGACGTCGAGGACCTCATCGACGCCATCGGCGCCGACCACGTCCTGTTCGGCTCGGACTACCCGCATCCGGAAGGCCTCCGCGAGCCGCGCGACTTCATCTCCCGGCTCGACGGCTGCGACGCCGAGGTCGCGCGCAAGGTGCTCCGCGGCAACACCGCCGCGCTGCTCGGCCTCGCCGGCTGAGGTCCCGCCCGGACGCCCGCGGGGCGGTCCGCGTCCGACCGCGCTCCGCCGAGCGCGGCGTCTCTGCACGATCCTCCCGGTGCGGTCCGCCCGCGACGCCGCCGCACCGGGCGGCCGGACCACCGGGCGGCCCGCGCGCCCGCACGGTGGTCCGAGGCATCCGGCCACGGACTCCGGGCCGGTCTCCCCGGTCCCGAAAGGAGCGGCAATGAAAGTCGCCATCGCGTACGAGGTCGGCGGGCCGGCCGTGATCGAGGACCTCCCCGTCCCGAAGATCGGGCCGCGGGACGTCCTGGTCAAGGTCTCGGCCAGCGGCATCTGCCATACCGACCTCAACGTGATCAACGGGCTGTCGGCGCTGCCGCTGCCGATCGCGCTCGGCCACGAGGGCTGCGGGGTCGTCGAGGAGGTCGGCGCCGAGGTGCGCCGGGTCGCGCCTGGGGACCGCGTCCTCGCGTCGGTCTCGCCCGCGTGCGGGTCCTGCCGGCGGTGCCTCAACGGGATGTCCAACCACTGCGAGCTCAACCCGGGCGTGAAGGCGGCGCACCGGTTCGAGCTCGCCGACGGCCGGTGGGCGGCCGCGGTGTGCGGGTGCGGGACGTTCGCCGAGGCCATGGTCGTGGACGAGGCGTCGGTCGTCCGGGTGGAGACCGACCTTGCCGACGAGGAGCTCGCCCTGCTCGGCTGCGGTGTCACCACCGGTCTCGGCGCCGCGCTCAACACCGCCGCCGTCACGCCGGGGTCCAGCGTCGCGGTGATCGGCTGCGGCGGCGTCGGCCAGTCGGTGATCCAGGGCGCCCGCATCGCCGGCGCCGCGATGATCATCGCGATCGACCCCGTCCCGGGCAGGCGCGAGGCCGCCGTCGCCGTGGGGGCCACCCACGCCGTCGACCCGGGGGAGGGCGACCCGGTCGAGCAGGTGCGGGCGCTGACGGCGGGAGAGGGCGCCGACTACAGCTTCGAGGTGGTCGGACGCCCCGAGCTCATGGTGCAGGCGTTCGACATGGCACGGGTCCAGGGCACGGTGACGCTCGTCGGCATGCCCGCCGTGGACGCCCAGCTGACGCTGCCCGCCATCCAGGCGGTCTTCTCGGGCAAGCGCCTCGCCGGATCGGTCGTCGGCGGCGCCCAGATCCTGCGCGACTTCCCCCGCTTCATCCGCCTCGCCGAGACGGGCCGCCTGGACCTCGGCGCGATGGTGTCCCAGCGGATCGGCCTGGCCGACGTCAACGCCGGCATCGCCATGGTGACCAGGGGCGAAGGAGTGCGGACCGTCATCGTCTGACGACCGGCGCGAGAGCACACGAGCCGTTCCCGAACGAGCGCTCGCGAGGGCGGGCGCCCGGCCAGACGATCGTGATCGACGGCGGGCTGGACCGCCGGTCAGGAAGGATGATCTTGGACTTCACGATGGGGAAGGCCGCCGCCGGGCTGCGCGGTGAGCTTCGCGAGCTGGTGGCCGAGAACGTCCCCGCGGACTTCCTGGGCGCGTTCACCGACGATCCGGCCGATCTGGAGACGGCGCAGGGTTTCTGCCGGGTGCTCGCCGAGCGCGGGTTGCTGTGTCTGGCCTGGCCGGAGGAGTACGGCGGGGCGGGTGCTTCGGTGTGGGAGCAGACGGTGGTGCGCGAGGAGATGTGGGCGCATCATGAGCCGCGCGGTGCGCAGTACATGGGCGTGAACTGGGTGGGGCCGACGATCATGCGGCATGGCACGGCGGAGCAGCGCAGCAGGCATCTGCCGCCGATCGCGCGCGGTGAGGTGATCTGGTGCCAGGGGTTCAGCGAGCCGGACGCCGGTTCGGATCTGGCGTCGCTGCGCACGGCCGCGCGGCGGGACGGCGATGGCTGGCGGATCTCGGGTCAGAAGATCTGGACGTCCTACGCCACCATGGCGCAGTGGTGCTTCCTGCTCGCCCGGACCTCCAAGCAGGAGAAGAAGCAGCAGGGTTTGACGATCTTTCTCGTGCCGATGTCGGATCCGGCGATCGAGGTCCGGCCCATCGACTGCATGATGGGCCCCCACCACCTCAACGAGGTCTTCTTCGACGACCTGAAGGTGACCGAGGCCGACGTCCTCGGCGACGTCGACGGGGGCTGGAAGGTGGTGCAGGAGGTGCTGTCGTTCGAGCGCGTCGGCATCGCCCGCTACGCGCGCTGCGAGCGCCTGCTCCGGCTCGCGCCGGAGGTGCTCGGCGACCGCTGGGACGACCTGCCGGACGAGCTGCGCGGACGGTGGGCGGGCGCGCTCACCCGCTGCCGGCGCGCCCGGCTGCTGGCCTACCAGGTGGTGGCCGCGCAGGATCGGGGCGCGGTACGGCCGGGCGATGCGGCGGCCTACCGGATCGCGGTGACCAAGCTCGACCAGGAGAGTGCGGAGGTGCTCATGGAGATCGTCGGATCGGCGCCGCCGGACGGCGAGCAAGGCCGGATCTTCCGCCGGGAGGTGGAGGACCACTGGCGCTACGCGCAGGCGTCCACGGTGGCGTCCGGGAGTATCGAGGTCCAGCGGATCCTGCTGGCGCGCGCCATGCTGGCGGCGTCGTGAACATCGAGCTGAGCGAGGAGGCGGCCGAGTACGGGCGGCAGGCGCTCGAGGCGTTCAAGGCGGCCGGCGGGGACGGGCTCGTCCAGCAGGCCGAGGCCGAGCCCGGGCACCGGGCGGAGCAGGTGGCGCCGGTCCTCGCCGAGCTCGGCGCCTGGGACCTCGACGCGCGCGGCGATGCCGACGAACTGGAGGCGGCGGCCGCGCTGTGCCGCAGCGCCGGCTACTGGGCCGTCCCCTACCCGGTGGCCGAACGCCTCGCCCGGCCCGCGGACCTCGGCACCGACGGGCTCGTGGTCGTCGCCGGCACCGCTCCCGCCGGCGCCGTGGCGGGGCTCGACCTGCGCTGGACGGCGGTGACGCCGGACGGCCGCCGGGCCACCGCCGCCGCGCTGCCGCCGGCCGCGCCGCCGCGCGAGTCGGCGTTCGTCACCGGGCTCGCACTGACGCCGCTCGACGAGGCCGGTGCCGCCGACGCGGCCCTGGGCCTGGTCCTGCCGTGCTGGACGCTCCTCGGCATGCTCGACCGGGCGATCGACCTCGCCCGCGAGCACGTGCTGGTCCGCGAGCAGTTCGGTCGGCCGCTCGCCCAGTTCCAGGGCGTCCAGTTCCAGCTCACCGACGCCGAGGTCGAGCGCAGCGGGCTGGAGATGATGGCCCGCTACGCGCTGTGGAGCGGCCAGGCGAACTTGCCCGAGGCCCTCGACGACGCGCTCGCGCTGCGGTTGGCCGCGCTGGAGGCGGCCGAGACCGTCTTCCGGGTCGCGCACCAGCTGCACGGCGCCATCGGTTTCTGCGACGAGTCGCCCCTCTCGTGGATCTCGCGGTACAGCCAGCCCGTGCGGCGGCTGCCGCTGGGGCTGTCGGCGACCCGCGATCTGCTGGCGCGCAGGCTCGGGCGGCACGCCCTGACCGGGCGCTACGGCGACGTGGCCGAGCGGGTGACGTCGTGAAGTACGACCTGCCCGGCGAGTTGGCCGTCGAGGCCGACGGCCCGGTCCGCACCGTCGTCCTCAACCGGCCGGACGAGCTGAACGCCGTCAACCAGCCGCTGCACTGGGCGCTGGCCAACGTCTGGCGGCAGCTCGCCGCCGATCTGGAGGCCAAGGTGGTGATCCTCACCGGCGCGGGGCGCGCGTTCTCCGCCGGCGGGGACCTCGACTGGATCACCTCGTTCCTGGACGACCCGGTCGCCCGCGACGAGAGCCTGCGCGAGGGCGCGCAGATCATCGAGGAGATCCTGCGCTTCCCGCTGCCGGTGATCGCCGCCGTCAACGGCCCGGCGGTCGGCCTCGGGTGCAGCGTCGCGGTGCTGTCGGACATCGTGCTGATGGCCGAGACCGCCCACCTGGCCGACCCGCACGTCAGCGTCGGCCTGGTCGCGGGCGACGGCGGCGCCGCGTTCTGGCCGCTGCTCACCCCGATCCTGCGGTCCCGCGAGTACCTGTACACCGGCGCGCGCATCCCCGCCGCCACCGCCGTCGAGCTGGGGCTCGCCACGCGCACCACCGTGCCGGACGGCCTGCTCCCCGAGGCCCGGCGCCTCGCCGAGCGGCTGGCCGCGCAGCCCGCCGAGGCGTTGCGCGGCACCAAACGGGTGGTCAACATGCACCTGTCGGAGGCCCTGCGCGGCGCGATGCAGGCCGGGTTCGCCGCCGAGGCCGTCACCATGCGATCCGCCGAGCACCGGGAACGGCTGCTGGCGCTGCGGCGGAAGGCGGGCGGGGAGTGACGGCCACGGCCACCGGCCTCACGGCGTTCCGCGCCCACGTGCGCGACTGGTGCAGGACGCACATCCCCGTCGGCTGGCGGGAGGCGCAGACGGGCGTGGGGGAGGAGGAGTTCGTCGCCTTCCAGAAGGCGTGGTTCCAGGAGCTGCGCCGCGCCGGGTTCGCCGTCCCGCACTGGCCGGCCGAGTGGGGCGGCGGGATGCCGGTCGCCGAGCAGATCGTGCTCTACCAGGAGCTCGCCGCGCACGACGCGCCGCGGCTGGTGCTGGCGTTCGTCGCGATCCACCACGCCGCCGCGACGCTGCTCGCCGCCGGGACGGACGAGCAGCGGCGGCGGCACCTCCCGGCGATCCTGGACGGCGAGATCTGGGTCCAGGGCTTCTCCGAGCCGGGCGCCGGGTCCGACCTGGCCGCCCTCAGGACGACCGCCCGCCGCGAACGCGGCGCCTACGTGGTCAACGGGCAGAAGCTGTGGGCGAGCGGGGCCGCGCACGCCGACTGGTGCCTGCTCCTGGCCCGCACCGACCCGAAGGCTCCCAAACGGCGCGGGATCTCCTACTTCCTGCTGGACATGCGCACGCCCGGCATCGACGTCCGGCCGATCCGGCAGGCGACCGGCGAGTCCCACTTCTGCGAGGTCTTCCTCAACGACGTGGAGGTGCCCGCCGCGAACCTCGTCGGGCCCGCGAACGAGGGCTGGCGGGTGGCGCAGGAGACGCTCGGGGCCGAGCGCGGCATGACGATGCTGGAGCTGGCCGAGCGGCTCGGCAACGCGGGCTTCCGCCGGCTGGTGGAGCTGTGCTCCCGCCCTGGTCCCGGCGGGGCCCGTCCGATCGGCGACTCGCCGGTGGCCGACCGGCTGGCGGCGCTGGAGACCGAGGTGACCGGCCTGCGCGCGCTCTGCCGCGACCTGGTGGAGCGGCACGAGGCGGGCACCGTCGGCCGCGCGGACGCCTCGATCGTGAAGCTCTACTACAGCGAGCTGCTGCAGCGGATGACCGACTTCGGCACGGAGGTGGCGGGGCTCGCCGCGCACACCGAATTGCGCAAGCCGCTGTCGAGCAGCTGGGAGTCGGGCGCCTGGGCGCTGGACTTCATCGGCTCGTGGGAGTGGACGATCCCGGGCGGCACCAGCGAGATCCAGCGCACCATCATCGCCGAGCGCGGCCTCGGCCTGCCCCGCGAGCCGAAGGGAGCCTGATCCGATGTCTGCGGAACGCTCCCCTGGAGGCGGCGACCTGGCCGGCGGCCTGGAGGCAGAGCTTCGGGACGAGCTGCGCGCCGTGGCGCGCGACCTGCTGACCGAGAAGGGGCCCGAGGCCGCGCTCGACTGGCGGTCGGTCGCCGAGGCGGGGTGGCTCGGCCTGGAGGCGCCCGAGGCGCTGAACGGCGCGGACGCCACCTTCGCCGAGGTCGCCGTCGTCCTGGAGGAGATGGGCCGTGCGGCGGCGCGGGGCCCGTACCTCGGCGCGATCGTCCTCGGCGCCGGCGTGCTCGGCCTGCTGGAGCCGGGCCCCGGCCGGGACCGGCTGCTCGCCGCGACCGCGTCCGGCGAGGTCGTCCCGGCCGTCGCGCTGCCGGGCGACGGCGCGGCCGGCGCGGCCGGCGGTGCCGCGGGCGAGGTGCCGTTCCGCGTGGAAGCGGGGCCCGGCGGCCCGCGGCTCCACGGCCGGGCCGCCTTCGTGCCCGGCGCCGCCGAGGCCGGCAGGCTGCTGCTGCCCGCCCTCGACCCGGGCGGCGTGCCGGTGATCGTCGACGTCGCGCCCGACGTGGCCGGCCTCGGCCGCACCGCTCAGCCGGTGCTCGACGCGACCCGCGGCTTCGGCCTGGTCACGGCGGACGGCGTGGCGGTCGGCGAGGAGGCGGTCTGGCGGTTCGCGGGCGACCCGGCGCTCGCGCTCGGCCGGGTCCGCGACCGGGCCGCCGTCGCCGTCGCCTGCGACAGCCTCGGCGTGAGCGAGGCGATGCTGGACGCGACGGTGGCGCACGCCAAGGTCCGCGAGCAGTTCGGACGGCCGATCGGCTCCTTCCAGGCGGTCCAGCACGCGTGCGCCGACATGCGGGTGCGGATCTCGGTGGCCCGGCGGCTCGTCGAGGGCGCCGTGCGGTGCCTCTCCGGCCCTCCCGGCGGAGACGACTCCGCGACGGGCGTGGCGGCCGCCATGGCCAAGTCGTACACGTGCGCCGCGGCCGTCGACGTCGTGGGCAAGGCGATGCAGTTGCACGGGGGCATGGGCTACACGTGGGAGAGCGGCGTGCATGTGCATCTGAAGCGCGCCATGCTCAACCGTTCGCTGTTCGGCTCGCCGGCCGCGCACCGCGCGCGGCTGGCCGAAAGGTACCGCTGACCTCGCACCGGTCCTCTGGCGCAGGCGGCACCGCGCACCTACCATGGTATGTGAGCGTTCGCTTTCATATCTCCATTCGATCCACGGAGTGGTTGGGAGACCCGCATGTCGTTCACCTGGTTCATCTCGGTCGATGACCATCTCATCGAACCCGCCCGGCTGTGGCAGGAACGCCTGCCGGCGAGCCGGCGGGACGAAGGCCCGCGGATCGTGCGGGACGGGGACTCGGAGTTCTGGGTCTACGAGGACCGCCAGATCGTCACCACCGGACTGAACGCGGTGGCCGGCAAGAAGCGCGAGGAGTTCTCGCCCGAGCCGATCACCTACGACGAGATGCGGCCGGGCTGCTACGACCCGGCGGCGCGCGTGGCCGACATGAACCAGGGCTTCGTGCTGTCGTCCATGCTCTTCCCGTCCTTCCCCCGCTACTGCGGGCAGGTCTTCCACGAGGCCGCGGACAAGGACCTGGCGCTGCTGTGCGTCCGGGCGTGGAACGACTTCATCCTGGAGGAGTTCGCGGACGCCTACCCGGGCCGGTTCATCCCGATGATGATCATCCCGCTGTGGGACCCGGCCCTCGCCGCCGCCGAGATCGAGCGGACGGCCGCCCGCGGCGCCAAGTCCATCGCGTTCTCCGAGAACCCCACCAAGCTGGGGCTGCCGTCCATCCACACCGGCCACTGGGACCCCGTCCTGCGGGCCTGCGACGAGACCGGCCTGGTCGTGTCGATGCACGTCGGATCGTCGTCCAACCTGATCCGGACCTCGCCGGACATGCCGACGCTCGCGTTCATGGCGTACTCGGCCGCCGCCAACCAGGCGGGCACCATGCTGGACTGGCTGTTCAGCGGCAAGTTCCAGCAGTTCGACAACCTGCGCATCGCGCTGTCGGAGGGCTCGATCGGCTGGATCCCCTACTTCCTGGAGCGGGCCGAGCAGGTCATCGACAAGCAGCGGTTCTGGGCGTCCCGCTTCGACATCGACATGAACGCCGCCCACGACCGGGGCGAGGCGAAGGGCGAGGCGTCGTTCGACCTGGACACCGACATCCGCCGGCTCTTCAAGGACCACGTCTTCGGGACGTTCATCGAGGACCAGGCGGGCGTCCGGCTGCTCGACATCATCGGCGAGGACAACGTGATGCTGGAGGCCGACTACCCGCACTCGGACTCCACCTGGCCCGACACCGTCGAGATGGCCAACAAGTGGCTCGGCCACCTGCCCGAGGAGACCCAGCACAAGATCACCATCGGCAACGCGTCCCGGGTCTACGACTTCACGCCGGCCGACCCCGCCTCGATCGACCTCTCCTGACCGCCCCCCCGCACGCGCCGTCGCCGCCGCCCCAGCCTCCGGGGCGGCGGCGACGGCGCGCTTCGAGCGGCCGGTGTCAGCCGATGACGATGGCGCGTTCGGGGCAGTTGGCCACCGCGTCGGAGACCTTGGCCTCCAGCCTGGCCGGGACTTCGGGAAGCGTCACCGTCCCGTGCCCCTGCTCGTCGAGGTCGAACACCTCCGGGCAGATGTCCCAGCAGCGCGCGTGCCCCTGGCACCGGTCCGGATCCACAGAGACCTTCATCAGCCGTACTCCTTCGTCTTCGAAACGGTCAGAACGTGGCGGCCAGGGACCACGGCCCCTCCGGAAAGGGCCGGCCGAGCAGTTCCATGCTGTAGCCGATGCGGCCGGTCCCGGTGCCGGGAGGCGCCCCGCACAGTTCCAGGGCGGCGGTCGCCATGGCGTCGTCGTCCTCGACGGGGGCGGTATCGGGCGTGTGCGGGGACACCACGGCCACGCCCGGGGTCATCACCAGGCCCGACGTCCCCAGTGCGTTGACGTTCACGCCGGAGCCGTGCACCTCCGCCGCCAGGCCGGTCGTGAGCCGGTCCAGCGCGGCCTTGCACATCCCGTAGGGCGTGCACCCGTCGCTGGCCCAGTCCGGGTACGGCGGGCCGAGCGGGTGGCGGGCCTGCTTGGAGGTGATGTTCAGCACCCAGCCCCGGCCGCGCTCGACCATGCCGGGAACCGCGAGCTGGCAGAGGCGGAACGGAGTGTGCACCATCATCTGGAACATCAGCGCGTAGCGCCGCGGCGGGATCTCCAGAGCCGGTCCGTAGAAGTTCACCCCCGCGTTGTTCACGAGGGTGTCCACCGGGCCGAGCGTCGCCTCCGCCCGCTCCACGATCGTCTCCACGTCGGCCGGGTCGGTGAGGTCGGCGGGGACCGCCTCCGCCCGGCCGCCTTTGGCCCGGATCCGTTCCACGACCTCTTCGAGCGACCCGGGGAGGGCCGACGCGCCGGGGGTGACCGTGCGCGCCACCAGCGCCAGCGCCGCTCCCTCGGCCGCGAATCGTTCGGCGATGTACTGCCCGATGCCGCGGCTTGCGCCGGTGACGAGCGCCACGCGGCCGTCCATCGATCCCAAGAGCACTCCCGAGGGTGAGTTCCGGAGCAGGACGCTCCTCGCACTGCACTCTAGCAAAGTGAGCACATACTCTCTCTAGTCCTCGCCGGGTGACGTAAAGCTCAGGTGGGCGTTATGGTTAGTGAGTACACGCTCTCTTACTCTCGCGCCCGCGGCGCGACCCGCGAGCCGGCACCGCGGTGCACCGGCCGGAAGGACGTGACCCATGCACGACATCGTGATCCGCAACGGCGACGTGGCCGACGGCACCGGCGCCGCCCCCCGGCGAGCCGACGTCGCCGTCGACGGCGACCGCGTCACCGAGGTGGGCGCGGTCGAGGGACGCGGCCGGCGGGAGATCGACGCCTCCGACCGGCTCGTCACCCCCGGTTTCATCGACGTGCACACCCATCTCGACGCCCAGCTCTTCTGGGACCCGCTGGCCACCCCGTCCTGCTACCACGGCGTCACCACCGTCGTGATGGGCAACTGCGGCGTCACCTTCGCGCCCGTCCGCCCCGGCCAGGAAGGCTACCTCGCCACGATGATGGAGTCGGTCGAGGACATCCCGGCCGACACGATCATGGCCGGGCTCGACTGGGGCTGGGAGACCTATGGCGACTACCTGAAGGCGCTGGGCCGCCGCGAGTTCGGCCCGAACGCGGGCGGTCTCGTCGGCCACTGCGCGCTGCGGCACTACGTGATGGGGGAGCGGAGCCTGGACGAGTCGCCCGCGACCGACGACGACATCGCCGCGATGGCCGCCGTCGTGGGCGAGGCCATCGACGGCGGCGCCCTGGGCTTCTCCACGTCGCGCACCTACCTGCACACCGTCCCGGACGGACGCCAGGTACCGGGCACCTTCGCACTGCCCGCCGAACTCGCCGCCATCGCCGGCGTGCTGGCCGAGCGCGGCCGCGGCACCTTCCAGGTCGTCCCGCGCATCGGCGAGCGCGACGGCGCCGAGCGGAAGAACTCCACCGCCGAGATGGCGTGGATGGAGGAGGTGAGCCGCGCCTCGGGCCGCCCCCTGGCGTTCTCCATCATGCAGAGCGACCGGCGGCCCGGCCTCTGGTCATGGGTGATGGACGAGGTGGCCGCGGCGCGCGGCCGCGGCGCCGACCTGCGGCCGATGACGGCCGTGCGCGGCAGCGCGATTCTCTACGGCCTGGTCGGCCGCACCCCCTACGACACCCTGCCGGCGTGGGCCGAGCTCATGTCCCGGCCGTTCGAGGCCCGCCTGAAGGCGCTGGCCGACGAGACGGAGCGGCGCCGCCTGCTGGAGGAGGCCGAGCGGCCCGCCGAGATGTCGGGACCGCTGGCGCCGAAGGACCCGGCCAAGCTCTACCTGATGCCGCCGGGCTCGGCCGACTACGACGTCTCGGCGGACAACAGCCTGGCCGCCGAGGCCGCCCGCCGCGGCGTGAGCGCCGCCGCCGCCTTCCTGGACTTCGCGGCCGAGACCGGCGGGCGCGGCCTGCTGTACTACCCGGTGCTCAACCAGGACCTCGACGCCGTCGCCGAGATGATCCTCAACCCGGACGTGGTGCTCGGCGTGGCCGACGCCGGCGCGCACGTGGCCCTGACGATGGACGCGGGCAACACCACCTACTTCCTCAAGCACTGGGTGCGCGGGGAGAACCTGCTCGGCCTCGGCCCCGCGATCAGGAAGCTGACCCTGGACGGCGCCGACCTGTTCGGGCTCGCCGACCGCGGCGTGCTGCGGCCGGGCGCGTTCGCCGACGTGAACGTCATCGACATGGAGCGCCTCCACCTGGACACCCCGGAGATGGTGGCCGACCTGCCGCTCGGCGCCGACCGGTTCGTCCAGCGGGCCCGAGGCTACGACTACACGCTCGTCAACGGCACGGTCCTGGTCGACCACGACGAGGTGACGGGTGAGAAGCCCGGCCGCCTGGTCACGCACGCCTGATGCCGGGCCGCGGCGTGCCGGCGGCCGATCCCACGACCCCGGCACGCCACCCGTCAGGGGAGCTCTTTCGCCCACTCCAGCAGCGCCGGGGCGAGCAGGGGCCAGCGCACGAAGAGGCCCGCGGCCTCGCCGGAGTTGCGCGCCGCCTGGCGCTCGCTCCACTCGGCGTCGCCCCACGGGGGCTCGACGAGGCGGGCGTTCGGAAGCCGCTCCGCGATCTGCTCCGAGGTCTCCCGCCGGTGGTGCAGGTCGCTCGCGCCGTTGCGGAAGACCAGCGTCGGGACGTCGAGGGCCCGTGCCTGGTCGTCGCTCAGACCGGGGACGAGCTGCGCGTCGTCGGGGCAGTAGGCGGCCAGCCAGCGTTCGAACGTCGCGATGAACTCCGCGGGATCCTGGTCGAGGATGCGCTGCCGGTTGCCCGGGTTGCGCTCGATGGACTCGGCCCATTCCGGCAGCGCCGCGACGGCCTCCATGCCGCCGCTCCAGGCGGCCGCGATCGACCCGTTGCAGTAGTGGGAGCCGATGGACAGCAGGCCGTAGACGCCGCCGCTGATCCACCACAGCGCGAGCCCCGCCGCGACGTCGGGGTGCCGGGCGGCGGTCAGCATCGACACCCGGGAACCGCCCGAGCCGCCGATGATCACGGCGGGCGCCATGTCGAGGTGCCGCAGCAACGCGGCCAGGGTGTCGGCCTGCATGGCCGACTCCGACGTGCCGGTCAAGCACACGTCCGACTCTCCGGTGTTCGGGCGATCCCAGATCAGCACCCGGTTGCCCTGCTCGGCCAGCGCCTCGGCCAGCTCGCGGACGCCCGGCGACTCCTTGCTGAACCGCCCTCCGGGCGTGATCGCCCAGGGCCGTCCGTGCCCGATCACTTCGTAGCCCACCGTGAGGCCGTTCACGCTTGCCGCAGCCATGCGGCGGACGTTACTATAAAAATCGATGTTAGGAAATGCTCACTCATCTACGGCGCCTTCACGGGCGAGGGGAAGTGACGCAGGATGAGCCATGAGGCGCTGATCGTCTCGGGTGCCCGTACCGCGATCGGAACCGCCTTCAAGGGATCGCTGGTCGATGTCGACGCGCTCGAACTCGGCACCAAGGCGGTCGCCGAGGCGGTGCGGCGCTCGGGGATCGCCCCCGAGCTCTTCGACGACGTCGTGATGGGCGAGTCCCTCTACGGCGGCGGAGCCATCGGCCGGTACGCCGCGATCGAGGCCGGGCTGGTCAACGCGCCGGGCATCGCCCACAACCGGCACTGCGCCTCCGGGCTGGCGGCGGTGCAGACCGCCGCGTCCTCGATCATCGCCGGGATGGACCGGGTCGTGGTCGCGGGCGGCGCCCAGTCGAGCTCGACCGCGCCGAAGACCAACCGCCGCGTCCCCGGCACCGACGAGTGGGAAGAGGACTGGCTCGCGCCCAGCCACCGCGAGACGCCCGACGCCCCGATCCGGGACATGACGATCACGGTCGGCTGGAACGCCGCGGTGAAGGCCGGCATCACCCGCGAGGAGATGGACGCCTGGGCGCTGCGCTCGCACCAGCGGGCCTTCGCCGGGATCGACTCCGGAGCCTTCAAGGAGGAGATCTTCCCGCTGGAGGTCACCCGCCGGGACGGGACGAGCTTCACCTTCGACGTCGACGAGCACCCGCGGCGCAGCACCAGCCTGGAGAAGCTCGCGTCGCTGAAGCCGCTGCACCCCGAGATCCCGGGGTTCAGCATCACCGCCGGCAACTCGGCGGGCGTGAACGACGCGGCGGCCGCGCTCGTCCTCACCGGTCGCCCGTTCGCCGAGGAGCACGGGCTCGAGCCGCTGGCGACCGTGCGGGCGTGGGGCTCGGTCGGCGTGCCGCCCGCCGAGACCGGCCTCGCGCCGTCGGGCGCCATCACCAAGGCGCTGGACCGCGCCGGGCTGACGACCGGCGACGTCGCGCTCTGGGAGATCAACGAGGCCTTCGCCTCCGTGCCCATCGCCGCCTGCCGGACGCTCGGCCTCGACGAGGGGATCGTGAACGTCCTGGGCAGCGGCTGCAGCCTCGGGCATCCCATCGCGATGACCGGCGCCCGGATGGTGCTCACGCTGATCCACGAACTGCGGCGCCGCGGCGGCGGCATCGGCGTCGCCGCGATGTGCGCGGGCGGCGGGATGGGCAGCGCCGTCGTGCTCGACGTGCCGGCTTAGGCCGCACGCCTCCGCGGCGTCGTCGCGGTCGCCCCGGCGCCTCCTAGACGGCCGGCGCCGCGAACAGAGCTCGGTGCCCTGGAGTGGCGCCCTTCCGGTCAAGGCTCTGACCGGAAGGGCGCCGCTTCGCATCGCCGGACTCGGCCGAGCATCATGGAGGGCGAGCCGGGCGCCGGGTGGACACGCGGCGCGACCGTCGCTGCCAGGTTGACCGGTTCGGTACCCCGAACCAACTAACATGAAAGTATGTGCACACTCAGCAAATGCGGAATCCACGAAGTGGGGGAACACCGTGACTAGCTCCGCCCCCCAGGCATCCCAGCCGGCGGAGAACCCGCCGCGCCCTCGCCGACGGCTCACCGCGGCGGCGCGCAGAAGCTCGATCCTGGCCGCCGCGAGGCGCGCGTTCACCGAGTCCGGTGACATGAGCGGTACCACGATCAAGGTGATCGCCGAGCACAGCGGGATCAGCGAGGGCGTGATCTACCGCCACTTCGAGAGCAAGGACCAGCTCTTCTACGAGGCCGTGGTCGAACCGCTCAAGGAGGCGGTGGACGACCTGGTCGCCGCGACCGCGGCGATCGACCGGGAGCGGCCGCTCACGCCCGAGCTGCAGCTCAAGACGATGACGGGTCTCTACCGGCAGCTCATCTCGACGCTGGAGGAGATACTTCCGCTGCTCGGCTTGGTGCTCTTCGGTGACCCCCAGGTGGCCCGCCGGTTCTACCAGGAGAACTTCGTGGTCGCGATGGACCGGTTGGCCGAGGCCTGGCGCGAGGTCGAGGACCGGTACGGTTTCCCGTTCGAGTCGCCGGACATCTCCGCCCGTGCGGTGTTCGGCATAGCGTTCGTCCTGGCGCTCGAAAGCCACCACAACAGGGGTTTCGACCGCCATCGCGCGGTGTCCCTGATCAGCGAAGGCACCGTCCGGGGGTTCTTCCCGGCCATCGAGCCGGCGCGGAAGCGCAACTGAGCCGGCCACGGGCACCGCGGATCCCCGGGCCCGGCCGGAGCCGGTCGGCCCGCTGCCCTCTGGTGCGATGACGGCCCGTCGTCCTAATATGTAGGTGAGCGTTCGCTTTCTAAGTCGGTCGCCTCCCGGACGACGGCCTCGCGTCCACGTCCGGTGACCGATCGATCGCATGCCCGACGAGGGGACGAGATGTCGGACACCGACACTGCGGCTTTGCTGGTGCGGCTGGTCGTGGGCGTAGTCATGATCGCGCACGGATGGAATCACTGGAAGGGCCCCGGAGGAATTGAGGGAACGGCCCGCTGGTTCGCCGGGCTCGGCCTTCGGCAGGGGAAGTTGCAGGCCTGGACGAGCGTGGTCACCGAGATCGGCGCGGGATTGCTGCTGGTGATCGGTCTTCTGACACCACTGGCGTGCGCGGCGGTCATCTCCGTGATGATGGTCGCGGGCATTCTCGCCCACCGGCCGAATGGATTCTTCGTCTTCAAAGAGGGTTACGAGTACGTCCTCGTCCTGGCGGTGACCGCGCTCGCGCTCGCGATCGCCGGGCCTGGACGCATCTCGGTGGACGCCGCGGCCGGAGTCGAGATGACCGCCTGGGCCGGAGGCGGTATCGCCCTCGGCGTGGCCGTGGTCGGAACCGGCGGGTTGCTCGCTTCGTTCTGGCGGCCGGCCCCGGCGAAAGCCGAATCCCGCGCCTGAACCGGAGCCCACCGTCGCTCCGCCTCGGACAAATCGATGGGCGATCCGATGATTCTCGCGGGAAAGTCGACGTTCATTCCGTCGTGAAATGCCCGCCCGCCGCAGAGGCTTTTAACGCGGGATACTTCTTTCTAATGCCGGGGCGCCCGGAACGCGGCCTGAGAGACGGCCCTGCGGGCGACGGCATGCCGCAGTGGCGCGCCCTGCGTCGCGCCATGGATGTCGGGGCTCGCGGCATGTGGGGCGCGCCCCGGGCAGGCCCTGTCACCCGGACCGACGGCCTCTCATCGGTGCATCGGCGCCGGTCACACCATTGCAGAGTGAGCATTTACTGTCTAAGCTCCCAGTCACTGCTCAACGTGACCTCGGTCACCGTCCCCTGGGAGATGGCATGCACATGCGTCATCGGTTCACGGCCGCACTGGCCGGCGTCTCGCTCGCGGCGGCCGGGTGCGGTGGATCGGCCGCGGGCGTCTCCGGCGACGGCCCGATCAAGCTGGGCATCATGGCGAGCGTGCAGTCGAACTCGATCTCCGACCCCTGGGTTCCGCAGGCCGCCAAGATCGCGGCGGCCGCGGTGAACGACGCGGGCGGGATCTCCGGGCACAAGGTGCAGATCGACTTCTGCGACGACAAGGGCACCCCGCAGGGCGCGTCCCTGTGCGCCCAGAAGCTGCTGATGCAGGACAAGGTCCTCATGATGGCCGGCAACCAGGGCACGATGGAGGCGGCGCTGATCCCGACGCTCAAGGCGGCCAAGACCATCTCGTGGGCCAGCCAGGGGGCGAGCCTGGACGCGCTCAAGAGCGACCGCGTCTACGTGCTCCAGCCCGTGCTCGTGCAGTACCGGATCCTGCCTCAGATGCTCCCGTCCACGACCAGGCGGGTCGCCTACATCTCGGCGGACAGCGCGGTCGCCCGGGAGAGCGGGAAGATCTCCGCGACCTACTTTCCCAAGTCGGTCGGCGTGACGCCGCTGACGGTGGCGCTGACCGCCACCGACTTCCAGCCGATCTGCTTGAAGATCAAGCAGATCGGTGCGGACACCGCGGTCGTCGCGACGGCTCCCGCGCAGATCCCGTCCCTGATCCAGACGTGCCACCAGATCGGGCTGACCGACCTGCAGTGGGCCATCCCGAGCATCGAGCTGACACCGCAGCTGGTCAAGACGGTGTCGGACCTCAAGCAGAAGAACACCGTCGTCATGGCCTTCGGCAAGGCCGCCGTGGACGGGTTCGCCGCCGACGTGGCCAAGTACGGGCCGAAGGTCGGCGGCATCACCAACACGGTCGCCGACGACGCGCTCAACGCCTGGCTCGCGGTCAAGCTGGCGGCGAAGATCATTCCGGCGGCCGGCGGCCCGGACGCGGGCAAGATCAAGGCCTGGCTGGACAAGCAGCGGTCCTTCGACACCGCGGGGGCCACCGCCCCCATCGACTTCACGGCCTCGCCGGTGCCCGGCACGCCGCGGGTCAAGAACACATCGGCGTCCAAGGGCGAGATCTCCGGCGGCAAGCTCGTGGTCACCGACCCGCGGCCCTACACGTTCCGCCCCAACGGATCGTGACAGGCCGAGTGTTCACCATCGCCGGCCAGATTCTTACCTCGGAGCAAAGGTGGCCGGCTCGCCAGTGGCCAGATCCCACACCTGCACCGCCCCTTCGTTGTCGGCGGACACGGCGATGGTCGCGCCGTTCAGCTGACCGATCGCCACCGGATCGGGGTACGCCACCGGATCGGCGTAGGTCGGCTCGGTGGTGATAGGCGCCTTGAGCTGGTCCCAGGCGACCAGGTCCCACACCCGCACCGTGTGATCATCGCCGTTAGAGACGGCGACGGTCTTACCATCCACCTGACCGATCGCCACCGCATCAATGGTGTGGTTGAGGGCGGTAAGGGATACGCCGATTTGCCGCCCGGCTGCCAAGTCCCATACCCGCAGCGTGTCGTCATAGCCTCCGGAGACGGCGACGGTCCTATTGCTCAGCTGGCCGATCGCCACCGCACTGACGGCGTAAGTGTGGCCGGTGAGGGACTTGAGCTGTCTCCCGGCGGCTAGGTCCCATATCCGCACCGTGTTGTCATTGCTTCCGGAGACGGCGATGGTCCTATCGTCCAGCCGGCCGATCGCCACCCCACTGACGGCGCCGGTGTGGCCGGTGAGGGACTTGATCTGTTTCCCTGCGGCTAGGTCCCATATCCGCACCGTGTGGTCGTCGCTTCCGGAGACGGCGATGGTCCTATCGTCCAGCTGGCCGATCGCCACCCCTCTGACGAAGTCGGTGTGGCCGGTGAGGGGTGCGCCGACCGGTTTTCCGGCGGCTAGGTCCCACACTCGCACCGTGTGGTCCTCGCCTCCGGAGACGGCGATGGTCCTACCGTTCAGCTGGCCGATCGCCACCGCTCTGACGGCGCGGGTGTGGCCGGTGAGGGGTGCGCCGACCGGTTTTCCGGCGGCTAGGTCCCACACTCGCACCGTGTGGTCCTCGCCTCCGGAGACGGCGATGGTCCTACCGTTCAGCTGACCTGCCGCCACCGCAAAGACCAAGCCGGTGTGGCCGGTGAGAACGATTGGTCCGCTCGGCCCGGTTGCTTCTTCTGAGTTCTTCGGTTTGTGCGGTTGGCCTTGATCTCTCAGTAGCGAGGCCAGGACCAGGCCGCCGCCGCCGACTGCGGCTACGGCTGTGGCGGCGGTGCCGATCAGCACACGGCGGCGGGTTATCGGGTGCGGTGGCCTCGGGGGTTGAGTCGTTGGAGGTGTACCGCCGCCCATGGTGGGCACCACCGTGGGCTCGGTTTGCGGCCTCTCCTGGGTGAGGGTGGCGGGTGGACGCTGATCGGGTTTCCCCGCGGCGGGAGTGAGGCTGTCGCTGATCAGGGGGCTGCCGGGCGCCGGATCCACGGGTCGGTGCGGGACTGGAGCAAGGCCGCGCAGGGCAGCGGCGACGTCGGATGCGGTAGCGGGCCGGTCGCGGGGGTCTTTGGCGAGGAGTTGCGTCAACACCCGCTCGAGTTCGGGCGGGGCGTCCGGGCGCAGCGCCGAGAGGCGGGGAGGGGCGGCGGTGAGGTGCTGGTGCATCAGGGTGGCCGGGGAGCCGGTGAAGGGCGGCTGGCCGGTGAGCAGCGCGTGCAGTGTGCAGCCCAGCGAGTACAGGTCGGCGCGGGCGTCGACCTGTTTGCCCTCGTACTGTTCGGGGGCCATGTATGCGGGGGTGCCCAGCGTTCCGCCGGTGGCGGTCAGCTGAGTGGTGGCGTCGGCGTAACGGCAGATCCCGAAATCGCAGATCTTCACCCCGCCCTCGGCCAACTCCATCAGGTTGGCCGGTTTGACGTCACGATGCACCACCCCCTTGCGGTGCGCGTAGTCCAGCGCGTCCGCCACTTGCGCCACCAGCCCGGTCGCCCGCTCCACCGGAAGCCCATTCGGGCGGTCGGCGAGCAACGTCCGAAAGTCGGTGCCGTCCAGCAGCTCCATCACGAAGAACGGGTAGCCATGCTGACCGGCCCTGTGCTCGCCGATGTCATGCACCACGGTGATGCCGGGATGTTGCAGACCGGCCGCCACCCGGGCCTCCTGCCGCAGCCGGGCGATCAACCCTGGGGCGCCGTCCAGCTCCGCCAACACGATCTTGATGGCGACCGTGCGGTCCAGATCCTGGTCGGCCGCCGACCACACTTCCCCCATACCGCCGCGGCCGAGCCGGTTCACCAATCGGTACCGGCCCCCCAGCACCTCGCCAGGCTCCACGCCACCGTCCCCTTCGCGCCCTCGCCCATCCGCGACAGTTCACCATCAGGCGAGTGATACAACCGTTCGCGAGCCACAACCGTCGCGACCAGATTGTTCAGGAAACAGACCGATCTGGGCAGGGTTTCGTCCCGATGTTCCGCTACGGCGACCGCAATCGGTCGTCGAACGCCCTCCGGGGCAGGCACACCGGCAGCATCCGGCCCGCCCGGCGTGTCCGCAAGCTGACATTCAGCCGGGACGGTTCCCTCTTGGCCGCTTCCAGTGCAGATACCGTCATGGTGCTGGAGAGGAAGCGCTGAGGAACGCGCCACCGGTACCCGCGAGGGCGCGCTACCTGCACCTCCATTTGCATACACCGTCAGGCTCCTGCCGCCGGCTGGAGAGGCATGGGTTCGGCCGTGGCGATGGCCTGCCGGTGCCGCATGACGTGCGCGGCGGCGTCACGTCCGGCCGCTCCGACCAGACGTCCTTCCCTGCCGTACAGGACGGCGAAGGAGTCCGCTTCGAGGGAGCCGCGGACGACCTGGATCTCGTCCGCGACCTCGGGACGGCCCAGGGCCTGGATGCGCGACCCGTACTGGTCGGACCAGAGATAGGGGACGCCCGCGCCCGGGGCGGCCTTCGGCTCGCGGCCGAGGATCCGCGCGGCGACGCTCCGGGCCTGCTCGGTCGCTCCGGTCCAGTGCTCGTGGCGGACGTGCCGCCCGGCTTCAGGCTCGTACCAGGCGGCCACGTCGCCGACGGCGTACACGCCCGGTACGCCGGTGGCGCCGGTGGCGTCGCAGAGGACGCCGTCCCCGATGCTGAGCCCGGACCCGTCGAGCCAGCCGGTGTTGGGCAGCGAGCCGATTCCCGCGAGGACGAGATCTCCGTGGACCACCCGGCCGTCGGGCAGGTGGACGCGCTCGGATCCGTCCACGTGGTCGACGCGCTGGACCGGGGCGCCCGTGAGGACGCGGACGCCCGCGTCGCGGTGGGGGCGCAGGAGCGCGGCGGCCACCTGGCCTCCCAGAAGGTGGGCGAAGGGGAGCGGCGCGGCCTCGATCAGGGTGACGTCCACGCCGAGCGCGCGGGCGGACGCGGCGACCTCCGCGCCGATGAAGCCGCCTCCGGCGATCACGAGCCGCGGGGCGTCCGCGAGCCGCCGGCGCAGGTGGAGCCCGTCGTCCAGGCCGCGGAGCGTGACGAGCGTGGGCCGCGGTTCGCCGAGGGGCCGCGCGCGGGCGCCGGTGGCGATCACGACGGCGCCGGGTGCGAGGACCCGTCCGTCCGACAGCGCGACGTGCGTGCCGCGCAGCCCGACGGCCGGAACGCCCAGGACGAGGTCGATGCCGCGGTCGGCGTAGTGCCCCGGCTCGCGCAGGAGGATGCGGTCGGGGCCGGTGCGGCCGGTCAGCAGGTCCTTGGACAGCGGCGGCCGGTCGTAGGGCAGGTGCGGTTCGTCGCCGACGAGGGTGACGGCGCCCTCGTAGCCGAGCCGGCGCAGCTCGTCGGCCACCGCGACCCCGGCGACCGACGCCCCGACGATCACGATCTCCCGGGGGGTCATGCGCCGCCGTCCGGACGGTCCCGGTCGTCCAGCAGGACGATCGCCGCGGTCGGGCAGGCGGCGGCGGCCTCGCGGGCCAGGTCGGCGAGCTCGCCCTCCGGGTGCTCGACCAGGACGGTCGCGATGTTGTCGGCGGCCAGGTCGAAGACCTTTCCGGCCACGCTGAGGCAGGCGGCGTAGCCGCAGCATTTGTCTTCGTCGATGGTGACGCGCATGTATGGGAGTCCTTCGCGCTGGTCAGATGATGATCGATAGCACGCCGCCGCTGTCGCGCAGCGTCGCGTGGTCGAGCACGGTCTGCTTCAGGACGATCCGGAGCGCGCCGTCCTCGCCGGGGCGCAGCCGGTAGGTGAGCCTCGCCGCGTACGTGGTGGTCCCGGCGACCCGCGAGCGGTAGACGATCGCGTTGCAGCGCGCGACGACCTCGTTCTCGCCGGGTCCGGGCTCCACGCGGACGTTGCCGATGACGCGGCGGGTCAGCGAGCGGGGGTTCTCGATGTGCGCCCAGGTGCTGAGCAGCCGCTGCACCCGGCCGCGGACGCCCTCCTTGGTGTCGCTGATGAGGGCGAGGTCGAGGTCGGGGTCGCCCTCGGGGTTGTCGGTGGCGGGCACGTAATAGCGCCCGTCGTCGGTGAACAGGTCCCGCCATTCCTCGAGCCGCCACTCGTCCAGCAGGTCGGCCTCGTGGTACAGGAAGTCCTCGATCTCGGCCCTGGTCGCGGCCATGCGCGTGCCCTCCATCAGTGCTCGCCGCCGTTCCCGCCGCCCGGCCCCTCGACGAGGTCGCTCCAGCGGCGCCAGAACGTGCGCATCTGCAGCTCGTCCCAGTTGCGCGGTTCGTCGAGGTCCATCCCGCGGGAGACGTCCGACCAGCCGCCGCCGGGGTCGGAGGCGTAGCCCCGGTGGCACGACTCCAGTGCCTCGTTGTCGTCCGGCGTCGCCAGGCCGGCGGGCCCGAGGAAGGACAGGAACGACTCGTTGCGCACCCGGCGGGCCGCCGGGCTCTCCTCGGCCGGGGCCAGCGACCAGGCGTTGACGTGCATCAGGCCGGGGGTCACCGGATGGTAGGTGCGGATGATCACGGCCATGATGTTGTTGATCGACAGGTTCGGGAACACGTGCATGTTGAAGTCCAGGCCCGCGATCTCGTCGGCCCGCCGGGTGCCGTGCGCGGCGACCAGCCGCCGGTAGGAGTCCTCGACGATCTCCCGCGTGTCCTCGCCCATGGACGGCTTCCAGCGGGCGATCGGGCGCCCCCAGGGCGCCTCCTTGACCGTCACCGCGTGCCCGTTGCCGAGGTCGTAGGCGTAGGACCGCTTCCAGTCGCTGTCGGTGCTGCCGGCGATCTGGTCGCCCCTGCTGCGCTGGACGTCGAGGTAGGTCTTGTGGACGGGGATGGCGTGGTAGCCGTCGAAGCTGTTCTCCACCAGCAGCTTCCAGTTCGCCTTGATGGAGTACTCGTGGCTGCCGGGCGTCACGACCATCCCGGCGGCGGACTGGTCGGCGGTGAGGTCGAGGTAGTACTTGGTTCCGGCGAGGTAGTCCTCCAGCGGCTCGGCGTCCGCGCGGACGTTCATGAAGTAGAACCCGCGGTAGGACTCGACGCGCGCCGGGCCGCGCAGCCGGTGCGCCTCCTTGCTGAATCCC
The DNA here is from genome assembly GCF_008923205.2 of Actinomadura physcomitrii. Lineage (GTDB taxonomy): Bacteria > Actinomycetota > Actinomycetes > Streptosporangiales > Streptosporangiaceae > Spirillospora > Spirillospora physcomitrii. The sequence goes on along the minus strand of NZ_WBMS02000020.1, from coordinate 18,076 downwards.
TCCGGGTAGGCGTCCTCGTCGGGCATGGCGACCAGGCGCCCGTCGGTCGAGAACGACCAGGAGTGGTAGAAGCAGCGGAACCTGCGGGCGTTGCCGCGCCGCTCCCGGCAGACTTCGGCGCCGCGGTGGGTGCAGGCGTTGTACCAGACGCGCACCTCGCCGTCCTTGTCCCGGGTGAACAGCACGGGCCGGCCGACGACGGTCCGGGAGACGAAGTCGTTGGGCTCGGGGATCTCGGAGCCGTGCCCGACGTAGACCCAGCACCGGTTGAAGATCGCCTCGCGCTCGCGGGCGAGGACGTCCTCGTCGACGAAGACCGACCGCTGCACGAGGAACGCGTTCGGGTCCCGCTCGTCGCGCACGTACCGGGTGCTGCGCGGCGGGATGCGTTCGACTTCTGGAAGGCCGGTCCCGGCCGCGCCGGCGGTCGTGGTCATGGTGCCGCTCCCTCTGACGAAATCTCATTGGTTGGACCATTCTTAGGAACGACCACTGCCTTGTCAAGGCGGCCGGGGCCGTCCGGGCGCCCTTGACGTGGTCGAAACGGGCATGTCTCAATGGTCCGACAAATGACACGAGGAGGCTCGATGGGTGCTGAGAACGCGGCGAAGCACGAGGGCGGGGCGGTTCCCGCGGAGCGCGGGACGGCCGTGCGGGCCGGCGGCGGCCCCCTCGCCGGGATCCGGGTGGCCGACTTCTCGATCATGATGGCGGGCCCGCTCTGCACCCGGATGCTCGCCGACATGGGGGCCGAGGTGATCAAGATCGAGCCCCCGGAGGGCGACCCGATGCGGACCCGGGCCCCGCTCCGCGACGGGCACAGCGCCTACTTCGGCCACCTCAACGTCGGCAAGCGCAGCGTCCGGCTCGACCTGCGGACCGAGGCCGGGCTGCGCGCCGCGCACGACATCGTCACCGGATGCGACGTCCTCGTGCAGAGCTTCCGGCCCGGCGTGATGGCCAAGTACGGGCTGGACGAGGAGTCCTGCCGCGCGCGCGACGAGCGGCTGGTGTACTGCTCGGTCTCCGGGTACGGCACGCGCGGACCGAGCGCGCACCTGCCGGCCTTCGCGCAGATCGTCCATGCGATGTCCGGGTACGACATGGCCGCGTTCCAGTACCAGAAGGACGCCGTCCGCCCGGCGAGCTGCGGCATCTTCGTCGCCGACGTCCTCGGCGGAACGGTCGCCTACGCCGCGGTCCTGACCGGCCTCGCGGGCCGCGGGCGGACAGGGCTCGGGGACGCGCTCGACGTCTCGCTGCAGGAGTCGATGATGTCGATGCTCATCTTCGAGACGCAGGCCGCGCAGGCACCCGGCACGTGGAAGAAGACCGTGTACCGCCCGGTCCGCGCCAAGGACGCGTTCCTGATGATCTCTCCGGTCACCGAGCGGAACTTCCGGGCGCTGGCCGACGCCATGCGCCGTCCGGACCTGCTCACCGATCCCCGGTTCGCGGCCATCGCCGACCGCGAGCGGCACTGGGACGAGCTCTACGACGAGATCGAGGAGTGGGCCGCCCGGTACACCGCCGCCGAGGCCGAGGAGCGGCTGCTCGCCGCCGGCGTGCCGTCCGGCCGCTACCGGGAGATCGCCGAGGTCCTGGACGATCCGCAGACGGTGAGCCGGGGCACGATGCGCACCGCCGCCGACGCGGCGGGCGAGTTCAAGGTGACCGCGCCCCCGTTCGACGCGGCCTCGCGTCCCCGCACGGCGATGCCCTCCGCCGTCCCGGGGCTCGGGGCGGACACCGCCGGCGTCCTGCGCGCCGTCGCCCGATACGACGATCAACGGATCGAGGCGGTGCTGGCGGGCTGACGCCTCGGTTCCGGTGATCGGGCCACGGCTTTCACCCGGGAATCACGACGACCTTGCCGGGGCCCCGCGCGTCGCGGGGCAGGTCCTGCGCTTCCTGGGCCGCGGCCAGCGGGAACGTGCGGGCGACGGCCGGTCGGACCGTCCCCGCGCGCACCGCCTCGCCCAGGTCCCGGACGGCACCGGCGGCGATCGCGGCGCATTCCTCGCGGGTCCGGGTCCGGAACGTGACACCGGCGAGCAGGAGGCGCTTCCTGGCGAGCTCGTTCATGTCCAGTTGGGCGGTGCGCCCGCCGAGCCGGCCGACGCTGACGAGGCGCCCGCCCAGGGGGAGCGCGGCCAGCGCGCCGGCCAGCGCGGGCGCCCCGACATGGTCGATCACCAGGTCCGCCTCGGGAAGCGTGTCGGGCCACCGCTCGCCGGTCACGACGGCCTCGTCCGCGCCCTGCCGCAGAACCGCCTCCCGCCCGGCGTCGGACCGGACGGTCGCGATGACCCGTCCGGCGCCGAGCGCTCGCGCGACCTGGACGCCGATCAGCCCGACACCGGACGACCCCGCGGTGATCAGGACGCGCTCGCCGGGGCGGAGCCGCCCGGCGCCCGCCATCGCGTCGTACTCGGTCATCAGCCCGAGGGGCAGCGCGCCCGCCGCGACCATGTCCAGCTCGGCCGGGACGGGCAGGGCGAGCCGCGCGTCGAGGACCACCCGTTCGGCGAACCCGCCCGCGCACAGCCCCATCACGCGGTCGCCGGGGGAGAAGCGGGTGACGTCCGGTCCCGTCGCGATGACGGTGCCGGCCGCCTCCATGCCCGCGATGCGGGGTTCGCGCTGGGGGAACGCGATCTGGGTGTAGGCGCCGCGGCGCTGCAGCAGATCGGCGCGGTTGACGCCGCTCGCCGCCACCGCGACCAGCAGCTCGCCCCGGTCCGGGACGGGGGACGGGACGTCGCGCAGTTCCAGCGCGTCGTCCTGGGGTCGGATCACCATCGCCCGCATGTCGGTTCGCCTCCTGCCGTTGAAGTGGGTCACAGGTTAGGTGTATGAATTGAAAATCTCAATGGTAGGACCAAGGAGGTCGAGATGGCCCCGCTTCCCCTGGACGGGCTGCGCGTGCTGGATCTCACGCGGGCGATGGCCGGGCCGTACTGCACGAGCCTGCTCGGCGACCTGGGCGCGGACGTGGTCAAGGTGGAGGCGCTGCCCGCCGGCGACGCCTCCCGCCTGTGGGGTCCCTTCGACGGTCCCCGCAGCGTCTACTTCGACAGCGCCAACCGCAACAAGCGGTCCGTCGCGCTGACCTTCCGGTCCGAGCAGGGGCGCCGGCTGCTGGCCCGGCTCGCCGAGCGCGCGGACGTGATCGTGGAGAACTTCCGGCCCGGGGTGCTGTCCGCGATCGGCCTGGACCCGGACGAGCTGCGCGCACGCAGGCCCGAGCTGGTGATCGCCGGGGTGACGGGCTACGGCCCGGTCGGGCCCGACCGCGACGCGGGCGGCCTGGACCAGATCGCGCAGGGCATGTCCGGGCTGATGTCGGTCACCGGCGACGCCGGCGGCGGCGGTCCGCTGCGGGTCGGCATCCCGATCATCGACATCGTGTCCGGGATGGCCTGCGCGCTCGGCGTCGCCGCCGCGGTGGCGGGCCGGGCCCGGGGCGGCGGCGCGCACGTGCAGACCTCGCTGCTGGAGAACGCCCTCGCGGTGATGACCTTCCAGGCGCAGCGCTACCTGACGCTCGGCGAGGTGCCCGGCCCGCAGGGCAACCACCATCCGGTGATCAGCCCGTACGGGGTGTTCCGCACGGCCGATCGCCCCGTCAACATCGCGGTCGGTTCGCAGCGGCAGTGGCGCGTGGTGTGCGAGCTGATCGGCGCGCCCGAGCTGGCGGACGACCCGCGGTTCGCCGACGTGCCCGCCCGGGTCGAGGCGCGCGACGCGCTCACCGGCGAGCTCGAACGCCGGCTCGGGACCCGGCGGGCGGACGAGTGGATCGCCGACCTGCGCGCCGCCGGCATCCCGTGCGGCCCGATCCACGCGATGGACGGCGTCTTCGCCGATCCGCAGGTCGAGGCGATCGGCATGGTCCGCGACACCGGCTCGGGCCCGCTCATGCGCGGGCCGCTCTGGCTGGACGGGTCGCCCGCGCCCATCCGCCGCACGCCGCCGGCGCTGGGCGAGCACACCTGCGAGGTGCTCGGCGAGGCCGGGCTGACCGAGGCCGAGATCGACGCGCTCATCGCGGAGGGGATCGTCCGGCAGGCCGATCGGGCGGCGGAGGGCGCCGCGGGGTGAGAACGGCGGCGCCCGTCATTGACACCATAAAAGCTCGGACATAACAATGGTCCAACCAAAGGAGGTTTCATGAGGTACGAGAGCCCCTGGCAGGATCTGCGCGGCGTCGCCTTCGCCCAGCGCTGGGTGAACGCCGGCGGCGTCGCCACCCGGGTGCTGGAGGCCGGCGACCCCGCGTCCCCCGCCCTCGTCTTCATCCACGGCACGGGCGGGCACGCCGAGGCGTACACCCGCAACATCGGACCGCATGCGGAGCACTTCCACACGTACTCGATCGACATGGTCGGCCACGGGTTCAGCGACAAGCCCGAGCAGACGTACGGGTTCCTCGACTACGTCGAGCACCTGCGCGCGTTCCTGGACGCCGAGGGGATCGAGAAGGCGTCCTTCAGCGGCGAGTCCATGGGCGCGGGCATCGCCGCATGGTTCGCGCTGACCCACCCCGACCGGGTCGACCGGCTCTGCCTCAACACCGGCGCCGCGCTGTACCTGGCGCCGGAGGTCGTCCAGCGGCTGACGCGGCTGTCCATGGCCGCCGTCGAGAATCCCACCCGCGAGAGCGTCCGCAAGCGGCTGGAGTTCCTCGTCCACGACCCGTCCCAGGTGACCGACGATCTCGTGGAGACGCGGCTCGCCATCTACCGGCAGCCGGAGTTCGCCAAGGCGATGCCCGCGATCCTCGCCCGGCACACCGATCCCGAGACGCAGCGCACGAACGTGATCAGCGAGGAGCAGTGGCGGTCGCTGCCGCACCCCACCCTCGTGCTCTGGACGACCCACGACCCGACGGCGCCGGTCGAGGCCGGCGAGCAGGTGGCCGGCTGGCTGCCCGACTCCAGGTTCGTGGTCATGGAGGACTGCGGGCACTGGCCCCAGTTCGAGGACGCCGCGACCTTCAACCGCGTCCACCTCGACTTCATGCTCGGCCGCTGACATGCCGGCACGAGTGCCCGACCGCCGCTTCGAGGGCCGGGTCGCGGTCGTGACCGGTGCGGCGGGCGGAATCGGCTCCGGCATCGTCCGCCGGCTCGCCGCCGAGGGCGCGCGGATCGTCGCGACCGACCGCGCGGACGGGCTCGACGAGACCGTCGCCAAGGAAGTCGGCGACGGCGCCGGGGACTGGGTCACTGTGGCGGCGGACCTGTCGTCGAGCGAGGGCGCCGAACAGGTCGTCGCGACCGCGATCGACCGGTTCGGACGCCTTGACGTCCTGGTCAACAACGCGGGCGGCGGCATCATCAAGCCGTTCCTGGACCACACGCCCGAGACGATGCGCGAGACCGTCGACCGCAATCTGTGGACGACCGTGCACTGCTGCCGCGCGGCGCTGCCCCACATGGTCGCGGCGGGCTACGGGCGGATCGTCAACGTCGGCGCCGACTCCGTCCGCAACGGGCTGTACGAGCACGCGATGTACAACGCGGCCAAGGGCGGCGTGCACGGCCTGACCACCGGGCTCGCCCGGGAGTTCGCGCAGGCCGGGATCACGGTCAACACCGTCGCGCCCACCGGCACCGACACCCCGACCGTGCTGTCGCGGCCGCCGGACGCGGTGGAGCGCTACCGCAAGACCGCCGCGCTCATCCCGATCGGCCGGTTCGCGACCGTCGAGGAGGTCGCCTCCGCCGTCGCCTACCTCGCCGCCGAGGAGGCCGGGTTCGTCACCGGCCAGGTCGTCAGCGTCAACGGCGGCACGGCGATGCTCTGACCGCCCGACCGAGATCAGGAGAACACCCATGACCCACCTCATCCCCTGGCGCCTCGGCTACGTCGCCCTGGAGGTCACCGACCTCGGCGAGGCGGAGGACTTCTGGACGCGGATCGCCGGCCTCGCCGTCAGCGAGCGCTCCGATGACGCCGTGCACCTGCGCGGCGGTACGGACCACCACTGGATCGTGCTGCACCGCGCGGAGCGCCCCGGACTGCGCCGGATGGCGTTCGAGCTGCGCGAGTACGGGGACCTGCAGCGCTACGCCGCGCGGCTCGAGGACGAGAAGATCCCCTTCACCCGGCACGAGGGCGCCTGGAGCGGTCCCGCGATCCGCTTCCGGGACCCGTCCGGCTACGAGGTCGAACTCGTCACCGGGCTCGGCCACGTCCCGAACAGGCCCGCCGGCTGGTTCAGCCCGCAGGAGCTGCTGCACGCGGTCGTCGCCGTCACCGACCTGGAGGAGTCCTTCGACTTCTACACCCGGATCCTCGGCTTCCGCGAGTCCGACCGGGTGATCGGCCGGACGATCTTCCTGCGCGGCGGGATCGGCTACCACCACGCCCTGGTGCTCGGCGGCGGCCGCGGCGAACCGCACCTGGACCACGTCTGCTTCCTGATGCCGGACCTGGACGACCTGATGCGGGCCCGCGCGTCCCTGCTGGAGAACGGCGGGGAGCTGGACCGGGACCTGCTGCGGCACCCCACGTCCGGCTCGATGGGGTTCTACGCCAAGGCGGTGCCCGCGCCGACCACCCTGGAGTGCTGCGTCGACCACGCCCGCATCACCGACCCGGACTACCGCCCGCGCGCCCTGACCGCCGGCCGGTGGACGTCCAACGTGTGGCTTCCCCCGAAGCGGTGAGCATGCTCGACGTCCACACCCACATCCTGCCCGAGGCCGTCCCGGGCCCTCCGTCGGAGGCCGCCCGGCGCGCCGGGTGGCCGGTCGTCGAGCGGGACGGGGACCGGCGCCGCGTCCTGCAGGACGGGGCCCTGGTGCGGACCCTGACCCCGCCCGGCTGGGACGCCGGCGCCAGGCTGGCCGAGATGGACGCGGCGGGCGTCGGCGGGCAGGTGCTGATGCCCGTCCCGTTCACCTTCCTGTACGAGGCGGATCCGGCGGTCACCGACCGGCTCGCGCGCGAACAGAACGAGGCGATCGCGGCCCTCTGCGCGGCCCACCCGGACCGCTTCACCGGGCTGGGGACGGTCGCCCTGCAGGACACCGACCGGGCCGTCGCCGAACTGAGGCGGGTCATGGGGCCGCTCGGGCTGGCCGGGGTGGAGATCGGCACGCACGCGGCGGGGACACCGCTGCACGATCCGCGGCTCGCACCGTTCTTCGCCGCCGCCGAGGAACTCGGCGCGGCGGTCTTCGTCCATCCCGCGAGCCCGCTGGCCCCCGACCGCACCGCCCACAACGGCCTGGCCTTCGGGTTGGCGCGGCCCGTCGAGACGACGCTCGCCGCCGGGTCCCTCGTGCACGGCGGAGTGCTCGTCCGGCATCCGCGGCTGCGCGTCTGCCTCGCGCACGGCGGCGGTTGCACCGCCATGCTCGCGGGGCGCTGGCAGCAGGGCTGGGAGCGGCTTCCCCGCCCGGACGCCCTGGCCGCGGCGTCCCCGCGCGAACTGCTCGGCCGGATGTGGGCCGACACCCTCACCTACGACCCGGACGCGCTCGGCCTGGCCGCCCGCGTCTTCGGCCCCGGGCGGCTGGTGCTCGGCACCGACTACCCGTTCGCCTCCGCCGAGCGCCCGCCCGGCGCGGCCGTGGGACGGGCGGTGCGCGACGGCGCGCTGCCCGGCCACGACGCCGGCTGGCCGGCGGCGCTCGCCCGCAACGCCCGGTGCTTCCTGACCGGCGAACCGCCCCTGGAGAGAGAAGGACTGACCGATGTTCCTCGATGACGACCACAAGGCGTTCCGCGACGCCGTCGCCCGGATGGCCGCCGACCACGTCGCGCCGATCGCCGACGAGCTCGACCGCACCGACGAGTTCCCCAAGCACCTCGTCGAGGTCTTCGCCGAGATGGGGCTTGTCCAGCTGGCCGTCCCGGAGGAGTACGGCGGGCCGGGCGCCGACCTGCTGTCGCACTGCATCGCGCGGGAGGAGGTCGCGGCGGCCGGCTCCATGGCGCTCGCGCAGCTCGCCGGGCAGAACAGCATCGTCGTGCGCGCCCTGATGGACTCCGGCACCGCGGAGCTGAAGCGGCGGATCCTGCCGCAGCTCGCCGAGGGGACGAAGCTCACCTGCATCGCCATCACCGAGCCGGAGGCCGGATCCGATCCCGCGCTGATGCAGACGAGGGCGCGCAAGGACGGCTCGTCCTGGGTGCTCAACGGCCGCAAGTCGTTCATCACCTGGGGCAGCGTCGCCGACCTGGCCGTCGTGTTCGCCCGCACCAACGACGAGCCCCGCTCCCGGGGCATCAGCGCGTTCCTCGTCGAGACCGGGTCGCCGGGCTGGATCGTGGACCGGCACAACGACAAGATGGGCCAGCACGGCGTCCCCAACAACGAGATCCTCCTCGAGGACCTGCGGGTGCCCGCCGAGAACATGATCGGCGAGGAGGGCCGGGGGTTCCGGGCCGCCATGGAGGCGCTGCACCAGAACCGCCCGACCGTCGCCGGCCTCGGCGTAGGCGGCGCCCGCGCCGCCTACGAGTACGCCCTCGGCTACGCCAAGCAGCGCCAGCAAGGGGGCCGGCCCATCCTCGACTACCAGGGCATGCGCTGGAAGTTCGCCGAGATGGCGACGCAGATCCAGGCGGCCCGCGCGCTGGTGTGGGACTGCGCCACCGCCTACGACACCGGCGCGTCCGCGTCCGACCGCGCCCGGCTGTCCTCGATGGCCAAGCTGTTCGCGGGCGAGACGGCGCTCACGGTCACCAACACCGCGCTCCAGGTCCTCGGCGGCCACGGCTACATGAAGGACCACCCCGTCGAGCGCTACGTGCGCGACGCCAGGCTCGTCTCCATCTACGAGGGCACCAGCGAGATCCAGCGCAACGTCGTCGCCCGCGAGGTACTGCGCTGATCCCCCCGTCCCGCGGCGGGCGGCACGGCCACATCACGGAGGAGCCCACATGACACCGGAGCAGAGCCTGACCGGGCTCAAGGTCGCCGACTTCACCGGCATGATGGCCGGGCCCTACTGCACCCGGCTGCTGGCCGACTGCGGCGCCGAGGTGTGGAAGATCGAGCCCCCGGGCGGCGACCACATCCGCCGCCGCCGACCGCTGCGGGACGGGCACAGCGCCTACTTCGGCCACCTCAACGCCGGCAAGCGCAGCATCGCGCTCGACCTGCGCACCGCCGGGGGAGCGGCGGCCGCGCGGGACCTGGTCGCCCGGGCCGACGCGCTGGTGGAGAGCGGGCGCCCGGGCGTGATGGACCGGCTCGGGCTCGGGTACCGGGAGTGCGCGCGGCTGAACCCGCGGCTGGTGTACGTCTCGATCTCCGGATACGGCCAGACCGGGCCGCGCAGCGCACGGCCGGCGTACGCCCCGATCATCGGCGCGGACTCCGGCTACGACCTCGCGATGCTGAGCCACCAGCGCGGCCTGGACGGACCGCTCACCACCGGCCTGTTCGTCGCGGACGTGCTCGGCGGGGCCCTCGCCTTCGGCGCGCTGCTCGCGGCGCTGCGCGGACGCGACACGACCGGCCGCGGTTCGCACGTCGACGTGCCGCTGCTGGACGGGATGCTCTCCCTGCTCGTCTACGAGACCCAGGCGGCGCAGTGGCCGGAGCTGGTCTCGCCGCGCCCGCTGTACCGGCCGTCGGCGACGCTGGACGGGCACGTCGTCGTCGCGCCCATCTCGGAGAAGATCTTCGCGGCGTTCGCCGCGGCGATCGGCCGCTCCGACCTGCTCACCGACCCGCGGTTCGCCGAGGTCGGCGAGCGCGAACGGAACTGGGGCCCGCTCAGCGAGGTGATCGACGCCTGGGCGGCGTCCCGCACCTGCGAGGAGGCCGAGCGCGAGATGGCGGCCGCCGGGGTGCCCTGCGCCCGCTACCGGACCGTCGCCGACAACCTCGCCGACCCCGGCCTGCGCGAGCGGGGGACGTTCCGCGCCGCCGTCGACGCGGCGGGGGAGTACCTGGTCACGGCGGCGCCCTTCCGCGCCGCCGGGCCGGCGTCCGGATCCGGCCGGAAGACGCCGCCGCTGGCCGTCCCCGGGCTCGGCGCCGACACCCGCGACCTGCTCGCCCGGGTCGCCGGCTACTCCGGCTCCCGGATCGACGAGCTGGTCGCGGACGGCGCCGCGGTGGAACCCGCGATCGGCTCCTGAGCGCCGTGCGCCGGCAGTAGCATTGGAACGACCATTGAACCTCGCGCCGCCGGCCGGCGGCCCTCAGGAGCCGACCATGCCCCAGGGCGACACGCCCCCCGCCACGTCGCTGTTCCGCCCCGCGCGCCCGCGCCGGGCCTTCGACGAGATCATCGGCCAGATCCGCGCACTGATCGAGAACGGCGAGCTCAAGCCCGGTGACCGGCTGCCGTCGGAGCGGGTGCTCGCCGAGCAGTTCGCGGTGAGCCGCAACACCGTCCGCGAGGCGCTGCGCATGCTGGAGATCTCGGGCCTGGTGCTGCTCAAGCGCGGCGCCACCGGCGGGGCGTTCATCTCCCGCGCCGACAGCTCGGTGGTGACCAGCAGCCTCACCGACGCGCTGCGGCTCACCGACTTCTCGCTCGCCGACGTCACCGACGCGACCCGCCGCATCTCGACCGTGGTGGCCGTCGCCGCCTGCGAGACGATCACCGACGAGAACCTGGCGGAGCTGGAGGCCAACGTCGCGGAGGCCGCCAAGCTCGTCGAGGCCGGCGAATGGGAGCGCAAGGCCGAGGTCAACCTGGAGTTCCAGCGGCTGCTCGCCCGGGCCACCGGCAACCCCGTCCTCGTCATCATCATGGACTCGCTGCTGGGCGTGCTGCGCGAGGTCATCCGGAACGTCGGACCGCGGCAGGACGACTTCACGCTGCGCTCGCGGCGCCGGCTGCTCAAGCACCTGGCCGCCCGCGACGCCGACGGCGCCGCCGCCGAGATCGAGCACTACCTCGACCGCCTGCACGCGCTCTGGCTCGACGGCTCGCCGGCCGAGCCGGAGCCGTCCGGCGAGCGGGACGGTGCGGCGGACTGAGCCGCCCGCCGCTGAGCCCGCCCACCAGTGAGGGAGCCACCGACGTGCCCGCAGAGCCGATCTTCCGGCCGGCCAAGCCGCGCCGCGCCTTCGACGAGATCATCGCGCAGATCCGCGACCTGCTGCAGCGCGGTGAGCTGAAGCCCGGTGACCGGCTGCCGTCCGAGCGGGTGCTCGCCGAGCAGTTCGCGGTGAGCCGCAACACCGTCCGCGAGGCGCTGCGCATGCTGGAGATCTCCGGGCTCATCACCCTGAAGAAGGGCGCGACCGGCGGCGCCTTCATCTCCCGCGCCGACTTCTCCGTGGTGGCGCGCAGCCTGTCCGACACGCTCTCGCTGACCGACTTCTCGCTGGCCGACGCCACCGAGGCCCGCCTGTGGGTCGAGTCGATCGTCGTGCGGGTCGCCTGCGAGCGGATGACCGAGGAGCAGCTCGCCGCCCTGGAGGACAACGTCAAGGTGGCGGCCAAGCTCACCGACGAGCAGGACTGGGAGCGCAAGGCGCTCGTCCATCTGGAGTTCCACAACCTGCTCGCCGACGCCACCGGGAACCCGCTGATCGCCATCATGATGCGGTCGCTGATGGAGATGATGCGCGAGATCGTCCTCAGCGTCGGCCCGACGCAGGGCGACTTCATGCTGCGGTCGCGCCGCAGGCTGCTGGCCAGGTTCCGGCAGCGCGACGCCGACGGCGCCGTCCTGGAGATGGAGCGCTACCTCAAGCGGCTCCACAAGCTGTGGCTCAGCGGGTCCTACCCCGGCTCGCGGACGGCGGGCGCGGCCCCCTCCGCGTTGTAGGCCGCCGTGAGGTCCGGCGCACGCCGGGCCCAGTCGGTGACCTGCTGGTAGGCGTGCCCGAGCCGCAGCACCTCCGGCTCGCTGAACGGAGGGCCGATGATCTGCAGGCCGACCGGCAGCCGTTCCCGGGTGAACCCGCACGGGACCGACAGCGAAGGGAACCCGGTGAAGTCGGCCGGGAAGTTCAGCCGGGCGTTCGCCGTCAGCACGGGCTCGGTGCGGCCGTCCGGAAAGCGCACGGTGTTCTCCCCGTATCGGGCCGCCGGTGCGGCCACCGCCGGCGCGACCAGGAGGTCCACCTGGCCGAACAAGCCGCGCCACCGCCGGACGACCTCGGTGCGCAGCCGCTGCGCCGTGACGTAGTCGGTGGCCGGGATGAGCCGCGCCGCCGCGAGCGTCGCCGTCAGGCCCTCGCCGTAGCCGCTGCCGGGCCGGTGCGGGCGGTCTCCGTGGAAGGCGGCCGCCTCGGCCGCCAGGATCGTCATGTGCGCGGCGAAGATGGCCTCGGCCATCGGCGGGACGACCTCGCGGACGCGTGCGCCGGCGTCCCGCAGCGCCGCGATCGCCTCGCGGACGCGCGCCTCCACGTCGGGGTGGCAGTCGTCGAAGAAGAACGCGGACGGTACGCCCAGCGTGAGCCCGGCGGCCCCGCGGTGCAGCCGCGCGGTGAAGTCGGGCGCCGCCGCGTCCGCGCAGGCCGGGTCGTGCGGGTCGGGCCCGGCCACGGCGTTCATCACCAGGGCGACGTCCTCGGCGGTCCGTGCGATCGGCCCCGCGTGGTCCTGCGACCAGGCGAGCGGGACGACGCCGCGCGTGGAGACCCGCCCGTAGGTCGGCTTCAGGCCGCTGACCCCGCAGTGCGCGGCGGGTCCGCGGATCGAGCCGCCGGTGTCGGTCCCCATGCTCACCGGGCCCATGCGGGCCGCGACGGCCGCGGCGGAACCGCCGCTGGAGCCGCCCGGAACATGCCGCAGCGTCCAGGGGTTGCGGGTGCCCGGAGTGGTCGAGCCGAGCGCGAACTCGTGCGTGCGCACCCTGCCGAAGAGGACGGCTCCCGCGCGGGTGAGCCGCTCGGTCACGGCGGCATCGGCGGTGGCGACATGCCCGTCCCGGGCCCGGGATCCGGCGCCCGTGCGCAGCCCAGCGATGTCGTAGAGGTCCTTCAGGGTGACCGGAACGCCGTGGAGAGGCCCGCGGGGTCCCGCCCGGACGATCTCCTCCTGCGCCTGCCGTGCCGCGGCGCGGGCCCGGTCCTCCATCAGCTCGACGAAGGCGCCGACTGATCCGTCGACCGCCGCGACGCGGGCGAGGACGGACTCGAGCAGCTCCACCGGTGACAGTTCCCGGGCGGCGATGGAGGCCGCGGCCTCGGCCAATGCCAGCTCGAACGGCTCCACCCCGTCACCGCTGCCAGGGGGCGAAGACCGTGGCGGGCGGGGTGTCGCCGAGATCGAGCCGTGCCAGCCGCTCGGCGCAGCGACGGAACATGGCGCGCGCCTCGGCCGCCGGCTTCGGATCGCCGGGAGGGTGGTCGATCCCCGCGGCGCGCAGCAGGGCCGCGAGGTCCTCATCGGCGGATGCGGCCGCCCTGGCACGTCCGCCTGCGATGTGCGAGTCGGTCATGATACTCCTGTTATTGGTTGATCCTTTGATATCCAGCGAGAGAGGCTCCGATGTCCGACACGCTGACCCGGCTGGAAGCCGGTGTGCTGACGCTGACCTTCGACCGCCCGTCCAGCCGCAACGCGATGACGCCGGCCATGTACGAGGCCGTCCACGAGGCGTGCGAGCGCGCCGACGGCGACGAGGCGGTCCGCGTCCTGGTGCTGCGCGGCGCCGGGACGGACGCGTTCGTCAGCGGAACCGACATCACCTGGTTCACCGGCTTCACCGGCGCGGACGACGGCGTCGCCTACGAGGCCGCCGTGACCCGCGTCCTGCACCGGCTGCAGGACGTCCGGGTGCCGACGCTCGCCGTCGTCCGCGGCTACTGCCTGGGCGGCGGGCTGGCCCTCGCCGCCGCCTGCGACCTGCGGGCGGCCACCCCGTCGGCGCGCTTCGGGGCACCGATCGCCCGCACGCTCGGCAACTGCCTCTCGCCTGACACGCATACGCTGCTCCTGCACCACTTCGGTCCCGGCCGCTGCTCGGACATGCTGTTGAACGCGCGCCTGTTCACCGGGCGCGAGGCCGAGGCCATCGGGTTCGTGCAGCGCCTCGCCGGCGACGGCGAGCTGGAGGCGGAGGTGGACCGGCTCGTCGACGGGCTCCGCTCGCATGCCCCGCTGACGATGTGGGCCGCCAAGACGACGCAGCGGAGGCTGCTCCGGCAGAACGTGCCGGACGGCACCGACATCATCGCCCGCGTCTACGGCAGCGCCGACTTCCGCGCCGGCGCCGAGGCGTTCGTCCGCAAGGAGAAGCCCCGCTGGACCGGCGCCTGACCCCGGTCCGCGCCGCGGCGGACCAGGGTACAGGCGCCGGGCGCGGTCAGCCGCCGTCGGCCTGGCCGGGCGTGCGGTACTCGGCGGCCGCCTTCGCGGTGTACAGGTCCTTGGTGAGCAGCCTCAGCCCGCCGGGCTGCTTCGCGTCCGGCCGTGAGATGTACACCGACCGGGACGGCGGGGCGCCGACCTGGCTGTAGTCGAGGGTCGGCAGGAGCCCGCCGGTGTCGACCGCCGAGGAGGCCCGCAGCGCCTTCTCCACGTTCGCCCGCGTCAGGTCGCCCGACGCGCACGCCTTCTTGAGGACCTCGGTGTAGACCTGCGCGGCCGCCCAGCCGACGTTGATGCCGTCCTCGCCGGACTTGATCCCCTGCGGCCTGGCCTTGTCGAACTGCTGCTGGATGTCCTTGGCGACCGGGTTGTCCGCCCCGAACGGCAGGCGGGAGCTGGCCAGGTAGAACTGCTTCTGCAGGGCATCGGCCGCCGGTGTCTTCAGCAGCTGGGGCAGGAAGGCCGCGCTGTTGCCGAGGATCGGCACCCGCCAGCCGCTCGACGACGTCACCGAGGCCACCGAGGCCGCCTGCGTCGGCAGCGTGCTCAGCATGATGGCCTTCACCTTCTGCGACTGCAGGCCGCGGACCTGGCGGGTCAGGTCCGACTCCGCCGGGTCGACCTGTACCGGCACCAGCTTCAGCCCGAACTTCGACGCCGCGAATTTCGCTCCGCGCAGCGCGTTCTCCCCGTAGCTGCCCTGCCAGTAGATGTGGCCGAGGGTGTCGCCCTTGCGCAGGATCTTCTGGTCCACCAGGTAGCCGATCCCGCTGATCGTCTCGAGATCGTAGGGCGTCCCGTAGACGAGCACGTCGGGCGAGGTCAGCGAGTTGGAGTCCCAGCCCAGCACACCCGTCACCGCGTGATCGCTCTGGATCTTGCTCTTCAGCGCCTCGAACTGCGGCGAGCCCAGCAGCGACAGGTAGCCCAGCACGTTCGGGGTGGTCTTGCGGTACAGGCTGATGGCCTTCTGGACGTCGTAGCCGTGATCCTCGACGGTCAGCTCGATCTTGCGCCCGCAGACGCCGCCGGAGGAGTTCAGCCGGTCCAGGTACATCCGGCTGCCGGCCAGGTCGACCCGGCCCTGGCCGGAGATCGCCCCCGACAGGTCGGTCAGATACCCAAGCTTGATCGTCTTCGCGGTGACGCCCGGTCCGGTCCCGCCCTGGTCTCCTCCCGGCGGGCTGGTGCTGCAAGCCGCCGCCGCGGCCACGGCGAGAGCGGTCAGGACGGCGGCTTTCGCCGGTCCGCCCGCGCGCAGGTGTCTCATGCTCGGATCCTTTCGGTGGGCCCGGAGGCCGGGGTGGGGACCGCGGAGGCGGCCGGGTCGCCGCTCTTCGCGCGGCGCGAACGCAGGAGCGGGCCGGGGCGGCGCGCCCCGGCGATGAGGATGACGATGATCAGGGCGCCGAACACGAACTGCGACAGCACGCCGGTGTCGAGCCCGCCGTCGCCCGCCGTGGAGGTGAACGGGATGTGCTCGGAGTACTCGGCGAGCAGCAGCGGGATCCCGGTGACGACGAACGCGCCCGCCACCGCGCCCCGGGCGGAGCCCATCCCGCCGATGACGATCATCGCGAGGTACTGGACGGACAGCGTCAGGCTGAAGTACTCGGGCACGACGTGCTGGAAGAGCAGCCCGAGCAGGACGCCCGCGATGCCGGCGTAGACCGAGGACAGGGTGAACGCCAGCGACTTGTACCGCTGGACGTGGACGCCCGCCGCGGCGGCCGCCGCCTCGCTGTCGCGGATCGTCCGCAGCCCGCGGCCCACCCGGCTGCGCAGCACGTTGCGCATGAAGACGTACGCCAGCACCAGGACGACCATGACGAGGTACCAGAGCCGGTCGAACGCGCCGAACGGCTTGCCCAGGACGTACAGGTAGGGGCTCTGGTCGCCGAAGTGGAAGCCGAGGAGGTCGAACTCGGGGATGTCCCGCCCGTAGGCCCCGCCGGTGAGCGTTCGCGCGCCGGCGAGCACCTGCTTGCAGACGATGATCAGCGCCAGCGACGCCAGGCCCAGGTAGATGCCGCGCACCCGCGCGGCGACCGGGCTGAACAGCAGGCCCGCGACGCCCGCCGCGGCCACCGCGAGCAGCGCGGCGACCGGAGTCGGCAGCCCGACGCTGCCCGTTCCGGCGTCACCGGTGCCGGGCCCGAGGTAGGCGTACCCGTAGGCGCCGACGGCCAGGAAGAAGCCGTGCGCCAGCGACAGCTGGCCGTTGACGCCCACCAGCAGGTTCAGCCCGATGGCGCCCACCGCGGCGGCACCGGAGAACAGGATGAGCTGCTGCCAGAAGTCCGGGAGGACGAGCGGCGCGGCGAGCAGGACGACGGCCAGGACGGTCAGGGCCGCGGCACCGGTGGCGCGATGACCGGAGAGCCGGGCCCACGGGGTGGTGTGCACGGAGTCCTCCTCCGTTGGATGGGGCAGGGGGGAAGCGGCGTCCGGGCTCATATGCGGTAGAGCGGGCGTTTGCCGAACAGCCCGTGCGGCCGCCACAGCAGGATCACGACCATCAGGACCCAGGGCGCCACGGTGTCGAAGCCGTTCCCGAGAAAGCCGAGCCGGTCGTGGTACCCCGACACCAGGGACTGCGACAGCCCGACGAGCAGGCCGCCCGCCACGGCGCCGCCGACCGAGTCCAGGCCGCCGATCACCGCGGCGGGGAACGCCAGGATCGCGATCTCGCTCGTCCCGACGACCAGGCCCGCGCTCGGGTAGGTGGTGAGGAACAGCCCGGCGACCGCCGCGAACACGCCGCCGAGGATCCACGCCGAGTCCGACACCCGGCGCAGCCGGGCCCCGACCATGCTCGCGATCTCCGGGTCCTCGGCGGTCGCCCGCGCCGACAGGCCCATCATCGTGTAGCGGTTGACCAGCATGAACCCGCCGATGATCAGCACCGAGACGAGCAGCGCGCACAGCCGCGACACCGGCAGCCGCAGCCCGCCCGCGCTGAGCGTCGCGTCTCCCCACGGGGCGCCGGACGACATGATGTTGGCGCCGAGCCGGCGGGTCAGCTCGGCGGTGAGGATCACGTTGAGCCCGATCGTGATGATGCCGCGCACGTCGGTGCCGGCGTCCCGCGTCGGCACCATCGTGATCCGGTTGACCAGCAGGCCGAACACCGCCGACACCAGGATTCCGGCGGCCACGGCGCCGCCGAAGCCGAGCTTGGAGTGCAGGCTCGCGATGACGAACGTGCCGAGCACGAGCATCGATCCGTGCGCGAAGTTCGCGGTCTTCGTGCCCCGGAAGATGACGACGAAGCCGATCGAGATCAGCGCGTAGACGAGTCCCAGCGACAACCCGTCGACCAGGAGGTTCACAAGATGCATGGGATGCCCTTCCGCCTCAGGCGGTCTCGGTGCTCGGGACGTTCGGGGCCGCGGCGCCGGACGGGTCGTCCTCGCCGAGGTAGGCGGCGATGACCGCGGGATCCGCGCGGATCTCGTCCGGGGCGCCCCGCGCGATCACCTCGCCGAAGTCCAGGACGGTGACCGCGTCGGCGAGGCCCAGCACGAAGCGCACGTCGTGCTCGATCAGCAGGACCGTCAGGCCCAGCGACGCGTGCACGGTCCGGATCAGCTCCGCCATGGCGTCGATCTCACCGGCCGTCATGCCCGCCACCGGCTCGTCCAGGAGCAGCAGCCGGACGTCGCCCGCGAGCGCACGCGCGATCTCGACGCGCTTGCGGGTGCCGTACGGCAGCGGCCCGCACGGCCGGTGCAGCAGCGGCCCGAGCCCGACCAGCTCGGCCATCTCCGCGCAGCGCTCGCGCGCCGCGCGCTCCTCGGCCCGGGGGGCCGGGCGCCCCCCCC
>NZ_WBMS02000002.1 GCF_008923205.2 Actinomadura physcomitrii | reverse complement strand
CGCCGGCGGCACCGCCGGGGCCGGGGCGCGGCCCGGACGGGCGCGGCGCGGCGGGCCGCGGCGCCTGCGGGCGGGCACCCTGGGATTCCGGTCCGCCGTTCGGCGGACCGGGACGCGGCGCGGACGGGCGGGGCCCCTGGGGCCGCTTCTGGCCGCCTGCGCGCCTGTCCCCCTGCTTGGAGGACGAACCGTTCGAGAAGGCTTCGGTAAGCCTGCGAACGACCGGCGCCTCGATCGTGGAGGACGCCGATCGTACGAACTCGCCCATTTCCTGGAGCTTGGCCATGACGACCTTGCTCTCGACGCCGAACTCCTTGGCGAGTTCGTAAACCCGGACCTTGGCCACTGCACTCCCTACTCGGTCCGGGGGTGCGGCCACCGGACCGTCGTTAACCTGCCGTACTCATCGCGGCGTGCTCATCGAGCGCTCATAGCAATCTCGACCTGCTTCCGACTAGACGTCGCTTACCATTCGGCCATCCTGCTGCTGCGCGGCGCTTCCCGCAAGCCGCTCCCGCAGCGCGCTGCTGTCGAGCGGGCCCGGCAGGCGGAACGCCCGCGGGAACGCCCGACGTCGCTCTGCGAGTTCGAGGCACCGCGGATCGGGGTGCAGATGCGCGCCCCGGCCCGGGAGCCGCCCGCGGGGATCGGGGACGATCTCGCCCTCGACCACCACCAGGCGCAACAGGTCGGACTTGGCCGTGCGAACCCGGCAGCCCACACACGTGCGTCGTGGAACCGCCCGGCCACGTTCCATGAGTCTACCGCGCCGAGGCGTCGGCGGGACCTGTCGCATGCTCTCCTGATTCCGAAGATCCGGATTCACCGGCCTCGGGGGCCTTCGAGGGGGTCCGCCCCGACGCTCCGCCGGACGCTCCGCCCGGCGGCTCGGTGTCGGACCGGATGTCGATCCGCCAGCCGGTCAGCCGGGCCGCGAGCCGGGCGTTCTGCCCCTCCTTGCCGATCGCCAGGGAGAGCTGGTAGTCGGGGACGATCACCCGGGCCACGCGGCCGTCGAGGTCGACCACCTCGACCGCTGAAACGCGGGCCGGGGACAGCGCATTCCCGACGAACTCGGCGGGGTCGTCCGACCAGTCCACGATGTCGATCTTCTCGCCGTGCAGCTCGGCCATCACGTTGCGGACCCGGCTGCCGAGCGGGCCGATGCAGGCGCCCTTGGCGTTCACGCCGGGCTTGCGCGAGCGCACCGCGATCTTGGTGCGGTGGCCGGCCTCGCGGGCGATCGCGGCGATCTCCACGGTGCCGTCGGCGATCTCCGGGACCTCCAGCGCGAACAGCTTGCGGACGAGGTTCGGGTGCGTGCGCGACAGCTGCACCGACGGGCCGCGGTGGCCCTTGCGGACCTGCACGACGTAGGCGCGCAGCCGCTCGCCGTGGTCGTAGCGCTCGCCGGGCACCTGCTCCTGCGGCGGGAGCACCGCCTCCAGCCGGCCGAGGTCGACCAGCACGTTCCGCGGGTCCTTGCCCTGCTGGATGATGCCGCTGACGATGTCGCCCTCGCGGCCGGCGTACTCGCCGAACGTCAGCTCGTCCTCGGCGTCGCGCAGCCGCTGCAGGATCACCTGCTTGGCGGTGGTCGCCGCGATCCGGCCGAAACCGGTCGGGGTGTCGTCGTACTCGCGGAGGGCGTTGCCCTCCTCGTCGATCTCCGTCGCCCACACGGTCACGTGCCCGCTCTGCCGGTCCAGCTCGACGCGCGCGCGCGGCGCGGCGCCCTCCGTCCGGTGGTAGGCGATCAGCAGGGCGTCTTCGATGGCCTTGACGGCGACGTCGAGCGAGATGTCCTTCTCGCTCTCCAGCCCCCGCAGGGCGGTCATGTCGATGTCCACGAGGTTCCCCCCTCTAGTCCGGCTCAGCCGGAGAACGCGTTTCCTCGGCCTCGCCGGGTGGAACGGGCGAGCCGCCCTTCATCGAGTCGGCGCCGTCGAGGGGCTTGAACTCCACCTGGACGCGGCCGCGCCCCAGCTCGCCGAGGCCGAACCGGCGGCGCTGCGTCCCGGCGTTCCTCGGTCCGGCGGACTTGCCGCCGCCCTTGCCGGACCCCTTGGCGCGGCCCGTGGCGACGTCGATCTCGACGGCCTCATCGTCGGCCGCCACCACGCGGCCTTCGACCTGGCCGCCGTCGGCCAGCGAGACGACGACCAGCCTGCCGACGGCGCGGCGCCAGTGCCGCGGCTCGGTGAGGGGACGGTCGACGCCGGGCGAGGTCACCTCCAGCACGTACGGCGAGGCGCCCATCACGTCGGACTCGTCCAGCAGCGCGGAGGCCTTCTCGCTGAGCCGCGCTATGTCGTCCAGCCCCACGCCGCCGTCGCCGTCCACGACGATCCTGACGAGCCGGCGGCGGCCGGCGGGCCGCACGTCGACCTCCTCCAGGTCGAAGCCGGCCGCGGCGACCGCGGGGGCGAGCAGCGCGGTCAGGTCCGCGATGGCGGCGTCGCGGGCCGGCCGGGCCGGCGCGTCCCCGCGCCCGCCCCGGGCGCGGCCCCCCTGAGCGCGGCCACCGCGGGACTCGACGCTCATGGGACCCTCCTCCTGTTGTGCCTTCCCCGCCCGCCGGTGAGGGCGGCGGGACCGGTCGCTGAAGTCACCGCTTGTCCGCTGACTCTTCAAGACTATCGAGAGCCGGACACCTCAGCGGCCTTTCGAACAGCTCACCGGCGCGCCGGATATGGAATGCTTGAGCTGGCCTGATGGACGCGTCCGGCGGCCGGGAGGGGCCGGCGGCGCGGCGCGGGCCGCCACCACCACACCACCGGGTGAGGAGACTCCCTTGCCAGAGGCCGTGCCGCGCCTGCCGGGAACCGTGTCGCGCCGGGGGCTGCTGCTGGGCGGCGGTGCCGTGCTCGCGGCGCCCTGGCTGGCGGGCTGCGCGGCGGAGGCGGCCGGGCCCCGTCCGGACGTGTCGACGCTCGTCGGCGCGATCACCTCCGAGCAGGACCTCATCGCCACCTACGAGGCGGCGAAGGCCGCGGCCGGGTCGCTGGCCCGCAGGCTCGATCCCGTCCTGGCGCACCACCGGCGGCATCTGGCCGTGCTGAAGCGGCATTACGTGCCGGGTTCGGGGAGGCGGGCGCACGAGGGCGGCGCGATCCCGCCGCCGCACGCGGCGGAGCTGCCCCAGGGGCCCACCGAGATCGTCGCGGCGCTGCGCCTCGCGGAGGACCGCGCCGCCGCCGCCCGCCGGGCCGACGCCGCGAAGGCGCCGCCCGGGCTGGCGCAGTTGCTGGCGAGCATCGGCGCGTGCGAGGCGGGCCACGCCGAGACGGTCCGCGCGCACCCGCCCGCGGACCCGGCCGAGTCGGCGAACCAGGCGATCCAGACGGCCCTCGCCGCCGAGCACGCCGCCGTGTACGGCTACGGGGTCCTCGGCGGGCGGCTGCGGGGCGGCCTGCAGCAGGTGGCGAAGACGTACTGGGACGTCCATCGCGCGCAGCGCGACAAGCTCGTGTCGATCCTGTCGGTTCGGCCCGTCGCCGCGGCGGCGGGCTACCGGCTGCCGGTCAAGGTCACCAATGCCCGCAGCGCCGCGCGGCTCGCCGCCGCGCTGGAGGACGACCTCGTCCCGGCCTATGTGGGTCTGGCCGGCGCCTCCGCCGCCGACCTGCGCGTCTTCGCCGCCGACAGCGCCGAGCGGTCGATGGCGCGGTCGGCGAAGTGGCGGTCGAACGCGGGCGAGGGCGCCCCGCCCGAGGCGTTCCCGGGCCTGCCGGCGGCGGCTCTGTCACCGCGTCCCGAACCGGGCGAGTGATCTTCCGCACGCCGGGAACGAATGCGCTCCATGTACGCGTTGTCGATTCTGCACTGGCCTACTCGGGGGAGGAGCCCAGACCTGCCATGACCAGCACCCCGCACCGGTACGAGACCGACGGGTCCGGTACCCGCGCGCCCAGTGCGCTGGACGAGCTGCGCGCCGCCTACCGGGAGCAGCTGAACCAGCTCGCCGCCGAGCGCGACGCGGCCCGCCGCCAGGCCCGCCGGGCCAAGGCGCAGGCCGATGTCGCGCGCGCCGATCTGGCGAGCCTGAAGAGCCGCGTCCAGGAGCTGCTGGCCGCCGCCGCGCGGCACCTGCCCGATCTCCCGGCCGTCGAGGCGGCGGACCGTCCCGCGGAGATCGGGGCCGCTTCCGCCGCGCCGCGCGCGCTGCCGGCCCCCGCGACCGCCGAGTCCCGGCCCGCCGAACCCGTCGCCGCCGAGCCCGCACGCGCCGTATCCGCCGAGTCCGCCGGGGCCGAGGTCGAGCGGGCCGCGGATTCCGCGAGCACCGTCCGTCGCGCGGACGCCGCCGATGCAGGCGCGCGCCCGGTCGAGCGGAAGCCCGGCGAGACGGTCCGGCACCAGAACAGGCGTGAATCCCGGAAGGCCAGACGCAGGCGCGTCCGGACGGGTTGACCCGGGAGGAACGGCCCGTACATGGGCCGTCGAGAGGCCGCCGGGGCACGCTTTCCCGGCGGCCTCTCGTCGCCTCCCGAACTGCTAATGTCCTGCGGTGACCTCGTACGGCCTCCTCGTCTCCCCCTCGCACAACCGGGTCTACGCGCAGGCCGCCGCGGGCCTGGTGAAGGCCGAGCTGGCGGTGTTCGGCGAGCGGGCGCTCGGCGGGCGCGTCCGCGACATCGAGGAGACGTCCATCGGCGGGGTGCCGTACGTGACGTTCTCGGCGGACGCTTTGACGGACACCGACATCCGGCTCCTGTCGAACCTGTCGTCGCTGTACGCGCTGTTCGAGATCGAGGGCGAGCTGCTCAGGCCGGTCGCGCTGCAGCCCCTGGACCTGTTCCCCAGCGATCTGCTGACGATCCAGAAGTACTCGGGGAAGACCAACGAGTACTTCACCAAGCTGCTGCTGAACGTCACCGCGATGGCGACCGACTCCCCCCTGGACCTGGTGACCGGCAGGCCCAGACTGCTCGACCCGATGTGCGGGCGGGGCACCACGCTGAACCAGGCGATGATGTACGGCCTGGACGCGGCCGGCATCGACGTCGACGGCAAGGACTTCGACGCCTACGCGGCGTTCATCAAGACGTGGCTGAAGAACAACCGGGTGAAGCACCAGGCCGAGACCGCCCCCATCCGGCGGGACAAGGCGGTGCTGGGGCGGCGCCTGCACGTCACCTTGGGCGCGTCCAAGGAGCTGTACAAGAGCGGCGAGACGATGGAGATCACCGTCGTGAACGCCGACGCGCTCGGGGCCGGGAAGTTCTTCCGCCCCGGGTCGTTCGATTTGATCGTGACGGACGCGCCGTACGGGGTGCAGCACGGCAGCCGGGCGAAGGGCGCGCGGCCGGGCCAGAAGGCGGGGCCGCGGCTGTCGCGCAGCCCGGTGGAGCTGCTGGACGCGGCGGTGCCGGAGTGGGCCCGGCTGCTGCGCCGCGGCGGCGCGATCGGGATTTCCTGGAACACCTTCGTCGGGCGCCGCGAGGAGCTGGCGGAGATCCTGGCCTCCAGCGGGCTGGAGGTGCAGGACTCCGGGGCCTATCTGGGCTTCCGGCACCGCGTCGACCAGGCGATCTCCCGCGACCTGATCGTCGCCCGCAGGCCCTGACCCGGGCCGTCAGGCGGCGTGCCAGGTCTCCACGTGCGGGAGCAGCTCGCCGATGCCGTGGATCAGCGCGTCCGGGGGCGTGAGGCCGGGGCGGGTGAAGGCGTGCGTCGTCTGGTGCCAGATCTGGACGGCGCGCAGCCCGGCCGCCTTGGCGCCGTGGATGTCGTCGTAGGGGCGGTCGCCGACGAAGACGCAGGCGTCGGGGTCGGTGGCGCCGACGGCGTCCATGGCGGCGCGGAACGCCTCGGCGTGCGGCTTGGTCCAGGGGATCTCGCTGGAGTAGACGGCGCCGTCGAGCAGGTCGAGGACGTCGTCGCGGGCGAAGATCCGCTCGTGCAGCTCGCGGCTCCACATGGTGTTGGACAGCACACCGACCTTGATGCCGCGCTCGCGCAGCGCGCGGAGCAGGCCGGGGACGGCCGGGTCGGTCCAGGTGTGCGGGGTCCACGTCTCGTAGTGGGTGTCGAGCATGGCCTCGGTCGGTTCGACGCCGGCGAGCGCGAACAGTTCGGCGAGGGTGGCGCTGCGGTGTTCCTCGGCGCCGCGCCGCCACAGTTCGAGCTCCGCCTCGCAGAGGGCGGCGGCGACGGTCTCGACGCTGTCGGCGGGCAGGTGCGGGGAGCAGATCGCGCGCCACATGTCGGGGAGTTCGACGTCGTGCCAGGGGGTCAGCGTGCCACCCCAGTCGAAGATCACTGCTTGTAGGGCCATGCCGGGAATGGTAACCATCCGGACGCTCCGTCCGATGATCCGTTAACGCAGTGCACGCGGGGTCAGGACTTCATGCTGTGGCTGATCGACCCGGCGACGCTGAAGGACCTCGCCGCCTACCGGCTGCCGCCCAGGCCGTCGACGGTGCGGGCGGTGTTCTCCGGCAGCCTCGACACGATCTTCACCGACACGTCCGGCGGCGCGTACTACTACCTGGACCCGCAGGACCGGGCCGTGCTCGCGGACTCTCGGTTCCATCTGCGCCGCTTCGCGCACGGCAAGGGCCCGGACGGCGAGTGGCGGTTCACCGTCACCGACGACTGGGACCTGTCGCGCCACCTCCCGCACGACTGCGCCACCTGGACGAAGCGCCACGGACAACTCGCTCGTCGGCTACGGGGACAGCCTGTTCGTCGAGAACAACCACGGCTACCGGAACTTCTTCGAACTGCCGCCCGGCGGGTCGTCCACGGGCGGGGTGAGCCGGGTGGACGTCGACGCCGGCGGGAAGGGCTGCCGCACCGTCTGGACGAGCCCGGAGCGGTCGCCGTCCACCGTGGCGAAGGTCTCCGTCCCGGCCGGGCTGCTGTACCTGTACACCAAGGACCCGCGCAAGGACCTGATCGACTCGTGGTACTTCACGGCGGTGGACGTCCACACGGGCAGGACCGTCTACAAGGTGCTCACCGGCATGGGCAAGTGGTTCGACAACAACTGGGCGCCCGTCACCGTCGGCCCGAACGGGACCGCGTACGTGGGCGTGATCGGCGGGCTGGTCGCCGTCCGCGACCGTGAGTAGGCGCGGCGCCAGCGGGGATACAGGTCTGATCGGACGTACCCGACCGGACCGTGGAGGAGCCATGAGGGCGCGCAAGCCCGGGGAGAGCCGCGACTTCCGCGCGGACGTCGACGACATGGGCGACAACGATCAGGACATCGAGATCGGCCTGACCGAGCGGTACGTGACCGATCCGCCCGAGGACCTGAGGATCGAGGACCCACAGCCGGACCGGGACGGGGTGAGCATCGCCGAGTACGAGCGGGAGGCGCAGCGGGACGACGACGACCCGCCGGAGCCCGACACCGCCGCCGAGTCCGACGCCGTGAACCCCACCCGCCGCCCCTAGCCCGCCCCTGGCATCACCGCTCGTGGACGCGGCCGGCTAGGGCATGCCGGGCCGCTGGAGCTGCGTGCGGTAGATCCAGTAGAACATCCGCTGGTTCCGCCGCTCGGTGACGCCGTAGACGCGGTCGCCGCCCGAGTAGGGGTCGAAGGCCAGGGACTCCCCGCCGATCGGCCCGACGACCTTGAAGGGCGCGTTGCCGTCCCCGTCCCGGTCGCTGTAGATCGCGCCGGGCGAGGCGCCGTTGGACTGGCTGTAGTAGATCGTGTCGCCGCCGCCGCTGTGGTAACCGGCGACGCCCTGGACGTTCGTCAGGTTCGTCCCGTAGACCACCGAGGACTTTACCTGGCCGGAGGCGTCCGCCTTGAGGGAGCCGTCGGCGTTGAGCGGCCAGCGGACGACGCGCATCGGCTTCGCCGACGTCACCCCGCCACTGGTCTTGTACTCGGCGGTGAGCAGGCTCTTGGGGGACGTGGTCGGGTCGTAGGTGACCGTACTGAAGCACAGGTCCTTGTTCTTGGCCGACGGCGCCTTGTTCCAGGCCGGGCAGGAGCCGGCGTTGACGGGCCGGTACATGCCGGTCTGGAACAGCGCGTACTTCTCGTTGTGCGCGTAGAACTTGCCGTCCGTGGGGTCGACGCCGAGTTCGTTCTTGCCGGTGGCGACCTGGTAGGTGCGGCGGACGTCGTAGACCCGCAGGCCCGAGGTGTCGGCGGTGTAGAGGTAGTCGCCGGCGAGGGCGACGCCGCCCTGGTGCTGCGTGGCCTCGGCGACGCCCTGCGCCGAGACGGAGCCGGTCGCGGGCGCGGCGGGCCGGACGTCCTTGACCGTGAGCTTCCCGGCGGACGTGGTGGTCGGGATGGCGAGGGTGACGGGCTGGTAGGCGCCCTTCTTCTCGACGAGGGGGCGCTTGCCGACGGTGATGCGCGACCCGTCGGTCACCCAGTCGGAGCCGGAGAGGTGCCGGTGGTACCAGCTGAGCACGAACCCGTCGAGCTGGGCGCTGCGGCTCGTCGCGACGCCTTGCGGGATCCAGTAGTCGCTGCTCTTGTCCCCGTTGTCGAAGCACCAGGCGCCGAGCGTCACCTTGGCGTCGACGGCCTTGACGGCGTCGTTGGAACCGCATCCGGTCTTCCAGGTCATCCCGTTCTTCGCGCCGCTCGCGGCGGCGACGAGGTTCGCCTGCCGCTTCATGCCGCGTGCGGAGTCCGCCGCCAGGTCGTCGAGCTGCTTCAGGGCGGCGGCGGAGACGGGCGTGGACTTGAGGGTGAAGGCGACGCCGGGGAGCGGGGCGGTGTCGCCGGCGGCGGTGGACGCGGCGGCCGGCGCCGCGGTGACGTGCGGGGCGGGAGCGGTGGCCAGCGCGACGGCGACGGCGGCGGAGAGCGCGGCCGCGCCGGCGGTGGCGCCGAGGACGGCCGTCCTTCGGGAGGCGGGCATGGAGTCCTTTCCGGCAGGGCGGGAACGAATAGGACAGACCGGAGATCCTAGACAGGAAGGCGATCAGCTGTCAGAGCAACGCGACAGGTTGCTGACGAGCCCGCCGCGCGCGCCCGGCACGCCCCCGTGGCAAAGATCACTTTGTGGTTCCAAGACCCGCCCGTGGGGAATGTCATACCGGAGCCGTAGGTTGCGCTAGGCGGGCGAGCTTGCGAGGTGACCGGGACATGCAGGAGACAGTCGCGGCACCGGCACACCCCCCGGCCGACGTCGCCTCACCTCGTCCGCTCCGGGACGGGCCACGACCGGGCGGACCGGACGCGGACGAACCGTTCACCACCGACCTCTTCCTCGACCGCCCGGCCGCCGGCGCGCACGCCGCCGACGACGCGCCGCGGCAGCCCTGGTGGCGGCGCAGGGCGGGCCTGCTCCTCCAATCGGGGGTGCTGCTCCTCGTCATCGCGGCGCTGCCGCTGTACCGCGACTCGCTCCCCGACCTCGGCGCCATGTGGCGCTCGTTCCGGCACGCCGACCTCGGCTGGATGACGATGGTGGTGCTCGCGGTCGCGGGCTCCATGGGCGCGTTCGCCCGGCTCCAGCGGCGGCTGCTGCGCGTCGGAGGGCTGCGGATGCCGCTGCGCCGCGCGTTCGCGATCACCTACGCGGGCAACGCGCTGTCCACCACGCTGCCGGCGGGCCCGGCGGTGAGCGTCGTCTACACGTTCCGGCAGTTCCGCCGGGGCGGGGCGTCGGCGAAGCTCGCCACCGCCGTGATCCTGGCCGGCGGCGTCATCACCACGACGGTCTACACGGCGATCGGCCTGCTCGCGCTGCTCGCCGACGCGGACACGCGGGGGCCCGCGCTGGCCGCCCTCGCCGTCCCGGCCGCCCTGCTCGTGCTACTGGTGCCGCTGCTGCGGTGGCCGCGCCCGCGCGCCGTGCTGACGGCGCCGCTGCGCCGCGGGTACCGGGCCGCGCTGGCGCATCGAAAGCTCGGGCCGTGGGCCGAACGGCTCGCCGGCGTCCGCGACGTCCTGCGCCCGAACCGGCGCGACTGGGCCGCGCTGATCACGCTCGCCACGCTGAACTGGGTGCTGGACATCCTCGCGCTGCTGGCCGCGGCGCACGCCGTCGGCATCGACGTCGACCCGCACGCCGCCGCGCTCGCCTACTTCGCGGCCCAGGCCGCGGGCAGCGTGCTGCCGCTGCTGCCGGGCGGCCTCGGCGCGGTGGAGGGCAGCATGGCCGCCTCGCTGGTCGCGTTCGGCGCGGCGCTGTCCCCGGCCGCCGCGGCGGTGGGCCTGTACCGGCTCGTCTCGTACTGGGCGGTGGTCGCGGCCGGCTGGATCGCCTGGCTCGGCCTGCACGAGGGGCCGCGGCTGCCGGTGCCGGCGAGGGCCCGGCTCGCGGGCGCGGGACGGCTCGTCCTGGACGGCCTGACCTCGACCGCGGCCCTCAGCCCGTACAGCGCGGTGCCGCTGGTCGTCCCGGCCGAGGCGCGCCGCCCATAGCCGCGCCGCCCGATCCGCGGAGCCCCGGCCCGAAGGAGGGTCCGGGGCTCGGTCCTCGGACCGAGACGCCGCCGGGACCTTTGACGGAGATCGTCCCCTCTGGGAATCATCGTGCCCGGAGAGCGGCTTTAGTGGACACGCAGGCCGCACCCCTCCGGACCGGCGGGGGCCCTGACAACACAACAGCAGGGACGCCTGAGCAAGCAGTCGGCCGACAGAAGGGATCGAGCCCCATGGCGCACGGCGCCATCACGCCGGCGACGGAGATCGACGGCGCACGGTTCCGGCAAGTGATGGGCCGGTTCGCGACCGGCGTGGTCGCCATCGCGGGCGTCGAGCCCGGCACGGCGCGGCCCACCGGGCTCGCCGCCAACTCCTTCACCTCCGTCTCCCTCGACCCGCCGCTAGTGGCGTTCTGCGTAGCGCACACCAGCACCACCTGGCCCCGCCTGCGCGGCGCGGACCGGCTCTGCGTCAACATCCTCGGCGAGCCGCAGCTCGAGATCTGCGAGCGGCTCGCGCTCAAGGGCGGCGACAAGTTCGACGGCATCGCCTGGACGCAGAGCCCGAGCGGCGCCCCCGCCATCGACGGCGCCCTCGCCTGGATCGAGTGCTCCGTCGAGCAGGAGCACGTCGCCGGCGACCACGTCATCGTCGTCGCGCGCGTCCACGCGCTGGAGGAGAACCACGACGGCCGCCCCCTCGTCTTCTACAAGGGCGCCTACGGCGGCATCGCCCGGCCCTAGCGGCCCGGGGGCGCCGGTTCGGTGCTAGCGGCCCGACGTCGAGGGCGATGCGACGTCGACGCTCCGCAGCCGGGCCAGCACCTGGAGGGGGTCGGCCAGCACCTCGGCGAAGGCGAACTCGGCGGCGCCGACCAGGGTGGTGTCGTCGCCGAGGGCGGCGGTGCGCAGCCGCACCTTCTCGCGCGGCGCGTCCAGCGCGCCGGTCGCGAGGACGCTGCGGATCTGCGCGGCGGCGCCGAGGTAGATGTCGCGCAGCGTCCCGCCGAAGATGACCAGGCCGGGGTTGAACACGTTGACGAGGTTGGCGACGCCGAGGCCGAGCCAGGTGCCGACGCGGTGCAGCGCCTCGCGGGCGACGATGTCGCCGCGGTCGGCGGCGTCCACCACGTCGCGGACGGCGTCGCGGCCCGCCTTGTCCACCGGCTCCTCGCGGCCGGCGTGCGCGAGCAGCGTCCGCTCCCCCACCTCGGCCTCCAGGCAGCCCTTGGACCCGCAGGCGCACTGCCGGCCGCCCGGGTTGACGATCATGTGGCCGATCTCGCCGCCGAAGCCCTCGTCGCCGCCGAGCAGCCGGCCGTGCGCGATGATGCCGCCGCCGACGCCGACGTCGCCGTGCAGGTAGATGAGGTTGTCGCAGCCGACGCCCGCGCCGCGCTCGTGCTCGGCGAGCGCGCCGAGGTTGGCGTCGTTGCACACCGACACCGGGATGCCGAGGCCGAGCCGGCGCGACAGGGCGTCGCCGAGCCGCAGGTCGCCGACGTCGAGGTTCGGACCGAACATGATCATGTCGTCGGAGCGGCGGACGGTGCCGGGGAAGCCGAGCGCGGCGCCGACGCAGACCGCGTCGCGCTCGGCCTTGCGGACCAGCGAGCGGGCGCCGGCGACGAGCATGCCGAGCAGGTCCGACGGGTCGGAGTCGCGGGCGCGGGTGCCCTCGCGGCGGTCCAGCACGACGCCGCCGAGGCCGACGCGGGCGACGACGAGCCGGTCGACGCCGACCTCGAACGCCAGCACGTACACCCGGGTCGACTCGGGCCGCACCACCAGGGACGGGCGCCCGGCGCGCCGCCCGGGCCCGCGCGGCAGTTCCTCGCGGACGAGGCCGGCGGCGGTGAGGTCGGAGGTCAGCGCCATGATGGTGCTGCGGTTCAGCCCGAGCGACTCGGCGAGCGTCGCGCGGGACGCGGGGCCGCGCAGGTGCACGAAACGCAGCAGCGTCCCGAGGTTGTGCCGCCGGATGTCCTCCTGTGACGGGCCCGCCTTCATCATCGCCGCAGCCCCAGGTCGCCGCTGACGCCGGAGGTGATCAGCTCGACGACCTGCCGGTGGGTCACGTCGGCGGTGCGCACCTGCGCGACCATCCGGCCGAGGTACAGCGCGGCGATCCGGTCGGAGACCGCGAACACGTCGTTCATGTTGTGCGAGATGAGCACGACGGCGAGGCCCTTGTCGGCGAGCCGCCGGACGATCTCCAGGACCTGCTGGGTCTGCGCGACGCCGAGCGCGGCCGCGGGCTCGTCCAGCACGACGAGCTTGCTGTCCCACAGCACGGCGCGGGCGATCGCGACGGTCTGCCGCTGCCCGCCCGACAGCGTGGAGATCTTCTGCCGGACCGAGCCCATCGTCCGGACGGACAGGCCGGACAGGGTCCTGCGGGCCAGCTCCTCCATCCCGGACTCGTCGAGCGCGATGCCGCGCCGCTGCTCGCGGCCGAGGAACAGGTTCTGGACGATGTCGAGGTTCTCGCAGAGGGCGAGGTCCTGGTGGACGACCTCGATGCCGAGGGCGGCGGCGTCGCGCGGGCTGCCGAGCCGCACCGGGCGGCCCTCGAAGCGGTACTCCCCCGCGTCCGGGGAGTGGATGCCGCCGATGCACTTGACCAGCGTGGTCTTGCCTGCGCCGTTGTCGCCGACGAGCGCGGTGACCTCGCCCGGGTACGCGGAGAAGGCGATGTCGTGCAGGACCTTCACGGAGCCGAAGCTCTTGTCGATGCCGCGCAGGTCGAGGACGGGCGTCACTGCCATGCCGAGGGGCTCCCACCGTGCCGCGTCGCCGCGCGCCGATCGGTCGTGGGCAGTGAGCGTATCAGCCGCGTTCGCGGGCCGGTAAACCCGCGCGGCGCCGCCCGGGAACGGCGGATCCGCCGGCCCGGACGGCGCCGCGGGCCCGTAGGGCAGGGCCCGGGGGCCGGCGGCGCGCGCCGCCGGCTCCCGTGCGTCCCCCGCGTTCACGGGGTCCTGTCCTTCAGGGGCAGGGCCTTCAGGGGCAGGGCCGGCACGGGGTCACCGGCCGGTGTTGGAGCGGCGGCGCCGCGCCAGGGCGTCGATGCTCGCCGCGAACAGCAGCACGATGCCGGTGATCAGGAAGCTCAGGTACGCCTTGGTGCCGAGCAGCCCGAGCCCGTTGTCGATGATGGCGATGACCAGGCCGCCGAGCACCGCGTCGCGGGCCTTGCCGCGCCCGCCGAACAGGCTCGTCCCGCCGATGACCGCGGCGCCGACCGCGTACAGCAGGGTGTTGCCGCCGCCCGCGTCGGGGGTGACCGAGTTCAGCCGGGACGCGGCGACGATGCCGCTGACCGCCGCGAACCCGGACGCGATGATGAACACCGAGATCCGGATCCGGGTGACGTTGATGCCGGCGCGGCGGGCCGCCTCGGCGTTGCCGCCGACCGCGTAGATGTGCCGGCCGTACGGGGTGCGGGCGAGCACGAACGTGCAGACGATGAGCAGCACGCCGACCAGCGGGACGCCCCACGGCACGCCGCCGAGGAAGATCAGCGGGCTGGCGGCGCGGTCCTGGCTGAGCAGGTAGGTGCCGAGCAGCAGCGCGCCGGCGACCACCACCGACTGGGCGACCACCAGCTCGACGGGCCGGGAGTGCAGGTTGCGGGCCTGCTGGCGGCGCCAGCGCAGCAGCTGCGTCGCGGCGTAGCCGACGGCGCAGACCGCGGCGAGCGTCCAGCCGAGCCAGACCGGCATGTTCTTGTTGGCGAGCGCCACGATGAAGTCGTCGCGGACGGGCACCGTGCCGCCGTCGCCGATCAGCCGCAGGGTGATGCCCTGGATGCCGAGGAAGAACGCCAGTGAGACGACGAACGACGGGATGCGCACGACCGCGACCAGCCAGCCGATCGCGGTGCCGATGACGACGCCGACGGCGAGCGCGGAGATCACCGCGACGTACCAGGGCTGGCCGCTGTCGGCGATCAGCTTGGCCATCACGGCGGCGCAGACGCCGCTCGCCACACCGGCGGACAGGTCGATCTCGCCCAGCAGCAGCACGAAGACCAGGCCCATCGCGAGGATCACGATGGGCAGCGCCTGCGTGCACAGGTTCGCGATGTTCTGGTTGCTGAGGAAGGTGTTGGGCCGCAGCGCGAAGAACAGCACGATGAGCGCGGCGAGGCCGAGGATGGCGGGCAGCGCGCCCAGCTCACCGGCCCGGATGCGGCCCCAGTAGTCCAGCAGCGCCGAGCGCACGTCGTGCTCGCGGCGGTCTGCGGCGAAGTCCGAGTCCGCCAGCTTCACGGCGGTCTCCTTGCCCTCGGGGAGGTCGGTGGACACCTCGGTCCCCCTTTCAGATGCTCTCGGCGGCGGTCTGCGGCGCGAGGCCGAGATCACCGGAACGGCCGGCGGTGATGAGCTCCACGACCTGGCCGTGGGTGACCTCGGAGCGGGCCACGTCCGCGGCGACCCGGCCAAGGTAGAGCGCGGTGATGCGGTCGGCCACCTCGAACACGTCGTTCATGTTGTGCGAGATGAGCACGACGGCGTGCCCGGTGTCGGCGAGCCGCCGGACGAGGTCGAGCACCTGCCGGGTCTGCGCGACGCCGAGCGCGGCGGTCGGCTCGTCCAGGATGACGACCTTGGACTCCCAGAGCGCGGCCTTGGCGATCGCGACGGTCTGCCGCTGCCCGCCGGACAGGCTCGCGACCTGCTGGCGCACCGACTTGACGGTGCGGACCGACAGCCGGGCGAGGGTCTGCCGGGCCGCCTCCTCCATGGACGCCTCGTCCAGCACGATGCCCCGGCGGCGTTCGCGGCCGAGGAACATGTTCTGCACGATGTCGAGATTGTCGGCGAGCGCGAGGTCCTGGTAGACGACCTCGATGCCGAGTTCGGCCGCGGCGCGCGGCCCGTCGACCGTCACCTGGCGGCCGTCGAACTCGATCGTCCCCGAGTCGATGGGGTAGATGCCGGCGATGCACTTGATGAGGGTCGACTTGCCCGCGCCGTTGTCGCCGACGAGGGCCATCACCTCGCCCAGCCGCACGGCGAAGTCCACGTCGTGCAGCACGTGCACGGCGCCGAAGCTCTTGTTGAGCCCGGTCAGGCGGAGGACGGGGTCTCCGTTTTCTGCCACGTGATTCCTTCCAGGGGTAGCGCGGGCCCGTTTCGTTCCGGGGGTTGGCGCGGGCCCGTGGCGGGCCCCTGGACGTCCCGGGGTTCCGGGCTCCCGGGGCGTCCTCAGCGGGTGGGGCCCGCCACGAGGGTCGGTGCCGTCCGGGGGTGCGACCCCCGCTCCCCCCGGACGGCCTCGTCGGGATCAGCGCGAGGTCACTGGATGCCGGCGGTCTTGCACTTGGCGGCGTAGGCGCCCTTGCACAGGTCGGCGGCCTTGACGAACTGGTCGTCGGTGACCTGCTTGACGTTGTCCTTGAAGACGCCGATCGGGTTCAGCAGCACCGAGGGCACGTCGCGCTTGCCCTGCGGGTCGTTGGTGGTGCCGTTGGTCTCGCCCTTCTGGCCCTTGATGAGCGCGACGGCGAGCTTGGCGACCGCGTCGGCCTCCTGCTTGACGGGCTTGTACACGGTCATGCACTGGGTGCCGTCCAGGATGTTCTGCAGTCCCTGGAGGGTGGCGTCCTGGCCGGTGACCGCGACCTTGCCGGCCTGCTGGTTCTTCTTCAGGATGGAGATCGCGGCGTTGCCGAGGCCGTCGTTGGCGGCCAGCACCCCGTCGATCTTGCCGTGCTGCTCGGTGTACATCTGCTCGAAGATCGTCGCGGCCTTGTCCGGCTTCCAGTCCGGGACGGCCTGCTCGGCGACCTTCTTGTAGTTCGACACCTGGTCGAGGACGTTGTGCGCGCCCTTGGCGAACAGCGTCGCGTTGTTGTCGGTCGGCGAGCCGTTCAGGTAGGCGATGTTGGACGCCTTGCCGCCGAGGCACTTCTGCAGGCCCTTGCCGAGCTCCTCGCCGACCTTCACGTTGTCGAAGGAGACGTAGTAGTCGGAGACGCCGCCGAGGGTCAGCCGGTCGTAGTCGATCGTCTTGACGCCCTGGGACTGCGCCTTGCGCTGGACGGCGCCGGCGGAGTTGGAGTCGATGCCGTCGACGATCAGCACGGTGACGCCGCTGGTGACCATCTGGTCGGCGATCGTCTGGAACCGCTGGGTCGAGCCTTCGGCGTTCTGGATGTCGTACTGGACGCCGGCGGCCTTGAAGGCCTGCTCGAGGTAGGGCCGGTCGAAGCTCTCGTAGCGCACGGACGAGGTGGTGTCGGGCAGGATCACGCCGACCTTGCCCTTCACCGCGCCGGAGCCGGAGCCTGAGCCCTTGTCGCCGCCGTTGTCGTCCCCGCACGCGGACAGGGTGAGCGCCGCGGCCGCCGAGAGGGCCATGAAGCTGAGGATCCCCTTGCGCATTGCCCGGGTCCTTTCTTGGGGGTGGCCGCATGGCGCGGCCGGGGGTTCGCAGCGCCGGTGAGCGAGGTCGCACATCCACCGGCGTGAATGTTGTGTCCCGCAACTTATGTCTGGCTCGTCCGGAACGCCAGACCTGTCGCCCGGCTAATTTGTTGTGGGCAGTAACAATCCAGTAACGCGAGATCAACACGGGGGGAACGGCGGACGCCGGTGATCGGGCGGCGGACGCGGAAGGCCGGGGGCCGCGGAGGCGCGGCGGGGCATATGTTCGGCGCGTCAACATTCACCCCGACCAGCGGTCAACCCGGCGCACGAGGCCGGGCCGGCGCAGTGGGCGGAGCACAGTGGACGGAGGACGGCGGGGACGCGGCGACACCGTGGTCATGCGGCCGCATCCCGGAGCCGCCGGAACGATGCCGCATGACCATGTGCGAGACCGGCGCGCCCAGACCGGCGTGTTAGGACCGGCGAGCTAGGACGCCGCCAGCACCAGCGCGACCCGGTCGGCCGCGGCGGCGACGTCGTCGGCGGGTGCGATGCGCTCCGCCCACGACCACCAGTACCACCATCCGTCGGCGCCCCGCTCCGCGAGGATGTTCTCCGTCAGGGCGGAGGCGTCCGGATTCATCACGTGCAGGCTCGGCGACTGGCCGCGGGGCAGGGTGAGGCGCACCCGCAGCCCGCGCTTGGCCAGCTCGTCACCGAGCTCTTCCAGATATTCGATCCGCGTCCGAGCGGGCGCGGCGGTTCCCGTATCGTCAGGCGTCATCCCGTCTTCCCCATGGATTCCGCGCGGCCCGACGAGGTCTCACCCTCCCCCTTCCCCGGCCCGGGTGCAAGCACTTCGGGCGGTCGGCGCGGGTGCGCCGCGAACTCCGGCGGCGCGGCGAGCGTCGCACAGGGCGCGGCGACCCGGGGCCGCGGACGGCATCCGGGATATCTTGCGCATAGCACTCGGAGGGGGAAGTTGGGGCGTATGGCGATGGCGAGCGCGGGCGCGAACCCGGAGTGGACCCGGCCCGACCAGCGGCTGCCCGAGCGGCCCCCGGCGGAGGGCGCCGCCCCGCCCCCGCCGGCGGGCACCTGGCACCGGATGCACTACGCGGTCGGCGTGTTCCTCGTGGCGTACGGGGTGACGGGCCTGGTCGGCGCGGCACTCCTGTGGAGCGACCGGCGCAAGGAGCTCGCCGGCTACTTCGGCTCCGGGAACGCCGGCACGCTGCTGCTGCTCGCCAAGGCGGCCGAGGCCGTCCTCGTCGCGGTCGCCGCGGCGGGCATCGTCCGGCGCCGCGACATGTGGTTCGTCCCGGCGCTGGCCGGCTGGATGGCGGGGTTCGCGGTGTTCGCCGTCCTGGACGTGTTCGACGCCCGCTGGGGCGGGCTCCTGGAGCACCTGCTCTACCTCGCGGGCTTCGTCGTGCTGCTGTTCGTCTCGTACGGGCTCAGCGCGAAGGCGCAGGTCGGCAGCGGCGCGGCAGTGCGCGCGACCGCCGCGTCCGGGCCGGAGGGCGGCGACGGCGACGGCGAGCCGCGTCGCCTCACCCGGACGCAGGAGTTCGCGCTCGCCGCGCTCAACCGGCTGCCGCACCGCTAGAAACCGGCGCGTCCCGTCAACGCGGGAGCGCCCGGACGAGCCGGGAAGGCCGCGAGATCAGCGGACGATCCAGGCGATGGCCGTCATCGTCCCCGGCGGCACCTCGGTGAAGCCGCCGTCCCGGACCGCGACGGCCGCCTCCTTGACGCACCGCGACCACGCGACGTCCCGGACGAGGTGGACGGGCGCGCCCGCCGCGACCCACGCCGCGACGTCCTTGCGCCGCCCCTGCCGCAGCAGCAGATGCGCGGCGTGCCCGCTCTGCGCCGCCGCCTTGCCGGTCGTCATCGTCACGTCCGGGTTCAGGGCGAGCGCGGCGTAGGGCGGCGGGGGCGGCGGCGCCGGCTCCTCGGCGTCCGCGAGGTCGAGACCGGCGACCTGGAGCTTCGCCAGCTGCGGCTGTACATCGGCGACCGGGCCCGGCGGGAACGCCCGCACCTGCGCGCCCGCGTGCTCGACCGTCACGCCCGGCAGCGCCTGCGCCTCCGGCCAGCGCACGCCGCGCGCGCGCCGCGCCACCTTCCGGATCCGCCGCGACTCCCATTCGTGCACCGCGTCCCGCCATTCCCCCTCGGGCTCGGCGGCGCGCGGGTCGGTGAGCAGCCGGACGACGGCGGTCGCAGCCGCCTCGCACACGGCGCCATGAGTGGGCGGATCGGCCTTCTCCGCGCGTACCACCAGTTGCATCGCCCAGGGCGGGTCGTCGAGAGGGTCGTGATCGGGTCGCACGCATGGAGTATTCCAAACCGGTTCCGATGTCCATGACGCCGCTTTCCCGCGGACGATGTGGGTAATGCAACTGTTGCCGTCCCCCGTACGTCGGTCCTTCTGTGGGCGCAGCACGGCGGGACGGCCCTCGCCGGAGGGGGGCGAGGGGCACGGCGAGAGGTCGGGTCGGAGGTCGCCGGTGACCAGTGGCGCGTGGAACGAGTCCATCCCCGGAGTCGGTACGTTCTTCGTCGGCATCGACGTCGCCCCGGGGCGGTACCGGTGCGACGACGCGGGCGGCGGCTGGTGGGTCCGCTTCACCGGCCCCGGCGGGGGCGACCCGGTGGGCATGTGGCCGCTGCCGACCGGTGCCACCGAGGTCGAGATCGAGCCGTCCGACTTCGCGTTCGAGACCCATGTCGGCGCGTACTGGCGGCGGATCGCCCCGCCGCGCGGCGCCGGGGACGGCCCCGCCGCCGAGCCGCGCCCGGTCGCCGATCCCGCGCTGCGCGCCGAGCTCGACACGCTCGTCGCGCGCCGCCGCCCGCTGCTGTGGCTGGCGCCGCTGACCGTCCTCGGCCTCGGGCTGCTCGGCTCGCCGCTGCTGGGGTCGCTGTGGCTGATCGGGCTCGGCATGCTCGCGGTCCTGGTCGCGCTCGGCACCCCGTCGGTCTCGCTGGACCTGCGGCGCGCCCGCGAGCTGGAGCGCCGCCGGCACCGCTACCTCACCCCCGAGGACTTCGACGGGCCGGGCCGCGCGCTGCTGGCCCGCGTGCAGGCCGCGGTCGACGCCGTCCGCGACTCGCAGGTGAACCGGGAGGGGCTGCTGGACGCCGTCGACAACGCGGTCACGCTGCCCCGGCAGGAGTGGGAAATCGCGCAGGTGCTGGCGCGGCAGTCGAAGCTGCGCCGCGAGCAGGAGGAGATGGCCGAGGCGGCGCCGCTGCCGGAGGTGGAGGCGGCGCTGCGGCCGCTCCGCGAGAAGCTGGACATCTCCGTCGAGGCGGTGACGCGCCGGATCGAGGCCCTCGAGCGGTACGCCGAGCGGGCCCGCGCCGCCGACGAGGCGCTGGCCGCGCACCGCCACCTGGAGTCCCTCGCGGCGAAGGCGCACGAGTACGACGAGCTGCTCGCCGACACCGTCCGCGACGACCTCGCGCTGCCCGCGATCGAGCGGCTCACCGAGCAGGGCGACGCGCTCGTCCGGACGCTGCGCGAGCGGCTGGCGAAGGCCGCCGAGGCCGGCGGCGAGCTCCCGCCCCCACCCACCTGACCGATCCGGTAGGGGCTAGCCGAGCAGGGCGCGGATCTGGTCGGGGCCCGTGAAGACCTCTGCGGCCATGCCGGTCTCGCGGGCGGCGCGGACGTTGCGCTCGGAGTCGTCGATGAACAGCACGTCGGCGGGCTTCACGCCGAGGCGCTCCGCGCAGATGCGGTAGGCGCGCGGGTCCGGCTTGGCGACGCCGATGGCGCAGGAGTAGGTGAGCGCGTCGAACCGGGACAGCCAGCCCTCGTGCCGCGCCTCGAAGCGGGGCACGAGGTCGGCGATGATGTTGGACAGCAGGCCCAGGGCGCGGCCGTCGTCGGCCAGTTCGTGGACGAGGGCGACCATGCGCTCGTCGACGTCCGTCCAGCTGCGCAGGTCGGCGTCGATGAGCGCGGGCACGTCGGGGAACCCGGTGCCGAGCGCGGCGGCGACGTCCGCCCAGTAGGCGGCGCCGTCCTGGCCCGCGTCGTAGCCGGGGCGCAGCGCCCAGTACGCGTCCCAGAACGCGGCGCCGGAGACGCCGGCGATCTCCTCGATCTCCCGCACGGCCTCGGGGGTCTGGGTGCGGGCGATGACGCCGAACAGGTCGAAAACGATCACATCGGGCATGCTTCGAGGGTATGCGGGGCGTCGCGAGGCCGCCGCCGCGGGTGATGGAACAAGCGTTTGGGCAGGCCGTAAACTGCCGTTGACGCGCGAACTGAGCAAGCGGTTGGGCGCGCACGGCATAATGAGAGGGTGACGACCACGAGCGCGAACTCCGGGCGGGCGAGGCCCCGGGCCGCCGGCGAGGGCGGCGCGCGCCGCCGCGGCAAGGGCTCGCCGGCCCTGGCGTCGGAACGCCGCGAGCACCTGGTCAGGCTGGCCGCGGACCTGTTCGCGGAGAAGGGCTTCCAGGCCACCACGGTCCGCAACATCGCCGACGAGGCCGGCATCCTGTCCGGCAGCCTCTACCACCACTTCGACTCCAAGGAGTCGATCGTGGACGAGATCCTGACCGGCTTCTTCGACGAGATCATGGCCGCCTACCGGGCCGAGATCGACGCGGGCCGCGACCCGCGGGAGACCATCGCCGGGCTCGTCCGCACCGCGTTCGCCAGCCTCGAGCCGCACCGCGCCGCGATCACGGTCATGCAGAACGACTGGAACTACCTCCAGGGCATGGACCGCTTCGGCTACCTCACCAAGTCCGAGGACGAGGTGGAGAAGATGTGGGTCGAGACCATCGCGGCGGGCCAGGAGCAGGGCCTGTTCCGCGAGGACCTCGACCCGCATCTGACCTACCGGATGATCCGCGACACCATCTGGGTGGCCGTCCGCTGGTTCAAGCCGGGCGGACGGCTCGACTCCCGGAGCCTCGGCGAGCACTACATCAAGGTCATGTTCGACGGGATCAACACCCACCAGCGCTAACCCCGCACCGGCACGCCCGTGCGCTCCGCCGCGTCCTCGGGGCGGCGGAGCGGCAGCAGCCGGGCGAGCGGCCCGGGCAGCCACCAGTTCTTCTCGCCGAACAGCTCCATCAGCGCCGGGACGAGCACCATCCGCACGACGGTCGCGTCGATCAGGATCGCGACGCCGAGGCCGAGGCCGATCTGCTTGACCGCGATGTTCGCGCCGAGCAGCACCGACAGGAACACCATCACCATGATCGCCGCCGCCGCGGTGATGACGCGCGCGGTGCCGGCGAGGCCCCGCGCGACGGCCTCCCGGGTGGGGACGCCCGCCTCGTGCGACTCGCGGATCCGCGACACGAGGAACACCTCGTAGTCCATCGACAGCCCGAACAGGATCGGGAACATCATCAGCGGCACCCAGGTGGTGACCGGCATCGAGGTGGGGAAGCCGAGCGCCCCGCCCGCCCAGCCCCACTGGACGACGGCGGTCAGCACGCCGTAGGCGGCGGCGATCGACAGCAGGTTCATCAGTGCGGCCTGCAGCGCCACGGTCAGCGAGCGGACGAGCGCGACCAGCAGCACCAGCGACAGCCCGACGACGACCGCGATGAGCCACGGCAGCCGGGTCCGGACGTCCTCGGCGAAGTCGATGGACGCCGCGTTCTGCCCGCCGACGTAGGCCCGCACGCCCCGCCCCTGCGTGGCGCGCGGCAGCACGTCGTCGCGGAGCCGGTGCACCAGCCGCGGCGTCGCCTCGTCCTGCGCGCCGGTGGCCGGGAACGCCATGATCAGCGAGACGGAGCCGTCCGGGCTGGGGCGCGGCGGCTGGACGGCCGCGACCCCGCGCGCCGCGCCGACGGCCGCGGCGACCGGCGCCGGGTCACCGCCCCGGGTGACGATGACCAGCGGCGCGGCGGTGCCGGGCCCGAACCCCTCGGCCATGATCCGGTTCGCGGCGTAGCCGCTGGTGTCGTGCGGCTGGGTGCTGGAGTCGGGCAGGCTGAGCCGCATCGACAGCGCCGGCACCGCGAGCACGAGCAGCAGCGCGGCGGCGCACAGCCCGGTGAGGACGGGGTGCCGCTGGACGATGCGGGCCCAGCGTTCGGCGAGCGGGCGGCGGGCCCGGCCGAGGCCCGGCACGCGCAGCCGGTCGATGGCGCGGCCGGTGAAGCCGAGCAGCGCGGGCAGCAGCGTGACGGCGGCGAGCATCGTCATCAGCACGGCCACCCCGGCGGCGACGGCGACGGCGTCGAACAGCTTCTGCTGCATGATGAACAGCCCCATCAGCGCGATCACGACGGTGCTGCCGGCGAACAGCACGGCGCG
Organism: Actinomadura physcomitrii; assembly: GCF_008923205.2. Taxonomy (GTDB): domain Bacteria; phylum Actinomycetota; class Actinomycetes; order Streptosporangiales; family Streptosporangiaceae; genus Spirillospora; species Spirillospora physcomitrii. The sequence goes on along the minus strand of NZ_WBMS02000002.1, from coordinate 376,461 downwards.
CCCGGCGGTGGTGATGGCCGTGACGGTCGCCTCCTCGGGGTCCCGGCCGGCGGCCAGTTCCTCCCGGTAGCGGGTGACGATGAACAGCGCGTAGTCGATGCCGACGCCGATGCCGATGAGCGCGGCGACGATCGGGCCGAACGACGGCGCGGGCAGCAGGTGCGCGATCAGCGCGATGAGCCCGAGGCCGGAGCCGATGCCGAACAGGGCGGTCACGATCGGCAGCCCCATCGCCAGCACCGACCCGAACGCGATCAGCAGGATGACGACGGCGGCGAGCACGCCGATCCCCTCCGACGACCCGCCGCCGGCGGTCTCGGCGCTGTCGATCGCGGCGCCGCCGAGCTCGATCCGGACGGGGCCGGCGTCGCTGCGGACGTCCTCGATGAGTTTCGTGACGTCGGAGGCCGGCACGTCGTCGGTCGGGACGTCGAGGTTCGCGGTGGCGAACGCCGTCCGGCCGTCCTTGGAGATCTGCCCGGGCACGTCGTAGGGCGAGGTCACGGACGCGACGTGCGGCGTGTCGGCGAGCCGGTCGATCGCCCGGGTGACGCGGGCCTTCGCGTCCGCCGAGCGCACTCCGGCGTCCGCGCGGACGGCGAGCGTGATCGTGTCGCCGCTGCGCTTCGGGAAGTGCTCGTCGAGCAGCTTCTTGGCGGTCGCGGACTGCGAGGAGCCGCCGGTGAAGTCGTTGAGCGGCTTGGCGGCGAAGCCGTAGCCGAGGACGAGCACGGCGAGCGCGCCGACGATCCAGGCGGCGACGACGAGCCGCCGCCTCCGGTAGCAGACCCGGGCGAGCCTGGCCAGTTTCATGGGAACCACCTTCGCGGGAGTCCGCGGGTAGAGAACACGTCGTTCCCGGAATCGTGGCTCCCGCACCCGGCCCGCGTCGTCGGGCGGGCGGCGTCTTCTGGGAGACTCGCTACTTCCGGCGGAGTACATCCGGCGCGGTATCCCACCGTTGGGCGCGCCGAACCCCCATAGTGTGCTTAGTCACAATTTGCCGAGTAGGGGTGACGCTTTGGGCGGTGGGGACGCTGGTACTGAGGAGATCATCGGGGGGAGGGCGGCATGACGGCTCCACAGGGCGCCGGCCGGGACGAGCCCACGCCCGCGGCCATCCGCGCCGCCACGGCGCGCGGCCTGCAGGAGCAGTTCCCGGGGGTGCGCGTGTGGTTCGGCGAGGCGACCGGGTCCTGGTGGGCCATGGTCCCGCTGCGGGACGGCCCGCGGCTGCTGGAGGCCCCCACCCCGCAGCAGCTCCGCGACGAGATCATGAACTCGCGGACCCGGGGGTGACCAGCCCCGACTCGTAGGCGAGCACCACCAGCCGGGCCCGGTCGCGCACCCCGAGCTTGCCCATGGCCCGGCTGACGTGCGTCTTGGCGGTGAGGGGGCTGACCGCCAGGGCGCTCGCGATCTCGGCGTTGGACAGTCCCCGCCCGACCAGCCGCACCACCTCCCGCTCCCGGTCGGTGAGAATCTCCAGCCGGCCGACGGCGGCGGTGGCGGGTCCGGGGCGTCCGCCGACGAACCCCTCGATGACGGCGCGGGTGATGGCGGGGGCCAGCAGCGACTCGCCGCCCGCCACCACCCGGACGGCGCTGACCAGCTCGGCGGGCTCCATGTCCTTGACGAGGAAGCCCGCGGCGCCGGCGCGCAGCGCCAGGTAGATGTGCTCGTCGTCGGTGTAGGTGGTGAGGGCGAGGACGCGCACGTCGTCGAGGGCCGGGTCGGAGGCGATCCGGCGGGTGGCGGCGAGGCCGTCGGTGCCGGGCATCCGCAGGTCCATGAGGACGACGTCGGGCCGCAGCCGGCGGGCCAGCTCCACCGCGGCGTCGCCGTCCTCGGCCTCGCCCACGACCTCGATGCCGTCCTCGCCGGACAGCAGCAGCCGGAACCCGGCCCGCACCAGCGACTGGTCGTCGGCCAGCAGCACTGTGATCACGCCTGCTCCCCCGTCCGCCCGGGCTCCCGTCCGGCCCGGATGCGACGGCGCAACGGTACGACGATTCGGGCCGCGCGAGGAATCGGAACGTTCCCACGAGGGCGCCGCCGGGGCGGCGCGCGGAGGGAGCGCGCGGCGAAGGCCGTCCGCCGGGAACGGGGCGCGATCCGTTCCCGGCGGGCGTTGTGTGAAACTAACCCGAAAAGTGCTCGGACACAAGCGCTTGCTCGGTAAGCGCCGTGTGGTGCCGCGCACATCGCGCCGCACGACCCGGCAGCTCCCTTTAGGTCTCGTACTGGATCGCGGCCCGCTCCGCGACGATCGGGGTGATGAACTCGTCGATCACCGCGCTGTGCACCGGATGGTCGCGGTACACCAGGTAGTCGTCCTTGCCGGCGAAGTCCGCGACCACGACGAACTCGTAGGAGCCCGGGTTCACACCCGCGTCCAGGCCGACGCTGTAGCCGCGGATCTGCGGGATGGCCCCCGGCAGCTCGCGCAGCTCCGCCGCGACCTCCTCCTGCTGGCCGATCGTCGTCCCCTCGACCCACCTGAACATCACCACGTGACGGAAACCGCTCATACGGGCACGCTACCGAGAAGCGGCGTGCTCAAACGGTCCCGAGCTCCGCGGCGACGATCGCGCCGAGCTCCCAGCACACCTCCAGGTCGGCCTTCCCCGGCTCCCCCGTCACCACCACGGGCGGCTGGACCGCCCGCCACTTCAGCCCCGTCGTGATCGCCTCCAGCGCCCGCAGCGCGCCGGCGGCGTCGTTGTTGCCGTGCAGGAAGGCCCCGAACGGCCGGCGGATTGTCTCCTCCAGGCACGGGTAATAGATCTGGTCGAAGAAGTGCTTGAGCGCCCCGGAGAGATAACCGAGGTTCACAGGGGAGCCGAGGAGGTAGCCGTCCGCCTCGAGGACGTCCACGGCCGAGGCGGTCAGCGCCGGACGGGAGACGACCTCCACGCCCTCGACCTCGTCCGTGCGCGCCCCCGCGCGCACCGCCTCGAGCATCGCCTGGACGGACGGCGAGGGCGTGTGATGAACGAGCAGGAGCCTCTTCACCCCCACGAGACTAACCAGTTCTCGCGCCGGTGGCCGGGTACGGCCACCCTGCGGCGCGAGAACCGCCGGAGACGCCGAACGCGACGTCCTAGGAGGTGTCCGGACGACGCTGACCATGAGCGGCCAAAGATAACGTCCGATCCGGGGAATGAGTTCCAAAAGATCATGGTTGGGGCTCAGCGGAGGTGTCCTTCTCGTGCATGCAGCGAAATCGGCCGAGCGCACCGGCGGCGAGGCACTGCCCGTCTGGCCGCTGGCGCTCGCCGCCGCGTTCGTCGCCGTCCTGATCGCCGTGCCCTCCCTGGCATGGTCCCCGCACTGGCTCACCCGGCTGTCGGAGGTGGTGACCGGAACACCGCTCGCCCCCGCGCACGCCGTGTCCCTCGGCCTGGTGCTCCTGCTCATCGCGCGCGGCGTACTGCTGCGCCGCCGCGCGGCCTGGTACGGGCTCGTCGCACTGGTCGCCCTCGGCCTCCTCGCCGTCGTGGCGGGCGAGGACGCGCCGTGGCGCGTGCCGCTCCTCGCGGCCGTCCTGGTGGGGCTCTGGCTGGAACGCGACCGGCTCCCGGTCCGCCCGCACCCCGACCGGGTCCGCACCGCGGTGAAGACCGGCGCGCTCCTCGTGCTCGCCGCCGTGGTCGGATCGGTGCTGGTCGGGGGCGTGTCCATCCGGTCCGTGCGGGTCGTGGCGAGCGGCCTCGGCGCCACCGGCGCGCGCATCGACGGCGCGTCCTGGCTGCCCGGCGTGCTCGGCCTGGCCGGCGCGGTGGGCCTGCTCGCGCTGGTGATGACGCTGCTCGCGCCCGACCCGGCGCCCCCGCCCGGCGACGAGGACGAGCGGCGCCGCGTCGCCGGCCTGGTCGCGCACCCGGGCTCGGACACCCTCGCCCCGTTCGCGCTGCGCCGCGACAAGGCGTACGTGTTCAGCCCCGACGGGCGCGCCGCGATCGGCTACCGGGTGCTGTTCGGCATCGCGGTCGCGGGCGGCGACCCGGTCGGCGACCCGGCGTCGCAGGCCGCCGCCATCGAGGAGTTCCTGACGCTGTGCCGGACGAGCGGCTGGCGTCCCGCGGTGCTCGGCGCGAGCGCCGACCTGCTGCCGGAGTGGGGCCCGCTGCGCTCGTTCGGCTTCGGCGACGAGGTCGTCGTCCGGCCGGCGGAGTTCACCCTGTCGGGCCGGCAGATGCGCAACGTCCGGCAGGCCGTCAAGCGGACCGTCAACGCCGGCGTCACCACCGAGATCGTGCCCGAGCGCGAGCTGCCCGCACGGCTGCGCGCCGAACTGCTGGAGGTGGCGTCCGGCTCGCTGGGCGGCGCCGCCGAGCGCGGCTTCTCGATGAACCTCGACGAGCTGCTCACCGGCTACCACCCCGGCGCGGTCGTCGCGGTCGCCTACGACGAGGACAAGAGGCCGATCGCCTTCCAGCGGTACGTGACGGCGGGCGAGGGCATCAGCCTGGACGCGATGCGGCGCGCCCCCGGCGGGCCGAACGGCGTCAACGAGCGGCTGATCGTCGAGATGGTCGAGTACGCGGGCGAGCACGGCCACGCGCTCGTGTCGCTGAACTTCGCGGCCTTCCGCGAGCTGCTGGACGCCGAGGAGCGCGGCGCGCTGGAGAAGGCCGGCTACCAGGCCCTGCACCTGCTGGACCCGCTGATCGCGGTCGAGTCGCTGTACCTGTTCGACAAGAAGTTCCGGCCCGACTACAAGCCGCGCAGCATCGTCTTCCGGTCGTGGTTCGACATCGTGTGGCTGGCGGCGGCGCTGCTGACGCTGGAGTTCGGCCGCACGAAGCCGGCGTCCGCCCCGCAGGAGCCCGTCGCCGAGCCGGCCCACCACTACAGCCGGTACTGACCTCCGCGTCCCCGAGCGCCCGGATCCCCGGCGGATCCGGGCGCCGCGCTTTCCGCGCCCATCGGCGAGGTCAACGCGGAAGGCGGAGTTTCCGGAGATCGGCGAAGCGGGGGGCTGGTGGCCCGGTCGCTCGAATCTTCGAGCATGATTCTAGAAACCCCCGTGGAGAGGACCGGGCATGAGCAGCACTGTGCAGGGGCACTGCGATCCGGCGTTCGCCGCCGTCCGCGACGCGTTCGAGCGGCATTTCGCCGACGGGCGGGAACTGGGCGCCGCCGTCGCCGTGTACGCGGGCGACCGCAAGGTCGTCGACCTGTGGGGCGGCGTCGCCGACCACCGGACGGGGCGCCCGTGGGCCGCCGACACGCCGTGCTTCGGCTTCTCCTGCACCAAGGCGGTGACGGCCGCGGCGGCGCTGCTGCTCGCCGAGCGCGGCGCCTACGAGGTCGACGGTCCCGTCACCGCGTGGTGGCCGGAGTTCGGCGAGCACGGCAAGGACGGCGCGACCGCCGCGCACCTGCTGTCGCACCAGGCGGGCCTGCCCGCGTTCGACCGTCCGGTCTCGGCGGAGGAGGCGGCGGACCCGAAGGCGCTCGCGGACCTGCTCGCCGCGCAGAAGCCGGAGTGGACGCCCGGCGAGGCGCACGGCTACCACGCCCTGACGTACGGCTGGCTGGCCGGGGAGATCGTCCGGCGGCTGTCCGGCAAGACCGTCGGCGCGTTCGCCAAGGAGGAGTTCACCAGCGGCCTGGACATGTGGATCGGGGCGCCGGACGAGGTGATCGCGCGCGCCGCGAAGATGACCGCGAAAGGCCGCGTGTCCGGCGGGGCCGACGGGCCGAAGGGCGCGTCCGGCGACATCCTGAAGCGGCTCGCCGCGGCGTACGGCGACCCGCAGAGCCAGACGAACCGGGCGCTGAACAACCCCCAGCCGGGCAAGGGCGGTTACAACAACCCGGTGGTGCTGCGCGCCGGCTGGCCGTCCGCCGGGATGCTCGCGACCGCGCCCGCGTTCGCCGGGTTCTACCGCGACCTGGTCGCGGGCCGGATCCTGCGTCCGGACACGCTGCGCGAGGCGATGCGCCGCCGGGTGTCCGGGCCGGACCGCACGCTCATCGTGGACAGCTCGTTCGGGCTCGGGTTCATGCGCCCGTCGCAGACCTACTACGTCCCGAAGATCGCCCGGGAGACGGCGTTCGGCCACACCGGCGCGGGCGGCTCGATCGGGCTCGGCGACCCGGACGCCGGCCTCGCGCTGGCGTACCTGCCGAACAGGATGGGCGAGCAGCTGTCCGGCGACCTGCGCGCGTTCCGGCTGACGGAGGCCGCCTACGCGTCGCTGGGCTGAGCCGCGCCGCCGCGCCGCCGCCACCGGCAAGGGCGGTAGCGTGCCGGTTCATGGAGGTACGCGACCTGCACCCGTGGCCGTCCACGCCGGAGGAGGCGGAGGCGATCCAGGACCGGCTGCGCCCGCTGCTCGAGCTGGACGTCCCCGGCCCGGCCGCCCCGCGCACCGTCGCCGGCCTGGACGTCTCGTACGCGGGCGACGGCGGCGGGACCGGAGCCCGGCTGGCCGCCGCGGTGGTCGTCCTGGACGCGGCGTCGCTCGACGTCGTGGAGGAGTCGGTCGCCGTCGGGACGGCCGCGTTCCCGTACGTCCCGGGCCTGTTCGCGTTCCGCGAGCTGCCGACCCTGCTCGACGCGCTCCGGGCCCTGAAGACCACGCCCGACCTGCTCGTCTGCGACGGGTTCGGGGTCGCGCATCCGCGCCGGTTCGGGCTGGCGTGCCATCTCGGGGTGCTGACCGGCGTGCCGTCGATCGGGGTCGGCAAGACGGCGTTCGTCGGGACGTACGACGCGCCGGGGCCGCGCCGCGGCGACGCGTCCCCGCTGCTGGACGGCGGCGAGGAGGTCGGGCGGGTGCTGCGGACCCGCGACGGCGTGAAGCCGGTGTTCGTCTCGGTCGGGCACCGCACCGACCTCGACTCGGCATGCCGCGCCGCCCTCGCGGTGACGCCCGAGTACCGGCTCCCGGAGACGACTCGCCGGGCGGACCGGCTGTCCCGCGACGCACTCGGAGGCTGACGGCGGGTACCGGCGCCTTCTCGACGCCGGGGCGGGGAGATGGCAGGCTCTTCGGTGACACGCGGCGGCCGGTCGGCCGCCCGCGCACACCGCTGGACGGTGCCCATGCAACCGCGGCCCATGCGGGCGGACGCCCGCCGCAACTACGAACGACTGATCAGCACGGCCCGCGCGGCCTTCATGGAGCACGGCACGGGCGCGTCCCTGGACGACATCGCGCGGCGCGCGGGCGTCGGGTCCGGGACGCTGTACCGGCACTTCCCCACCCGCGACGACCTGCTGCACGCGGTGCTCCAGGAACGCATCGACGGGCTGCTCGCGCACGCCGCCGGGCTGATGCGCGAGCCGGACCCGGGCGCGGCGCTGGCGGGCTGGCTGCGCGGCTACCTGGACGGCGCGATGACGCCGCGCGGCACCTCGACCGTGCTCATCGAGGCGATGTCGCCGCGGTGGTCGGCGACGCGGCTCGGCACGGCGGCCGCCGCGATCCGCGACGCGGTCGGCGGGCTGCTGGAGCGGGCGCAGCGGGCGGGCGCCATCAGGGCGGACACCGACGCCGCGGACCTGCTGCGGCTGACCAACGCGATCGGTGTCGCGGCCGAGCGCACCCAGGATCCCGCCGGGTACGCCGACCGGATGCTGGCGCTGCTGTTCGACGGCCTGCGCACCCGCTGACCCGGCGCCGGCTCGGGGCGCCTTGTTCGTCGAACCAAGCGTTCGCTAGTTTGGTGGAGCGCCGCGGGTCGCGGTCGCCGCTGGGAGCGAGGAGCGTTGATGGGGCAGCTTGACGGCAAGGTGGCGCTGATCACCGGGGGTGCGCGCGGCATGGGCAAGGCCCATGTGAAGCGCTTCGTCGCCGAGGGCGCGAAGGTCGTGTTCGGCGACGTCCTGGAGGAGGAGGGCGGCAAGCTCGCCGCCGAACTCGGGGACGCCGTCCGGTTCGTCCGGATGGACGTGACGTCGCCCGACGACTGGCGGCACGCCATCGGCACCGCGACGTCCGCGTTCGGGGCGCTGCACGTGCTGGTGAACAACGCCGGCATCATCCGCTACAAGACCATCGAGGAGATGTCCCTCGAGGAGTTCCGGCGGATCATCGACGTCAACCTGATGGGCCAGTGGCTCGGCGTGAAGTCGGTGACCGCCGCGATGCGCGAGGCCGGCGGCGGCTCGATCGTCAACGTCTCCTCCACCGAGGGCTTCGTCGGCGCGGACGGCCTCGCCGCCTACAGCGCCAGCAAGTTCGGCGTCCGCGGCCTCACCAAGTCCGCCGCCCGCGAGCTCGGCGAGTACGGCATCCGCGTCAACTCCATCCACCCCGGCGGCATCGTCACCCCGCTGTTCATGCAGGACGACATCATCGCCGCCAAGGCCGGCAGCGCCGACGCCCTGCTGAAGGCGCTCCCCCTCGGCCGGATGGGCAAGACCAGGGAGGTGTCCGGCCTCGTCGTCTACCTGGCCTCGGACGACTCGTCGTACTGCACCGGCAGCGAGGTCCTCGTCGACGGCGGCCTGCTCACCGGCGCCGGCTACTGAGCGCGCCGGGCCGCCGGTGACGGATCGGACCCCCGCACCGGCGGCCCCGCGCGGGCCTCATCGCGGACGGCGCTCCGTCCACCGCTCGACGACCTCCAGCTGGGCCGCGAGCGAGATGAGCGTCGCCTCGTCGGAATCGTGGCCGAGGAGCTGCGCCCCGATCGGCAGGCCGCTCCTGGTGAAGCCCGCCGGAACGTTCACGCCGGGCCACCCGAGCACATTCCACGTCCACGCGTAAGGGCACGCCGCGGCGACGCCCGACTGCGTCTTCTGGTACCCGGCGCCGTCGAACGCGCCGACCTTGAACGGCGGCTGCGCGGTCGTCGGCGTCAGCACCACGTCGGCGAACCGGAAGATGCGCCCGACCTTCTTCCGCAGATAGGGGTCCATCTTCCTGGCCAGCGGCAGCAGCCGCTTCCCGAGGACCCTGCCGATCCGCGCCTCGACCTCCGTCCGCGCCTCCGGCCTCGGGTTCGGCATCGCGTCGAGCCAGTCCGCGACGCCGGCCGTCCCCCGCGGAATCAGGCCGAGTCCCACCAGCCCGTAGTCCGGGTCGGCGGGGAACACCTTGTGCCCCAGCTCGGTCAGTTTCCGCGAGACGCGCTCGACCGCCGCCCGGATCTCCGGGTCGAGCTTCCCGCTCACCCCGAACGCCGTCCGGTACGAGACCGCGATGCGCAGCCGTCCCGGTTCCCGCCTCGTCGCGTCCACGAAGGGCAGGACCGGACGTCCCACCTGATACACGTCCTCCGGATGGCTGCCCGAGAGCACGTCCAGCATCAACGCCGCGTCCTTCACGCTCCGCGCCAGCGGACCCCAGACGGTGATGCCGTTGAACGGATCCGTATGGGGATGACCGGACACCCGTCCCCGCTGCGGCTTGATGCCGACCAGCCCCGTCCACGCCGCCGGGATCCGGATCGACCCCGCCCCGTCGGACCCCACGGCGCCCGCGACCATTCCCGCCGCCACCGCCGCCGCCGACCCGCCCGACGACCCGCCCGGCGTGTACTCCGGGTTCCACGGATTGCGCGCGACCCCGTACTCCGGCGACTCGCTGAACGGCCACAACCCGATCTCGCACGTCGTCGTCTTGCCCACGACGACCGCGCCCGCGGCCCGCAGCTTGCGCACGACCTCCCCGTCCCGCTTCGCCGGCTCGTGGTCGCCGGCCACCGCGAACGGCGTGGTCTCCCCCTCGATGTCCGTGTCGTCCTTGATCGCGACGGGCACCCCGAGCAGCGGCAGCCGCGTCCCCTCGGCCAGCCGCTTGTCGGCCTCCCGCGCCTCCTCCACGGCGGCCTCCCGCACGACCCGGAACGCCCCCAGCGACTCCTGCCGGCGGATGCCGTCCAGCGAGGCCTCCACCAGCTCCACGGAGGACACCTCGCCCCTCCGCAGCGCCTCCGCCTGACCGGCCAGCCCCAGCTCCACGCCCACCTCCGGTATACCGTTCGTTCGAACGAACGATAGCTTCCACTCCCCCCGTAGGGAAGACTGTGCGGTGATGAGCGCCCGCGACCAGATCCTCCACGCCACCCTCCGCCTGATCGGCGAGCAGGGCATCGGCGCCGTGACCAACCGCGCGGTCGCCCGCGCGGCCGGCGTCTCCCTCGGCTCCCTCACCTACCACTTCCCCAGCCAGGACGAGTTGCTCCGCGAAGCGCTGCGCGCCTTCGTCGACACGGAGATCGCCCGCATCGCCGCCTACGCCGAGAGCCTCCGCGAGTCCGGCATCGCCCCGGTCGACGCCGCCGACCTGGTGGAGAAGGCCGTCGTCGACTTCGCCTACGGCCCCGAGCAGATCGCCAACCTCGAACTGCACCTGCACGCCGCCCGCGACCCGCGCATCCGCGAGACCTCGATCCGTTCCGTCGAGGCCTACGACCGGCTCACCACCGCCGTCCTCACCGCCCTCGGCATCCCCGACGCGGACAAGCACGCCCCGGCGATCGTCGCGATGCTCTACGGCCTGGCCGTCCGCCGCCTGGCCACCGGCGACACCGCCGCCACCGGCACCGCGGACGCCTTCCGCCTCCTCCTCCTGGGCGCCCTCCCCCGCGACTGAAAAAGGCCTCTGGCCCGCACGGCCCCAGAGCGGGGTTACGGGGCCGTGCGGGCCAGAGACCTGTCTCAATCAGGAACCTCAGTCGACGTTCGCTCTGCTCTCCGCCTGTGCACCTCCGCCGTCTTCCGATGTGAACAGCCCCAACGCTAAGCCGCCCCCGCACCCCCCAGAACCCCCTTAAGCCTCACTTAGGGAACCGCTGAGCAAGCCTTATTCAGGCACCGTCCAGGTACGTCCGGGGAAGCCGATCCGGTAGCCGCCCACCTGCGAGAACGAGGGAAGGACCCCAGAGGAACCGTCCGGCGCAGTCGACCCGAGTCGAACGCCCTCGACCCACGTCGGCTCCCGAGATCGGCTCCCCTGGTTCCCTCCCCCGACAGGGAGGAGGCACAACCCATGGCCCCCGCAATCACCGAAACCACCGTGACCGCCGCCACAAACGCCAAGGTCATAGCTACGGCAGCCCGCACGGGCAACGCCTGGCACATCCCCACACGGCCAACGCCCCTCCGCGTCGGCAACACGCCCCCGTGCCGCGATACGGGTGTTTCGTTTCACTTCCGGGCATCCGCGCCTGTATACAGGCACAAGTCGCCTCTGTCCGACATTTGCTTACTTCCGACGATGCAGATAACACACTTTTTCTAGACTTAGAGGCAGACCGCAATGCAACAGCACGTCGACACCCGCGATCATCGGCAGACAAGTAGATCTCTCGTTGCACTTTCCTCGAAATCACTGCGAAAAAATGACTCGCTCTGTAGGGTTGGCACCCCCGCTCACGTCACCCGAACCCCTGGATGCGGCCCGGCCCGCGGAGAGATGTCGAGATGGCCGACGAGAGTCAAGGACCACACGAGAGACCGGGCATCACGGGGCGCCATTACGCGCTGGCCATCGCAATGGCGATCGCCATCGGCTCGTGCAGCGTTGTGGGCGAAGCGCTGGTGCCGACGAAGCTGCCACCCCAGAGCCCTCTCGGCTGGGCGGCCTTCCTGGGGGCGGTGATCCTGTTCGCGCTGACGTTCGCAGCGACCACCATCATGGCGAGCTTCATCGGAAGGGTCGCGGCCTCGATCCCCCAACCGATCCTCGGAGTTGAGTTGAGGGAGCGACTGCCCAGGATCACGTTCGCAGCCCTCATTTTCGCGACGATCACCATCGTCACCTGGAACGTCGTCCATCCCTCCAGATTCGTCAAGGAACATGAAGTTGGCGGGGTCAATCTGTCCGATTACTGCAATACCTACAACTACAAGCAGAACGACCAGAAATCTTGCTTCTCGAAATTACCTCTGGACAAAGCATGCGAATGGCATTACAAAACGGCTGGCACACTGCCACACAGGATGGTTATGGGAACCAGCTCCACCAGTGGAGTCTGTTACGACTCCAAGAACCGTAGGCTCGGCGGAACAAAAGACCTTCCGGGTTACTGTCGCTATCTGTACCCCAGAAACGCCAATGTCGAGGCTGTACCCATCTCAAGGAACGTCTGGATATGCAGGGTTCCAATCGATATGAGTCTTGCCTGCAGCTGGGAGTATCAGAAGCGTGACATCGTGGCACGCAGGACCAACGGCAACTGGTCCTGCTACACGTGACAGCTCTCCCATCTGCTTGCATCGGTGAGAAGGCGTCTCCGTTGCCGCATGAGGGCCGCGGCGCAGACAGTGCTGTGACTGTACCGGGCAGTACGCGTCCTCTCTGCCCCTGACGCGGTGACGGGGGGCGGTGCTGCGGGAGGGCGGCGGGGCTTGCGCTGGTACGGTCCAGCGATGAAGGATGTGCCGTTTCTCGGCGATGAGAAGGAGAGCCTGCGGGCGAGCCTCGACCGGCACCGGGACGTGGTGCCGTGGAAGCTCGGCGGGCTGGACGACGAGCAGGTGCGGCGGCGGGTGACGCCGTCGGGCACGAGCCTGCTGGGGCTGACGAAGCACCTGGCGGCGATGGAGTACTTCTGGTTCTGCCACACGTTCGGGCGGGAGACCGAGCCGCTGCCGCTGGCCGACGACGACCCCGAGATGGACCTGCGGATCGAGGCCGGCGAGACGACGGAGGGGATCGTCGCGTTCTACGAGCGGGCGCGGGCCGGCGCGGACGCGGTGATCGCCGAGCTGGACCTCGACGCGACGGGCACGGCCTGGTTCGGGCCGCGGGTGTCGCTGCGCTGGGTGCTGATCCACATGATCGAGGAGACCGCGCGGCACGCCGGGCACATGGACGTCGTCCGGGAGCTGATCGACGGCGCGACGGGCGACCACGTGCGGGACTAGATCAGGTGCGGGAGTGCCGGCGGCGGACGAGGCGGCGGGACCGGCGGGCCGGGGGCAGCCACTTGGTGCGGAACCACATCTGCACTTGCGCGCCGCCGAGGACGCTGCGGTGGATGCGCAGGTAGCCGCCCGTCGACTCGGCGGCGCGGCGCGCGATGTCGAGGCCGAGGCCGGTGGAGCCGCCGCCGCTGCTGCCGCGTTTCAGGGCGGCGTCCGGGTCGGCGATGCCGGGGCCGCCGTCGGCGACGAGGATGCCGGTGACGCCCTGCCCCTGGTGCAGGGTGACGACGAAGCCGGTGCCCTCGGCGGTGTGCCGGAAGACGTTGCCGAGCAGCGCGTCCACGGCGGCGGCGAGCTCGCTGCCGGGCAGCGGCAGCGGCGCCGGGCCCTCGGCGCCGATCAGCTCGCAGGAGCGGCCCTCGTCCTCGGCGAGCACGGACCAGAACCCGACGCGGTCGCGCAGCACCTTGGACGCGTCGCAGCTGCCGCGCCCGGTGGGGCGCCGGACGGTCCGGATGATCTGGTCGACCTCGCGTTCGAGCCGGTCGACGGCGTCGCGGGTCTGGTCGGGGACGGGTCCCTTCCCGAGCGCCTCGGCGTTGAGGCGCAGCGCGGCGAGGGGCGTGCGCAGCCGGTGCGACAGGTCGGCGGCCATCTCCCGTTCGGCGGACAGCAGCTGGACGACGTGGTCGGCCATCGCGTTGAACGCCAGGCCGGCCTCGATCAGCTCCGGCGGCCCGTCCGGTTCGATCCGCACCGACATCTCGCCGTCGCCGAACGCGGCGGCGGCCTCGGCGAGCCGGCGGGTGGAGCGGATCATCCGGTTGCCGAGCCGGTCGGCGACGGCGACGGACCCGGCGACGAGCGCGGCGGCGACGGCGGTCATCACCAGCCACGCCTTCCACACCCCGCGGGTGAGGTCGCCGTCGGGCAAGAACACCTCGACGACGGCGGTGCGCCCGGCGTCCAGCGACACCGGCTGCAGCAGCGCGAACCCGCCGGAGACGCGCGCGGTGTAGGAGCGGCCGCGGCGGCCCGCCTCCATGAGCTGCTCGGCGCGCGCCGACGGGTCGCCGGGCTCGCGCTTGGGGACGAGCGTGCCGTCCGGCATGTGCACGGTCATGCGCCCGGCGGCGCCGGCCTGGGTGCTGGCGACGGCGCGTTCGAGGGCGGCGGGGTCCTCGGTGACGACGAGGACGGGGCCGAGCGCGCTGGCCTGCCGTTCGGCGGTCGTGAGGGCGCGGTCCCGGGCGATCTCCCGGACGGTCAGCGCGAGCGGGATGAGGAAGGCCAGGGCGACCATCGAGGTGACCGCGAGCGACACCAGGACAAGCGTGCGTCTCATCGCGCGGCCCGTTCCGTCGTGCGGGGTGGGAACGTCATGTCGGGGACTCGGCTCATGCGCGGGGGCCGGGCTCGGCCAGCCTGACCCCGACGCCGCGGACGGTGTGCAGGTAGCGGGGTTTCGCCGCGGTCTCGCCGAGTTTGCGGCGCAGCCAGGACAGGTGCACGTCGATGGTCTGGTCGTCGCCGTAGGCCTGCCGCCACACCTCGGCGAGCAGTTCGCGGCGGGCGACGACGCGGCCGGGGCGGGCGGCGAGGTAGGCGAGCAGGTCGAACTCGCGGCGGGTCAGTTCGAGCGGCTCGCCGTCCAGCCGGGCCTCGCGGCGGTCGAGGTCGATGTGCAGGCCGCCGACGCTGATCTCGGCGGACGGCCCGGACCGCGCGGAGCGGCGCAGCACCGCGGCGAGCCGGGCGCTGAGGTGCTCGGCGGAGAACGGTTTGATGAGGTAGTCGTCGGCACCGGCGTTGAGCAGCCGGACGATCTCGGGCTCGTCGTCGCGGGCGGTGGCGATGATGACCGGGACGTCGGACACGCCGCGCAGCATCTTCAGCACCTCGGCGCCGTCGAGGTCGGGCAGGCCTAAGTCGAGGATGACCACGTCGGGCGGGGACTGGGTGACCTCCCGGAGGGCGTCCATCGCGGTGCCGACGCTGCGCACGACGTGCGACCGCGCGCTCAGTTCGCGGATCAAGGCGGTACGGACGTTCGCGTCGTCCTCGACAACCAGAACACTCGCCATGCCGGAACCGTATGCCACCATGTGTCGATGCGTCGGGCGATGTCGTATGTTGCCCCGTGGGCGGTCGTGACCGCGCTGGCGGTCGCGCTGTCCTGGCTCGGGGTGCGCGGCGTCGTGCGCGGCGCGGTGTCGGAGCGGTCGGCGCCGCCGCCGATCGCGGGGCCGGTCATCCACGGCAGCCCGTCCACGCTGCCGGGTCCGCCGACGAGCGTCGGGTCGCCGACGTCGGCGCCGCGCCCGGCGACGGGCGAGGACCAGGGGCCGACGCCGAGCAGGTCCCCGTCGCCGTCCGGCAAGCCGTCCAAGCAGAAACCGACCGGGAACGTGCGCAGTTTCGCGACGCGCGGCGGGCAGGCGGCGCTGGCGTTCACGAGCGGGCGGGTGAAGCTGGTGTCGGCGACGCCGAACCCGGGGTACGAGACGCGCGTGACGGAGGCGGACGGCTGGCTGCGCGTCGACTTCCTCACCGACGAGCACACGTCGTCGGTCGTGGCGACCTGGTACGAGCATCCGGCGTCGGTCAAGGTCTACGAGTACTGACCCGCGTCCGCCATGCGGCGGGGGCGCGCGGGAAGGCGGGCGGCCCGTGCGCCGGCCGCCCGCCCTTGCCCCGCGCCGCGCTACTGCCGCCACGGACTTTAAGGGACTCCCAGTCCCCTCGCAAGGTACTTATAGTCTCTTGCCAAGCGGCGTAATGTACGGCCTGCAGCAGCGAGAAGGTACTGACAAGTCTTTTGGAGGGCGGCCATGGCACCCGACAGCCCCGCGCGGGACCCGGGGCGCGGCGGCCGGACGGGACGCCCGAGGCGTAGCGCCGCGGAGGTTCGGCACGCCGTCCTGCAGGCCGCCGTCGGCGAGCTGACCGAGAGGGGATACGACGGCTTCACGATGGACCGGGTCGCCGCCCGCGCGGGCACGAACAAGACGGCGATCTACCGGCGCTGGCCCAGCCGTACCTCGCTCGCCCTCGCCGCCTACCGGCAGCTGGTCGCCTGGCCGGAGAGCCCGCCCGACACCGGCGCGCTCCGCTCGGACGTCATCGCCCTCCTGCGGGCGGCGGCCGACCGGATGAGCTCCCCGGACGGAGCCGAGATCCTCCGCGGCCTGATGATGGACGCGCGCCGCGAGCCGGCGGCGATGGCCGGACTGCGCGACGAGCTCGCCCGCGGTGAGCCCGGCACGATGCTGGCCGTCCTCGCGCGGGCCGTCGCGCGCGGGGAGGCGCGGCAGGAGTCGCTCGTCCCGCGCATCGCGACCCTGCCCGTGGCGCTGCTCCGCCACGAGCACCTGCTGAACGGCCCCGAGCCGATCTCGGACGAGACCATCACCGAGATCGTCGACCTGGTGTTCCTTCCCCTGGTCCGGCCGCGCTGACCGGCCGGCCCGGCTCAGCGCTCCTGGACGAGGAAGTTCTGCGGCGTGACGAACATCGCGGTGGCCTCGACGGTGACGCGGCCGTCGGGGCCCGTGATCGTCCCGGACGCGTAGATCTTGCGGCCCTCGACGCGGCTCGCCTTGGCCTCGACCGTCAGCGGCATGCCGAGCGGGGTGGGCCGCCGGTAGCGCAGCTCGAGGGTCGCGGTCATCCCGCCGACGCCCGTCTGCGCGGCGGCCATGCCGAGCGCCTGGTCGAGGACCATCGCCGACACCCCGCCGTGCACGTAGGAGGGCGGCCCCTCGTAGACGTCGTTGAGGGTGAACTCGCCGCGGACGATGCCGTCCGCGGTGGCGTCGAGGTCGACGGGCGGCGCGACGGGGTTGAGGGGACCTGAGACCGGGTTGCCGGCCTGCCGGTCGATGCGGTGCGCGCCGGTGACGAGGAACGGCGGCGCGTCCCGCCGCACGGCCCGCAGCCGCTCGGTGAGCGCGGCGATCTCGTCCGCTACGGCGCGCGCCTCGTCCCGCCCGACATCGGTGAGGACGGCGGCCTCGATCAGCTCGCGGACCCGGGCGGCGAGCCCGGCCAGCGGTGCCGCCTCGTCCTCGCCGAGCGTGTGCCGTTCGGTCATCGCCCCGCTCATCCAGCCTCCCTGTAAGCCGAACGAGATTCTAAAATGCGCGCGGGGGTGCCCGGTGCGCCGGGTCCCGCCCACCGGGCGCGGCGGCGGTGAGTGCGGTTCGCCGCATTCCGCGGGCGGTGAGCGCGGCGCACTCTATGATGCACGCGACGAACACCGCGGCCGTGAAGGAATCCCCCGTGACCGAGCAGCCACCGCCCTATGGACAGCCGTACGGGCAGCCTCCGGGGCCTCCGCCCGGCGGACCGTACGACCCGCATTGGGGCTACGGGCCGCCGGGCGTCCCGAACGGGCCGCAGTACGCCCCGCCCCGCAACGACGACAACACATGGGCGATCTTCGCCTATGTCGGCACGCTCGTGATCTCGTTCCTCGCGCCGCTGATCATCTACCTGGTGAAGAAGAACGAGTCGCCATTCGTCCGCTTCCACGCGGCGCAGGCACTGAACGTGCAGATCACACTGCTGATCCACCTCGTCGCGGTGTGCGCGGTCTGCATCCCGCCGACGATCCTCACCGAGAGCCCGTTGTTCCTGATCCCGATCATCTTCCCGTACCTCGAGGCGCTCTTCGGGCAGTGGGTGTTCCTGATCCTCGGCGCGGTGAAGGCCGGCAAGGGCGAGATCTACCGCTTCCCCACCTTCTTCTGCTTCCGGATGGTCCGCTAGGCGGCGGGCGCGTCACAGGCATGTCCGGATGCGAAGGTGATCCGACGAAGTTGATGAACACATTGGGTAGCAGTCCATATCCTCATCGTCATGAGTGAGCTTCCGATCTACGACCGGCTCCCCAGCGCACCCCCGAAGACGCGGCACGGCGCGCGGCTACCATGACCGCCATGGACGAGATGGCGGCGGACGAACCCCGGAACACCATTCACCTCGGCGAGGAGACCGCCGTCGTCGTCCCGCTCGACGAGTACCTGCGCCTGAGGGAAGCGCAGATCGAGGTCGAAGGGCTGACCGCCCTCCGTGAGCTCCACGACCGGAAGGCGTCCGGCACCAATCCGCCCGGAATGACGACCGAGCAGGTGCGCGAGATGCTCGGCCTCGATCGGACATGAGCTACGCGATCGTCTGGGAGGCCAAAGCGACCGGCATGCTGTCCCGCTTCCTCGACGACCCGAAAGGCGCGGCGGCTGTTCTCGACGCCGTGGATCGGCTGAGCCAGGACCCGCGGCCCGCGTCCGCCTTCCCCTACGGCGATGTGGACCGACGTCTGCGCGTGGGCCGGTACCGCGTCTGGTACGCGATCGATGACCAGGTAAAGGAAGTGCACGTCGCGTACGTGGACCGCGTTTGAGCCGTATGACGTGGATGGGCGCCGTCATATAGCTCATTCAGGGCATTTCAATGCGGGCGATGGCGCGGGTGGGGGCGCCGTCGGCGGCAGCGAGCGCGATCGGGAACAGGGAGACCTCGATCGGGCGGCCCTCGGCCTGCGCGGTGACGAGCGGGTCCAGGCCGGTGAGGTTCTCGGCGATGACGGCGCCGGCGCCGCAGAGGACGCGGTGGGCGGCGAGCGAGAAGCCGTCCGAGCCGGGCGGCGGGGTGCGGTCGACGCTGAGGGCGTCGATGCCGACCGTCCGGACGCCGGCGGCGACGATGGCCTCGGCCGTCTCCGCGGACGGGTACGGGTGCGCGAGGTAGCCGTCGGTCCCCCAGCGCGACGACCAG
The DNA here is from genome assembly GCF_008923205.2 of Actinomadura physcomitrii. GTDB lineage: Bacteria > Actinomycetota > Actinomycetes > Streptosporangiales > Streptosporangiaceae > Spirillospora > Spirillospora physcomitrii. The sequence goes on along the minus strand of NZ_WBMS02000002.1, from coordinate 357,848 downwards.
CCCGTCGCGATGAGCAGGACGACGCCGGGCGCGAGGCCGTCCGGGAGCAGGTCCGGGGAGATGGGGGTGCGGGGCGCGAGGCCGCGCGCGTCCATGACGATCGCCGGGCCGGTGAAGCGGGTGAGGGGCAGCTCGTCGAGCCGGGGCAGCGCGTCGTCGATGTGGAACGGCGCGTCCACGTGGGTGCCGGTCTGCGACCCCATGTGCAGCCGCAGGACGTTCACGCCGGAGTCCGCGACGGTCAGCGCCGGGACCGCCGCCACCTCCGGGTCGCCCGGGTACACCGGCATTCCGGTGGCGATCGGGACGGACAGGTCGAGCAGCTCAGCGGCCATGCCGCCGATTATCCCGGGCCCGCGCGCACCCGGTAGCGTTGCGGCGTGTTGCCACATGTGACCGCCATCCGTTACGTGACGCCGCTGCGCGAGGGCGGGTCGCTGCCGGGCGTCGTCGAGGCCGACGACCTCGGCACCTACGTCATGAAGTTCCACGGCGCCGGGCAGGGCCGCAAGGCGCTCATCGCCGAGGTGATCGCGGGCGAGCTGGCGCGGCGGCTCGGCTTCCGGGTGCCCGACCAGGTGCTCATCGACCTCGACCCGGCGATCGGGCGGCACGAGCCCGACCCCGACGTGCAGGACCTGCTGAAGGCCAGCCCCGGCTGGAACCTCGGCGTCGACTTCCTGCCCGGCTCGCTCGGGTTCGACCCGCTCGGCTGGCGCCCCGACCGGCTGTTCGCGTCGCGGGTGCTGTGGCTGGACGCGTTCATCGGCAACGTCGACCGCAGCTGGCGCAACCCGAACATGCTCGTCTGGCACGGCGACGTGTGGCTGATCGACCACGGCGCGAGCCTCATCTTCCACCACGCGTGGGCGAACGCCGCGCGGCTGTTCTCCGGCCCCTACGACGTGGACGACCACGTGCTGACCCCGTTCGCGACGCGGCTGGAGGAGGCGGAGGCCGAGCTGGCGCCGAAGATCACCGAGGTGCTGCTGCGCGAGGTGACCGCGCTGGTGCCCGACCTGTGGCTGGAGAACGAGCCCGGGTTCGCCGGCCCGCAGGAGCTGCGCGACGCCTACGTCGACATCCTGCTGCCGCGCGCCGGCAAGCCCCGCGACTGGCTGCCCGACCTGGACGTCAGCGGCCACCGGCCGGACACCGGGACGCGGCGCGGCGAGAACCGCCCGGGCTGGCTGGGCGGTCCCTCGTGAGCGAGGTCCGGGCGGGCAACATCCGGACGGCCGGCGAGCCCACGGTGTTCGAGTACGCGGCGCTGCGCGTCGTCCCCCGCGTCGAGCGCGGCGAGAGCATGAACGTGGGCGTCGTGGTGTACTGCCGGGCGCTGGACTACCTCGGCTGCCGCACCCACCTGGACGAGCGGCGGCTGCGCGCGCTCGACGCGTCGCTCGACCTGGAGGGCGTGCGGTCCGCGCTGAAGGGCGTGGAAACGATCTGCTGCGGCGGCGCGGACGCCGGGCAGGCCGCGCGGGAGGCGCCGGGCGCGCGGTTCCGGTGGCTGACGGCGCCGCGCAGCACGATCGTCCAGCCGGGGCCGGTGCACGCCGGCCTCACCGGCGACCCCGCCGCCGAGCTCGACCGCCTCCTCGGCCTCCTCGTCACCTGAGCTAGGACCACTCCCAGCGGATGCCGTGGTAGCCGGCCGGCATGCCGAACTCGATGAAGTGGACGTTGTGGTAGCTGGACAGCCGCAGGTCGGCGGCGTCCTCCAGGGCGGTGTGGCCGTCGGGGCGCCACGTCCGGTAGCAGCGGGCGGGCAGCGCGGCGGGATGGAAGCTCACCTCGATGAGGTACTCGTGCTGCGCCGTGCGGAACCCGCGGCCCTCCTCGGTGGCGGGCGGGCCGGACTCGCCGAACCCGAAGCCGTACTCCAGCAGGTACGTCTCGCCGCGGCCGAGCGCCCGGTCGAACAGCAGCTCGGCGGCGATGAGCCCGCTGGAGGCGTCCATCCGGACGCGGCCGAACCGGCAGCCGCGGGCCGTCCGGGACGTCGGCAGCACGCCGTGCGGGTTGTGGTAGACGGCGGTCCAGCGGTCGACGCCGCGCCGCTGCGCCTGGAACACCGCCCGGGTGCGGACCTCGCGCAGCTCCCGGTGGCGGCCGATGACGTGCTGGTCGTGCAGGCTGAGCCCGGTGAGCAGGCGCTCGCCGCCGGCGCCGATCTCGTCGAGCAGGTCCCGGACGCCGGGTTCGGGGCACAGCTCCTCGATCGGCGGCCACGGCCCGGGCGGCCGCTCGGCGTTCGGTTTGAGCAGGGTGAGCAGGGAGTGCCGGGGCAGTTCGAGGATGACCTCCAGGCCGCGGACGGCGCGCAGCGACCCGGCGCGCTCGGGGCGGGTCCGGCCGCGCTGCCAGTAGCTCAGCGTGGACAGGCTGACGGCGACGCCCTGCGCCTCGAGCCGGCGGCGCAGCGACTCGAGGCTGAGGCCGCGGGCCTGGATGGCGGCGTGCAGCGCCACGTTGAAGGGCCCGGACCGCAGGACCTGGAGGAGGTCGTCCTCCGCGACGCTCTGCACAGCTCGGCCTCCGGATCCGTTCCGGCCGGCCCCCGCACGACGGCCTTGACCGCCGTCTTCACGGCCCTCGGCCTCACTGTAAGACCCCGCCGTCCCGAAGTCGACCGCCCGTTCCGTCACTCCCACTCCCACTCGACTCCGACGATGCCGTGCCGGACGGGCCCGACCGCGATGTTCGCGCTCCCCGACGTGCCGATCCACAGTTCGCCGAGGCGCCGCCGCGGGGCGAGCGGCCCGTCGGCGGTGAAGCCGTAGCAGCGGGCGGGCAGCCGGCCCGCGCCGAACTGGACGATCGCGAGGTAGTCGTGCACGGGCCGGGAGAAGCGCCGGTCGTAGCCGTCCGGCGGCCCGCCGGGGACGGGGCCGGTGCCGGACGGCCGGAGGTCGTACTCGATCACGGCCGTCTCCCCGGCCGTGAGCACCCGGTCGAAGACCAGCTCGAACGCCATCAGCCCGCCGCCCGCGCGGACCCGCCCGGGCCTGCAGTAGCGGACACCGGACAGCTCCGCCGTCCATTCGGCCGGCTCGACCGGCTCGGCCGGGAGGGCGTCCGGGCCCGTCCGGTGGACGCAGACGACGCGGTCGACGTCGTCGCCGGCCGCGCGCAGCACCGCGCGGACCGACAGCGTCCAGCGCGGGCCGTGCGTGTCGAGCCGGTAGACGTCGTGGACGCTGAGCCGCTCGAGCAGGTGGTCGCCGGACCGGTCGAGCTGCCCGACGAGGTCGGCGTACAGCCGCGGATCGGGCCACAGCTCCTCCGCCGCGGGCGGTGGCGCGCCGGGCGGTCCGCCGGCGCGCGACGGGACGGGGGCGGGACCGGCGTCGTCCAGCGGGCCGGTCAGCGTGCCGGGCGGCACCTCGAGGACCTCTTCCAGGATCGCGACGGCGGCGCGGGAGCGGGGACGGCTGCGGCCGCGCTGCCAGTGGCTCAGCGTGGCCACGCTGACCGCCAGCCCGCGCCGGCCGAGTCGGTGGCGGAGCCGCTCCAGGGTGAACCCGCTCGCCTGGACGGCCTGCCGGAACGCCTCGGCGAACTCCACGGCGGGATCGTACCGGCCGATCGGCCGTCGAGTCAGGCGACCGTCGCAGATGGGACATGCTCCGACAAGTCCGATGCCTCCGGATTCGCCCCGGCGCCCGGCTAGAAGAGGACCGACATGAACGAGCCGTGCTCGGCGAAGCCGACGTGGCGGTAGGCGGCCCGCGCCCGCGTGTTGTAGTCGTTGACGTACAGCGACACCGTCGGCGCGATGCTGCGCAGCGCCTCCCGCACCACCGCCGACATGCCCGAGATCGACAGCCCCTGCCCGCGCAGGTCGGGCGGGACCCACACGCCCTGCACCTGGCAGGCGCGCGGGGTGACGGCGCCGATCTCCGCCTTGAACATGACCCGGCCGTCCTCGATGCGGGCGAACGCGCGGCCGTCGCGGATCAGCTCGGCGACCCGCGCCCGGTACAGGACGCCGCCGTCGCCGCTGTTCGGGGAGACCCCGACCTCCTCGGTGAACATCGCGACGCACGCCGGGTAGACGACGTCGAACTCCTCCATCCGCACCCGCCGGACCCCCAGGTCGGCCGGGACGTCCGGGACGGCGGAGGTCGCCATCACCGGCTGCGCCGCGCGGACGGCCCGCGGCGGCCCCCAGTACGGCGCGAGGATCTCCCACAGGTCGCCGACCGCGTCGACCGGGCCGACGATCGACGAGCAGCGCCGGCCCTGCGCCTGCGCGCGCTCGGCGAACGCGCGGATCGCCTCCGGCCCGGCGGCGACCGGGATCAGGTTGGCGCCCGAGTAGCACAGCGCGGACAGCCGCCCGTCGCGCATGTAGCCCCACATCTGGGCGCCGAGGCGGCGGGGGTCGAGCCCGGCCGCGTGCACGCGGGAGCCCACGAAGACGTTGCCCACCGGGTCGGCGTCGAGGATCGCGAGCGCCTCCGCGCGGTACCGGTCGTCGAGGACCCGGACCGGCAGCGACCCCAGCATGCGCACGGCTACCGGCTCCCGGACCCGGCCGGCGCGGCGTACAGCACTGTCAGCACCACACTGACAAGCCTATGACGTCCCCGGTCCTCCTACCTCCACCGGCTCCCCCACCGGCTTCCGGGCCGGCGGCTTCACGTTCGCGTGTCGGCGCGGTGGGTCCGTCCCGGCTTCTTGGCGGCGCGGGGCTCCGGTGGCGCCGGGGCCTCGCACCGGGCGTCCGGGCCCGGCCGGGCCGCCGGCAGGGCGCCCTTCCCCAGGTAGGCGGCGACCTTGCGGTCGACGCACCGGTCCCCCGACAACGTCACGCCGTGGTTCCCGCCGCCGGCCTGCACGAGCAGCCGGGACGTGGGGAACAGCCGGTGGGTCTCCAGGGCGCCCGAGTACGGGGTGGCGGCGTCCTCGGTGCCCTGCACCAGCAGCATCGGCGCGAGCGACGACCCGGCGCCCACCCTGGGCGGCCGCCCGCCGCGCGCGCCCCAGAACGCGCAGGGCGCGTTGTACCAGGTGTTGCTCCAGGTCTCGAACTTGTAGCCCGCGCGATAGAGGCGGACGCTGTCGGCGTGCCAGCGCCGCCAGGCGCGCGGCCAGGAGGCGTCGCGGCACTGGACTGCGTTGTAGACGGCGTAGTTGTTCTGGTCCAGCCAGGACGGCCGCTGCCACGCCTTGCGCAGCGGGCCCGGGTCGCGCCGGACGGCGTACGCCGACAGCGCGGCGGCGTGGGCGGCCCAGCTCTGGTTCCCGTAGCCGTCGGCGAGGAACGTGTCGTCCAGCTCGTCGGGGCCGATCTTGCCGTCGATCGGCTCGGCCTTCAGTGCGGCGCGGACGCGGGCGTAGGCGCGGGCGACCCGCCGCTCGCTCTTCCCGAGCCTGTAGGTCGCGTGGTGCCGGGCGACCCAGGTGAAGTACGCCTTGATCCGCTTCTCGAACGCCACGTTCTGGTCGATGTTGTCGCCGTACCAGACCCCGCTGGGCTTGACGACGCTGTCCAGCACCATGCGGCGGACGCGCCCCGGGTAGGTCGAGGCGTACACGGCGCCGAGGTAGGTGCCGTACGAGTAGCCGAAGTAGTTGATCTTCCGCTGGTGCAGCGCGCGCCGGATCGCGTCCATGTCGCGCACCCAGTCGGCCGTCCCCATGTGCGGCAGGATCGTGCGGTACCGCTTCGCGCAGTCGCGCGCGTAGGCGCGGGCCCGCCGCTTCCACGCCCGCTCGGCGGCGGCGTTCTCCGGGACGGTGTCGGGACGCGCGCGCCCCGGGTCCTGGTAGCTCCTGTCGCAGACCAGCGCGGGCCTGCTCGCGCCGACGCCGCGCGGGTCGAACCCGATCCAGTCGTAGGACGCGGCGACGCTCTTCGGCATCGCCGCGCGGAAGACGCCCGCGAGGTCGCGGCCGTGCGCGCCGGGCCCGCCGCGGTTGAGCAGCATGACGCCCTGGCTCTTCTTCGCGGTGTGCCGCGCGCGGGACAGCGCCAGGGTGATCCGCGCACCGTGCGGGTGGGCGTAGTCCAGCGGCACCCGGAGGGTCGCGCACTGCAGTCCCTTGAGGCGGGCGCCCTCGACCGGGTCCTTGGCGGGGCACGCGTGCCAGGCGAGCCCGGCGGGCCGGGCCGCGCGGCCGCGATCGGGCCGTCCGGGGGCGGCGCTCGCGGGAGCCGCGGCGGTGCCGGCGACGGCGAGGGCGACGGCGGCGGCCGCCCCGGCGGCGGCCCTTCTTACAGCGTGGTTCAGCACCCCCGCTTTCTACCTGCGCGCCCGCGCGTGTCGCGGGAACCGCGGGCTTCGCGCGATTCCGCCCGAAAACGGATCTCGCGGCGCGCCCGTCCGGCGAGGGACGGGCGCGCCGCGAGCGTCACGCGGTGGACCGGGGTGTCACGGACGGCCGATCGGCAGGTCCTTGCCCGCGACGGCGCCGGCGGCCTTGGCCGTCATCGCCGTCGGGTCCGGGTCGTTCAGCGCCGGGACGGCCTTGCAGTAGGCGTCCGCGCCCTTGCCGCTCTTCGGCAGCGCGCCGCTGTCCAGGTAGGCGGCGACCTTGTCGTCCAGGCACGCGTTGCCGTTCAGCGTGTTGGCGTGGGTCTTGCCGCCGACCTCGAGGACGAGCCGCGAGGACGGGAACACCTTGTGCATGTTGTAGCCGCCGGCGACCGGGGTCGCGGCGTCCTGCGACGACTGGACGAGCAGCATGCCGGGCAGGCTCTTGCTCGCCTTCAGCTTCAGCGCGGGACCGCCCTGGAACGGCCAGAACGCGATGGGCGCGTTGAACCAGACGTTGCTCCAGGTGTTGAAGCGGTAGCCCTCCTTGTAGAGCTTGGCCGCGTCGTTGTGCCACTTGTTCCAGTTCCGCGGCCACTTGGCGTCGGCCGCCTGGACGGCGTTGTAGACGACGAAGTCGTTGTCCTCGCCGCCGGTGTTCAGCCAGTCGAGCAGGCCGGAGGCGTCCTTGTTGTTCGCCCAGTCCGACAGGGCCTGCGCGAACGGGATGTAGTAGCCGGTGTTGTAGCCGGCGGTCAGGACGATGTCGTCCAGCTCGTCCGGGCCGATCTTGCCGCCGATCGGGGACTTCTTCGCGGCGGCGCGGACGGCGTAGTACTTCGCCTCGACGGCCTTCTCGGTCTTGCCGAGGTGGTAGAGCGAGTCATACTTGCCGGTCCACGCCCACCAGGACTTCATGTTCCGCTCGAACGCCTTGTCCTGCTCGAGCTGGGCGTCGTACCAGACCGTCTTCGGGTTGACGTTGCCGTCGAGCACCATGCGCTTCACGCGGTTCGGGAACAGCGTGGCGTAGGTGGCGCCGAAGTAGGTGCCGTAGGAGAAGCCGTACCAGCTGATCTTCTGCTGGCCGAGCGCGGCGCGGATCGTGTCGACGTCGCGGGCGGCGTCGGTGGTGCGCATGTGCGGCAGCATCCAGCCGAACTCGCGCTGGCAGTCCTGCGCGTACTTCTTCGCCTTGGCCTTCCAGACGGCCTCGTCCTTGGCCGAGTGCGGGACGTAGTCGGGCCGGACGGGGTTGTACCAGGTCTTGTCGCACGTCAGCGCGGGCTGGCTGGATCCGACGCCGCGGGGGTCGAAGCCGATGATGTCGTACTTGGCGGCGGTGGCGGCGTGGCCGACGCCGCCCATCCAGCGGGCCAGGGCGGGCGCGTACTCGATGCCGGTGCCGCCGGGGCCGCCCGGGTTGACGAACAGGACGCCCTGGTAGTTCTTGTCGTCGGTGTGCTTGTAGCGCGACACCGCGATGGAGATCTTGCGGCCGTTCGGCTTGGCGTAGTCGAGCGGCACCTGGACCTGGGCGCACTCGGCCTTGTTCATCGGGTCATCGGGGCCGCTGACCTGGCACTTGCCCCAGTTGATCCCGCTCGCCGCGACCAGGCCCGCCGCGGACGGGCCGGTGGCGGCGTTCGCGGAGACGGCGGCGACGCTGCCGCCGGCCGCCACGGCCGCGGCGGCCGTGGCGATGACGATCCTCTTCACTTGACCCCCTCAGATCGGCGGCTCCGGAGCCCGGGTCGGGCTCGGAGGGGGGAGCAGCGCCGATGCATGCGGATGCGTGGATTGCGTGGCGATTGTGGCGGTTCTGGGCGATATGGCGGGAGAGTCGCTCGTGACCAGATGCGAAATCGTGACAAGATCCACCGATGTTCGTGATGTTGGCGCGGGTGGATCCCGCCGTCGGAGCGCCCGCACGCGAAGAGGGCCCCGGGGATCGCTCCCCGGGGCCCTCGCCGGCCGCTGCGCGGGCCGGCCGGCGGATAGGCCGGTCAGCCCGTCACGCGGTTCAGCGGATGACGTCGTCGCTCAGCCGCGCCGCCTTCGTCACCGTCGTGGACAGCGACTTGGCCTTGGCGGAGGCCTGCGCCGGCGGCACCGGGTCGCCGAGCTGCGGGACGTGCGTGACGGACCGCCCCGGACGCTCCCCGGTCAGGAAGTACCGGTCGAAGATGGCGTCCACGGCCGCCGAACCGCGGTGCACGATGCAGTGCGTGCGGTCGCCGTCCTGGATCACCAGCTGCGAGCCCTTGAGCCGGCGGTGCATGTCGAGCGCGCCGGCGAGCGGCGTCGCCGCGTCCTCGCTGCCCTCGAACTGCAGGATGTTGCGCGGCAGGTCGCGGCTCCGCCCGACGTTCACCGGCGTGCCGGCCTTGGCGGGCCAGGTCAGGCACGGCGCGTTGAACCACACGTTGCCCCAGGTGAGGAACGGGTGCTCCTTGTTGATCCGGACGTTGTCGCGCTCCCACTTCGCCCAGCTCTGCGGCCACTGGACGTCGGTGCACTGCACGGCGTTGTAGACGGCGAACTCGTTGTCGTCCGCGCCGCCGCTCGTCTGCGCGCCGAAGGTGCCGACGAACGTCGCGGCGTCACCGGTCGTGTAGGCGTGCAGGCCCACCGCGTAGCCGTCCCACAGCGCCTGGCTGCGGCGGTACGCGGCGTTCTGGATCGCGTCGGTCAGCTCGTCCGGGCCGACGGCGAACTTCTGGCCGCTGCTCGGGTCGGTGTAGTACACCGGCTTGGTCTTGAGCGTGGCGCGCAGCTTGTAGAAGAACGACCGGACGGCCTTCTGCGTCGTGCCCAGGTGGTAGACGGAGTCGTACTTGGCGATCCACCCGAAGTAGTAGTCCATGTTCTTGTCGAACTGGACGTCCTGGTTCAGGTTGGCGTCATACCACACGTCCGACGGGCCGACGTTGCCGTCCAGCACCATCCGGCCCACGGTCTTCGGGAACATCGTCGCGTAGACCGAGCCGAGGTAGGTGCCGTACGAGGCGCCGTAGTAGTCGAGCTTCTTGTCGCTCAGCGCCTTGCGGATCGACTCCATGTCGCGGACGGAGTCGGTCGTCTTGATGTGGTTCAGCAGGCCGATCTTGTCGGCCTTCCGGCACGCGTCCGTGTACGCCTTGGACTTCTTCAGCCACACCGAGACCGAGGCGCGGTCGCCCGTGCCGTAGTCGGGGCGGGGGGCGTTGGTGTAGTTCGTGTCGCAGCTGAGCGAGGGGACGCTCATCCCGACGCCGCGCGGGTCGAACCCGATGACGTTGTAGGCGTCCTTCAGCGCCGCGGAGTTCTGCGCGAACACCCGCGGGCCGAACAGCGCGCCGCCGCCGCCCGGACCGCCCGGGTTCACCACCATGTCGCCCTTGGCGGCGCCCGTGCCGGTGTGCGGGGTACGGGTCAGCTGCAGCGTGATCTTCGTGCCGCTCGGCTTGGCGTAGTCCAGCGGCACTTGCAGCTCGCCGCACTGCACGATCTTCGAGACCGGGTACAGCCCGTCGTACAGGTCGTGCACCTGCTGGACGAAGTCCGCGGGGCAGGCGTGCCACTTGACCGCGGCGGGGTCGAACCCCGAGGCCGCGGAGGGGCCCGCGGCCTGTGCGCTCGCGGTGCCGAGCCCACTCAGCCCGAGCCCGGCCACCGCGGCCACGACGACAGTCCTCTTCACATATCCCCCTAACCTGTCGACTCGGATGAGTCAGACATTTGGGTAAACAAGTGAAGATTGTTGTCCTGCGGACAAGTCGGACGACAGAGCTTGTCGTGACCAGATGCAGAATCGTGACAAGATCAACGGAACTCTGTGATATGCCCGAACGTTCCGGCTCAGGGTCCGCCACAGGCCGGGGCCCCGCCCGGGGGCGCGCGCCCGCACCGGCGGTCACCGCCCACGGCACGCGAAAAGGGCCCCCGGGCTCATCACCCGAGGACCCTTCCGAGTCCGTCCCCGGCCGCCTACGCGACCGCGGCCGTCACATCACCGGACCGGCGTCAGCTCACCACCACCTGCGCGCCCGGGCCGGACACCGACCCGTCCTCGCCGACCTCGATGCCCATGTCGTCGGCGATGCGCATGGCCTCCTCGATCAGCGTCTCCACGATCTGCGACTCCGGCACCGTCTTGATGACCTCGCCCTTGACGAAGATCTGGCCCTTGCCGTTGCCGGACGCGACGCCGAGGTCGGCCTCCCGCGCCTCGCCCGGGCCGTTCACCACGCAGCCCATCACCGCGACGCGCAGCGGCACCGGGAAGTCCTTCAGGCCCGCGGTGACCTGCTCGGCGAGCGTGTAGACGTCCACCTGCGCGCGCCCGCACGACGGGCACGACACGATCTCCAGGCCGCGCTGCCGCAGCCCGAGCGACTCCAGGATCGCCGTGCCGACCTTGATCTCCTCGACGGGAGGCGCCGACAGCGACACCCGGATCGTGTCGCCGATCCCCTCGCTCAGCAGCGCGCCGAACGCGACCGCCGACTTCACCGTGCCCTGGAACGCCGGACCCGCCTCGGTCACGCCGAGGTGCAGCGGGTACTCGCAGGCGGCGGCGAGCTTGCGGTACGCCTGGATCATCACGACCGGGTCGTTGTGCTTCACCGAGATCTTGATGTCCCGGAAGCCGTGCTCCTCGAACAGCGAGCACTCCCACAGCGCCGACTCCACCAGCGCGTCCGGGGTGGCCTTGCCGTGCTTCTCCAGCAGCCGCTTGTCCAGCGAGCCGGCGTTGACGCCGATCCGGATCGGCACGCCCGCGTCCTGCGCGGCGCGCGCGATCTCGCCGACCTTGTCGTCGAACTTCTTGATGTTGCCGGGGTTGACCCGGACCGCCGCGCAGCCCGCGTCGATCGCCGCGAACACGTACTTGGGCTGGAAGTGGATGTCGGCGATGACCGGGATCGGGGACTTCTTGGCGATCGCGGGCAGCGCCTCGGCGTCGTCCTGCGACGGGACCGCCACCCGGACGATCTGGCAGCCGGACGCGGTCAGCTCGGCGATCTGCTGCAGCGTGGCGTTGACGTCGGCGGTGAGGGTCGTGGTCATCGACTGCACCGACACCGGCGCGTCCCCGCCGACCGGCACGGTGCCGACCATGATCTGGCGCGACTTGCGGCGCGCCGCGACCAGGCCCTGCGCCCCCTGTCCGTCGCCCTCGCCGCGGACCGTCGGAATTCCCAGTGAAACGCTCATCCCTCTCCTCTGACTCGCTTCACCCAGCCTAGGCGCCCCGCATGGATGAGGTGACGGCGACCGGCATGGAAGAGTGTGACCACTCGGCTACGCGCGGTAAACCTTCTCGTTCATTGCGGCATCTGGAGCGGGTTGACCAGATCCGCGAGGATCAGCAGCACCCCGAGCCCCACGAGCACCAGCACCGCCAGATAGGTCAAGGGCATGAGCTTGGTCATATCGACGGTGCCCGGATCCGGACGCCCTCTGATGCCGTTGATGCGCACCCGCAACCGCTCGTAGGCGACGACGGCGAGATGCCCGCCGTCCAGCGGCAGCAGCGGGACGACGTTGAGCGCGCCTAGGAAGATGTTCACCGAGACGACAAGTGACAGATACAGAGCGATCTTGTCGCGGACGGTGCTGTGCGAGGAGAAGATCTGCCCCGACACCTCCGTCGCGCCGACCACGCTGCCGACCTGGCCGCCCGGCGAGCTCTGCCGCTCGGGGGTGAACAGCTTCGGGATCGCCGACGGCAGGTCCACCACGATCTGGCCCATGCTCCGCACGGTCCGGCCGATGGCACGCCCCGCGAACACCGCCGCGTTGACCGGGCCCGTCCGCTCGTACCCGGAGCCGACGATCCGCGCGGACAGGCCGACGAACGGCTCACCGCCGACGTCCGCCAGCCGCATCCGCAGCGTCACCGGCCGCGGGACGCCCGCGCGCTGCACGGCGACCGGCACCGTCTGCCCCGGCTTCGCCCTGTCGATGGCGTCGCGCAACTCGTCCCAGTCCGCCACGCGCGTGCCATTGAAGGTCAGCACGCGGTCGCCCGCCCGCAGGCCCGCTGCCTTCGCCGGAGACTCCGGGCGGCCGCCGCCGCAGCCGTCCTGCAGCCGGGCCGGCACGCAGGAGCTGACCTCGTCCACGGTCGTGGTCACGGTGCCCGGCTCCCGGACGCCGACCGTCATCGCCATCGCCATCAGCAGCACGAACGCGAACACGAAGTTCACCACGACGCCCGCCGCGATGACGATCGCGCGCCGCCCCGCGGGCTGCCGGTAGAACGCGCGCGGGCGGTCGGCCTCGTCGACCTCCTCCAGCGGCGTATAGCCGATGATCTTGACGAAGCCGCCGAGCGGGATCGCCTTGATCCCGTACTCGGTCTCGCCGCGGGTCCGCGACCACAGCGTCGGGCCGAACCCGACGAAGTACTGCGTGGCCTTCATCCCGAACCGCTTGGCGGTGAGCAGGTGCCCGCCCTCATGGAGCATCACCGACACCAGCAGCGCGACGACGAACGCCACCGCACCCAAGGCGAAGGCCATCCGATCCCCCTTCCGGGTTCGGTCCCGCCCGAGGGATCCCCCCGCGCCCGGCCGGCCCCGCGGGGCTCAGGCCTGGCCGGTCACTTCCCTGGTCCGTTCGCGCGCCCAGGCGTCGGCGGCCAGCACATCGTCCAGCGTCAGCTCGCCCGGCGTCCCGGACCCGTGCTCCTCCACTACCCGCATGATCGTGTCGACTATCCCCAGGAACGGCAGCCGTCCGGCGCGGAACGCCGCCACGCACTCCTCGTTGGCCGCGTTGTAGACGGCGGGGACCGTCCCGCCGAGCTCGCCGGCGCGGCGGGCGAGCGCGACGGCCGGGAACGCCTCGTCGTCGAGCGGGAAGAACTCCCAGGTGTGCGCCTTCGTCCAGTCGACGCCGGGCGCGGCGTGCGGGACGCGGTCCGGCCACTCCAGACCGAGCGCGATCGGCAGCCGCATGTCGGGCGGGCTCGCCTGCGCCAGCGTCGACCCGTCGGTGAACTCCACCATCGAGTGGATCATCGACTGCGGGTGCACCACGACCTCGATCCGCTCCATCGGGACGTCGAACAGCAGGTGCGCCTCGATGACCTCCAGGCCCTTGTTGACGAGGGTCGCGGAGTTGATGGTGATGACCGGGCCCATCTCCCAGGTCGGGTGCCTCATCGCCTGCTCGGGCGTGACGTCCGCCAGCTCGGCGCGGGCCTTCCCGCGGAACGGGCCGCCGCTGGCGGTCACCACGAGCCGCCGCACCTCCTCGGCGCGGCCGCCGCGCAGGCACTGCGCGAGCGCCGAGTGCTCGGAGTCGACCGGGACGATCTGCCCCGGCCGCGCCCGCTCCTTCACCAGCGGCCCGCCGATGATGAGCGACTCCTTGTTGGCGAGCGCGAGCGTGCGGCCGGCGTCGAGCGCGGCCAGCGTGGACGCCAGGCCGAGCGCGCCCGTCACCCCGTTCAGCACCACGTCGCACGGCCAGGCCGCGACCTCGGCGACCGCGTCCGGACCGGCGACGATCTTCGGGATGGCGTAGTCGCCGGAGGCGTAGCCGCGCCGCTTGGCCTCGGCGTAGAACGCCAGCTGGAGCTCCTGCGCGGCGGACGCCTTGGCCACCGCGACCACCTCCGGACGGAACTCCAGCGCCTGCTCGGCCAGCAGGTCCACCCGCCCGCCGCCGGCCGCGAGGCCCGCGATCCGGAACCGGCCGGGATTGCGGCGGACGACGTCGAGGGCCTGGGTCCCGATCGAGCCGGTGGAGCCGAGGACGACGAGTTCGCGTGCGGCGGGCGCGGCGGCGCCTGAGGGAGACATCACCGGACCATTGTCGGACATCGGCGCGCGGGCGTCCCGCCGCCCTGCCCGGTGTCGCGGGCCCTCTGCCCCCGGCCCGGTAGGGCAGGCCCGAAACCCGGCCGCGGCGCGGTCCGCGGATCGGTGAGCGAGCGGAAGGCGGAGCACGAGCCGCGCGCGCCGCCGCCGCCGACGATCTCGGACGGGCGCCGGCCCGCCAGCCTTTGCCGCCACTTTCACCTTCACTAGCAGGGACAACACCCGTCCCCGCTTATAAAGGAGTGACGTGATTCGACTCCCGCAAGGGGGATGGGGACATGGGCCAGACGGGCGAGCCGACGTTCGACCCGGGAACGCTGAGCCCCGCTCAGCGCCTCGGTGATGCCTGCGCCGTCTGCCGCAAGAAGTGGCCCCGGCCGCGCGTACGCATCGGCCGCCTACCGGACTCGTCCGGGGTGTTCGCGTGCGACGACTGCGCACCCGCCCCGCCGGCACCCCGCACGCCGCGGGGCCCGAAGGAGCCGCTCACGGACGCCGCACGGCCGGTCGGAGAACCGGTCCCGGCGCCGGCGACGGCCCTGGACGCCGTCGTCATGGAGGTCTCTCCAGGGAGAAGGGTGACCCGGGCCTTCGGGGGGACGCCCGGGACCACCCGAGAGGCGCGCCCGGCTGGGGGCGGCCGGGCGCGCCTTATTTAAACAATCTCGGCCCAAGGGGCTCGCCTGGCGGCTCGCCCCTTGACCGATCTTGAGCGAGCGCGAACTCGCTTCGCGAGCTTCCCGGCGGGGGCTCGCCTTCGGCTTCGCCCCGCCGGTCAGGTAGCGCGCTCGCGTGCAAGCTCGGCTTGTTGCGTTAGGGCGGCTGGGGTCGCTGCGACAGCTTGCGGTCGGCTGACGGCCCCTGTGACAGTTTGCGGTCGGCTGAGGGACCCTGTGACAGCTTGCGAACGTTCAGGGAGAGGCGGCTCGCGAAGTCAGACCTTGGTGGACTCGATCCAGGTTCTGGTCCACTCGGCGTAGTCGGTGCAGTCGGTCTTCTTGGACTTGCCGCCGCAGACGCGGGTGGGGGCGTGCGCGAACATGATCTTGTCGATGTAGTCGCGGTCGCCGACGTGGAAGGCGGCGCAGAAACCCGCGCGGAGGCGGTCGCCGGAGCACGCCTGCGGGTTGGCGGGCGCCACCCCGGTCCACTCGGCCACCTGCTGCTGGACGTCCGGGGACGCGGTCCACTGCAGCCACTGGTACATGCAGTTCGGGTGCTGGACGCGGGCGCCGATCATCCAGGCGTCCATCCAGCCGGTGAGGCCCCCGGACGGCTCGGCGGCCTGGACGGGCTTGCCGGCCCGGTCCAGCACGTCCACCTGGTAGGGACCGGCCTCGCCGAGCACGGCCGCGCCCGCGGCGAACGCGCTGATCGCGTCGGCGGGCTGCGTCCAGTACTTCAGCACGTGCGGCCGCTGCCGGGCGAGGACGCGGCCGGCGGCGGCGAGCTGGCGGGGCGACAGCGAGTACGGGTCGCCGATCTTGAGCTTGCGGTCGTGGCCCTTCAGGTAGAGCGCGGCCTCGGCGATCGACAGCGGGCTGTCGCGCAGGATCAGCTTGCCGGAGTAGCGGCGAGCCTGGTCGGGGTCGAACAGCGCCGACCAGCTCGCCGGCGGCTGCACGGTCCGGGTGTCGTACATGAGGAGGTTCGCGCCCCAGACGTAGGGGACGCCGTAGTACTTGCCGTTCTGCTTCAGCAGGCCCCGCAGCTTCGGCTCGAGCTTCTTGTAGCCGTCCACGAGGCTGGTGTTGACCGCGGTGACCTGGTTCTCGGCGACGAGCCGGCCGGCGACCTCGGGCGGGGCGGCGACGCCGTCGTAGCGGCGGCCCTTGTCGCGCATGAGGTCGTACATCTCCTGCGGGGTACTGACCAGCTTCACGCCGACCTTGCAGCCGGTGCGCTCCTGGAAGGGGGTGACCCAGTCGACCCGCGGGTCGGTGGTGCCGCTCTCCACCGAGCCCGGCAGCGCGAGCAGGTTGAGGCCGCCCTCACCGGGGCCGAGGGTGCTCGCCACCTTCGCGACGCCGACCGGTGCCGGGTTCTCGTCGCTGCACGCGCCGAGACCCGCGACCGCCAGCACCGCGGTCGCCGCCAGCGCCGCCAGCCTCCCGCCGCCCGTCCGCCGGCCGGCCCTCCGCCGCATGTCGCTCCCGATCCCCTCCGCAGAGCCGTCCCCCGTCGCGGACGGACCCATCGGCGCAGCGTAGCGCCTCCGGCACCGCGGGGCGGTGCCCGCCCCGCCCGGGATGTCGGCGGGAACCCGGCCCGGCCGCCATTCGCGACGGCGCCGGGGGCCTTCCGCAAGCCATTCGCCGGTTTCCGGTGGCGACTCTTGCGAGTTGTGCCGGGAAGCGGCGGGCTTACAACAGATCGCTACTCGGGGCGCCTATCTGCCAAACCATTTCCGGTCCGTATACGGAAACGGTGCGGCCCCGGGAGGGCGGCGGGTGCCGGTGTCCGCGCCACACGGAGGTTGCTGGAGAGGGATGTGGCGCGGGCTGCCGCCCTTCCCGGGGCCGCGGTGCTGCCGGTGGACGTGGCGAGGTTGGGGAACAGCGGATCACCTTGCAGTGCTGCCTGGCCACGCGATCACCGGCGCCCGGCGCGGCGGCGGCGGTGTGACGCCCTCGAGACGGAGGAGGTTCGAGGGACGCCGCGCGCTCTGCCGGGGGTCGCGGGACGGCCGGAGGCCGTCGTCGAGGGAGAGCCTGGGTGGGGTGTGGGTGACCACCTCGATCCGTGCGATGAGCGTCTGCGGGGTGTCGGCCTCCAGGAAGTCGCCGACGTCGCGTTCGCGGGGCGGCAGGGCCCACCAGCGCCGGGTGAACGGCCCGAACCAGATCGTCCAGCCCGGGAACCGCCGGCCGAGCGCGTCGACCTCCGCGGCATGGTCGTCAGCGGTCATAGCGCGGCTCTCCTGCTCGTCCCGTCCCACCGGTCACCGGAACGCCGGATCCCGTTCTGACTCCGGAGCCTGACTTTTAATTTCGCTCCTTTTAATTGATAGTGCGATTGTGTCGCCCGCCACAGACCCCGTCAATGGGTGGAGCCATTATTCGTCCGCCCGGCCCGGACGAAAATCAACGACGGGAATCCACCACCGTGGGAAAGTACCGGACACGCGGCCCGGCCTGCCGGTTCGCGCCGGGCCGCGTCCGGGCGGGTCACCGGCCGCAATCCCGCGTTCACCGCGGCGTCACCGGCCGCGGCTAGCGTGGCCGGCAGCAGCGTTCCGACATCGAGCACCGCGAGGCGGTCCCGCGTGCCGTCAAGGCTTTTTGCGCCATTTATTGCTATCTGGGCGTTTCGTCGGTATCTCCGCCACGGACCGTTCGTTCTCGCGCTCGCGGGCGGTGCCGCGCTGCGCTGGACGGCGGTGCTCGCCTATCCGCACGGCCTCTGGTTCACCGGCGACTCCTACTTCTACGTCGGCTACGCGCTGCGGCCCGCACCCTCACCGAGCAAGACGCTCGGGTACTCGTTCGTGCTGCGGCTCATGGAGCCGCTGCACAGCCTGACCGCGGTCGTGGTCGTCCAGCACCTCATGGGCCTGGCGGTCGCGGTGATGGCGTACGCCGTGCTCTGCCGGGCGGGGCTGCCCGCCTGGGCGTCCGCCCTCGTCACGCTGCCCGTGCTGTACGACGCGTACCAGATCGAGCTCGAGCACCTGCTGATGTCCGAGACGCTGTTCATCTTCCTGATCGCGGGGGCGCTGACGCTGCTGCTCTGGCGCGTCCGCGACGGGCGGGCACCGCCGTGGTGGACGGCCCTGGCCGCCGGCCTGCTGCTCGGCTACGCGGTGCTCGTCCGGTCGGCGGGCGCGCCGCTGGTCCCGGTCGTGCTGGTCTGCCTGCTGCTGTGGCGGCGCGGGTGGCGTCCGGCACTGGCGTTCGGCGCGGCCGCCGCGGTCCCGCTCGCCGCGTACGCGCTGTGGTTCCACGCCGAGCGCGGCACGTACGCGCTCACCACGTCCGACGGCATCTACCTGTGGGGACGGACGGCCGGGTTCGCCGACTGCGCGAAGATGCGGCCGCCGAAGGACCAGGCGGCCCTGTGCCTGCCCCCGGACGCCGCCGAGCGGCGCGACGCGCCCGGCCACCTGATCTGGCGCGGCGACATACCGCCTCGCGTGCTCCTGTCGCCCGTGGGTTCTCCGGAGGCGAACAGCACGCTGCGCGCCTTCTCCATCCGGGCGATCCTGGCCCAGCCCGGCGACTATTTTGAGGCGGTCGGCGACGGCATCGGGCGCGCCTTCAGCTCGCACCGGTACCCCTACCCGAACGCGACGACCGAGCGGCTGTACCACTTCCCCGACCGTCCGCAGCTGTTCCCGAGCGGCCTCGCCTATGCCACCGGGCACGGCGCACCGGGCACCGTGCTCGCGGACGCGATGCGGTACGGCCGGACGGGCAGGCCGAGCCGGGTCGTCCAGCCGTACGCGGACCGGATGATCGGCTACCAGGAGCGCTGGTTCCTGCCGGGACCGGCGACCGGCGCGGTGTTCGGGCTCGGCGCCATCGCCGTCGCGGCGGCCCGCGGGCGGCGCCGCGAGGTCCTGATGGTGTGGGGGACGGCGGCGACCCTGCTGCTGTTCCCCATCGCCAGCGCCGACTTCGACTACCGCTACGTCGTGCCTGCGGTGCCGTTCGCGTGCTTCGCGGTGGGCCTCGGCCTGTCGGCGGTACGCCGCCGCGCGGCCGGCGAAGAGGCCGGCCGCGCGGACGACGAGGAGACCGCTACCCGTTGGTGGGGAACCCTAGGTTCACGCCGCCGTGAGAAGGATCGAGCCAGCGTGCCGTGACGGCCTTGGTGCGCGTGTAGAAGTGCACGCCCTCCATGCCGTGCGCGTGGCTGTCGCCGAACAGCGAGTCCTTCCAGCCGCCGAAGGAGTAGTACGCCATCGGCACCGGGATCGGCACGTTGATCCCGACCATGCCGACCTCCACCTCGTTCTGGAAGCGGCGCGCCGCGCCGCCGTCGTTGGTGAAGATCGCCGTGCCGTTGCCGTACGGGTTCGCCGAGATCAGCTCCATGGCCTCCTCGTACGAGCCGGCCCGCACGACGGCGAGCACCGGGCCGAAGATCTCGTCCTTGTAGGCGTCCATCTCCGGGGTGACGTGGTCGAGGACGGTCGGGCCGAGCCAGAAGCCGTCGCCCGCGCCGCCGAGCACCGGCGTCTCGCGGCCGTCGATCGCGAGGGTGGCGCCCTGCGCGACGGCGGAGTCGAGGTAGGAGGCGACCTTGTCGCGGTGCGCCTTGGTGACCAGCGGGCCCATCTCCGACTCGGGGTGGTCGCCGGGGCCGATCTTGAGCTTGGCGACCCGCTCGCGGATCTTCGCCATCAGCTCGTCGCCGACGGGGTCAACGGCCACCGCGACGGAGATCGCCATGCAGCGCTCACCCGCCGAGCCGAAGCCCGCCGACACCGCCGCGTCGGCGGCGAGGTCCAGGTCGGCGTCCGGCAGCACCAGCATGTGGTTCTTCGCGCCGCCGAGCGCCTGCACCCGCTTGCCGTTCGCCGCGGCCGTCCCGTAGATGTACCGCGCGATCGGCGTGGAGCCGACGAAGCTGACCGCCTTCACGTCCGGGTGGTGCAGCAGCCCGTCCACCGCCGCCTTGTCGCCGTGGACGACGTTGAACACCCCGTCCGGCAGGCCCGCCTCGGCCCACAGCTCCGCGATCCGCACCGACGCCGACGGGTCCTTCTCCGACGGCTTGAGCACGAACGTGTTCCCGCACGCGATCGCCACCGGGAACATCCACATCGGCACCATGGCCGGGAAGTTGAACGGGGTGATCCCGGCGACGACGCCGAGCGGCTGCAGGATCGAGTAGGCGTCCACCCGCGTCGACACGTTCTCCGAGAACCCGCCCTTGAGCAGGTGCGGGATGCCGCACGCGAACTCGACGACCTCCAGGCCGCGCGCGACCTCGCCCGCGGCGTCCGACAGCACCTTGCCGTGCTCGGCGGAGATCAGCGCGGCCAGCTCGTCGCGGTGCGCGGCCGCCAGCTCGCGGAAGCGGAACAGCACGGACGTCCGTTTGGACAGGGACGTGTCCCGCCAGCCGGGGAACGCGGCCTTCGCGGCGGCGACGGCGGCGTCCACCTCGGCGGCGGACGCGAAGTCGACGTGCCCGGCGACGCGTCCGTTCGCGGGCTCGTAGACGTCGCCGCGCCGGGCGGCGTCCCCGTCGAACGGCTTTCCGCCGATCCAGTGGGTGATGTGCCTGGTCTCAGTCATCGGACGGTCTCCCCGGTCGTGGCCTGCGCGCCGGCGTCCGCGGTCACGGACTCCAGCGAGGCGATCAGGATGCCGAGCCCTTCCAGGGCCTCGGCGTCGGTCAGGGTGAGGGGCGGGGCCATGCGCACCACATTGCCGTACAGGCCTCCCTTGCCGACGAGCAGCCCCCGCTCGCGGGCCGCCTCCATCAGCGCGGCGGCCAGCGGCGGGCTCGGCTCGCCGGTCCGCGGGTCCGCCAGCTCGATCGCGAACATCAGGCCCTTGCCGCGGACGTCCCCGACGACCGGGAACCGCGAGGCCGCCTCCCGCAGCCCGCCGATGATCGTCGCGCCCTGCCTCGCGGCGTTGGCCTGCAGGTCGTGGTCCAGGACGTAGTCGAGGGTCGCGTTCGCCGCAGCCATCGAGATCGGGTTCCCGCCGAACGTGGAGATCCCGACGGCGTGCAGCGCGTCCATCAACTCGCCGCGCGCGACGACGCCGCCGACGGCGAACCCGTTGCCGAGGCCCTTGGCGAACGTCATCATGTCGGGCGTCACGCCGTGGTTGTCGATGCCCCAGAAGCCCTGGCCGGTGCGTCCCCACGCGGTCTGCACCTCGTCGGAGATGAACAGGATGCCCGCCTCGTCCAAAACCTCCTGGTAGGCGGCGAACAGCCCGTCCGGCGGCATCGTGAACCCGCCGACGCCCTGGATCGGCTCCGCGATCAGCGCGGCGACGTCCCCGCCGGTCGCGGTCGCGAGGACGTGCCGCAGGTCCTGCACGCAGGCGTCGACGTACGCCTCGTCCGACATGCCGGCGAACTGCGGGAGGTGGCGGTCGGCGCCGTGCAGGAAGTGCACGTTCAGCGGCGAGTAGGACAGGTTCGTCCAGGCCCGGTTGCCGGTGATGCCGGTCGCGCCGAACGAGCGCCCGTGGTAGCTCTGCCGCATCGCGAGGACCTGGTCGCTGCGCCGCGCGTACGCCGCGAGCAGCAGCGCCGTCTCGTTGGCCTCGGTGCCGGAGTTGGCGAAGAACACCTTCGCGTCCGGGATGCCGGACAGCCGGGCGATCTTCTCGGCCAGCTCGATCTGGCCGCGCAGCAGGTAGGCGGTGGAGGTGTGCACGACGCCGGTGGCGAGCTGGCGCTCCACCGCCTCCCGCACCTCGGGCACGTCGTACCCGATCATGTTGGTGAGGATGCCCGTGAAGAAGTCGAGGTAGGTCACGCCCTCGGCGTCGGTCACGCGGTTTCCCTTGCCGCCGACGATCTCGATGGGGTCCCGGTAGTTGAGCGCCACCCACGACGGCATGACCGCCCTGTGGCGCCGGAGCAGGTTCGCGTGTTCCGACATGGCCCAAGTCTCGTTCGGGGCGCGACCGCGGGGCCAGCGGCAGAGTGTCACGACACCGGCCCGCCGGTTGACGGAGTGGAACGCGGCGCCGCCGGACCCCTCCCCCCGTGCCTACATGCTGTAAACCTCATGGTCATCGCCGTTGACAGCCTGTCGGATATCATCGCGGGCGATGCTGCCCACACTCGACGACGTCCTCCAGCTCGACGCGGTCCGCCGCGGGCAGCCGCGCGTCGTCGCCGGCGCCGACCGCACCGGCAACCTCGTCCGCTGGGTCCACGTCGCCGAGGTCACCGACATCGCGCACCTGCTGCACGGCGGCGAGCTGGTCCTCACCACCGGCATCGCGCTGCCCGACGAGCCGGACCGGCTGCGCGCCTACATCGCCGACCTCGCCGAGGTCGGCGTCAGCGGGCTGATGATCGAACTCGGCCGGCGCTACGCCAGCCGCCCGCCCGCCGCGCTCGTCGCCGCCGCCGAGGACCTCGGCCTCCCGGTGGTCGTGCTGGCGCACGAGCCGGCGTTCGTCGACATCACCGAGTCCGTGCACGCCCGGATCGTCCAGGAGCAGTTCGCCGAGCTGCGCGCCTCCGAGCAGCTGCACGAGATCTTCACCCAGCTGTCGGTGGAGGGCGCCTCCACCGACGAGGTCGTCCGGCAGGTCGCCGCGATCGGCGGGCACCCGGTCGTGCTGGAGAACCTGTCGCACCGCGTGCTGGCCGCCGACGCCGACGGCCGCGACCCCGCCGAGCTGCTGTCGGCGTGGGAGACCCGGTCGCGCGCCGTCCGGCCGCGGACCCGCACCGGCTACGACACCGCGTCCGGCTGGCTCGTCACCACGGTCGGCGCCCGCGGCGAGGACTGGGGCCGGCTGATCATCGTGCTCGGCTCGCCGCCCTCGCCGCGTGAGACCGTGCTGATCGAGCGGGCCGCGACCACCCTCGCGCTCGGCCGGCTGCTGGACCGGCACGCCGAGAGCGTCGAGCGGCAGGCGCACGGGACGATCATCGCGCGGATCCTCGCGCACGCCTACTCCGACCCGCAGGAGGCCGCCGCCCGCGCCCGCGCGCTCGGCGTGCCGCTGTCCGGCCGCCGGCTGCTCGGCGCCGTGCTGCGGCACCGCGGCGCGGCGCCGCCCGTCGGCGAGCTGTCGGCCCTCGCCGAGACGGCCGCCGCCGCCTGCAAGGACGCCCGCCTCCCCGCCCTCGTCGGCGTGCTGGACGAGGGCGGCCCGCAGGCCCGCGTCGGGGTGCTGGCCTCGCTGCCCGCCCGCGCCGACGCCGAGACCGCGCTCACCGACGTCGCCACCCGGATCCGCAAGCGGACCGGCGGCGACACCGTGCTGGCGGCCGGGTCCGTGGTGGAGACGATCCGGGACGTCCGCCGCTCGTTCCTGGAGGCCGAGCAGGTCGCGGGCGTCGCCGCCCGCGGCTCCGGCGGCCGGCTGTTCTACCGGCTGCCCGACCTGCGGCTGCGCGGCCTGCTGCATCTGCTGCGCGACGACGCCCGCGTGCAGACGTTCGTCGAGCGCGAGCTCGGCCCGCTGCTGGAGTACGACGCGCAGCGCGGCAGCGACCTGACCCGCATCCTGGAGCTGTACCTCGAGTCCGGGCGCAACAAGGCGGTCGCCGCGCAGCAGGCCCATCTGTCCCGCCCGGCCTTCTACGAGCGGCTGCGCCGCATCGAGCGGGTCCTGGACGCCGACCTCGACGACGTCGAGTCGTGCGTCTCCTTCCACGTCGCGCTGCTCGCGCTCAGCTCCGTCCGCTGGGAACGCTCCTGACCGGCGCGGGAGACCCGAGATCGGCGGGGACCGATCGGCGAACGGCGGGCCCGGGGCTTACTCCGCGTTTACGCTTTCCAGCATGACGGACGCGGCGTTGCATGTTCATCGGTACGGAGATCCATCGGGGGCGCCGCTGGTCGCCCTGCACGGCGTCACGGGGCACGGCGCCCGATGGCGGCGCACGGCCGAGCGGCACCTCGCGGACCGGTACACCCTCGCGCCGGACCTGCGCGGGCACGGCCGCTCCCCGTACGAGCCGCCGTGGGGCGTCGAGCAGCACGTCGAGGACGTCCTCGCGGTCATGGACGCCGAGAACCTCGACCGGGCCGACCTCGTCGGGCACTCCTACGGCGGCATGATCGCGGTCCATCTGGCGCGGACGGCACCGCACCGGGTGCGGCGGCTCGTCCTGCTGGACCCGGCGATCGGCCTCGACCCGGCGGACGCCGCGCGGAGCGCCCGCGGGTACATGGCCGAGGTGTCGTTCGCCGACGCCGTCGAGGCGCGCGCGTCGCTGGTGGCGCGCTGGTCCCTCGCCTCCGACGAGACCGTGAACGACGAGGTCGGCGAGCACCTGGAGCACGGCCCGGACGGGCGCACCCGCTGGCGGTACGAGCCGGCCGCGATCGTGACGGCGTACTCGGAGATGGCGCGCCCGCACGTCCCGCCGCCCGCCGACCTGCCGACCCACCTGGTGATCGCGACGCTCGCGGACCTGGTGCGGCCCGAGTTCGTCGTGGACTGCCGCGCCGCCCTCGGCCCCGGGCTGACGATCAGCGAGATCGAGTCCGGCCACATGCTCTACATCGACCGCCTGGAGGAGACGGGGATGCTGCTGCGCACCTGGCTGGCATCCTGAGCGCGCACTCCCCGGCGCCGGCGTTCCGGCCGCGACCACGGCCATGGCGATGGTCGAACGCATGTTCGATCTATGCCGCGCCGCCGGCCGCTTCGCGCCGGTTCCGGCCATCCGGGTGTCACCTGGAGGAGGTACTTCAGTGCCGTGAGGGCACAACCATCTAGTGACACTTCGCAGTTCGGCGGGTATGCGCACCTTCGGGGTGGAAGAGGAGCTCCTTCTCGTCGACCCCGTCAGCGGCGTGCCGCAGGCCGTCTCCGGCTCCGTCGTCCAGTACGCCCACCGGCACGCCGAGGTCCTGTTCAACGGCGGCCGGCGCTCCGAACCGCTGGAATGCGAACTGCAGCGCGAGCAACTGGAGATCTGCACCCCGGTCTGCAGCACCCTGGACGAGGTGTCCGCGCACATCAGGTCGGCGCGGCAGGCCGCGGCGCAGGCCGCGGCGGGCGTCGGGATCACGGTCGCCGCCCTCGCCACCTCCCCGGTCGCCGTGCGCCCGTCGCTGTCCCCGTCGCACCGCTACCGGCGCATGTCGGACGCCTACGGCCCCACCGCCGACGAGCAGCTCACCTGCGGCTGCCACGTCCACGTGGGCGTCGCGTCGCCGGACGAGGGCGTCGCCGTCCTCGACCGGATCCGGCCCTGGCTGCCGACCCTGCTGGCCCTCAGCGCCAACTCCCCGTTCTGGCAGGGCGAGGACACCGGCTACGACAGCTGGCGCTACCAGGTGTGGGGGCGGTGGCCGTCCAGCGGCCCGACCGAGCTGTTCGGCTCCGCCGAGGCCTACCGCTCGACCGTCAAGGCGCTGCTGGCCACCGGCGCGCTCGTCGACGAAGGGATGATCTACTACGACGCGCGGCTGTCCCGCCGCTACCCCACCGTGGAGATCCGCGTCCCCGACGTGTGCATGCGCGCCGACGACGCCGTGCTCATGGCCGCGCTGGTGCGCGCCATGGTCGACACCGCCGCCGCGTCGTGGCACGCCGGCGAGCCGCCCGATCCCGTCCGCGCCGACCTGATGCGGCTGGCGATGTGGCGGGCCGGACGGTCCGGGCTGCGCGAGGACCTCGTGCATCCGGCGACCCGCCGCGCCGCGCCCGTCCACGAGGTGGTCCGCGCGCTGCTGGAGCACCTCGGCCCGGCGCTCGACCGCGCGGGCGACCTGGAGACCGCCACCCGGCTCCTGCACGGCCTCCTGGAGCGCGGCAACGGCGCCCAGTTGCAGCGCGCCGTGTACGCCCGCACCCGCGACGTGACCGCCGTCGTCGCCGACGCCGCCTGCCACACCACGGCCTGAACGCGGGTCAGGCTCGGCCGCGGCCGAGAAGGCGCAGCAGGCCCGGCTCGGTGGCGAACAGCCGGTCGAGCTCGCCGGCCCCGACCCGTTCCGCGAGGATCTGCAGGGCGATGTCCTGCCGGACGTACTCGGCCGCCATCAGCGCGACCGCCGGGTCCGCCGTGTAGATGCCCCATGCGGCGCCCTCGCCGAACCCGCCGACGACGGCCTCCCGCCGGTCGCCGACGACCACCAGGAGCCGGTACCCGAGATCCTCCAGCACGGCCTCGGGCGCGGAGTACCGGTGCCGGTGGACGGTCCCCGTCCCGTCCCCGCCGAACGGGTCGGCGCCCTCGCCGAACGAGACCACCGACACCTCGGCGCCCCGTCCGGCGGCGTCGACGACGGCTTCCCGCAGCCGCCGCATCTCCTGCGGCCACACCGACATGACCAGGCCGCGCCGGGCGCCGGCGATCACGTCCTCCGCCCGGTCCAGCATGGCCTCGGCGTCCTTCAGCCCGTGGATCAGGTGGCCCTCGGGTGCCGCCGCGACGGCGGGCAGCGCCGAGCGCAGCACGGCCACCGACCCGTCGAACTCCCGCCGCATCCGGTCGAGGAGCGCGTCGGGCGGCAGCGGCAGGTACTCGGTCGCGTCCGAGGATCCGCGCAGTTCGTAGGCCGCGCCCCGGGCGACCAGCTTGCCGAGCGTCTCGTACACCGTGCTGCGCGGGACCCCGGACCGCTTCGCCACCTCGTACCCGTTGACCGGCCGGCCCGCGCCGACGAGGGCCACGTACGCCTTCGCCTCGTATCCGGACATGCCGAGCCGCTGCAGATGCTCAAGGACGTCCCGCGCGCTCACCGCCGCAATGCTAGTTCTTCGTCCGTGCCAGTTCTTCGGCTGTGCGCCTTCCCGGAATCCGGGCATGGAGCGGCGGCGGCCGGCCGCTCGGGCGGGGCGGGCGCCGCGTCCCCTCGCAGGCGCGGCGCCCGCCCGGCCCCGGTCAGGCCGCGTGCGCCGTGCGGCGCTGGAACGGCAGGTAGCGGTCGGCGCGGCGGGGGCGCGAGGGCAGGCCGGTGGACTCGACGGCGAGGATCCGGTCGAAGCGGAAGGCGCGGACGCCACGCCGCATGCGGCACCAGCCGACGAGATACCAGTGGTCGCGGTGGACGAGGCAGGTGACGGGCTCCACCTCGCGGATCGTCACGTTCGCGCCGGCGTCGCCGTAGCAGAGCCGGACGACGCGGTGCTCGGTGATGGCCGCGGCGATGACGCGGGCGCGGTCGGCGGTGGAGGCGTCCATGGGCGCGGTGAGGGTGGCCAGGGTCGCGGCGACGACGTCGTCGTGGCCGGCCGGGTCGAGGAGGGTGCGCAGGGCGCGGCGGGCGGTGGCGGCCTGCGGGCCGGCGCCGAGGTGCGCGAGCGAGAGCGCGAGGGCCGCGATCTCGGCGGCGGTGAGCACGGTGCCGGCCGCGCCGTGCGCGGGGGTGGTCCGAAGGTGCGTCGCAACGTTCGCCATGGTTCGATCATACGTTCGAACACTGACATTTCGCACTGGCCCGAACGCCCGTAAAGCGTCACCTGACGCAGGGCGGGCGGCACGGCGCCCTCCGAACGCGAGGCCGCTTGAGATGCCCACGGTGCATGGTGAACACTGTGCCCAAAACGTGCTCTATTCGGGGGAATCGGGGGCGAACACATGATCGTGGACGGGCGGTGAACGACGCGCGGGCGGCCCGTCCCCCCTTGGACCGGGACGGGGCGGACCGGGCGCTGGCCCGGCTGCGCGACGAGCAGGAGCGCATCGGCGCGGCCCTGCTCGAACTCGAGGCGCACCAGGGGTACCGGTTGCTGGACGGCGCGGCGCTCGACGGCGGGACCCGGCGCGTCCAGGCGGAGGTGCGGGCGCGGATGGCGGAGGTCTGGGCGCTGTTCGACCGCTACGGCCGCACGCTCGCCGAGGCCGAGCGGCTGCGCGCCCGGCACTCGCGGCCGGACCGCGCGCAGCTCGCCGAGCTCACCCGGCTGCTGGCCGGGCCGTCGGTCGAACTGCCGGCCGAGGAGGTGCCGCTGGAGCGCCGGACGCTGCTGGCCGCCCCGTCCGGCGAGAAGCTGACCCTGCAGGAGGTCGTCGCGCGGATGACGCCGCTGTACGAGGACGTCGCCAAGACCGTCGCCGCGCTCGACACCGTCTGGTCGGCGCTGCTGGCCCGGCTCGCCGAGGCCGAGGCGGAGCAGCGCGCCGCCGCCGGCCTGCTGGCCTCGCTGGGCGGGACGGACCCGGACCTCGAGCGGCTGACCGCCGAACTGGCGGCCATGGCCGCGGTCGTGCGCGGCGACCCGCTGGCGCTGGCGTCCGGCGGGCGCGCCGACACCGGCCGCCTGGACACGCTGCGCACCGCGCTGGCGGACGTGCGCCGCGACCTGGAGGAGGCACAGCGGCTGCGCGAGGGGTTCGCCGACCGGATCGCCGGGATCGCGTCCGTGCTCGACGCGCTGCGCGCCGCGGAGGCGGAGGCGCGCCGCGCCCGCGACGAGGTGCTCGCGAAGATCGCCTCCCCGGTGCTGCCCGACCTGCCGGACATGTCCGCCACGCTCGCCGACCGGCTCGCGGCCGTCGGGCACCCGCCGCCCGGCGCGGCCGCCCGCGCCGGCGGCTGGAACGACCTCGCCGGCCGGGTCGCGGACCTGGACCGGGCGATGCGCGCCGCGCTGGACCGGGCCCGCCGGGACGCCGAGGTGATCCGCGGCCTGCTGGACCGGCGCGAGGAACTGCGCGGACGGCTGGAGGCCTACCGGGCGAAGGCGGCCCGCCTCGGCGGGGCCGAGGACGCCGAACTCGCCGCGATCTACGAGCGGGCCCGCGAGCTGCTCTGGACCTCGCCCTGTGACCTGCGCGAGGCGACCGTGACGCTGTCGGGATACCAGCAGGCCATCACCTCGCGGGTGAAGGGAGCGCAACGTTGAGCCAGTGCACCGCGGCGGGCTGCGGCGGAACCATCGAGGACGGTTACTGCGTCATATGCGGCATGCCGCCCGCCTCGCCGAGCCCGTCCCCCGCGTCCGGTTCGCCCGCGTCCGGCGCGCCGGACGCCTGCACCCAGCCGGGCTGCTCCGGCACGATCGTCGACGGCTACTGCGACGAATGCGGCTCCGCCGCGGCCCCGCCGTCCCCACCGGCCGTGCAGGCGCCGGCCGCCCCCGGCACCGCGTCCGCTCCGCCCGACGACAAGTGCCACCAGCCCGACTGCTCGGGCACGATCGTCGACGGCTACTGCGACGAGTGCGGCTCGCCCCCGGACCAGCCGTCCGCCTCCACCGGGACGAACGGGACGACCCGCACTGGCAGCACCCGCACGGGCTCGTCACGGTCGTCGGGCCGGCGCGGCATGCTCGGCGAAGGGCTCGTCGAGGTGCCGCGCGTCCCGTACCGGGACCCGTCGTCGGCGGTGATGAGCGACCCGCAGGTCGCCGAGGGCAAGCGGTACTGCTCCAACTGCGGCGAGCCGGTCGGGCGCGGACGTCCCGGCCGGCCGGGGCGCACCGAGGGGTTCTGCCCGAAGTGCGGGACCGGGTTCTCCTTCACCCCGAAGCTCGCGTCCGGCGACCTCGTCGCCAACCAGTACCGGGTGCTCGGCTGCATCGCGCACGGCGGCCTCGGCTGGATCTACCTGGCGCAGGACGAGCGGGTCAGCAACCGGTGGGTGGTGCTCAAGGGCCTGCTGGACACCGGCGACGCCGACGCCAGGATCGCGGCGGAGGCCGAGCGCGCCTACCTCGCCGCCGTCGACCACCCCAACATCGTCAAGATCTACAACTTCGTCGAGCACGACGGCGACGACTACATCGTCATGCAGTACGTCGGCGGCCGGTCCCTCAAGGACATCCTGCTGGAGCAGCCGCAGCCCACCGGCGAGAAGCACCTGCCGCTCCCCCAGGCCATCGCCTACGCCCTCGAGGTGCTGCGCGCGTTCGACTACCTGCACGCCAACGGCCTGGTCTACTGCGACTTCAAACCGGACAACGTCATCCAGTCCGAGGAGGAGCTGAAGCTCATCGACCTCGGCGGCGTCCGGCGGCTGGACGACCAGGACGGCGCCATCTACGGCACGATCGGCTACCAGGCGCCGGAGATCGCCGACGAAGGGCCGTCGGTCAGCTCCGACCTGTACACGGTCGGGCGGACGCTGGCCGTGCTGAGCTTCCCGTTCAAGGGCTACACCCGCGCGTACGCCGAGAGCCTCCCGCCGCGCGAGGAGGTGCCGCTGCTCCAGCGGTTCGAGTCCTACGACCGGTTCCTGCGCCGCGCGACGCACAGGGAGCCCGCGGAGCGCTTCCAGGACGCGGCGGAGATGGCCGAGCAGCTCACCGGCGTGCTGCGGGAGGTGCTGGCCGCCGAGGAGGGCGCGCCGCGCCCCGCGCCGTCCGGGCTGTTCGGGCCGGAGCGCTTCGGCCCGTCGATGGCCGGCGGGCCGGCGGGCGGCCCGGCGGCCGAGTCCGCGCTGCCGCCCGTCCCGCCGCCGGTCGCGGCGGCCGCGCTGCCGGTGCCGCTCGTGGACGGGTCCGATTCGGCCGCCGCGTTCCTCGCCGGGCTGACCGCGCTGGACGACGAGCAGCTCGGCCCGGTGCTGGAGAACGCGCCGGAGCGCACGCCCGAGGTGATGCTGGCGCTCGCCCGCGTCAAGATCGAGACGGGCCGGGCGGGCGAGGCGCCCGCGCTGCTGGACGAGCTCGCGCGGAGCCGTCCCGGCGACTGGCGGGTGGACTGGTTCCGCGCCGTGGCGCTGCTCGCCGAGGGCAGGGTCGCCGAGGCGGAGCCGCGCTTCGACCGGCTGTACGGGCTGCTGCCGGGCGAGGCGGCGCCGAAGCTCGCCCTGGCCTACTGCCGCGAGCACTCCGCGCCGGACGAGGCCGTCCGGCTGTTCGAGCTGGTGTGGCGGACCGACCACGGCTACCTCACGGCGGCGTTCGGGCAGGCCCGGGTGCATCTGGCCGCGGGCCGCCGGGCGGCGGCGTTGGAGGCGCTGGACGCGGTGCCGGAGATCTCCATCTGGTACGTGCCCGCGCAGGTCGCGGCGGTCGCGACGGCGGTGCGCGGCCGCGAGCCCGCGGACCTGACGGCGGCCGAGCTGGTCGCGGCGGGCGAGCGGCTGGCGGGCCTCGACCTGGACGACGACCGGCGCGACCGGCTCGCCGCCGAGATCCTGGAGGCCGCGCTCGACTGGCTGCCGGCCGGGTCCGGCAACGGCGCGCAGGGCGGCGCGCTGATGGGCGCGCCGCTCGCCGAGACGCCGCTGCGGCGGCGGCTGGAGCGCACGTACCGGGAGCTGGCCCGCCGCTCCCGCGACCGCGGCGAGTCCCGCCTGCTCATCGACTCCGCCAACGCCGTACGCCCGAGGACGCTGCTGTGACCGACGACTCCACCGCCGACCGCACCGCCGACCCGGCCGAGGGCGCGGGCGCGGCCAAGCCCGCCGAGCCGACCTGCCCGGTGTGCGGGGAGATCGTCTACCCGGGCTACGTGTACTGCGAGAACTGCGGGCACAAGCTCGGCGATCCGCCGCCGGCGGGTCCCGGGCGGGGCGACGCGGCGCCCCGGGAGGGCGCGACGATCCGGCAGAGCTCCGCTTCCCTCGCCAAGCGCCGGGCCGCGGCGGCCGGCGCCCGCCCATGCCCGGAGTGCGGGGGCGCGGCGATCGACGCGGACGGCTACTGCGAGCGGTGCGGCCTGCGCCAGCCCGCCGAACGCGACCACGTCGAGATCGGTCTTCCGGCGGGCGGGCCCGCCGGGCCGGGCGCGAACGGGTCCGGCGCGCTCGCGGCCGCGGGCGCCAGCGACCGCGGCAGGCGCTACAGCCGCAACGAGGACGCGCTCGCCCTCGCCGCGCACGCCGCGGGCGTCGTGGCGGTCGTGTCGGACGGGGTCGGCTCGTCGCAGCGTCCGGACGAGGCGTCCCGCACGGCGGCCGACACCGCCGCCGCCGAGCTGGCGGCGCTGCTGGACGCGGGCCGCGACCCCGAGGACGCGACCCGCTCCGCCGCGCTGAAGGCGGCCGGCGCGGTCGCCGCGCTGGCCGCGTCCCCGGCGGAGGCGCCGTCGTGCACGTACGTGTCGGCGGTGACGCGCGGCGGGGCCCTGACCGTCGGCTGGGTCGGCGACAGCCGCGCCTACTGGCTGTCCGCCGACGGGGGCGGGACGGCCGACGGCGGCGAGGAGGAGACCCGGCCGGACGCGACGCGCCCCGACGGCCTCGGTCCCGACGACACCGAGCCCGCCACCGGGGACACCGAGCCCAGCACCGGCGACATGGCGGAGCTGAGCGCGTCCCGGCAGCTCACCGAGGACGACTCGTGGGCGGCGATCATGGTGGCGCAGGGCGCGCTGACCGAGGCGGAGGCGGAGGCGCACCCGAACGCGCACGTCATCACCGCCTGGCTGGGCGCGGACGCGGGCGAGGTCCGGCCGCACGTCGCGACGTTCCGCCCGACCGGCCCCGGCACGTTGCTGGTGTGCAGCGACGGCCTGTGGAACTACTTCCCCGCCGCCGCCGACCTGGCGTCCCTCCTCGGCGGCCCCGGAGGCGGCCCCGCGGAAAGGCCCGCGGAGGAGCCCGCGGCTCCGGCGGGCGCACCGGCGGGCGCACCGGCGGGCAGGGAGCGGCCCGACCCGGCCGCCGACCCGCTCGGCGCCGCCCGGACGCTCGTCCGGCACGCCCTCGACGCCGGCGGGCGCGACAACATCACCGTCGCGGTCATCCCCTTCCCCACTCCCCCAGTCCCCCCGCGCACGCACCCCGAGAGCACGGAGCAGCACCGATGAGCGAGCAGCCGCAATTCACGATCAAGGTCGACCAGAACAAGTACCTGCCCGCGGGCGGCCGCGAGGTGCACGCCATCGTGTCCGTCGAGGCGACCGGCCCGGCGCAGCCGTCGCCGGCCGCGGTGGACGCCGCCGTGGTGGTCATCATCGACACGTCCGGCTCCATGTCGTATCCCGACACCAAGCTGCGCGCCGCCGTCGCCGCCGCGCAGACCGCCGTGGACACGCTGCGCGACGGCGTCGAGTTCGCGATCGTCTCCGGCTCCAACTCCGCGTCGATGGTGTTCCCGCAGCGGCCCGGCCTCGTCAAGGCGGACGACGGCACCCGGCAGCGCGCCAAGCAGGAGCTGAGGAAGCTGAAGGCGTCCGGCGGCACCGCGATCGGGTCGTGGCTGCGGCTCGCCGACCAGATCTTCGACGCCCGGCCGGGCGCGATCCGGCAGGCGATCCTGCTGACCGACGGCAAGAACCAGCACGAGACGCCCGAGCAGCTCAACGCCGCGCTGGCGCGCTGCGCGGGCCGGTTCGTGTGCGACTGCCGCGGCATCGGCACCGACTGGGATGTCGCCGAGCTGCGCCGGATCGCGTCCGCGCTGCTCGGCAGCGTCGAGTTCATCCGCGACACCGAGGACCTCGCGGCCGACTTCCGGGCGATGACGGAGGCGGCGATGGGCAAGGCCGTCGCGGACGTGGCGCTGCGGGTGTGGACGCCGAAGACCGCGACGCTGAAGTTCGTCAAGCAGGTCATGCCGTCGGTGGACGACCTCACCGGCAAGCGGACGGAGTCGGCGACGCAGGCCGGCGACTACCCGCTCGGCGCGTGGGGCGCCGAGAGCCGCGACTACCACGTCTGCGTCGAGGTGCCGCCCGGCGAGGTCGGCAAGGAGGTCCGCGCCGCCTGGGTGAAGCTGGTCGTGCCGGGCGCCCCCGGTGAGGAGGCGCAGGTGCTGGCGACCGGGAACGTGCTCGCGCAGTGGACCGACGACGAGGCGCTCTCCACCAAGATCAACCCGCGGGTCGCGGGCTACACCGGGCAGGCGGAGCTGGCGCAGGCCATCCAGGAGGGGCTGGAGGCCCGCAACAAGGGCGACGTCGACACCGCCACCGCGCGGCTCGGCCGCGCGGTGGTGCTCGCCGACGAGGCCGGCAACGAGGAGATCACCGCGCTGCTGCGCCGCGTCGTGGACGTCGTCGACCCCGCCACCGGGACCGTCCGGCTGAAGCGCGACGTCGACAAGGCCGACGAGATGACGCTCGACACCCGCTCCACCAAGACCGTCCGGACCCGCGGGGCCGAGACCCCGACGACCCGCAAGGACGAGACGGTGCCGACGCGGCGGGGCGAGGGCTGAGCATGGCGATCTGCCCCAACGGACACACCTCGCGGTCCGCGGACTACTGCGACGACTGCGGCGAGCTCATCGGCGCGCCTCCGGCCTCCCCCGCGTCCCCGTCCGGCGGGGGTCCCGGAGCGTCGCCCGCCCCGGCCGGGGAGCGGATCTGCCCGGACTGCGGCGAACCCGGCGCCGACCGGTTCTGCGAGATCTGCGGCTACGACTTCGCGACCGGCGGCGGCCGGCCCACCCCCGCCCGGTCGGCGCCCCCGGAGCCGGCACCTCCAGCACCGGCACCGCCCGACCCGGCACCGCCCGCACCGGCACCGCCCGCAGCGAACGCGGCGGGCTGGACGGCCGTGGTCGCCGCCGACCGCGAGTACTACAACGCGGTCATCGCCGAGGAGGGCCCGGACTCGGCGGCGCTGTCGTTCCCGCCGTACGCGCCGGAGCGCCGGATCCCGCTCGCCGGGCGGCAGATCCGCATCGGGCGGCGCAGCTCGGCGCAGCCGTCCCCGCCGGAGATCGACCTGCGCGAGCCGCCGGAGGACCCGGGCGTCTCGCACGTGCACGCCGTGCTGCTGGCCAAGCCGGACGGCACCTGGACGCTCGTCGACCCCGGTTCCCGGAACCGGACCTGCCTGAACGGCTCCACCGAGCCGATCCCGCTGAACGAGGAGGTCCCCGTGTCCGCGGGCGACCGCATCCACGTCGGCGCCTGGACCACCATCACGCTGACCAGAGACGAGGCGCCATGACGGCCGTCCAGCAGGCGCCGGCGGGTCCGCCGGGCGCACCGTCCGGGCGGGCCGCCGGGGCCCCCGGCGGGGAGGCGCCGCCGCCCGAGCGCCCGTCGGCGCGGCG
This sequence comes from Actinomadura physcomitrii, assembly GCF_008923205.2. Lineage (GTDB taxonomy): Bacteria > Actinomycetota > Actinomycetes > Streptosporangiales > Streptosporangiaceae > Spirillospora > Spirillospora physcomitrii. Next base: position 323,252 of record NZ_WBMS02000002.1, on the reverse strand, counting down.
GCTGCGGCGCGCGGCCCCCGCCGAGCCGTCGGGCATCGCGCGGGCGCTGCCCCGCACCGTCGCGGGCCGGGTCCGGGCGCTGACCGCCGCGGTCGCCGTGGTTCTCGTGGCCCTGCTCGTGGTGGCGTGGGCGGCGATCGCCGACGCCCGCGACGGGGTCAAGGTGATCGGGAAGGACGCGGGCCCGCAGGTCGTCGCGACCGGCGACATGTACTTCCAGCTGTCGGACATGGACGCCCAGCTCGCCAACGCGCTGCTCGCCGGCGCCGCGCCCGGCGGCGGTCGCGACCAGGCCCTCGCCCGCTACGACCAGGACCGGCAGCGGGCCGGCGTCGCGCTGCTGAAGGCCGCCAAGCTCGCCGACGAGACCACCGAGGACGACACCGCCCGCGAGCTGCTCGACGGCATCGGCCGCTACGAGCGGCTCGCCTCGCAGGCGCTGCTGCTCGACCGGCAGTCCGGGCGCACGTCCGGGCAGCCGCCGAAGCAGGTCCTGGACCTGTACCGGCAGGCGACCGACATGATGAAGCTCGACCTGCTGCCCAAGGCGTACAACCTGACGCTCGACAACGGCACGCTCGTCCGGCACACCTACGAGGACAAGCGCTCCGACGTCCGGTCGGGCGCCCTGTGGGTCATCGTGACCGGGATCGTCCTGCTGGCCGTCCTGCTCGGGCTGCAGGGGTACCTGGCGCGCCGCTTCCGGCGGCTGCTGAACCCGGCGCTGGCGGTCGCGACGCTCGGCGCGCTCGTCCTCGTCGCCGCGTGCGCGGCGATGCTGTACGGGCAGGCCGGCGACCTGCGCCGCGCGAAGGAGCAGGGCTTCGACCCGATCCTGTCGCTGTCGCGGGCGCGCGCGATCAGCAACAGCGCGAACGCCGACGAGACGCGCTTCCTGCTCGACCCGGCCCGTGCCGACACCTACGAGCAGGTCTACCTGAACAAGTCGCAGACCGTCCTGTACCTGAAGGCCGGGAATCTCGACGAGTACAACGCCGCCGTGCAGAAGGGGCTGCCGGTCGAGCAGGGACGGGCGCCCTTCCTCGGTTTCCTCGGCGCCGAGGCCAACCGGACCGAGGACCTCGCCAGGCCCGTCGACACCGAGGACGCGCTGAAGCGCGTGCTCGCCGACTACCAGAAGGTCCAGGCGAACGACCACCGGATGCGCGCGCTCGCGGACGGCGGGCAGAAGGCGCAGGCCGCCGCGGCGCGCAGCGCGGCGACCGCCGACTTCACCCGGTACGACCAGGACATGCAGTCCCTCATCGGCATCCACTGGACCGCGTTCCAGGACGCGGTCAAGGACGGCGAGCACGGCACCGGCGGCTGGTACGGGGTGCTGCCCGCCGCGGGCGTCGTCATCGTCGCGCTCGCGCTGGCCGGGGTGCGGCCGCGCCTGGCGGAATACCGGTGGCAGCGATGAGAAGGCGCGGGGTGGGGACCATGGGAATCCGGCGGAACGGGCACGTCCTGCGCGCGGCGGCGGCGCTGCTGGCCGCGGGGACTGCGGCGCTGTCTGCGGCGGCGTGCGGGATCGCCGACGCGGGCGAGTCGTCGATCGTGCACAAGAGCGAGCTCACGATCGGCGTCAACACCGACCAGCCCGGCCTCGGGGCGAGCAGCGGCGGCACCTACTCGGGCTTCGACATCGACGTCGCCAGGGAGGTCGCCCGGCGGCTCGGCGTCGGCGGCTCGCACGTCCGCTTCGAGCCGGTGACGTCCAAGAGCCGCGAGAGCGTGATCGAGAAGGGCAAGGTCGACCTCGTCGTCGCCAGCTACTCCATCACGCCCGAGCGGAAGCTGAAGGTGGCGTTCGCCGGGCCGTACTACGTCGCGCACCAGGACGTCCTCGTCCGCGCGTCCGACGCGTCCTCGGTGAAGAACGTCCACGACCTCGCCGGGAAGCGGCTGTGCCGGGTCACCGGCTCGGTGTCGTACACACGCGTCCACGACGAACTGGGCGTGGCGGCGCTTCCCGCGGACGCCGGCGGCTACACGGCCTGCCTGGACGGCCTCACCTCGGGCCGCCTCGACGCCATCTCGACCGACGACCTGATCCTCGCGGGACTGGCCGCGAAGGCGGTACGCGAGGGCCACAAGGTCCAGGTGGTCAACGCGCCGTTCTCCGACGAGCCGTACGGCATCGGCCTTCGCAAGGACGACGTCGACGGCTGCGAGAAGGTGAACAAGGTCCTCACCAAGATGTACCAGGACGGGACCCTGCCGAAGCTGCTGCACAAATGGTTCGATCCCGCGAACCTGAAAGTCACCACCACCGTGCCCCAATTCGAGGGCTGCGACGAAGCGTGACCGCACGGGCGCGCAATGGCACGAATGGCGGGGCGCGAAGGGCGGATGAGACCGGACGGTCACTGAGATCAGTCGGTTACGTAAGTTCCGGTCGGCGCGCGTGATCGTAAGTTATGGTCGCGATCAAAACCCTTTCCGGTAGGAACCGCCCCGCCCGAGGAGTGCCATGACGACGGTCGTCCTGGTGGTGCTGTGCGTCGTGGTCGGGGCGCTGGAGCTCTACGCGGGCCGCCAGTCCCGCAACCAGGCCACCGCGTTCGCGCGCCGCGTCGATGAGCTGAACGAGCAGGTCACCAAGCAGAACAACGTGCTGGTCACGGTCGGCGAGCAGCTCACCGCCGAGCTGTCGCGGGTCAAGCAGGACGTGCTGCCCGCGCTGGACGGCCGGCTCCGGCACAACCACGAGCAGGTCGCGGAGCTGGCCGGGCGCGTCCACCAGGCCGACGAGCACCTGCGCGTGCAGGCGGGCCGGCTGCACGACCTGGAGCAGCAGCGCATCACGCTCGCCGCGCTGCGCCGCAAGCTCGCCGAGATCGAGACGTCGGTGCGGTCGGTGACCGGCCCCGGCGCCGCCGCCGTCGAGGGCAAGGTGGAGGGCGCGCTGGACCGGCTCGCCGAGCTGGAGCGCGGCGGCGAGGAGATCCTCGAGCTGCAGCGCACCCTGACGCGCACGCTGGAGGACGTCGAGGACGTCGTCACCGAGCTGCTCCAGTTCACCGAGGGCGAGCTCGACGACACCGTCACGGCCGCGCTGACCGGCCGCCCCCGCGAGCATCCCGGCGGGACGTCCGTGACCGCCACGGGACGGCTGTGGGCGCGCGACGAGCAGCTCGAGGACATCCTCACCGAGATGTACGAGCGGTGCGTGCGGGCCAGCCGGCTGAACGTCCGGTTCCGCACCGCCGAGGGCACCGACGGGACGGCGCCGGGCTCGCCCGAGCGGCGCCGCTACTTCCTCGGCGGGCAGGCCGCCGAGGACCTCGCGGGCGCGTTCAGCGCGCTGCTCATCTCGGCGGGCACCGAGGCGCCGAGGAACGGCCTCACCGCGAACGGCGGCGACCGGCGCGGCGGCCTGGCCCGCGTCGAGCCGGGCCTGCCGCCCGGTGTGGAGCCCGCGCGCGCCCCCGAGGACGAGGAAGCACTCAAGGCGCTCCTGCGCACTCTGTCGGAGTGTTCGGGGGCGGTGGCGCAGATCGGGCCGCTGATGGCGGTCCGCACCCGCGACGAGCTGCTGTGCGCCGTGCTGACGGCCGCGCAGTCACTGGAGCTGGAGAGCGACGAGGTGTTCTGGGACCCGTCGTCGGCCACCGAACGGCTGCGGCGGCTGCCGTCGCATCAGCTGTGGGACCTCACCGCCTGGGCCTCCGCACCATAGGCCGGGCCCGCACCGTGGTCGTTGTTCGGAGTGTGCCCGTTGTTCGGGATGTGGCCGTCGTTCGGGGCGTAGGCCCAGACCGTGCGCTCCGCCGGACCGCCGATCCGCACGTAGAGCGGGCAGTGCAGCGCACGCGTCGCCGGTTCTACCTCCGCGCACAACCCGACGCCTGCGGCACGGTCGAGGAACACCACGTTCTCCACCGCGCGCGCGCCGCGCACCGCGTACGGCACCGAGTCGGCGTCGCCGGTGTCGAACAGCTCCTCGAAGGTCAGCCGCCGCGCGAACCGCATCAGCACCTCCGCGTCCACGACCCGGCTGCCGATCGCCTCCGCCGGGCCCGCCACGACGATGCCGAAGCTCGGGTTCTCCCGGCCCCGCACGTAGATCTCCCGGTCGGGCTCCAGGCCGCGCCGGCGGTCCGGGAGCTGCAGCCCGAACCCGGCGGCGCCGTCCAGGAACGCGGGCGGGCCGAACCCGGTCGCGCCGCCCGGCACCCGCAGCACCGTCTCCGGCGTCCGCCAGCCCGGCAGGTACACGCCCAGCCCGCGCAGCATCAGCCGCCAGATCGGGCGGCCCATGACGTCGTGGGCGAAGTCCCCCTGCGCTCCCCCGGCGCCCGCACGGCCCTCGTGCGGCTGCCGTCCGGGCTCCCCAACGCCGTCCATGAGCAACATCATCAGCCGCCCGCCCGCCCCGCACAAGGCCGATCCGGCGTATCCGCGCGACCCGCGCGCCTCACCCCCGCGATCCCTGCCCCACGGCCGCCCGTTGGGCTACCGTTGAACCCACCGGACACGATGGGAACTTTGCAGTGAATCTGCAGGACATGGTGGTCCACCGCGACGACACGACGACGCGGATGGTCGACAGGTACTTGATGTCCTACGAGGGACGGGTCATCGCCGTGCGCCGGCACCCCGCCCTCCTGCTGCTGCCGATCGTGTCCACGGTCGCGGCGCTGATCCTGTGCGCGGCCGTGCAGATCGCCGTCGGGTTCGCGTGGATCTGGCTCCTGTGGCTGGTCAGCCTGGGCTACCTGCTGTGGAACCTCGCCGCGTGGTCCCTGCAGTTCTTCCTCGTCACCGAGCACCGGGTCATGGTGATCCGCGGCGTCCTCAACCGGGACATCGCGATGATGCCGATGGCGAAGGTCGACAACATCGAGCTGAAGCGCTCCTACACGGGCCGGGCGCTCGGCTACGGCGAGTTCATCATCGAGTCCGCGGGGCAGAAGCAGGGGCTCCGGCGGGTCCGCTTCGTGCCGTACCCCGAGCAGCTCTACCTCGAGGTCTCGTCGTTCGTCTTCGGCACGGTCGACGCGGCACCCGACTGATCCGCCGACTGATCCGCCGGCAGGTCAGGAGCCGAAGCCGAGGCCGAAGCGGTCCAGTGCGCGCGGCCACGGGCCGCGGCGGCCGTCGTTGCGGTCGGCGCGGGCCATCGCGCGGCGGGTCAGCTCGATGACGCCGTACCTGAGCGGCTCGGGCGGGAACGGGACGGGCTTGGAGCACACCATCGCCAGCCGCGTCCGCTCGGTCTCCTCGCCGGGCGCGAGGCCGACGCGGAGCAGGTCGAGCACGACGTCCGCGCCGAAGCGCGTGGCTCCCACACCGAGGCCGGTATAGCCCGCCGCATAGGCGAGCCTGCGGTCGTCGCGCTGCTCCCGCAGCTTCGCCGCCGCCTTCTCCCAGTCGGCCCGCGTCGACCTCTCCGGGTCGATGCCGAGCAGGAACATCCCGAAGTTCCCGAGCTCCTGCGAGTCGCCCATCATGCCGACCCGGCCCTTGTACTTCGGGTCGAACAGCTGCGCGATGCTGGTGATCTCCTCCAGCTGGATGCCGTTCGTCATCACCATCAGGTCGAACCCGATGGACTGGCCCGCCGCCAGCGGGGCCTGGATCTTGCCGAACCAGGGCCCCATCTCCTGGATGACCTCCTTGTAGTCCACCTTGATGCCGGTGGCCTTCTCGAAGGCCTTGATGGTCGCGTGGTCGTCCTCCATGTAGCCCGGCCAGTTCGCCCAGTTGAGCCTGCCGGTCTTCGCCTTGCCCGCCCAGTACTTCTGCACGTCGGTCTGACTGACCTTCTCCTTGCCGCCCTGCCCCTTCACGCCGCAGGCCGACAGGGCCAGGCCGGCCCCCGCCGCGCCCATCATCCGCAGCACGTCCCGGCGGGACGCGGTGGACCGTGCCAGGCGCGGGCGGGTCAGTCCGCGCAGGAACGCGGGGTCGATGTTCGTCACTGGCGGGCTCCTATGGCGTACGAGTGGCGCGGGTCCCACGACAGCCAGACGCCGTCCCCGCGAACGGCGATGTCGTCGGCGTTCATGGCGTTCTGCAGGAACACGACCACGTCGGCGCCGGCGGAGGTGGCGATGTTGTAGTTCGTCGCGGTCCCCAGGTAGACGACCTCGGTGACCGGCCCGCGGACGCGGCACAGGCCGTCGGCCGGCTTGTCGGTCCCGATGCCGATCTTCTCCGGCCGGACCGTCAGCTCCAGCCGCTCCCCCACCGCGGCCGAGAGCCCGTCCCGCACCGGCACCTCGATCCGCCCGTCCGGCCCGTGGGAGAGCACCGCGCCGCCCTCCGGCACCTCGGCGACCTCCCCGCCGAGCAGGTTCGACGTCCCGATGAACCCCGCCACGAACCGCGTCGCCGGATGCTCGTAGATCTCCCGCGGCGTGCCGAGCTGCTCGATCAGCCCGTCGTTCATCACCGCGATCCGGTCCGACATCGTCAGCGCCTCGCCCTGGTCGTGCGTCACGTACACGAACGTGATGCCGACCTCCCGCTGGATCCGCTTCAGCTCGACCTGCATCGCCTGCCGGAGCTTCAGGTCCAGCGCGCCGAGCGGCTCGTCCAGCAGCAGCGCGCGCGGGCGGTTCACCAGCGCGCGCCAGCGCGACCCGCTGCTGCTGCCCGCCCGACAGCTCGCCGGGCCGGCGCCGCTCCCGCCCCGTCAGGTCGACGATCTCCAGCATCTCCCCGACCCGCGCCCTGACGTCGGCCTTGCCGACGTCGCGCCGCCGCAGCCCGAACGCCACGTTGTCGAAGACGTTCATGTGCGGGAACAGCGCGTACGACTGGAACACCATGTTCACGTCACGGCGGTTGGCCGGGACGCCGGTGACGCTGCGTCCGTGCAGGTACACCTCACCGGCCGTCGGCTCCTCGAAGCCGGCGATCATGCGCATCGTGGTGGTCTTGCCGCAGCCGGACGGGCCGAGCAGGGAGAAGAACTCCCCCTGCGCGATCGCCAGGTCCACGCCGCGGACCGCCGCGACGGCCTCCCCGTGGGCGTGGTAGGTCTTCTCGACGCCCGTGAGCTCGATGGCGGGAACTGCGCGACCCGGGTCGTCGCGCGCCGGGGCGGGCTGGGTTTCGGTCATGGGCAGGGGTTTCCTTCACGAGCTCGTGGCGCCCGACCACCACGGCGACGCCCCCCGCGCCGGCCGGCGCCCGTCCGGAGGACCGGACGCCGGCCCGCGCACCGCCGCGGTACGTCCCTCAGGCGCCGATGTAGTGCATGACGTGCTTGACGCGGGTGTAGTCCTCGATTCCGTACATCGACATGTCCTTGCCGTAGCCGGAGTGCTTGAAGCCCCCGTGCGGCATCTCCGAGACGAACGGGATGTGGGTGTTCACCCACACCGCCCCGAAGTCCAGTGCCTTGCTCATGCGCATCGCGCGCCCGTGGTTCTGCGTCCACACACTGGCCGCCAGCCCGTACCGGACGCCGTTCGCCCACTCGATCGCCTGCGCCTCGCCGGAGAACCGCTGGACGGTGATGACCGGGCCGAACACCTCGTTCTGCACGATCTCGTCGTCCTGGCGGAGCCCGCCGACGACCGTCGGCTCGAAGAAGTAACCGGTGTCCCCGGCACGGGACCCGCCGGTGAGCACCCGCGCGTGGCCGGGCAGCCGGTCCACGAACCCCTGGACGCGCTCCAGCTGCGCGGCGCTGTTCACCGGGCCGTAGAAGGCGTCGGTGTCGCTCGGCGGGCCGACCACCGTGCCGCGCGCCGCCTCGGCGAGCGCCTCGGTGAACTCGTCGTGCAGCCCGTCGGCGACCAGCACCCGCGTCGCCGCGGTGCAGTCCTGCCCGGCGTTGAAGTAGCCGGCCTCGGCGATGCCCTGCGCCGCGGACTCCACGTCCGCGTCGTCGAACACCACGACCGGCGCCTTGCCGCCGAGCTCCAGGTGCACCTTCTTCAGGTCCTTCGCGGCGGACGCGGCGACCTCCATGCCCGCCCGCACGCTGCCGGTGATCGACACCATCTGCGGCGTCGGGTGCTCCACCAGCGCGCGGCCGGTGTCGCGGTCGCCGCAGATCACGTTGAACACGCCCGGCGGCAGGTGCTCGGCGGCGATCTCCGCCAGCATCAGCGTGCTGACCGGGGTCGTCTCCGACGGCTTGAGCACGACCGTGTTGCCCGTCGCCAGCGCCGGCCCGATCTTCCAGACCGCCATCATCATCGGGTAGTTCCACGGCGTCACCTGCGCGCACACCCCGATCGGCTCGCGCCTGACCGACGAGGTGTGGTCCGCGAGGTACTCGCCGGTGGCCTTGCCCTCAAGGACCCGGGACGCCCCCGCGAAGAAGCGGAGGTTGTCCACCATCGGCGGCAGCTCCTCGTCCATGGTGAGCTGGACGGGCTTGCCGGTGTCGCGGCTCTCCGCCTCGACCAGCTCGCGCCCCCGCGCCTCGACCGCGTCCGCGAACCGCAGCATCGCCAGGCTACGCTCGCCCGGGGTGGCGTCCCGCCAGGCGGGGAACGCCTCCGCGGCGGCGCGGAAGGCGGCGTCGACGTCCTCGGCGCCGGACACGGGCGCCTGCGCGTACGCTTCGCCGGTGCTGGGGTCGACCACCTCCAGCGTCCGCCCGTCCTTGGCGTCGGTGTACTCGCCACCGATAAAGTTGCGCAGCCGTTCGCCGCTCATCTCGATCCTTTCTGGGCGCCGCCGCCCGAACTGTCCCGTTGGCCTGACCCTGACAGAGGTTCCCGCCCAACACAAGTGATTTCGTTGTTACGATCCAGCTTCACGACTAATTCGCTTGGACCAGCCGCCTCGCACCCTCGATGCCGCAGCTAGGAGTACCAACGATGACGGAGGAGCGCCCTCCCGCCCGCCGCGGCTCCGCCCGGCCGCCCGTCCAGCTCGACGAGACCGCCAAGCGGATCATCGAGCAGCTCCAGCAGGACGGCCGCCGCTCCTACGCCGCCATCGGCAAGGCCGTCGGCCTGTCGGAGGCCGCGGTCCGGCAGCGCGTGCAGAAGCTCCTCGACACCGGCGTCATGCAGATCGTCGGCGTGACCGACCCGCTGATGCTCGGCTTCTCCCGGCAGATGATGATCGGCGTGAAGTGCGAGGGCGACCTGGAGACGATCGCCGACGAGCTCGCCGCCCTCGACGAGATCGACTACGTCGTCATCGCCGCCGGCTCGTTCGACATCCTGCTCGAGCTGGTCTGCGAGGACGACGAGCGCCTGCTGGAGCTGCTGGGCCGGATCCGCGCCGTCCGGGGCGTGGTCTCCACGGAGAGCTTCGTCTACCTCAAGCTGCGGAAACAGACCTACTCCTGGGGCACCCGCTGAGGCCGCTCGCCGCCGTCCGCCGTCGCCTGCCATCCGTCGATTCTCGTCCCGAATGAGGATGTCCCGGCAACCCCTCGCGGCGTACTTTGAGATGCCGTAAGGAAGGAGACCGGCCATGTCTGAGTCGGTCCGCCCGGACCTTCCCGCCCCCGGAACCGACGACCGCATCGCCCTGAACACGTCCGCCGAGCAGCTCCTCGCCATCCGCAAGGCCGCCGGCCTCATCGGCTGGAGCGTCGCCGACTACGTCCTGGCCGCCGCCCTCGACCGCGCGGAGCGCGACCTGTACGAGCACGCCGCCGCCCTCCGCGCCGCCGCCCCCGACCCGCCCCCGGACCCCAGGTCGACCGAACCCTACATAGCCCTCCTCCTAGCCCTGACCTGACCCGCCCTACGCCCCCGCCGCCCCCGGCGGGGGCGTCCCCGATCCAGCAGTCCAACCGCCACCAACGAACAGCCCCCGCCAACCGCCTCAAGGGCGCCCGCTGCCTCGTCCCTCACCCACTGGCTCTCCCCGGCGTCGCCGGATCCGGCAAGAGCCCGACGTCCGACCTCGAAACGACCCCGGCAGAGACGGCGCACGACCAGTCGACGGCCGGGGCCTCCCCAGCGGTAGACGCGTCATCGCCGAACACGACGGGCGCGCAACCGGAACACGACGCGCTCGCACCCCCTGGCGGCGGTGAGCGCACCGCCGACGAGGACGGCGGGTCGGCGGGTGGCGTGGAGGTTCGGGGTCAGGCCGGGTCGGCGAAGGCGGCGGATAGGCGGGCGGCGTAGTCGGCGGCTTCGGCGTCGGAGTCGTACTTCTGGCGGGGCCAGAAGAAGCCCCTCAGTCCGTCCTTGCGGTTGCGCGGAACGACGTGGACATGCAGGTGGGGGACGCTCTGGCTGATGCGGTTGTTGATGGCGACGAAGGAGCCGGCCGCACCGAGCACGGACTCCATGGCCGCTGCGAACCGCTGCGCGTACTGGAAATACGGGCCGACGAGGTCGGCGGGCAGGTCCGGCAGCGTCTCGACATGCGTCCGCGGCACCAGCAGCGTGTGCCCCTTGAACAGGGGCCGGACGTCGAGGAACGCCAGCGCGTCCGGGGTGTCGAGGACGATGTGGGCGGGGCGCTCTCCCTTCACGATCTCGCAGAAGATGCAGGGCTTGCCGGACGCCGAGTCAGCCATGCGCGGCATTCTGCCGCCCTCCACCTGCGTGCGCAGCCTCCTCCCTAACGGTTTCCTTAGCTTTCCGCGGCTACCCTTCGTGTCCTATGCGGCTCGACGATGTCGCCTTCCGCTATCACCGGAGGGGTCCCTGGGTACTGCGGGACGTCACGCTCTCCCTCCCGCCGGGCAGCGTCACCGAGGTGACGGGACGGAACGGCGCGGGCAAGTCCACCCTTCTCCGCGTCATCGCCGGTCTCCGCGCCCCCGGAAGGGGCTCGGTGCGGGACAGGCCGAGCCGCATCGGCTACGCGCCCGAGCGTTTCCCCGTGGACCAGCCGTTCACCGTCCGCTCGTACCTCGGGCACATGGCCGCCGTCAGGCGCGTGCCCGACAACGCGATCGGAGTGTGGGCGGAGCGTCTGGGTTTCGGCCACCTCCTCGATGTGCGGTTGCCTGAGCTGTCCAAGGGCAGCGCGCAGAAGGTCGGGCTCGCTCAGGCCCTCATGGACGACCCGGGACTCCTCATCCTCGACGAACCGTTCGCCGGCCTGGACGCGGCGACCCGCGACGCCCTGCCCCGCATGATCTCCGGACTCGCCGCCGATGGCGCCACCGTGGTCATCAGCGACCACCAGCGCTGCATCGAATCCCTTCCGGGCATCGACCGGCTCGAGGTCGCGGGCGGCACGGTCACCCGCCTGGCGCCCGGTCAGGAACCCGACGCGCCGAGGCTCACGGTGCTCGAGGTCGTGGTGCCCGAGGCCGACGCCGGCACCGTGGAGACCAAGCTGCGCGCCGACGGCTACACCGTACGGAGGCCCGAGCGATGATCACCACGGCCGAAGCCCGCCGGCGCGGCGACCGGCGGGACGCCTCGGCGGAGCCCGGGACGATCCGCCACCGAGCCGGGTACCGCGATCGGCACCAGCACCCGCGTCGGCCACGCGACGCTCGTCCGGAACGAGGCCGCGACCAGCCCGCGGGCCCGAACCGAGACGCCCGCGCCAAGCGGGCGGGAGGCGGCCGCGCTCGCCGGGCGCAGGGCGGTCGGGCGAGGTGGGGGTTGTGATCGCGCTGGCGCGGTTCCAGGTCGAGGGGTACGTGCGTTCGCTGCGCGTCATGCATCCGGTGATCGTCGTGGCGCTCGTCATGGTGCTCGTGCTCTTCCAGGGCCCGGGCGGGCCGGAGCGGGTCGAGCTCTCCGTCGGCTCCTTCGGCGACGTGGCGGCGTTCATGTTCCCGATCTGGGCGTGGACGGCGCGGGCGCTGCTGGACACGCAGCCCGACGAGCAGCGGGCGCTGTCGGCGACCGCGGCGCGGCATCGGTGGACGCCCACGTGGGCGGGATTGATCGCCGCATACGGCGTGAACTTGTGCTTGGGCGTCATCGTGCTCGCCATTCCTCTCGTGCAGGCGCTGCAGGTAGGTGCGCCAGGGCGGGCGATACTCGCCGGGTGTGCGCTGAGCGTCCCGGTGGCGCTCGCCGGTACGCTGCTCGGCGCCTGGACGAGCCGCGCGGTCATCCCGGATCCGGGGGTGTCGCTGCTGGCGCTGCTCGGCGGCGCGACGGCCGCCATCCTGCTGGGCCTCGGCCGGCTCTCCTGGCTCTCCGTTCCGATGACCGGATGGCTGCGGGCGGCGCACGACGGCCCGGACCGCTTCCTCGCGGACTTCCCCGGCCTGGTGCTGCACCTGGCGCTCTGGTCGGCCGTCGTGGGCGCCGCGTACGCGTTCGCCGCCCGGCTGCGTCACTGAGTCGCACGGTTCCTCCAGAGGTCATGCCGCTTGGACGGTCAGCCATGCCCGCTCCAGGGGGTCGCTGCGGCGGGAGCAGAAGTAGACGCGGCCCGGATCACCCCAGTACCACCCGAGACGGTGGTCGGAGTCGAGCTGGAGCAGCAGGCGCCAGTCGTCGGCGGCCGCCAGGTCGCCGGGCGACAGGTCCGGGGCATCGAGGGTCTCCAGCGGACGGCCGGTGGAGGCGTACAGGCAGTCGGGGCCGACCGGCCGCTGGACGAGGTCGGGCCAGCCCCCCAGCTGATGAGCGGGGGCCTCGGGCGTGACGTGCCTCGACCAGACGGCGTGCAGCTGCTCGTACTCGGCCAGGAAGCCGCGGTGGACGCGCTCCACCCGCCGTACGACCGGCTCCTGCGGTGAGGGCAGGGACAGGAACGGAGCGGCGTCCAGCTCGGCCGGCGGATAGGAGACGGCACCGGGCGGCGGTTCCGCGGGATGCAGGACGCCGGTGAACACGCGCCATCCGTCCCGCTGCCCGGACGCGTCGCCCCACGGCCGAGGGGTCTCGCTGGCGTAGTAGAAGGCGGCCGTGCCGGCACGGGGAAGACCGGGGATCGTCCCGAGGACGGCCAGGTCGGAGAAGTCGACGGCGCCCAGGAAGTCGAGCGGGCGGCCCCTCCAGACGGGCCACGCCGCCGCGGCGGGCAGCAGCGGCGCACCGCCCAGCCTGACCGGCACACCGCCGGCGGCGGCGCCGAGCCGCACCGCGGGCCGGGCCAGGGACAGCAGGATCGCGATGATCTCGGGAGCGAACAGCAGGCCGAGGAAGGAGGTCAGCCGGCGGCGCTGCGCGTCGAAGTCGTCCATGCCCCGAAGCCTGCTGGCCGGCGGCGGCGCTCACCACCCCGAGGCGAAAATGTGGATAACTCCGCGGGCGCGATCGTTCTCAGCGGCCTTCGATGGCTCCGGCGAGCTGGGTGAGGAAGCGGTCGACCTCCTGCTCGTCGTAGCCCGGGCCCAGCCGGACGACGCGGAACGCGCTCTCCCGGACGTCCCGCGCCGACACCGGCGGGACCGAGCCGCGCAGCCCGGCGATGACGCGGTCGAGGAACGCGTCGACGTCCCGGACGTCATAGCCGGGGTGCATGCCCGAGCCGGCGAACCTGGCGTTCTGGATCCAGTTGATCAACCAGGCCGGGTTCGCCCGGGAGCGGGCGGGACGCTGGGCGATCGGCGCCTTCATCTCCAGTTCCCTGATGCACTCGCGCACCAGGTCGTCCACCGCGCGGCGGTCGTAGCCGCGCAGGACGACGTCGAAACGCGCCGTCCGCACCTCGTCCGCGGACATCGGCGGCCCGCCGTTCAGCGCACCCGAGATCCGTTCGAGGAGGCCGTCCACCTGGGTCCGGTCGTAGCCCCGCAACGCCACCGGCAGCCGCGTGCTCATGAGCGCCACCGTGCTCCTCAGCCCTCGTTCCCGCGCCCGCGGGGCCCGGGGGCGCCGCCGGCGCGCTCAGTCCTTCGTCGCCGCGGCCAGCTGCCCGCAGGCCCCGTCGATCTCCCTGCCCCGAGTGTCGCGCACCGTGACCGGGACCCCGTGGGCCTCCAGGCGGCGGACGAACTCGCGCTCGTCCTCCGGCCGCGAGGCGGTCCACTTGGACCCCGGCGTCGGATTCAACGGGATCAGATTGACGTGTACGAGGTGGCCGCGCAAGAGCCTGCCGAGAAGATCGGCCCGCCAGGCCTGGTCGTTGACGTCCTTGATGAGCGCGTACTCGATCGAGACGCGGCGCCCGCTGCGCTCGGCGTAGGCCCACGCGGCGTCCAGGACCTCGGCGACCTTCCACCGGTTGTTGATCGGCACGAGGTCGTCGCGGAGCTCGTCGTCGGGCGCGTGCAGCGATACCGCGAGCCGTACCGACATGTCCTCCGCGGCCAGCTTCTCTATGGCCGGGACGAGGCCGACCGTGGACACGGTGACGGAGCGCTGGGAGATCCCCAGGCCCGCCGGTGCCGGATCGGTGATGCGGTGGACCGCGCCGATCACGGCCTTGTAGTTCGCGAGCGGCTCCCCCATGCCCATGAAGACGATGTTGGAGACGCGCCCAGGGCCGCCGGGGATACGCCCGCGCGCCATCGCGCGCGCGCCCGCCGCGACCTGCTCCACGATCTCGGCCGTGGAGAGGTTGCGGGTGAGACCGGCCTGGCCCGTGGCGCAGAACGGGCAGTTCATGCCGCAGCCCGCCTGCGACGAGACGCACATCGTGGCCCGGTCCGGGTACCGCATCAGCACCGACTCGAACAGGACCCCGTCGAACGCCTTCCAGACCGTCTTCAGCGTCCTGCCGCCGTCGCAGTCCAGCTCGCGTACCGGGGTGAGCAGCGAGGGCAGCAGCTCGGACACCAGGCGCTCGCGCACGGCGGCCGGCAGGTCGGTCATCTTCGCCGGGTCGTCCACGAGCCGGGCGAAGTAGTGCCGCGACAGCTGGTCGGCCCGGAACGGCTTCTCCCCCAGCTCCGCGACCGCCTCGCGGCGCTCGGCCCGCGTGAGGTCGGCCAGGTGCCGGGGCGGCTTGCCGCGCCGCGGCGCGGCGAAGACGAGCTTCGCCGGGGTCTTCTTGGGCGCGGCGCCCGCGGTGGCGGGCTCGGTGGTGGCAGACATGGTCCCTCCAGTGTCGCAAACACCTGCCGATGCCTCGTCCGCCCGAACGGACGCCTCTTCCGGATGCGAAACGGCCTTTGAGCGGGCGTCACGACATCGCTGCACATGACCTCGTCTGCGACTAAGGTCTCGATCATGTCGGTTTTGCGCAGGGGTGCCGCTTCGCCCAGGAGCCCCGCCGCCACGATCGTCCACGCCGAGGCCAGCCCGTACGGCAGCCGGAGGCTCGTCGTCGAGTCCGACGGCGAGGTGACCTCGGCCTACCTGCGGGACGCGCGGGATTCGGTGATCGGAGCCGTCTGGGTCGCCAACCACAGTAAGGCCCCGGCGTCGCTGGACCGGGCGCGGCTGGAGGCGGGCGGCGCGCCGCTGCTGCCGGAGTCCCATGTCGCCCACCCGCGGGGACGCGAGGCCGTCGACGTCTCCGCCCTCGAGGCGGTGTGGTTCGAGGAGGGCGACGGTGTCGCCGTGCTGGAGGCGGGCGACCCGCTGTTCGTGATCCCGGGCTGGTCGGACATGGGCCGCGGCATCCCCGGCTACGCGCGCGACGCGACCCGGCAGAGCCCGTTCGCCTTCCCGATGGAGGAGGAGATCGCGGAGTTCGGCCCCCGCATAGAGCGCGCGCGCGAGCATTGGAAGATGTGCCGTGCCGACGGCTCGTGGGCGGAGTTCCAGCAGTCGGTCTTGGGTCACCTGCTGCAGCGGCTGGGCCCCGGTGGCCACTACTGGCACGACGTGGGACGCCAGCTCGCCGGAGGCAAGGCCGGCACCTCACCCACTGTGGGCGTGACTGAGCGTCCCGCTAGCGGGAAGCGCGATTTCACCGTGCTCAGCTCGGTCGGGATGAGCCGCCAGCGGATGCCCACCGTCGAGCTGTACGAGGACGACGTCGCCCCGTACGCCCGCATAGAGCTCGCTGTGGCGAGCACGCTTCCCAGCCAGCGCGCGGGAAGCATCTTCCCGTGGCTCGCCCAGTACCCGTGGCGGTCGGTGACCTGGTTCGCCCCGGGCGACGTGGTCAAGTGGTACCACGAGGCCCGCACGTTCCCTCTGGGAAGCGGCGACAGCGCGTGGGAGGGCGTGCTCCTTCTGGACGATCCCACCCGGCTGGCCGGACCGGAGGCGCCCGCCCTCACCGGGCTGACCGTGCAGGGCGATCCCGTCCGGTGGCTGTGGCTCGTCCCCATCACCGGTGAGGAGCACCGGTACGCCAAGAGCGAGGGCTCGGACGCGCTCATCCGGCGTCTGGGGCAGCAGGGCCGCTCCTGGGTCGTCTCCTAGCCGGCGAGACGGCCCCGGCCCCCTTCGCTTCCCAGGGCCGCTCAGGGGTGGGGTCTAGCTGGGGACGAACAGCTCCAGCAGCAGCCACACCACGGGGGCGGTCGCGACCAGCGAGTCGAGGCGGTCCATGACCCCGCCGTGGCCCGGCAGGAGCGTTCCCATGTCCTTGATGCCGAGATCCCGCTTGATCATCGACTCGATGAGGTCGCCGCCGGTCGCGGTCACCACGGCGGCCAGGCCGACCAGCGCGCCCTGCCAGGGGTGCCCGCCGTCCAGCAGCCACCACACCAGCCAGCCGCCGACGATCATGCAGGTGATCGCGGAGCCGGTGACGCCCTCCCACGTCTTCTTCGGGCTGATCGTGGGGGCGAGCTTGTGCCTGCCGAGGAACGTGCCGGCGAAGTAGCCGCCGATGTCGCTGGCCACCGTGGTCGCGATGAAGATGACGGTGCGGTCGTCACCGTCGCCCGGGCGCATGAGCAGCGCGACGATCCCGCCCATCAGCACCAGGTACCCGGTGACGAACGCGCCCGCGCTGACGTCCCGGACGTAGCCGTCCGCGCCCTCGCTCATCCGGATCAGCATCATGCTGAGCACGGTGAGCGACACCGCCGCGACCACCGCGGTGGGCCCCCACACATAGGACACGACGGGGGTGGCCACCATGCCGGTGGCCAGCGGGATGAACGGAACCCCGATGCCGCGCGACTTGAAGGCGTCCGTCAGCTCACGCATGCCGAGGAAGAGGAAGACCACCATCACGGCCAGGAAGATCGGCTTGACCGTGTAGAGCGACAGCAATACAAGCGCCCCGAGGGCGACGCCCACTCCGATGGCCATCGGCAGGTTCCTGCCGGTCCTGCTCTGGCGTCCGCCGTCGGGCGGACCCTGGGGCGGTTCCCCTTCGGGTTCAGCGCGCGCGCCCGTCACGGGTGTCGCGCCGGAGGGCGCCGCGTCTTCGGCGGCGGTGCCTGCGGGGGTGTCCGGCGCCTCGCCGGAGGGCGAGTCCAGAGCTTCTCCCGGGGGTGGGCCGGGCATGTCGACCTCCGGCTCATCCGGGGAGCCCGAGGGCTCCCCGGCGTCGTCGAATCCCATCACACTTCGAGCAGTTCGGCCTTCTTGTGCTCGAGCAGCTCGTCGATCTGCGCCACGTACCTGTGCGTGGTGTCGTCGAGCTCCTTCTCCGCACGCCGCACGTCGTCCTCGCCGACCTCGCCGTCCTTGGCGAGCTTGTCGAGGGTGTCCTTGGCGCGCCGCCGGATGTTGCGGATGGAGATCTTGCTGTCCTCGGCCTTGGTGCCGGCGACCTTGATGAAGTCCTTGCGGCGCTCCTCCGACAGCTCGGGGAAGACCACCCGGATGACGTTGCCGTCGTTGGTGGGGTTCACGCCCAGGTCGCTGTCGCGGATCGCCTTCTCCACGGCCTGCATGGACGACTTGTCGAACACCTGCACGATGACCATCCGCGGCTCCGGCAGCGTGAACGACGCCAGCTGGTTGACCGGCGTCGGCGTGCCGTAGTACTCAGCGGTGATCTTGTTGAACATGGCGGGGGTGACCCGGCCGGTGCGGATGGCCTGGAAGTCCTCCTTGGCGACCGCGACCGCCTTCTCCATCTTCTCCTCGGCTTCGAGGAGGGTCTCGTCGATCACTGTGACTCCCATGTCATCTGGTCGGCCCTGGCACCGCGTTCCGGGCAGCGGTCAGCCCTGTGCCGGGCTGACCAGCGTGCCGATCTTCTCACCCCGGACGGCCCGGACGATGTTGCCCTGCCCCATGAGGTCGAAGACCACGATGGGGAGCGCGTTGTCCATGCAGAGACTGATGGCCGTGGCGTCCATGACCTTCAGGCCCCGCTGTAGAACCTCACCGTAATCCAAACGGTCGAACTTGACCGCCTCTGGACTCTTGCGAGGATCGGCGTCGTAGACCCCGTCGACCTGAGTGGCCTTCAGGACGGCCTCGGCGCCGATCTCCAGCGCGCGCTGCGCGGCGGTCGTGTCGGTGGAGAAGAACGGCTGCCCCAGCCCCGCACCGAAGATGACGACCCGGCCCTTCTCCAGGTGCCGGATGGCGCGCCGCGGGATGTACGGCTCGGCCACCTGGCTCATGGTGATGGCGGTCTGCACCCGGGTGTCGAGCCCGAGCTTCTCGAGGAAGTCCTGCAGCGCCAGGCAGTTGATGACGGTGCCGATCATCCCCATGTAGTCGGCGCGGCCGCGGTCCATGCCGCGCTCGGCCATGACCGCGCCGCGGAACATGTTCCCGCCGCCGCACACGACCGCGACCTGCACGCCGTCGCGTACGGCCTCGGAGACGGCCTCCGCCACATGCTGCACGACCTCGGGGTCGATGCCCAGCGGATCGCGCCCGGCGAACGCCTCGCCCGAGAGCTTCAGCAGCACCCGCTTCCAGCCCGCGCGCGGCGCGTGCTGCCCGGACGACGGGGCCGCCGTCGCACTGGTGGTCGTCTTGTCCGGCACGTCGGCGGCCTCCTCGTTGCGTCGCTGAATCTCGGGTCCCTATCTCCAGGGTGCCCTTACGCCTGCCCCACCTTGAACCGGGCGAAGCGCACGACCTTCACGCCGGCCTCGTCCAGGACCTTGGCGATGGTCTTCTTGCCGTCCTTCACGAACGCCTGCTCCACCAGCACGAAGTCGCGGAAGTAGGCGTTCACCCGGCCCTCGACGATCTTCGGGATGGCCTGCTCGGGCTTGCCCTCGTCACGGGTGAGCTGCTCGGCGAGCGCCCGCTCCTTCTCGACCACCTCGGCGGGGATCTCCTCGCGGGTGAGGTACTTGGGCGCCATCGCCGCGATCTGCTGCGCGACGTCCTTGGCGACCTCGGCGTTCTCCTTGTCCAGCTCGACCAGCACGCCGGTGGTCGGCGGCAGGGACGGGTCGGACTTGTGCAGGTAGCTGGCCACGTAGGCGCCCTGGTAGTGGGCGAAGCGGCGCAGCTCCAGCTTCTCGCCGATCTTGGCGCTGTTCTCCTCGATCAAGGCCTGGACGGTCTTGCCGGCCTCGATCTCGGCGCCGAGCAGGGCCGCCGCGTCCGCCGCGCCGCTGCCCGCCGCGAACTCGACCAGCCGGTTCGCCAGCTCGATGAACTGCTCGTTCTTGGCGACGAAGTCGGTCTCGCAGTTGAGCTCCAGCAGCGCGCCGTCGCCCGAGCCGTTGAAGTGCTCGGCGACCAGGCCGTTGGCGGCGGTGCGCTCGGCGCGCTTGCCGACGTCCTTGGCGCCCTTGAGGCGCAGCAGCTCCGTGGCCTTCTCGAAGTCGCCGTCCGCCTCGGTCAGGGCGTTCTTTACGGCCATCATGCCGGAGCCGGTCAGGTCGCGAAGCCGCTTGACGTCAGCGGCGGTGAAGTTGGCCATCGTTCTCTTCGCTTCTCTCGTCGTTGGTCGTGGACCCGCGACGGTCCCGGCGGCGTCGTCGCGACGCCGCCGGGACCGCGGGATCAAGCCTGCTGGCCCTCGGCGGGGGTGTCGGCCGGCGCCTCGGTCTCGGCCGGGGCCTCAGCGGACGGCGCGGCCTCGGCGGGCGCGTCGGCCGGAGCGGCGGCCTCGCCCTCGGCCTGCTTGTTCACCAGCAGGTCGCGCTCCCACTCGGCCAGCGGCTCGGCGGCACCGGAGGCGGCGCCCTCGGCCGGCTTCTCGTCGCCGCCGGACGCGGCGCCCGCGCGCGCGAGGAGACCGTCGGCGACCGAGTCGGCGACGACGCGGGTCAGCAGGCTGACACTGCGGATGGCGTCGTCGTTGCCGGGGACCGGGTAGTCGACCTCGTCGGGGTCGCAGTTGGTGTCGAGGATGGCCACGACCGGGATGCCGAGCTTCTTGGCCTCGTTGACCGCGATGTGCTCCTTCTTGGTGTCCACGATCCAGATGGCGCTCGGGACCTTCGCCATGTCGCGGATACCGCCGAGGGTGCGCTCCAGCTTGTCCTTCTCACGGCGCAGGCCGAGGAGCTCCTTCTTGGTCATGCCGGAGCCGGCCACGTCGTCGTAGTTGATCTCCTCCAGCTCCTTGAGCCGGGTGAGCCGCTTGTGGACGGTGGAGAAGTTGGTCAGCATGCCGCCCAGCCAGCGCTGGTTGACGTAGGGCATGCCGACGCGGGTCGCCTGCTCGGCGATGGACTCCTGGGCCTGCTTCTTGGTGCCGACGAACAGGATCGTGCCGCCGTGCGCGACCGTGGCCTTGACGAACTCGAAGGCGCGGTCGATGTAGGACAGCGACTGCTGCAGGTCGATGATGTAGATGCCGTTGCGCTCGGTGAGGATGAAGCGCTTCATCTTCGGGTTCCACCGGCGGGTCTGGTGGCCGAAGTGGACGCCGCTCTCAAGGAGCTGCCGCATGGTGACGACGGGTGCCATTGCCCGTGTTCTCCTTCTCTGGCCCTGCCGGGCCGCATTTGGTTGTCGCCCTGCGCCCGGGCATCGCCCCACCGTCGCCGCGGCGACGGACCGAGGGGCGGCGCCCCACCATGTCTTCGGTGGCATGCGGACGCGTGAAATCAGCCGCCGGGACGCCCCTGGCGGCTGTGATCCGGAACCCTCCCCGGATCCGTGACCTCTCCGCTCGCCGTGAGCGGCTTCCCGCCTCCCCGCCTGACGGCGGATCGGCGACGGCCTGGCCCTGGCCGGTGTCCTTACGGGCACGTCTACAGATTATCAGGGCGCGGACGCCCCCGTGAATCAACGGACCGAGCGGTTATCCACAGTTGGCGCACCTGCTCGACGGCCGGGCCCGCGGGGCGGCAGGCTCCTGGCATGACCTTGCTCACACTGCTCCTCACCTGCGCGATCACCGCCGGCGCCCCCGGAGCGACCGCCTGGCGATGGCCCTTGGGGCCGCCCGCCCCGCGGGTCCTGCGCGCCTTCTCCCCGCCCGCCGTGCCGTGGGGCCCCGGCCACCGCGGAGCCGACCTCGCGGCACGGCCCGGCGAGCCGGTCTACGCGGCCGGGGCCGGACGGGTCTCCTATGCCGGAAGCCTGGCCGGACGAGGCGTCGTCGCCGTCGACCACGGGCCGCTGCGCACGACGTACCTGCCCGTCCGTCCCAGTGTCCAGGCCGGTGGCCAGGTGGCCTTAGGCGCCCGCATCGGCGTCCTGGAGGACGGCCATCTCCACTGCCCGACGCCGTGCCTGCACTGGGGCCTGCGCAAGGGCCGCGTCTACCTGGATCCGTTAAGCCTGGTCAGGCGGGAAGTACGACTGCTGCCGCAGTGGCCGCGCGGCGCACCGCCGCACGAGGCGTCGGGGAAGGCGCATGAACGGCATCCTCCGTCCGAGGAGCCGCCGAATCCGAGCATGACGCTCCGCGACGCGACGACGGCCACGGGCGGTGCCGTCACGGGGCTCGTCCTCGCCTACTCGCTGTCCTTCGCCTGGCGCCGCGCCCGCGCGCGCGGCCGCTTCCGCCCTCCGCCGCCCGGCGTGATCGACCTCGCCCACGAACGCCGGTTGCGCCGCGTCCCCCAAAGCCGCCGGGAACGCTCCTAGCAACCCGTTCGCGATCAATCCGCCGAATCCTCGCGGGCGGCGCGGGGGTGGGCCTGGCGGTGGACCTGCTTGAGCCGTTCGGCCGACACGTGCGTGTAGATCTGGGTGGTCTGCAGGGACGCGTGGCCGAGGATCTCCTGGACGCTGCGGAGGTCCGCGCCGCCCTCCAGCAGGTGCGTGGCGGCGGTATGGCGCAGCCCGTGGGGGCTGAGGTCGGGCACCGTGCCGGCCTCGGCGATCCGGGAGTGGACGATGCGGCGGGCGCTGGTCGGGTGGAGGCGTCCTCCGCGGGCGCCGAGGAACAGGGCGGCGCCGCTCCCCTCGGTCGCCACGGCCGGCCGTCCTGCCCTGAGCCAGTCCTCGACGGCCCGGACGGCCGGCTCACCGATCGGGACGGTGCGTTCCCGGTTCCCCTTGCCCAGCACGCGTATCGTCCGGCGGCCGGTGTCCAGGTCGTCGATGTCGAGCCCGCAGAGTTCGCTGACACGCACCCCTGTCCCGTAGAGGACCTCGAGCACGGCCAAGTCGCGCAGTCCCATCGGCCCTTCGGCGTCCATCGTGTCGAGAAGGCGCGCCGCGTCGTCCTGGGTGATCACACCGGGGAGGTCGCGGCGCTTCTTCGGCGTGCCCAGCAGAAGGCCGGGATCGTTCTCCAGCAGCCCGCGCCGGTGCAGGTGGTGGGTGAAGGCCCGGGCCGCCGCCGTCCGCCGGGCGAGCGTGGCGCGCGCCCGCCCGAGGGCGTGCTGGCGGGCCAGCCAGGCGCGCAGGAGTGACACGTCCAGGCCGGCCGGGTCCGTCACGCCCACGGCGGACGCGTACGCGCACAGGTCCGCCAGGTCACCGAGGTAGGCGCGCAGCGTGTGCGGCGAGACGCCGCGCTCCGCGCGCAGGTGCCGGCCGAACTCGTCCACGGCCTCGTTCAGATCCACAAAGGCCACGCTGCGGCACCCCACGTGCCGCGAGCAAGCACCTGGCCGCGGTTTCGGGTGGATCGTCGCGAATGTCGCCGGGGTTTTCCACAGAACGCCGTTCCAGTTCACCGCGGATCCGCCGTCCGGCAGCGTCGGAACCCGGAGGTGAGGCACATGAACGCCCACATCGAACTGGGCCGCCGCGGAGAGGACGCGGCGGCCGCCTATCTGGCCGGGCTCGGCTGGACGGTGCTCGACCGCAACTGGCGCTGCCCCGAAGGCGAGCTCGACATCGTGGCGCACGACGGCCGCGCCCACGTCGTCTGCGAGGTCAAGACCCGCCGCTCCGCCCTGTACGGCGACCCGCTCGAGGCCATCACGGACGCCAAGTCGTCCCGGTTGCGGCGGCTGGCCTGGCGGTGGGCCGCCGCGCACGGCGTCGGCGGCGCGCAGGTCCGGGTGGACGTGCTCGGCCTGGTCGTCCAGGGCGACGGCTTCTCG
The DNA here is from genome assembly GCF_008923205.2 of Actinomadura physcomitrii. Lineage (GTDB taxonomy): Bacteria > Actinomycetota > Actinomycetes > Streptosporangiales > Streptosporangiaceae > Spirillospora > Spirillospora physcomitrii. The sequence goes on along the minus strand of NZ_WBMS02000002.1, from coordinate 300,217 downwards.
ATCGATCATCTGAAGGAGGTGTGCTGAATGACGCTCGCCAAGACCCGCTCGGTGTCCCTGGTGGGGGTGGACGGCTTCGTCGTCGACGTCGAGGCGGCCCTCACCAGCGGGGTCCCCGGCCTGCACCTGGTGGGACTGCCCGACACCGCGCTCAGCGAGGCCCGCGACCGCGTCCGCGCGGCGATCTTCAACTCCGGGGAGGACTGGCCCAACCGGCATGTCACCGTCTCGCTGTTCCCAGCGAGCATGCCCAAGAAGGGCTCGATCTTCGACGTCGCCATCGCGGTCGCCCTGCTCGCCGCGGCCGAGGTCGTGCCCGCGCGGTCCTGCGCGGGGCTGGTGCTGATCGGCGAGCTCGGCCTGGACGGCCGGCTCCGGCCCATCCAGGGCGTGCTGCCCGCGGTCCTGGCCGCCGCCAACTACGGCTGCCGCACCGTGGTCGTCCCCCGGGCGAACGCCGCCGAGGCCGAACTCGTGCCGGGCGTGGAAGTGGTCTCCGCGGCGACGCTCCGCGGGCTGCTCTGCATCCTGCGGGACGAGCCGCCGCCCATCGAGGAGGCGGAGCCCGAGGACGCGTCGGCGGTGCCCGACGGGTCGGCGGTCCGGCGGCCGGACGTCCCGGCCGACCTCGACCTGGCCGACGTCCGGGGCCAGGCGGAGGCGCGGCGGGCCCTGGAGATCAGCGCCGCGGGAGGGCACCACCTGTACTTCACCGGGCCGCCGGGCTGCGGGAAGACGATGCTGGCGGAACGGCTGCCGACGCTGATGCCGCCGCTGGAGCCCGACTCCGCGCTCGAGGTCACCGCCATCCACTCGGTCGCCGGGACGCTCCCGCCCGGCCAGCCGCTCATCACCCAGCCGCCGTTCCACGCGCCGCACCACACCGCCAGCAAGGCGTCCATGGTCGGCGGCGGCTCGGGTCGGGTACTGCAACCGGGCGCCGTCTCCCTCGCCCACCGGGGGATCCTGTTCCTGGACGAGGCGCCCGAGTTCATGGCGGGGACCCTCGACGCCCTCCGCCAGCCGCTCGAGGAGGGCGAGGTGCGCATCAGCCGGGCCGAGGGCACCTCCAAGTTCCCCGCCCGCTTCACCCTCGTCCTCGCGGCCAACCCGTGCCCGTGCGCGGCCGCCAAGCAGGTCGACTGCTCCTGCGCCCCCGGAGTGCGCCGCAAGTACAGCACCCGCGTCACCGGCCCGCTGCTCGACCGCATCGACCTCAAGCTGGAGCTGGCGCCCGCCACCAGGGCGGAACTGCGCTACGACCTGGAGTTCGCCGAACCCAGCAAGGTGGTGGCCGACCGGGTGATGCTCGCCCGGGAACGAACGCTGAAACGCCTGACCGGAACGCCCTGGCGGACGAACTCCGAGATCCCCGGGCCGGAGCTGCGCCGCAAGTTCACACCCGGTCCGGAGGCGATGCGGACGGTGGACGAGTCGCTGCAACGCGGCACGCTCAGCGCACGGGGACTCGACCGGGTCCTGCGCGTCGCGTGGACGATCGCCGACCTCGGCGGTCACGACGAGCCGGACGCGGACGACATCGGCGGCGCCCTGGCGCTCTGGCACGCGGGGCGGTCATGACCATGATCCCCATGACACCGGAGCGGGAGGCCCGCGCCGCGCTCACCGCCGTCGCCGAGCCCGGCGACGCGTTCCTCAACCGCATCGTCGGACACTGCGGCCCCGAGGAGGCGCTCGAAGTGATCCGCTCCGGCGCCCTCCCCGCCGGCCTGCCCGCCGCGCCGAAGGAGATCCAGCGCCTGGAGCACTGGCGCATTCGCCTGGCCGCCGCCGAACCCGACCGCGACCTGGCCGTCTGCGCGCAGTTCGGCGGCCGCCTGGTCTGCCCCGGGGAGCCCGAGTGGCCCACCACCCTCGACGACCTCGGCGGCGAACGCCCCTACGCGCTCTGGCTCCGCGGCCCCGAGGACCTGCGCCACGCCTGCCTGAGATCGGTCGCCATGGTCGGCTCGCGCGCCGCGTCCCCGTACGGGCAGCGGATGGCCTCCGACTTCGCCTCCGAACTCGCCGACGGCGGCTGGACGGTGGTCTCCGGCGGAGCGCTCGGCATCGACGCCGCCGCCCATCGCGGCTCCCTCGCCGCCGACGGCCGCACGGTCGCCGTCCTCGCCAACGGCGTGGACGTACCGTACCCCGCCTCGAACGAGGGCCTGTTCGCGGAGATGGCACGCCGATCCCTGCTGGTGAGCGAGTCGCCGCCGGGCACCCATCCGCACCGGCTGCGCTTCCTCGTCCGCAACCGGGTGATCGCCGCCCTCTCCCGCGGATCGGTGATCGTCGAGGCGGAGGCCCGCAGCGGCGCGCTCAACACCGCCGCATGGGCCCGCAAGCTCGGCCGTGTGCTGATGGCCATGCCGGGGCCGGTCACGTCCCGGTCGTCGGTCGGCTGCCATCAGCTCCTGCGGCAGGAGGACACCGTCCTCGTGAGCCGGACCGAGGAGATCATCGAGGCCGTCGGACGGCTGGGCGCGGACCTGGCCCCGCCCCCGCGGACGCCCGTCCTGCCCCGCGACCGCCTGGAACCGGTCACCCGCGCCGTCCTGGAGGCCTTCCCCGCCCGCGGCTCGGCCGGTCCGGCCGCCCTGGCCGCCAAGGCGGGCATGGACCTGGCCGCCGTCAACGCGAAACTCGGCCTGCTCGCCGCGTCCGGCTTCATAGAACGGGCGCCCAACGGCTGGCGCCTCACCAGTTCCGCGAAATCCCCCCGCTGATGCCGCACACGCTTCACCAAGGAGTGACATGCCGACCTTCACCCCGATAGGCCCTGGCCCGCGCCGTGCCTTTCGCCCGTCAATACACACCCCGTGGTCCCCAAGGTCCGCCAGGCCACAGGGCCGCCGGCAAGTGTCGCCGCCCCTTTGCCGTGCCGTCAGCACACGCCTTGTGGTGCTCGAAATCTGCCACGCCACAAGGCCCCCGCAGGCGTCGCCGTGCCGTCAGCACGCGTATGCGGGCAGCCATCCGCTTCAGAGCAACGGGGCCGGGTGCCGTGATGCCTCACGGGCCGTCAGCGGGCTCCGGGCCTGCTAGAGCCACGTTCAGCCGGAGGTGAGGAGGAGCGGAGGGAGGCTACGCGTATCGGAGCACTTCACAAGCCGATCAGGCTGGAGGCGGGGTCACTGATCGGAGGGAAGCTCGAAGTCGCTCTTCGCGAGTTCCTCGACGTTGACGTCCTTGAAGGTGACGACACGCACGTTCTTGACGAAGCGTGCGGGGCGGTACATGTCCCAGACCCAGGCGTCCTGCATCGTGACCTCGAAGTACGTCTCGCCGTTGTCGGCGCCGCGCACCTGCAGATCGACCGAGTTGGTGAGGTAGAACCTCCGCTCGGTCTCGACGACGTAGGTGAAAAGCCCGACGACGTCGCGGTACTCGCGATAGAGCTGCAGCTCCATCTCGGTCTCGTACTTCTCGAGATCCTCGGCGCTCACGCCCGTGCCCCTTCCGTACGGCCCTCGCCGGGGACCTCCCCTTCGGTCTCCTCCCCCAAGGCCACCTCCCCATTGTTACGCAAGGCACGCCCGACATTGACGTAGGAGAACCGATGCTCCGGACAAGGCCCGTGCTCGGCCAGCGCCGCGCCGTGCGCGCGCGTCACGTACCCCTTGTGGACGTCGAAGCCGTACTGGGGGTAGCGCTCGTGGAGATCCACCATGATGCGGTCTCGGGTGACCTTCGCGACGATGGAGGCGGCCGCCACGCATGCGGCGACCTGGTCGCCCTTGATCACCGCCAGTCCCGGGGCCTCCAACCCCGGCACCGGGAACCCGTCGCTGAGGACATAGGCGGGACGGGTGTCCAGGGCTGCCAGGGCCCGCCGCATGCCGGTGACGTTGCACCGGTGCAGGCCGATGCGGTCGATGTCATGGCAGGGGATGATGACCGCGCTCCACGCGCGCGCCCTCCGGGTGATCTCGGCGTAGAGCTCCTCGCGGCGCGCCGGCGTCAGCATCTTCGAATCGGTGAGGCCGTCGATCCGCCCGCCGCGTCCACCATGAAGGATCACGGCGGCGACGACCAGCGGGCCCGCGCAGGCCCCGCGGCCCGCCTCGTCCACGCCCGCCACGGGACTGAGCCCGGCGTGCTCCAGGGCGCGCTCGTAGGCGTGCAGCCCCGCGTCACGGCGTGGCGTGAAACGAAGTGGACGACCCTTCATGCTCCGCAGGGTACGTCGCCCGAACCCCCCGCCGCTCACCGAATGCCACTGTTCCAGGCATGTCCGCGATCACCCTTCCACCCCGACCGGCGAGAAGTTCCTCACGGGCGAGGCGGACTCAGCCAGTTTCTCTGGCCCAGACCGCCGTCCTGGCGGCCGGGTCGCCCGAGAGCGTGCCGGCCATGACCGTCGACCGGCAGTGCGGGTCGTCGCAGCGGGCACCGCGCATCGCCGCGCAGGGCGTGCGGAGCGGCGCGTACGACATCGCGATCGTGTGCGGCGTGAAGTCGATGTCGCGGGTGCCCGGGAACCGCGGATGTCGGGGAGCGGTGTGGCGGGAGACGCGGCGGGGTTTGGCGCGCGGCCTGCCAGGCGGCGGCCACCTTCCGTTACCTTGCGGTCATGCTGTGCTGCCTCGGCGGAGTCGTCGCGGGTGGGGCCCGCTGTGCGAAGGGTCCTCGATCGAGTGGTCGGCGCTGCGGCGCGTGTTGCGTGCGCCGATCGCCGCGGGGCCACCCGAGTTCGGTCGGCTTGGCCGGCGGAGGCTATGGGCGGCGGCGTTTGCGGCGCAGGTAGGCGAGGGGGAGAGTGCCGAGGACGCCGAGGGCCATGGGGGTGGCGGGCGCCGCCATGGCGGCGGTCTTGAAGCCGGCCTGCTTGAAGGTGCCGGGAATCGGCAGGGTGTCGATGCGGTTCAGCGGCCAGACGATCACGAAGGCGCGGCCGATGACGCGGTCGGTGGGGATGGTGCCGCCGCCGGGGTCGCCGCGGTGGGAGCGCGAGTCGTAGGAGAGCTCGCGGTGGTCGCCCATGACCCAGAGCTGGCCCGGCTTCACGTAGGCGTCGAAGGGCTCGTTCGACGGCTTGTTCTGCTCGTGGGTGACCGGGTCGGTGTAGAGGTACGACTTCTCGTTCAGGGGGACGCCGTTGACGGTGACGCGGCCCTGGGCGTCGCAGCAGTGGACGTGGTCGCCCGGGACGCCGATGACGCGTTTGATGTAGTCCTTCTCGTTGGGCGCGACGCCGAAGGCCGTGCCGACGGCGCGCAGTGCCTTGGAGAAGGGGTTGGTCGGCTTCGAGATGTGGGTCTCGGGGTCCCAGGAGTCGAGGCCGTTGAAGACGACGACGTCGCCGCGGTGGATGTCGCGGGTATGGTAGACGATCTTGTTGACGAGGACCCGGTCGCCGATCTGGAGGGTGTTCTCCATGGAGCCGGACGGGATGTAGAACGCCTGGACCGCGAACGCCTTGATGACGAGGGCGAGGACGACCGCGACGACGATCAGGACGGGCAGTTCCTTCCAGAACGAGCCCGGCTTCTTCTTTTTCTTCTCGCCGTCGTCGTCACCGTCGCCGTCATCGTCGGAGGTGGAAGGGGACGAGGAGGAGGCGGAGGAGTCCTTGCGGTCCTCGGCGGAGTCGTCGCCGGCCGTCTCCTCGGCGGAGGTCACGGTCTCCTCTTCGTCGGGCACCGCGCCCTCGGCTCCGGATCGCACGTCTCTCCGATCGTCCTCGTCAGTCATCAGGGACAAAGCCTAGCGGCGAGCCGCCCCGAGCACCGGTCGGCTGGGCGTGTCGCCGTGCACCGCGACCGCCGTATCCGTCCGAAACGGGCAACGCCCCGGGCACCGCAGCGGGTTCCCGGGGCGTCGGCGGTCGGCGGGCTCAGAAGTCGCGCTTCTCCTTGATCCGCGCCGCCTTGCCGCGCAGGTTGCGCAGGTAGTACAGCTTGGCGCGGCGGACGTCGCCGCGGGTGACGATCTCGATCTTGTCGATCGAGGGGCTGTTGAGCGGGAACGTCCGCTCGACGCCGACGCTGTAGCTGACCTTCCGGACGGTGAAGGTCTCGCGGGCGCCGCCGCCCTGCCGCCGGATCACCACGCCCTGGAAGACCTGGATACGGCTCCGGTTGCCTTCGGTGACGCGCACGTGCACCTTCAGCGTGTCGCCCGGACGGAAGTCCGGGACGTCGGCGCGCATGGCGGCCTTCTCGATCTCCTGGATCAGGGTGTGCATCGCAGCGGTTCCTCTGGGTCGAACGCGGGCGTCGAGAGGCCCCATGGGACATGAGTGGGGGCGTCGCGCCGCGGAGAGTGGTCTTCGTGCCGCGCGTACGAGCGCACGGACGCTTCAGTCTGCCATATCTTCGGCGTCAACCGGAAAACCGGCCTCCCGCAGCACCCTGCGATCATGCTCGTCGAGGGCGCCGGAGGCGAGGCGGGGCAGCAGCTCGGGGCGGTGCCGGGCGGTGCGGCGCAGCGCCTCGTCGCGGCGCCAGCGGGCGATCGCGCCGTGGTGGCCGGACAGCAGCACGTCCGGGACGGCACGGTCCCGCCAGACCGGCGGCTTGGTGTAGACGGGGCCCTCGAGCAGCGACTCCATCGCGCCGGGGGCGAAGGAGTCGTCGGCGACCGAGTCGGCGTTGCCGAGGACGCCCGGCAGGAGGCGCCCGACGGCCTCGACCATGACCAGGACGGCGACCTCGCCGCCGGCGAGGACGAAGTCGCCGAGGCTGACCTCGTCCACGGGCATGCGGGTGCGGGCCTCCTCGGCGACGCGGGAGTCGATGCCCTCGTAGCGGCCGCAGGCGAACAGCAGCCACGGCGCGGCGGCGTACTCGGCGGCGAGCGCCTGGGTGAACGGGCGGCCGCTGGGCGTCGGGATGATCATGCGGGGGGCGTCGCCGGACGGTACGAGGGCGTCGAGCGCCTCGCCCCACGGTTCGGGCTTCATGACCATGCCGGGGCCGCCGCCGTAGGGGGTGTCGTCCACGGTGCGGTGCCGGTCGTGCGTCCAGTCGCGCAGGTCGTGCACGTGCACGTCGAGCAGCCCGGTGCGGCGGGCCTTGCCGAGCAGCGAGATCTCCAGGGGCGCGAAGTACTCCGGGAAGATCGTGACGATGTCGAGTTTCATGATCCGTCGAGCAGTCCGGGGGGCGGGTCGATCACGAGCCGGCCGCCGGGGACGTCGACCTCGGGAACGAGCGCGGCGACGAACGGGACGAGGGTCTCGCCGCCGGGGCCGCGCACGACCAGCAGGTCCTGGCCGTGGTGCAGGATGTCGGCGACCTCGCCGACGTCGTCGCCGCCGGCGGTGACGACGGCGAGCCCGATGAGCTCCTGGTCGTGGTACTCGTCGGGGTCGTCGGACGGGGGGATGTCACCGGAGTCGACGACCAGCCAGGTGCCGCGGAGGGTCTCCGCGGCGTCGCGGTCGTCGATTCCGGCGAAGCGCAGGAGCAGGCGTCCCGAGTGCCAGCGGGCCCGTTCGACGGTGAGCGGGCCGGCGGACGCGGGATCGGTCGCGATCCGGGTGCCGGCGGCGAACCGGCCTTCCGGGTCGTCGGTGCGGACGTCGACGGTGACCTCGCCGCGGACGCCGTGCGGGCGGCCGATGCGCCCGACGGCCAGCGGGTCGCTCATCGGCCCGGCCCACGGGGGGCGAGGCGACGAGGGGCCGGGCGACGAGGACCGGCGGGCCGCGGGCCCGCCGGTGAACCGCCCCCGGCGGTGGCCGTCGCGGCCGCCGCCGGGGCGAGCGTGCCCCGGCATGCGCGATGCCAGGGGCTCACTCAGCGGACCTCGTTGACGTCGAGCAGGTCCACGCGCACGTACCGGCCCCCGGAAAGGGCGCTGATGACGGTGCGCAGGGCCTTGGCGGTGCGACCGCTGCGGCCGATGACCTTGCCGAGGTCCTCGGGGTGCACGCGCACCTCCAGGACCCGGCCGCCCCTGATCCGGCGGGCGCGGACCCGGACGTCGTCCGGGTTCTCCACGATCCCGCGGACCAGGTGCTCGAGCGCTTCTTCGAGCACGTCAGCCCTCGCTCTTGGCTTCGTCGGTCTCGGTGGCCTTCGCCTCGGACTTCTTCGGCTCGGCCTTCTTCTTGGCGCGGGCGGCGGGGGCCTCGCCGGCGTCGTCGCCCATGGACTCCTTGACGGCGGCCTCGAAGGCGGCCTTCTTGTCGGCCTTGGGCTCGGCGACCTTGAGGGTGCCCTCGGCGCCGGGCTCGCCCTTGAACTTCTGCCAGTCGCCGGTGATCTTCAGCAGGTTGAGCACGGGCTCGGTCGGCTGCGCGCCGACGCCCAGCCAGTACTGCGCGCGCTCGGAGTCGATCTTGATGAGCGACGGCTCCTGCTTGGGCTGGTAGAGGCCGATCTCCTCGATGGCCCGCCCGTCGCGCTTGGTGCGGGCGTCGGCGACGACGATCCGGTACTGCGGGTTCCGGATCTTCCCCAGACGCTTGAGCTTGATCTTGACTGCCACGGGTGTGGTGTACTCCAGACTTCATTACAGGGTGGGCGGCCCGTGCCAGGTGGGGAACACCGGCTCACCGCCGCCCGATGGACTCCGGCCGCGCAGGACGAGAGAGGGCGCCTCGCGGGTCCGGGTTTCCAGCCTGTCATTCTGCCAGATCGACACCGTGAACGCGCAATCGACGGACCCCGTGTCGCCGCACCGCGCGGACCCTTGTCGCCCCACCGCCCGGACCCGTGCCACCGCACCGTGCGGACCCGTATCGCCCCGCCGTCGCCACCCTGTGTCGCCGCATCGCACGACGCCTGTGAGGCCGTCGCCGCGCGCCGCCAGGCTCGTCCAGCCACGACAGGGGGCAGCGGCCGGCGCACCGCCGTCAAGCGGTGCGCCGGGAGGTCACTTGTTCTTGCGGTTCTGGAGTTTGCCGAGGTCGGGCATCTGGAAGCCGGGGGGCATCTGCCCGCCGAGCCCCGGGGGCAGTCCGCCGGGGGCACCGGGACCGCCGAGGCCGGGCGACAGCCCCTTCGGCATGCCGTCCGCCGCGGGCGCCTGCTCCTGGGGCCGCTTGCCGCCGCCGGCGCGCTTGCGCGGGTCGCCGCTGCGCTGCTTGCCCTTCTTGTTCTTGGCGGCCTTCGCCGCCTTGGCGGCCTTGCGGCGGCCTCCGGGCATGCCGGGCAGGCCCATGCCGCCGGCCATCTGCCGCATCATCTTCTGCGCGTCGAAGAACCGGGTGACGAGGCTGTTGACCTCGCCGACGCCGACGCCGGAGCCCTTGGCGATGCGGGCCCGCCGCGAGCCGTTGATGATCTTCGGCTGGGCGCGCTCCTGCGGGGTCATGGAGCGGATGATCGCGGCGATCCGGTCCAGGTCCTTGTCGTCGATCTGGCTGATCTGGTCGCGGACCTGCCCCATGCCGGGCATCATCCCGAGCAGGTTGCCGATCGGCCCGAGCTTGCGGATCATCATCATCTGCTCGAGGAAGTCCTCGAGGGTGAAGTCCTCGCCCGAGGCGAACTTGCTGCTCATCCGCTCGGCCTGCTCGGCGTCGAACGCCTGCTCGGCCTGTTCGATCAGGGTGAGGATGTCGCCCATGTCGAGGATGCGGCCGGCCATCCGGTCCGGGTGGAAGACGCTGAAGTCCTCCAGCTTCTCGCCGGTCGAGGCGAACATGATCGGACGGCCGGTGATGTGCCGGACCGACAGCGCGGCGCCGCCGCGGGCGTCGCCGTCGAGCTTGGTGAGCACGACCCCGTCGAAGCCGACGCCGTCCATGAACGCCTGGGCGGTGTTGACGGCGTCCTGGCCGACCATGGCGTCGACGACGAACAGCACCTCGTCGGGCTTGACGGCGTCGCGGATGTCGATGGCCTGCTGCATCATCTCGGCGTCGATGCCGAGGCGGCCGGCGGTGTCGATGACGACGATGTCGTGCTGGGCGTGCCGGGCCTGGTCGATGGAGCGGCGGGCGACGTCGACGGGGTCGCCGACGCCGCTGCCCGGCTCGGGCGCGAAGACCGGGACGCCGGCGCGCTCGCCGACGACCTCGAGCTGCTGGACGGCGTTCGGGCGCTGCAGGTCGGCGGCGACCAGCATCGGGGTGTGGCCCTCGGCCTTCAGCCACCGGGCCAGCTTGCCGGCGAGGGTGGTCTTGCCCGCGCCCTGCAGGCCGGCGAGCATGATCACGGTCGGCGGCGTCTTGGCGAACCGGATCCGGCGGGTCTCGCCGCCGAGGATGTTGATGAGCTCCTCGTTGACGATCTTGACGACCTGCTGCGCCGGGTTCAGCGCCTGCGAGACCTCGGCGCCGCGGGCCCGCTCCTTGACCTGCGCGATGAAGTCCTTGACCACGGGCAGCGCGACGTCTGCCTCGAGCAGCGCGATGCGGATCTCGCGGGCCGTCGCGTTGATGTCGGCCTCGGAGAGCCGGCCCTTGCTGCGCAGCGACGAGAAGACCGTCGTCAACCGGTCGGAGAGCGTCTCGAACACGTGTCTGGACCGTCCTTGGAAAGCTTCTGGGATCGCCTATCAGCGTATAGGGTCACCGGCCGGTGCCCGCCCGGTCGCGCCGATCCCCACCAAGCCGCGCCCGATCCGGGAATCCGCCGCGTCCGATCCGCCGCTCTCGCGGGCCCGGTGCCCGCCGGGCCGGTCAGCCGAGCGCGTCCAGGACGCGGGCGCGGACGGCCGCGAGCGCCGCGGGGTCGGTGATCGGGGCCCCGTCCCCGTCGACCACGTAGAAGACGTCCACGGCCTCGGCGCCCAGCGTGTCCACCTGCGCGGCGCGGATGTGCAGCCCGCAGTCGCCGAGGGCCTGGCCGATCCGCCACAGCAGGCCGGGCCGGTCGTGCGCGCGGACCTCGACGACGGTGGCGGTGTCGGACGCGTCGTCCACGATCATGACGCGCGGGGGCGGGACGGCGGCGCCAGGCCGGATCCGGACGGAGCGGGCGCGGCGGTCCAGCCGGTCGGCGACGTCGAGCCGGTCGGCGAGCATGCGGCGCAGGTCGGCCTCGAGCGCGGCGGGGTCGGGCGGGGCGCCGTACTCGGGGACGGCGGTGAAATCGAGGACGGCGGTGCCGGTGTCGGTGGCCGGGGACGAGACGGTGTGCGCGGTGCGGACGGCGAGGCGGTGCAGGGCGAGGACGCCGGCGGCGCGCCAGAGCAGGCCGGGGCGGTCGGGGGCGGCGACGGTGATCCGGGAGCCGGTGACGCGGACGGCGGCGCCGTCGTGGCGGGCGAGGGCGAGCCGGTCGGGTCCGAGGACGGGCGGGGGCGGCGGGGTGCCGCCGGACAGGACGGCGGCGGCGCGCCGGGCGAGCTCGGCGACGAGCCGGGCCTTCCAGGCCCCCCAGGCGGCGGGGCCGGTGGCGTTGCCGTCGGCGACGGCGAGGGCGGCGAGCAGTTCGAGGATCTCGCGTTCGCGGCCGGGGACGGCGGACACGGCGGCGGTGACGGTGTCGATGGTGACGGGGTCGTCGAGGTCGCGGCGGGTGGCGGTCTCGGGCAGCAGCAGGTGGTGCCGGACGACCGTCTCCAGGACCTGGACGTCGCCGTCGGGGAAGCCGAGCGCCGCGCCGAGGTCGTGCGCGACGACGGCGCCGCTCGTGGAGTGGTCGCCGGGCCAGCCCTTGCCGATGTCGTGCAGCAGCGCGCCGATCAGCAGCAGGTCGGGCCGGGCGACCTCGCGGGTGAGGGCGGCGGCGCCGGCGGCGGTCTCGACGAGGTGCCGGTCGACGGTGAAGCGGTGCACGGGGTTGCGCTGCGGGCGGTTGCGGACGCGTTCCCAGTCGGGCAGGAGCCGGACGATCAGGCCGGCCTGGTCGAGAGCCTCCCAGACGCCGATGGCGGCGGGTCCGGCGCCGAGGAGCGAGACGAGCGCGTCGCGGGCCTGCGGCGGCCAGGGCGCGGTGGGGAGGGTGGCGTCGCCGGCGAGGCGCGCGACGGTCGCGGGGGCGAGGGGGAGCCCGGCCTGGGCGGCGGCGGCCGCGACGCGCGGGACCAGTGCGGGGTCGCTGAGGTCGGCGTTGCGGGCCAGGACGACTTCGCCGTCGTGCTCGACGGCGCCGTCCCCTACCGGCCGGCGCTCGACGGGCGCGCGGCTCGTCGCGGTGCTGCGGGCGACGCGGCGCCACAGGTGGTCGGCCGCGTAGGTGATCGTGCGGGCGGCCTCGGCGATCGCGCTGAGCAGCATGTTGGCGTCCGGCAGGCCGATGGCGCGGGCGACGGCCTCCTGCTCCTGCAGGACGAGGCGGTCGGTGGAGCGTCCGGTGGACTCGTGGAGGGCGTGCCGGATGTCGAGGAGCAGGTCGTGCGCGGCCATGACGCGCCCGTCGGGCGCGGAGGCGATCCAGGACGCGGCGACCGCCCGCATGACGTGGACGTCGCGCAGCCCGCCGCGGGCCTCTTTGAGGTCGGGTTCGAGGAGGAACGCCAGCTCGCCCTGCCGCTCCCAGCGCTCGCGGCACAGCGCGGCCAGTTCCGGGAGCCGGACGCGGGCGTCGGCGCGCCAGTCGGCGAGGACGGCGGCGCGCAGCTCGTCCACGAGGGTGTGGTCGCCGGCGATCCGGCGGGCCGACAGCAGCCCGAGGGCGGCCTTCAGGTCGGTGCGCGCGACGGTCCTGGCCTCGGCGACGGTGCGGACGGAGTGGTCGAGGCGCTGGCCGGAGTCCCAGATCGGGTACCAGATGCGGTCGGCGATCTCGGCGATGTCGGGGCGCCCGCGGTGCAGCAGCACGAGGTCGAGGTCCCCGCCCGGGGTCAGCTCGCGCCGCCCGTGGCTGCCCACGGCCGCGAGCGCGAGACCGGAGGGCCCGGCGTCACCGGCTGTGGAGGGCCCGGTGATGGAGGGCCCGGCTGCGGAGGGCGGGGTGGCGGGGGGCGCCGACCGACCGGGGACATCGTCGCCGGCGGCGGCGAGCAGGGCCGCGAGGCGGCGGTCCAGATCGCCGGCGCGGGCGGCCCGCGCCGCCGCGAGGGCGGCGCGGGCGGCCTCGGGAGCCGTGTCTCCGGTCGGAGGATGGACGAGGGTCACACCGCTCCTACAGGGCTTCCGGGCCGGTCTCGCCGGTCCGCACGCGGACCACGGTGTCCACGGGGACCGCCCAGACCTTGCCGTCGCCGATCTTGTCGGTGCGGGCCGCCTTGACGATGACGTCGATGATGTCGTCGGCGTCCTCGGCGTCCACGAGCACCTCGACCCGCAGCTTCGGCACGAGGTCGACCTTGTACTCGGCGCCGCGGTAGACCTCGGTGTGGCCCTTCTGGCGGCCGTAGCCGCTGGCCTCGCTGACGGTCATCCCCTTGACCCCGAAGGTCTCCAGCGCCGCCTTGACCTCGTCCAGCTTGAACGGCTTGATGACGGCGGTGATCAGCTTCACGCCTCGGCCTCCACCTTCTTGTCGGGCGACACCGGGCGCGGTGCCGCGGTGCCGGTAACGGCGGCGCGGGAGGCGCCTCCTCCCGCGGGCGTGAGATCGTACGCGGTCTCGGCGTGCGCGGTGACGTCGATCCCGGCGGCCTCGTCGTCGGCGGAGATCCGGAACCCGATCGTCTTGTCGATGATCTGGCCGATGATCCAGGCCATGACGAACGAGTACAGGCCGATCACGACGGGGCCGAGCGCCTGCAGGCCCAGCTGGTGCGCGCCGCCGCCGTAGAACAGGCCCTTGTGCTGGTCTGGCAGGAACGGGTAGGCGGCCAGGAAGCCGAGCGACAGCGCGCCGATCGCGCCGCCGACCAGGTGGACGCCGACGACGTCGAGGGAGTCGTCGTAGCCGAGCTTGTACTTCAGGCCGATCGCGTAGGCGCAGACGGTGCCGGCGATGGCGCCGAGGACGATCGCCGCCCACGGGTCGACGAACCCGCACGCCGGGGTGATCGCGACGAGGCCGGCGACGGCGCCGGACGCGACGCCGAGGGTGGTGGCGTGGCCGTCGCGCAGCTTCTCGACCAGCGCCCAGGCGCCCGCGGCGACGGCGGTGGCGATCTGGGTGTTCATGAACGCCAGGCCGGTGGTGCCGTCGACGGCGAGCTCGGAGCCGGCGTTGAAGCCGAACCAGCCGAACCACAGCAGGCCGACGCCGAGCAGCACGAACGGCAGGTTGTGCGGCCGCATCGGCTCCTTCGGCCAGCCGCGCCGCCGGCCGAGCACGAACGCGAGCGCCAGGCCCGCGGCTCCGGCGTTGACGTGCACGACGGTGCCGCCCGCGAAGTCCTCGATGCCGAGCTTGTTCAGCCAGCCGGTGCCCCACACCCAGTGGGCGACGGGGAAGTACACCAGCGTCGCCCAGGCGACGGTGAACGTCATCCAGGCGCCGAACTTGGCACGGTCCGCGATGGCGCCGCTGATGAGCGCGACCGTGATGATCGCGAACGTCAGCTGGAACATCGAGAAGACCATGGTCGGGATGTTGTCGCTCTGGTCCTTCAGCAGGCCTTCGGAGACCTGTGTCGCGACGCCTTTCAGCCCGACGGCGTCGAATCCGCCGATGAACTTGTTGGCGAAGGAGCTGCCGTTGTCGGTGAAGGCGATGGAGTGTCCGAAGAGGACCCAGAGGATGGTGACGCTGATGATGGCGCCGAACGACATCATCATCATGTTGAGGACGCTCTTGGCGCGCGTCATACCGCCGTAGAAGAAGGCGAGGCCGGGTGTCATGAGCAGCACCAGCGCCGCCGCCGCCAGCATCCAGGCGGTCGCGCCTGTATCGATCTTCATCTCGGAGAGTGCCCCTCCTCGACCGGAAACGTGGATGCCCCGAGATTCCTGGGTGGCCGTTTCACCGGGGCGCCGCCCGTGTTTCCGAAGTGTGAAACCCCGCTTCGGGATGTTTCGTACCTGTTTCAGAACCCTCACGGCCTTACCCACCCGTTGGCAACCGTTTCCTTTTCCTCCGGTCATGCTCCGGTGCAGGTGACGGGGGGTCCGCACCGGGCGGCGCCCCGCGACCGCAACGGGTCGCGGGGCGCCGCGGGACGGCTCCGCCCGGTCGCCGCCCGGGGCCGGGCGCCGCGGGGCGGTTCCGCTCAGTCGCCGAGGATCGCGTCCACGAACGCCCCGGGTTCGAACGGGGCGAGGTCGTCCGGGCCCTCGCCGAGCCCGACCAGCTTCACCGGGACGCCCAGCTCGCGCTGCACCTGCACGACGATGCCGCCCTTGGCGGTGCCGTCCAGCTTGGTCAGCACCACGCCGGTGATGTTGACGACCTCGGCGAACACGCGGGCCTGCTGCATGCCGTTCTGCCCGGTCGTGGCGTCCAGGACGAGCAGCACCTCGTCCACCTCGGCCTGCTTCTCCACGACCCGCTTGACCTTGCCGAGCTCGTCCATCAGCCCGGTCTTGGTGTGCAGTCGGCCCGCGGTGTCGATGATCACCACGTTGACCTTGCTGTCGATGCCCTGCTTCACCGCGTCGAAGGCGACGCTGGCGGGGTCGGCGCCCTCGTCCTTGCGGACGACCTGCGCGCCGACCCGCGAGCCCCAGGTCTCCAGCTGGTCGGCGGCGGCGGCGCGGAAGGTGTCGGCGGCGCCGAGCAGCACGGTGTTGCCGTCGCCGACCAGGACGCGGCCGAGCTTGCCGCAGGTGGTGGTCTTGCCGGTGCCGTTGACGCCGACGACCATCAGCACCGCCGGCCGGTCGCCGTGCGGCTCGGTGCGCAGGGAGCGGTCCAGATCGGCGCCGATCTGCTTGACCAGCTCCTCCTTCAGCAGCGCGCGGGCCTCCTCCGGGCTGCGGGTGCCGAGCACCTGCACCCGGGTGCGCAGGTCGTCGGTGACCTGGCGGGCGACGGCGGCGCCCATGTCGGCGGTGATGAGGGTGTCCTCGATCTCCTCCCAGGCGTCGTCGTCGAGGGTGTCGCGCGACAGCAGCCCGAGGAGGGTCTTGCCGAACGCGCTCTGGGAGCGCGCGAGCCGCGCCCGGAGCCGGACGAGCCGTCCCGCGCCGGGCGGCGGCTGCTCGATCTCGATGGTGGGCGGCGGCGGGGCCGCCTCGGTGGGCGGCGCCCGCTCGATGGTGGGGGCCGCGGCCTCCGCCTCGTCGACGGCGGTCGCGCCGTGCCGCTCGGCGGGCGGCCGCTCGGCGGGCGGGACCGGCGGACGGCGGCGGACCGGGCGGCGCAGCAGCGCGACCCCGCCGATGATCAGCGCGACCGCGAGCAGCGCGACGATGACGATCACATATTCCATAGCGCCCCCAGTTTTCCAGACCGGCGGCGCCGGACCGAACACCCCGCGGTATCCCGCCGACCGCCCGCACGTCCCCGCGCACGCGAAGAGCACGCCCGCCGCGGGCGTGCCCGGTCAGCCCCGGAGCGGCGGCCCCGGGGTCTCCCCCGTTACCGATGCCCGTTCGGAGCTCTCCCACTCGTCGACGTTGCGCAGCAGGGCCTCCAGGTAGGAGCGCAGGTGGGTGCGGTACACCTCGCTGTAGGTGCGCAGGTAGGCGATCTCGCGCTCCAGCTCGTGCCGCCGCTCGTCGGCGGACGCCCCGCCCGGCCCGAACGGCGCGCCCGGCCCGGACGGCGCCGTCGCGGCGGGCGGCGGCACCGAGCGGACCGCGGCGTCGGCGACCTCCGCGGCCTTGCGGTGCGCGTCCTCCAGCATCTGCTCGGCCCGGCCCTTCGCGTCGGACAGGATCGCCTCGCGGTGCAGCCTGGCCTCGTGCGCCAGCTCGCGGGTGTAGCGCTCGGCGTCCGCGACGTACAGGTCGGCGGTCTGCTGGGCCTGCGACAGGATCCGGACGGCCTGGAAGTGCGCGTCCTCGGGGGCCAGGACGCCGCCCGCGCCGCGGCCCGCCTGGGCGCGCAGCCGGTTCACCTCCTCACCCAGTGCGGCCTTGTGGTTGAGGATCTGCACGAGTTCCCGCTCGACGTACTGCAGGAAGTCGCGGACCTGGTCCTCGTCGTAGCCGCGGCGGCCGAGCGCGGCCCGCGAGAACACCACCGACTGCAGCTCGCCGGGGGTCAGCCGGGAGCCGTCGGTCACGACGGGGAGGTTCGGGGAGTCCACTGCGGTCACCTCTGTGCGTCGGCGAAGGATTCGAGGCGGATGCGGTCGCGCGCGACGCCGGACGCGGCGAGCCGCTCGACGGCGGCCTCCACCATCGCCGCCGGCCCGCACACGTAGGCGTCGTGGCCGGGCCAGGGGCCGCGCCGGGCCACGACGTCGGGCAGGTCGCCGTGCTCGATCCCCTCGGGGTCGGGTCCGTGCCCGCCGCCGGACCCCAGCAGCGCGGAGAAGCCGTGCCCGCCGGACTCGTCCGGGGCGGGCTCGTCCGACACGGCGGGGACGACGGTCAGCCACGGCAGCCCGGCGGCGAGCTTGCTCAGGTGCTCCAGGTCGTACAGGCCGTCGCGGTCGCGGGCGCCGAAGAACAGGTGCACGCGCGGCGGGGCGGGCCGGCCGGCGAGCTGCTCCAGGATCGCCTTGAGCGGGGCGAGCCCTGTGCTGCCCGCGACGAGCAGCACGTCCCGGCTGGACGACTCGTCCAGCGTGAGGGTGCCGATGGGCGCGCCCATCCGGACCCGGTCACCCGGCTTGGTGGCGCGGACCAGGACGGGGCTGACGGGCCCGCCGTCCACCAGCCGGACGTGGAAGTCGACGGTGTGGTCGGGGCGGGGCGCGTTAGCCATCGAGTAATAGCGCCAGTGCCGCAGCCGCGACGGTACCTCCAGCGCGACGGACTGCCCGGGCGTGTACGGCAGCGGGCGGTCCGGCCGGACGCGCAGGACGGCGATGTCGAAGCGGCGCCGCTCGGCCGCGACGACCTCGCCGTTCCACCAGGCGGGGCTGGAGAGCGCGTTCTCGTCGGCGGCTTCCAGCATGACCTTGGCGACCAGGCTGTAGGCGGCGTTCCAGTCGCTCTCGACGTCCTCGGTCCAGGCGGTGCCGGAGAAGTGCCGGAGCGTGGCGAGCAGGCTCGCGCCGACGTGCGGGTAGTGCTCGGCGACGATGCCGAACCGGCGGTGGTCGCGGCCGAGCTGCTGCAGGAACGGGACAAGTGACGGCAGGTCGTCGACCTTGGCGACGATCTGGCCGAGCGCGCGCAGCAGCTTGTCGCGCTGCCCCGTCATCCCGATCGGGAACATGTCGCGCAGGTGCGGGTTGCGTACGAACAGGTCGGAGTAGAAGAACAGCGCGACGGCGTCGCCCTGCCCGGCGACGGCGGCGAAGTTGTCCTTCAGGCGCTGGGCGTCCACGCGGCGGTCAGGCGACGGGCTCGGCGGCGGCCTCCGTCATGACCTTGGCGACCAGGCCGTAGGCGGCGGCCCAGTCGCGCTCCAGGTCCTCGTTCCAGTCGGGGCCGCTGAAGTAGGCGAGGGTCGCCAGCAGGCTGGCGCCGACGGGGGCGTAGTGCTCGGCGGCGACCCCGAAACCGTGGTGCCGGCGGCCGAGATCCTGCAGGAACGGGACAAGGGTATCGGTGTCGTCGACCGACGACACGATCTGCGACAGGGCGCCGAGCAGCACCTCGTGCTGCTTGCTCATCGCGGCCGGGAACATGCTTCTGAGCTGCGGTTCCCGGGCGAACAGATCGGCATAGAAATACTCGGCGACGATAATGCCGTGCGCTCCCACCTGCGCGAAATTGTCCTTGAGTTTCTGCGGGTCCACGGTGTCCTCTCCAGCGGTCCTCCGAGCCCGGGCGGGGTGTCCGGGAGGGGAGCCGGAGAACCACGGGCCATATGACTAGTGGAACCACCGGGCGGGCACAAGCCCGCCAGCGTCGCCGCCGGATCACGGTCGGTGCACGCCGTCGACCCCGTTCAGCCGTTACCGGGGAAAATGCGGCGCCGGCAATGCGCTATTCGGACGCGAAATATTCAGGATGATCATCCGGGGCGTCCACGGAATGAGACGGTGATGCATCTCACAGCACATTTGGAATGGTCCAAGATTGTGGGCAAATGAAAGATCAGGCGGGTTCCTGCTCGCGGAGCCGCTGGCTCACGACCTGGGTGACGCCGTCGCCGCGCATGCTGACGCCGTAGAGCGCGTCGGCGCCCTCCATCGTGCGCTTCTGGTGGGTGATGACGATGAGCTGGGACGACTCGCGCAGCTCCTCGAACACCGTGATCAGCCGCTGGGTGTTGGTGTCGTCCAGCGCGGCCTCGACCTCGTCCAGCACGTAGAACGGGGACGGGCGGGCCTTGAACACCGCGACCAGGAACGCGATCGCGACCAGCGACCGCTCGCCGCCCGACAGCAGCGACAGCCGCTTCACCTTCTTGCCGGGCGGCCGCGCCGCGACCTCGACGCCGGTGGCGAGCATGTCCTCCGGCTCGGTCAGCGACAGGCTGCCCTCGCCGCCGGGGAACAGCCGCGCGAAGATCCGCTCGAACTCGCGGGCGGTGTCGTCGTAGGCGGCGGCGAACACCTGCTGCACCCGGTCGTCGACCTCCTTGACCAGGGCGAGCAGCTCCCGCTGCGTCTTCTTCAGGTCGTCGAGCTGGGAGGTGAGGAACGCGTGCCGCTCCTCCAGCGCCGCGAACTCCTCCAGCGCGAGCGGGTTGACCTTGCCGAGCTGGTTGAGCTGGCGTTCGGCGGCCTTGGCGCGCTTCTCCTGCACGGCCCGCACGTACGGGGCGGGCTCGGCGTCCTCCCCCTTGTCGGGGTCGGGCGGGACGGGCTGGTCGGGCCCGTACTCGCCGACGAGCGACTCGACCTCCAGGCCGAACTCCTCCAGCGCGCGCTGCTCGAGCTGCTCGAGGCGCAGCCGCTGCTCGGCGCGCGCGACCTCGTTGCCGTGCACGACGTTGACGAGGCGTTCCAGCGTGCCCGACAGCTCCCGGACCTGGGTGCGGACGACCTTCAGCTCGGCCTCGCGGGCCGCCTTGGCCTGCTCGGCGGCCTCGCGCTGCCGGACGGCGGCGGCCAGCGACAGCTCGATCCGGTCGAGTGCGGTGCGCGCGCCCTTGAGGACGGCCTTGGCGGTCCTCGCCTGGAGCTCGCGGCGGGCGCGGCGCTCGGCGGCGCGGGCGCGCTCCTCGCGCTCGCGGCGGGCGCCGCGCTCCAGCGCGTCGGCGCGGCCGGTGATGGCCTGGACGCGCTCCTCGGCGGTCCGGACGGCGAGCCGCGCCTCCATCTCCGCCGAGCGCAGCACCCGGCAGCGTTCGGCGAGCTCGTCGCGGGCCTCGGTGTCGTGCCCGGCGTCGTCGGCGACCTCGGCGGCCTCCTCCGCCTCGGCGAGCCGCATCGCCAGCTCCTCGGCGGCCTCGGTGTCGCGCTCCAGCGACTCGTTCGCCGCGTCGAGCGCCTTGGTGAGCCGCTCGGCCTCGCCGCGCGCGGCGCGCACGTCGGCCTCCAGCCGGGCGGCGCGCTTGGCCTCCTGCGCCGCCTGCGCGTCGAACTCGCGGAGCCGCGCGCGGACCCGGTCGAGATCGGACTGCGCCTGGTTCACCCCGTTCTGCGCCTGGTTCGCGGCGGCCTGCGCCGCGTCCAGCGCCGCCTGCGCGGACTGCTCGGCCTCCGCCGCCGCGGTGAGCTCCTCCGCGGCGGTCTCCGCCGCGGTCTCGGCGGCGGCGAGGTCCTCGGTGGCCTGGTCGAGGGTGGCGCGCATCTGCAGCAGGCTCTGCCCGCCGCCGGCGGCGCCGCCCTGCGCCCAGTGCGCGCCGACGAGGTCGCCGTCGCGGGTGACGGCGCGCAGCGCGGGCTCGCGGCGGACGAGCGCCGCCGCGGCGGGGACGTCGTCGACCACGGCGACGCCGCTCAGCAGGTGCTCCAGCGCGGGACGCACCGCGTCCGGCACGGTCACCGCGTCGGCGGCGTAGTCGACGCCCGGCACCCGCTCGGACCCGCCGGGGGCTCCCCCGCCGACGAGCAGGCCGGCGCGGCCCGCGTCCCGGGACCGCAGCAGCGTCAGCGCCGCCTCCGCGGTGTCGAGCGACCCGACCGCGATGGCCTGGGCCGCGTCGCCCAGCGCGGCGGCCACCGCCGTCTCGTAGCCGGGCCGGACGGCCAGCAGCGAGGCGACCGTGCCGAGCACGCCCTCGACCGAGCCGTCGGCACCGGCCGCGAGCAGCGCCTCGCCGCCGTCGGCGGCGCTGGCCAGGGTCAGGTTCAGCGCCTCGATCCGCGCCTGCAGCGCGGTGGCCTGCTTCTGCGCGGCCTGGTCGGCGGTCCGCGCGGCGGCGACGGCGGAGCGGGCCTCCCGCAGCGCGCGGCGCGGCCCGTCGACGGCGGCGCGGGCGGCCTCGGCGGCGTCCTTGGCGGTGGCGAGCGCCTCCTGCGCCGCCTCGTGCTCGGCGGCGAGGGCCGGGTCCTCGACGACCTCGGCCTCGAACGCCTCGAACTCGGCCTGCGCGGTCTCGGCGCGCTGCGCGGCCTCGTCCCGGGCGTCCGCGAGCCGGCCGATCTCCGAGCGGCCCGCCTGCGCCTTGCTGCGCAGCGCCTCGACCCGGCCGCGCAGCCGGGCCAGCTCCTCGCGGCGGTCGGCGGCGGCGCGGGCGGCGGCCTGCAGCCGGCGCTCCTCGGCGGCGAGCGCCTCCTCGGCGCCGGTGCGCTGCTCGACCGCGTCGGCCAGCCCGTCCTGCGCCTCGTCGAGCGCGGCGCGGAGCATCTCCTCCTGCTCGCGGATCTCGGCGGCCTCGCGCTCCATGTCCTCGGGGTCGCGCCCGCGGCGCTCCTCCTCGCGCGCCTCGGCGGCGTTGCGGTGCCGCTCGCCGGCGAGGTCGCCGACGCCGCGCAGCCGCTCCTTCAGCGCCGACAGCCGGAACCAGGTGTCCTGCACCTGGGCGAGCTTCGGCGCCTGCTCGGCCTCCTCGGCCTCCAGCACCGCCTCGCGCTCCTGCGCCTCGCCGAGGGCCCGCTCGGTCTCCGCGCGGCGCTCCCGGATCGCCGCCTCGTCGGCGGCCTCCTGCTCCAGCTTCGTGCGCAGGGTGACCAGGTCGTCGGCCAGCAGCCGCAGCCGCGCGTCGCGCAGGTCGGCCTGGATGACGGCGGCACGGCGGGCGATCTCGGCCTGCTTGCCGAGCGGCTTGAGCTGGCGGCGCAGCTCGGTGGTGAGGTCCTGGACGCGGGTCAGGTTCGCCTGCATCGCGTCCAGCTTGCGCAGCGCCTTCTCCTTGCGCTTGCGGTGCTTGAGGACGCCGGCGGCCTCCTCGATCACCGCGCGGCGGCCCTCCGGGCCGGAGTGCAGGACGCGGTCGAGCTGCCCCTGCCCGATGATCACGTGCATCTCGCGGCCGATGCCGGAGTCCGACAGCAGCTCCTGGATGTCGAGCAGCCGGCACGAGTCGCCGTTGATGGCGTACTCGCTGGACCCGGACCGGAACATCAGCCGGCTGATCGTGACCTCGGTGTAGTCGATCGGCAGCGCCCCGTCGGCGTTGTCGATCGTCAGCACCACCTCGGCGCGGCCGAGCGGCGCCCGGTTCGCGGTGCCGGCGAAGATGACGTCCTCCATCTTGCCGCCGCGCAGCGACTTGGCGCCCTGCTCGCCCATCACCCAGGCCAGCGCGTCCACCACGTTGGACTTGCCCGACCCGTTGGGGCCGACGACGGCGGTGATGCCCGGCTCGAACTTCAGCGTCGTGGAGGACGCGAAGGACTTGAAGCCGCGCAGCGTCAGGGTCTTCAGGTACACGCGCCCGCCGTCCTCCTCCTGCGCTGCCGGCTCCGGGAATCCGAACGAACGATACCGGCCGCGGGCGGTGCGAGCACGGCACCCGCACGGATGGGAGGCGGATTCGGGGCACGGTCCGGTACGCCGGACGGATGCCCGTTAATACGGCGAATGCCGCAAAGGCCCTGAACTCGGTCAGACCAAAACTCTACGGAGGTTTGACCGGAGATCGACCGCCCGGCGGCATGCGGTGACGCCCATCACCGGGTGGGGTGGGCAAAACAGAAGGGACGCCTGGTGACGGCGTCCCCTGTCCACTTCAAGAAAAAGGCGCCGATCAGGTCAGCGCCGGTTCACGGTCCTTCACCGCGAGCGACATCACGTCGTCGTCCGTCGCCGTCGCAAGCGCGTCGTTCTCCGCCTGAAGCCGTACGAGCTCGGCTTCCAGGTCCCGTACGCGCTGCTGCAGGCGCCGCATCTCCGCGACCATCCGGGGGTCGGGACCGCCGACGTGGCCGAGTAGAGCCTTCGCCATGACTAAGGGTCCTCCACGCTGAGTAACCAGCAGGGATCGCGCACGAGAAGCTACTCAAGTCGGTGCGCGTATCGTCTAGAGTCGCACCGGCCGGTGTCCTGGTCAAGACGCACATCACAGGCCGGTAACAACCTTCCTCTACTAGTTTAGCAGGTAAAAGCCGGAACCCCCTACCCGGTCACCGTTCCAGGAAGCCGGCGGCCTCGCCGCGCGACTCGCTCCATCGCGACGCCACGCCGGCCACCTTCCCCGGCCGGCCGGGGACGCCGCCGGGCGCATCGCCCTCCAGCATCTCCAGCAGCCGCTCGCACCGCCCGCGCGGCCCCTCGGCGACGACCTCCACGCGCCCGTCGCTCAGGTTCGTCGCGCTGCCGGCGAGTCCGAGCTCCAGCGCCCGCGCCCGCACCCACCAGCGGAAACCCACGCCCTGCACCCGGCCCCGGACCCACGCGGTCAGCCGCACCGTCTCCTGCCCGGTCTCCTGCCCGGTCTCCTGCCCGGTGTTCTGCTCCGCCTCGCCCATCGGCCCCCCTCGTTCGTGAACCCGGGCAGCCTAATAGCGCGCGCGCCGGGGCTTCGGCTGGCACACCGGGCAGCTGTAGGACGAACGGTTCATGAACTCGTCCCGCCGGATCGGCGTGCCGCACCGGCCGCACGGCTCGCCGCGCCGCCCGTACGCCTCCAGCGACCGCTCGAAGTAGCCGCTCTCCCCGTTCACGTTGACGTACAGGCTGTCGAACGAGGTACCGCCGACCGCCAGGGCCGCGCCCATGACCTCTCTCGCGGCCTCCAGCACGCGCGCGGCCTCGGCGCGGGTCATCGTCTCGGTCGGCCGCGCCCAGTGCAGCCGCGCCCGCCACAGCGCCTCGTCGGCGTAGATGTTGCCGACCCCGCTGATGAGGGACTGGTCGAGCAGCGCCCGCTTGATGCCGGTCTTGCGGCGGCGCAGCGCGCGGTAGAACGCCTCCGCGTCGAACGCGTCCTCCAGCGGGTCGGCCGCGATGTGCACGATCGGCTCGGGGACGAGCTCGGCGGCGTCGAACGCGTCCGGCACGAGGTCGGTCACCATCAGGTGCCCGAACGTCCGCTGGTCGACGAACCGCAGGTCGTGGCCGCCGTCGTCGAAGACCAGCCGGACCCGCAGGTGCTTCTCGCGCTCCCGGTCCGGCTCGCCGACCAGCAGCTGACCGCTCATTCCGAGGTGGGCGAGCAGCGCCTCCCCCGGCTCCCCCGGCTCGCCCGCCGCCTCGGCGCGCAGCGGCAGCCACAGGTACTTGCCGCGGCGGCGCGGGGCCAGGACGGTCCGGGCGGCGAGCCGCCCGGCGAAGTCCGCCGGGCCGGCCTCGTGCCGGCGGACCGACCGCGGGTGCAGCACCTCGGCCGCCGCGATCGTCCGGCCCGCCGTCCACCGCTCCAGGCCGCGCCGGACGACCTCGACCTCGGGAAGCTCAGGCACCGGCGAGCCCGGCCGGACGCGATCCGTCCTGCCCCGCCTGGGCCTGTGCGGGCTCGGCGGCGCCCGCCTGCTCCCCCGCCTGCTCGGCCGCCTCCCGCCGCACGACGATCTCGCGGATCGCGTTCCAGGCGGCCTCGGCGGCGTGCTGCTCGGCCTCCTTCTTGCTGCGGCCCTCACCGGAGCCGTAGGTCGTCCCGCCGACCCGCACCGACGCCCGGAACGTCTTCTGGTGGTCGGGGCCGCTCTCGGCGACGTGGTACTCGGGGACGCCCAGCTCCTCGACCGCCGTCAGCTCCTGCAGCGAGGTCTTCCAGTCGAGGCCGGCGCCGAGCCCCGCCGACCGGGTGATCAGCGCGTCGAACAGCCGGTGCACCAGCGCGGACGCCTCGTCCAGGCCGCGGTCGAGGTAGACGGCGCCGATCAGCGCCTCCAGGGTGTCGGCGAGGATCGAGGACTTGTCGCGGCCGCCGGTGCCCTCCTCGCCGCGGCCGAGCCGGATGTGCGCGCCGACGCCGAGCGCGCGCGCGACGCCCGCCAGCGCCCGCATGTTCACCACGGCGGCGCGCAGCTTGGCGAGCTGTCCCTCCGGCCGGTCCGGGTGGCCGCGGAACAGGGTGTCGGTGACGACCAGGCCGAGCACCGAGTCCCCGAGGAACTCCAGGCGCTCGTTGGTGGGCAGGCCGCCGTTCTCGTAGGCGTACGAACGGTGCGTCAGCGCGCGCTCCAGCAGATCGGCGGTGACCTCCACGCCGAGGGCGGCGGTCAGCTCCGCGCGGTCGGGAGCGGGATCGGACGACTTCTTGCTCACAGGCCCTCCTCGCAGGCCGGGCACCGCGCGCAGGGCGCGGTCGCCGCAGTGGCGCGGCGGCCGGGGAGGCCGCGACGGCGAGCAAGCACGACGCGTTTCCGGGTGGCCCCGGAAGGACGCCGTCCGCGAAGACGAGGTGCGCGCCGGTCGGTTGGATCCCGGCGTGCACCACGGCTCCGGGCGCAGGGTCCGCGCCGCTCACCACGCCGACGTCACGCGCCGGGGTGGTCGGGGTTGCCGCGCATCCGCGAGGGGCGGGCGCCGGCGCCGCGCCGCGGGGCGCGCCGCCGGCGGATCCGCCCCCCGGGATGCGAAAAGGCTCAGGCCGACGGGGCGATGACCTGCCGCCGGTCGTAGGTGCCGCACGTCGCGCACGCGGTGTGGGGCAGCTTCTTGTCACGGCACGTCGGGCACTCGACGAGGGTCGGCGCGGTGGCCTTCCACTGCGAGCGCCGGTGCCGCGTGTTGCTGCGCGACTTCTTCCGCTTCGGGACGGCCACGTCAGCCCTCCTGCTTTCCTTGTTGGTCGACTGATCCACGGGGACCGGAGTCCCCGCGTCCCCCCTCGGGAGGCTCCGGCGACAGTTCGCCGGCGAGGTCCTGCAGCGCCGCCCAGCGCGGGTCGGCGACGTCGTGGTGGTGATCCGGGTCGTCCGCCAGCCGTGCGCCGCACTCCGCGCACAGCCCGGGACAGTCGTCCCGGCACAGCGGCGAGAGCGGCAGCGCGAGCAGCACCGCGTCCCTGAGCACCGGTTCGAGGTCGATCAGATCGTCCTCGAGGCGGAGCTCGTCGTCCTCGGCGTTCCCGCCAGAGCGGGTGTCAGGATAGACGAAGAGCTCCTGGAAGTCCGCCTCGAAGGTCGAGGCGATCGGGTCGAGGCAGCGGGCGCACTCCCCCTCGAGGGGGACCGTCGCCGTGCCCGTGACGAGCACCCCCTCCAGCACCGCCTCGAGCCGGAGGTCCAGCTCGATCGCGGCACCCTCGGGGACGCCCACCATCTCGACGCCGAAGTCCTCCGGAGCCGGCACGGACAGGCGCATCTCCCGCGACGACCCGGGTTGCCTGCTGAGAGCTCGGGTGTCGAGCACGAGCGGGGCGTTGGGATCGAGGCGAGTCAGCGGAGTCCTGCTTTCGTGAGGCATGGCGAACTACGGCCGCCGTGATGGCCGATGTCCCAGGGTACCGAACACCGGCCGATGCCCCAACTCGCGGCCCCGCTCCGCCGATGCCCCCGTCAGTGTCGTGGTGGGGGAACGACCCCCCCACACCCCCCGGCAAGAGCCGCCTGACCGACGCCCTCCGCTCCGCTCCGGGCGCCGGTCAGGCCTGCTGCTGCAGCCGCTCCACCAGGCGGTCGTGCACGATGTCGGGGACGAGGCCGGAGATGTCGCCGCCGAACTTCACGACCTCCTTCATCAGGCTGGAGGACAGGAAGGCGTACTCGGGGTTCGTGGCCATGAACAGCGTCTCCACGCCCGCGATGCGGTGGTTCATCTGGGCCATCTGCAGCTCGTACTCGTAGTCGCTGACCGCCCGCAGCCCGCGGACGATCACCGGGATGTCCTGCTCCTTGCAGTAGTCCACGGTCAGCCCGTAGAACTTGTCCACCTTGACGTTGCCGTACTCCTTGGTCACGGCCGTGATCATGTCGGCGCGCTCGTCGACCGTGAACAGGCTCTGCTTGTTCTTGTTGATCAGGACGGCCACGACCACCTCGTCGTAGAGACGGGAGGCGCGGCTGATGATGTCGAGGTGCCCGTTGGTAACGGGGTCGAACGATCCCGGACAGACGACACGGCGCACGGCGCGAACCCCTTCGGTCCCGGTTTCTGACCTGCGGCGCGAACGTACCAAATCCGGTTCTGCCCGCTTTCACCCGGGCTGCTCGCTGCCCGGTCCGCGCACTCCGTTCCGATACTTGTCAGAGTCATCGTGGGGGGGGGACGACCCCCCACACCCCCGGCAAAAGCAGACTGACCGACACCTTCCACTCCGCTGGCGCTCCGTTCCAGGCGCCGGTCAGTCCCCCAGCGCGTCGAGGATCTTCGCGGCGATCGGGCCGGACTCGATGCCGTAGCCCTCCTTCTCGGTCATCACGGCGACCGCGTACCGCGGGTCGGTGCGGGGGCCGAAGCCGATGAACCAGCGGTCGTTGTAGGGCGCGTTCTCCACGTCCGCGGTGCCGGTCTTGCCGCCGGCCACCGAGGTGCCCTGCAGCGTCTTGCCGGTGCCCTTCGCGACGACGGCCTTCATGAGGTCCCGCATCCGGCTCGCCTGGTCGGAGGTCAGGGGCCGCGCCATGACCTTCTGATCGGCCCGCTGGACGACGGACCCGTCGGCGGCCCGCAGCCTGTCGACCAGGTACGGCTGCATGATCTTCCCGTCGTTCAGCACGGCCGCGGCGACCAGCGCCATCTGCAGCGGCGTGGCGACGGTGCTGCCCTGGCCGATCGAGCCGAGCGCGCTGAGCACCGGCTGGCCGGTCCGCGGGAACGAGCTGGGCGCGGCGGACATCCCGTCCGCGATCTCGATCCGGTCGCCGAAGCCGAACCTGCCGGCCTGCTCGTGGACGGCGGCGTTGCCGGGGCTCTGCGCGCCCATGTAGGCGAACGTGGTGTTGCAGGACTGCGCGTAGGCGTCGATCAGCGGGATCGGGTTCTGGTCGCACTCGCCGCCGATGTCGCCGGCGTCGTTGTTGATCGGCTGCCCGCCGCCCGGCGCCTGGTAGCTGCGCCCGGCGCGGACCTGCGAGTCCTCGCTCTCACCGGCGTTCAGTGCGGTGGCGGCGACGATCGTCTTGAACGTCGAGCCGGGCGGGTACACCTCGCCGGTCGCCTTGTTGAGCAGCGGCTTGAGCGGCTGGGAGTTCAGCTTGTCGAACGCGGCCTGGGCCTTGTCTCCGCTGAGGACCGAGACGTCACCGGCGTCGTAGGACGGCGTGGACGCCATCACCAGGATCGCGCCCGTCTTCGCGTCGACGGCGACGGCCGCGGCGCGGCGCGCGCCGGTGGCCTGCAGCGCCTCGTAGGCGGCGCGCTGCGCCTTCACGTTGATCGTGGCCTCGACGGTCCCGCCGGGGACGCGCTTGCCGATCAGCTTGTCGATCAGGCTGGTGGTGGCGAGCCGCGCGTCGCTGCCGTCCAGGAAGTGGTTCTCCGCGCCTTCGAGCCCGGTCTCGGCGAACGGCGAGAAGTATCCCGTGATCGGGGAGAAGACCTTGCTGTCGGTGTAGTGCCGCTGGTAGGTCCTGCCGTCCGAGGTGAGCTCCGACCAGGCCAGCCGCTGCCCGTCGGCGACGATGGGGCCGCGCTCGACCAGGTCGCGATCCTGCAGGCGGCGCGCGTTGAGGCTGCTGTCCCGCAGGTCCTGCGCCTCGAAGCCCTGCACGTAGGTGACGTTGGCGAGCAGGGCCACCGTCATCGCCAGCGCGATCACCCAGGTGAACGCCAAGGCCCGGTCGATCCCCCGTTTCATGCCTTCGCACCTACCCGGCGCTCGCCGGGCGACGCGTCACCGCGATCGGCTCGCAGGTATCTCTCGGCCGGCGTCCAGCGGGCGTTCAGGCGCCGAGCGCCCGGCCGTACCAGAACACGGCCTCGCCGTAGCGCCGGTCCCGCTCCCCCTGGTACCCGTCCGGCCAGACCAGGTCATCGCCGCGGACGGACCGCTCGACGACGACCAGCGCGTCCGGGGCCGTCCAGCCGTTGTCGCGCAGGTCCTCCAGCAGGCCGGTGACGGCCGCGTCGGAGTGCGCGTAAGGCGGGTCGGCGAAGACCAGGTCGTACGGTTCGTCCGGCGCGGTGCGGACGAGCCGCTCCACCTTGTCCCCCGTCGGGACGGCGCCGGGCAGCCCGAGCGCCCGGGCGTTCTGCCGGATCACCTTCAGCGCCCGCGGGTGCGACTCGACGAGCAGGGCGTGCGCCGCGCCGCGCGACAGGGCCTCCAGCCCGACCGCGCCGGACCCGGCGTACAGGTCGGCGACGCGCAGCCCGTCCAGCGGGCCGAGCAGCGCCTGCACGGTGGAGAACAGGCCCTCCCGCGCCCGGTCGCTCGTCGGCCTGGTGTCCCGTCCGGGCGGGACGGCCAGCCGCCGTCCCCCCGCGCTCCCCGCGATGACCCTGGTCATCGATCCAGTTTCGCAGGGGCGCGGACCTCGACCGGACGTCCTGACCCGCTCGACCGCCGCCGGTCGTTGCGGAAGGTGCACAAACGACCACTGACACTGTTGTGAACCATTTCCCAAATACCCGGATCCCGGTTCACCTCGACTACCTGACGTGTAAACGTGCTCGCAGGTTGTGCAACCAGTTACCCTTCCCCTCAGGAGCACTCGTGCACCACGGTAGGAGAATCGCGGTGACGGCCGGAGCGACGGTTCTCGGCATCACCGCAATGAGCGGCGTGTCGAACGCCGACACGTCCGGACCCCCCGCCGATCACTCCCCCTTCCGGCTCGCGTCGGCCGGGGCCCATCCGCTCAAGACCAGCAAGCAAGCGGCCCATCCCGCCAAGCACCGTCCTCGTGTGAAGAGCGGTGCGCACAAGGTGAAGATCAAGCGCGCCAAGCCGGCCGCGAAACCGGTCGCGAAGGCGAAGCCCTCCGCGAAGGCGCCCGCGCTGGACCTGCATCTGAACGCCACGCTCGCCTACGACCAGCGCACGAAGACCGCCAGCGCCGGCCTCGACCTGGGCGCGGGCGTCCGGACGCCGGACGGCGAGGCCGGCCTCCGGGTGCGGGCCGGCGCGAGCGTGGGCCTCGGCGACGCCACCCTCCAGGCGGGCGCACGCGTGGACGGCCACGTCAGCACGCCCGCCGGCAGCGCGAACCTGAAGGTCGCGACCGGCGGCACCCTGTCGGCGGGCCGGCAGCTCATCAGCGGCCGTACCGAACTGGGCGTCGGGCTCGCACCGGCGGGCGGCACGCCCCTGTCGGCGCACCTGAACCTCGGCGCCTGCGTCGGCGGCGGCTGCGAGCAGGCGCCCACGCCGCCCAGCCCTCCGACCCCGCCGCCGACGTCGCCGCTGCCTCCGTCACCGCCCACCCCGCCGTCGCCGCCGACGCCGCCCACGGGCCCCGGCGCCCCGCCGGTCGGCACGTCCCCGGCGCCGCCCGCGTTGCCGTCGGTTCCGCTGCTGCCGGACCTGCCGTCCGGGCACGGCGGCGGGCTCGGTTCGGGCGCCAGCGCGTCGGCGTACGTCCCGTCGAAGGGGCTGCCGTTCACCGGCACCGACGCGCTGCCCATCGCCGCGCTCGGCCTGGCGGCCATCGCGGCCGGCGGCGCGGCGATCGCCGCGACCCGCAGGCGCGCGGCGGCCCGCGAGTCCTGACCCGCGCGCACACGGTCCAGGGGCGTCCGCCGGACGCCCCTGGACCGTTCCCGTTTCAGAGCCGCTGCGCGGACGCCACCGTCCACCCGCCGCCCGAGCGGCGCAGCGTCAGCCGCTGGACCGAGATCGGGTCCTTGTCGGTGCACGCGCCCTTGCAGTCGCCGACGGCGACGAGCGCGGTCAGCGCCTGCGGCCCGTCGCCGGCGCGCACGCCCACCTCCACGGGCGTCCCCGACGCGACGGCCGGGGCCCGGTAGACGGCGCCGAGGGCCCCGCGCGCCCGCGCGCCCGGCCACGGCAGGCCGGAGGTGTCGGCGCGCTGCGACCCCGCCTTGAGCGTGTAGAGGGCGTCGAGAAGCCACCGGTTCCCCTGCCTGACCATCGTCGCGCGCATCGGGTCCGACAGCAGCCGCGGCGAGGCGTCCTCGGCGCGCACCGTCCGCTTGACGAGCGTCAGCACGGTGGCCCGGTCGGACGCCGCGCCGACGATCGCGGAGTCGACGACGTCGGTGGTCACCGACCCCTTCTTGTCCTCGAGTTCCTTGCGGTAGCCGCTCGCGGCGAGCTGCCGGTCGTAGTCGGCGCCATAGCGCGGCGTCGACGCCGCGTGCGCGGCCGCGACGTTCCGGTCGAGCGAGGAGTGGTCGAACGACAGCACCGACTCGACCGCCTGGGCGGCCGGCGCGATCGCCGCCGACGCCGCCGCGGGCGGGGCCGCCTGATCGGTGGACGCCGTGGCGGGCGCGTCCGGCGAGCCGTTCGCGAGCACGGCCCACGCCGCCCCGCCGCCCGCGAGAAGGACGAGGGGCACCGCGACGAGCGCGACGCGGCGGCCGGCGCGGCGCGGCGGGCGCGGGACCGTGTCCGGCGTCGGCGGCTCCGGGCCCGTCCCCGCCGTCGCGAACCGGTCCGGCGGAGGCGGGGTGCGCCGGTCGCCGGCGAGCTGCGCGCCGGTGGTCAGCGCGCCGCCGTCCTGCGGCAGGGCCGGGACGTCGCGGCCGATCAGGTCGAGCAGCACCTGCTGCGCCTCCGGACGCCGCGCCGGGTCCTTGGCCAGGCAGGCGCCGACGACGCCGCGCAGCGTCGCGGGCAGCGGCGACAGGTCCGGCTCGTAGTGCAGGATCCGGTTGAACACCGCGGAGATCGAGTCATTGCCGAACGGGTGCCGGCCGGTCGCCGCGAAAAGCATCGTCGCGGCCCAGGTGAACATGTCGACGCCGGTGCCGAGCTCGGCGTCGGTCACCTGCTCGGGTGCCATGTACGACGGCGTCCCGACGACGCCGCTGCCCCGCGCCGCCGCCGCGCCGATCACCCGCGCGATGCCGAAGTCGATGACGCGCGGGCCGTCCGGCCCCATCAGCACGTTCGACGGCTTGAAGTCGCGGTGCAGGATCCCCGCGCGGTGGATCGCGGCGAGCGCGGTGACCGTGCCGATCGCGAGCCGGTCCAGGTCGGTGCCGGTGCGCGGGCCGCGCTCGGTGACCAGCCCGGTCAGCGACGGGCCCGGCACGTACTCGCTGACGACGTACGGCGTCTCGGCGGACACGTCGGCGTCCACGACCTGCGCCGTGCAGAACCCGGCGACCCGCTCGATCAGCTTCAGCTCGCGCTCGAACCGCGCCCGCCACTCCGGGCTGCGGCTCAGCTGGGCGCGCAGCAGCTTGATCGCGCCGTGCAGGCCGTCGTCGCGGCGGCCCAGGTAGACGACGCTCTGCCCACCCTCGCCGAGCCGGCCGAGCAGCTCGTAGCGCCCCAGCCGCCCCGGGTCGTCCGGCCGCAGTGGGACAACGGGGCTCATCGGCTCTCCTCCGTCGCGTGGACCCGCCACGGGACACCTACCCGCGCGGGCACCGTCCGGCCCTTACCTTCCGGTACCACGTTAGACGTCGGTGATCGTCCGTGAGTTCTCAATTCCGTTGCGCTACTCCCCAGGGGGGCGACCCCCTGGAACCCCCGCCGCGGCCGGCGGACCGTTTCCCCGCTCCGCTGGCGCCCCGCGGCGAAACAGCCCACCGGCCGTCCGCGCAGGCCTTGAAGCGAGCAGGGCGCCCCACCCCAGAACGTCCCGCCCGCGGGCCCGCGTACGCCTACGCGAGCGCCCAGCGGACCTGGGTGCGCACACCCGGGTCCGGGTCGGTGAGGGATTCGGTGAGCGCCGTGACCACCTCGGGACGGTCCGCCGCCCACTGCTCGAGGGCCTGCACGGCGGCGCGCCGCACGTCGACGATCCGGTCGCCGAGGGCGATGACGAGCGGCCGGACGGCGACGTCGGCGCGGGCGCGGCCGAGCGCCCGCACGGCGCGGCGCCGCACCTGCCAGCTCGCGTGCGCGGTGGCGGTGACGACGCGCCCCTCCAGCCGTTCGGGGACGCCGAGTTCCGCCGCCGCGTCGAGCGCGGCCATCCGGACGACGGGGTCGTGGTCGGCGAGCAGGTGCTCCAGCGCGGCGAGGGCGGCGGGGCCGGGCAGCCGGGCGAGGCCCTCGGCGACGGCGACCCGCACCTCGCGGGACGGGTCGTCGGCCGCGTCGGCGACCTCGGGCACGGCGCCGAGCGCGACGAGCCCGAGCACGGCCTGCACCCGGACCTGCGGCTCGTCGTCCTGCAGGCCCTGCGCGTACAGCTCCCCGGCGCCGCGGGCGAGGATCGCGAGCAGTTCGGCGGCGGTATCGCGGACGAGCCGGTCGCGGCCGCGGGCGGCGGCGAGCCGCAGCGCGCCGATGCCGTCCTCGCCGATGTACAGCTCCGGCAGCCGGCGCAGCGCGTGGGCGGCGCGGCCGCGGACGTCGCGGTCCTCGTCGGCGAGCGCCCAGGCGAGGGTGTCGCCGGCGCCGCGCGGCGCGTCGCCGGTGCGGGCGGCGGCGGTGAGCGCGGTGACGGCGGCGGCGCGGGTGGCGGGGTCGGCGGCGCGGAGGGACTCCTCCACGTCGCCGAGCCGGGTGGTCGTCATGGTGTGGCCTCCTGGAAGCCGTCGGTCCTGGACGGGCCGGGCGGGCGCCGGGCCCCGGGCGGGATCAGCGACGGGAACACAGGGCGCTGGCGACCCGCCGCAGGTCGACGTGCAGGCGGGCGATGAGGGCCGTGTTCGGGGTCACGCGTCCATCCTGACGGCGGAGGCGCGCAAAGTCAACTTAATAGGTAGGAATTACGTCTTTTCCAGGAAGCCGGCCCGGTCCTCGTCCAGCAGCGACGCCAGCACGGTCGCCAGCCCCGGATGGTCCGACAGGTCCGGATCGGCCTCGACCAGCGACGTCGCCTCCTCGCGGGCGTCGCGGATGACGTCCTCGTCGCGCTGCAGCGTGAGCAGCCGCAGGCTCGACGCGCGGCCCGCCTGCGCCGCGCCCAGCACGTCGCCCTCGCGCCGCTGCTCCAGGTCGAGCCGCGACAGCCGGAAACCGTCGGTCGTCGAGGCCACCGCGTCCAGCCGCTCGCGCGCCTTGCTCCCCGGCTCCGCGTCGGTCACCAGCAGGCACAGCCCGTGCAGCGACCCGCGGCCGACCCGGCCGCGCAGCTGGTGCAGCTGCGACACCCCGAACCGGTCCGCGTCCATGATCACCATCACGGTCGCGTTCGGCACGTCCACGCCGACCTCGATGACCGTGGTCGCGAGCAGCACGTCCAGCTCCCGCGCGGTGAAGCGGCGCATCACCGCCTCCTTCTCGTCGGGGTGGAGCTTGCCGTGCAGCACCCCGATCCGCAGCCCGGACAGCAGCTCCTCCAGCTGCGGCAGCAGCTCCATGATGCCGAGCGGCGACCGCCGGCCCTCCTCGTCGGCGGCGACCGCGTCGCCCTCGTCGCCCTCCTTCTCCCCGATCCGCGGGCAGACGATGTAGACCTGCCGGCCCTGCCCGACCTCCTCCCGGATGCGCTCCCACGTCCGCGCGAGGAAGTTCGGCCGCTCCGGCGGCACCACGTGCGTCTGGATCTGCGAGCGCCCCGCGGGCAGCTGCCCCAGCACCGACGTCTCCAGGTCGCCGAACACCGTCATCGCCACCGTCCGCGGGATCGGCGTCGCCGTCATCACCAGCACGTGCGGCCGGCCCCCGTCGACCTTCTCGCGCAGCGCGTCCCGCTGCTCGACCCCGAACCGGTGCTGCTCGTCCACCACCACGAGCCCGAGGTCGGCGAACTGCACGGTCTCCTGCAGCAGCGCGTGCGTGCCGACGACGATCCCGGCCGTGCCGGACGCCGCGTCCAGCAGCGCCGCCTTGCGCGCCTTCGCGCCCTGCGACCCGGTCAGCAGCGCCACCCGCGTCGCGTGCTCGGCGCCGCCGATCTGCCCGGCCTGCGCCAGGTCGCCGAGCATCCCCGTGATCGACCGGTAGTGCTGCTGCGCGAGCACCTCGGTCGGCGCCAGCAGCGCCGCCTGCCCGCCCCCGTCCACCACCTGCAGCATCGCCCGCAACGCGACCACGGTCTTTCCGCTTCCGACGTCGCCCTGCAGGAGGCGGTGCATGGGGTGTTCGAGGGCCAGGTCGGCGGCGATCTCGTCGCCGACCTCGCGCTGGCCCTTGGTCAGCTCGAACGGCAGCCGCGCGTCGAACTCGGCGAGGGCGCCGCCGAACGACGGCGGGCGCGGCTTCGCCGGGAGCGCGGCGGCCGCGAGCCGGCGCTGCGCCAGCGCCACCTGGACGACGAACGCCTCGTCCCACTTCAGGCGCTTGCGGGCGCGGCCCAGCTCGTCCCAGGACTTCGGCCGGTGGATGCCCTCGTACGCCTCGCGCAGGCCGATCAGCCCGCGGCGCCGCAGCAGCGCCTCCGGCATCGGGTCGGCGGGCAGGTCGAGCTGGTCCAGGACCATCCCGACCGACTTGCCGATCGTCTCGATGTCGAGGCCCTTGGTGGACGGGTAGATCGGGATGATCTCGTCCGCCCACTCCTGCGCGGCCTGCTCGGCGGTCCGCTCCGCGACCACCTTGTACTGCGGGTGCGTGAGCTGCCGCTGAACGTTCCCGCTGCGCGGCCGGTAGGTGCTGATCTTGCCGGCGAACAGGCCGCGGGTGCCGGGCGACAGGTCCTTCTCGGGACGGTAGGAGCCCTTGCGGCCGAAGAAGCTCAGCTTCAGCTGCCCGGTGCCGTCGGTGACGGTGATCTCCAGGACGTAGCCGGGGCTGCGCGACAGCGTCCGGCCCTGCACCTTCACGACCTCCGCCATGACGGTGACGTGCTCGCCGTCCAGCAGCTCGTTCAGCGGCGTCAGCTCGCCCCGGGTGGCGTAGCGGCGCGGATAGTGGTGCAGCAGGTCGCCGGCCGTGTGCAGCTCGAGGCCCTTCTCCAGCACCTTGGCCGTCTTGTCGCCGAGAACCTTGCGCAACGGCTCGTCGAGATTCGCCACGGACTCCTTTCTAGCCCATGGCGGGGACACGAATCACTCGACTCCGATGAGCAGCGGGCACCGGCGCTGCGCCCCGTCGTAAAGGCAGACCTCCACATCGGGCCGGCCGCCGTGCAGGTGCTCCCGCAGCCCCTCGGCCAGCCCGGGCGGTGCGTCCCGCCCGGCGATCAGGGTGACGAGCTCGCCGCCGCCCGACAGCATCCGGTCCAGGACGCGCCGGGCGACCTCCGCGACGTCCGCGCCGATCGTCGCGACGTCGCCCTCGATCAGGCCGAGGACGTCGCCGGGCCGGCACAGGCCGACGCTCGTCACCGCCTCCTCCGCGGCCACCTCCAGATGCCCGAACCGGGTGGCGCCGGCGGCACGGGTCATCGCGATGACGTCGTCGCCGAAGCGGCGCAGCGGGTCGTGCACCGCCAGCGCCGCGAGTCCCTGCACGGACGCCTTCGCCGGGACCACCGCGATGCGCGCGCCGCCGTCCCGCGCGCGCTCGGCGGCGGCCTCGGCGAGCGCCAGGACCTCCGGCTCGTCCGGCAGCACCACCACCTCGTCGCCCGCCGCGAGGATCGCCTCGGCCAGCACCGCCAGCGGCGGCACCGCGCCGGGCTCGCGCCGCACGACCCGGGCGCCGGCCTCCTCGAACAGCACGGCCAGCCCGTCGGCGGCGGTCACCGCGACCACCGCGCGTCCCGCATGCGGCTCGTGCGGCTCGCCCGCAGACGCGGCGTGCAGGTAGGCGACGCGGACGCGGTGCGGCCGCCCCGCGGCCAGGCCCGCCTCGATCGCGGCGCCCGCGTCGTCGACGTGCACGTGGACGTTCCACAGGCCGTCGCCGCCCACCACGACGAGCGAGTCGCCGAGGCCGTCGAGCGTCTCCCGCAGGCGGTGGACGGCCTCGTCCGGCGCGTCCAGCAGATACATGACCTCGTAGCCGGGGCCTTGGGGCTCGGGCCGCTCGGCGGGCGGCGGCGCCGTCCCGGCGGTGCGCGCCGGCACCTCGTAGTGCTCGGGATACTCCTCGGTGACCACGGCGGCGAGCGCGTCGAGCACCACGCACAACCCGGCCGCGCCCGCGTCCACCACGCCGCTGCGGGCCAGCACGTCGAGCTGCCCGGTCGTGCGGCGCAGCGCCCGGCGCGCCCCGCCCGCCGCCGCACGGGCCGTCTCCTCCACGCCGGCCGCGGACGCCTCCGACGCCGCCGACGCCGCCTCGGCCAGCACGCTCAGGATCGTGCCCTCGACGGGATGCTCGACCGCCGCCCTGGCCAGCACGGACGCATGCTCCAGCGCCTCCGCGAGCGCCGCGCCGCCCCGCTCCGCCGGGGCGCCGAGCACGTCGGCCATGCCGCGCAGGACCTGGCTGAGGATCACTCCGGAGTTGCCCCGCGCGCCCAGCAGCGCGGCCTGCGAGACGGCCCGCCACGCGTCCGCCTCGCGCGCGCCGGAGGGCAGGGCGTCCGCCGCGTCCGCCGCCGCGAGGACGGTGAGGTGCAGGTTCGTGCCGGTGTCGCCGTCGGGGACGGGGAAGACGTTCAGCGCGTCGATCTCCCCGCGGGTGCGGCCGAGGGCGTCCGCCGCGAGCCTGCACCACCGACGCACCGACGCCGCATCAAGGACCATCGGGCAATCTTGCAGTGCCCTCGCCGCCGGACGCCAGCGTCCTGACCGCGGCTTCGATTCGCTTAGTCAGGGGCCGTTCGGCTAGTCTGATCCGTGCGCCTCGTCCGAGGCGCGATCAGTGAGCGCCCACGAAGCCCGGCCCCGCCCGCGGCGGCGACGGGCGGCGCTCCGGTAGAGCATCGACACCACTTGGAGTTTCCCGTGGCTTCCGTCTGCGACGTCTGCGGCAAGGGACCCGGTTTCGGCATGCGCGTCTCCCACTCGCACCGCCGCACCCCGCGCCGCTGGAACCCCAACATCCAGCGCGTGCGCGCCGTCGTGAACGGCAGCACCAAGCGGATCAACGCCTGCACCTCCTGCATCAAGGCCGGCAAGGTCGTCAAGCCGACCGTCTGACCCGCAGGACGCGAGCCTGAGCCGGTTCATCGGGACTGCCCGGTGAACCGGTTTTCGCGTGCCCGGACCCTTTGACGCGCGGCGCCCGGCCGTCACGCGAGCGCGTTAGCCGGCCGGTGGAGGCGACGCCGGAGGCGAGCCTCCACCGGGAAGATCGCGAAGCGATGCCGCGCTCGCCCGATCTCGGTCGAGGGGCGAGCCGCCAGGCGAGCTCCTCGGGCCGGGATTGAGTCAGCACGCTTGCATCAACGCCACCGCCAGCCGTGGTCGACAGGGCCGATGCCGGCGCCGAGCGGGAAGCCCGCGGCGATCGCGCCGGTGACGTACTCCTTGGCCGCGCCGACGGCGGCGGGGACGTCGTCGCCGAGCGCGAGGCGGGAGGCGATCGCGGACGCGAGGGTGCAGCCGGTGCCGTGGGTGTGCCGGTTGTCGTGCCGCGGCGCGCTGAAGCGGTGCTCGCGCTCGCCGTCGAAGAGCAGGTCGGCGGGCTCGCCGGGGAGGTGGCCGCCCTTGATGAGCACCCAGCGGGGGCCGAGCGCCTTGACCGCCTCGGCGGCCTCGCGCAGGCCCCGCTCGTCCACCACCTTGACGCCGGTGAGCTGCTCGACCTCGTACAGGTTCGGGGTGACGACGGTCGCGGCGGGCAGCAGCGCGGAGCGCACCGCGGCGACGGCGTCCGGCGCGAGCAGCGAGTCGCCGTGCTTGGAGACGCCGACCGGGTCCACGACGGACGGGGCGTCCGACGCGGCGAGCGCCTCGGCGACGGTCTCGACCAGCACGGTCGACGCGAGCATCCCGGTCTTGATCGCGTGCACGCCGATGTCGGAGAGCACGGAGTCGAGCTGGGCGCGGACGGCCTCGGCGGGCAGCTCCCAGTAGCCCTGGACGCCGAGGGAGTTCTGCGCGGTGACGGCGGCGATGACGCTCATCCCGTGCACGCCGAGCGCGAGCATGGTCTTCAGGTCCGCCTGGATCCCGGCGCCGCCTCCGGAGTCCGAGCCCGCGATCGTGAGCACGAGGGGCGGGGCCTGGCGGGGCGCGGACGCGTTCTGCTGCATGGCGTCCACTTTATGGCGATCTGTCGCGCGGTGCGGTTCCCGGCCCGCGGGGTCACAGGATGGCGCAGGCGAGCTTGTTCATGATGCAGTAGGTCGGCTTGCGCGGCGTGCCGTTCGCGGTGAAGACGAACTGGGCGGAGGCCCCCGGCGCGAGGCCCGTGCGGCCGCGGACGTAGGCGAGCTGCCCGGTCCTGACGACGATCGCGCCGCTGATCGCGCGCACCGTCACGTTCGGGATCTTGAAGGCGAGCGCCCACCGGGACACCGTCGTCCGGCCCCGGTTGGCGACGGTGCCGGTGGCACGGAACGCGGTGCTCGTGCGGGAGACGACGTGGAAGGCGATGACGAGCCCGTCGGGGCGGCTCGCGCGGCCGGCGCGGTTGCCCGGCCCGCGCTGGGAGACCTGGCTGTCGCGGGGGTTGACCGGGTCCTTGGGGGCGCCGCCGGCGAAGTTCAAAGAGATCTGCTGGGTGCTGAGCGCGTACGCGACGACGCCGACGGCGATGACGAGCGCCACGATCGGCAGCATCGGGACGGGGAGCGCGGACACGAGCCGGGCGACGCGGGCCCGCGTGGAGGCCGGAGAGCCCGAGGAGCCCGGGGACCGGTCGGACGAGGCGGCAGGGTCCCGGGGCGGCGCTTGCACGAGGGCGTCGGCGCGGGTGCCCGCCATGGGCGCGGGGGGCGGCTGGGAGGCGCCGGGAACGCGGTCGTCGCGGCCGGCCATGGCGGCGGGGAGGTCGCCCGGGTAGTCGCCGGGATAAGGCTCGAAGCGGTGCGCTTGCGGAGGGCCGTGCTGGCGCTGCGCGACGGGCGGCGGGCCGGCGGGGGCGGCGGGCGAGGAGGCGGGAGGGTAGGGCTCGTAGGAGAAGAACACCTGGTCGTCGGTCGGGCCGGAGAAGGCCTCGAAGGACGGGCCGGGAGGGGCTCCGAGGAACGGACCCGCGGGCGCCGGATCGTCCGGCGCGGGCTCGTCATCGGGTCGCTCGCGCTTGGTGTGTCGTCCCATCCCATTCCTCTTCGATCACAGGATGTATACCAAACCAGTACCAAACATGCCTACCGGATGAGGAAAGCGCACCCGGCGGGCACCCGGTGGCAACCGGCCGTTCACCCCCGGAAGTGATCCCATCCGGCGGCGTCCGGGACGCGCCCGTCGACGCGCACCCCGGCACCCTCTCCTACGGTTCCGATCACCCTCCAGGACGGGGGCGGCGGGGAATCCGGCGGGAAGGTCCCGGCGAAGCCGTGGTCCTCGCCGCCGGTGAGCACGTGCCGCAGCCCGTCCGGGCCGAGGGACTCCGGGACCACCAGTGTCGCGGAGTCGACGTCGATCCGCACCCCGCTCGCGTCGGCGAGGTGCCCGAGGTCCTGGACGAGGCCGTCGCTGACGTCGAGCAGCGCGGTCGCGCGCGCGGCCCGCGCCTCGGCGCCCGCCTCGTAGGGCGGCTCGGGGCGGCGGTGCGCGGCGATCAGTTCGGCGGGCCCGTCGCGGCCTTCGGTGAGCAGCGCCAGCCCGGCGGAGGCGTGTCCGAGGCGGCCGCGCACGGCGACGAGGTCGCCCGGACGGGCGCCGGACCGGGTGAGCGGCGCGGCGCCGCCGAGGTCGCCGAGCGCGGTGACCGCGAGGGTGACCGCGGGGGCGCCGACCACGTCGCCGCCCGCGACGGACGCGCCGGCGCGGCGGCACTCGTCGGCGAGGCCGTCGTAGAGCCGTTCGGCCCAGGCGGCGTCGGTGGACGGCGGCGCGGCGAACCCGACGAGCAGCGCGGTCGGGCGGGCGCCCATGGCGACCACGTCGGCGAGGTTCTGCGCGGCGGCCTTGCGGCCGATGTCGTAGGGGCCGGACCAGTCGCGGCGGAAGTGCCGCCCCTCGACGAGCAGGTCGGTGGTGGCGACGACCCGGCCGTCGGGGGCGGCGACGACCGCGGCGTCGTCGCCGGGGCCGAGCCGGACGTCCGGTCCCTGCGGGAGCCGCCGCGTCAGCCTGCCGATCAGCCCGAACTCGCCCAGCTCCCCGATGGTGCCCATCCGCTCCGTTCCCGCCCTCTCACCGCCCGGCCTCACCCGCCCGGCCACTCGTGTCCCGCCGGGCTCGCGGCGGCCCGTGCGCGCGCTGTGCGCCCCCCGGACGCCCGCCGCGCCGCGTAACACGATACGGTGACCGTCCGACGGCTATTTCTCCGCCCGGGGAGGACGTGATGGTGCAGGCCTACATCCTCATCCAGACCGAAGTGGGCAAGGCGGCCGAGGTCGCGGGGCACATCTCCGGCGTTCCCGGCGTGACCCTGGCGGAGGACGTCACGGGGCCCTACGACGTGATCGTCCGAGCGGAGGCGCGCAATGTGGACGAGCTGGGCAAGCTCGTCGTCGCGCAGATCCAGACGGTCGAGGGCATCACGCGCACCCTCACCTGCCCCATTGTCCACATCTAGGTTCCGGTTCCGCTGGGCGCCGGTGCTGCTGGCTCCGCTGATGCTGCTGCCCGCGGCGTGCGGGGACGGGGCGGTGGAGGTTCCGGTCCCGCATCCGGACGCGGCGACGCAACGGCTCTGCGAGGGGCTGCGGCTGCCCGCGAAGGTGCACGGCCGGTCGTTGCGGGACACCGAGCCCGATTCGCAGCTGACGGCGGCGTGGGGGTCGCCGGCGATCGCGCTGCGCTGCGGCGTCCCGATCCCGGCCGCGCTGCGGCAGACGTCGGAGCTGGTGGACATCAACGGGATCAGCTGGTTCGGGCAGCCGGTGGACCGTCCGGTGACGTGGACGGCGGTGGGGCGGCAGGCGTACGTGGAGGTGACGGTCCCGGCGAAGTACCGGCCGGCCGGGGACGTGCTGATCGAGCTGACCCCGGCGATCAAGGCGACGATCCCGGCGAAGCCGGAGGGCCAGATCTAGACCGCCCGGTCCGGTGGCCGCCGGGCCTTCCCGTCACCACCGGGCACGATGAGCCGGGCCATCTCGGCGAGCCGGTCGGCCATGCGGGTGTAGGAGGTGTAGCCCATGCCGGCGTGCAGGAGCGCACCCGAGTAGGCCAGTTCCAGCGCGCCGAGGACGGCGGGGTCGTCGTGGTCCGCCAGCGCGTCCTTGAGCCGGGTGCGGATCGCGGTGCCGATGCGGGCGCGCAGTTCCCGGACGTCGGGGTCGGTGCCGAGCATGGCGGAGGTGCACGCGGCGGCGAGCTCCGGCTCGTCGGACACCAGCAGCGCGATCTCGCGCAGCACCCGCTCGACGCGGCCGGCGACGTCCCGGCCGCCGCCCGACTCGACGGGGCCGACGGGCGGCAGCGCGCTGAGCCGCCGCCAGAACACCTCGGTGATGAGGTGGTTCTTGGAGGCGAAGTAGGTGTAGGCGGTGGCCGGCGCGACGCCCGCGCGGCGGGCGACGTTGCGGACGGTCAGCCCGTCGTAGCCGGTGTCGCGGACCTCCTCGACGGCGGCGTCGGTGAGGCGCCGCACCGTGTCGGCCTGCCGCGGCGTCAGGCGGCGGCGGGTGGATTCGGTCGACAGTTCCCCGGACACATGTCCAGACATTAGTTAAGCGCCCGCCGCCGCGCCAACTCGTTAACTCTCCGTTATCACGGGTAACAGTCCGCTGTCCGGGCGACGCGGCCCCGTGACCGCCGGCGAACGGCCGACGCGCCTGGGAAGGGAACCCGATGCGCACTCTCCTGGTCCATCCCAGCGGACTGATGTACTCGGAGATCTTCCTGCGGCTGGAACCGCTCGGCGTCGAGCGGGTCGCCGCGGCGCTGCGCACCGCCGGCCACCAGGTCCGGCTGCTGGACCTGCAGATCTTCACCCATGACGACCTGCGCCGCGAGCTGCGCGAGTTCCGGCCCGAGGCCGTCGGGTTCGGGGTCAACTACCTGGCCAACGTGCCGGAGATGATCGACCTTGCCAAGGAGGTCAAGCGCCGGCTGCCGGAGTGCTTCGTCTTCGC
Organism: Actinomadura physcomitrii; assembly: GCF_008923205.2. Taxonomy (GTDB): domain Bacteria; phylum Actinomycetota; class Actinomycetes; order Streptosporangiales; family Streptosporangiaceae; genus Spirillospora; species Spirillospora physcomitrii. The sequence continues at coordinate 257,248 of NZ_WBMS02000002.1, read as the reverse complement.
CGGCGGGCACAGCGTCTCGTTCATCGCGGCGCACGTCCTCGACCAGGCGAACGGGGCGCTGGACGCGGTGCTGCGCGGGGAGGGCGAGGTGGCGGCGCCGCTGCTGCTGGAGGCCGCCCGCGACGGCGGCCTCGGCGAGGTGCCGGGCGCCGTGACCGCCGACGGCACCTGCAAGAAGGTGCCGCTGCTGCTCGACGGCCTGGACGCGCCGCGTCCGGCCCGCGACCTGACCCGGCGCCGCCACAAGTACTTCATCGGCGTCCTGGACCCGGCCGCGTCCATCGAGTTCACCCGCGGCTGCCCGTGGGACTGCTCGTTCTGCAGCGCCTGGACGTTCTACGGCCGCACGTACCGGAAGGTGTCGCCGGAGGCCGCGGCGGAGGAGATCGCCTCGATCCGCGAGCCGGGCCTGTTCATCGTCGACGACGTCGCGTTCATCAAGCCGGAGCACGGCGACGCGATCGCCGCCGAGGTGGAGCGGCGCGGCATCCGCAAGGAGTACTACCTGGAGACCCGTGCGGACGTGCTGCTGCGCCATCCCGAGGTCTTCGAGCGGTGGCGGCGGCTCGGCCTGAACTACATGTTCCTCGGCATGGAGGCGCTCGACGAGGAGGGCCTCGACCGGTACCGCAAGCGGACGAGCCCCGACACCAACATCAAGGCCCTGGAACTCGCCCGCAGGATGGGCCTCACCGTGGCCATCAACCTGATCGTGGACCCGGCCTGGGACGCGAGGCGGTTCAAGCTCGTCCGCGAGTGGGCGCTGTCGGTGCCCGAGATCGTCAACCTCACCGTGATGACGCCCTATCCGGGCACGGAGATCTGGCACACCGAGTCGCGCAAGCTGACGACGCGCGACTACCGCCTCTTCGACATCCAGCACGCGGTGGTGCCGACGAAGCTGCCGCTGCATGAGTTCTACCGCGAGCTGGTGAAGACGCAGTCGGTGATGAACCGCAAGCACCTCGGCGTCGCGGCGGCGGCGCAGACGCTCGGCATCATGGGCCGCCACCTGTGGCACGGGCAGACCAACTTCGCCAGATCGATCTGGAAGTTCCGGTCCGTCTACAACGCCGACCGGCAGTACGGCGACCATCTGCGGAAGGTCCGCTACGAGCTTCCGGTGCCCGACCACCGCTCCGTCGGGCCCGCCGGCCGCAAGGAGCTCTACATCCACGAGCGCCAGCGCTGACGCCTTCGGCGGGAATGGTGGGGCGGGTGGGATTCGAACCCACTCAGACAAAGCACCTGTTTTACAGACAGGCCCGACTCTCCCGCGTCGGCGCCGCCCCATGCGCGAGCCCGCTCGTACCTCCGGAGGGATTCGAACCCCCAGCACACGGCACCTCATGCCGCTGTCTCTACCGTTGGACTACGGAGGCGTGCGTGCGGCTCCCGGGATTCGAACCCGGAACGTCCACCATCTGAGGATGGCCCCTCTGCCTGTTGGGGTAGAGCCGCAGGTCTGTGCGAGGCGTCGCTCGCGGCGGCTCGGCCAGGGGGCCTCTAGGAGAGGGGATACCGGCCGGGGCGGGCGTGCGACGCCGAGGGCAGTCGGAGTCGTAGTCGCTGCATCGCCATGGCCGGTCCTCCTCTCGAGTCTCGTGTCACCGTCTCGGACGGGCTGACGTGCTCCACGGTGCCATCGGCCGCCAGCGGCCCGCAACGCATTTATCGCGCCGGGCGTTCAGCCGGTGGACGTGTCGTCCGGCATCAGCCAGCCGATCAGGAGCAGTACCCACACTCCGACCATGAGCCAGCCGAGCGTGATCCCGGTGATCGCGAAGCCGAGGCCGCGCTGCCGGGAGCGGCGCACCCGCGCCCAGGCGATGTGCCCGGCGACGATCGCCGGGATGGACGTCAGTCCGCAGGAGATCAGTCCGACGAGCCCGCAGACCAGCGCGTAGATCGACGCGTGGTTGTAGGACGGCTTGCCGTACGGGTTCGGTGCGGCGGCGGCGCCCGGCGGCCGGGTCGGCGCGCCGTAGGCGCCCGGCGCGACGGTGCCCTGCGGATACGGCGCCGGGCGGGCGGCGACCGCGTCGGCGTACTTCTGCCACGACTCGGCCTCGGCCGTGCGGCCCTGCATGCTCAGCAGCGCCGCGAGGTTGCGCATCGCGGCCGGGTCGCCCGCCTGCGCGGCCTGCCGGTACTGCCGTTCGACGAGCGCGTCGGCCTCCCCCGCCGCGAGCGCCGGCGAAGGAGCATGCGCCGGAGGCGGCGTGGAGGCATGTGCCGGAGGCGGCGTAGACGCATGTGCCGGAGGCGGGGTGGATGTGTGCGCCGGGGGCGGCGCAGCGGAAAGGCCCCCGTGCCGCGCGGGCCGCTGGCCGCTCCCGGTGGCGGCGTGCCTCGGCGCCCCGACCTGTGACAGGCCGGTCTGCGACAGGCCCGTCCGGAACGAGCCGCCGGGTGGCGGGCCGGCCGGCGCCTGCCGCGGGGCACCGCCGGAGATCAGCCGGTCCAGGAGCGCCTGCGCGGACGGGCGGCGCGCCGGGTCCTTCGCGAGCGCGGACCCGACCGCGCCGAGCAGCGTCCCATGCAGCCCGCTCAGATCGGGCTCGCCGCTGACGATCTGGTGGATGATCGCCGGGAGCGAGTCGCCGGCGAAGCAGGGACCGCCGCGCGCCGCGAACGCCACGGTCGCGCCCCAGGCGAACACGTCGGACGCGGGGGTCGCGCCGCGCCCGTCCAGCTGCTCGGGGGCCATGAACGCGGGCGTGCCGACGATGCCGCCGGTCGCGGTGAGTCGCGTCCCGTCCACCGACCGGGCGATGCCGAAGTCGATGACGCGCGGCCCGAACGTGGACAGCAGCACGTTCGCCGGCTTGAGGTCGCGGTGCACGACGCCCGCGTCGTGGATCGCGGTCAGCGCGGTCGCGATCCCGACGGCGACGGCCTCCAGGTCGGCGCCGCGCAGCGGGCCGTCCTTGGCGACGGAGTCGTCGAGGCTCGGGCCGTTGACGAACTCGGTGACCAGGTACGGCGGGTCGGCCGCCGGGTCGGCGTCGAGCACCGGCGCGGTGCAGAACGGGCGGACCCGCTGCGCCGCCGCGACCTCCGCCTGGAACCGCGCCCGGTACTGCCGGTCGGCGGCGTACTCGCGGCGGATCACCTTGATGGCGACCTTGCGGCCGGTCTGGTCCAGGCCGACGTAGACCGTCCCCATCCCGCCCTCGCCGAGCCGGTCCGCCACCCGGTAGGGGCCGATGCGATCCGGCAGGTCGGCTGGCGGCACGGCACGTTCTCCTCAGGACGGGACCAGATCCCCCAAGCCTGGCACATCCTGGCTCCGGCCGTGGTCTCCGCGGGGTCACAGGTCGAGGCTGATCCGCCCCGAGGCGGCGCGGGAGACGCAGACCAGCATGGAGTCGTCGCCCTGGTCGGACGGGGCGCGGTCGTCCACGTCGCCGGACAGGACGGCGGTCCGGCAGGTGCCGCAGAAGCCCTGCCGGCAGGAGTAGGCGACGTCCGGCAGCACGTCCCTGATGACGTCGAGGGCGGACCGGTCGGCGGGCACCGGGAGGGTGCGACCGCTGCGCCGCAACTCCACCTCGAACGGCTTCCCGCCGGTGACGGGCGGCGGCGCGAAGCGCTCGTAGTGCAGGGTCGCGTCCATCCTCACGGCCGCGCGGACGGCGTCGATCATCGGGGCGGGGCCGCAGCAGTACACGGCGGTCCCGGCGGGGACGTCGCCGAGCAGGTCCGCGGCGGACGGCACGCCGTGCTCGTCGTCGGTGCGGACGGTCACGCGGCGGGCGGGCAGCTCGTCCAGGAACGGCAGGGACGCGCGGCTCCGGCCGGTGTAGACCAGGCTCCAGTCCGCGCCGTACCGGTCGGCGGCGGTCACCATCGGCAGGATGGGCGTGATGCCGATGCCGCCGGCGAGGAACACGTACCGGTCGTGCGCCAGGAACGGGAACGCGTTGCGCGGCCCCCGCACGGCGAGCCGGTCGCCTTCCCGCAGCCCGTGCATCTCGACGGACCCGCCGCCCCCGCCCGGCAGGCGGCGGACGGCGATCCGGTAGGAGCGCCGGTCGGCGGGGTCGCCGCACAGCGAGTACTGGCGGCGGCGCCCGGACGCGAGCAGCACGTCCAGGTGGCCGCCGGGCTGCCACGCGGGCAGGACGCGCCCGTCTGGGGCGCCGAGCCGCAGGCTCACCACGTCCTCGGCCTCGCGGCGCACCTCCTGGACGGTCAGGCGCATCGTCCGGTCGACGGGCCGGACGGCGGGCGGGGCGGGGGCGCGCAGCGAGCGGAACCGCTGGATGCCGTTGAACGCGGCGTTCACCGCGACCCAGAACGGGTCGCGCTCGCGGCGCCCCCGCAGGTCGGGCGGGATCATCGCAGGGCCGCCCGGGCCGCCGGCGACGCGGCCAGGTAGGCGAGCGCCTGACTGGTGGAGCCCTCGTTCAGCGGGCTGTAGGAGCGCCTGAGGTAGCGCGCCACCGAGGCGCCGACCATCCGCCCGGAGGGGGTGAGGCCCGCCGGGCCGGTGCGGCGCAGGTGCCGCATCCCGCCCTTGATCCGGCCGCGGACGATCGGGTCGCGGGCCATCAGGAAGCGGTGCCCGCGGTGCCACAGCGCGCCGAGCATGGTGATCGTCTCGCCCATCGCGCGGAGCCGCGCCGCGTACGAGCCGTCGAGGTGCATGAACAGGTCGTGCGCGACGTGCCGGTGCTCGACCTCCTCGGCGCCGTGCCAGCGCAGCAGGTCCAGCATGGTCGGGTCGGCGCCCGCCTCGTCCAGCGCCTTCGCGTTGAGGATCCAGTCGCCGAGGACGCCGGTGAAGTGCTCGATCGCGGCGATCAGCGCGATGCGCTCGAACAGCCAGGCCCGCTTGCGGTCGCCGGTGAGGCCGCGGTCGCCGAGCAGGTCCGCGAAGACGAACTCGACCTGCCGGACGAACGGCCGCACGTCCAGGCCCTGCTCGACGAAGTGGTCGAGGACGGCGTCGTGGGAAGCGGCGTGCACGGCCTCCTGCCCGATGAAGCCCAGGACGTCCTCGCGGAGCCGGTCGTCGCGGATGTACGGGACGGCCTCCTTGAAGACCTTGACGAACCACTCCTCGCCGGCCGGCAGCAGCATGTGCAGGACGTTGATGAGGTGGGTGGCCACCGGGTCGCGGGGGATCCAGTGCAGGGGGACGTCCGACCAGTCGAAGCGGACGTCGCGCGCCCGCAGGACGATGTTCTCCGGCTCCGGGGGCCGCCGTACGGGCGGCTGCTGGACCGACATGGGCTTCCCTCCGGCGCGCCGACGGGTTATTGACGATACGTCCAGTAAGTTACCGGCGGTCCCCGGCGCCCAACAATGGCACGGTCCGGTGAGCATCGTCACCCCGCGGCTTCGCCGGCCAGCGCGAGGGCCGGGACGACCAGCAGCAGCGAGCTCGCCGCCGCGGCGAAGGCGCCCGCCGCGCCGGCGTGGTAGACCGGCAGCCACACCAGCGGCGCGACCGCTCCGCCGCCGAACCGGAACGCCGACACCGCCGACAGCGCTCCGCCCCGGTTCCGCGGCACCGCCCGCATCGTCAGGCTCTGCAGCGCGACGGTCATCATCGACGCCCCCGCGCCCGCCAGCGTCCACCACAGGGCGAGCGCGCCCACGGATCCGGACGACCCGACCACGGCGACGAACACCCCGGTCACCACGGCCGCGACGCCGCCGCACAGCCGCGCCCCGGCCCGCTCGGCGACGCGTCCCCACACGGCGCCGAGCACCAGCCCCGCCACCCCGAACCCGAGCAGCGCGACGCCGGTGAGGTCCGCGCTGACGTGCAGTTCCTCCCGCGCGTACAGCGCGACGAGGAACGGCAGCGCGGACGCGCCGAGGTAGGACAGGAACGAGGCCGCCGACAGCAGGCCCATCCGCCGGCTGAGCAGCGGCCGCCAGGGCGGCGCCGCCGCGGCCGGGCGCGGCTCGCCCGGCGGCGGCGCGAACGCCAGCAGCACCGCGGCCGCCGCGACCACGACGAACCCGAGCCGCCACGACGACTCCGCGGCGAGCCCGCCGACCAGCGGCGCGAACGACTGCCCGGCCGCCTGGCAGCTGGAGTACACGCCGACCGCCCGCCCGTGGCGGTCGCGCGGCACGATGTCGCCGAGCCCGGCGAGCAGCAGCGGCGAGGTGAAGGCGTTGGCGGCCCCGAGCGCGGCCCGCGCCCCGAGGAACAGGCCCAGCGTCGGCGCGAGCGCGCACACCAGCGAGCCCGCCGCGTACACCAGGTAGGCGATCCGGACCGTCCGGCGGCGCCCCCAGCGCTCCCCCAGCGTCCCGGACACCAGCTGGACCAGCGCGAACGGCACGAAGTAGGCGGTCAGCGACGCGGCCGCGGCGCCCGCCGGGGCGTGCACGGACCGGCCGATCTCCGGGAGCATCGGCGAGACGACCCCGCCGCCGAGCGGGCCGAGCAGGGCGCCGCCGTAGACGGCCCCGACCTTGATCCGCTGCAGTGCCACCGCTCCCCCGGCGCTCACCCTAGATCATTTCGTCCCGGGATCGGGGCCTGCGCCCTACATCTTCGCGATGCGGCGGATGCGCGGAGATCGTGGGGATCCGCCCCTTGCGCCGCGGACCGTCCTGAACTGTAGTCTGGACACCTGTCCAGAATCAGAGGCCGGACGGCCGCCCGCGGAGGGACTGTGAGCATGAGGTTCGAGGGAAAGGTCGCGATCGTCACCGGTGCGGCCCAGGGCATCGGCGAGGCGTACGCGCGGGGACTCGCGGCCGAGGGCGCGTCCGTCGTCGTCGCGGACGTCGACGAGCGCGGCCGGGCCGTCGCCGACGACATCAAGGGCCTGTTCGTGCGGACCGACGTGTCGGACCCGGCGTCCACCGAGGCCATGGCCGCCGCCGCGGTGGAGCGGTTCGGCGGCATCGACCACCTGGTGAACAACGCGGCCATCTTCGGGACGATGAAGCTCGACTTCCTGTTCACCGTCGACTGGGACTACTACAAGAAGTTCATGGCGGTGAACATGGACGGCGCACTGCTGTGCGCGCGCGCCTGCCACCCGCACATGCAGGCGCGCGGCGGCGGCTCGATCGTGAACCAGTCGTCCACGGCCGCCTGGCAGTACTCCGGCTTCTACGGGCTCGCGAAGGTCGCGATCAACGGGCTGACGCAGCAGCTCGCGCACGAGCTCGGCGGCATGGGCATCCGGGTGAACGCCATCGCGCCGGGCCCGACCGACACCGAGGCGAACCGCAGGGTCGTCCCGGGCAACATGTCGCAGAAGATCGTCGACCAGAAGATGGCGCTCAAGCGGATGGGCACGCCCGAGGACATGGTCGGCGCCTGCCTGTTCCTGCTGTCGGACGACGCCGCCTGGATCACCGGCCAGATCCTCAATGTCGACGGCGGCGAGGTCTTCCGCGCCTGACCCGCACCGCTGCCTCGCGACGTGTCGCCCTCATGACGACACGCCGCAGCTCAACGAGGGGCGGACATCAGCATCGGGCCGGTCACGCGGAACCGCTCGACGCCCCGCCGGGTCAGGTTGATCCGCAGATCGATCCACCCGGGCAGGCCCGCGGCGCGGCAGTCGAGGGCGCCGCGCGGCGGGAAGTGCAGGTCGCCGACCGACAGCTTGGCGCCGTGCACGTGCACCGGCAGCAGGATCCGCGACCCGGCGGTGAGCGGCGCGATCGCGCAGCCGCCGATGTCCCGGCCGCGGGCCTCGCTGCGCACCGCCTCCGCCGCCACCCGTGCGCGCGCCGCCGGATGCACCCCGCCGAGCAGCATCCTGCCCTGGTCGTCGTCCGGCGCCGCCCGCACCGCCCGCGGGGCGCACCCGATGAGCCCGGGATGCCCCGACGCGCAGTGCACCCCGTCGGCGCGGCCCACCCCGAGGACGTCCACCACGATCACGTCGCCGGGCTCCGCGCCGACGACCACGAGCGGGCCGCACAGCACCGCGTCCTCGCCCGGCTCCCGGGCCGCGCACTCCATCCGGACGGTCCCGCCGGTGATCACCTCGGCGACGCCGGGGATCGCGGGATGCCAGCGGTCGTGCCCGGGCACCGGCCGCGCCCTCCCCTCCGCGGGGAAGGGAGCGGTCGGGGCCTGCGGAACAGGTGAGAGCGTCAAGACGGGCGTCCTTCCGGAACGGTGGCGGGAACGGTCCCGATCCTGTCCGGGGCGCGTTTCGGCCGGATTTCAGCACCGCGAAGGACACGTCAAACCGCCATCACCGAGGCGTCGAACGGCCGCGCCGCGGGCCGCTCCCGTCCCCGGCGCCCCGGGTCAGCGGAGCCCGGTGGAGCGGCGCAGCGCGGTCTGGATCAGCCGGTCGACGAGCGACGGGTAGTCCAGCCCGGTCGCGGCCCACATCTGCGGGAACGCCGACGCCGGCGTGAACCCCGGCATAGTGTTGATCTCATTGAGGATCCAGCGGCCGTCCGGGGTGTGGAAGAAGTCGACGCGGGCGAGGCCCTCGCAGTCCAGCGCCTCGAACGCCTGCCCCGCGATCGCCCGGACCTCCTCGACCGCCTCCGCGGGCAGGTCCGGCGGGATCGCCATCCGGGTGCCGCCGTCGAGGTACTTGGTCTCGAAGTCGTAGAAGTCGTGGTCGCCCGCCATCAGCACCTCGGCGGGCAGGCTCGCCTCCGGCGGCCCGTCGTCCAGGCCCTGCAGCACGCCGCACTCGATCTCGCGGCCCTCGATCGCCGCCTCCACGATCACCTTCGGGTCGTGCTCGCGGGCCGTCTCGACCGCGGCCTCCAGGTCGGCCTCGTCGGTGACCCGGGTGATGCCCATGCTGGACCCGGCGCGGGCCGGCTTGACGAACACCGCCCGCCCGGCGGCGAGCCCGAGCTGCTCCTTGACCTCGTCGAGCTTGCGCTTGCGCTCGCGGCGCCACTCCCGGTCGCCGATCAGCACGTACGGGCCGACCGGCAGGCCGCGCGCCTGCCAGACGAGCTTCATGAACCCCTTGTCCATGCCGACCGCGCTGGCCAGCACCCCGGCGCCGACGTACCGGACGCCCGCGAGGTCGAGCAGCCCCTGGATGGTGCCATCCTCGCCGTACGGGCCGTGCAGCAGCGGCAGCACGACGTCGACCTCGCCGAGCGTGGCGGGCACCTTGCCGGGCTCGACGACCATCAGGCCGCGGCTGTCGGGGTCGAACGGCAGCGCCAGGGCGCTGCCGACGCCCGACACCTCAGGGAGCCGGCCGTCGTGGATCGCGAGCCGCTGGTCCTCGGGCGCGAGCACCCAGCGGCCGTCGCGGGCGATGCCGATCGGCAGCACGTCGTAGCGGTCCCGGTCGATCGCGGCCATGACGGCGCCCGCGGTGACGCAGGAGATCGCGTGCTCGGAGCTGCGCCCGCCGAACACCACGGCCACGCGAATCTTGGAAACCTGGGACATGATTCCCGACCCTATCGGTGATCAGTACGGTGCGGCCACGAACGATCCGGGCGCGCCCCGGGCGCCGGACGCGACGTCGCGTCGTCCACGGGTCACACTCCGTACCGTTCCGGCTTCGGCGAGCGGGAGATCAGCGAGATCGCCGCCTCCGTGATCGGAGTGCCGTGGTACAGCACCGAGACGACCGCCTCGGTGATCGGCATCTCCACGTTGTGCTTGCGGGCCAGCTCCAGCACCGCCTCCGAGGACTTCACGCCCTCGGCGGTCTGCTTGGTGGCGGCGACGACCTCCTCCAGCGTCATCCCGCGGCCGAGGTTCTCGCCGAACGTCCGGTTCCGCGCGAGCGGCGACATGCAGGACGCGGCGAGGTCGCCCATCCCGGCGAGTCCGGCGAAGGTGTGCTCGTCGGCGCCGAGCGCGATGCCGAGCCGGGTGATCTCGGCGAGCCCGCGGGTCATCAGCACCGCCTGGGTGTTGGACCCGAACCCGAGCCCGACCGACATCCCGACGCACAGCGCGACGACGTTCTTGATCGCCCCGCCCAGCTCCACGCCGATCACGTCCGTGGAGGTGTAGACGCGGAAGTAGGGGGTCATCGTGGCGGCCTGCAGCCCCACCGCGGCCTGCTCGTCCACGCACGCGGCGACCGCGGCGCTCGGCTCGCCGGTCGCGATCTCGCGCGCCACGTTCGGCCCGCTGAACACCGCGACCCGCTCCTCCGGGACGTCGGCGACCTCCCGGATCACCTCCGACATCCGCCGGGTCGTGCCGAGCTCCACGCCCTTCATCAGGCTGACCAGGACGGCCCCGGGCGGCAGCAGCGGCACCCAGCCCGCGAGGTTGCCGCGCAGGCTCTGCGCGGGGACGGCGAGCGCCACGAAGTCGGCGCCGTCCAGCGCCTCGGCGGGGTCGAGGGTCGCCCGGATCGGCGCGGGCAGCCCGACGCCCGGCAGGTAGTCGGCGTTCTCGTGCCGCTCGTTGATCGACTCGACGAGCTCGGGCCGGCGGCCCCAGAGGGTGACCTCGCCGCCCGCGTCGTGCAGCAGCTTGGCGAACGTGGTCCCCCAGGACCCGGCGCCCATCACCGCGGTGCGGTAGGTCACGAGTCACCCGCCCTGCTCTTCTCGGCGGCGCCGTCCGCCGGCTCCGCCGGGCCGGGCACCCCGCCGGCCTCCGCGTCCTTGGCGGCGCGGCGCCGCTCCTCCAGCACCCGGTGGTGGTCGTAGCGCTCCGCCGGCGGGCGCTCGCCGCGCAGCTCGCCGAGCAGCTCGGAGATCACGTCCATGATGTCGTCGGTGGCCGCGCGCAGCGTCTCCTTGGTGAGCGGCAGCCCCTCGTACTTCGACAGGTCGATCGGCGGCCCCGCGATCACCTGCATCGTCTTGCGCGGGAACGGGTGGAACCCCTTCTTCAGGCTGCCGGCGAGCCCGCGCTGCTCGGCCTTCTTGTACGGCAGCAGCTCGTGCGCGCCCCACGTCGCGACCGGGACGACCTTCGCGCCCGTCGTCAGCGCCATCCGCGCCACGCCCGTCTGGCCGGTCATCGGCCACAGCTCGGGGTCGCGGGTGCAGCTGCCCTCCGGGTAGAACATCAGGCACTCGCCGTCGACCAGCGCCTGCTCGGCGTCCTTGAGGGCGAGCGCGGCGTCGGCGCGGTCGCGGTGCACCGGGATCTGGCCGGTGCCGCGCATCGCGGCGCCCACGATCGGCGTGCTGAACAGCGCGGCCTTGGCGAGGTAGACGGGGTAGCGCCCGGCCTCGTAGACGAAGTGCGCGAGGGCGAGCGGGTCGGACTCGGAGATGTGGTTGGCGGCGATGATCACACCGCCCGTCCTGGGCACGTTGCCCCGGCCGCGCCAGTCCCGTCTCAGCAGCCCGAACAGCAGGGGCCGCAGGACGACGATCGTGAGCTTGCGCCAGCCAGGCGAGTACCCGTGGCCCATGATCCGTCCCTCCTCCATCCGAACCCGGCGTGAACGCGGGGTGTCCTCAAGTGTCGCGGTTGTCTGCGCATAGTGTCGAGTTGCCATGTCTACCCCAGCGCCAAGCGCGCCTCATCCCGAGTGGTCGCTCGTCGTGCCGGTCAAGGTGCTGGCGAGGGCCAAGACCCGCATGTCCGCGGCGGCGGGGCCGCACCGCGCGGCGCTCGCCCTGGCGGTCGCCGCCGACACCGTCGCGGCGGCGCTGCGCTGCGCGCGCGTCCGCGATGTGATAGTGGTCACCGACGATCCCGTCCCGGCCGCGGAGCTGGCCGCGCTCGGCGCCCGGATCGTCCCGGACGAGCCCGACGCCGGGCTGAACCCGGCGCTGGCCTACGGGGCGGGACGCGGCCGCGACCTCGCCCCCGACGCGGGCGTCGGCGCCCTTTCCGCCGACCTGCCCGCCCTGCGGCCCGACGAACTCGCCGCGGTCCTCGACGCGGCCGCCCGCGCGCCCGAAGCGTTCGTCCCGGACGCGGCGGGCATCGGCACGACCCTCTACACGGCGCGTCCCGGCGTGCCGTTCTCCCCCGCGTTCGGCGGCGACTCCCGCACCGCGCACCGCGCGCGCGGCGCCCGTGAGCTGCTGCTGCCCGGGACCGACAGCGTCCGCCGCGACGTCGACACCCCCGACGACCTGCGCGCCGCCCTGGCCCTCGGCACCGGCCCGCGCACCGCCGCCGTCGCCGCGCTGCTCCCCGATTTCGCGCCGTCCGCCGGGCAGAGCCGGGGATAGGGTTCGCGCATGCAGGGGACGGTGAAGGACTTCGACGCGGCCGCGCGGACGGGGAGCGTGCTGCTGGACGACGGGACGGAGCTGCCGTTCGACGCGGACGCGTTCGCGGCGGGGGGCCTGCGGCTACTGCGCTTCGGGCAGCGGGTGAACCTGGCGCTGGAGGACGGCCGGGTCGCGGCGGTGACGCTGTCGACGTTCCCCCTTCCGGGGACCTGAACGGGCCGTGGAAACGGCAGCGCCCGGGACCGTTCGAAACGGTCCCGGGCGCTGCCGTGCGAGGCTACTTCTTGCCGGCCACCAGGTTCTTGAAGTCCGCGCCGGCCTTGAACTTCGGCACGGACGTCGCGGGAACCTCGATGGTCTTGCCCGTTGCGGGGTTGCGGGCCGTACGGGCAGGCCGGTCGGCCTTCTCGAACGAACCGAACCCGGTGATCGCCACCTTGTCGCCCTTGGCGACGGCGGATTGGATCGCCTCCAGGATCGCGTCGACGGCCTCGGCTGCGGCCTTCTTGCTGCCCAGCCGGTCAGAGATGGCGTCGACCAGCTCACGCTTGTTCATGGGTTACTCCTCTAGTTCCCCCCTTGCCCGAACGAAACTAAGGGACCCTCAGCATGGACACAATCACCTGCACGCAAGAGTTGCCGTGTCGCTGGCGTTTTTGTCGGCCTCGCCCCCGTCTCGCCGGGTGACCGGACCAGATCCGGCCACTGCGCACGCTAACGGACGTCGGGCGCCCCGTGGAAATCGGCCAGGAACGCCTCCAGCCTGCGGGCGGCCAGCTCGGCGTCCCTTTTCGCCAGATCGGTGATCGCCAGGAGGTGGCGGATGAGCCGCTGCCGGGTCTGCGGCGGCAGCGGCGCCACGGCCCGGTGCGCGTCGCGCAACTGCCGGGCGAGCCGGGTCAGCGCCGGGTCCTCCCACTGAGGTCCGGTCCACGGCACGGCGTCCACAAAAGCCCCCAAGTGCTCGGGCGTCCTCGTCCCCTGCGAGCAATTCTCCCGCGCGAGGCTACGCGACCCCCACCCTGGCCCACGCCAACGCCCCATCCAGCACCCGCAGATCGAAGCCCAACCCCCGGAGGGCTGAAGCCCAACTCCCCAGCAAGTTGGCGCCCACCCCGGCAGGTTGAAGCTCAGCCCGGCAGGTTCGAGCCCAATCTAGGGAAAGGTTGAAACCCACCCCGGAGCGTTCGAAGCTCAGCCCCGGCAGGCTGAAGCTCAGCCACCTCACGGGCAGGCACGCGGAGGGAGCGCTAGCGAGTGGAGCGGGCATGCCCGACGGTCGACAGGCTGTTTCGCGCGGAGCGCCAGCGGAGCGGGGAAACAGCCCGTCCGTCGTGACGGGGGTTCCAGGGGGTCGCCCCTCCTGGGCAAGCACGGGCAGGCACGCGGAGCGAGTGCAGCGAGCGCAGCGGGCATGCCCGACGACGGACGGGCTGTTTCGCGCGGAGCGCCAGCGGAGCGGGGAAACAGCCCGTCCGTCGTGACGGGGGTTCCAGGGGGTCGCCCCCCTGGGATTACACAGTCACCGGGAGCCAGGCGGGGCGGGTGGCCTCGTAGTCGTTGATGGCGTCGCCGTGGCGGAGGGTGAGGCCGATGTCGTCCAGGCCCTCCATGAGCCGCCAGCGTGTGTAGTCGTCGATCTCGAAGGGGGCGGTGTCGGCGCCCCAGCGGACCTCGCGCTTGTCGAGGTCGACGGTGATCTCCAGGGCGGGATCCTTCTCGGCGGCGCTCTGCAGGGCCTCGACCTGCTCGGCGGTCAGCACGACCGGCAGCAGCCCCATCTTGGTGGAGTTGTTGCGGAAGATGTCGCCGAAGCGCGGGGCGATCACGACGCGGAACCCGTACTGCTGGAGGGCCCAGACGGCGTGCTCGCGGGACGAGCCGGTGCCGAAGTCGGGGCCGGCGACGAGGATGCCGGCGCCCTCGTACTGCGGCTGGTTCAGGACGAAGGCGGGGTCCTCGCGCCAGGCGGAGAACAGGCCCTTGTCGAAGCCGGTGCGGCTGACCTGCTTGAGCCAGACGGCCGGGATGATCTGGTCGGTGTCGACGTTGCTGCGCCGCAGCGGGACGGCGCGCCCGGTGTAGGTGGTGAAGGCTTCCATCGGTCGCTCCTTACAGGTCGGCGGGGGCGGCCAGGCGGCCGGTGACGGCGGTGGCGGCAGCGACGGCGGGCGACACCAGATGGGTGCGGCCGCCGGGGCCCTGCCGGCCCTCGAAGTTGCGGTTGGACGTGGAGGCGCTGCGCTCGCCGGGGGTGAGCTTGTCGGGGTTCATCGCGAGGCACATCGAGCAGCCGGCCTCGCGCCATTCGGCGCCGGAGGCGGCGATGACCCGGTCGAGGCCCTCTTCCTCGGCCTGCTTCTTGACCTCCATGGAGCCGGGGACGACCAGCATGCGGACGCCGTCGGCGACCTTGCGGCCCTTCAGGACGCCGGCGACGGCGCGCAGGTCCTCGATGCGGCCGTTGGTGCAGGAGCCGACGAAGACGGTGTCGACCTCGATGTCGCGCAGCGGGGTGCCGGCGGTGAGGCCCATGTACTCCAGGGCGCGCTCGGCGTTCTGCCGCTTGACGGGGTCGTCGATGGTCGCGGGGTCGGGCACGGACTCGGCGAGGGGGAGGCCCTGGCCGGGGTTGGTGCCCCAGGTGACGAACGGGGTCAGCTCGGCGGCGTCGATCACGACCTCCTTGTCGAAGACCGCGTCGTCGTCGGTGCGCAGGGACGTCCAGTACTCGACGGCCTTGTCCCAGTCCTCGCCCTGGGGGGCGTTCGGGCGGCCCTTGAGGTAGGCGAACGTGGTCTCGTCGGGGGCGATCATCCCGGCGCGGGCGCCGGCCTCGATGGACATGTTGCAGACCGTCATGCGGCCTTCCATCGACAGCGAGCGGACGGCCTCGCCGCGGTACTCGATGATGTGGCCCTGGCCGCCGCCGGTGCCGATCTTCGCGATGATCGCGAGGATCAGGTCCTTGGCGGTGACGCCGTCGGGCAGGGTGCCGTTGACGGTGACGGCCATCGTCTTCGGCTGGATCTGCGGCAGCGTCTGCGTGGCGAGGACGTGCTCGACCTCGCTGGTGCCGATGCCGAACGCCAGCGCGCCGAACGCGCCGTGGGTGGAGGTGTGCGAGTCGCCGCAGACGACGGTCATGCCGGGCTGGGTCAGGCCGAGCTGCGGGCCGATGACGTGCACGATGCCCTGGCCGTCGTCGCCCATGGGGTGCAGCCGGATCCCGAAGTCGGAGCAGTTCTTGCGGAGCGTCTCGACCTGGGTGCGCGACACCGGGTCGGCGATCGGCTTGAGCAGGTCGGTGGTGGGGACGTTGTGGTCCTCGGTGGCGATCGTCAGGTCGGGGCGGCGCACCTGGCGGCCGGCCATCCGCAGCCCGTCGAACGCCTGGGGGCTGGTGACCTCGTGGACCAGGTGCAGGTCGATGTAGAGGAGGTCGGGCTCACCTTCGGCACGCCGTACGACGTGCGCGTCGTACACCTTCTCGGCCAATGTACGGCCCATCACACCCACCTCACCTGTCATGATCGTCCGGCGCGCGGTCGCGCCGGAGTCCGGTCCGGTTGATTTGCATCTCAAATTACGAGACGGCAATATCAAGACATGGACAACTCTAGCGGAGTCGGCGTACTTGACAAAGCGGTTCTCGTGCTGAACGCGCTCGAAGCCGGTCCCGCCTCGCTCGCGCAGCTCGTGCAGACCACCGGCCTCGCCCGCCCCACGGCCCACCGGCTCGCCGTCGCGCTGGAGCACCACCGCCTCGTCCACCGCGACACCCAGGGGCGGTTCATCCTCGGCCCGCGGCTCGCCGAGCTCGCCGTCGCCGCCGGCGAGGACCGCCTGCTCGCCATCGCGCAGCCCGTCCTCGCCCAGCTGCGCGACCACACCGGCGAGAGCGCCTCCCTGTTCCGCCGGCAGGGCGACGTCCGCGTCTGCGTCGCCGCCGCCGAGCGCACCAGCGGCCTGCGCGACACCATCCCCGTCGGCGCCGCCCTCCCGATGACCGCCGGGTCCGCCGCCCAGATCCTGCTGGCCTGGGAGGAGCCCGACCGGATGCACCGCGGCCTGCGCGGCGCCAAGTTCGAGGCGACGACCCTCGCCTCCGTCCGGCGGCGCGGCTGGGCGCAGTCCGTCGGCGAGCGCGAGCAGGGCGTGGGCTCGGTCTCCGCCCCCATCCGCGGCGCCGGCGGCCGCGTCATCGCCGCGGTCTCCGTCTCCGGCCCCCTCGAGCGCCTCACCCGCTCACCCGGCCGCCTGCACGCCGCCCCCGTCGTCGCCGCCGCCGAGAAGATAAGCGAGGGCATGCGCCGGAGTTGATCCGGGCCCCGTCGCGGCGCGGTCGATGCTCGTGCCTGCCCGTGACCCGCGGCCGGGGTCCGTAGGGTGGCCGCGTGCGGTGACGTCCCGGAGGAGGTTCCATGTCCGTCGACGAGTCCGGCCTGCGCGAGCGGCTCGCGGAGCTGACGCTCGAGGAGAAGGTCCACCTGCTGACCGGGGCCGGTTTCTGGTCGCTGCGCCCGATCCCGCGGATCGGGCTGCGGGAGGTGGTGCTGTCGGACGGCCCGAGCGGCGTCCGCGGCACCGCGTGGGACGAGCGGAGCACGAGCCTGCTGTTCCCGTGCCCGACCGCGCTGGCCGCCACGTGGGACCCCGGCCTCGCCGAGCGGGCCGGGCGGCTGAACGGCGCCCAGGCCAGGGACAAGGGCGTGCACGTCCAGCTCGCGCCGACGATCAACCTGCACCGGACCCCGCTGGGCGGCCGGCATTTCGAGAACTACTCCGAGGACCCGCTGCTCACCGCCCGGATCGCCGCCGGGTTCGTGCGGGGCGTGCAGTCGGCCGGGGTCGCGGCGACGGTGAAGCACTTCGTCGGCAACGACTCCGAGACGGCCCGGATGTCGTACGACGCCCGGATCGACGGCGAGACGCTGGACGCGGTGTACCTGCGCCCGTTCGAGGACGCGGTGAAGGCGGGCGCGTGGGCGGTGATGGCCGCCTACAACAAGGTCAACGGCACGACGATGACGGAGCACCGCCCGCTGCTGACCGGTGTGCTGAAGGAGCGGTGGGGGTTCGACGGCGTGCTGGTGTCGGACTGGACGGCGATCCGGTCGACCGCGGCGAGCGCCAACGCGGGCATGGACCTGGAGATGCCGGGGATGCCCGGCAACGCGTGGCGGGACGGGCTCGTCGAGGCCGTCCGCGCCGGCGAGGTGGCCGAGGACCTGATCGACGACAAGGCGCTGCGGATCCTGCGGCTGGCGGCGCGGGTCGGCGCGCTGGACGGGTTCCCCGAGCCGGCGCCGGTGACGACGCCCGCCGACGCGCCCGCGCAGTTGCGGTCGCTCGCGGCGCGCGCGTGCGTGCTGCTGCGCAACGAGGGCGGCGCGCTCCCGCTGGACGCGCCCCGCAGGCTGGCGCTGATCGGCCCGAACGCGGTGCGGTTCAGCGCGCAGGGCGGCGGCAGCGCGCACGTGAACCCCGAGCACGTCGTCTCGCCGGTGGACGGCCTGCGCCGCGCGCTCGGCGCGGGCACCGAGCTGACCGTGCACGCGGGCGTGTACCCGCACGAGCGGCTGGCGGAGCTGCCGCTCGACCTGGCGGCGGACCCGGAGACGGGTGAGCCGGGGGTGCGGCTGGAGTTCCTCGGCGCGGACGGCGCCGTCCTCGGCTCCGAGCACCGCGAGGCCGCGCGCTTCCTGTTCTTCGGGGGCGTTCCGGAGGGGACGGCGCGGATCGTCGTCCGGGCGCGGGTGACGCCGGCGGCGGACGGGGTGCACACGTTCGCGGTCGCGGGCGTCGGCGAGTACGACATGCGGGTGGCGGAAGCCACGGCGACGGTGAGCCTGGACCTGGACGGCGGCGACCCGGTCGAGGCGATGATGCGCCCGCCGGAGCACCGCGTCGAGGTGGAGCTCGCCGCCGGGCGGGCGGTCCCGGTCGAGCTGCGGCGCGCCCACCGGCCGGGATCGTTCCTGACCGCGTTCGGCATCGGGTACCACGAGCCGCACCTGCCCGAGGACGAGGAGCTGGCGGCGGCGGTCGAGGCCGCCCGCGCCGCCGACGCGGCGGTCGTGGTCGTCGGCACGAACGACGACGTGGAGAGCGAGGGCTTCGACCGGACGACGCTCGCGCTGCCCGGCCGCCAGGACGAGCTGGTGTCCGCCGTCGCCGCCGCGAACCCGCGCACGGTGGTGGTGGTGAACGCGGGCGCGCCCGTGCTGATGCCGTGGCGGGACGAGGTCGCGGCGGTGCTGTGGGCGTGGCTGCCGGGTCAGGAGGGCGGCGACGCCGTCGCCGACGTCCTCACCGGGGCGGCCGAGCCGGGCGGGCGGCTGC
The DNA here is from genome assembly GCF_008923205.2 of Actinomadura physcomitrii. Classification (GTDB taxonomy): domain Bacteria; phylum Actinomycetota; class Actinomycetes; order Streptosporangiales; family Streptosporangiaceae; genus Spirillospora; species Spirillospora physcomitrii. Next base: position 238,813 of record NZ_WBMS02000002.1, on the reverse strand, counting down.
CCACGACGTTCCCGGTGTCGGAGGACGGCATCCTGTCGCCGGTTCCCGCCGAGGACGGGACGCTGCCCTACGCGGAGGGCGCCGCGATCGGCTACCTGCACTACGCGCCCGAGCAGGTCGCGTACCCGTTCGGGCACGGCCTGGGGTACACGACGTGGGAGTACGAGTCGCTGGTGGTGGCGGACGGGGTGGCGGAGGTGACCGTCCGCAACACCGGGGACCGGCCGGGGCGCGAGGCCGTCCAGTGCTACGCGTCGCCGGACGGGCGGCCGCTCCGGCTCGCCGGGTTCGCGGTGGCCGAGGCGGCGGCGGGCGGGCGGGCGACCGTCCGGGTCCCGCTGGACGAGCGGCTGCCCGGCGGGTGCACGGTGCGCGCCGGGCGCTCGATCGCCGATCTGCGGCTGACCGCCTGACGTCCGGGCTGGTCCGAGCTGGTGCGACAAAGCACCGCATCTCGGACCACCTTTGACGAGTGCCCGTATCCGCCCGCACGCCCTGGATAGCGTTGACCTCCGGACAAGGAGGTGCGCAGTGCAGATCTCCGAGCTCAGCGATCGCAGCGGCCTGACGGTCCAGACGATCAAGTTCTACATCCGGGAGGGCCTCCTCCCGAAGGGCTCGGCGGTGAGCGCGACCCGCGCGGAGTACGACCACCGGCATCTGGAGCGGCTGCGGCTGATCAGCGCGCTGCGCGAGGTCGGCGACCTGCCGGTCGCGGCGATCCAGCGGATCGTCGAGGCGATCGAGGACGAGCGGGTCAGCCTGCACGAGCTGTTCGGGACCGCGCAGTACGCGATCGGCCCGCACGTCGCCGCGCCGTACGACCCGCACTGGCGCGCCGCGCGGCAGGACGTCGACGCGCTCGTCCGCGAGCTCGGCTGGACGGTCGGCGACCGCTCCCCCGCCCGCGACCTGCTGGCGCACACCTTCGTCGCGCTGCGCCGGCTCGGTTTCCCGATCACCCTCACCGACCTGCGGCCCTACGTGAAGGCCGCCAAGGAGGTGGCCGACCACGAGATCGGCCGGGTGGCCGACGGCGCGCCGCGCGCCCGGACCGTGCACACCCTGCTCGTCTCGACCGTGCTGTACGAGCAGGTCCTCACGGCGCTGCACCGGCTGGCCCAGGAGAACGCCTCCGCCCGCCGCTTCGGCTGAACCTCCGCGAGCCATGCGGGCCGCGCATGGCTGGTCTGCGAAAGCTGCGCTGGTGGCATGGCTCGGCGGCGCCTAGCGTCGACCGCACTCGCAGACCACGCACGAGAGGACTCCCGTATGCGCGTCACGCTCGGCAACCCCGGCACCGTCCCGCCGCCGCCGAACCCCTTCTACTCGCACGCGGCGCGGGTGACGGCCGGGCCGATGCTGTACGTGTCGGGGCAGATCGCCCTGACCGAGGACGGGAAGGTCGACGCGCCCGGCGACATGGCCCGGCAGTCCGAAGTGATCTTCTCGCTGCTGGAGCGGATCCTCGCGGCGCACGGGGCCGGGTTCGCGGACGTCGTCAACGTCCGCACGTTCGTCACCGACCTCGGCCGCGTCGCCGAGTACGGGGCCGTCCGGCGGCGGTACTTCCCCGGCGCCGCGCCCACCAGCACGACCGTCGAGGTCGCCCGGCTGTTCCACCCGGACGCGCTGCTGGAGGTCGAGGTGGTCGCCGCGCTCCCCTGACCCGGGCCCGTCCGCGCTAACCCAGCTCGGCGGCGACGGCGCGCAGGTCGTCCAGGAACGCGGTGACCGCCGGGGACCTGCGGGCGTGCCGCCCGACGGCGGCGTGGACGGCGCGGCTGGGCTGCTCGGGGGCGAGCGGCCGCAGCACGACGCCGTCGCGCGCCGCCGCTGCCGCCGCGAGCGCGGGCACGAGGGTGACGCCGAACCCGCCCGCGACCAGGCCCAGCTTGGAGATCCATTCGGCGACGCGCAGCGGGGTGCGCGGCTCGAAGCCGGCGGTCTCGCAGCGGGCGCGCAGTGCCGCGACGGCCTCGGGGGCGTCGGCGACGATCCACGCCTCGCCGGCCAGGGCGTCCAGCGGAACGCGGCGGCGGGCGGCGAGCGGGTGCCCGGACGGCAGCGCGACGAGCAGCGCGTCGTCCAGCAGCGGGACGAGGTCGCCGGCGGGCAGCGCGGGGACGGTGTGGGTGCTGACGACGGCGAGGTCGAGGTCGCCGCCGTCGAGCATCGCCAGCAGCCGGTCGGTGATCCCCTCGCGCAGCGTGGCGCGCACGCCGGGGTGCCGGTCGCGGAACCGGGCGAGCGCCCGCGGGACCAGCGCCGCGTTCGCGGTGGGGAACGCGCCGATCCGCAGCGTCCCGGTGTCGAGGCGGCGCAGGCCCTCCATGGCCCGGACCGTGTCGGCGAGCCGGTCGAGCAGCGCGCGGGCGTGCGGGAGGAGGTGCTCGCCGGCGGGCGTCGGCCGCACGCCGCGCGCGCCCCGCGCGAACAGCTCGACGCCGCAGGCGTCCTCCAGCGCGGCGACCTGGCGGGACACCGCCGACTGGGTGTAGCCGCCCGCCGCCGCGGCGGCGGTGAACGAGCCGAGGTCGGCGACGGCGACGAAGGTCCGCAGCAGCAACGGATCGAGCGATTCGGCGCGCATCCCCGGAGGTTAGCGCCGGTTCGGCCAGGAGATCGGCTTGGTAGGCTGCTGCTCTCCTCTCCGCATCCCCGCAGGTCCCACCGAGGTCGCCCATGTCCGGAAGCCGTCCGTTCGTCAGCATCGCCACGGACTTCGGCGCCGCCTACACCTCGATCTGCGCCGGCGTCGTGCACACGATCGCGCCCGCCGCGAACGTGCTGGTGCTCAGCGACGAGATCACCCCGTTCGACGTGGTGGAGGGCGCGATGCTGCTCCGGCAGGCGCTGCCGTACCTGCCGGTGGGGGTGCACCTCGGCATCGTCGACCCGGGGGTCGGGACGCCGCGCCGCCCGGTGGCGGTCGGGACGGAGCGCGGCGACGTGCTGGTCGGCCCGGACAACGGGCTGCTGGTCCCGGCGGCGGAGGCGCTCGGCGGGATCGTCCGCGCGCACGTGCTGGAGAACCCGGCGTACCGGCTGCCGGAGGTGTCGACGTCGTTCCACGGCCGGGACGTCTTCTCACCCGCCGCCGCGCACGTCGCGGCGGGTGTGGACGTCGCCGACCTCGGCTCCCCGGCCGAACCGCTGCCGCTGGACCTTCCGGCGCCGGTCATCGGCGACGGCGAGCTGACCGTTCCGGTGCTGTACACCGACCGGTTCGGCAGCGTGGTGCTGGGCGCGGAGCGCGACGACCTCGCCGCCGCGTTCGGCGCGCTGGAGCCCGGCACGCCCCTCGACCTCGAATGGAGCGTTCCAGACGGGACGTCCCGCACCGCCCGCGTCCCGTTCGAGTGGACCTTCGGCAGCGTCGCCCCCGGCGAGCCGCTGCTGTGGATCGACTCCTCGGGCTGGCTCGGCCTCGGCGTCAACCAGGGCCGCGCCGCGGACGTCCTCGGTCTGGCCGGCGCGCGCACCGTCGCCCTGCGCACCACCACCCTGCGCGCCACCACCGGACGCACCACCACCCCGCATTCTTGATCACGCAACACCGCACCGCTGGAGGCACCCCCGTGACCCGCCGCCCCCTCGTGGCCGCCCTGACCGGCGCCGCCGCGCTCACCCTCGCCGTCACCGCCTGCGCCCCGCAGGACGACGGCGGCTCCGACGCCTCGGCGAGCAAGAGCCCCGCCTCCTGCACCAAGGACACGCTGCCGCTCAAAACGCCCGGCAAGCTGACCGTCGCGACCGACAAGCCGGCGTTCGAGCCCTGGTTCAAGAACGACGCCCCGTCCAACGGGCAGGGCTTCGAGAGCGCCGTCGCGTACGCCGTCTCCGGCAAGCTCGGCTTCACCAAGGACCAGGTCACCTGGACGACGCAGTCGTTCGAGTCGTCCTACGCGCCGGGGCCGAAGAACTTCGACTTCGACATCAACCAGATCTCCGTCACCCCGGCCCGCGAGAAGGCGGTGACGTTCAGCGACGGCTACTACGACGTGCAGCAGGGCGTCGTCGCGCTCAAGGACGGCGAGTTCGCGAACGCGACGAGCATCGCGGAGCTGAAGAAGGCGCGCATCGCCGTCCAGGTCGGGACCACCGCGCTGCAGGCGGTACAGAACCAGATCAAGCCGGACAACCAGCCGAAGATCTTCAACACCCAGATCGACGCGGTGAACGCGCTGAAGAACAAGCAGGTCGACCTGCTGCTGGTGGACCTGCCGACCGCGTTCTACGTCACCGCCGCGCAGATCGACGACTCGAAGATCGTCGGCCAGCTGCCGCAGACCGAGGGCGGCGGCACCGAGCACTTCGGGCTGCTGATGGAGAAGGGCAGCAAGCTGGTGGGCTGCCTGAACCAGGCGATCGGGCAGCTGAAGTCGTCCGGCGAGCTGGCGAAGATCCAGCAGCAATGGCTGACCTCGTCGGCCGGCGCGCCCGTCCTGAAGTGACCGCGCAGGCGGGCGGCGGGGCCGCCTGGGTCAAGAGCGAGCGCCAGCTGGACCGGGAGCGGCGCCGCCGGCGCGCCGGCGTCCGGTCCGGCTCGGTCGCCGCCGCGTCGACCGTGCTGTGCGTCGCGGTCGTCGTCGCCGTCGTGGTGACGTCGCCCGGCTGGCCGCGCGTCCACGAGACGTTCTTCAACTGGGGCGAGTTCACGGGCGCGTTCCCCGACGTGCTGCGCGGCTTCTGGCTGAACGTGCGGATCTTCCTGATCGCCGAGCCGGTGATCCTGGTGCTCGGGCTGCTCGTGGCGCTCGCGCGCGGGCTGCGCAACCCGCTGTTCTTCCCGCTGCGGGCCCTGGCCGTCGCCTACACCGACGTGTTCCGCGGCATCCCGACGATCCTGCTGGTGTACCTGGTCGGGTTCGGGCTGCCCGCGCTGCGGCTGCAGGGCATCCCGGACAGTCCGGCGGTGCTCGGCGGGTTCGCGCTCGTCCTGTCGTACGGCGCGTACGTCGCGGAGGTGTTCCGCGCCGGCATCGACTCGATCCATCCGAGCCAGCGCGCGGCGGCCCGGTCGCTCGGGCTCAGCAAGACCCAGAGCCTGCGGTTCGTGGTGCTGCCGCAGGCGGTGCGGCGCGTCGTCCCGCCGCTGCTGAACGACTTCGCCTCGCTGCAGAAGGACACCGCGCTCGTCGCGGTGCTCGGCCCGCTGGAGGCGCTGCGGCAGGCGCAGATCCACTCCGCGGCGAACTTCAACTACACCCCGTATCTGGCCACTGCGGTGCTGTTCGTCGCGCTGACGGTGCCGATGGCCCGGTTCACCGACCACCTCGCGGTGCGCGCCGAGCGCCGCCGCGCCCCGGGAGGCGGCACATGAGCGGTCCGCTGCTGCGCGTCGAAGGCGTCTGGAAGACCTACCACGCGCATCCGGTGCTGCGCGGCGTCGACCTGGACGTCGCGCCGCACGAGGTCGTCTGCCTCATCGGCGCGTCCGGCTCCGGCAAGTCGACGCTGCTGCGCTGCGTGAACGTGCTGGAGACGGTGGACGACGGCGCGATCCTCCTGGAGGGCGACGACATCACCGACCCGGACGCCGACCCCGACGCGGTCCGCAAGCGGATCGGGATGGTGTTCCAGTCCTACAACCTGTTCCCGCACATGTCGGTGCTGGACAACATCACGCTGGCGCCGGTCCGTGTCCACAAGCGGCCGAAGGCGGAGGCCGCCGAGGAGGCGCGCGAGCTCCTGAAGCGGTTCGGGCTGGCGGACAAGGCCGGCGAGTACCCCGACCGGCTGTCGGGCGGCCAGCAGCAGCGCGTTGCGATCATCCGCGCGATGGCGACGCGGCCGAGCCTGCTGCTGCTGGACGAGGTGACGTCCGCGCTCGACCCGGAGCTGGTCACCGAGGTGATGGGGATCATCCGGGAGCTGAAGGAGTCCGGCATGACGATGGTCCTGGCTACCCACGAGATGGGGTTCGCCCGCGACATCGCCGACACGGTGTGCTTCCTGTCCGACGGCGTGCTGCTGGAGCGGGGCCCCGCCGAGCAGATCTTCGAGGACCCCGCCGAGCCGCGCACTCGCGAGTTCCTGCGCCGCGTCCTGGAATCCCGGCGTCTCTAGGATGGCGGGCGTGGCGGATCTGGACGTGGTGGCGTGGGTGCGGGTGGTGGACGGGCGGCTGCTGGCCGTCCGGTCGCGAGGCCGTGACCTGCTGTATCTTCCCGGCGGGAAGCGGGAGCCGGGCGAGGACGACTGGGCGGCGCTGTCCCGGGAGGTCCGGGAGGAGCTGGGCGTCGAGCTGGACCGGGCGTCGTTCCGCGCGCTGGGCGTGGTCCGCGCGCCGGCGCACGACCAGCCGGACTACTCGCACGCGCGGATGGCGTGCTTCACCGCGTCCTGCCACGGCGCGGTCGCGGCGTCGGGCGAGGTGGACGAGTACTTCTACCTCGACCCGGCCGACCGGCACCTGCTAGCGCCGGCGGCCCGGTCGGCGCTGGACCTGGCTCTGGCCCAGGGCCTGCTTCACTGAGCGTTGTCCCAGATCACACCGGTTCCTCCGGCAAGATCCAGTTAGGATGCCCGCAGGATCCGAGATCTCTTCACTTTCCGGGGAACCGCATGGCGCACGTGCATCACTTCTCCTACGGGCCGCTCACGCCCGTCTCCGCGTACCTGATGTCGTTCGTCGGTTCCTTTCTCGGGCTGCTGTGCATGTCGCGCGCCCGCGCGTCCACCGGGCGCTCGCGCGCCTCGTGGCTGTCGCTCGCGGCGCTGGCCATCGGCGGCACCGGGATCTGGGTGATGCACTTCATCGCGATGCTCGGCTTCAGCGTCTCGGGCATGCCGATCCGCTACAACGTGCCGGTCACGCTGCTGAGCTGCCTGACCGCCGTGGTGGTCGTCGCGGCCGGGCTGTTCATCCTCGGCTTCGGCGGGTCCGGCCGCGGCGTGATCGTCACGGGCGGCGTCATCATGGGGATCGGCGTGGTGAGCATGCACTACTCCGGGATGGCCGCGATGAACATGGCCGGGGACATCGGCTACCGGCCCGGCCTGGTCGCGCTGTCGGTGGTCATCGCGGTGGTGGCGTCCATCGCGGCCCTGTGGTTCTGCCTGCGCGTCCGCGGGCTGCGGGCGACGGCCGGGGCCGCGCTCATCATGGGCGTCGCGGTGACCGGCATGCACTACACCGGTATGGCGGCCATGCGGATCACCATGGATCCCGGCATGCCCGTGCCGAGCGGCGCCACCGCCTCCGACTTCCTGATCCCGCTGGTCGGCGGCATCGCGGTGGTGTCGATCACGCTGCTGATCATCATCGCGATGGCGCCGAGCGAGGACGAGATGCGGGCCGACGCCGAGTTCCGGGCGCGCATGGCCGCGGGGCGCGCGGACGTCCCGCAGCCCGGCCGGTCGGCGCCCGCGCCGCAGGCCCCCCGCACGCGGTCCTCGGGCGAGTGGTCCAGCGGCGGCTGACACCGGGCGGCCGCCAGCACCGCCCGGCCGCCGAGCCCGCGCCGGTCAGGACAGCGCGGCGATGATCTTCTCGAGCGCGCTGCGCAGGTGCCGGCGCTCGTCGTCGGTGAGCGCGGCGGTGACGCGTTCCTCCAGCCGCCGCCGCGCCCCCCGGATCGGCTTCTCCGCCCGGCGGGCGCGCTCGGTCAGGTAGAGCCGGACGAGCCGGGCGTCGGACGGGTCGCGGCGCCGGGTGACCAGGCCCGCGGCCTCCATCCGGGTCGCGGTGTTGACCGCGTCCGCCGTCGCCGGGCACGCGGACTTCGAGGCCGTGTGCCTGCGGATCGGCGCGGTCTGGGGCCCGCACGGGCGCGCCGACTCGCCGTTCTTCGCCATCCCCGGCCTGGTCAACGCGGCGGTGCGGGGCGAGCCGTACGCGAGGAAGGTGCATGCGGGCGACGGCATCGACGCGCTGTACGCGCCGGACTGCGGGCGCGCCATCGCCCTCCTCCAGACGGCCGGGACGCTCCGCCACGCCGTCTACAACGTGGGGTCCGGACGCGTCACCGCGAACGCGGAGGTCGCGGCGGCGATCGCGAAGGCCGTCCCGGGAGCCCCGATCGACATGGCCGAAGGCCGTTCGCCGGAGAGCCCGGACGAGGACCACCGCCTCGACGTCACCCGCCTGCAGGACGACACCGGCTTCACGCCCGCGCACGGGATCGACGGCGCGGTCGCCGACTACGTCGCCTGGCTGGGCGGGCGCACCGAGGCTTCGCCGAATCGTTGACGGTGAACGAAAACCTGCCTAACGTCGGCGCCGCCCCGACCCGACGTCCCCTGCGAGGCCCGCCGTGACGAAGCTCGACCGACCCGCGCTCCCGGCCGTCACCGTCCTGGCCCAGCCGATCGTGATGCGCGACGGAACGGTCCTGCGCGCGGACGTCCACCGGCCCGCCGGCGACGGGCGCCACCGGACCCTGCTGATGCGCGGCCCCTACGGCGAAGGGGTGTTCCGGTCGGTCCCGGTCGGCGCCCACCTGCGGGCCGGAATGGCCGTCGTGCTGCAGCACTGCCGGGGCCGGGGCGACAGCGACGGCGAGTTCACCCCCTGGGCGGACGAGGGCCGCGACGGCGCCGACACCGTCGACTGGATCACCGCGCAGCCGTGGTCGAACGGCGAGGTCGTCGCCGCCGGCAGCTCCTACCTCGCCGGATGCGCGCTCCAGCTCGCGTCCGAGCGCCCGGACGCGCTGAAGGCCGTCGTCGCGTCGATGACCCCGCACGACTTCTACGACGGGCTGAACTACCACGGCGGCGCGTTCGCGCTCGGGTCGGCGTTCTTCTGGGCCGCGCTCCAGGGAATGCTCGGCGCGACGCACGCCATGGCGGGCGGCGCCGACGCCCGGCCTCGGCTCGGCGCGCTGATGCGCGTGCTGTCCGACCCCGGCGCGGCCCTGCGGACCCTCCCGCTGCGCGACGCGCCCGCCGTGGCGGACGCGTTCCCCTTCTGGCGCGACTGGGTCGCCCACCCGGAACGCGACGCGTACTGGACGGACCTCGCGCGCACCCTGCGGCACGACCGGATCGCGGTGCCCGTCCTGCACGTCGCCGGATGGTTCGACGTCTTCCTGCGCGGCACCCTGGAGAACCACCGGCGCATCCCCGGCGGGCGGCTGATCATCGGGCCGTGGACGCACCTGTCCCAGGCGGCCGGCGCCGGCGAACTGCACTTCGGCCACGCCGCGTCCGCACAGGCGGCCCAGGTGGAGGCCGCGCAGAACGCGTTCCTGCGCGGCGACACCGAAGGGCCCGCCGTCAGGTACTTCACCATGGGCGCGAACGTGTGGCGGGAGGCTCCGTCCTGGCCGCCGCCCGGCACCCTGAACACGCGCTACTACCTGCACTCCGGCGGCTCGCTGTCCACCGATGCCCCGGCGGCCGGCGCGTCGCCGTCCCGTTTCGTGCACGACCCGGACGACCCCGTCCCCACGCACGGCGGGAACCTGCTGCTGACCGACCCGGTCAACGCCGGGCCGCGCGACCAGCGGGCCGTCGAGGCGCGCCCGGACGTCCTCGTCTTCACCACCCCGGTGCTGGACCGGGACGTGGAGGTCACCGGACCGGTCAGGGCGGTCCTGCACGCGGCGACGTCCGCGCCCGGCGCCGACTGGACGGCCAAGCTGGTCGACGTGTGGCCGGACGGCCGGGCGATGAACGTCCTGGACGGCATCGTCCGCTCGGCCGGCGGCGCGGGCCGGCACGAGATCGACCTGGCCGCGACCAGCCAGACGTTCCGGGCCGGTCACCGCATCCGGGTGCAGGTCGCCTCGTCGAACTTCCCCCGGTTCGACCGGCACCCGTCGATGGTGCGCGCGGAGCAGACCGTGTTCCACGACGCGGGCCGCCCGTCCTGGATCGAACTGCCGCTCATGCCGTGACCGTCCCGTCCGGCGCCGCCGGCGCGCGGTACCGGGCTCGAACCGCCCCGCCGACCTTTCTCCGATCCCCCGCGATTCCGTACACTTTCGCATCTGTGCTGTCGCGAGGGGGGCGAATATGAGCACGGCCGACCGGCCTGACGACCAGGACCCGTCCGGCACTCCCCCGCCCCCGCCGCCGAACTGGGGGCGAGGCGACCGTCCCGGGCCGCCGCCCGCCGAGGGCGACAAGCTGGTGGCGAGCTGGCGCACCGCGCCGTCCGCCCCGTCCCGGCCGCCCGCCGCGCGCGAGAAGAAGCCCGCGGCCGAGACGCCTGCGGACGAGACGCCCGCGGTCCCGACCTCCGAGCAGACCAGGACCACCAGGCGCCCCCTCCGCGCCCAGGCCGCCCCGTCCGCACCCCCTGCGGGTCCGCTGGCCGCCGCGGCATCGCCCCCGCCACCCCGCACGAATTCCCCGAAGCCCCCAGCGCCCCCCACCGTGGATCGCCGGACGCCGCCGCCGGCTCCGGCGGCCCCGGCCGCCCCGCCGCAACCGGCGGCGCGGAAACCAGGGACCCCGCCCCCGCCCGCCGCGGCGCCACCCGCCCCAGCGGCGCCGGCCGCGGATCGGCCGGCGCCACCAGCGGGACCGGCCGCGCCGTCGCGGCCCGGCGTGCGAAAGCCTCAGACCTCGCCCCGGCCCGCCGATGCGGCGTCCGGTGGGAACCGGGCGGGGACGGCGAAAGAGGTGCCGGTTCCGGCTCCGTGGCCGGCCGCCGCGAGCGAGCCGCGCACCGGCGGACGGGGCGGGCGAGCGGCTGCGTCCGGGATGCGGCCGGACGGGCTGGAGCAGGTGCGCGTCAGGGCGCCGGACGCCGGGGACGCGCCGGCGTTCGACCGGCCGCAGAGCGCGCCGACACCGCCGGAAGGCGGTGGGACGCGGGTGTTCCGGCCCGGGCTGCGGTCGGGGATCGCGGTCGCGGCGGTCGCGGTGCTGGTCGCCGGAGGCGTGACCTACCTGGTCCGCGACGGCGGAGACGGCGGCGGGCGCGGGGACGGGTCCGGGGCCGAGGCCGCCGACAAGGTGTTCGCGGTGCCGGCCGCGCTGTACGACGGTCACGAACAGACGATCACGGCGGTCGCGGTGCACGGCGACACGGCGGTGACGGTCGGCAGCGAGACGGTGGACGCGCCGCGCGGGCAGATCCTCGTGTCGTCCGACGGCGGCAAGGCGTGGAGCACCGCGAAGGTGAAGGACGAGGGCGGTACCGGCCAGGACGTGCCGGAGGTCGTCGCGGCGGGTGACCGCGCCTGGGCGGCGCTGGGCCGGGGCCCCGGCGGGGTGGCCGTGTGGACGAGCGCGGACGGCCGCACGTGGACGCATCGGTCGGGCGGCCAGGGCGCGTTCAGCGCGGGCGACCAGGTGACCGGGGTCGCGGCCACCTCGGCGGGGTTCGCCGCGATCGGGACGAGCCAGGGCGCGGCCGTCCTGTGGACGTCCTCGGACGGCGTCGCGTGGCAGCGGCGGCAGGCGGGCCTGGAAGGCAGGCCCGTGGGCATCGCCGCGAGCGGCGCCACGCTGGTGGCGCGCAACGACAAGGGCGATCTGTGGCGGTCCGCCGACGGCGGGGCGACGTGGGCGCGCGCGGAGGTGCCGCAGAGCGACGGGTCGTACGGGCCGGTCGTCGCGCTGACGTCGGGTCCCGGCGGGTTCTTCGCGGCGCGGGAGGGGCGCCGGACGGGCGGGTCGTCGAAGAACCCGAAGAAGCGGGCGCTCGCGGTGTTCTTCCGGTCGTCGGACGGGGTGGGCTGGGCGCGGTCGAGCACGATCGACCGGAGCGCCTACTCCAGCCTGGCGGCGCTGGGCGGTTCCGACGCGGGCCTGGCCGCGCTGACCCCGCTCAGCGACGGCCGCGTGGCGGCGCAGCGCAGCAAGGACGGCGTGAACTGGGAGCCCGTGGAGCGGCTCGGGACGGACCAGGGCCGCCAGGCGGGCGCGGCGGCGGCGCTTCCCAAGGGCGTCCTTTTGGCCGGCCACCAGAATTCCGGCGCGTACCTGGCGGCGCCGGGCGCCCGCCACGGGGACGTCGACCTGCTGTCCATACCCGGCGCGGTGACGCCGGACCGGACCATCAGGCGGCTGGTGCCGGGCAACGGGATGACGCTGGCGGTCGGCAGCGGCGCGGGCGAGGCGGCCGTCTGGACGACGCGGGACGGCAAGGCGTGGACGCGCGCCGGCGGCACCGGGCTGACCGGGCCGGGCGTGCAGCGGCTCGCCGCCGCCGCGTACGGGCCGAAGGGCTGGGTCGCCGCGGGGCGGAGCGCGGCGAAGCCGCTGCTGCTCACGTCGGCGGACGCGGACGCGTGGAACCCCGCCGCGGGCCCGGCGGGCGATGACGGCGAGCTGGCCGGCGCCGCCTACGGCCGGGCCGGGTACGTCGTGGTCGGCTCGGCCGGCAAGGCGCCGATCGCGTGGCGCTCGGACGACCTCGCCCGATGGACGGCCGCCACGGGCGATCTGCGGGACGGCGCGATGCACGACGTCGCGGCCGTGACGAACGGCTACGTCGCGGTCGGTGAGCGCGGCGGCGCCCCCGCCGTCTGGACGTCCGCGGACGGCGCGGCGTGGACGTCGGCGCAGCCGCCGCAGGCGCGGGGGCCGCTCACCCGTGTGGTGGCCCGCGGCGACACGCTGGTCGCGACGGGTGCGGGGAACGCCGTCGCGGTGTCGTCCGACGCGGGCCGGACGTGGCGGGCGCAGACCGTCCAGGCGTCCGCGCTGTCGGCGAGCCTGGCGACGCCGAAGGGGTTCGTGCTCGCGGGGACGCCCGCCGGGACCGACGACGTCGCGCTGTGGAGCTCGGCGGACGGCGCGTCATGGCGGATGACGCGTCCGCGCGGGGCGCGCCTCGCGGGTGAGGGGAGCCAGCGGCTCACCGGGCTGGCCGCGCTCGGGCAGGGCCTGGTGGCGACCGGGCTGGACGGCGAGACGCCGACGCTCTGGCGCACGGCTCTCCCTTGAGCCCGTTGAGCCCGCGCCTGTCGGGGGCCGGGAGGGCGCGTCAGGACGCGGCCTGGCGGCGCCGGTCGGCCTCGGCGGCGCTGAGGATCATCTCGTCGACGACCCAGCGGGCCTCCGGGGACAGGTCGACGAGGGCGCGCAGCACCTCGGGGCGGATGATGCCGTGCTCGACGTCGCGGCGCAGGGCCTTGAGCGTGATGTCCTCGTCGATGGTGGCGGTCTCGCTGGGCCGGCCGAAGTAGCCGATCGGCACGCCGAAGAAGGTGGCGAGCGCGCGCAGGGTCTTGAGCTGCGGGTTCTCCTGGCGTCCGGTGCGCAGCTTCCACACCGTGGTGGAGGAGATGTCCTCGCCGGTGGCGCGCGCGATGGCGGCGGCGGTCTCGACGTTGTTGCGGGGCGGGTGCGCGTCCGCCGGCCACAGGTTGCGGATCAGCCACTCGACCTTGTCCGCCAGCGTCGCGCCCGGCGCGATCTCTTCCGTCTTGCTGCCCATCCCGGCCCCTCCCGAACTCACCGACGCCGACGACTTTAGTTGACCGCACGCAAGGGCGTCAGCCAAGGACACGGGAAATGTTTCGCTACGTGTCGGCGCGATCACGCATCCGAACCGGCCGCTCCGGCAGGGCGCGCCGCGCGTTCCGGCGAGTGCGGGCGCCGGGCATCGCGACGGGCTCCTGGAAAGCGGAAGACCGCGGGCCCGAAACGGATCCGCGGTCGTGTTTCGCTGATGTACCCCCGAGCGGATTCGAACCGCCGTTACCGCCTTGAGAGGGCGGCGTCCTAGGCCACTAGACGACGGGGGCCGGACTGTGAGCCTCCGCGGTCTCCCGCTCGGGCCTCGCCCAGCCTACCGGACCCGGACCCCCACCTCGAACCGAATTTCACCACCACGTACCCGGAGGCACCCGGCGAATCCGGCCCCTGTGGGTGAACACGAAAAAGCCGCGTGCGGAAGCGAACGGAGTTCGCCGAGCACGCGGCCTCGGAAACGTACCCCCGAGCGGATTCGAACCGCCGTTACCGCCTTGAGAGGGCGGCGTCCTAGGCCACTAGACGACGGGGGCCTGTCCACGATCGCGGACGGAGCTGGGGTACCAGGACTCGAACCTAGACTAAGTGAACCAGAATCACTCGTGCTGCCGATTACACCATACCCCAGTGTGGTACGGGCTTCCCGGCCGTTTCCGGCTGGTCGCTCGCGCCTCGAAGAGAATACAGGACGGCGGGTCAGCGACCAAAACGATTGCCGGAGCGGCCGTGATCAGCGGGAGAAGTCGGGCGGGCCGACGTGCTCGTCGCCCCATTCGACGAGCGGGCGCAGCCGCCGCCAGGCGTCCCGGACGCGGGTGACGGCCTCCCGCGTCGCCATCCAGGGGACCGCGGGCCAGCCCTCGCGGGCGTGGAGGGAGCGGTGCCGGAGCAGGTCCAGGCGGGGATGGTCCTCGGGGGTGCCGCGCGGGCGGGTCTTGAGCCGGTCCCCGGCGATCTCGAGGCCGGCGGCGCGCAGGCCGTCCACGATGGCCTGGAGCTCCTTGCCGGACGAGTCGGCGCCGACCGCGGCGCGGGCTTTTCGGCGTCGTCGGGAGTTCTCACCGCTGAGGTTCCCGGCCCGCAGGTTGGCCCGCAGTGTGGTGTAGGCGTCGGCGACACGTTTGATGACGTGCTGCGCCGCCTGCGCGCCGAGCCCTTGGGCCTTGAGGTCTGCGCAAGTCAAGGACCGCAGGTCCTTGACCGTCCCGTTGAGCCCGTGGACGGTGAACGAGGCGGCCGGGGCGCCGCAGGCGACGGAAGCGATTCCTCCCGGCTCTGAAGGGCTGGGGTTCCTCCGTTAGAAGGAAGCTGAACCGGACGTCGCGGTAGGGGCGGAACAGCTTGACCGCGCCGAACTCCTCTTCCAGCTCGGCGCACAGGTCGGCCATGGGGCCGCGGACGTGCTCGTCGTAGACCTGCCGGTGCGCGGTCCAGTAGGACTTGCTGTTGTCGGCGAGGAGGCCCTCGTAGAACTCGAACGCCTCGCTGGTGAAGCCGGTGAACGTCACGACCGCCCCCTTTCGTACGGCGTCCTCCAGCTTAGGGACGCCGTACGACAGGACAGGGGGTTCAGTCGCGGGCGACGACGCGGTTGGTGAGCTCGCCGACGTTCTCGACGGTGACCGTGACCTCGTCGCCGACCTTCAGGGGGCCGACGCCGGCGGGGGTGCCGGTGAGGATGACGTCGCCGGGCAGCAGCGTCATCACCTGGCTGACGTACTCGACCAGGCTGGGGACGTCGTGCAGCAGCAGCGACGTGCGCGCCTCCTGGCGGACCTCGCCGTTGACCGTGGTGGAGATCGCGAGGTCGGACGGGTCGGCCTCGGTCTCGATCCAGGGGCCGAGCGGGCAGAAGGTGTCGAAGCCCTTGGCCCGCGTCCACTGCCCGTCCTTCTTCTGCAGGTCGCGGGCGGTCACGTCGTTGGCGCAGGTGTAGCCGAGGATGACGTCGGCGGCGCGGGCGGCGGGGACCTCGCGGCACATGCGGCCGATCACCACGGCGAGCTCGCCCTCGTGGTCGACGCGCTCGGAGAGCTTCTCCGGGTAGGCGATCGCCTCGCCGGGCCCGATCACCGCGGTGGACGGCTTGGCGAAGATCACCGGTTCGGCGGGCGGCTCGCCGCCCATCTCGCGGGCGTGGTCGGCGTAGTTCTTGCCGATCGCGATGACCTTGCTGGGCAGGATCGGGGCCAGCAGCCGCACGTCGGCGAGCGGGAAGCGCTGCCCGGTGAAGGTCAGGTCGCCGAACGGGTGGGCCGCGATGGCGGCGATGGTGTTCTCCTCCACCACGCCGAAGGACATGCCCTCGTCGGTGGAGAACCTGGCGATACGCATGGCCGAGAGCCTAGTACGCGGCTCACAGGCCGCACGCGGCGCCGTTCAGCAGGCACGCTCCCGGCATCGCCGGGGCGCCGGACGCGCCGAACTGGACGTCCAGGGCGCCGCCGGGCGGGATCGGGTCGGCGCCGTCGGCGTTCTCGATCACCGGGTGGGCGCCGGCCCGGACGAGCCGCGCGTCCCAGACGTTGCGGACGTCGGCGCCGGGCGCGTCGAAGCTCAGCCGCCAGGCGGTCATGGGACGTCCGGTGCGGTTGGTGATGGTGAACCGGCCCTCGTAGTAGCCGTCGTCCTTCTCGACGATCTGGTAGGTGACGCCGTTGCCGGTCACCACGGTCCCGACGGGCGGGGCCGGTCGCGTTCCGGCCCGCTTCGTCGCCGGCGCGCCGGAGGCCGGGCGCTTCGATGCCTTGGCGCTTGCGGGCGTCCGGGTGCCCGGCGCGGTGTCGTCGTCCCCGTCCGAGCCGCCTCCGCTGAACAGCGACACGGCGGCCAGCGCCACGGCCATGACCAGCGCGGCCGCGGCGACCGCGAGGAGGACGGCGAAGCGCTGCGGCCACGCCCCGGGTGTGGCGCGGGGCGGCTTCGGCGCGGGTCCCACGTGCACCGGCTGCGCCGGCGCGGGCGGGGCCCCGGCGGGCGGTCCCGCGATCCTCTTGTCGTCCGGGCCGGGCGCCGGCGCCTCTCGGGGCGGATCGGGCGCCGTCGCGTCCGGGTCGACGACAGCGGGGGCGCTCTGCCCGCTCCCTTCTTCCGCGGGCGGGGCGGGGCGGGCGAACTCGACCGTGGAGGTGCGGTCCGGGGGCACGTGGCCGGGCTGGTCGCCGCTCAACTCTCGCCCTCCCTGTGGACGGTCTCATGGAGTCCGACGACGGGCGCGGCGATCAGGTTCGGCGGGAATGCCGGAAATGTACGGTCAGCACTCCTGGCCGGCGGGCTCCAGGCCGCGGCGGGCGGCCCGCCGCTGGTGCCGGTTGAGCATGTCGGTGATCAGCTCGATCGCGCTCGGGGTGGCGATGTCCTGCGCGCCGCTGAGCCAGCGGGTGGCCTCGGCGAGCAGGTCCTCGGCGGACCCGTCGGCGCCGTCGTCGGCCATCCGGCCGAGCACCGCGCCGAGCCGCAGCGCCGCCGCGTCGTGCCCCGACTCGGCGGCCCGCCGGTACCAGTCGGCGGCCTGCCCGAGGTCGCCCTCGCACTCGTAGATCTCGCCCAGCCCGAACGCGACGTCGGCCCAGGATCCGTCCGTGGGACGCCCGAGGTCCTCGGGACTCCAGGGTCGGACAGGCATGCGATCACTCCGGTGGTTCGGCTGCTGGGCCACGGCGCGCGGGCACCTCACGCGTGCCGTGCGCGACCATGGTGACGCCACCGCCCGAAATCCGCCACCGCTTTGGCCGGTTTTGTTGAAATATCCGCCCGACCGGGCGACAGGGGCGAAAAGACGGTCGTTCGTTCGGACGACCCGCTCGGGGCCGTCGCCGCAGGCCTGGTTGACGCTGGAGGGCGGCGAGGCCCGGACGCAGGCGATGTGAGACGGTGGGCACGACCAGACGTGAAGGGGGTCGGGCGTGTCCGTCGTGAAGATCAATGTCCTCACCGTGAAGCCGGAGATGCGCGAGGAGATCGAGAAGCGCTTCGCCGGGCGGGCCGGGCTGGTGGAGTCCGCGGAGGGCTTCGAGGCCTTCGAGCTGCTGCGCCCGGTGGAGGGCCAGGACCGTTATCTGGTGTACACCCGTTGGCGCAGCGAGGAAGATTTCCAGCGCTGGACGCAGAGCCAGGCGTTCCAGCACGGGCACGCGCAGGCCGCCGCGGACCGCCCGGCCGGCCACGGGCACGGCCATGGGCACGGCGGGCCCGCCGCGTCCGGCTCGGAGCTGTGGGGCTTCGAGGTCGTCGAGAGCGCGGGCCCGAAGCAGGGCTGACCCGCGGCCGCGCGGCGGGCGCGGATCTGCGCGCTCGCCGCCACGCTCACCCCTTCACCAGGTCCTGGTAGTCGGGGTGCTTCTCGATCCACTTCTTGATGAACGGGCAGAGCGGCACGACCGGGTCGCCCTTGGCGCGGACGTCGTCGAGCGCGCCGCGGGCGAGCGCGCCGCCGATGCCCTTGCCCTCGTGGGCGGGGTCGACCTCGGTGTGGGTGAACACGACCGCGCCGTCGCGCCGCTCGTACTCGGCGAACCCGGCGAGGCCGCCGTCCACCCGGATCTCGTAGCGGCCTTCCCCGGCGTTGTCGGTGATCTCGGTGCTCATCCTCCGATCATGCCCGACGCGCCGCGGCTTAGCCCGCCTCGTACCCCGCGTGCAGCAGGCAGTAGGTGACGGCCTCCTCCAGCGCCCGCCAGGACGCGGCGATGACGTTGTCCTCGACGCCGACCGTGCCCCACTCGCGCTCGCCGTCGGCGGACTCGATCAGCACCCGGGTGCGGGCGTCGGTGCCGTGCGCGCCCTCCAGGATGCGGACCTTGTAGTCGACCAGCTCCAGCCGCGCCAGCTCGGGGTACAGCCGGCCGAGCGCGATGCGCAGCGCGTTGTCCAGGGCGTTGACGGGGCCGTTGCCCTCGCCGGTCGCGATGATCCGCTCGCCCTTGGCGTGCAGCTTGACGGTCGCCTCGCTGACCATGGAGCCGTCCGGGCGGCGCTCCACGATGGACCGCCACGACTCGACCTCGAAGTGCCGCTGCCGGACGCCGGTCAGCTCCTCGCGCAGCAGCAGCTCGAACGAGGCGTCCGCGGCCTCGAAGGTGTAGCCGGTGGACTCCAGCTCCTTGACCTTGTCCACCACGGCCTTGGCCTTCTCGCCGGACAGGTCGTAGCCCAGCTCGCGGCCCTTCAGCTCGACGGACGCGCGGCCGGCCATGCTGGAGACCAGCATCCGCATGTCGTTGCCGACGGCGGCCGGGTCGATGTGCTGGTAGAGGTCCGGGTCGACCTTGACGGCGGAGGCGTGCAGCCCCGCCTTGTGCGCGAACGCCGACAGGCCCACATAGGGCTGCTGGGAGCTCGGCGCGACGTTGGTGACCTCGGAGACCGCGTGCGCGATCCGGGTCATCTCGGCCAGCTGCGCGTCCGACACCAGGTCCATGCCCCGCTTGAGCTGCAGGTTCCCGATGACGGTGAACAGGTTGGCGTTGCCGCTGCGCTCGCCGTAGCCGTTCGCGCAGCCCTGCACGTGGGTGGCGCCGGCCTTCACCGCGGCGAGCGAGTTCGCGACCGCGCAGCCGGAGTCGTCGTGGCAGTGGATCCCGACGCGGACGCCGAGCCCGACGACCTCGTTCACGACGTCGGCCAGCTCGTCGGGCAGCATGCCGCCGTTGGTGTCGCAGAGCGCGACGACGTCGGCGCCCGCCTCGGCGGCGGTCCGCACGGCCTCCAGCGCATAGGCGCGGTTGGCCTTGTAGCCGTCGAAGAAGTGCTCGGCGTCCAGGAAGACTCGTTGGCCCTCCGCACGCAGGTGGGAGACCGTGTCGCGGATCATCGCGAGGTTCTCCTCCAGGGTCGTGCGGAGGGCCAGCTCGACGTGCCGGTCGTGACTCTTGGCGACCAGGGTCACGACGGACGCGCCGGATTCGCGCAGGGCGGCGACCTGGGGGTCGTCGGCCGCCTTCACCCCGGCCCGGCGGGTCGCGCCGAACGCGGTGAGCCGCGCGTGCCTCAGGTCCAGCTCGGTTCGAGCCCGCCTGAAGAACTCGGTGTCCTTGGGGTTGGCGCCGGGCCAGCCGCCCTCGATGAAGCCGACGCCGAGGTCGTCGAGGTGCCGTGCGACGACGAGCTTGTCGGCCACGGAGAGGTTCAGCCCCTCCTGCTGCGAGCCGTCGCGGAGCGTGGTGTCGTAGACGTGGAAGTCGTCGCCTTGCATGGTGTGGGTTCCCCCCAGGAATGGGCGATCAGCGCCAGGACACAAAAAAGACCCCTCACGGACGTGAGAGGTCTGCGCGCCGGCGTTGTCCCGTTAGATGCCGGCGCGCCAGCCGATAATGACGAGGCTGTGGCGCATGATGCGGTCCAGTCTGCCACACCCTCCCCCGTGCATGGACACCCGTCTCGGATGCTGAGACGACCGGCTCGGGACGCGCCCGCCGCCCCCGCCATGCGGCGCACATCGCGAAGTCCGCCGCCATTTCACCCGAAAACGCTTTATAGAAATAGCGAAAATGATCTCCCAAGGCCGAGTAAGGTCTTCATCGCGTAAATGCGCTTGCGCACTGCTCGGCAAATGCCCGAGGATCGCGCTGTCCGCCGGAGAAGGGGGTTGCGATGAGCGGGGATCCGGTTCGCGGAACGGTCGCGTCCTGGGACGACGAGAGCGGCTGGGGAGTCCTCGTCTCGCCGGACGCCCCGGGCGAGGTCTGGGCGCACTTCTCCGCCGTCCGCACCGTGCCCGGCGGCTTCGCCTCACTGGATCCCGGTGAGCACGTCCTGTTCACCTGGGAGGAAGCCGAGCAGGACGGCTACGCCTACCGCGCGCTGGACGTGCGGCGGGCCGACCGGAGCTGAGGGCCCCGGCCGGTGGACCCGGTACGGGCCGCCCGCCGGTCCCGGCGGGCGGCGACCAATTCCGAAGGGAATGCCTGTCATGCGCATGCACACATTCGGCCGGACGGCCGTTATTTCCGGAACGGCTCTGGCAATGGCGCTCGGAACCGCCTCGGCCGCGTCCGCCGCGGGCCGTCCGGGGCACCGCGCCCCCGCGGCCCATTACTTCGTGTTCACCAAACGGCATCAGGGCTTCGCGCACCGGGACCGGGTCGGCGCGTTCCACGCGCAGGTGAAGCTCACCGGACGGTACTCGCGGCTGTATCCGATGCCATGGTCGTTCCAGATCACCAGCGCCAAGCTCCGGGCGATCGCGCGGGGCCGGGCCGTCTGCACGGCGACCGGGCTGAACGGCCACTACCACGACCGGCACGTCATCCCGGTCGGCTACGTCTGGCACTCCACGGTCAGGCCGCACCGCGTCCGCAAGGTGTACACCCTCTCGGGCACGTGCACGTTCCCGGTGCAGGTCGGCGGCAGGCCCGGCCGGGCCTTCGTCGGGTTCGCCTTCCACTACGCGATCAACCCCGACGCGCGGGGCGTGAGTCCGAAGGCCGCCGGGTCCGCGATCACCACCACGGTGCGCTACGGGCACTGACCCCGCCGGGCATGACGGCGCCCGATGGCGCGCACCCGGGGACGGGCGCGCCATCGGGCGCCGGTACGGATCAGACGATCTTGTGGACCCAGCCGTAGGGGTCGGGACGGGTGCCGTACTGGATGCCGACGAGCTCCTGCCGCAGCCTCATGGAGATCTCGCCGGGCTCGCCGTCGCCGATCGTCCACTCCCGGTCGCGGCCCCTGACCCGGCCGACCGGGCTGATGATCGCGGCGGTGCCGCAGCCGAACACCTCGGTGATCTCGCCGGACGCGCAGCCAGCCTGCCACTCGTCGATGCTGATCTTGCCCTCCTCGGCGGGGATGCCGAGGTCGGGGGCCAGCTTGAGCATCGAGTCGCGGGTGACGCCGGCGAGCAGCGTGCCGGTGAGCGCGGGGGTGAGCAGCCGGGCCCGCGAGCCGGAGCCGTAGACGAACATCAGGTTCATCGAGCCGACCTCCTCGACCCAGCGGTGCTCCACCGCGTCGAGCCAGACGACCTGGTCGCAGCCCTGCTCGACCGCCTCGGCCTGGCCGGCGAACGACGCGGCGTAGTTGCCGCCGAACTTGGCCTCGCCGGTGCCGCCGGGCGCCGCGCGGGTGTAGTCCTGCGACAGCCACACCGAGACCGGCTTGATCCCGCGCGGGTAGTACAGCCCGGACGGGGAGGCGATGACCATGAACAGGAACTCGTTCGCCGGGCTGTTCACGCCGAGGGCGCGGGTGGTGGCGAACATGAACGGCCGCAGGTAGAGGCTGTGGCCCTCGGCGCCCGGGACCCACTCCTTGTCGGTGCGGACGAGGAGTTCGACGGCGTCGACGAACAGCTGCTCGGGGATCTCCGGCATGGCCATCCGCCGGGCGGAGCGGTTCATCCGGGCCGCGTTCATGAACGGCCGGAAGGTGACGATCGAGCCGTCCGGCTGCTTGTAGGCCTTGAGGCCCTCGAACAGCTCCTGGGCGTAGTGGAACACCTGGCTGGCCGGGTCCATCGGGATGGGCCCGTAGGGTTCGAGCTTGGCGTCGTGCCAGCCCCGCTCGGCCGAGTACCGGACCGTGATCATGTGGTCGGTGAAGTACCGGCCGAAGCCCGGATCTGCCAGGACGCGCTCGCGCTCGGCGGCCGTCGCGGGCCGCTCGGTCAGCGTGATCTCGAAGTCCAGGGTGTCGCTCATCGCCGTTCGTCCTCTCCCGATCGCCGGTGCGGCTCCATTGCCGCTGCGGCGTCCTTAGTCCCTATTGTCGTACTTTGTTCCTCGACCCCACTCCTCGCACGCGGCGCATACGGAAAACCGGGCGCGCCGCGAGGCGCGCCCGGAGTGTCCCTGCTCGTGGCCGGAGAGGCGCGCCCTCAGCCCGATACTCGCTTGGCGATCGCGTCGCCGATCTGCGCGGTGGACCGCGTCCCGAGCGCGCCGCGCTCGGCCAGGTCGTCGGAGACGGCCTGCTCGACGCGGCGGGCCGCGTCGCCGGCGCCGATGTGGTCGAGCAGCATCGCGACCGACAGGATCGTGGCGGTCGGGTCGGCCTTGCCCTGGCCCGCGATGTCCGGAGCGCTGCCGTGCACCGGCTCGAACATCGACGGCGCCGTCCGGTCGGGGTTGACGTTGCCGGACGCGGCGAGCCCGATGCCGCCGGCGATCGCGGCGCCGATGTCGGTGATGATGTCGCCGAACAGGTTGTCGGTGACGATCACGTCGAAGCGCCGCGGCTGGCTGACGAAGAACATCGTGGCCGCGTCGACATGGCAGTAGTCGGTGCTGACCTGCGGGTACTCCTCGCCGACCCGCTTCAGCGTCCGCTGGTAGAGATCGCCGGCGAAGGTGAGGACGTTGTCCTTGTGGACCAGCGTCAGCCGCTTGCGCGGGCGCGACGCCGCGACCTCGAACGCGTACCGGACGACCCGCTCGACGCCGAAGGCGGTGTTGACGCTCTCCTGCGTGGCGACCTCGTGCCCGGTGCCCTTGCGCAGGACGCCACCGACGCCCGTGTAGGGGCCCTCGGTGCCCTCGCGGACGACGACCATGTCGATGTCGTCCGGAGTGACGTCCGCCAAGGGGGTCTTCACGCCCGGGAACAGCTTCACCGGGCGGAGGTTGACGTAGTGGTCGAGCTCGAACCGGGTCCGCAGCAGCAGCCCGCGCTCCAGCGTCCCGCTCGGCACGCTCGGGTCGCCGACGGCGCCGAGCAGGATGACGTCCTGGCCGCGCAGCTCCTCCAGCACCGAGTCGGGCAGCGTCTCCCCGGTCCGGTGCCAGCGCGCGGCGCCCAGGTCGTAGGAGGTCTGCTCGAACGCGAGACCGCTGGACGGGGCGACGGCCTCGAGGATCTTCAGTCCCTCGGCGACCACCTCGGGGCCGATCCCGTCACCGGGGATGACGGCCAGACGAATGCTGCGGGAAGCCATGGGCGTACTGTACTGCAAACGTCTCACTGCTTGGGCTTTCGTCTCATATCACGGTACGCGGGTCTCGCCGCCGCCGGGTCGCCGCCGAGCCCGCCGTCGGACGGGCGTCATCTTTGTCACTCTTCGCGGGGTTGACGGGCCGGGTGGCAGAGGGGACGCTCTCCTCGACAAGTTCACATCGAGGCGACGGTGCGCAGGAACCCGGTGCGAATCCGGGACGGTCCCGCCACTGTGACCAGGGAGTCTCCCCCACCGCACGACCACGGCCGGACGACCGGCGGGAAGGTCGGCGGGAGACGGCGATCTGGGAGTCAGGACACTGACCCGTCGTCCTCCGCAACCGGGGCGAGTGCACCCCGTGAGGAGAACCCCGACATGGCCGAGTCCGCCGTACCGTCCGCCGCGTCCCCGCAGGCCGAGCCTTCCGCGGCGCCGCTGCGCCTGCCGATCCGCGACATCGTGCCGTGGGCGGTGCTCGCCGTCGTGCTGGCCGCGATCCTGATCTACTTCGTCGGCGCCGAACAGGGCGCGACGTCGGTCTTCGGCGGCACCTGGGTGCACGAGTTCACCCACGACGGCCGGCACCTGCTCGGCTTCCCCTGCCACTAGGCCGGCGCCCCGATGATGAGAGGACTGCTGGTCCGCGGGATGCTCGCGGGCCTGGCCGCAGCCGCCCTGGCCCTGCTCGTCGCCTGGCTGTACGGCGAGCCGCAGGTCGGGCACGCGATCGCGTTCGAGGAGGCCCGTGCGCACGCCGAGCACGCCGGGCACGAACCGGAGATCGTCAGCCGCACCGTGCAGAAGACCGCCGGGCTGATCACCGCGATGGCGGTGTACGGCGTCGCGCTCGGCGGGCTGTTCTCGATCGCGTTCGCCTTCGCGTCCGGACGGCTCGGACGGCTCGGCGCGCGCGCCACCGCCGCCCTGGTCGCCCTCGCCGGATTCGTCGCGATCGAGCTGGTGCCGTTCCTGAAGTACCCGGCGACACCCCCGGCGGTCGGCAACCCGGCGACCATCGGCAGCCGGACGGCGCTGTACTTCTGCATGATGGCGCTGGGGATCCTGGCGACGACCGCGGCGGTGATCGTGGGCCGCCGCCTCGTCCCCCGGCTCGGCGCCTGGAACGCGATCACGGTCACCGCGGTCGGCTACGTCGTCCTGCTGGCGGTCGTGTACCGGGTCACGCCGAAGCCCGACGCGATCCCGGAGCACTTCCCGGCGACGGTCCTGTGGAACTTCCGGCTCGCGTCCCTGGGCGTCCAGCTCGTCCTGTGGGCCACGATCGGGCTGCTGTTCGGCCACCTGACCGAACGCTCGGTGGCCCGCCGCCGCGCCGCCGCCCTGGCCTGACCTCGGCGGGCCGCCGTCACGAGCGCCCCCGTGGCGGCGGCTCGCCGCGGCGCGGCGGGCGGCGCAGGCCGCAGTCGCCGCACATCTCGCCGCCGGGCGGGACGCGGTAGTACAGGCAGCAGTTGCGCCGGACGAAGCCGTGCGGGCCGAACTCTCCCGCTCCTTTGAGCGGGGGCATGTCCAGCAGTTCGCCGACGAGCGCGGCGCGGGCGGCGTCCCGCGGGCCGACGTTCAGGCCGCCGGCGAGGGCGGACGCCGCGTTCCCCCACAGCAGGCCGTCCGCGAGGCTCGTGAAGGTCAGCATCGTCGCGCGCAGCGGCTCCAGCTGGCCGGTGACGACCTCCCGGTGGACGAGGCCGGCGGCTTCGGCGGTGCCGCCGGCGCGGTGCCCGCGCGGCCCGGCCAGCCACAGCGCGATGGGCGCGCCGGGCGCCCACCGCCAGTGCAGTCCGGACAGGTCGGGCACGACGCCCTGGGCGGCCGCCGCGACGACCGGCGACCAGAGGCGCGACGCCAGGCCCTGGAACAGGATCGACGCGGCGACGCGCCGCTCCCGCGTGCCGAGCCGCTCGGCGTATCGGCCGGTGAGGTCGGCGAGCCGGGCCGGGTCCCGCTCGGGCAGCGGCCGCCACGTCGGGTCGGCCTCCTCGGCCGGATCGGTGGCGATCTCGAAGTACGGCCCGAGGCGCCCGGCGGCGCGCAGCGCCTCCGCGACCTCCCCGGCCCCGGCGGGCATCGGCGACGGCATGGCGTTCACCCTGCCATGCCCGTCCCGGCGCACCGCGCGCGGTCCCGGTAACGCGGCCGGGTTACCGGGAGGGGCGGCCGCCGTTGTCGCGGCGGTCCAGGGCCGTCTGCAGGGCGCGGGCGGCCTCCTCCGCGGCGTCGTCGGCGGGCACGGTGGTACGGGTGGTGTCGTTCATGATCGCTCCGAATCGCTGAGGCTGGATGCCGGGGCCGCCGGGACGCGTGGTTCGCACGGGTCCGGGCGCGGAATCGGGCTCATGGCCGGGCGGAACCTCCGCAGCGGCGCCGGCCCGCCGATATCAGGCCCCGCTGCGGCAGCGAAGGATTACCGCGAAACGCCGCATGACTCATCCGACGGTACCCGCCGTCCGGGCGGCTGTCCCGACCCGTGGCGTAAAATCTCAGCATATGAGACATGGGGGCGCTCACCGACACGGCGGGCGGGCGCCCGGCCCACGGCCGAACCCCCGCCCGCCGCATACTCCGCCGATCAGTCCAGGTCGACGCGGCGGCCCATGTCGGCGCCCACCTCGGCGGTGATCGCGTCCACGAGCTGCGGCGGGATGCCGGAGTCGACGGTCAGCGCGATCAGCGCCTTGCCGCCCTTGGCGTCCCGGCCGACCTGCATGCCGGCGATGTTGACCTCGGCGTCGCCGAGCAGCTTGCCGACCGCGCCGACGATGCCCGGCCGGTCGACGTAGGAGAAGAACGCCATGTGCGCGGTCGGCACCAGCTCCATGTTGTAGCCGTTGATCTCGATGATCCGCTCGGCGTGCTTCGGGCCGGTCAGCGTGCCGGACACCGACACCACGGCGCCGTCGGCCATCGTGCCGCGCACCTGCACCACGTTCCGCCAGTCGGGGCTGTCCTCGCTGGTGGTGAGGGTGACCTCGACGCCCCGGTCGCGGGCCAGCAGCGGCGCGTTGACGAACGTCACCGACTCCTCGACGACGTCGGAGAACACGCCCTTGAGCGCGGCCAGCTCCAGCACCTTGACGTCGTGCTCGGCGATCTCGCCGCGCACCACCACGTCCAGCCGGACGGGCACGCCGCCGGCGAGCGCGGTGAAGATCCGGCCGAGCTTCTCGGCGAGCGGCAGGCCCGGCTTGACGTCCTCGGCGACCGCGCCGCCCTGGACGTTCACCGCGTCCGGCACGAACTCGCCGGACAGCGCCAGCTTCACCGAGCGGGCGACCTGCGTGCCCGCCTTCTCCTGCGCCTCGTGGGTGCTGGCGCCGAGGTGCGGGGTGACGACGACGTTGTCGTGGTGGAACAGCGGGCTGTCGGTGCAGGGCTCGCTGCTGAACACGTCGATGCCGGCGCCGGCGACCCGGCCGTCCTTCAGCGCGAGGTCGAGCGCCTCCTCGTCGACGATCCCGCCGCGCGCGGCGTTGACGATCCGCACGCTCGGCTTGACCTGGTGCAGCTCGCGGTCGCCGACGAGGCCGAGGGTCTCGGGGGTCTTCGGCAGGTGGACGGTGATGAAGTCGCTCTGCTGGAGCAGCTCGTCGAGGGTGACGAGCTTCACGCCGAGCTGCGCCGCGCGGGCCGCCTGCACGTACGGGTCGAACGCGATCACGTTCATGTCGAAGGCGGCGAGGCGCTGGGAGACCAGGACGCCGATGCGGCCGAGGCCGAGCACGCCGACGGTCTTGCCCTGCAGCTCGACGCCGGTGTACTTGGACCGCTTCCACTCGCCCTGCTTGAGCGCGGAGTGGCCCTGCGGAACGTTCCGGGCGGTGGCCAGCAGCAGCGCGATCGCGTGCTCGGCGGCGGTGACGATGTTGGAGGTCGGCGCGTTGACGACCATGACGCCGGCCTTGGTGGCGGCCTCCACGTCGACGTTGTCGAGGCCGACGCCGGCGCGCGCGACCACGCGCAGCTTGCGGGCGTGCTGGTAGACCTCGGCGGTGACCTTGGTGGCGCTGCGGACGATCAGGGCGTCGACGTCGGCGACGGCGGGCAGCAGCTTGGCCTTGTCGCTGCCGTCGACGTGACGGACCTCGAAATCGGATTCCAGCACGGCGATGCCGGCCGGGGAGAGCTCTTCTGCGACGAGGACGACGGGCTTGCTCAAGGAAACAGTCCTTCGGAAGTCGGATGTTCGGCTGGTGTGCAGGTGAAGTCGCGAGTCACCTCGTCGTGCCCTCGCCCCCAGCGGCGAGTCTATCCCCCGCCGGGCGGCCGGGTCCGCGCCAGGGAAGGACCGGCCGGTAACTCCGTTGTGTCCGCCGTGCCCGCATCGTCCTCACCTCCGGGCGGGACGGCGCGGTCGGCCGGGTCCGGCCGGCCCGCAGGGAATGGAACGGTCCCGGCGCGGGACGTCCCTCAGGCGGCGTTCGGCTCGGGCATGGCGGCCAGCACGGCAGCGACCCGCTCGGCGTCGCCGACCCGGACGTGCGGGACGTCCACGAAGATCCGCAGCGGGCCGGCGGGCAGCCCGAGCTCCTCGGCCACGTGCAGCTGGACCTCGCGCAGCGGGACGTAGGCCAGGTAGGCGCGGAGCACGTCCTGGGACCGGAACATCCCGGTCATGATCAGCCGGTAGCCGCGGATGCGGAACGACAGGGCGGTCAGGCACGGCACGGCGGCGGCGTCCTCGCCCGGCAGCGTCAGCGAGATCCAGGCGCTGGTCGTCCAGGGCCGCGCGCGCAGCAGGCCGACGACCCAGCGCAGCTGGTCGACGCCGTCGAGGTCGTGCAGCCGCGGCCGGTACCGCCCGGCCGCCGCGTCCCGGGCGCGCTCGCGGGCGCGCCGGGCGAGCCGCGCCCGGTCGCCGTGCTCGCGCAGGATCGGGTCCTCCCAGCTGAGCGAGTCGATCTCGAACAGCAGCGGGGGCCCTTCGATGATGGGCCCCGCGTCCTCCATGCCGGCGACGCCGGCCGACCACACGTGCCGCAGGACGCCGATCCACGCCCTCCCGCACGTCTCCCAGCGCCGGACGCCGTTGTCCTCTCGCGCCTGCACGTCATCTCTCCGCGCCATTGCCGGCCCGATCACCGCCAATGCGGGACGGGCGTTTCGCTGACCGCGGCATCGCCGCGCCGGTGAGGAATTGCGCCGCGCGCCCGGCCGGCCCGGCCGGGCCGCTCCCGATCAGCATCTCACCACTCATGGACTCGCCCCAACGCCGCTCCGGCGGCGGTCACGTGAGTGTTCGCGCAGGTGCTCCCGCGCCGGCCACGGCCGTCGCGACTTTCTTTAAGTATCCGGCATGGTGGGCCGAAAGGATAGGTTCTTTTACCCCTTGAAGCCATCTCCACCGGCATTCTGACCGCGCCGGAACGCAAAGGTCATTGGACAATCCGTCCAAACGATCGCGGCCTTTCCGGACCGGGGCGAGCGGCGCCCTCACCAGGGGTCCGGACCGGCCCGGTGCAGGACGACGTAGCCGTCGCGGGCGAACACCTGCCGGTATCCGGACGCCGCCAGCAGGGCGACCCGCCGCTGCTGCTCGGCCACGGACGGGAACGGGAACGTCCGCCGTTCCACGTCCGCGACGACCCATGGCGCGTCGCGCGGCTGCCAGTCCCACAGCAGCACGCGGGTCCGGCCGGTGAGCGCGGGCCCGACGCCGTTGGCGGCCTCCACCAGCGCCCCGTCCGGGACCTTCGTGACCGCCGCCGCGGCGGCCGACGCGCGCTCGTTGCGGCGGTAGAGGGCGGGATCGCTGAGATCGCCGAACGCGAAGAACGGCACGGTGACGATCGCCGCGGCCAGCAGCCCGGCCGCGGGGACCCACGCCGGGCGCAGCCCCTCTGCGACCCGCCCGCGCAGGCGGACGCGGGAGCGCAGCCAGGGGTTGCGGCGCAGGCGCGCGGCTCCGTCCACCGAGGCCAGGACGAGCGCCGCGACGATGAACGCGTTGTAGTGGTAGTGCGGCGACCACCAGTTGGCGAAGCGGTCGGCGAGCATCCGCTCGGCCAGCGGCGGCAGGACGACCAGCGTCAGCGGGGACGCCAGCGGGAGCAGCAGCAGCGGCAGGACGAGCAGCCCCATCATGGCGAGCTTGGCCGGCGGCGTCCCGATCGCCGCGACCGCGTCCCACGGGTGCAGCAGGACGTGCGCGGCGGCGTGGGGCAGGTCGCGGCCGAGCGAGGTGTACGCCCAGTAGTAGTCGTTGTCGCCGCCGAACGCCGCGATCGCGATCTTGGAGCAGACCGCGGTCGCGGCGACGCCGCAGGCCGCGTACGCCAGGCCCGCGCGCCGCTCGCCGCGGCGGGTCAGCAGGAACAGCCCGAACCCCGCGAGCAGCAGCCCCATGTCCTCCTTGACCAGCAGCAGGAGGAACGCGGCGAGCGCCGCCCGGCCGCGCCGCCCGGCGTCGTAGCGCTCGATCATCACCGCCGACAGCAGCGGGACGAACGCGACCTCGTGGAAGTCGAACGCCAGCGCCTCGGCGACCGGCCACGACAGCGCGTACGCCGCCGCCGCGCAGTACGCGCCGCGCGCACCGAGCCGGCGCTCGGCGAACCGCCAGATCGGCACGATCGCCAGCGCGAACAGCACGCCCTGCGCGACCAGCAGCGTGCCCGGGCCGTCGTGGATCCAGTACAGCGGCGCCAGCACGGCGAGGATCGGCGAGAAGTGGTCGCCGAGGACGGAGAAGCCCGGCCCGAACCCGTTGTGGACGCCCTTGACGATCGCGACCGGCGCGCCGAACCGGCTGTAGGACCGGACCGCCTGATCGAAGATCACGAGGTCGTAGGTGCTGGCCCGGAACGCGTGCAGGCGCAGCAGCGCGTAGCCGGAGTCGAGCACGGCGCTCGCGGCGACCAGCGCGGCGAGCGCCCAGACGCGCCGCCGCTCTCCCGCGCCGGGGCGTCCGGCGCCGCCGGCCGGCTCCTCCACCGCGACAGCCTCCGCCTCCGCCACGGGCCGGACGCTACCAGCCCGCTCGCGAGACCGCCGACAAGCCTCGGCCGGCCCGCACCTTCCGCATCGCGAGCACGCTCAGCGGGTCGTCTCCTCGGTGCGCGCCTCCGGCGAGCCGGCGCGCGGCGCGGCGGGGGCGGTCCGGACGACGAACGCCTCGCAGTGGTCGAGCCAGCGGACCTCGGCCTCCGTCTGGAAGATCATCGACTCCAGGACGAGCCGCCACGCGCGG
Source organism: Actinomadura physcomitrii (assembly GCF_008923205.2). Classification (GTDB taxonomy): domain Bacteria; phylum Actinomycetota; class Actinomycetes; order Streptosporangiales; family Streptosporangiaceae; genus Spirillospora; species Spirillospora physcomitrii. The sequence goes on along the minus strand of NZ_WBMS02000002.1, from coordinate 208,352 downwards.
TCGCCCCGGTCGGCGGGGTCGGCGGGCGCGGCGGCCTTCGCCCGGGTGAGGTCCTGCAGGGTGCGCAGGGTGGCGGTGCGCTGCGCCTGGACGACCTGACGGGCGTCCACGCCGGGCGCGGTGACGGCCATCGCGAGCTTGATCGCCAGCTCGTCGCGGGGGCGGTCGGCGCGGGCCACCGGGGTGGCGAACCACTCCCGCACGTCCGCCTCGCCGGCCGGGGTGATCCGGTAGACGAACCGGCCCTCGTCGTCGGCCCCGACGCGGGTGACCAGCTCGTCGCGCTCCAGCCGGGACAGCGTGGAGTACACCTGCCCGATGTTGAGCGGCCAGGACGATCCGGTGGACGCCTCGAACTCGGCGCGCAGCTGGTAGCCGTAGCGGGGGCCCTGGGACAGCAGGGCCAGCAGGCCGTGACGTATGGACATGGACACCGAGTATGCATACGCGGTATCCCTAGCGCAATACCGCGTATGCATCCCGAAGGACACGCTACCGGAATTTCACTGTGCGCGACCATCTCACGCCTTAACGTGACCATGTCCCCGGACGATCAGGAGAGAAGCGTGACCTCCGACAGCACGATCAGCGTCCTGCGCGACGTCCTGCGCGTGTACGACCACCGTTATCTCGACCTCGACCGCCGGCAGCGCGAACGGCTCGTCGACGGCACCCGCCGGGTCATCGGCGACGAGGGCCTCAGCGACGCCGCCCGCGCCGCGCTGCCCGCCGCCGACCGGCTGCGCGCGTTCTGCATCCAGTACGGCCTGCGCGACGAGCTGGAGCGGCTGATCCGCGACGAGGTGGAGGGCAGCCCGGCGGGCGCCGTCGTGGTCGGCGGCAGGATCTACGCGATGTACCCCTACCTGCGCGGCGTCCCCCGCCAGGACGCCGACATCACCACCGAGGTCGGCGTCGAGCACCGCCTCGACGCCGTGTCCTGGCAGGGCCGGCGGGTGCGGATCCGCGGCACCGCGATGCTGGAGCGCGTCGAGACGAACCGGACGGCCGTCGAGGTCGTCCTGCGCGAGCGGACGACCGGCAGGGAGCACGCCTTCCCCGCCGACCCGCGTCCCGCGCCCGGCACGGGCACCGGCGGCTTCGAGGCGCTCGCCGACCCGTCCGGCGTCGAGCCCGGCCGCTGGGACGTGCACGTCGCCGCGACCGCGCACGGCGTGACCCGGGAGGCCCGCTTCGGCTCCCGCCGCGCGGACGGCCTGAAGACCGCGCCGCAGCGGCGCCCCGTCGGCGGCCACCACGTCTCGGTGTACTTCACCAAGGGCGGCCACCTGGCGCTGGTCGTCCGCGAGGACGCCGGCGCCACGTCCCTGCGCGCCCGCCTCCGCCGCCGCCTCTCCCGCTCGGCAACCCCGCGCTGAGGAACGCGGAAGGGGGGCGGGCCCGCGCGCCCGCCCCCCACACCCCGCGGCAAAAGCCAGACTGACCGCCGCCTTCCACTCCGCTGAAGCTCCGCTCCAGGCAGCGGTCAGTCGTTGATCCAGCTCATCATCGGGCGCAGCTCCGCGCCGGTCTTCTCGATCGGGTGTTCGGCGAGCTGCTCGCGGTACTTGCCGAACTGGGCCTGGCCGCCCTCGAACTCCTCCACCAGCTCCTTGGCGTACTCGCCGGACTGGATCTCGCCGAGGAGCTTCTTCATCGCGGCCTTGGTCTCCGGCGTGATCACGCGCGGGCCGCGGCTGTAGCCGCCGTACTCGGCGTTGTCGGAGACCGACCAGTACATCTTGGAGATGCCGCCCTCGTACATGAGGTCGACGATCAGCTTCAGCTCGTGCAGCACCTCGAAGTAGGCGACCTCCGGCTGGTAGCCGGCCTCGGTCAGCACCTCGAAACCGGCCTTGACCAGCTCGGACGCGCCGCCGCACAGCACGGCCTGCTCGCCGAACAGGTCGGTCTCGGTCTCCTCGGTGAAGGTCGTCTTGATGCCGCCCGCGCGCAGGCCGCCGATGCCCTTGGCGTACGACAGCGCCAGCGGCCATGCGTTGCCGGAGGCGTCCCTCTCCACCGCCACGATCACCGGGACGCCGCGGCCCGCGACGAACTGGCGGCGGACGAGGTGGCCCGGGCCCTTCGGCGCGACCATCGCCACGTCCACGCCCTCCGGCGGCTGGACGAGGCCGTACCGGATGCTGAAGCCGTGCCCGAAGAACAGCGCGTCGCCCTCGACGAGGGCCGGCTTGATGTCCTTCTCGAAGATCTCGCGGTGGTGGTGGTCGGGGGCCAGCAGCATGACGAGGTCGGCCTCCTCGGCCGCCTCCGCCGGGGTGACCACGCGCAGGCCCTCGGCCTCCGCCTTCTCCCGGCTGGCCGACCCCTCGCGGAGCCCGACCCGCACGTCGACGCCGGAGTCGCGCAGCGACAGCGCGTGCGCGTGCCCCTGGCTGCCGTACCCGATGATCGCGACGTGCCGGCCCTGGATCACGCTCAGGTCGGCGGCGTCGTCGTAGAACATCTCAGCCACAGTGCTGTTGCCTTTCTTCGATGGGTTTTCACGTCTCGGGCCGGGCCGCGCGCCCGGTCGGGGCGTCGGTTCAGGCGCTGCGCTCGATCGCGCGCAGCGAGCGGTCGGTGATGGACCGGGCGCCGCGTCCGATGGCCACCATGCCGGACTGGACCAGTTCCTTGATCCCGAACGGCTCGAGGACCTTGATGAACGCGTCCAGCTTGTCGCGGTTGCCGGTGGCCTCGATCGTGACCGCGTCGGGCGCCACGTCCACCACCTTGGCACGGAACAGCGTGACCGTCTCCAGGACCTGCGAACGGGTCTCGGCGTCCGCGCGGACCTTGACCAGCACGAGCTCGCGCTGGACCGACGCCTGCGGCTCCAGCTCGACGATCTTCAGCACGTTGATCAGCTTGTTCAGCTGCTTGGTGACCTGCTCGAGCGGCAGCTCGGCGACGTTCACCACGATCGTCATCCGGGAGATGTCCGGGTGCTCGGTGGTGCCGACCGCAAGGGACTCGATGTTGAAGCCGCGGCGCGAGAACAGGGCCGCGACCCGCGCGAGGATGCCCGGCTTGTTCTCCACCAGGACCGAGAGGGTGTGCGAGCTCATCGCGGTCAGTCTCCGTTCTCCCACTCGGGCGCCATGTCCCGCGCGATCTTGATGTCGTCGTTGCTGGTGCCGGCGGCGACCATCGGCCAGACCATCGCGTCCTTGTGCACCACGAAGTCGATGACGACGGGCGCGTCGTCGATCTCCATCGCCTTGGCGATGACGGCGTCCACGTCCTCGGCCTTCTCGCAGCGCAGCCCGACGCAGCCGTAGGCCTCGGCGAGCTTGACGAAGTCGGGGATCCGCTTGGCGGTGTGCTCTTCCCGGGGCTGCAGGCCGGTGTTGGAGTAGCGGCCGTCGTAGAACAGCGTCTGCCACTGCCGGACCATGCCGAGGTTACCGTTGTTGATCACGGCGACCTTGACCGGGATGCCCTCGATCGCGCAGGTGGCGAGCTCCTGGTTGGTCATCTGGAAGCAGCCGTCGCCGTCGATCGCCCAGACCGTGGCGTCCGGCGCGCCGACCTTGGCGCCCATCGCCGCCGGGACCGAGTACCCCATCGTCCCGGCGCCGCCGGAGTTCAGGAACGCGCCCGGCCGCTCGTACTTGATGAACTGCGCCGCCCACATCTGGTGCTGGCCGACGCCCGCGACGTAGTAGGCGTCCGGCCCGGCGATCTGCCCGATCCGCTCGATGACGTACTGCGGGGACAGCGAGCCGTCCTCGGGGGCGTCGTAGCCGAGCGGGTAGGTGTCGCGCCAGGCGTTCAGCTGCCGCCACCACTCCTCGTAGTCGCCCTTGCGGCCCGCCTCGTGCTCGTTCTGCACCGCGACGATCAGGTCGGCGATGACCTCGCGGGCGTCGCCGACGATCGGGACGTCCGCGTGCCGGTTCTTGGAGATCTCCGCCGGGTCGATGTCGGCGTGCACGACCTTGGCGTGCGGGGCGAACCCGTCGAGCTTTCCGGTGACCCGGTCGTCGAACCGGGCGCCGAGCGCGACCATCAGGTCCGAGCGCTGCAGCGCGCCGACCGCCCCGACGCCGCCGTGCATACCCGGCATGCCCATGTGCAGCGGGTGGCTGTCGGGCAGCGCGCCCTTGGCCATCAGCGTGGTGACGACCGGGGCGCCGGTCAGCTCGGCGAGCACCTTCAGCTCGGCGGCCGCGCCGGCCTTCAGCACGCCGCCGCCGACGTACAGCACCGGGCGCTCCGCCTCGACGATCAGCCGTGCCGCCTCGCGGACCTGCTTGGAGTGCGGCCGGGTGACGGGCCGGTACCCGGGGAGCTGGAGCTGGACGGGCCACTGGAACTCGACCACGGCCTGCATCGCGTCCTTGGCGATGTCGACCAGGACGGGTCCGGGCCGGCCGGTGCCGGCGATGTGGAACGCCTCGGCGATGGTGCGGGCGATGTCCTCGGCCCGGGTGACCAGGAAGTTGTGCTTGGTGATCGGCATCGTGATCCCGGCGATGTCGGCCTCCTGGAAGCCGTCGGTCCCGATGAGGGACGTCGCGACCTGGCCGGTGATCGCCACCATCGGCACCGAGTCCATGTAGGCGTCGGAGATCGCGGTGACGAGGTTGGTCGCGCCCGGCCCGGAGGTGGCCATGCACACCCCGACCTTGCCGGTGACCATCGCGTAGCCCTGCGCGGCGTGGCCGGCGCCCTGCTCGTGCCGGACGAGGATGTGGCGCAGCCTGTCCGAGTCGAACAGCGGGTCGTAGGCCGGGAGGATCGCGCCTCCCGGGATGCCGAACACGGTGTCGACGCCGACGTTCTCCAGGGCGCGGACCAGCGCCTGGGCTCCCGTCATCTGTTCGGTCGTCATGTCTGGAGTTTCCTTGGGAGAGAAGTCTGGGGCTCGCCGGGCAACAAAAAACCCCCGCCGCCGGAAGCGGTCGAGGGGAGGCGCGCAGGTCGGTGAGCTTGGTCAGCCTGCGCGCCGACCAAGTACTACGAGGATGGTGGTGGTGTTCTGCACGGAGCCACTTTCGCCGAGATCCGGCCGCCGGTCAAATCCGTGGACAAGAAATCTCGCCATCTGAGATGGATTCCCGGCGGAACCGGCCCGGTCAGCCCGGCAGCGGAAGCGGCAGATCGCCTGGTAGATCCTGTGCCGTGAGGTTCGTCCGGACCAGCGACTCCACCCGTCCGGCCGCCATCGGGCGCGCCACCAGGAAGCCCTGGCCGCGCGGGCAGTCCATCGCGCGCAGCAGCTCCAGCTGCTCCGGCCGCTCGATGCCCTCCGCCACCACGGTCAGCCCCAGGTCGCGGCCCAGCCGGACGATCGTCCGGGTCAGCAGCGACAGCGTCTCGTCCGAGCCGAGCCCCGCCACGAACGACGGGTCGATCTTGATGATGTCCACCGGCAGCTGGCCGAGGTAGGCCAGCGACGCGTACCCGGTGCCGAAGTCGTCGATCGCCAGCCGGACGCCGAGGTCGCGCAGCTCCGACAGCCGCGCCACGTTCTGCCCGCCGTCCTCGACGAGCACCTCCTCGCGGACCTCCAGCGTCAGCGCCTGCGGCGGCAGCCCCGTCTCCTCCAGCGCCGCCGCCACCGACTCCACGAACCGCGGCGCGGCGATCTGCCGGGCGGTGAAGTTCACCGACAGGCCGACGTCCCAGGAGTCGCGGCGCCACCGCGCCACCTCCCGGCACGCCTCCCGCAGCACCCAGTCGCCGAGCGGGATCATCAGCCCGGACTCCTCCGCCGGCCCGATGAACTCCTCCGGCGGCACCGACTCGCTCCCCCGCCACCAGCGCAGCAGCGCCTCCACCCCGGTCACCCGGGACGTCGCGAGGTCCACCACCGGCTGGAACTCCACCGCGAACTGCTCCTCGGCGAGCGCCCGCTGCAGGTCGCTGCCGAGCTCCAGCCGCCGCACCACGTCGGCGTGCATGTGCGGCGCGAACACCTCGACGCGGCCGCCGCCCAGCTCCTTCGCCCGCGCCATCGCCAGGTCGCCGTTGCGGATCAGGTCCGCGGCGGTCCGGCGCAGCCGCCGGCCCGCGTCGCCGCCCCGGCCCTTCGCCGGGCCCGCGGGCGCCTCCTCGTCCCCGGCGAACGCGATCCCGACGCTCGCCGTCAGCACGATCTGCTTGCTGCCCACCTGGTACGGGTCGACCGACAGCACCCGCAGCAGCCGCCCTGCCAGCTCCACCGCCGCGCGGGTCTCCCGGTCGTCGGACGGAAGCTGCACCAGCACCGCGAACTCGTCGCCGCCCCACCGCGCCACCGTGTCGTCGGCCTGCACGTTGGCGCGCAGCCGCCGCGCCGCCTGCGCCAGCACCTGGTCCCCCGCGGCGTGCCCCGCCGAGTCGTTGACGTCGGTGAACCCGTCCATGTCGACGAACACCACCGCGACCCGGCCGCCCGGTCGCTGCTGCGCCAGCACCTCCCGGGTCCGCTCCTCGAAGTACGACCGGTTCGGCAGGCCCGTCAGCCCGTCGTGGAACGTCAGGTGCGCGACCTGCCGCTGCAGCGCCGCCTGCTCGCTCAGGTCCCGGGTGGTGACGAGCAGCCGCCCCGGCGCCTCGCCCGTCCCCGCGTACCGGGAGATCGTCGACTCGGTCGGCAGCCACGTGCCGTCCGCCGCGCGCACACGGCACGACACCCGCAGCGAGCCGGTGGCCCCCGGACGGTCCCCGCCGGCGGCGTCCTCCTCGTCCAGGAACTCGGTGAACGCCTCCTGGACGCACGGCAGGTCCTCCGGATGGATGATCTCGTGCAGCGGCCGCCCGAGCAGCTCCTCGGGCTCGTAGTGGTAGGTGCGCAGCGCGCCCGCGCTCGCGTACTGGACGGTCGCGTCGAGGTCGCAGATCAGCACCGCGTCGTTGCTGCTCTCCGACAGCGCGCGGAAGTGCTCCTCGCTCGCCTCCACGGCGCGGCGCAGCCGGTCGTTCTCCCGCAGCAGGCCCGCCAGCCGCGCCAGCAGCACCAGCGCCGCCGACCCCGCCACGATCGACACCACCGGCTCCAGCCCGTTGTCGCCGGTCAGCGACTGCCCCGCGACGAACAGGGAGGCGGCCGCGGCGACCGCCGCCGGCGCCAGCCCCGGGCCGATCATCCGGCCGCGCTCGTCGGGCTCCGGCGCGCCGCCCGCCGGCAGGGCGTCCGCCGGGACGTCGTCGGACGGGCCGTCCGGCTCCGCCGCAGGCGCGGGGCCGGTCCACGGCACCAGCAGGAGCAGCAGCAGCCCGGCGAGCCGCAGGATGTCGGACGGGTCGTCGGACGGCCCGCCGCCGTCCAGCCGGACGAACGTCGTCACCACGTCGGCGGTCGCGAACGCCGCCAGCGCCCCGAACCCCATCCACGCGAGCCGCCGCCGGCCGCGCGCCGCGCCCAGCGCGAACGGCAGCGCCCCGCACACCAGCACCACGTCGATCAGCGGGTACAGCACCTCGAGCAGGAACTCCGACGCCGACTCGCCGGACCGGTGGTACAGCGAGCCGAAGATCGCGACCCAGCCGAGCACGAACATCGCGCACGCGCAGACGTAGGTATCGGCCAGGTAGCGCAGCCACATCCCCACGTCGCGCGACAGCCGCACCGGCACGATCAGGCCGATGACCAGCGCCAGCGCGGCCAGCAGGTAGAACAGGTCCGGGACCGACAGGGACAGGGCGCTGCGCGGGACGTGGCCGTCCAGCGCGCTGCCGACCGCGCCCCCGAACCAGCCCGCGGCGGCGACGCCGTACCAGCGCCACGACGCCCGCCAGATCCCGCCGGACGACACCCGCCGGAAGATCCCGACGTCGCCGGCGTCCGCGGCGGCGCCCTTCGGCCGTCCCGCCGACATCAGCAGCGAGACCGCGGCGGCGCCCGCGGCGACCGCCTCCGTCCAGGCGATGAAGGCCGTGCCGCCCCAGCCGAGCAGCGACCCGGTGGCGTACAGGACGCCGACGATCGCGGCCATGGCGACCGGCACCGCCCGCGGCGGCATCCGCCTGGCGTTCTCGCCGCTCATCGCGCCGTGTCCCTTCCTGCCCCGCGGGGAGCTGTGTCCGTCCCTCGCGGTCGCGGCGGTGCGCCAGAGGGGACTTGGGTCCGGAGACCTCTTCCGGTCGCAGGGATAACGGCCGGAGGGTCGTGGATCGTGCCCCGCGCAGGGTCGGCGCGGGTCGGCGGCGCATCGGATGCGCCGGCCGGAGATCAGCGACGTTGCTGCACTGCGGGATCACCGTGATGCTCAGAGTACGTTCCGTAGGTCACGGACCGATTGAGGCTGGGCGTCCTCATGGCGACGAACCGCCTTGTCGGCGATCTGTTTGGGACGTCCGAAACGCGATCGTCACCCAATCGGCGCCTTGCCCGGCATCACGCTGGGTGACCGCGTTCGGGGCCTTGAGCGGCCCCGTGCGCCCCTTGTCCCGCGCCGTCCGCTGTGGACGCGGCAACGGGACGGTGCGGTGCCCGCGACGTCGAAGTGTCATGCTGGGGACGGGAGGCGTTCTCATGCGCAAGCACCTGATCGTCCTTGCCGCGCTGGTCCTGGCGGGCTGCTCGTCGTCGCCCGCGAAGGACACGGGCGGTGCGCGGACCCCGCCGCCGCTGCCGTCCGGCGGCACCACCGCGCCCGGCGCGCCCCGGGTTCTGGTCACCGGCCTGAAGATCCCTTGGGCCATCTCGTTCCTACCCGACGGTGACGCGATCGTGACCGAACGTGACTCGGCGCGGCTGCTGCGGGTCACCCCGTCCGGCGCGGTCACCGTGATCGGGACCGTTCCCGGCGTCGACGCGGCGGGCGAGGGCGGGCTGCTCGGCGTCGCCGTCTCCCCCGGGTACGTGCAGGACCACCAGATCTTCCTGTACTACACGTCCGCGACCGACAACCGCGTCGTCCGCGCCTCCTACGACGGCCGGCTCGGCACGCCGCGCCCGATCGTGACCGGCATCCCCAAGGGCGAGATCCACAACGGCGGGCGCCTGGCGTTCGGCCCCGGCCGGATGCTGTACATCACCACCGGCGAGACCGGCGAGGGCGAGAAGGCGCAGGACAAGAACTCCCTCGCCGGGAAGATCCTCTGCGTCACGCCCGACGGGAAGCCCGCGCCCGGCAACCCGTTCGGCACCCGCGTCTGGACGTACGGCCACCGCAACGTCCAGGGCCTCGCCTGGGACCCGACGGGCCGCCTCTACGCCACCGAGTTCGGTCAGGACAGCTTCGACGAGATCAACCTCATCGAGAAGGGCCGCGACTACGGCTGGCCGGTCGTCGAGGGCTTCGGCAACCGCAAGGGCTTCACGAACCCGCTGCTGACCTGGAGGACGTCCGAGGCGTCCCCGTCCGGCCTCGCCTACGCGAACGGCTCCCTGTGGGCCGCCGCCCTGCGTGGCGAACGGCTCTGGCAGATCCCGCTGTCCGCCGACGGGAAGGTCGGCCGCCCCATCGCCCGCTTCGAGGGCACCTACGGCCGGCTGCGCGCCGCCGTCCGCGCCCCGGACGGCTCGCTGTGGCTCACCACCAGCAACCGCGACGGCCGCGGCACCCCCACCAAGACCGACGACCGCATCATCACCGTCCCACCGAAGTGATGCCGCCTTCAGTACTCCAGCTCAGCCCAGTCGATGGTGATCGGGATCGGGTTGCCCACGTCCGGCACCCCACGCTCGTCCTTCATCAGGGTGTTCACGTGTTTGTAGAGCATGGCGCCCCGATCGAGCTGATACCTCTCGATGGCCGAGACCCCCGTCGCATCGAGCCGCACGATCCAATAGTGCGGGATCCCCGCCCTGGCGTACTCGCCCAGTTTGTCGGTCGTGTCCGCCGTCTCAGAGCCCGGCGAGACGACCTCGACGACGAGTAGGGCATGTTCGGCGCGGAGACGCTCGTTGTTCTTCCGATCGAGGCACTTGTAGAGGACGACGTCGGGGCGCCTGTTGCACAGAGGGACATCGCGAATCCTCAAGTCGACGTCGAAATCCACTTCCATACAGTCGTGTCCGCGTCCCATGGCCGACCGGGCGTTGTTCTCGACGAGCTGAGCCAGCCGCCGGACCGCCCTCTGGTGGTCACGCGTCGGCGATTCGCAGAAGGCGACGTAGCCGTCAACGACCTCGATCATCTTCGAGATGTCCTCGGGGAGTGCCTCGTACTCCTCCGCCGTCATCTGCTCGGGCTGACGAGTGATGCTCAGCAGCCAGTAGTCGTCGGGCAGCGCCGTCACTTCGGTGTCCCTTTCCGATCACGCCTGCGCATGTGTACCCAGACTAAGGCCTGCAGATGGCGCAGGGAGTGACAATACGCAGTTACATGATGACTTTTCGTGCCGATGGTCGGCGCCGCCGTCCCGGGGGGGGGGCCCGCGGCACGGCGGGGGCGTCAGGAGGCGGCGAGCTTTTCGAGGATCAGCTCGCGGGCGCGGCCGGCGTCGGCCTGGCCGCGGGTCGCCTTCATCACGGCGCCGACGAGGGCGCCGGCGGCGGCGACCTTACCGGAGCGGATCTTGTCGGCCACGGCGGCGTTGTCCGCGATCACCTGGTCGATGATCGAGGCCAGCTCGCCCTCGTCGCTGACGACCTTCAGGCCGCGGGCCGCGACGACCTCGTCCGGACCGCCCTCACCGGCGAGGACGCCCTCGAACACCTGCCGGGCCAGCTTGTCGTTCAGCTCGCCGGCCGACACCATCGCCTGGATCCGCGCGACCTGCTCCGGCGTGATCGGCAGCTCGGCCAGTTCCACGTTCTGCTCGGTCGCGCGCCGCGACAGCTCGTTCATCCACCACTTGCGGGCCGCGCCGGCGTCCGCGCCCGCCGCGATCGTCGCCTCGATCAGGTCGACGGCGCCGGCGTTCACGACGTCGCGCAGCTCCAGGTCCGACAGGCCCCACTCCGCCTGGACGCGGCGGCGCCGCGCGGCGGGCAGCTCGGGCAGCGACGCCCGCAGCTCCTCCACCCACTCCCGCGACGGCGCCATCGGCACCAGGTCGGGCTCGGGGAAGTAGCGGTAGTCCTGCGCCTCCTCCTTGCTGCGCCCGCTCGTGCTGCGGCCGGTGTCCTCGTGGAAGTGCCGGGTCTCCTGGACGACCCGCTCCCCCGCGTCCAGCACGCCCGCCTGCCGCTCGATCTCCGACCGGACGGCGCGCTCCACCGAGCGCAGCGAGTTGACGTTCTTGGTCTCGGTGCGGGTGCCCCACTGCGACGCGCCGCGCGGCATCAGCGACACGTTCACGTCGCACCGCATGGAGCCCTCCTCCATGCGGACGTCCGAAACCCCGAGCGAGCGGACCAGCTCGCGCAGCTCCGTCGCGTACGCGCGGGCCACCAGCGGCGCCTTGTCGCCCGTCGCGGCGATCGGCTTGGTGACGATCTCCACCAGCGGGATGCCGGCCCGGTTGTAGTCCACGAGGGAGTGGTCGGCGCCGTGGATGCGGCCCGTGCTGCCGCCGACGTGCAGCGACTTGCCGGTGTCCTCCTCCATGTGGACGCGCTCGATCTCGATCCGGTACGTCTCGCCGTCGACCTCGACATCCAGGTGGCCGTCGACGCACAGCGGCTCGTCGTACTGGGAGATCTGGAAGTCCTTCGGCATGTCCGGATAGAAGTAGTTCTTCCGGGCGAACCGGCACCACTCCACGATCGTGCAGTTCAGCGCCAGGCCGATCTTGATGATGCCCTCGATCGCGGCGTGGTTGGTCACCGGCAGCGATCCGGGCAGCCCCAGGCAGACCGGGCAGACCTGGGTGTTCGGGTCCGCGCCGAACGTCGTCGGGCAGCCGCAGAACATCTTCGACGCGGTGCCGAGCTCGATGTGCGTCTCCAGGCCGAGGACGGGCTCGTACTTGGCGAGCGCCTCGTCGTACGGCATGAGTGTCGGGGTGCTCACTTCGCCTCCGCCAGTTCGGGGGCCTTGGCCAGCAGCGGGCCGCCCCAGCGCTCTTCCAGGGCCCGCTCGACGGCGGCGCCCACCCGGTAGACGCGGTCGTCGCCGAGGACGGGCGCCATGACCTGCAGGCCGACCGGCAGGCCGTCCGCGAGGCCGCACGGCACCGAGATCGCGGCGTTGCCGGTCAGGTTCGCCGGGATCGTGCACAGGTCGGCCAGGTACATCGCCATCGGGTCGTCCGCGCGCTCCCCGATCGGGAACGCGGTGGTCGGCGTGGTCGGCGAGACCAGCACGTCCACCTGCTCGAACGCCGCGTCGAAGTCCCGCTTGACCAGCGTGCGGACCTGCTGCGCCTTGCCGTAGTAGGCGTCGTAGTAGCCCGACGACAGCGCGTAGGTGCCGAGCATGATCCGCCGCTTCACCTCGGGCCCGAAGCCCTCCGCGCGGGTCAGCGCCATGACCTCCTCGGCGCTGCGGGTGCCGTCGTCGCCGACGCGCAGCCCGTAGCGCATCGCGTCGAACCGCGCCAGGTTCGACGACGCCTCCGACGGCGCGATCAGGTAGTAGGCGGGCAGCGCGTACGCGAAGTGCGGGCACGACACCTCGACGACCTTCGCGCCGAGCGACTCCAGCAGCTCCACGGCCTCGGTGAACCGCGCCGACACGCCCGGCTCGTAGCCGTCGCCGGCGAACTCCTTGACGACGCCGACCCGCAGGCCGTCCACGTCGCCGCTGCGCGCCGCCTCCACCACGTTCGGGACGGGCCGGTCGATCGACGTCGAGTCCATGGCGTCGTGGCCGCTGAACGCCTCGTGCAGCAGCGCCGCGTCGAGCACGTTCCGGGCGAACGGGCCCGGCGTGTCCAGCGACGACGCGAACGCGATGACCCCGTACCGGGACGATCCGCCGTAGGTCGGCTTCGTCCCGACGATGCCGGTGACCGCCGCGGGCTGCCGGATCGACCCGCCGGTGTCGGTGCCCGTCGACAGGGGCGCCTCGTACGCCGCGACCGCCGCCGACGACCCGCCCGACGACCCGCCGGGGATGCGCGACAGGTCCCACGGGTTGCGCGTCGTCTGGTACGCGCTGTTCTCCGTGGACGACCCCATCGCGAACTCGTCCATGTTCGTCTTGCCGAGGATCACCAGCCCTGCCTCGCGCAGACGACTGGTCACCGTCGCGTCGTACGGCGGCCGCCAGCCCTCGAGGATCTTCGACCCGGCCGTGGTCGGCATGTCGGTGGTGGTGAACACGTCCTTGTGCGCGATGGGGACGCCGGCCAGCGGGCCGAGCTCCTCCCCCGCCGCGCGCCGCTCGTCGACCGCGCGCGCCTGCGCCAGCGTCGTCTCGGCGTCCACGTGCAGGAACGCCTCGACCCGCCCGTCCACGGCGGCGATCCGGTCGAGGTGCGCCCGCGCGACCTCGACCGCCGACACCTCGCCCGCCGCCATCAGCTCGCCGAGCTCCGCGGCGCCCTTGCGGAACAGCTCCGCCATCAGGCCTCCTCGTCCAGGATGCGCGGTACGCGGAAACGCTGCTGCTCGCTGGCGGGAGCGGCGGCGAGCGCCTGCTCCGGCGTGAGGCACGGCCGGACCTCGTCGGGCCGGTACACGTTGGTCAGCGGCAGCGCGTGCGAGGTGGGCGGGATGTCCTCCGCGGCGACCTCCTGCACCCGCGCGACCGCGGAAATGATCTGGTCGAGCTGGGCGGCGAGATGGTCGAGCTCATCGTCGCCGAGCGCCAGCCGGGACAGCCGGGCGAGGTGCGAGACCTCGTCACGGGTGATGGCGGACATGATGAGATACCGTTCCTGCGATCGATTGGATACGGCCATCCTATTGGCCGAGCCCCCACCACCCGAACGCTTTGCTCCGCAGCGTCCATCGCGGCGCCCGTTCGCTACCACGAGGACCCGGCTACGAGGCTCGGCGCCGCTACTGAGGGCTACGCGGCGGGTTCGGGGGCCCGCTGGACGTTGCGGCGGAGCCAGTCGGTGGCGGTGTCGGCGTCCATGGGGCGGCCGAAGTGCCAGCCCTGGGCGGCGTCGCAGCCCATCTCGCGGAGCATGCGCGCGGTCTGCGGATCCTCGACGCCCTCGGCGACCGAGCGCAGGCCGAGGGTGCGGACGAGGTCGACGATCGAGCGGACGATCACCGCGTCGTCGGTGGACTCGGCGAGCCGGCCGACGAACGAGGAGTCGATCTTGATCTCCTCGACCGGGAGGCGCTTCAGCCGGACGAGCGAGGAGTAGCCGGTGCCGAAGTCGTCCAGGCTGAGCGGGATGCCGAGCTCGGCGAGCTTCGCGACGGTGTCGGAGGCGTAGGCCGGCTCGTTCATCAGGATCCGCTCGGTGATCTCCAGCTGGAGCGCGGCGGCGGGCAGGCCGCGGGCGAGCAGGCCCTCCTCGATGGTCTCGGTGAGGCCGGTGTCGAGGAGGTCGCGCCCGGAGGCGTTCACCGCGACCTGGACGGCGAGGTCCTCGCGCCACCACGCGGCGGTCTGGGCGAGGGCGGCCTCGACGACGTGGTGGGTGATCGAGCGCATCAGGTACGTCTGCTCGGCGATCGACAGGAACGCCTCGGGCTCGAGGAGGCCCTTGTCGGGGTGGCGCCAGCGCAGCAGCGCCTCCATGCCGACGAGCTGGCCGTCCCGTAGCGACACCTTCGGCTGGTAGAACAGCTCCAGCTCGGCCCTGTCGATGGCACGGCGCAGGTCGCCGAGCATGGTGAGCCGCTCCGGGGAGTTGCGGTCGTTGGCGGGCGAGTAGACCTCGACGCCGGTGCGGCTCTCCTTGGCGTTGTACATCGCGACGTCGGCGCGCTGCAGGAGCAGCTCGAAGTCGGGGGCGTGGTCGGGGAACAGCGCGATGCCGACGCTGGCCTCCAGGTCGAACGACATGCCGTCGAGCCGGACGGGTTCGCCGAGCGCGGCGCGCAGCCGCGCGGCGACCTCGCGGGCGGCGGCCTCGTCCCGCACGGACGGCAGCAGCACCGCGAACTCGTCGCCGCCGAGCCGGGCGACGAGGTCGCCGGGGCGGACGCTGTGGGTGAGCCGGTGCGCGACGAGCTGCAGCAGCCGGTCGCCGGTGGGGTGCCCGAGGGTGTCGTTGACCTCCTTGAACCGGTCGAGGTCGAGGAGGAACAGCCCGGTGCGCTGGTCGCGCTCCTCGACCGGGGCGCGGCGCCGCGCCGGCTTGAGCGCGGCCGGGCCGCGGCGGAGGGCGGCGCTGCGCTTCTCGGCGCCGCGGGCCTCGGCGAGGGCCTCCTCGGTCCGGACGATCAGCAGCTTGCGGTTGGGCAGGCCGGTGAGGCCGTCGTGCAGGGCCTGGTGCTCGCGCCGGACGGCGACGGAGGCGTTCAGGTAGACGGCGATGAACGGCAGCAGGATCAGCGGGACGAACAGCGCGGACCGGTCCATCGCGATGACCATCAGCGGGGCGAGGCCGAGCAGCGCCAGGTGCACCAGGACCTGGTAGCCGAGGTCGAAGCGCAGCGCCTTGACCAGGGAGACCCGCTCGTGCAGCGCGACGGCTGAGCCGACGAGGGTGTCGTTGCAGAGGAAGTAGACGGCGCCGGCGAGCGCGATGGCGGGCAGG
This sequence comes from Actinomadura physcomitrii, assembly GCF_008923205.2. Classification (GTDB taxonomy): domain Bacteria; phylum Actinomycetota; class Actinomycetes; order Streptosporangiales; family Streptosporangiaceae; genus Spirillospora; species Spirillospora physcomitrii. Next base: position 192,917 of record NZ_WBMS02000002.1, on the reverse strand, counting down.
TCGGCGCCGTCGGGGACCCAGGTGGCGGACGGGGTGGCGAGGTCGCCGGCGAGGGCGAGGACGAGCTGGGCGGCGCCGAGGCTGAGGGTGTACTGGGCGGCGTTGAACGCGATGCGGTGCGGGGTGCGGCCGCGGAAGACGCCGCAGGTGACGACGGCGATCGCCTGGAGCGCGGCGGCGACGGGCAGCCCGGCGTACAGCAGCGCGGCGAACGCGAACGTGGTGGAGGTGGTGGCGCCGTTGGTCTCGGTGGAACCCGGGGTGATGATCGGGCGCAGCTCGCCGAAGATGATGAAGCAGCCGAGGATCCAGAACACCGGGTCGCCGGCGAGCGCGTCGAGGTCGGCGCCGGTCAGCCCGGCGAACGCGGCGGCGCACGCGGCGACGCCGAGCAGGATGACGACGACGAAGTAGATCCACAACGGGGAGCCGCGGCGGGGGGCCGTGTTCCGCGTGTTGTTCGGGTCCTTCATCACATCCTCGGGGGGTTCGGGGGGCCGTCCCCGGCACCGGGCGCACCGGACTCCGGGGCGACTCCCCCCGGATGGTGCGTCCGAAGATTCAGGTGGGTCGTGATGTGAGGGAGAGTACGGCCTTTGCTCAACTTCGCGAAACCGATTGCGTACGTTCCGTTATGCCCCTTCCGCACCGTCCCCTCACCTGAGGGTAGCTGAAGTGTACCCCTGAGTAACGCGACACTGGTAAGGGGCCGCATAACCACGGCGGGTCATGCGTCCGCGCGCATAGTTACATTTTTGGCCGCATCTGGCCCCTCGGCGAGGAGGACCCGGAAGCCTTCCTCCCCAAGGACCGGTACGCCGAGTTTGACGGCTTTGTCATACTTCGACCCGGGGCTGTCGCCCACGACCACGAAGCCCGTCTTCTTCGACACCGACCCGGACACCTTCCCGCCGAGCCGCTGCACCGCCTCCGTCGCCGAGTCGCGGCTGAACCCCTCCAGCGACCCGGTGATCACCACCGTGACGCCCTCCAGCGGCCGGGGCCCCGCCGCGCCCTCGTCCTCCATCCGGACGCCCGCCGCGCGCCACTTGTCCACGATCTCCCGGTGCCAGCCGACCTCGAACCACCGCTTGATCGACGCCGCGATCGTCGGGCCGACGCCGTCCACCGCCGCCAGCTCCTCCTCCGTCGCGTTCGCGATCGCGTCCATCGACCCCATCTCGCGGGCCAGGTCGCGCGCGGCGGACGGCCCGACGTGCCGGATCGACAGCGCCACCAGCACCCGCCACAGCGGCTGCCGCTTGGCCTTCTCCAGCTCCTGGAAGAGGATCTCGACGGTCTTCTTCGGCTCGCCCTCCTTGTTCGCGAAGAACGACACCACCTTGGGCTCGCCGGTCTTCGGATCGGTCTTCGCCGTCCCGGTCCGCTGGTCGAGGACGGGGCTGCGGATCGGCAGCAATCGGTCGACCGTCAGGTGGAACAGGTCGCCCTCGTTCTTCACCGGCGGGTCGCTCGGCTCCAGCGGCTGCGTCAGCGCCGTCGCCGCCACGTACCCGAGCGCCTCGATGTCCAGGGCGTTCCGGCTGGCCACGAAGTACAGCCGCTCCCGCAGCTGCCCCGGGCAGTACTGCGCGTTCGGGCAGCGGATGTCGGCGTCGCCCTCCTTCTCGTACGCCAGCTCCGTCCCGCACTCGGGGCACTCGGCGGGCATCTCGAACTCGCGCTCCGAGCCGTCCCGCAGCGCGGTCACCGGCGCGACGATCTCCGGGATCACGTCGCCGGCCTTGCGCAGCACCACGGTGTCGCCGATCAGCACGCCCTTGCGCTTGACCTCGCCGGCGTTGTGCAGCGTCGCCCGCTCGACCGTCGACCCGGCGACCTTGATCGGCTCCATCACGCCGTACGGGGTGACGCGCCCCGTCCGGCCGACCCCGACCTTGATGTCGAGGAGCTTGGTGTTGACCTCCTCCGGCGGGTACTTCCACGCGATCGCCCAGCGCGGCGCGCGGCTCGTCGACCCGAGGCGCCGCTGCAGCGAGAACTGGTCGACCTTCACCACCACGCCGTCGATCTCGTACGCGGGGTCGTGCCGGTTCTCGCCGTAGAAGGCGATGTACTCGCGGACCGCGTCCAGCCCGCCGACGACCTTGTACCGGTCGCTGACCGGCAGCCCCCACCCGCGCATCAGCTCGTACGCCCCGGACTGGCTCTCCGGCCGCTCGCCGCCCTCCCACGCGCCGAACCCGTGGACGAGCATGCTCAGCGGGCGGTGCGCCGTGACGCGCGGGTCCTTCTGCCGCAGCGACCCCGCAGCCGCGTTGCGCGGGTTGGCGAACGGGTCCTTGCCGGCCTCCACCTGCACCGCGTTGACCTGCTCGAACCCCTCGACCGGGAGGAAGACCTCGCCGCGCACCTCCAGCAGGTCGGGCCAGCCCTCGCCGGCCAGCCGGTCGGGCAGCGCGTCGATGGTGCGGACGTTGTTGGTGACGTCCTCGCCGGTGCGGCCGTCGCCGCGGGTCACCCCGCGGACGAGGCGGCCCTTCTCGTAGGTGACCGCGATGGCGAGGCCGTCGATCTTCAGCTCGCACAGGTAACCGGCGACCTCGCCGACCTCCTTGACCACGCGCTCGTCCCACGCGAGCAGATCGTCGGCGGTCATCGCGTTGTCGAGGCTCTGCATCCGCTCCAGGTGCTCGACGGTCGCGAAGTCGGTGGTGATCGGCGCGCCGACCCGCTGCGTCGGCGAGCTCGGCGTGACCAGCTCGGGATGCTCGGCCTCCAGCGCCTGCAACTCGCGCATCAGCCGGTCGTACTCGGCGTCGGTGACCGTCGGCTGGTCGAGCACGTAGTAGCGGTAGTTGGCCTCGTCGATCCGCTCGCTCAGCTCCAGATGCCGCTGAGCCGCTTCCGTCGGCACGCCCTCGCTGGTGGTCATGCGCCTATTCTCGCCGCCACCACCGACAATATGACCAGCGGCACGCCCCTTGCTCTGCGGCTTCGCCGCGGCTCAGTCGGCCGCCTCGTACAGCATCCGCGCCGTGTCGCGGCAGCGCTTGAGGGCATCGCGGACGTAGCGGGGCGATGCGCCCGCCATCCCGCACGCCGGCGTGATCACGACCTGCCGCGCCAGCTGCGCGGCCGGGAAGCCCAGCCGGCGCCACAGCTCCCGCACCGGCGCCGCCGTCGCCTGCAGGGACGGCAGCGCCGCGTCCGCTCCGGGCACCGCGCCGAGGAACAGGCCGACGCCGGCGTCGATCGTCTCCCCCACCGCGTCGTCGTCGCGCTTCGGGACGAGGCCCAGATCGACCGAGATCGCCTTCGCGCCCGCCCCGCGCAGCAGGCCGTACGGGACGTTCCGGGCGCAGCAGTGCACGACCGGGTACGCGTCCGCCGCCTCGATCACCTGCCGCAGCGCGTCCTCGGCGACGGGCGCCTCGACGGCCCGCAGCCGGGAGAACCCGCTGGCCGTCGGGACCGTCCCGGCGAGCGCGGCGGGCAGGCCCGGCTCGTCCAGCTGCACGACGACCCGCGCGGACGGCAGCCGCCGCCGGACGTCCGCGACGTGCGCCGCGACGCCCTCCGCCAGCGAGGCGACCAGGTCGCGGACGGCGCCGGGGTCCTTCAGCGCCCGGTCGCCGCCGCGCAGCTCGATCGTCGCGGCGAGCGTCCACGGCCCGCACACCTGGATCTTGAACGGGCCGTCGTGGCCGCCCGCGACCTCCTCCAGGACGTCCAGGTCCCGGGCGAGATGGTCATGGGAGCGCAGCGTGTCGCGGCCCGGCCGGTCGGAGAACCGCCAGCCGGACGGCTCGACCCGCACCGGCATGTCCACCAGCAGCCCGGCCGTCCGCCCGGTCAGGTCGGCGCCCGGCCCGCGCGCGGGCAGCTCCGGCAGGTGCGGCAGCTCGGGCAGCTCCCCGAGCACGATCCGCAGCGCCTCGGCCGGGTCGTCCCCCGGATACGACCCGACCCCGGTCGCCGTGCCCGCCTGCCACGGGAAGTCGCTCGTCACGGACGGAACCCTACCGGCGGGACGATCAGAGCAGTTCCGCGAGCCGGTCGAGGCGGCGCAGCGTGTCGTCCGCCGGCTCGGTCGGCAGGTTGAACAGGATCCCGTCGACCTCGGCGCTCTCCAGCGCCTCGATCGCCTCCCGCTTCGGCGGGACGCCGAACAGCGTCACCGGGACCCGCCGCCCGGCCCGTTCCCGCAGCTCGGCGATCTGCGCGGCGAGCGCGTCGGTACCCCGCCCGTAGATCGGCATCCAGCCGTCGCCGAACTCGATCACCCGGTCGAACGTCGTCGGCCCGGACCCGCCGATCAGCACCGGCGGATGCGGGTCCTGCACCGGCTTCGGGTAGGAGAACACCGGGTCGAAGTCGACGAACTCGCCGTGGAACTCCGCCTCGTCCTTCGTCCACAGCTCCTTCACCGCGAGGACGCGCTCGCGCAGCAGCCGCATCCGGGTCCTCGGCTCGGTGCCGTGGTTGCGCATCTCCTCCCGGTTCCAGCCCGCGCCGACGCCCAGCACGGCCCGCCCGCCGGAGACCAGGTCGAGCGAGGCGACCTCGTTGGCCAGCACGATCGGGTCCCGCTGGACGATCAGCGCGATGCCCGTCCCGACCCGCAGCCGCTCGGTCGCCGTCGCGGCGGCGGTCAGCGTCACGAACGGGTCGAGCGTCCGGTAGTAGTGCCGGGGCAGCTCGTCCCCGCCGGGCCACGGCGACTCCCGCTTCACCGGGATGTGCGTGTGCTCGGCCACGAACAGCGACCCGAACCCGCGCTCCTCCAGCGCCCGCCCCAGCGCCGCCGGCCCGATCCCGTCGTCCGTCACGAACGTCGACACACCGAATTCCACAGCATCCTCCAAGCGCGGAAAGCTCATTGACTCGCGGCAAGTCAACGCATGATCAGGGGGTGCGCGTCAAGCGGGGACGCGGGCCGTCTCGGCGATCGTCGCCGACGCGAGGACCCGGTCGCCCGCGTAGAGGACGGCCGCCTGGCCCGTCGCGACGCCGCGCGCGGGTGCGGCCAAGCGGATGCGCAGCCCGTCGCCGTCCCGCTCGGCGGTGCACGCGTGCACCTCGCCGTGCGCCCGCAGCTGGACGTGGCAGGCGAACGGCCCGGCGGGCGCCTCGCCGAGCCACACCGGACGCTCGCCGACGATCTCGTGGACGTCCAGCTCCTCGCGCGGGCCGACGGTGACGGTGTTGGTGACCGGCGAGATGTCCAGGACGTAGCGGGGCTTGCCGTCCGGCGCCGGGACGCCGAGCCGCAGGCCCTTGCGCTGCCCGATCGTGTACGCGTACGCGCCGTCGTGCTCGCCGACCCGCGTCCCCTCGGTGTCGACGATCGGGCCGGGCGCGCTGCCGAGCCGCTCGGCGAGGAACCCGCGGGTGTCGCCGTCCGCGATGAAGCAGATGTCGTGGCTGTCGGGCTTGTCGGCCACCTGGAGGCCGCGCCGCTCCGCCTCCCGCCGGATGTCGGCCTTGGTGGTGTCGCCGAGCGGGAACATCGCGTGCGCGAGCTGCTCGGGCGTGCAGACCGCCAGCACGTACGACTGGTCCTTGCCCTCGTCGACGCCGCGGCGCAGGACGCCGTCGTCCAGCCGCGCGTAGTGGCCCGTGCACACCGCGTCGAAACCCAGCGCCATGGCCCGGTCCAGCAGCGCCGCGAACTTGATCTTCTCGTTGCAGCGCAGGCACGGGTTCGGGGTGCGGCCCGCCGCGTACTCGCTGACGAAGTCCTCCACGACGTCCTGGTGGAAGCGCTCGGCGAGGTCCCACACGTAGAACGGGATGCCGATCACGTCGGCGGCGCGCCGCGCGTCCCGGGAGTCCTCCAGGGTGCAGCAGCCGCGCGCCCCCGTCCGGTACGACTGGGGGTTGCTGGACAGGGCCATGTGGACGCCGGTCACGTCGTGCCCCGCCTCGGCGGCGCGGGCCGCGGCCACCGCGGAGTCGACGCCGCCCGACATGGCGGCGAGTACGCGCAGAGTCATAGTGCCTCCGAGCGTACGCGGCGTCCGAGGGTCGGTTGTTATCAATTCCGCGTACGATGAGGCGGGTTGTGACTCCTCCGCTTCCTGGCGGAAGCGGCTTCTCGCTGGGCCGCTTGCGCAGCCTCACGAAGGGCAAGCCCTGCCCTGAGGATGTTGACCGCCGCATTCACGTCAGCGTGCGCGACGTGCCCGCATGCACGGCAGCGGAACACGGCCTGGCTGAGGCGATTGTCCGCGGCGCTATGCCCGCAGGCGGCGCAGCTGCGCGACGTTCCAGCGGGGTTTACCGCGCTCAACTCTCGACCGGCGCTTTCAGCCTTGTGCGCGAGGACCGTCAGGAACACCCCCCACCCGGCGTCGAGAATCGATCTGTCCAGACCCGTCTTCTGCGCGACCTTGCTCCCCGGAACCTCGGCCGTCCCTCGGGCCGAGCGGGTCATGTTCGCGATCCGCAAGTCCTCATGCACGATGACATCGTGCTCGCGGACGAGGGCGATCGCCGCCTTGTGCGCGTGATCGAGCCGTTGCCGCCTCACTTTCGCGTGCAGGGCGGCCACCCGGCGGGCCGCCTTGCGCCGCCGGTTGGAGCCGGGAGACGTGCGGTCCAACGCCCGCTGCGCGTTGGAGAGCCGCCGCGCGGACGCGGCGAGAGGGCGCGGGTTGGGCACATGATCGCCGTCACTGGTGGTGGCCAGCGAGGCGACGCCCATGTCGATCCCGATCGCGGTCCCCGTCGAGGCGGCCGGTTCGGTGGGGACGTCGTCGCACGACAGCACGACGTACCACCGGGTGCCCTCCCTCTTCACACTGATGGTCTTGATGGTTCCGGCCACAGGCCGATGCCGGTGGACGCGGACATGGCCGACTCCGAGAAGGCGCACGAACGTCGCCGTGGGATGCCTCGGCTGGGAGTCCCAGCGGCAACCGTCGCCGTCCTTCGGCCATGTGACGGTGTCGAATCGCCCGCGTCCTCTGAACCTCGGGTGTCCGGGGTTCTGCCCGCTCCGAAGTCTGCGGAAGAAGGCGGCGAACGCCAGGTCAAGGCGTCTGAGGGTAGCCTGCTGAGAGGAGAACGACCACCGGCCTTGTCCGTCCGGGTCGGCAGCGCGAATGTCCTTCAGCTCGGCGGACTGGTCACCGTACCGGACCACTGCGCCCGCACTGCGGTAGGCGGTCCGTCGATGCTCGAGAGCGGCGTTGTACAGAGTTCGGTGGTCCTCAAGGCATGCCGACAGGCTTCCCACCTGCCGTGCCGTGGGCCGCAACAGGAACTTGAACGTCCTGCGCATCTCCACCTCCGCCTCGAACACTCTTCGTCACGCGACGCTACCGAACGCCACCGACAGATCTGAGAGGAGAAGCGAGGAGTGCCGACGCTCCATCGTCGGCCATTGACGTCCTCCTCGTGCATCGACTGATGGGAATCTTCCGCCGCCCGCGCGAGGCCTCCGCCGCGACGCCGCCCGCGATCAGCGAGTTCTGGGAATGGTGGGCGCAGGCCCGCCCGACGATCGAGGCGTCGCTGGCGGCGTCAGGCGGCGGCGAGGACGCCGCCGGGCCGGCGCCCGGCGAGGGGCTGTCGGCGGAGGCGATCGAGGAGCTGTCCCGGCGCGTCCACCGGATCCACGCGGACCTGCAGTGGGAGATCGGCGGCGCGGACGACCGGGCGCCGTCGCTGACGATCACCGGCGCCGGCGACCCGGAGCTGCGCGGGCTGGCCGAGCGCTGGTTCCGCGCCGCCCCGTCCGGCGCGGCGGCCGGCGGCTGGACGTTCCACCCCGCCCGCCGTCCCGACCCGGAGATGCTCTCGCAGGACCTGGTCCTCGGCGACCACGAGTTCGACCTGGAGTACGTGCGGCTCGGCATGCGCGCCGACGCCGACCGGGCGCGGGTGCACATCACCGCCTACCACCCCGACTTCTTGTTCGTGTCGGAGGAGCAGCAGGTCGCGGTCGCCCTGCACGTCCTGGACTGGGCGCTCGGCGAGGACGACGTGGCCCGCTGGATCGGCGAGGTCTCGATCGCGACGGAGGCGCCGATCGACTCGCTGCCGCCGTCGATGCTGGCCGCGGTCGTCGAGCAGATCGCCGAGCCGTTCAGCGAGCCCGCCTGGCTCACCGGCGAGGGCCGCACGCCGCGCGGGCACCCGGCCCGGCTCGGCGCCCGGTTCCCGCTGCACCGGCAGGACTACCCGCTCTGCGACCTGCACGTGGCGATCACCGTCCCGTACGCCAACGCCAACCCCGACCGGCTCCCCGTCGAGCCGTCGGCGGGGGCGCTGCGCGCGTTCGAGAAGAAGCTGACCAAGCTCGGCGACCGGGCGGTCCTCGCCGTCCGCGAGACGGGGGACGGGCTGCGGGTGTTCCATCTGTACGCCGACCCCGACTCCGGGGTGATCGCCGAGCTGGACCAGCTGGCCGCCGGGTGGGGCGAGGGCAAGGCGAAGGTCGCCTCGACCGCCGACCCCGGCTGGAAGGCCCTCGCGCCCTACCAGCCGTAACGCCTCAGCGGACCTGGGGCAGCAGCCAGCGGGCGCCTCCGCGGCCCGTCCGGCCCCGGCCCACGGAGCCGTTCCGGACGGCCTCCACCTTGCGCCAGCGCGCCTCGCAGAAGGAGTAGGCCCCGAAGACCAGCAGCCCGACGGCGACGACGACCAGCAGCCACGGTCCCGCCGGGGTGCCGGCGAACTGGCGCAGCGTGCCGTCGAGCCCCTTGGCCTTGCCGGGGTCGAAGGCGATGGCCGCGTAGGCGAGGAAGACCCCGACACCGCCGAAGACGACGCCGCGGGACGCGCGGCCGACGACCCCGAGCGTCTTGACGACGGTCCGGGTATGGGGGCCCATCTGGCCGGTGTTGAGGCGCTCGAGGAACCTGCGACGGACGGCGCCGACGACGCTCCCGACGCCCCAGGCGAAGAAGCCGATGCCGACGGCCAGGACGAGCCAGCGTCCGCCGGTGTGCTCCATCGCGCGCGCCGTGTACGTCTTGGACTGCTCGTTGCTGGAGTTCCCGCCCTGCCCGAGCACGAAGTTCAGCATGGTGCCGAAGCCGGCCGTGTAGAAGACGCCGCGGCCGAAGGACACCAGCCGCTTGGTCGCCTTCCGGCCGTCGGCGGTGGGCTGCCCGAAGGCCGCCTCGGAGAAGCGCCAGAGGGCGAGCCCGGCGAACCCGGCGGTCAGCAGCCACAGCATCACGGTGCCGCCCGGCTTGCCCGCGACGGTCTGCAGCGCTCCCTGCTTGTCGGCCTCGGGGCACGACGCCGAGGGCGATCACGGCGAGCTCCCAGCCGCCGGCCGGGGTCGCGGCGAACTCGCGCAGCGCGCCGTCCAGCCCCTGCGCCCGGTCCGGCTCGTAGGAGATCGCGGCGTAGGCCAGGAAGGCGCCGACGGCGCCGCCGATCAGGCCGCGCGCGATGTTGCCGGCCATGCCGAGAGGCTGGACGATCCAGTGCGCCACGGTGCCCATCTCGTCGGCCGCGAGCTCGGCGCGGAAGGCGCGGCGCCCCGCGTTGACCAGCGTGACGATGCCCCAGACGACGAAGCCCGCGCCGACGGCGAGCACCGCCCAGCGGCCGCCGGGCTCGGCCATGGCCCGCGCCGACAGGGCGCGGGACTGCTGGTCGCTCGACGTTCGGCCCTGCCCGAAGAGGAAGCCGATCGTGCCGGCGCATCCCACGGTGTAGGTGAGCCCGCGGAAGGCGGCCGGCAGCCGCATCCGCTTGCGCCGCCCCTGCGGGAGGGGACGCCCGTACAGCGCCTCGGCGAACTGCCACAGGGCCAGCCCGGCGAACCCCGCGGCGAGCAGGCAGAGGACGGCCCAGCCGCCCGGCCGGTCCGCGATGGTGCGCAGCGCGCCCTGCTTGTCGGCCTCCTCGCCGCCGTGCCCGGTCGCGATCTGCAGGGCCAGCCAGCCGATCAGCAGGTAGAGGAGGCCGCGCGCGGCCAGGCCGGCGCGCGAGAGGCGGTGGAACCAGGGGTGTCCGGCCGCGCGCCGCCCGACCTCGCGGGCCGTGTCCTTCGCCGCCATCTCACCTTCCTCGAACGGCAACGCCGTCCCCGTTCAAAGAACGGTCAAACCCGCGTCTCGCGGCGGGGGCCGGCCGTCAGGACAGGCCGGCACGGCGCGCGCGCTCGACGGCGGGTCCGATGGCGTCGGCGAGGGCCTTCACGTCGGCTTCGGTGGAGGTGTGGCCGAGGGTGAAGCGAAGGGAACCGCGGGCGCGCTCGGGGCCGGTGTTCATCGCGGTGAGGACGTGGCTGGGCTGGGACACGCCGGCGGAGCAGGCCGATCCGGTGGAGCAGGCGATGCCGCGGGCGTCGAGGAGCATGAGCAGCGCGTCGCCCTCGCAGCCGGGGAAGGAGAAGTGCGCGTTGCCGGGGAGCCGGTCGTCCGGGTCGCCGTTGAGGATCGCGTCGGGGACGGCGGCGCGGACGGCCCCGATGAGCCGGTCGCGCAGGTCGGTGAGGCGCCGCGCCTCGGCCTCGCGGCGGGCCACGGACGCCTGGACGGCGGCGGCGAACCCGGCGATCGCGGGGGTGTCGAGCGTGCCGGACCGGACGTCGCGCTCCTGGCCGCCGCCGTGCAGCAGCGGCACCGGGTCGAGGAACAGCGGCTCCTTCGGCTTGGCGAGCAGGAGGGCACCGACGCCGACGGGCCCGCCCAGCTTGTGGCCGGTGATGGTCAGGGCCTGCGCGCCGCTTTCGGCGAACCGGACGGGCAGGTGCCCGGCGGCCTGGACGGCGTCGGTGTGCAGCGGGACGCCGTGCTCGCGGGCGACAGCGGCGAGTTCGGGCACCGGCTGCACGGTGCCGACCTCGTTGTTGGCCCACATCACGGTGGCGAGGGCGACGTCGTCGCCGGAGCCGAGGGCGTCGCGGAGCGCCTCGGGGCGGACGCGGCCGAGGCCGTCGACGGGGATCCACTCGACGGTGGCGCCCTCGTGGTCGCCGAGCCAGGCGACGGCGTCGAGGACGGCGTGGTGCTCGACGGCGCCGGCGAGCACCCGGACGCGGCCCGGGTCGGCGGCGCGGCGGGCCCAGTAGAGGCCCTTGACGGCGAGGTTGTCGGCCTCGGTGCCGCCGGAGGTGAACACGACCTCGCTCGGCCGGGCGTCGAACGCCTCGGCGATGATCTCGCGGGACTCCTCGACGACCCGGCGGGCGCGGCGGCCGGCCGCGTGCAGCGAGGAGGGGTTGCCGAGCTCGCGCAGCTCCGCGGTCATCGCCTCGATGGCCTCCGGCAGCATCGGGGTCGTCGCCGCATGGTCGAGGTAGGTCACCACGCGGACAACAGTATCCGCGCGGCCGCTGTTCCCCGCGGGCGCCCGGGCGGCTGCGCGGCGGGCCGCGGGAGGGACGCGGTGAGCTGGGAATAGGGCGGGTGCGCGCGCGGTTGGCGTGTATACCGTCCGGCCGGTACAGTGGAATGGTCATGAAACGCGAAGCCCTCCTGGACGCCGCGGAGTCCGTGCTGTTCGAGCACGGCACGCAGGCGCTGACGCTCGCCGCGGTCGCGGACCGCGCGGGGGTCAGCAAGGGCGGGCTGCTCTACCACTTCCCCACCAAGGAAGCGCTGGTCAAAGCCATGGTGGCGCGGGTCATCGAGGAGTTCGACGGCCTCATCGCCTCCGCCGACGACGGCACGCCGGGGTCCTACACCCGCGCCTACGTCGAGGCGACCTTCGAGATCCTCGGCGGGGAGGCCCGCGCGTACCGGCGGTGGTCGGCCATCACGGCCGCCGCGGCGGATCCGGAGCAGGCCGAGCCGCTGAACGAGGCGATGCGGCGCTGGCACGGCCGCGATCCCGGCGACGATCCGGACCCGGGCGCCGCGCAGGTGGTCCGGCTGGCGGCCGAGGGCCTGTGGGAAGTGGTGAGCCACGCGCCCGAGCTGTACGACGGGGAGCAGCTCGCGGCGCTGAAACGGCGGCTGCTGGCGCTCCTGCCGTAGCCCGCCGGCGACCTGACACGGTGCGCCGCTTCCGGCGCCCGGCCCGGCACCGTCCGAGACGCTCCCGGCCCCTTTCGGGTCTGGAGCGTTCCATGACGCCCGGATCCCCGTCCCGCACGACCTTCGCACACGACACGACACGCGACGGACGCGCGACTCGCAGCCGCGAGCCGCACCCGTGACGAGCCGAGAAAGAGGTGAACCATGCTGTTCCGTGCCCGTTCGGGGACGTTCCTGACCTTCGCGCTGGCGGGCCTGCTCACCGGAGTGTGGGTGGCCAGGATGCCGGCGCTGGCCGGAAAGTTCGGGACGAACGAGGGCGAGATCGGCATCGTCGTCCTCATCTGGGGCCTCGGCGCGATCGCCGCGATGCAGGCCCTGCGCGGCGTCATGGCCCGGGCCGGCAGCCGCGGCGCGCTGCGGGTCGCGCTGCCGCTGACCGCGCTGTCCTACGCGGGCGTCGCGCTCGCCCCGACGTACGGGGTGCTGCTCGGGGCCGTCGCGCTGTTCGGCATGACCTTCGGGATCACCGACATCGCGATGAACGCCCAGGGCAGCGTGGTCGAGCAGGCGTACCGCCGGTCGATCATGAGCGGGATGCACGCCGGCTGGTGCGTCGGCGCGATGTCCGGCGGCCTGTACGGCGTCGCGACCGCGGCGGCCGGGCTCGGCTTCACCGCCACCGTGCTGATCGCCGCGCTGGCCGCGGTGCCGCTCGGCCTGCTCCTCGGCCGCACTTACCTGCCCGACACCTACCCGGTCGACAGCGGCGCGGTGCCCGCCGCCGAGCTGCCGGCGGCGTCCGGCGCGGGCCGCGCCGCCCGGCGGCTGCCCGCCGCCGTCTACCTCATCGGCGTGCTCGCCTTCATCGCGTTCATGACCGAGGGGTCGATCGCGGACTGGAGCGGCCTGCTGCTGCACGACGAGCTGCACGCCTCGCAGGCCCTCGCCGCGCTCGGCTACCCGATGTTCGAGCTGGCGATGCTGTTCGGGCGGCTGGTCGGCGACCGGGTCCGGATGCGGCTCGGCACCCGCCGGCTGCTGACCGGCGCCGGGCTCGGGACCGCGCTCGGCATGACGGCCGTCGTGCTCGCGCCGTCCGCGCCCGTCGCGATCGCCGGGTTCTTCGTGACCGGGCTGGTGGTCTGCACGGTCGTCCCGACGACGATCTCGCTGGCCGGGACCGCCGCGCCGGGCCGTCCGGCCGCCGCGGTCGCGCAGGTCGGCGCGATGGGCTACGGCGGCCTGCTGCTCGGCCCGGTCGTGGTCGGGTTCCTGTCGGACGCGACGTCGCTGCGCGCGGGGGTCGGCGTGGTGGTCGTGCTGGCGCTGCTGATCGCGGCCGGTGCGCGGTTCCTGCCGCTGCGGTCGCTCTCCGACGTCTCGGCGCACTCCCCGGAGGCGGCCGTCGCCGCCGCCGAGGTCCCCGCGCCCGCGCCCGGCGACGACCCGAACGGCACCCGCCCGGAGCCCGTCGCGGCCTGACCGGCGCTTGGAGCGGAGCGCCAGCGGAGCGGAAGGCGACGGTCAGGCCGCGACTCTTGCCCGGGGGGTGTGGGGGGGCGCCCCCCCACATGGGCACTGAGGCCGTTGCGAAGGCGCTGATCCGGTATAACCGCCTCTAAAACCAGAGACGGGGCGGCACATGGGCGACTGGCGGGTTCCGGGGTACAGCGAGCTGCGGGTCCTCGGCGAGGGGGCGCAGGGCAGGGTCGTCCTGGCCCGGCACGACGGGACGGGGCGGCCCGCCGCGATCAAGTACCTCGCCGGGGCGCTCGCGGACGACGCGGAGTTCCGCGAGCGGTTCCGCGGCGAGGCGGACCTGCTGCGCCGCCTGCACCACCCGTTCGTCGCGCGCCTGTACGGGCTGGTCGAGACGGCGGACGGCGCGGCGATCGTGATGGAGGCGGTGGACGGCGCGTCGCTGAAGGCGGTGCTGGCCGGGAGCGGGCCGCTGGCGCCGGAGGCCGCGCTGGCGGTGCTGAAGGGCTCGCTGCTGGGCCTGGCCGCCGCGCACGACCTCGGCATCGTCCACCGCGACTACAAGCCCGCCAACGTGATCGTCCGCGGCGACGGGTGCAGCAAGCTGATCGACTTCGGCATCGCGGTGGAGGCCGGGGAGGCCGGGCGGTCCGGGACGCCGGTCTACATGGCGCCCGAGCAGTGGCGCGGCGAGCCGGCCTCCCCCGCCACCGACGTGTACGCCGCGGCGTGCGTGTTCTTCGAGTGCGTGACGGGGCGGCGCCCGTTCACCGCCGAGGACCAGGCCGGGCTGATGGGCCGGCACCTCACCGCGCCCATCCCGGTCGAAGGCGTCCCCGAGCCGCTGCGGCCGCTGATCGAGCGGGGCCTGGCCAAGAGCGCCTGGGACCGCCCGCCCGGCGCCGCCGCGTTCGTGGCCGAGCTGGAGTCCGCGGCGTCCGGCGCCTACGGCGCGGACTGGGAGACGCGCGGTGTCCGCACGCTCGCCGGCACGGCCGCCGCGCTGTCGATGCTGTTCCCCCTCACCGCGCTCGGCCTCGGCTCGGGCGGTGCCGGCGCGGGAGCCGCGGCCGGTGCCGGTGCCGGTGCCGGTGCGGCGGGCGCCGCGGGCGGGTCCGGCGCCGGGGCCGGCACCGCCGGGACGGCCACGGCGGGCAAGGGCGTCCTCGGCGCGCTCGGCGCCAAGGGCGCCGCGGCGGCCGTGGGCGGCGCGGCCGTCGTCGCGGCGGCGGGCGGCGCGGCCGTCTACGTCGCCGAGGCCAAGGAGAAGCCGCGGCCGAAGCCGGTCGTGGCCGCGCTCACCGCGCTGAACGTGCCGCAGCAGGCGTTCGGCAACGGGCTGACCTTCCGGGCGCGGGGGCAGGTCGTCACGGTCACGGGCGGGCGGCCCGCGCTCGTCCGGAAGATCGACGCGGCGCTGCGGGCGCCGCTGGAGGAACGCTGGGCCAAGGTTCGCAAGGGCCTCGCCGATGGCGGCAGGGGCGGCTACACCGATGTCGTGAAACCGGCGATCCTCATGCGCAACGACCGGCTGCTTTCGGTCTGGTACAGCGTCACCCTGCAGGGCGAGCGCGGAACCGGCTGGGACCACTCCGAGGCCGTGACCGTCGACCTGCGGACCGGCGCGGCCTACCGGGCGCCCGGCCTGTTCCGCGTCCCGACCGCGCAGGGGCTCGCGCCGCTCGACCAGAAGATCAAGGCGCACCTGCCGCACGGGACCTACTGCTACAGCGACGTCGACCCCGGCACCGGGCCGATCCAGCCGCAGGGCACCGACAACCCGTCCGCGTTCGTCAGGACCGGGGACGTCAGCATGGCGCTCACGCCGTCGGGGGTGCGCGTCGCCTTCTACGGCTCGCTGCTCGGCTACGCGGCGGCGTGCGGCGAGGAGGACACGACCGTCCCCTATGCCGAGGTCCAGGACATGATCAAGCCGGCGCTGCTGAAGGCCGTCCCGTACCCGCGGCCGGCGCGGTCCTGACACGCCGGACGCCCCGCCCCCGGAGCGTTCCGGGGACGGGGCGTCGGGACGGGATCACTTGCGCTTGTTGATCTCTTCGGTGAGCTGCGGCGCGACCTGGAACAGGTCGCCGACGATGCCGTAGTCGACGAGCTCGAAGATCGGCGCCTCGGGGTCCTTGTTGATGGCGACGATGGTCTTCGAGGTCTGCATGCCGGCCCGGTGCTGGATGGCGCCGGAGATGCCGACCGCGACGTACAGCTGCGGCGACACGGTCTTGCCGGTCTGGCCGACCTGGAACGCGTGCGGGTACCAGCCGGCGTCGGTCGCGGCGCGGGAGGCGCCGACGGCCGCGCCGAGCGAGTCGGCCAGGCCCTCGATGATCTTGAAGTTCTCGGCGCCGCCGACGCCGCGGCCGCCGGAGACCACGATCGCGGCCTCGGTCAGGTCCGGGCGCTCGCCCTTCTCCTGGACGACCTTCTCCACGATCTTCGTGCCCTTGTCGGCGTCCGACAGCGACACCGAGACCGCCTCCTCGGCCGGGGTGGCCGGGGACGCCTCGGGGGCGACGGAGTTCGGCCGCACGGCGATGATCGGCGTGCCGGTCCGCACCTTGGCGTGCGAGATGATCCCGCCGCCGAAGATGGAGTGCTCGGCGACGAAGCCGTCGGCGACGTCCACCACGTCGGTGAGCACGCCGGAGCCGGTCTTGACCGCCAGGCGGCCCGCGATCTCCTTGCCCTCCGCCGTCGCGGAGACCAGCACCGCGGCCGGCGACTTGTCGGCGACGAGCTGCGCGAGCAGCGCGGCCTTCGGCGCGACGACGTAGGAGGTGAGCTCCTCGTCGGCGGCGACGTAGAGCTTCGCGGCGCCGTACTCGCCGAGCTTGTCCTTGGCACCGTCGGCGCCGGGGCCGATCCATACCGCGGAGGCCTCGCCCAGCCTGTTGGCCAGCGTCAGCAGCTCGAGGGCGACCTTCTTGACCTCACCGTCGACGTGGTCGACGAGGACGAGAATCTCAGCCATTGTTCCAATCCCCTTCCTCGGTCAGACGAACTTCTTCGACGCGAGGAACTCGGCGATCTTCACGCCGCCGTCGCCCTCGTCGGTGACGATCTGACCCTGCGCGCGCGGCGGGGCCTCGGCGAAGTCGACCACCTCGGTGGCCGCGTTCGCCAGGCCGACCTGCGCGGCGTCGATGCCGGCGTCGGCGATGCCGAGCGTCTCGACCGGCTTCTTCTTGGCCGCCATGATCCCCTTGAACGAGGGGTAGCGCGGCTCGTTGATCTTCTCGACCACGGAGACCACCGCGGGCAGGGTCGCCTCGACGCGGTCGAAGCCGTAGTCGGTGACCCGCTGCGCCTTGATGGACGAGCCGTCGATCTCGACCTTGTTGGCCAGCGACACCTGCGGCACGCCGAGCCGCTCGGCGAGCATCGCGGCGAGCACGCCGGTGCGCGCGTCCGTGGACTCCGAGCCGAGGATGACCAGGTCGAAGCCGGTGCGGCCGAGCGCCTGCTGGATCGCGTAGGAGGTCTGCAGCGCGTCGGAGCCGGCGAGGGCGTCGTCCACGAGGTGGACGGCCTTGTCGGCGCCCATCGCCAGCGACTTGCGGATGGAGTCGGTGGCCTTGTCGGGGCCCATGGTCAGAACGGTCACCTCGCCGCCCTGGGCCTCCTTGATGCGCAGCGCCTCTTCGATGGCGTACTCATCGAGTTCGTTGATGACACCGTCCGCGGCAGCGCGGTCGAGCGTGCTGTCATCGGACTTCAGCTTGCGCGGGCTCTCCGTATCGGGAACCTGCTTCACCAGGACGACGATGTTCATGGCCGGTGGCCGACCTCCCTGCACTCAGTTGGCCGCTGGGGTAAGCGGACAGAGGGGCGCGCCGCCCATGCCGGGTCGACGCTGACATGCGATTCGCAGTCACAGCCTGCCAAACACCCGAACGTGCTTCAGAGCCGGGTCCCCGGTTCGGCCGTGCACCACAAATGTTACTCATCGGTAGCCTGCTGGCAAATCCCAGTTCGTGAGACCTTACCCACGTGACCGCCGCGTTTACGGGGCGACCCCCGTCCGGATGGCGGCGTGACGCAGTTCATAGTCACCAGCGGTCCATGGCGTTCTGCAGCCGGTCCATCGAGCGCTCCAGCGTGCTCTGCAGCCCGTACATCGGCGCGAAGCTCGGCGTCAGCGACATCGCCCCGACCACCGCGAGCAGCGCCAGCGCCCCGAGCGCCGCCCCCGCGACCGCGATCCGCCGCGGGCTCCCCGCGACCGCCGTGAACATCCGCTCCAGCTGCCGGCGCGGCGCGCTGACGCCCGGCGCCGTCCACAGCACCGCCGCCCCGGCCCCCGCGCCGAACGCGCACGCGCCCAGCGAGTCGATCTCCCCGCCGAGCACCGACGCCGCCGCCAGCCCGAGCGGCACCGCCACCGTCAGCGCCGCCGCGTACGGGACGGTCAGCGCCGTCCGGCCGAGCGCCCACGCCCACCCCGCGACCGTGTCGGACATGGCCGCGCGCAGCACCGTCACCGCGGCGAGGGTCAGCAGCAGCCCCGCGATCGGCATCATCACCGCGACGCCGACCCCGATCACCACCACCGTCGCCGCGAGCAGCCGCGCCCACGCCTGCGCCACCGCCGGCCCGCCCGGGGACGCCGCCGGCTCGGCGGGGGCCGGCGCCACCGGCCGCGGCGCGGCCGCCTCCACCGCGGGCGCGGGCGCCGGAACGGGCCGCGCCGGCCGCACCACCAGCCGGGACGCCTCCTCCGCGAGGCGCTCCGCGTCCGGCCGGGCCGCCGGATCCGGATCCGCGGCCGCCGCCACCAGCGGGCGCAGGTCGGCGGGCAGCGCGTCCGGCGGCGCCGCGTACCGCCCGGTCGCCGCGAACGCCACCGTCGCCGCCCACGCGTGCACGTCACCCGGCCTGTGCGCCCCCGCGACGAGCCCGAAGTCCACGACGACGGGCGCGCCGTCCACCACGAGCACCGTCCCGGGCCCCAGCTCGCCGTGCGCCAGGCCCGCCCGGTGCACCGCGGCCAGCGCCTTCGCCAGCCCGGCCGCCATCCGCCGCAGCGCGTCGCCCGGCAGCGGCCCCTGCTCCGCGACGACCTCCGCCAGCGGACGTCCCGGGACGAACCGCGACACCACGTACGGCCGCCGCACCCCGGTCTCACCGTCCAGCACGTCCGCCGCGTACGGGCTGAGCACCGCGCGCATCCGCTCGATGTCGGGCGCGGCGCCGGGCGGGAGCAGCCGGATCGCCACATCGCGCCCGTCGGGCCCGGTGGCCCGGTGCACGCCGGTCCCGCCGGCCGGCGGCGACAGCAGCCGGTACGGCCCGATGTGCTCCTGGTGGCTCGTCTCGCCGCTCATATGGCCCGCCACCCTACCGACCGACGACCCACCGGCTACACATATCCGGTGCGGCGGAGCTCGGTCTCCAAGGCCGCGAGGAAGGCGTCGACCTCGTCCTTGTCGTAGGTCTCGCGGAGGCGCCGCAGGGTGAAGGAGCGGGCGCGGACGTCGTCGGCGCCGATCACCTCGGCGAGGCCGCGGCGGTCGCCGGCCAGCCAGTCGCGGACGCGGCCGACGAACCCGTCGACCTCGGCGGGGTCGTACCCCTCCTTGAAGCGGGCGCGGGTGAAGCGGGCGGTGCCGAGCAGCGCCATGACGCGGCGGACGTCGGCGAGCTGCCCCGGCATCACCGGACGGCCCTGCAGCACGCCCTGCGCGTGCCGCGCGTACAGGCTCGCGGCCTGGTAGATCTCGGCGAGCCGGGGGCCGTTGGCGGGGACGCCGGTGCCGGTCCGCGCGTCGCGGGCCGCGCGCGTCGCCGCGTCGAGTGACTTGCGGGCGTGGCCCGCGGCGTGCTCCGACCAGGTCCCGCCGATGGCGTGGCTGCGCTCGGCGGCGACGAGCTCCCGCTTGGCCTCGCCGAGCGACACCTCGATCACCGACACCGTCAGCGCGAAGCCGGCCTGCGCGAACGCGGCGCGGCCGGCGACGACCCGGTCCGCCGGCGGCTTCGGCTTGGGCGGCGGGGGCGGCTCCGGTTTCGGCGCGGGCTTCAGCCGCAGCCGCGGCGCGATCGAGCCCGGGTTGGCGAAGCGCGCGGCGAGCTCCGCCGCGTCGGGCCGCTGGCCGGGGTCGCGGGCCAGCGCGTCCTCCAGCACCTCGCGCAGGTCGGGGTCGATGCCGGCGAGGTCCGGCCAGCCGGTCAGGACGCGGCGGACGAACGCCGCCGGGCTCGTCGCCTCGTAGGTGCGGCGCCCGGTGGCGGCGTAGGCGATCGTCGCGGCCCAGCCGAAGACGTCGGTGGGCGGGCCGGCGGGCTTGCCCTCCAGCACCTCGGGCGAGACGTAGCCGGGCGTACCGACCGGCCCCTGGGTGAGCCGCGACGCGCCGGTGAGGTAGGCGATGCCGAAGTCGATGAGGACCGGGTCGCCGGACACCAGCATCACGTTGCCCGGATTGACGTCGCGGTGGACGCTCTCGGCCTCGTGGACGGCGGCGAGCGCGTCGGCGAGGCCGCCGGCCAGCCGCAGCAGCCCGTCGCGGGGCAACGGGCCGCGGCCCTTGACCGTCTCCAGCAGCGAGGTGCCCTCGACGTAGCGGGTGACGATGTAGGGCGGGTCGGCGTCCACGTCGTGGTCGACGAGCTCGACGACGTTGCGGCTGCGGATCCGGCGCATCGCCTCGACCTCGCGGCTCAGCCGGTCCTTCGCCTGGAACTCGGCGGGCAGGAACGGGTGCAGCGTCTTGATCGCGACCATCCGGCCGTCGTCGGCGCGGGCGAGGAAGACGTCGCCCATGCCGCCGCGGCCGAGCCGCTGCAGCGGGCGGTACGGGCCGATCGGTGCGAGCGGGCGCGGCCTGCCGTCCGGCACCCGGCCGCCGGTGGACACGGCCGGGCCGCTGCCGCTGGACACCCGCAGCCCGGCGGAGTCGGGGCGCAGCGCCCGCAGCCGCTTCACCAGCGCCTCCGCGGACGGGCGGGCGGACGGGTCGGCGGCGAGCGCGTCGGCGAGCAGCGGGCGCAGCTCGTCCGGGACGCCGCTCAGGTCGTGGTCGCCGCGGATGATCCGGACGCAGACCGCCGCGTCGTTCGGCGCGTCGTACAGGTCGACGCCGGTCGCCGCGAACGCGACGGTCGCGGCCCAGGCGAACACGTCGGCGGCGGGCCCCGCGTCGGCGCCCTCCAGCAGCTCGGGCGCGAGGTAGCGCCAGGTTCCCGACCGGCCGCCGCCGGTGTGGGTGAGCCGGGTGTCGTCGACGCCCTGCGAGATGCCGAAGTCGATCACGACCGGCTCGCCCGCCTCCAGCAGCACGTTGCCGGGCTTGATGTCGCGGTGCACGACGCCGGCCCGGTGGACGGCCTCGAGCGCCTCGGCGGTGCCGACCGCGATCCGCCACAGCGCCGCGCCGGTGATCGCGCCGCCGCCGCGGATCTCGTCCAGCAGCGGCCGTCCCTCGACGTAGCGGGTGACGATGTAGGGGACGCGGGCGTCGACGTCGAACTCGACGATCTCGGCGACGCGGGGGCTGGTGACGCGGCCCATCGTCTCGACCTCGCGGCGCAGCCGGGCGCGCGAGTCGGCGGCGTCGACCAGGTGCGGGTGCAGGGTCTTGACGGCGAACGTGCCGCCGCGCGGGTCGCGGGCGCGGAACACCTGCCCCATGCCGCCGGAGCCGATCAGCTCCACCGGGCGGTACGGGCCGATCATCCCGCTCTGCTCCCCCGTCTCCTCCGGCTCGGGCGCGGCCTGCGACTCGGGCGCGGGCGCGGCAGGCGGTTCCGGCACGGCGGGCGGCTCCGGGGCGGCGGGTTCGGCGGGGAGCGCGTCCTGCGGGAGCGGTGGTGCGGGGACGGGGGCGGCGAACGGCGGGGGGCCGCCGGTCGCCCCGTCCGGCGGCGGGGGGACCCAGGCTCCGTCAGACGAACGGGAACCCGGTGACGAGGTCGTGGACATCGCTGCGCAGGCTCTCCAGGTTCTGGCTCATGCCGTCCAGCGGGGTGGTGTCGGGGGGCTGCTTCTGGGAGAGGCCGACCAGCACGGCGGCGAAGATCCCCAGGATGAGGGCGGCGGCGAGCGCGGCCTCCGCGCGCGGGAGCAGCGCGCCCCAGATGCGGGCGAGCTGGCGCCGCGGCGCGCCGCTGCCCGGCGCCAGGCAGAGCAGCCCGATCACCGCCATCGCCGAGTACGCGATCGCCCGGGACGCCGTCATGTCGGACTTGGTGAAGATCAGCACGCCGAGCAGGACGAGCCCGGCGAACAGGCTGAGCGCCGACAGCAGCGCGGTCACCATCACGGCGCCGGGCAGGTGCAGCGGGGTCCGGAACGCGGCCGCGACCGCGTCACCCGAGCGGGGGCCGCGCCGGGTCCGCTTGCCCTCCATGCCCTGCGCGGCCTTGTCGGCGCTGCGCAGCACCAGCACGCCCGCGATCGTCACGCCGACGGCGAGCAGCGGCGCGATGTTGGCGAAGCCGAGCAGCGCCACCAGCACGATGAAGCCGAGCACCCGGTACCAGCCGTAGGGCTTGGGGGCGTCCTTGCGGTCGTCGCGGGCGGGCTCGGGTCGGCGGTGCGGCGCGTCCCGCTGCGGGTCGTACGGGCCGCCCTGCTGGGGGCCGCGCTGCAGCGCGTTCGGCGGGGGCTGGTTCGGCGGCTGGTTCGGCTGGTTGTAAGGGCCGTAGTTCGCCGGCGGGTACGTCCCCTGCGGGCCGTAGCCCTGCTGCCCGTAGCGGGACGGGGCGTCGTAGGGGCCGGGCGCGGGCGGCGGGACGGGCGGCGGCGCGGCGGGCGGCAGCTGCCCGACGAAGTCCTTCGGCTGCGCGGGGACGGGCGCGGGCGCCGGGAGCGGCGCGGGCGGGGGCGTGGCGGTGTGCCCGCCGGCGCGGCCGGCGGTCTCGCTCGGCGGCATCGCGAACTGCCGGGCGTGGTCGGGCGCGGGCTGCTCGACCGGCGGGGCCGTCCCGTCCGGGCGGGTGTAGTGCTGGTCGACCCGGGTCTGGTCGGTGATCGTCGCTTCGAGGTGGATGCGCCGCGCGAGCTGGACGAGGTTGACCGCGGTGGGCCGCTCGGCCGGGTTGCGGGCCATCGCCGAGCGCAGCAGCGGCAGCAGCGCGTCCGGGACGCCGTCCAGGTCCGGCGTGCCCTGCATGATCTTGTAGAAGATCGACTCGAAGGTGCCGGCGCCGAACGGCGGGCGGCCGGTCGCGGCGTAGGCGACCGTGCCGGCGAGCGCGTGCACGTCGGACGGCGGCCCCGCGTCCTCGCCCTCGATGATCTCCGGGGCGAGGTAGCCGGGGGTGCCGATGACCATCCCGGTGGCGGTCAGCCGGGTCGCGTCCGCGCCCTGCGCGATGCCGAAGTCGATCACGACCGGCTCGCCGTCAACGATCATGACGTTGCCGGGCTTGAGGTCGCGGTGCACGATCCCGGCGCCGTGGATCGCCGACAGCGCCGAGGCGAGCCCGACGGTCAGCCGCTGCAGGCCCGGCCCGTAGATCGGGCCGCCCTCCTCGACGATCTCCTCCAGCGTGCGGCCGGGCACGTACTGGGTGACGATGTAGGGCTGGTCGGCGGTGACGTCGGCGTCGAGGATCTCCGCGACGTGGGGGCTGTGCACGCGCCGCATCGAGTCGACCTCGCGGGCCAGCCGGCGGCGCGCCGTGGCGTCGCCGGCCACCGCCGGTCGCAGCACCTTGATGGCCACGTTGCGCCCCTCGGGGTCGGCGCCGAGGTAGACGACGCCCATGCCCCCTTCCCCGAGGGTCTGGAGCACGCTGTAGTGGCCGATACGGTCCCCGGACGTGACTGCTCCCTCCATCGTTTCCGAAACCCTACCTTCGTCGCCCCGGCGGGAAGGATTCAACGGTCATCTCAGGCCGCCGCATTTCGGCGGCGAACCGTGATGGTGTCATCACTTTGCGCGAGCGCCCCTGCGATCCAGCGGGCGGACGGGCGGGCGGCCGGGTCCCGCGACAGCGCGCGGCGCACCACGCCGAGCAGCGGCTCCGGCACACCGTCCAGATCGGCCTGGCCGCGCAGGATCCGGAAGCACACCCCGTGCAGCGAGCCGCGGCCGAACGGCGGGCGGCCCGTCGCGGCGAACGCGGCGGTCGCCGCCCAGGAGAACGCGTCCGACGCCGTCGTGGCGCGCTCCCCCTCGATCAGCTCGGGCGCCAGGTAGGCGGGCGTCCCCACGACCATCCCGCGCCGGGTGATCTGCTCCATGCCCGCCTGGTGCGAGATGCCGAAGTCGATCAGCGTCGGCCGGTCGCCGAGCACGATCACGTTGCCGGGCGAGACGTCCCGGTGCAGCACGCCCGCGTCGTGCACGTCGGCGACGGCGAGGGCCAGCTGCCGCGCGAACCGGACGAGCCGGTCCCCCGCGAGCGGCCCGTACGCCTTGACCAGGTCGTTCAGCGGGCACCCCGGGACGTACTGCATGACGACGTAGGGCCGCTCCGCCGAGACCCGCCCGTCCAGCAGCCGGGCCACGTACCGGCTGTTCACCCGGGCCTGCACGGCCAGCTCGCGGGCCAGCCGCGCCAGCGCCTCCGGTTCGCCCGCGACCTGCGGGCACAGCTCCTTGACCGCGACCTCGCGGCCCTGGGAGTCCAGGGCCAGGTGCACGATCGCGGTGCTCCCCCGGCCGATCTCGTCCAGCAACCGATACTCGCCCAGCCGCCGATGAGTCCCCATGAACACTGAGACGCCGGAAACGGCGGTCGCGTTCCGGGGAGCCCGATCGGACGCCGGCGGCGGCCCGGCCGTTCCCGCCAGAAGATCACGGAACGGCCGCGGCACGGGGCGAGCGCGGTCGCGGGCCCGACCAGGCGTCAGCCCTTGCGGGCCTCCAGGCGGGCGCGGCGCTCCTCGCGGCGGGTCTCGAACTTGGTGGCGGCGGCGTCGAGCTGCTCCAGGAACTCGGCGAGCTCCTCGCGGGCCTTGTCGCCGTCGCCGGTCAGGTCCGTGCGGTCGAAGACGCCCCACTTGCGCAGCACCGGGGTGAGGACGTCGTCGTGGTGCAGCCGCAGGTCGTAGATGCCGGCGTTGGCGATGACGACCGACTTGCGCAGGAACCCGTCGATGCTGTGGCCGGGCATCTGGAACGCCTTCACGACGTCGGTGATGGCGCGCATCGTCTCGTTCGGGGCGGCGTCCAGCGCGGCGGCCATCAGGTTCCGGTAGAAGATCATGTGCAGGTTCTCGTCCGCCGCGACGCGCGCCATCATCTGCTCGCAGAGCGGGTCGCCGGACGCCTTGCCGGTGTTGCGGTGCGACACGCGGGTGGCCAGCTCCTGGAACGACACGTACGCGGTGCCGTGCAGGAACGACTCGCCGTGGTCGGCCTCGTAGCCCGCCTCCATGTGGCGCATCCGGGCGCGCTCCAGCGCGACCGGGTCCACCGCGCGGGTGACGGTGAGGTAGTCGCGGATGACGATGCCGTGCCGGTTCTCCTCGGCCGTCCACCGGTTGACCCAGGTGCCCCAGGCGCCCTCGCGGCCGAAGACGGTGGCGATCGCGTTGTGGTAGCCGGGCAGGTTGTCCTCGGTGAGCAGGTTGACGATGAGTGACTCGCGGGCCTCCGGGGTCACCTTCGACTGCTCGATCGACCAGGGCTCGCCGTCGAGCGGCCCGTCGAAGTCGCGGCCCTCGCTCCACGGCACGTACTGGTGCGGGAACCACTCCTTGGCCATGGACAGGTGCCGGTCGAGCTCCTTCTCGACCACCGGCTCGAGGTCGAGCAGGAGGCCGGTCTGGAACTTCTCTTCGGGGGTCACGGACATGCGCTTCCTTCGCTGGAGGTGTCGGAGTGCCGGACGGTGCCGCCGCGCCCGCGGCACGGAATGGGGCGCCCAGCAGGCCGTTCTAACCTACTGAAGCGTAGGTTCGATGGTCGCCATTCGGCCCGACCCGCGTCAAGTCACCCCCGTGACAATCCGCCCCAGGGGTGTTTTGTAGATCTGAGCAGAAGGCCCCGCCGGCCCGGCGCCCGTTTTTGTCACCGGTCGACTGTCACTGGGTGTCGGCCGCCTGGTGCCACATCCGGTTGACGGCGGCCCTCAGCAGCGGGCGCGGGACGAGCTTCAGCGCGGGCAGCGCCGCCTTGTACTGCGCGCCGGGAACGCAGAGCGCACGCCCCGCCGCCACCGCGTCCAGCCCGGCCCTGGCCACGTCGTTGCGGCGCAGCCACAGCAGGTTGGCCGGCGCGTCGTCCTCGGTGCGGGTGAACCCGGGGCACAGCGCGGTCACGTGGACGCCCTTGGACGCCACCTCCGCGTGCAGGCTCTCGGAGAAGGACGCGACGTACGCCTTCGTCGCGCCGTAGGTGGCGCTGCCGGGCGACGGCGTGAACCCGGCCATGGACGCGACGTTCAGCACCCCGCCGCGCCCGCGCAGGACCATCCCGGGAAGGGCCGCATGGGTGAGCCGCACCAGCGCGGTGACGTTCAGCTCCAGCTGCCGCAGGTGGTCCTCCACCGGCAGGTCCGCGAACGCTCCGAAGGCGCCGTGGCCCGCGTTGTTGACCAGCAGCTCGACCGGTTCGGCGCGCAGCCGCCGCTCGATCTCGGCGCGCTGCGCGGGATCGGTGAGGTCGGCGGCCAGCACCTCGACCGCGACCCGGTACCGCTCGACCAGCTCGCGGGCGAGCCCGTCCAGCAGGTCGCCGCGGCGGGCCACGATGACCAGGTCGGTGCCGCGCGCGGCGAGGAGGCGGGCGAAGCTCTCGCCGATCCCGCTGGACGCGCCGGTCACGAGCGCGGTTCGGTACGCGTGTCGCATGGCGGCAGATGCTATCGGCGATCTTCATCCGGACCGGGCGCACCCGCGGAAAACGCATGACGGACATCCGCCGGGCTGCTCCGCGCCGTCAGCTGACGGGTTCGGACGTCCGCCGCGGCGGCCGGGCCATCGCCGCGTCCGGCGGGGGCAGCATCGTCAGCGGGTCCTCGCCGGCCACCCACAGCCCGACCAGGAACGCCGTCGCGGCCTCGAGGAGCGCGGCCCGCGCCAGGCCGCCGCCGTCCATCGGGACGCAGCCGATGTCGGCCACCAGCCGGCGCGCCACGGCCAGCGCGTCCGGGTCGTCCCCGCACAGCGGGACGCCGAGGGGCCGCCCGCCGAACTCCGGCGGCGCCATCCGCCACACCGTGTCGGGGCAGGTGTTGAACGCCTTCACCACCCGCGCCCCGGTCAGGTCGGCGACGCGGCGCGCCGCCGAGGGGCCGCCGCCCGTCTTCAGCCGCTCGAACGGCGGCTCCATCGGGTTCGTGCAGTCGAGCAGGACGCGGCCCGCGAGGTGACCCGCCTGGCTCAGGGCGTCCTCGACGCCCTCATGGGTGACGGCCAGCAGGACCGCCTCCCCGAACCGCGCCGCGTCCCGCAGCGTCCCGCCCTCCGCGCCGTCGCCGACGCGTCCCGCCAGCGCGACCGCCTTCTCCGGACTCCGCGCCCCGATCCGCACCTCGTGCCCCTTGCGCGCCCACTGCGTCGCGAGCGCGTCCGCCATGTTGCCCGCGCCCAGCACACCGATCCGCATGACGACCTCCCGTGTCGATTACCGTCGGACGGGACGCTAAGCGGTTCGTTCCGCACCATCCGGTGCGTATCGGGAAGGGCAGGATGGACGATCCCGAGTTCGTCGCCGACTGCCGGACGCGGCTCGGCCTCGACCTGCTGTCCGGAACCTGGACGGGCGTCGTGCTGTGGACGCTGAAGGACGGCCCGCTCCGTCCGCGCGAGCTCCAGGACCGGATCGGCGGCATCAGCCACAAGGTGCTGACCGAGACGCTGCGACGCCTGGAGCACAACGGCATGGTCGTCCGCCGCCGCTATGCCGAGGCGCCGCCGCGCGTGGAGTACGAGCTGACCGGCCCGGGGCGCGGGATGCTCGAACCGCTGTCCGCCCTGGGCCGGTGGACCGAGCGCTACGCCGCCGACGTCCTGGACGCCCAGGAGCGCGCCGCCGGCGAGGGCGCGCTCAGCGGCCCGTGAACTTCGCCTTGCCCGGCCCCTCCTCCATGAACGACTTCATGCCGCTCTTCTGGTCCTCGGTGGCGAACAGCGCGGCGAACTGCACCCGCTCGATCTCCAGCCCCGTCGCGAGGTCGACCTCCAGCCCGGCGTCCACGGCCTGCTTCGCGGCGCGCAGCGCGATCGCGGGCCCGCCCGCGAACGACGCCGCCCACTCCTTCGCCGCCGTGTAGACGTCGGCGTCCGGGACGACCCGGTCCACCAGGCCCATGGCGAGCGCCTCGTCCGCGGCGACGTGCCGCCCGGAGAAGATCAGGTCCTTGGCCTTGGACGGGCCGACGAGCCGCGCGAGCCGCTGCGTGCCGCCCGCGCCGGGGATGATGCCGAGCTGGATCTCCGGCTGCCCGACCTTGGCGCCCTCGCCCGCGACGCGGAAGTCGGCGGTCAGCGCGACCTCCAGCCCGCCGCCCAGCGCGTACCCGGTGATGGCCGCGATGACCGGCTTCGGGATCGCGGCGAGCGCCTTGGTGAAGTCCTGCAGCAGCCGCGAGTGGCCCGCCGCCATCTCCGCGTACGGCATCGGCGCCATCTCCTTGATGTCGGCGCCGGCCGCGAACACCCGCTCCCCGCCGTACAGCACGACCGCCGCGACCTCGTCGTCCGCGGTGACCTCGCGGGCCGCCTCGATCAGCTCCCGCTGCATCTGGGCGTTCAGGGCATTCATCTTCGGACGGTCCAGCCGGATCGTCGCGACGCCGCCCTCCGTCTCCACCCGCACGAACTCGCCCACGAACGCCTCCAAGATCTTCCGGTCGACCGACGCCCCGAACCTAACAAGCCCGCCGGGACGCCCCGCCACGGCGGTCCGCTGTCGCACCCCACTGGTAGCTTCGGGCCCGGCAGTCACATCGCACGTCACCCCGGGGGTTCGGATGCTGGTCGCCCATGCCGCCTGGCATGGCGGTGCGCTCTGCCTGTGGGCCGAGCGCACCGGCCCGCACGACCCGCCCGGCGGCGACGCGCACCCGTTCGCGACCCGCGACTTCACCGGGACGTCCTACGAGCCGCTGCTGCGCGGCGCGTTCCGCGTCGAGCTGGTGATGACGCTGCCGACCCACGGCGACCATCCGCTGCCGTCCGCCGAGCTCGGCCCCGAGCCGGTGCCCGGGGAGCCGCAGCTGCGGCCGTGGCGGGTGCCGGCGCTGGTCCTGGAGCC
The DNA here is from genome assembly GCF_008923205.2 of Actinomadura physcomitrii. Lineage (GTDB taxonomy): Bacteria > Actinomycetota > Actinomycetes > Streptosporangiales > Streptosporangiaceae > Spirillospora > Spirillospora physcomitrii. The sequence goes on along the minus strand of NZ_WBMS02000002.1, from coordinate 164,359 downwards.
GTTCGCGGCGATGGCGCTGCTCCAGGCCGCCGAGCACAGCGGCGACGTCGTCCCCGGCTCCGACCTGCGGTACCTGTGCGTCCTCGCGGACGAGGCGGTGCACCTCGCCGCGCGCGGCCAGGTGCTGCCCGCGCTGCTGCGCGAGGACGGCGACCTCGTCGCCCGCTGGCGCCCCGTCCTCGACGACCCGGCCCGGTTCCGGGCGCTGGCCCGCGCGATGCCCGCCGCGTGCCGGGCCGCCGACGGGGGCCGTCCCGCCGCGCGGGTGCTGCGGGAGGCGCTGTCGGGGCTGGTCGACACCGCCGTCCGGGGCACCGTCCCGCATCCGCTGCTGCCGGCCCGGCGCGGCAGGGTCCCCGACCGGCTGCCGCTCGCCGAACGCTGGGCGGAGGCGCTGACCGGCCCGTCCGCCGAGGTCGCGCGGGAGCCCGGCGACGACCCCGGCGAGCTGATCGCCGAGCTGGACGCGTGGGCCGCCGCCGCGCGCCGCCCGTCCGGGCCGCTGCGGGTTTGCTTCCGCCTCGCCGAGCCGGGCGCCGAGGAGTTCACCGCCGACCCGTTCCCCGAAAAGGAGGTAGACGAGGACTCCGGCGACGCCTGGCGCGTCGAGTTCGCCCTCCAGGGCACCGACGACCCCAGCCTCTACGTGCCCGCCGCGCTGGTGTGGGCGGGCGAGGCGACCTCGGTCCCCGATGCGGAGGAGACGCTCCTCGCCGGCCTCGGCCGGGCGCTGCGCCTGTTCCCCGACATGGCGCCCGCGCTCGACGGCCCGGCGCCCGCCGAGCTGACCCTCGACACCGCGGGCGCGTTCCGCTTCCTCCGGCAGGCCGCGCCGATGCTGGCCGCCGCGGGGTTCGGCGTCCTGCTCCCCCAGTGGGCGGGCAAGGCGAAGCTCGGCATGAAGCTGACGACCCGGACCGAGGATCCCGAGGCGTCCGCCGGCGCCGCCGCGCCGTCCGGCTTCGACCTCAAGGGCATGGTGAGCTTCCGGTGGGACCTCGCCATCGGCGACGACAGCATCGACGAGGCCGAACTGGAGGAGCTGGCCCGGCTGAAGACGCCGCTCGTCCGGCTGCGCGGCCGGTGGGTCGAGCTGGACGACGAGCAGCTCGAGGCCGCGCTCGACTTCCTGCGCCACCCGCGCCGGGGCCGGATGCCCGCCGCCGAGGCGATCCGCGCGATCGTCCACGCGGGCGACGAGGCGCTCCCGCTGACCGCCGTCGACGCCGACGGCACCTTCGGCGACCTGCTGTCCGGCGAGGCCGACCGCCGCCTCACCCCCATGCGCACGCCCCGGGGATTCAACGGGACGCTGCGCCCCTTCCAGGAGCGCGGCCTCGCCTGGCTGAATTTCCTCGACGGCCTGGGCCTGGGCGCGATCCTCGCGGATTCGATGGGCCTCGGTAAGTGCATTGGCAAGGACGAGTTCGTCCACGTCAACGGAGCTCTCATCAAGGCGAAGGACGTGTGGGCGCGATATGCGACCGGAATCGACCCGGACGGAGAAGGGCAGTGGTCCGTTCCGTCGAAGACCTTGACGGTCAACTCCATTGCCAAGGACGGACGAATCGTCACCGCGCCGATCACCCGCCTGTACCGCCAGCACATCCGGGAGAAAGTGCGCGAGGTCACCCTGGACGACGGAAGCAGGATCGTCGTGACCCGGCGTCATCGCCTCATGGGAGTCGACGGATGGACGAGGGACATCCGCCCCGGGATGCGGCTCTGCGTGCCGGCCCGTCTCCGCCACGACGGCAGCCCGGTCGATCCCGACCTCACGGTGCTCCTGGCATGGCAGATCGCCGAGGGGTCCGAGGACTGCTGTTCAAGCGTGGTCATCACGCAAAAGGATGTACGGGTACTCCACGACCTGCACGGCCGGCTGCTCAAGATCGCCGAACGTTTCGCACTCCAGATGGACGAACCGGCGATCATGCCTTCGGTGAACGCGAAGGCCGCCTACCTGAGGTTCAGCGGGATGCCGTACCGCCGGCTGCTGGAGGAACATGCCTACCAGTGGGGCAGGAACTCAGCGCACAAGCGCATCCCAGATGGCATCGTGTCCGCAGATGACGCGACCGTCCGCCTCTTCCTGCGCCACTACTTCGCAGCCGAGGCTTCGGTGAACCCCCAGGCCCGCTTCGTCGAGATAAGTTCGGCCTCCGTCTGGATCATCCGCCAGCTCAGCGCGATGCTTCGCCGTTTCGGGATCTGGTTGCGCGTCACGACCAAGTGGAAACACGCGACGAACGGGAGGAGCATCAAGAGGCCCTACCAGGTAGCGCTGATCGGCGGCCACAGCTTGCGCCTGTTCCACGAGCACATCGGCATCGCCGACCCGGCGAAGCAGGCGAGGCTGGACGCGATCTGCCGCCTGCCGCACAACACCAACGTCGAGGGCGTTCCGGGCGGCGACCTCCTCCGGCGCGCGCGGGAGCTCACCGCTCTCCCGATGCGGCATTTCGGCGTGAAAACCGTCTACTTCCACGGCAGCCAGGAATTGTCCAGGGCATCGGCGAGAGCTGCGCTCCAAGGAATGGATCGCATGCTCTCCGGCGAGATGCAGGACGAGCACGCGAGCCGCACGGGCAACAAGTGGACGGCACGGACCGCCGCCGCCTACGAGAATCTCGACCGGGCCGGGCTGCGAAAGATCCGCGGTTCGCTGCACGACCGGGCGTCTCGTGAAGTGTTCTACGCCAAGGTCGCCTCGGTCGACGAGGTCGACTATGACGGCTACGTCTACGACTTCGAGGTCGCAGAGCACCACAACTACGTGGCCGAAGGCATGCTGTGCCACAACACCGCGCAGACCTTGGCGCTTCTCGCCGCCGAGCGGGAGGATGCCCGTCCGGGGCCGACACTGCTGATCGGACCGATGTCGCTGGTGGGGAACTGGCAGCGGGAGGCGGCGCGGTTCGCGCCGAAGCTGCGCGTGTACGTCCACCACGGGACCGGCCGCCACCGCGGCGACGACCTGCTCGAGGCCGCCGCGGCGGCCGACCTGGTGCTGACGACCTACGGGACGGCGGCGCGGGACGCTGAGATGCTCGCTCCCGTCGGCTGGGAGCGGGTCGTCTGCGACGAGGCGCAGGCGCTGAAGAACAGCGGCACCCGGCAGGCCCGGGCGGTGCGGAGCATCCCGGCGCGCACCCGGATCGCGCTCACCGGCACGCCCGTGGAGAACCACCTCACCGAGCTCTGGTCGATCATGGAGTTCGCGAACCCGGGGCTGCTCGGGCCGCGCGCGGTGTTCCGGCAGCGGTTCGCCGTGCCGATCGAGAAGGAGGGCGACGAGCAGGCCGCGGCGGCGCTCAAGCGGGCGACGCAGCCGTTCATCCTGCGCCGCCTCAAGACCGACAAGTCGATCATCTCCGACCTGCCGGAGAAGCAGGAGATCAAGGTCTACTGCAACCTGACCACCGAGCAGGCGTCGCTCTACCAGGCCACCGTCGACGACATGCTGGAGCAGATCGCCGAGGCCGACGACAAGCAGCGGCGCGGGCTCGTCCTGGCGACGATGGCCAAGCTCAAGCAGGTCTGCAACCATCCCGCGCACCTGCTCAAGGACGGCTCGCGGCTGCCGGGACGCTCGGGCAAGCTGGAGCGGCTGGAGGAGATCTGCGCCGAGGTCCTCGGCCAGGGCGAGAAGGCGCTCGTGTTCACCCAATACGCCGAGTTCGGCTCGATGCTCCAGCCCTACCTGGCGTCCCGGCTGGAACGTCCCGTGCTCTGGCTGCACGGCGGGACGTCGAAGCAGGCGCGCGACGACCTCGTCCAGCACTTCCAGCACGACGAGGAGCCGGCGATCTTCCTGCTGTCCCTCAAGGCCGCCGGCACCGGCCTCACGCTGACCGCCGCCAACCACGTCGTGCACGTCGACCGGTGGTGGAACCCCGCCGTCGAGGACCAGGCCACCGACCGGGCGTTCCGCATCGGCCAGACCCGCAACGTGCAGGTCCGCAAGTTCATCTGCGTCGGGACGATGGAGGAGCGCGTCGACGAGATGATCGAGCGCAAGAAGGCCCTCGCCGAGTCCATCGTCGGCACCGGCGAGGACTGGCTGACCGAGCTGTCCGTGGCCGAGCTGCGCGACGTCCTGCGGCTGTCCCCCGAGGCGGTGAGCGACTGATGGACGACGAGGGCATCAGGGCGCGCACCAAGCGCGGCTCGATCGGCGCGCAATGGTGGTCGCGCCGCTTCATCGACCTCGTCGAGTCGTTGGCCGACACCGGACGCCTCTCCCTCGGCCGCGCCCGCAAGGACCAGGTGTTCGACCTGCGCGTCACGCCGTACGAGGTCACCGCGAAGGTGAGGGGCTCCCGGCCCGAGCCGTACGAGGTGGCCCTCGGCATCGAGGGGATCGGCGCCGCGGACTGGCGCGCCGCCGAGAAGGAGCTGGCGTCCCGCGCCGTGTTCCGCGCCCGCCTGCTCGCCGGCGAGATGCCGCCGGAGATCGAGTGGGTCTTCGCCGAACTCGGCCTGGCCCTGTTCCCCAGTACAGCCTCCGACCTGCACCTGATGTGCGACTGCCCCGACTGGGGCGACCCGTGCGAGCACGCCGCGGCCGTGCTGTACCTGCTCGCCGAGGCGTTCGACGACGACCCGTTCCTCATCCTCGAATGGAACGGCCGGGGCCGCGACCAGCTCCTCGCCGCCCTGCGCCGCGGGCCCGCCGCCGCACCCGACCCGCTGGAGATGGAGGACGAGCCGATCTCGGCCGCCGGCTTCTGGACGACCCCGTCGGGCCTGGCGCGCCTGCGCGACCGTCCGCCCGCGCCGCCCGTCCCGCCCGGCTTCATCCTCCAGGTCGCGACGCCGCCCCCGGTGAAGATCCGCCGCCGCCCCCTCACCGACGCCCTCCTCCCCGCCTACGAGGCCCTCGCCGCCGACACCGACTGACCCGTTGAAACTCGACCCGAACACGGCGGCCCGGATCCGCGGGCTGCTCGCTCCGCTCATCTCCGACGCCGGCCATTTCCTGCGCGTCCACGTCGGCGACGACCCGGCCCTCACCCCGGCCGAACTCCTCCACCTCGTGCTCTTCGATCCCTCGTTCGACCGGGGGCCTTTCGTGGAGGTCGGACCACCACCGCCGTCCGCGCTGGACGAAATTACCCGAGCGTTGCGCCCCGTACCGGCCACCGCCGAACAGATGCCCCCTTCCTGGTGCACATCTCCACCCAGGAAAATGGCCTACGGCAGTCCCGCAGGTCCTTGGACTCCGCAGACAGCACTGCCGCCGCTAGAGCGCCTCATTTTCCTGCTGCAGCCGGACGCCCGGTGGTGGACCAACGTGGAGTACGCGGCCTGGAACTGGGAGCACGGCGAGTTCCACGACACCTTCGGTTCCTCGCCCGTCACCGGCCACATGCTCGACTGCGCATTGGTCGGCATCGGCCACGACGCCACTGTCACCTTCCTCGCCTACAGCGACAGCTGACCCCGGTGCCCGGCCACAGGGCCAACGCTTCCCCAGCGGGAGCCCTCATGTACCCACAGGGCTTGAGGTCGTGCAGACCAGTCTTGACCTGCTGCGTGAACGTTGTCCACTCGTCCGGCTGGAACGAGGGCACGGGACCTTCAAGATCCTTGGAATCCCGCACGGCCGCGGAGACCCGATAGGGCCTGGTGTACGTGGCGACTTCCGCACAGTGGCGGAAGTCATCCCGGAGCGGTTCGGGTGCGCAGTCGGATTGTGTGCAGGTTGCGGGCCTCGCAGGAAACATCGGCGTCCGTGACTCCAAGGACCCGGCGGACCCCAAGATCGCGCTGCCGTCCGCGAAGTTCCCGGCGCTGCTGGACGCTGTTAAGCGCGGAGAGCGCGACCTGCCGTAGCTCGGGTGCCTCAAGCGCAACGTCTCAAAGCCTGTTCGGGTGTTGGGGTGGTGCTTGCGTACGGGGCCGGTGTTGGGGGCAGGCTCCGCCTGCCTCGCCCCCGGGTCGCGCCACCCCACCACCCCCCTCCACACGCGTGTTCCGACGACGGGCGAGGCGGACGGCGGCGCGGCGCGAATGGCCGCCATTTGAATACCAGAAGGTATTCGCGTTCGGCGGTGAATTCGCGGTGCAATCGCCGGCCACGGAGAGTAGAATACTTGTATGCATTCAGTGACGGTCGAGTTGGGGGCCGCGTCTACCGCAGAATTGGTGGACGCGCTCTCGGCGATCGCCACTGAACTCGCTCGGCGAGACGTGCCCGAATCGGCGGCCGCGTGCCTGGAACTCACCGAAACTCTCGCCGTCGCGACCGACCTCCAGGAAAGCGCGATGGCCGGTTTCATCGGCCGCGTCGATGCGGCAGGTGAACAGGCCCGGTGGGGATACCCCTCGCCCAAGGCGTGGCTGCGGTCCCGTCTCGGGATGCGCGACAACCGTGCCAGAGAGCGCCTGGTACTGGCTCGGCAGCGCGACCGTCTTCCGCAGGTCGCCCGGCGGCTGGCGGCCGGGGAGCTGTCGTTCGGCTACGCCACCACCATCGCGGACTCGGTCGCGCGGCTGGATGACAGCGACTGCGCGCAGGCTGAGACGCTGCTGCTGGAGATGGTCGATGAAGGGTTCTCGGCCGGGAAGGTCGCGGCGTTCGGCAGCCGCATCCGTGACGTCATCGCCGAACGTGACGGCACCGAGAAACCCGACGAGGACACCCGCCGCGGCTACGCCAAGTCATGGCTGACCACAACGCGTTCCCTCGATGGCGGCCGGTACGTCAAGGGCTGGTTGAACCCCGAGGACGCCGCGATCTGGGACGGCACCCTGGCGCCGTTGGCCAAGCCTGCCGGGCCTGATGACCGCCGGGATCTGGGCGAGCGCACCGCAGCCGCCTTGTCCGGCGTGTTGTCGGGCGGACACAAGGCCACGAAGGTCACCGTCATCTGCGACCTGGACACCCTCACCGGCGGCAACGCCCCCGCCCGGCTCATCGATGGGACGCCGATCCCCGCTGAGCAGGCCCGCCGCATCGCCCTCTCGGCCGGAGTCGCACCGCTCCTGCTGGGCAAGGGCAACACCCCGCTGTACCTGGGATGGCGCGAGCGGTTCGCGAGCCCGGCGCAACGACAGGTCCTGGAAGCCCTGTACTCCTCGTGCGCGGTGCGGGGGTGCGAGATGCCCGGCACCCTGTGCGAAGTGGATCACGTGCACGGATGGGCGCTCGGCCGATCGCCGACCGATATCGATCAGCTCACCCTGACCTGCGGGTGGCATAACCGGTTCAAGCACAGCCGCCCGGATCAGATCCAGATCAGCAAGGATCGGGATGGCCGGTATGTGTATCGGTTACTGCCGCCGGCCGATGCCCGGCCCGCGGCACCGAGCAACGGGCCACCGGATGACCCCGCCTTCGACCGGGCCGCATGACCATCACCCATTCCCGCCACTGCCGGGCCTGCCTCGGATCCACACCCAGGGTCCTGGGCGGCTGCGGCATGCCCACGTCGAATCCACGGCCGGAGTGCTAGTAGCGGCCAGCGTGGACGGTAGGTCGCGGCCGACAGTGCGCAGGAACGTGGCGCCGGGGCCCACACGGACTATCCGGAAGGCATGCAGGACGGCGGCGGTGTGGGACGCGACCACCAGGTTGAGGATTCCTTCCTTGCGGTGGCGATGACGCTGAGGGCGCGGCGGACACGTTTGAAATCGCAGGTGCGCGGCGCCCGCGCGGGTGCGGGTCGAAGCGCTGTTGCGGCGCCTGGATGCCGGTCAGTTGGGTGTGGACGCCGTGCTCGCGGTCGCGGAGCGGGCGGGGCTCACGGCGGGCTTGGCGCGTCTTGAATTGCCTGCGGGCGGGGCTGTCGCGGGCGCTGGTGGATGCGGTCAAGGGAGCACGCTCGCCTAGTCGCCCGGCCGTTCGGGCCTGGGCGTCTTGGGCAGCGGGACGGTCATGGAGATCGCGGCGGCGGAGTCGTTACCGGATCTCGGGTGGGGGTTCGCGCGTACGTTGATGCGTTTGCCGTTCGCCTTGGCCCACGCTTCGAGTGCGGCGCGGCGCTCGCGGGCGGCGGCGAAGGGGTCGCGTTCCTCGGGCGGACGCTTGTCCACAGGAGTGATGGAGACGGTGGAGGCGGCGCGGTCGTCCACGTGCAGCAGGTCGTAGCGCAACGCGTACTCCAGCGCGGCGTCGATCGCCTGTGTGGACACGAGCAGGCGCTCGGCAAGGTCTGCCTTGGACGCTTGGCCTGGTGACCACAGCGCTATTGCGACGAGGTCCATGGCCAGGTCGGATTCGAGGTCGTCGTCCTGCGCGGAGCGTGGCTCGCGGAACAGGCCGCGCGGTGGCTCGAGGACGCCGCCGGCGGGCCAGAACTGCAGCAGCCAGTGCCAACGGTCGTCGAGGCGTCTCCGGGACATGCGGACGCGGTACAGGCCGGCCGGGCCGAGCCTCACGCCGCGCATCGGCTCGCTTTCGATGACCTGAGTCAAATTGACGCCGAGGCCTCCGCTGCGCAGTGGCGACTCCATCACGTCGCCCCACCGCTCGTCGGACGGAGGCGGCGCCGCGTCGTGGGCTTCGAGTACGACGTGGTTGAGGTTCGTTGTCGTGGCGAGGACCCAGCCGTTGCCCGCGCCGCCGAGGTCGCCCTGCGGCCATCCGGCGAAGGCGTCTTCGTCGAGCAGGTCGAGGTCCAGGTGGGCCAGTTCCGGTGGGAGGTCGGTGGTCCATGGGGTGCCTCGGACAACGAGGGTGCTGTATTCGGGACGGTGCTCGGGGTGCTCGTAGCGGGCTAAGAGAGGCATGGACGGACGGTAGCGGTCGGGGCTGACAGCTCAAGCGAACTTTGGGGGCCAACCCGTGAGGGCGCGGCCTACGCGTTTGAGAACCGCACCCGCGCGGGTGCGGGTCGAGCCGCTGTTTCATTGCTGGTCCGTTCGGTGCGGGCGCCGTGCTCGCGGTCGCGGAGCGGGCTGGGCCGCTCGGCCTGTCTTGAACTGCCTGCGGCCGGGCTGCCGCGGGCGTTGGGACCTTGCGTGTAGCCGTCCTGAACCGGGGCTTTGGGGCTGTTAGCCGAGGGGGCCTTGGTGGCGGCGGAACTGTTCCTCGACCGCGGGTGGGATGTTTCCGCGCTGGTTTATCTTCACGCCGTTGGCCTTCGCCCACGCTTGGATTGCGGCGCGGCGCTCGCGGGCGGCGGAGGGGTCGCGTTCCTCGGGTGGGCGCCTGTCCACCGGGCTCATGGAGATGGTCTCGGTGGTGAGGTCGTCCACGTGCAGCAGGCCGCGGCGCAGCGCGTACTCCAGGGCGGCGTCGATCTCGTGGACAGGCATGAGCAGGCGCTCGGCGAGGGCGGCCTTGGTGGCCTGGCCGGGTGACCACAAGGCGTGTGCCACCAGGTCCATCGCCGCCCGGGCGTAGGGCTCGGAGTCTTCGTCCAAGGGGCGCGAATCGCGGGACAGGCGGCGCGGTGGGTCGAGGACGCCGTTGGCGGGCCAGAACTGCAATAGCCATTCCCAGCGGTCGCCGAGGCATTTGCGGTGGATTCGCGCGCGGTACAGGCCCGGTGGTCCGAGTCTCACGCCTTGCATCGGAGCTTCGGCTATGACTTGGGTCAGATCGGCGCAGTGGCCGGCGGTGGGGAAGGGCGACTCCATGACGTCGCCGTCCCACTGGGTGTGGGGTGGGCGTGCATCGTGGGCTTCGAGGACGACGTGGTTCAGGTCCGCGGTGGTGGCGCGGATCCAGCCGTTGCCCGCCCCGGCGAGATCGCCCTTGGGGAGAGCGAAGGCGTGCTCGTCCAGTAGGTCGAGGTTCAGGTGGGCCAGTTTCGGTGGGAGGTCGGTGGCCCAGGGGGTGCCTCGTATGACGAGGTTGCTGTACTCCGGGTGTGGTCGGGCTTCTCGTAGCGGTCCACGAGCGGCATGGTCGGACGGTATTGGTGGGGGCTGACGGTGCGGCTGAACCTGGGGGTTGAGGGCGGCGTCGTATGGCGGACGGGCGTTGTGCGACGGGAGTGGGGCGTGGCTGTGGAGTTGGAGCTGGCGGATCCTGAGGAGATGTGGGCGGAGGCGTGTGCCACGGCCATGCTCAGCGCGGGCACCCCGGGGTGGGGTGCGGCGGTGCGGGACGACGGGGTGCGGACCGAGGACGTCGGGAACGGCCGGCACGGGATGAGCTGGGTCGAGGGCGGCCGGGCGATCGTGTACGGCTACGACGTCGACTACAGCGAGACCCGTCACCAGGTGCCGCCCATCGATCTGCTCGCCGGGGGCCGGAGTGGCTGCCGTGGGAGTGGCTGGCGGGGATGATGCGCGAGGAGCACATCGTCCAGTACGTCTACTGGTGGGACGGGGCGGTCTGGGCGCGTACGGACTATCCGGAAGGCATGGAGGACGGCGGCGGCGGTGTGGGGCGCGACCACCAGGTCGAGGAGTCCTTCCTCGCGTGGGGCGACGATCCTGAGGGTGCGGCGGACGCGTTCGAGAACCTCATCCGCGCGGCGCGCGCGTGCGGTGGACCGGGGCGTGGTCGAGGCGCTGTTGGGGCGTCTGGATCCCGAGCAGTTCGACATCGCGCTGACCGGGGCGTTCGACGCCGACACGATGCTCGGGGTTGCGGGGCGGGCGGGGCTTACGGCGGGGTCCGTTCGGCCGGAGTTGGCCGCGGGGCGGGGCGAGCCGGTGGGGCGGCGCGTCCATGTCATCGATCAGCCGTTCGACAGCGAGGGGATCCCCGCGCATCTGTGCTGGTCTCTACGGGAGCAGGAGGTTGAGGTCGCCGAACTCGTGCCACAGGTAGCCCTCGTCGAGGGCGGCCCGGTAGGTGGCGGCGAGGAGGTCGCGGCCCGCTATGGCGGTGAGCATCATCAGGTGCGACGAGTTGGGCTCGTGGAGGCCGGTGAGGAGGCCGTCGACGGCGCGGACGCCGCGTTCGGGCGTGACGACGTGCTCGGTCCATCCTGAGGAGGCCTGGACGTGTCCGGAGGCGTCCACGGCGGTCTCCAGGGCGCGGACGGCGGTGGTGCCGACGGCGATGACCCGTCCGCCGTGGGAGCGGACGTGGGTGACGAGCGCGGCGGTGGCGGCGGGCACCTCGTAGCGTTCGGCGTACGGGGGTTCGTGGGCTTCGGGGGACGCGACGCCGGTGTGCAGGGTGATCGGGGCGAGCAGGACGCCGCGGGAGACCAGGCGGGTGACGAGTTCGGGCGTGAAGGGACGGGCGGCGCTGGGCATCTCGGCGCCGCCCGCCGAGCGGTCGTGGGCGAACGCGGTCTGGTAGGCGGCGGTGGGCCAGTCGCGGCGGACGTATCCGTAGCGGATGGGGACGCCGTGGCGGCGCAGGTAGGGGACGACGTCGGTGCTGAGGCGGGCCTGCCAGAGCCGGTCGGTGCGGCGGCCGATGAGGGTGAGGGTGGCGCCGCCGGGCATCGGGATCCATTCGCCGGGGCTGCCGCCGCCGTAGGGGAGGCTCGCCTTGCCGGACGGGCGGCGGAGTTCGACGATCCAGTCGCGCTCGCCGGCGCCGGGCAGCGGGGTGGAGAAGTGGACGCTGATGCGGTCGAGGCGGACGGCGGCGGGCAGCGTGGCGGAGGTGTTGACGACGAGGAGGTCGCCGGGGTCGAGGAGCGCCGGCAGGTCGCGGAACTCGTGGTGGGAGACCTCGCCGGTGGCGCGCCGTCCGGTGAGGAGGCGGACGCCGTCGCGGGTGCGGCCGCGGGCCTCGGGGGGTTCGTGCGCCTCGAGGTCCGGCGGCAGGGTGAAGTCGATGATGTCGGTCATTTCCGGGCCTCCAGGCGGAGTGCGGCGACGACGCCGGCGGCGGCGATCGCGGCGAACATGGTCCCGGCGGCGGCGAGCCCCAGGTGGAGGCGGCCGGTGCCGAAGCCGGTGACGAGCGCGCCCGCGGCGCCGACGACGAGGGACGAGCCGAGGGTGTCGGCGATCTGCAGGGCGGAGGAGTTGACGCCCTGCTCGTCCTCGGGGGACAGGTCGAGCAGCAGGACGCTGAGGCTGCCGATGGCGAAGCCCATGCCGGCGCCGCCGACGATCCAGGCGGGCACGGCGGCCCAGCCGGACAGCTGGAGCGCGAAGGTGACGGCGACGATCCCGGCGGTGACGAGCACCGCGCCGAGCAGCGCGAAGAACTCGCGGGGCCGCGTGGAGCGGCCCTGGATCTGGGACGCGGCGGACCAGCCGAGCCCGCCGACGGTCAGCACGATCCCGGCCGTGGTGGCGCTGAACCCGTGCAGGGAGGTGAGGGTCAGCGGGATGAAGGAGTCGGCGCCGAAGAACGCGCCGGACAGCAGCGCGCGGACGGCGACGACGCTCGGCAGCCCGCGGCGCATCCGGAGGGTTCCGGCGGGCAGCAGCCGGGGGAGCCCGTAGCCGAGGCCGGCGAGGCCGGCCAGGGCGGCGGGGGCCATGGTCCAGCCGGTGCGTCCGAGGCCGTAGAGCAGGAGGCCGGCGCCTCCGGCGGCGGCGATGGCGGCCGTGTAGCGGGCGCGGCCGGGGCCGTCCGGCGCGGCGCCGGAGCGGCGGACGCCGCGCAGCGTCGGTGTGAGCAGCAGCGCGGGCGGGACGACCAGCGGGATCAGGCCGAGGAACACCCAGCGCCAGCCGAGGTGCTGGGCGACGGCGCCGCCGACGGCGGGGCCGATCAGCGACGGCAGCACCCATGCCGCCGACAGCGCGGCGAACACTCGGGATCGCAGGTGCTCGGGGTAGACGCGGGCGATCACGACGTAGAGCGCGACCATCGGGACGCCGGAGCCGAGGCCCTGGATCGCGCGCCCGGCGACGAACAGCCACATGGTCGGCGCGGTCCCGGCGACGGCGAGCCCGGCGACGAACACCGCGAGGCCGATCATGAACGGGCGGGCCGGGCCGTACCGGTCGACCCAGCCGCCCGCCAGCACGATGGACAGCAGGCTCGCGATCAGCGTCGCGCTGAACCCCCACGCGTACAGCGGCAGCCCGTCGAGGTCCTTCGCGACGGCGGGCATGACGGTCCCGACGGACATCGACTCGAACGCCAGGAAGGTGACGACGAGGACGATCCCGAGGGTCGCGACCCGGTGCCCGCGGCCCATCACCCCCTGGCGCGGCCGTTCCCCGGCGGCGGCCTCGTCCGGTTCGATCACGGTGGTCATCGTGTGGCCGTCAGGTCGGCGGCGCGGTACCGGCCGCTGGCGGGACGGCCGTCGATGAGCCGGTGGAACGCGGCGGCGGCCTCCTCGGGCGGCGGCGCGGCGTCGGCGTCCTCGCCGGCGGCGCGCAGCATGTCGGTGCGCATCTCCCCCGGGTCCGCCCACCAGACACGGATGTACGGCTCCTCCGCCGCGAGCACGTTCGACAGCTGCTCCAGCGCCGCCTTCGACGACCCGTAGCCGCCCCACGTCTCGTAGTTCTCGACCGCCGCGTCCGAGGTGACGTTGAGGATCGCGCCCTGCCGGTCCCGCAGCGCCGGCAGGACGGCCTGGATCAGCGCGAGCGGCGCGAGGACGTTCGTCGCGTACGTCGCGGCGAGGTCGGCGACGGGCTGGTCGGCGAGCCGCGGCAGCGGCGTCGTGCCGAGGGTGCTCGCGTTGTTGACGAGCAGGTCGAGCCCGCCGGACACGGCGCGGGCGAGGTCGGCGCGGTGCGCTGCGTCGGCGACGTCCCCGGGGACCGCGGTGACGTCGCCGCCGATCTCGCGGGCCGCCGTCCCCAGCGCGGCCGCGTCCCGGCCGTCGATGACGAGCGTCCAGCCGTCCGCGGCGAGCGCGCGGGCCAGCGCCCGCCCGAGCCCCCGGGACCCTCCGGTGATCAATGCTGTCTTTCCAGCGGCCGTCTTCATGCCTTCGACGCTAGGAATCGGGCCGCGGTCCGGCATCGGCCATCGGCCCCCGGGCCCGCTCCGCAAATGGTCGTAGGACCGACGGCCCCCTTCGCCGGTGCCCGCGTCCGGAGGGCCGGGGGCAAAACCGAGTACGGTCTTCACATGTGCGCCATGAACGGCGCGTGAGGGGGGAGGCGAGGGGCCGGAATGGGCGAGGCGGAAGGGCTCGGAGCCGGACAGGGCGCGACCCTGCACGCGGTGAGCTCCGCCGTGCTCGCCGTCACCCGCCACCTGTCGGTCCACGAGGTGCTGCAGGTGATCGTCCGGGCCGCGGCGCGGCTGCTGGACGCCCGCTACGCGGCGCTCGGCGTGCCCGACGACGAGGGGTCGTTCGCCGAGTTCGTGGTCGAGGGCGTGTCCGACGAGGACTGGGAGCGGATCGGCCCGCTGCCCCGCCAGCACGGCATGCTCGCGGCGATGCTGCGCGGCGACACGCCGAAGCGGCTGGCCGACATCCGCCGCGAGCCGGAGTTCGAGGGCTGGCCCGTCGCGCATCCGGTGCTGAAGGACTTCCTCGGCGTGCCGATCAAGGACGGGGAGGACGTCCTCGGCATCATCTTCCTGGCGAACAAGAAGCGGCCCGGCGGGTTCACGCAGGACGACCAGGACCTGCTCGCGCTGTTCGCCGCGCACGCCGCGATCGCGATCACCAACGCCCGGCTGTACGAGCACAACCGCGAGCTGACGGTCGTCGCCGAGCGCAGCCGGCTGGCCCGCGAGCTGCACGACGCCGTCGCGCAGAAGCTGTTCTCGCTGCGGCTGACGGCGCGCACCGCGGCCGCGCTCGCCGAGCGCGACCCCAAGCGGACCGTGGAGGAGCTGGAGCAGGTGGAGCGGCTCGCCGCCGACGCGCTCGCCGAGCTGCGCGCGGTCATCTTCGAGCTGCGCCCCGCCGACCTCGCCGACGGGCTCGTCGCGTCGCTGCGCAAGCACGCCGAGGTGCTGGACCGGGCGCACGAGACCGCCGTCCGGTTCACCGCCGCCGAACCGGTCGTCCTGCCGGACGAACAGGAGGCGGCCGTGCTGCGGATCGCGCAGGAGGCCGTCTACAACGCGCTGCGACACGCCGGGGCGCGGACGGTCGAGGTGAGCCTGCGCGTGCTGGACGGCAGCGCCGTGCTGGAGGTCGCCGACGACGGGACGGGGTTCGCGGCGTCCGACGGCGACCAGCAGGGCGGGCTCGGCCTGGCGTCCATGCGCGACCGGGCGTGCTCGATCGGCGGGACGTTCGCCATCGACGCGGGCCCGGGGCGCGGCACGACGGTCCGGCTGGAGGTGCCGCTGTGACGCCGCCGCCCGCGCCGCCGATCCGGGTGCTGATCGCCGACGACCATCCGGTCGTCCGGCAGGGGCTGCGCACGTTCCTCGGCATCCAGGACGACATCGAGGTGGTCGGCGAGGCCGCGGACGGCACGTCGGCGGTGACGCTGGCCGAATCGCTGAAGCCCGATATCGTGCTGATGGACCTCAAGATGCCGGGCGCCGACGGCGTGACCGCGCTGACGGAGTTGCGGGCTCGAGGGGTGGGGGCGCGGGTGCTGATCCTGACCAGCGTCACCGAGCGCGGGCACGTGCTGCCGGCGGTGCAGGCGGGCGCGGCCGGCTACCTGTACAAGGACGTGGACCCGCGCGCCCTCGTCCAGGCGATCAGGGCGGTGCACGACGGGCATGTGCTGTTCGCGCCGGACGCGGCGGAGGCGATGGTGCGCGCGGACTCGGGGCGCGAGCCGGCCGGCCGCGGCCTCGGCGCGCTCACCGAACGGGAACGGGAGGTGCTCGTGCACATCGCGCGCGGCAGGTCCAACCGGGAGATCGCCCGCGCGCTCGTGGTCTCGGAGAAGACGGTCAAGACGCACGTCAGTAATCTGCTCATGAAACTGGGAGTGCAGGATCGGACGCAGGCGGCGCTCTACGCCGTCCGGCACGGCATCGGGCGGGACGGCAGCGCCCGGGACGGTGCCGGCCGGGATGGCGCGGACCGGGCCGGGGAGGCCGCTCGTGAGTGATACAACTCCTCTGACAGGATCGTCATCGAAATCGGTATGAACGTAGCAATCAGGTACGCAGCAGGCAGTGACATCGGGTGCAACCGAGAGAACAACGAGGACTCGGGCTACGCCGGTGCACGGTTGATCGCGGTCGCGGACGGCATGGGCGGCTATGCGGGCGGCGAGGTCGCGAGCTCGACCGTCATCGACTCGCTGCGCTCGCTGGACACCGGCGCCCATGGTGACGATCTGGTCGAGAGCCTCGGCCGCGCGGTCGCCGAGGCCAACGAGAAGTTGCGCATCGTCCGCGAGGAGCGGCCCGACCTGAGCCGGATGGGCACCACGCTCACCGCGATGCTGTGGTCGGGCGAGTCGGTGGCCCTGGCGCACATCGGCGACTCCCGCGGCTACCTGCTGCGCGACGGCGAGCTGTTCCAGATGACCCAGGACCACACGATGGACGAGCTGCTGAAGGCGGAGGCGGAGCAGGCGGGCCAGACCGCCGACCCCGCCGAGACGTCGCGGCTGTCGCACGTGCTGTACCGGGTGCTGGACGGGCGGGACGACCGCGAGCCCGACCTGCGGCTGCGCGAGGCGCGGCTCGGCGACCGCTACCTGCTCTGCTCGGACGGCCTGTGCGGCCCGGTCGAGGCGCAGCGGATCTACGAGCTGCTGTCCGCGGAGGCGGACCCGCAGCGCGCCGTCGCCGCGCTGATCGAGGAGGCGCGGGCC
Source organism: Actinomadura physcomitrii (assembly GCF_008923205.2). GTDB lineage: Bacteria > Actinomycetota > Actinomycetes > Streptosporangiales > Streptosporangiaceae > Spirillospora > Spirillospora physcomitrii. Next base: position 147,829 of record NZ_WBMS02000002.1, on the reverse strand, counting down.
AACGGCGGCCCCGACAACATCACCGCGGTGGTGGCGGACGTCGTCGAGGCGGAGTACCACTCCGACGCGAGCGGCCCCCTTACCGTCGGCGCGGCGGCGCAGTCCTGACCCCCGCGCGGCCGCGTCAGCGGCCGCCGGTAGCCGCCCGTCCGTCGCGTTTCCCTGCTGCTCGCGACGTGATTCGTGGCGGCCGTAACCCTGAAGTCTGCCCGCATAGCTGGCTGTTTGTCCTAGTCTTGCTCCCGAGGTGGTCTCAGCGTGCCCTCGGTAACGGTCGCGTCGCGGATCGTGGCCCGCACTTGACCCGCCTCCGGGTGAACCCGGTATACGGGTCACTCAGCCGTTTGTCTTCGAGGCGGAGGATTCGTTGGGGGGAGCGCCCGGGGCGGCGGCCGCCGGTGCACCGGACGGTGCGCTCGGCCGGCTCGCCAGCCGGACTCTCACCGCAGCGCGGCACGGCCCACAAGGTGTGCTGCTGCGCGTTGCGGCGATGGCCGTTGCGGCCGTCGCCGCTTCATGCGTCCACCGTTTCCACGACCCCGGCGTGCTCTGCCCCCTGCGGGCGCTCACCGGTCTCCCGTGTCCCCTGTGCGGGGGGACCACCGTGTTCATCGAGTCGGGCGGGGGCCATCCGGTCCGCGGCGCGCTCGCGAACCCGCTGGCCCTGACCGGTGCGGCCGCCGTCGCCCTCGCCCCCCTGGGGCTGGGAGCACGGTGGTGGGCACTCCAGCCGAAGACCCGTGCCCGAATGCTCGGCGCCGCCCTCATCGGGTCGGAGCTGTGGCAGCTCGTCCGGTTCGGTGTTCTGCGGGTTTGAGCCGCGGTCGATCGTCGGTCAGACTTGCGGAGCCCTCCGGGTCCGGCGGGCGTCACACATCCACAGGGTCAATCAATAAGGAGCAAGTGTGGGTAACCCCTACGACCCGTACGGTCAGCAGCCGGGCTACGGGCAACAGCAGCCCGGGTACGGGCAACAGCAGCCCGGTTACGGCCAGCCCCCGGCCCAGCCCGGTTACGGTCAGCCTCCGGCGCAGCCGGGCTACGGTCAGCCTCCGGCGCAGCCGGGCTACGGCCAGCCCCCCGCGCAGCCGGGCTACGGCCAGCCTGCGGCGCAGCCGGGCTACGGCCAGCCGCCCGCCGCGCCGCCCGCCTACGGCGCCCAGCCGGCGCCCGCCCCGGCGCAGCCGGCGTACCAGGAGGTGCACCACCACCACTACGGCTCGACCGGCCAGCTGGCGCAGTGGGGCTCGCGTGCCGGTAGCTTCATCATCGACTACCTGATCGCCATCGTCCCGTTCTTCGTGCTCTGGCTGCTGGGCAACCTGCTGGCAAGCGCGGGCAGCGGCGCGGCCGTCCTCGGCGCGCTGTTCATGATCATCGGCATCGCCATCTGGATCGGCGTCTTCCTGTGGATCTGCTACCAGGAGGGCACCACCGGCCAGTCCATCGGCAAGCGCCAGATGGGCACCCGGCTGATCGGCGCGCAGACCGGTCAGCCGATCGGCTTCGGCATGGCCGTCGCCCGCAAGCTCGCGCACATCCTCGACGGTGCGGTGTGCTACCTCGGCTACCTCTGGCCGCTGTGGGACGAGCGCAGGCAGACCTTCGCCGACAAGATCTGCAACACCCTCGTCGTCCGCAGCTGAACACGCGCGGCGCGGTGAAGCGGGGCGTCCCTGCGGGGACGTCCCGCTTTCCCTTTTGGCACGTTCTCATCACCGCGCCGGAACGGGCGCCTACGGGACGGGATCGAACGCGCTGTTGCACGCCGCGACCCGCGCCCGCCGCACCGCCCGGTCGAGCAGCCGCAGCGCCTCGCTCCGGCGGCGCATCTGGTCGGCGGTGAGGCCGCGCTCGTCCATCCGCCGCGCCAGGTCCACGACGAGGGCCAGCCGGCCCGCCAGCGCCGCCACCCGGTGCGCGCGCGGCGGGTACCCGGGCGCCAGCGGATGGTCGCCGCGGTGCGGATCGCGCAGGTCGACCAGCGCGTCCGCGATCTCCGGCGGCACCCCGGACACGTCGTCCACCGCCAGCAGCGCTTCCGTCGCGTCCCGCATCGCCAGCGTCAGCTGCCGGTCGGCGTCCGCCAGGCCCGGCACGTCCGGCGGGTTCGCGGACGCGTCGTGCGTCGTCCACCGCACCCCGACATAGGACGAGCCGCGCCGGTCCTCCTCCGGGACCAGCCCGATCGCCCGGTCGCCGAGCAGCGCGACGACCGCCGCGCCCGCGTCGATCGCGGACCGGTTGAACTCGGCGGGACCCGTCAGCCCCAGCGGGTCGCCCGGCTCGGGCAGCGCCAGCCGCAGCGCGGTCAGCCCGCCGACGCGCAGGTCGCCGAGCCCGCGGCGCAGCGTCACCTCGGCGGGCTCCCCGCCGAGGATCTGCGGGCCCGCCGCCTTCTCGACCGCGTCCACCGCCTCGTCCAGGCCGACGCTGCCGGTCAGCCACGCATTGCCCCACGCGACCAGCGCGGTCGCCACGTCCCTGCTCATCCCGTCCGAGCTCATCGCGCCCGACACTCCCCAATGGACATGCGATCCACCATAAGCGCTCGGATCGCCGGTGCCATCGGGCCCGCACGACGTTCCTGCCTTCCGGCGCCGGCCGGACGGCCCGCCTCCGCGGGGAGCCGGGGGGCGGCGGAGGCCCGGCATCGCATAGGTTCTTTCCTGGACAACGGACCGGTCCGGACCGGGACCGGTGGGATCACCGGGAATGGGGACGAAGGCGCGCGATGGCCGGCGAGGTACTTCAGCTCCGCGGAGTCGGGGTCAGGCGCGGGGGCTCGGCCCTGCTGCGCGATGTCACGTGGACGGTGAACGAGGGCGAGCGGTGGGTCGTCGTCGGCCCCAACGGGGCGGGCAAGACGACGCTGCTGCAGATCGCCGCCGCGATGATGCACCCCACCGAGGGCTCGGTGGAGATCCTGGAGGAGGAGCTCGGCCGCACCGACGTCTTCGAGCTGCGGCCCCGCATCGGCCTCGCCAGCACCGCGCTCGCCGAGAAGGTCCCCGCCGGCGAGAAGGTCATCGACCTGGTGCTGACCGCCTCCTACGCGATCCTCGGCCGCTGGCAGGAGGAGTACGACTCCACCGACGTCAGCCGCGCCGTCGCCCTGCTCGACCAGCTCGGCTGCGCCGAGCTGATGAGCCGGACGTTCACCACCCTGTCCGAGGGCGAGCGCAAGCGCGTGCAGATCGCCCGCGCGCTGATGCCCGACCCGGAGCTGCTGCTGCTGGACGAGCCCGCCGCCGGCCTCGACCTCGGCGGCCGCGAGGACCTCGTCTCCCGGCTCGCCGCCCTCGCCGACGACCCCACCTCACCGACGATGGCGATGGTCACCCACCACGTCGAGGAGGTCCCCGACGGCTTCACCCACGCGCTGCTGCTGCGCAAGGGCGAGATCGTCGCGCAGGGCAAGGTCGACGAGGTGTTCACCGCCGAGCACCTGACGGCCTGCTTCGGCCTGCCGCTCACCATCGAACGGCAGGGCGGGCGCTGGTACGCGCGCGCCGTCCGCTGATCGCCGCCGGCCCGCCGTTACCGGCCGACCACCACGCAACGGGCACCCCCATTGCCGTCCTGAGCTGCACTGTCCCTACCATCATGAGCGCCGTTGCCAACCGCTAGCGCCGAGATGGGACCCTTTTGAACCTGCTGGACGCGGCCGCCGTGTTCGCGGCCGGGGTCGCCGCCGGAGGCATCAACACCGTCGTCGGGTCCGGCTCCCTGATCACGTTCCCGACCCTGGTCGCGCTCGGCTACGTGCCCGTCGTGGCGAACGTGTCCAACAACATCGGCCTCGTCCCCGGCGGCGTGACCGGCGCCTACGGGTACCGCGCCGAGTTGAAGGGGCAGCGCGCCCGGCTGCTGCGGCTCGGCAGCGCGTCGCTGACCGGCGCGGTGATCGGCGCGCTGCTGCTGCTCGGCCTGCCCGCCGCCGCGTTCAAGTTCATCGTCCCGATCCTGATCGTCATCGCGCTGGTGCTCGTGGTCGTGCAGCCGCGGCTCCAGGGCTGGATCCGGCGCCGTCGCGAGGACGGCGGCGGCCACCCGCACGGCGGGCCGCTGCTGTGGCTCGGCGTGCTCCTCGCCGGCATGTACGGCGGCTACTTCGGCGCCGCCCAGGGCATCGTGCTGATCGCGCTGCTCGGCATCATGCTGGACGACGACCTCCAGCGGCTCAACGCGAGCAAGAACGTGCTGTCCGCCATCGTCAACGGCACCGCGGCGCTCATCTTCATCGCCACCTGGCTGTGGGGCGACACCGGCATCAACTGGTGGGCGGTCCTGCTCATCGCGGCGGGCTCCACCGTCGGCGGCTTCATCGGCGCCAAGGTGGGCCGCCGCATCCCGCCCCTGGTCCTACGCGGCGTCATCGTCGTCGTCGGTGTGGTGGCGATAGTAAATCTATTGCGGTAGTTGAGGGTTCAGGCGGGTGGGGTGGGGTCGTCGGGGTGGGTGTCGCTGTTCGGGTACTCGACGAGGGCCAGCACGCGGCTGGCCATGAACCGGGCCGTGCGGACCGGGGTGCCGGTGCGGGTGACCTCGCTGACCTCCACCACGCCGCGCCGGGTCGCGACCTCCACGCGGCGGCCCGCCCGCGCGGCGACCACCTCGTACGTCCGCGTTCCCTCGCCGCCGGCGTCGATCACGATCTCGACCCTGTCGCCCTTCATCGGCGCGAACCTCCGATCGTCGAACGTATATTCGAGATATACCCCGAACGAGGGCTCGCGAACCGTCGCAGATGGGCAGAAAGCGCTGGTCAGCCCACGGGGCGGACCTGGACGACACCGTCCGTCACGCGCGTCTCGAAGTGGGGCTGGCGGGCGGTCGCCGGGCCGTGCACGACGGAGCCGTCGCGGACCCGGAAGGTGCTGCCGTGCCACGGGCACACGATGCAGGTCTCGGCGTTGTCGTCGGTCGTGACGCGGCCCTGGTGGAGCGGGCCGGCGAGGTGGCTGCACCGGTCGGTCAGGACGTTGATCTCGTCGCCCTCGCGCAGGACGAACAGGCTGATGTAGCCGAGCCGGCGTTGCACCGGCCAGCCATCGGGCAGGTCCTCGGCGGCGCACAGGTCGTGCCAGCCGGTGGCGACGAGATGGGAGGTCTGGTCGGCGTGGCTCGCGCCCGCCGCCTGCCGGAACGCCAGGTGCCCGCCGAGGTAGGTGCCGCCGAGCAGCACGGTCAGCCCGGCGAACCCGAACGCCTTCCCGGCGCCGTCCCGTCCCTGGTAGCGGGCGGTGAGCGACGCCGCGTACAGCATGCTCGCGGTGGCGGTCGCGGACGCGTGCACCAGCCCCACGCGCTGCTGCTCGCGGTGCAGCGCCGACCAGTCGGCGATACCGGTGAGGACCGTCGGGACGGCCCCGGCGAGCCCGGCGGCGACGAGGGTCTGGGAGGCGCGCGCGGTGCCCGGCATGAGGTCGAGGAGCGCCGACGACATCCAGCAGCCGATCGGCACGTCGGTGAGCGGTGTGTGCGCGGGGTGCCCGAACGGGACGCCGTGCAGGGTGTCCTTCAAGGGGCCGGGACGGAGCGTCCTCCGCACGGCGGTGGACAGCACCCGGATGGTGCGGTCGAGGCCGCGCGCGCGCTCAAGGGTCTCCGTCGCGTCCGCCAGCCGCTGCGACGCCTGCGCCCGCGACCCGCGCCGGAAGATGTTGCTCGACCGCCGGTTCATGTCCCCTCCCTCGGGTGCGTGCGGGCGGCCCGCCCGAGGCAGCCGCCCGGACCCATCGGTTCCGTCCGGCCCACTGGTTAGAGACGGCCGTAATGGGACGCTGATTGCGAGGTTAGTCGATCCCCCATGTGACGTTCGAGGCGGCCTGAGCCGCCCGCGGCGAGGGATACCTACCTGGACGCACCGACCCTAAACACGCTCCGCCAGCGCGCGCGCACGCCGAGCGATGAACGCCTTGTCCGTCGCGAGTGGTGGCTCCAGGGGCCCGCTGCCCTGGGGTAACGCGGGCGCGCACGCGGAGCGAGCGCTAGCGAGTGCAGCGGGCGCGCCCGTCGACCGACAGGCTGTTTCGCCGCGGAGCGCCAGCGGAGCGGGGAAACAGCCTGCCGGTCGTGACGGGGGGTTCCAGGGGGTCGCCCCCCTGGGCTAACACGGTGACGGGGGGTTTCAGGGGGTTGCCCCCTGGGCTAACACGGTGACGGGGGGTTTCAGGGGGTTGCCCCCTGGGCTAACACGGTGACGGGGGTTTCAGGGGGTTGCCCCCTGGGCTAGCAGGGTTACGGGGACGCCGTTGAAGACGGCGTTGCCGGACAGGGGGTCGATCTCCTGCTCGTCGGTGACGGCGTTCACGTTCACGCCGGCGTGCTCGCGGGCGACGGCGGTGCGGGTGCCGGGGCGGTCGTGCCCCCAGCCGTGCGGGAGGCTGACGACGCCCGCCATGATCGTGTCGGTCGGCTCGGCGACGGCGTCGACGGAGCCGGTGCGGGACGCGACCCGGACGGTGTCACCCGCGGATACGCCGAGGCGGGCCGCGTCGGCGGTGTTGAGCTGGAGCGTGCAGGTGTTGGAGCCGCGCACCAGTGCGGGGACGTTGTGCAGCCAGCTGTTGTTGGAGCGCAGGTGCCGCCGCCCGATCAGCACGAAGTCCGCCGGGCGGTGCGCGCGCAGCGCGGTGTGCAGGCGGTCGACGTCGGCGGCGCAGGTGGACGGGCACAGCTCGACGCGTCCGGACGTCGTGCACAGCACCTCGTCGATGCGGGGCTTGAGGGCGCCGAGGTCGAGGCCGTGGGGGTGCTCGGTGCGCAGCCGGGTCAGGGTCAGCCCGGACGGGTCCGCGCCGAAGCCGTCGCCGTAGGGGCCGAGCCGCAGCATCATGTCGAGCCGCTGCTCGGTGAGGGTGCCGCTTTCGGCCAGCATCTTGCGCAGTTCGCCGGCCTCGCGGCCGTGCACCGGCGAGCCGGGCAGCTCGGCGGCCTTCCGCAGCGTCGACGAGATGATCGTCTCGTCGAGGGCGCCGGGGTCGCCGTCCGTGCCGGACGCGGCGAGCGCGAGTCGGGCGAGGAGGTCGGACTCGCTCGGCCGCCCGTCCGGCAGCGGGACGGCCGGCGGCGAGTAGCGCGCATAGTCGCGGACGGCGAGGCCGGTCAGCGAGATGTCGTAGTGCGGGGTCTGCGCCGGGCGCGGCGGAGGCAGGATCACGTGCGCGTGCCGGGTCGTCTCGTTCAGGTACGGGTCGACGCTCACCATGAAGTCGAGGCCGGCGAGCGCGCGGTCGAGCCGGGCGGCGTTCGGCGCGGACAGCGCCGGGTTCCCGCCGATGGTGACCAGCGCCCGGATCCGGCCGTCGCCGGGGGTCTCGATCTCGTCGGCCAGCGTCGCGACCGGGAACTCGCCGTTGACCTCGGGCAGGTCCCGGACGCGGCTGCGCCACCGGCCCGTGGTGAACGGCTTCCTGCGCCGGTACACGGGGGCGTGCGCGGGACGCGGGAACATCGCGCCGCCGGGCCGGTCCAGGTTGCCGGTCAGCACGTTCAGGACGTCCACGAGCCAGCTGTTGAGCGTCCCGAACGCCTGCGTGCACGTGCCGATGCGCCCGTAGACGGCGGCGCGGTCGGCGGCGGCCAGCTCGCGCGCGGTCCGGCGGATCGTCTCGGCGGGAATGCCGGTGGCGGGCGCGACGCGCTCGGGCGCGAAGTCGACGGCGAGGGCGCGCAGGTCGTCCAGGCCGTTCACCAGGCCGTCGAGGCGCAGCCTGACGAGGTCCTCGGCGAACAGCGTGTGGACGAGCCCCATCAGCAGGAACGCGTCCGTCCCCGGGCGGATGAACAGGTGCTCGTCGGCGAGCGCCGCCGTCCGCGTGCGGCGCGGGTCGATCACGACGACCTTGCCGCCGCGCTCCCGGATCGCCTTCAGCCGGCCGGGGAAGTCCGGCGCCGACGCGAGGCTCCCGTTCGACTCCAGCGGGTTGGCGCCCAGCATCAGCAGGTGCCCGGTCCGGTCGAGGTCCGGCACCGGGATGGCGAGCGGGTCGCCGAACATGTGCCCGCAGCTCACGTGCTTCGGCATCTGGTCGGCGGTGCTCGCCGTGTACAGGTTGCGGGTGCCGAGCGCCTTCACGACCGCCGACGCGTACAGCGGGCCCGCCACCGAGTGCGCCGTCGGGTTGCCGATGTAGACGGCCACCGCGTCGCGCCCGTACCGGTCGATGACGCTCGCCAGCTCCCGCCGGACGGTCTCGAACGCCTCGTCCCAGCCGGCGGTCCTGTGGGTCTCGCCGGCGCGGACGAGCGCCTCCTGCAGCCGGTCGGGGTCGCCGTCGAGCACGCCGAGCGTCGCGCCCTTCGGGCACAGGAACCCCTTGCTGAACGGGTCGTCCTTGTCGCCGCGTACGCGCGTCACCGCGCCGGCGTCGTCGAGGGTCAGCTCGAGCCCGCAGAGGGCCTCGCAGAGGGGACAGGTGCGGAAGGCCGTGCGGTCGCCCATGTGCAGACACTCCTCCTGTGGGGCCGAACTCCATTCTGTCCTGTTCTCGCGGGGGGCGCCATTTTCTCGTAATGGAGTTGCTTTGTTGTTGAGGACTCCGCGTCGAGGACGACTATGAGGTAGACGGAGATCCGCTGCCCCGCGTACTCCGCCTTCTTGTCCTGGAAGTCGCGCTGCCCGCTGCCGAGGCCGGTGATCTCCACGGCGGTGAGGACGTCGGCGCTCGTCGGCTTGGTGCCTCTCTCGACGCAGAACAGGACGCTGATATCGGGGCGGCGCATGGTGAACCGCCGGCCCTTGCCACCGGCATGGGGGTTCTGTTCGACGAAGTACATGTCGACGCCGGGTACGACGGTGATGCGGGGACCATTGCCTGGACGCGCGTCCATCAATGCGCAGGTGAGATTTCGCAGGACGCGCTGGCGTTCGACCGACGGCGATTCGCGGAAGATGACGCAGCCGTCCACGACCTCGATGGACTTGCACACCTCGGACGGCAGGGCCCGGTACTCCTCCTCGGTGATCAGCAGGCTCGATGGGTCCGCTGCCCACGAGGGAAGGGGCATCTCGGGTCTCCTGGAAAAGGGGCCTGCACCTGCTCAGAGCCTAGCCGCACCGCACGCCCGGGACCGGGGTGAAAGGGCGGTGGTCTGCGCCCTCTGGGAACGTCCGCCGGGCCGGATGTGGTCGGGGGTGGTTGGTGGGTGATTGTCCTGGTCGTGCCATGCTTGGCCGATCAAGACGGGGAGGTCTCCCATGCGCGTTTCAGCCGTGGCGGCCGTGGGCGTGCTGATCGCCGCGGGCGTGTCCGCGTGCGGCGGCGGCGACGGGTCGAAGGCGCAGGGGGCGACGCCGCCCGCGTCCACGGCGCCGGCGAAGCCGAAGGGGCCGGCGCCGGCGAAGGCGGCGCCGCAGCCGATCGTCATCGCGTTCGGCGGGGACACGCACTTCGAGGGGCAGTTGCGGTCGCGGCTGGCGCACGCGTCCACCGCGCTCGGGCCGGTAGCGTCGACGCTGCGCGCCGCCGACCTCGCGATGGTGAACCTGGAGACGGCGATCACGACGGGCGGCACCCCGGCGCCCGGCAAGGAGTTCACGTTCCGGGCGCCGCCGTCGGCGCTGACCGCGCTGCGCCGCGCCGGCGTCGATGTGGCGTCGATGGCGAACAACCACGGCATGGACTACATGGAGGAGGGCCTGCGCGACTCGCTCGCCGCGATGAAGCGCAGCGGCTTCCCGATCGTCGGCATCGGCCGTAACGCGGACGAGGCGTACAAGGCGTACCGGACGACGGTGAAGGGCAACCGGATCGCGATCATCGGCGCGACGCAGGTGCTCGACGACAACCTCGTCTCGGCGTGGACGGCGACGGGCGCCAAGGGCGGGCTCGCGTCGGCGAAGGACGTGCCGCGGATGGTGCAGGCGGTGAAGGACGCGCGGAAGGGCTCCGACCTGGTCATCGTGTATCTGCACTGGGGGCAGGAGCTGAAGGCGTGCCCGCTGCCGCGCCAGCAGGAGCTGGCGAAGGCGCTCATCGGCGCGGGCGCCGACATCGTGGTGGGCGGGCATGCGCACGTCCCGCTCGGCGGCGGGTATCTGCAGGGCCGGTACGTCCATTACGGCATGGGCAATTTCGTGTTCTCGTCGGCGCACGGCGCGACGGCGAAGTCCGGGGTGCTGCTGCTGCGGGTGGAGGGCCGGAAGGTCACGAAGGCGAAGTGGAAGCCGGCGCTGATCAGCGGCGGGCTGCCGATCCCTATGACGGGCGCTGCGGCGGCCGCCGAGGTGAAGCGGTGGAACGGCCTGCGCGCCTGCACGGGGCTGTCGGCGCGGCCCTAGTGGACTCTCCCACTGTGGGAGACGCCAGGGTGGGGGTGTGAGCAACGATCTCCTGCCCATCGGGCGGTTCGCGCGGCTGTGCCGGTTGAGCGTCAAGCAGCTGCGGCACTACGACGACCTGGGCCTTCTCGCCCCGGCGTGGGTCGACCCGTCGTCGGGCTACCGGTACTACCGGCCCGAACAGGCGCGGGACGCGCTGATGATCGGGATGCTGCGGGAGCTGGACGTCCCGCTGCCCGCGGTCGCGCGCGTCCTCGCGGGTCAGGGGGCGGCGGCGCTGCGGGACGCGCGGGATCGGCTGGAGGCGGACGTGGCGCGGCGCCGCCGCGCCCTGCGGCTCCTCGACCGGGTGCTGGCCGACGGTCTGCCGGAGACGGTCGTGTCGGTCGTCGAGGAGCCGGCCCGGCGGGTCCGGGTCGCGAGCGAGGCGGCGACCCCGGCGAGCATCGCCGCGGCGACCGGGGCCTGCGTGGCGCGCCTCCTCGCGGCGGCCGAGGGGCCGCCGAGCCTGGTCGGGCTGTTCCCGCTGGACATGGCCGACGAGTTCGAGGTGCGGGTGGCGCTGGAGTCGCCGTCCGGCGAGGACGTCCTGCCCGGCGGCCCGTTCGCGCAGGCGCTGCACACCGGCCCGTACGAGGAGATCGCGCTCACCGTCCACGGCGTGCTGGCCTGGTTCGGCGACCGCGCGCACGCGCCCGCGGGGCCGGTCCGGGAGGTCTACCTGAACGATCCGGGCAGCACGCCGCCCGAGCGCCTGGAGACCCGGGTGCTGATCCGACTGGAGGATGTCCGATGAGCTGGTACGAGGCGGCGGAGAAGCCGGAGATCGCGGAGTTCGGCCCGGTGACGGGGCTGTCGGTCACCGGACGCGGCGAGCCGGGCGGCGCCGCGTACGGGGCGAGCGTCGGCGCGCTGTACGCGGTGATGGGGGCGCTCGGCGCGCCGATGGTGCCGCTGGAGGGCCGCTGGTGGGTGGAGGACGAGCGGTCCCCGTTCGAGGTGCCGCGCGAGGAGTGGTGGTGGCACCTGTTCCTGCGGCTCCCGGACGAGGCCGGCGCGATCGAGAGCGCCGTCACGGACGTCAGGCGGGGCGTGCCGGCGGCGGCGCGCGTCCAGCGCGTCACCTTCACCGCGGGCCGGTGCGTGCAGATGCTGCACCGCGGCCCGTACGCGGACGAGCCCGCGAGCCTCGCCGAGATGGACGCGCTGATGAAGGCGGAGGGACTCGCGGTGAACGGCCTGCACCACGAGATCTACCTGTCCGATCCGAACGAGCCGGACCAGACGAGGGCGCGCACGATCCTCCGCCAGCCAGTCCGCTGAGGGCGCGTCGTCCCGAACCTGTACGTGCGGCGCGCCCCGGCCGGGCACTGGGTGGCGCGCAGCCGGGCCATCGTTGAGTTGTGGGGGGGGGGGGGGGGGTGGGGGGGGGCGGCACCCCCCCACCCCCACCAACACAGCCGCGGGGCGGGGCGGGGCCCCCCGCGTGCGTTTGTGTGTGGGTTGGGGGGGGTGGCGCCCCCCCCCCACCCCCCCCCCCCCCCCCCACAACTCAACTGCCGGGGAAGCGGCGCTTCTTCGCCGAGTCGATCCAGCAGAGCAGCGCGAACGCGACAACGACCGCTAGGAGCGACACTAGCCACCAGGCGGGGGACGGCAGCCGTCCGGCGACGATGAGGAGCCGTTTCGGGCCGTCCGGTTCCCAGCCGAACAGCTTGCTGACGAACGGTACGACGCCCGCGTACACGCCGAGCATGAACACGAAGGAGGACAGGCCGTCGTAGGACTTCGGGTCGTTCATACCGCCGAGCGTGCCGGGCCGGGGGCGCGCGGGATACCGACCAAGGTCGATGCCGCGCGTCCGGACGGCTGCGGTCACGCAGGCCGGTACGGGCGGTGCAGGGTTTCGGTCGGGGTCTCGCCGAAGCGCTGCCGGTAGTGCTCCGCGAACCGGCTCATGTGCAGGTAGCCGGCGGCCGTGGCGACGTCCGAGACCGTCCGGCGGCCGGGCGCGGCCGACCGGAGCGCGGCGCGGGCGTGGTCGAGGCGCACGCCGCGCAGCAGCCGCGTCGGGGTGAGCCCCCACTGGGCGCGGCAGATCGCCTGGAGCTGCCGGACGCCGATCCCGGCCGCCGCGGCGATGTCGGACGCGCCGATCGGCCGGTCATGGTGCGCCTCCACCCATTCCCGAATGAACCCGGCGAGATGGTGCGGGACGCGCCGCGGCGGCTCCGCCAGCTCCGGCGTCGCGGTGTGCGGCAGGCCGAGCAGGATCGCGGTGAGCAGCGACTCCTCCAGGCTGCGCGCCGCGAGCGGATGCAGGCCCCGCGCCGCGGTGTCGTCAAGGACGGCGCAGACGTGCCGCCACGTCCGCTCGACCATGGACGCGGGGGCGAGCGCCGGGCCGTCCACGCTGTGGAAGCGCAGCGGCGGGTCGTACTCGCGGCCGAGGTAGCCGTCGAGGTGGTCGGCGAGCCGGCCGGTGCTCGTCGTGATCACCAGGCAGCCGTGCCGGGGGTCCGGGGTCAGCCGCATCGCCTCGTCGTGCGAGACGACGAGGCCGCCGCCCGCGGTGGTGCGGCCGCCCGACCGGCGGTACTCCACGCCCATCGGCGCGATCGGCGCGGCCAGCGCGAACGCGCCCCCGGTCGGCGGGGTGTCGACGATGACGCCGGCGCCGCCGTAGCGGACCCAGACGAGCTTGACCGCGCCGACGCCGAGCGCGTTGACCAGGCCGTCCAGCTTGCTCGCGGGGTCGCGGGTCTGGAGGTCGTGGCCGATGGCGTACGGCTCGACGGTCCGGTGCAGGACGTCGATGTCGCCGCTCGCGACCCGCTGGTACTGCGACAGCGGCTGCTCGGGCGGGGGCGGCGGAGGTCCGGCGGCGGTCACGGGGAGCCGCCCGGTGCGGCGGCGAGCGGCAGGACGCCGCGGGCGCGCAGCCGCGGCATCACCTCGGCGGCGAAGAAGCCCAGCTCCTCGGCGTAGTCGAGGAAGGACAGCGCGATCCCGTCGAAGCCCGCGCGGGCGAACCCGGCGATCCCGTCGGCGACGTCGTCGGGGTCGCCGACCAGCGGGCAGCTGCCGTGCCCGGCGGCGAACCGGTCCCGGTAGATCCGCAGCATCTCCGGGGTGAACGACTGGGCGTGCAGGCCCTGCAGCCGCATCACCTCGTCCACCGCGGGCCAGTCGGCATGCTCATCGGCGTAGTAGTGCAAATGGTCCTCCGCTTCGTCGCGGGTGGGGCGGCACACGACGTGCCCGAGGGTGAAGACGCCGACGTTCCGGCCGTGCGACGCGGCCTCCTTGCGGACGGCGGCGACGACCTCCGCGCCGTCCTCCGGGCCCGCGACGACCGTGAACGCGCGGTCGGCGTTGCGGGCGGCGAACGACCGACCCTGCCGGGACGACCCGGCGTTGATCACCGGCAGGCTCCGCCCGTTGTACGGCTTCGGCGAGCCGACGACCCGCCGCAGGTGGAAGTAGCGCCCGTCGTGGTCGAACGGCTCGGTGCTCGACCAGATGCGCCGGACGACGTCCCACCATTCCTGCGCGTAGGCGTACCGGGTGTCGTGCTCGTCGGGGAGGGTGAGGCCGAACATCTCGTACTCGGGGGCGTGCCAGCCGGCGACGATGTTCAGCCCCGCGCGCCCCCGGCCGAGGTGGTCGGCGGTCGCGAGCTGCTTGGCGGCGACGATCGGGTGGTGGAACGCGGTGTGGACGGTGGTGAAGACGCGCAGCCGCGTCGTGGCGGAGAGCATGCCGGACGCCCAGACCAGCGGGTCGAGGACGCTCTGATGGAAGTCGGTGGCGGGGCCCCAGTCGGTCCAGCGGGCGACGGGGAGCAGGAAGTCGATTCCGGTCTCGTCGGCGAGGCGGGCGAGGCGGAGATTGTTGTCCCACGTCGCTCGCCACCTTTCCGGAACCGTGGTTATCGCCAGTCCTGATTCGGTGTTGGGGGAGAACAAGCCAAGCTGGAATCCCATCGAGATTCACCTTCGTCCGGCCTCGTCCGCATATGTCCGACTCCGCCCAGTATCGGAAGGGCGTCGGGTGCGGGCAATGGCCGCCGGCGTTCATATCGGGATGACCCCGAGGGTGAGCCGGTCGAAAGGCCCGGGCGGCCGGTTCCCGTCGGCGTGCCGGCCTTCCGGTGTCGCGTACACGACGATCTGCGCCGTCTCGCCGGAGTCGCCGCGGCACCGCTGGGCGAGGGCCTGGACGACGTCGGCGAGGTGGGTGCCGCAGGAGTCGCCGGCGCGGGACGCGGCGTCGGGCCCGGGCGCCGCGCCGACGGTCTCCAGGCGGACCTGGAAGCAGGACGGGCGGCGGCATCCGGGCGCCGAGCAGACGTGCCGGTCGCCGAACGGGGAGCGTGCGGGGTCGCTGGGCATCGAAGGGCCTTCCGGCGCGGTCGCGAGCGGGCGATGGCGGGTCCCAGGTCACGTTTGTCGCGCTTCTCCGGAAATTCGAGGGTCATAAACGGGGGTGGGCGAACCTTCTGTCTTCTGTGGGGCGAGAAGCGCGAGAAGGTGCGGAACCCAACTATGCACCGGGCGGACTTCGCGCGCAACGCTAACCGGATAGTCGGCTTCGCTTTCCGGATAGCCACCCCGAGCTGTTCATGACATTTCCACTGATTATTGTGTTCCGCCCGGAAATGGCGGGAAACGAGCGTGGAGAGCAGCGCCGCCGCGACCATGAACAGCCAGCCCTGCCGGAAGGCCACCACCGGCGCTGGTTCACCGCCGACCCGAGCGACAGCCGGTCCGCGAACGCCCGGTGCCGGAATGGGCCGATCACCGGGTTCGGGTGCCGCCGCCTGGACGGCCCGCGCCGCGACCAGCGCCGGCAGTGACGGCGCCACCGCGCACGCCACCGACGCCGCCCCGAACAGCGCCATCCCGGCGAGGAAGCTCCCAGTACGCCGAGACCCCGCTGCCGCCGTCCGGCCGCGCCGACGGCCTCGGCCCTCTCCTGCAGTGGGCGCTGGCGCGGCTCGACCGCCCCCTCACCACCACCGACCTCGCGGCCCGCGCCGGCCTCACCCTCATCCGCCGCTTCCACGCCGAAACGGGGACGACCCCGCTGCAATGGCTCCTCGCCCAGCGCGTCATCCGCGCCCGCGAGCTCCTCGAGGAGACCGACCTGTCCATCGACCTCGTCGCCGAGAAGGGCGGCCTCGGCACCGCCCCGAACCTGCGCAGCCACTTCGCCCGCGAACTCGGCGTCACCCCGAGCGAATACCGCCGCGTTCCGGCCGGCTGACCGCCTATCGTGGCGTCCATGGCCACATGGGACGACGTGCGGCGCATCGCCCTCGCATTGCCCGAGACCGAGGAGACCCGGAAAGGTCTCGGCCCGAAATGGACCGTGAAAGGCAAGCTCTTCGCCCTGGACCGGCCCCTCCGCAAAGCCGATGTCGAGGCCCTCGGCGACGCCGCGCCAGACGGCCCGGTCCTCGGCGCCCGCGTCCCCGACCTCGGCGTCAAGGAGGCCCTTCTCGCCGACGACCCGGCCGTCTACTTCACCACCCCGCACTTCGACGGCTATCCGATGATCCTCGCCCGCCTGGACGCGATCCAGCCCGCCGACCTCGAAGAACTCCTCGTCGAAGCGTGGCTCGCGCAGGCCCCGAAGCGCCTCGCCGCCCAGTACCTCGCCGATCGCCGATGAACATCGGCCTGCTGACGTTCAACGTCCTCTTCCGGGGTGATTCCCGCGCCCGGATCGAAGCGCTCGCCGCGATACTCGAGGACTCGCCGTACGACGTGGTCTGCCTCCAGGAAGTGGTGTCCCCGCTCAATCTCGCGGCGCTCCGGCGCGCGACCCCGTCGTACCCGCACATCGCGCACGGCCCATCCGTACCGCTCGTTCGCGGCGGCCTGGTGACCCTTTCCCGGCGGCCGATCGTCCGCCGCCATTTCCGCACCTACCGGTTCACCGGCCGTCCCCGCCTCGAAGGGCTCCTGCGCAAAGGGGTGCTCCTGGCCCGCGTGCGGTTCGGGGACGAGCACGTCACCATCGCCAACACGCACCTGACCGCGAACATGGACAACAACTGGGACCTCGCGAACCCCTACACCCGAATAGAGGCGAACGAACTGGCGCAGCTGGCGGAATTCCTCGCCCATCCAGGCTTGACCGATCCCCTGATCGTCGCCGGCGACTTCAACGTGCCGCGCGCGTCGCCGCTCTTGCGCGACTTCCGCGCCGCCACGGGCCTTGCGGACGTCCTGGACGGCGACCCCGCGACGACCTTCCGTCCGACGCCGCGGCTCAGCCTGGAACCCATCGACCAGATCCTCGCCGCCCCGCCGCTGAAGGCGACCGCGGCCCTGGTCCTCAAGGACGAGGTCCGCCTCCCCGACGGCCGCTCCGCCTACCTGTCCGACCACTACGGCATAGCCGCCGCCTTCTCCGCATAGAAGAACCGAGCCCACACCCATTTCCCCGCAGGCGGCGTCGTCTCCACCCCGCACTCCGACGCGAGGCTCTGCACGATCGGCAGCCCCCACCCGCCGACCCCGGCGTCATGCCCGTCGTCCAGGGCCAGCGGGTCGGGCGTGACGTCGTCCGGCTCCAGTTCGACGACCGGCCGCGCCACCGGCATCCCCGCCGCCGGGTCCCACACGGCCAGCACGACCCCGCGCGCCTCCCGGTCGAATCGCACCCGGATCTCCCGGTAAGGCGCCGCCCGCACGGTATTGGCCACCAGCTCCCCGGCGACCAGCCCCACGTCCCCGACCAAACCGTCCAGCCCCCACCCCACCAAGGTACGGCTCCTGTAGGGCGCCGCTCGCGCCTGTGGACGGTTCGGCGAGCGCGCCGGACAGGTGCCGGAGCTGGACGGAGATCAGCGGGTCGATCGGCTCGGTGGCCAGGCAGTCGTCCAGGCCGGTCAGGAGTTCGGCGCGGGGCAGGGAGGCGGTGGGAGCGGTCGGTTCGCCGGCGATCGCGCCGAGGTCGGCCACCGGCACGGGGCCGCGGTCGTCGCTGATCGCGCCGCCGATCTCGTCAATGGAGCGCACCAGCTCGGCGCCGTCCGATGGATCGCCGAGGTAGGTCAGGTCGAGCGCCACCATCGGCGGGGGCCCGGGGAACGCGAACCGGCTGAACCAGACGGTCAGCTCGGGCGGCGCGCCGTCGGTGATTTGCCGGAACGCCTCGAACACCTCGCCCGCGCGTGCCTGCGGCCAGACAACGCGTCCGCCGTACAGCGAGGGCGCGGGATGCAGGTCGAATTCCAGTGCCGTGACCAGCGCGAAGTCGCCGCCGCCGCCCCTCAGGCCCCAGAACAGCTCCGGGTCGGACTCGGCGGTCACCCGCGCCCGGTCGCCCGCGGCGTCGACGACGTCGAAGGCGCGGACGCTGTCGGCGGCCCAGCCGTACCGGCGGCCGAACCAGGACAGCCCGCCGCCCAGCGTGTACCCGGTGACGTTGACGACCGGGGAGCTGCCGGCCAGGCCGGTCAGGCCCTCCGGGCCGGCCGCTGACAGGACGCGGCCCCAGTTCACTCCGGCTCCGACCCGGGCCACCCCGTCCCGTACCTGGAGGCCGTCGAGGTGGTTGGTGCGCAGGAGGATCACGCCGTCCACGTCGCCCGAGGCGTCGTGGCCGGATGCCTGGGCGGTCACCGTCCGTCCCGACCGGCGCGCGTAGCGGACGAGTGCGGCGACGTCCTCGGCGTCCGCGGCCTCGACCACGGCCGCGACGGGCTGGTCGACCGCCGGGTTCCAGGCTCTGCGCGCCGTGTCGAAACCGTCGTCGCCGGGCTCCAGCACCCGCCCCTTGACCGCTTTTCGCAGATCAGCGCTGCTCATCGTGCTCCTCTCCGCGCGGACGCTTGCTAACTGGCAAGGATGCTAGCATCCTGTCATCGTGGTCGAGCCCACAAAGGGTGCGGGGAGTTGCTCAGCCGGGGCCATAAACACGGCGCAAGCGGGCTCTTACAGTGGGTGGGCCTCAGTTGGAACGCCCCCGTTTTCGCCCGTTTCGTCCCCACCCCCGGAGGCCGCGATGAAACGCTCCCCATTCCGTGCCGCGGCGACGCTCGCCGCGGCCGGTGCGCTCGCCGTGGCGGCGCTGGCCGCACCCGCGGCGGCCGACACCGTGCCCGGCTCCGTCCCGCCCGACCAGGACCCGTTCTACAAGGCGCCGGCGAACATCGGAAGCTACGCGCCGGGCGCGATCGTCGCGTCCCGCGCCTTCACGCCCAAGGCCGGGAACGTGGCCGACACGGCGACCGCCTGGCAGGTCTCCTACCGCACCAACGACTCGCACGGGACGCCGGAGCTCGCCGTCACCTCGGTCCTTGTGCCGAAGGCGGCCTGGACCGGGTCCGGCGCGCGACCGGTGGTTTCGGTCCAGGCGGCCGAGGACTCCACCGGCACGCAGTGCGCACCGTCCTACGGCCTCGCCTCCGGTGACCTGTTCGCCTCGTCCGCCGCGCTGTACGCCGGGCCGATGCTGAGCAAGGGCTGGGCCGTCGTCATGCCCGACTTCGAGGGCCCGAAGTCGGTGTTCATGGGGGGCCCGCAGGCCGGGCACGCCGTCCTCGACGGCATCCGCGCCGTGCAGCACTTCGCCGAAGCGGGCCTCCCCGCGTCGGCGAAGTGGGCGCTCGCCGGCTACTCCGGCGGGGCGCAGGCCACCGGCTGGGCCGCCGAGCTCCAGCCGTCCTACGCGCCCGAAGTGAAGCTCGCCGGGGCGTCGATGGGCGGCATCCCCGCGGATCCGGAGGCCGTCGCCCGGTCGCTGGACGGCGGGTTCTTCTCCGGCTTCGAGGCCGCCGCCGCAGTCAGCCTCGGCACCGAGTACCCGGAGATGGACATCGGCTCGCTGATGAACGACCAGGGCAAGCAGGCGATGCAGGACGCCACCGGCAAATGCCTGACGGACCTGCTCACCTCGTTCGCGTTCAAGAAGCTCGCCGACTACAGCACCGTCCCCGACCCGCTGGCCGTGCCGCGCGTCCGGGCCGTCCTGAAGGCCAACACCCTCGGGTCCGCGGCGCCCGCCGTCCCGGTGTTCGACTTCCACGCGAACACCGACGAGATCGTCCCCGTCGGGCAGGACGACGCGATGGTGAAGGCGTGGTGCTCGCGGGGCGCCACCGTCCACGTCGTCCGCGACGCCGTCGGCGAGCACGCCCTGGAGATGGTCGTGCGGCAGAACGACTCGGTGAACTTCCTGGACGACCGGTTCGCCGGCAAGCCGCCCGTCAACGACTGCTGACCGGCCGCGCGGTGAGGGCGGGCCGGCCGCGCCCGCCCTCACTATCCTTGAGGGCCCGGCGCTCTGAGAGGACATCCGGTGAACAGTGTCCGTGATTCCATCGGCCGGGCGTTCGACGAGGTGTGGCGGCGGACCGGCGAGCGGCTCGGCGGCCTCACCGACGACGAGTACCTGTGGGAGCCCGCCCCGGACGGCTGGACGCTCCGCCCGGACGCGGCGGGCCGCTGGCTGATCGACGGCGAGGGCGGCGGCGGTCCCGCCCCGGACCCGGTGCCGGTCGCGACCCTCGCCTGGCGCATCGGCCATATCGGCCTCACCTTCACCGACTACGGCATCCGGCTCTTCGAGGGCCGCAACATCACGCTCGACGACGTCGAGTTCGCCGGGACGGCCGCGGGCGGGCTGCGGTTCCTCGAGACGGCCTTCCGCGTCCATTGGCGCGAGCCGTTCGCCGCGATGCCCGAGGAACGCCTGTGGGAGCCGTCCGGCCCCGCCTTCTTCGGCTACGCCGGCTATCCGGTGATCGACACGGCCCTGCACGTGCTGGACGAGTTCACCCACCACTCGGCCGAACTCGGCGTGCTCCGCGACCTCTACCCCCACCGCTCCTGACCGGCGGCCCCCCGTGGACGAGGTGAGGCTCGACGGCGGCGACATCGGCGGCGCCGTCCGCGCCGGTGACACGGTCCGCCGCGCGACGGGCCCGTGGACGCCCGCCGTGCACGCGCTGCTCGCCCACCTCGCGGCCCACGGCTTCACCGCCGCGCCGCGCCCGCTCCGGATCGACGGGCGGGCCGGGAGATCCTCACCTTCCTGCAAGGCGAGACGCTGGGACGTCGCCGGTCCCGTGACGCGCGAATGGGATCTCCCGCCGAGGCGTTCGACGTGATCGTCCCGTCGTTCCCGGGATTCGGGTTCTCCGGCCCGCTGCCGCACCACCCGGACATGAACTTCTGGAGGGTCGCCGACCTCTGGCACGTCCTGATGACCCGGACGCTCGGCTACGACCGGTACGCGGCGGGAGGCTGCGACGTCGGCGCGCTGGTCACGGGCCAGCTCGGGCACAAGTACGCCGCCGAGCTGCACGGCATCCACATCGGCTCCGGCCTGAAGCTCACCCTGTTCAACGGCGACCGGGGGTGGGACATCACCGGCGGCCATCCCCTTCCGGACGGCCCGCCCGAGATCCGGGCCCGCGCCATCGAGATGGAGCGGCGGTTCGCCGTGCACCTGTCGGCGCACCTGCTGGAGCCGTCCACGCTGGCGTACGGGCTGTCGGACTCGCCCGCCGGGATGCTCGCCTGGATCCTGCACCGGTGGACGCGGTGGAGCGACGACGGCGGCGACATCGAGACCGTGTTCAGCAGGGACGACCTGCTCACCCACGCGATGATCTACTGGGTGGGGAACTCGATCGGCACGTCGATCCGGACGTACGCCAACAACAACCGGTACCCGTGGACGCCGTCGCACGACCGGTGGCCCGTGGTGGAGGCGCCCACCGGCATCACGTTCGTCGGCTACGAGAACCCGCCGGGCGTCACCACCGGGCAGCGGGTCGAGCACTTCGCCGCGAGCGACCGCGGCGGCTGGTACAACCACGTCAACCTCACCGCGCACGACCGCGGCGGCCACTTCGTCCCGTGGGAGATCCCGCAGGAGTGGGTCGCCGACCTCCGCCGCACGTTCCGCGGCCGCCGCTGACCGGCCGGGCCCCGCTCACAGCGGTCTGCGGGCCTCGATGAGGGTGCGGGTGGAGTGCGCGACGAACGGCCCGTCGCGCCGGACCCGCCCGGCCACCTCGATGAGCCCGCCCGGACGCGGCGCCGTCATGATCTGCGAGCCCCGTCCCTGCGTGACGGTGAGGGGGCGGCCGAGGCGGGCCGTGAGCAGCAGCGCGGCGGCGCCGGGACGCTCGTGCTGACCGGCCTCGCGACCAGTGGCGTCGTCATCAGCACCCTGCGGGACG
Source organism: Actinomadura physcomitrii (assembly GCF_008923205.2). Classification (GTDB taxonomy): domain Bacteria; phylum Actinomycetota; class Actinomycetes; order Streptosporangiales; family Streptosporangiaceae; genus Spirillospora; species Spirillospora physcomitrii. Next base: position 126,335 of record NZ_WBMS02000002.1, on the reverse strand, counting down.
CGACGGAGCGGCAGTACGCGCAGATCGTCCTGTCGGACGGGTGCGACGACATCGACGAGGAGATGCACCGCTTCCTGGTGGAGCGGTTCTTCCCGCGCGAGGCCGACATCATGACCTGCGCGCAGTGGACGGCCGGCCTCGCGGCTCAGTGACCCATCACCAGGAAGACGATCCCCGCGACGGCGTGCGCGATGACGGTCACCACGAGCATGACCATGAACAGGTACTTCGCGGTCGGGTGGTCGAACTGTGAGCCCTTCCGGGGCGCGTGTGCGGAGCGGTCCTGGGCCTGCTGCTCCAGTTCGTCCAGGGACGGCAGGAAGGACGGCCGTCGGAGCGCCATGCGTTCCCCTCTCAGCCCATGACGGCGAACAGGACGCCGCCGACGACGTGCGCGGCCACGGCCACCGCTGGCAGCCAGACGAGCAGCGGTCGTTGCCTCACCAAACGTTGGTGTACGAAACGTTGCCGTATTAGCCTTTATAGCCGACACCCCTGACTGCGCGGCCAGGCCTACGAGGCCGAGGTCGTGAAGCGCTGGATGGTGATCTTCAGCTTCGGCGGGCCGTCGTCGGATCCCATGACGGCGCTGCCCTGCGTGCCGGCCTGCGCCACCTTGTCGACGACGTCCATCCCGGACGTCACGTGCCCGAACACCGTGTAGTCGCCGGGGATCTCCGCGGCGCCGTACACGATGAAGAACTGGCTGCCGTTCGTGTTCGCGCCCGCGTTCGCCATGGCGACGGTCCCGCGCCTGTACGTGGCGCCGGAGGCGTTCTCGTTCGCGAAGGCGTAGCCGGGCCCGCCCGTCCCGGTCCCGGACGGGTCGCCGCACTGCAGCACCTTGAGGGCCTTCGACGTCGTGAGCCGGTGGCAGGACGTCCCGTCGTAGAACTTCTTCCCCGCCAGGTACATCAGCGAGTTCACGGTGCAGGGCGCCTTGGCGCCGTCGAGGTCCATGTCGATGGCGCCGAGGTTCGTGCTCAGCCGGCTGTGGACGGTCGCGGGAAGCTTCGCGGTCGCCGGCGGCGTCCCCACGTTCTTCACCTCGCCGGTGGTCGACGGCAGGTAGCTGCAGTTCCCGCCGACGGCCCCGCCGGAGGCGGTCGTCCGGCTCGCCGAAGGCTCGCCGCCCTTGCCGTCGCGGTTCGCGAGCAGGACCGCGCCGGTGGTCGCGCCCGCGATCAGCAGCGCCACGGCCGCGACCGCACCCGCGATGACCAGCGCCTTCCCGCCCTTCCCCGGCACCGGCGGCCCGGACGGGACGGTCTGGCCCGGCGGCGGGAGGAACGGCGGCCCGGCAGGCGGCGCGGGCGGTGCGGGCGGCGGGCCGCCGGGCGGCGCGAAGGCGGGCGGCGGCGGGAGCGTCGCGGCCGTCAGCGTCGCCGCCGCCGACGAGCCCTCCTCCAGCAGCTCCGCTTCGGGCCCGTCCTCGCCGAGCAGCCGGACCAGCACCTGCAGCGCCGTCGGGCGCCGCGCCGGGTCCTTCTCCAGGCACGCCGCGACCACCGCGCCGACCTCGCCGCCGAGCGCGCCCAGGGCCGGCGGCGCGTACAGCACCCGATGCATGATCGCCGGGACGGTGTCGGTGCCGAACGGCGGCGCCCCGTTCGCCGCGTAGGCCATGGTGCAGCCCCACGCGAACATGTCCAGCGGCGGCCCGCCCGCCGTGCCGGACACCTGCTCGGGCGCCATGTACGCGGGCGTGCCGACCGCGCCCGTCATCGTCGCGGACGTGGCCTCCAGCGGCCGGGCGATGCCGAAGTCGATGACCTTCGGGCCGTCCGGGCCGAGCAGCACGTTCGCGGGCTTGAAGTCGCGGTGCACCACGCCCGCCTCGTGGATCGCCGCGAGCGCCGTCGCCGTGCCGATGGCGAGCCGCCGCAGCTCGGGCTCCGGCAGCGGCCCGCGCCCGCCGACCAGCTCGCGCAGCGACGGCCCGTCGATGTACTCGCTGACGATGTAGGGCGCGTCGCCGTCCCCGTTCGAGGGGACACCGGCGGCGAGCACCCGCGCGGTGCAGAACGGAGCGACCCGCCGCGCCGCCGACAGTTCCCGCTCGAACAGCGTCCGGGCCCGCTCGTCGCCGTCGACCGCCGCGCGCAGCACCTTCACCGCGACGCGCTCGCCGCCGTCGGACTCGCCGAGGTAGACGGTGCCCTGCGCGCCCTCGCCGAGCAGTCCGATCAGCCGGTACCCGCCCGTCTCGCGCGGGTCGTTCGTACGCAGCGGCCGTGGCTCCGCCATGCGCGGACCTCCAAGACAAGGGGGTGCAGGACTGTTGAGTGGAAGGTGAGTGAACCTACTCGTATGTAGGTGTTTATGTCCCCCCGGGTCTTGCCGTTGGTCGGGTTTTGTCGGTGACCCTGGTTACGGTGCGGGGTGTGATGGTGACGCAGGCGTACCGGTTCGCGCTGGACCCCGCCCCCGCGCAGGAGTGGGCGTTGCGCTCGCATGCGACCGGGCGCTGCGCGAGTTCGTCCGGTCCCGCAAGGGGCGGCGTCTGGGGTTTCCCCGGTTCAAGAAGCGCGGACGGTCCCGGGACTCGGTTCTGCACCGGTGCGATGCGCCGCGGAGGCCGGACGGTGACGCTGCCGCGCCTCGGGGTGATCGCCACGCACGAGTCCACCCGCAAGCTCGCCCGCCGGATCGAGAACGGGACGGCGCGGATCCTGTCGGCGACGGTGTCGCGGACCGCGCACCGCCGGCACGTGTCCTTCACCGTGCAAGTCGACCGTGCGGTTCCGGAGCGGCACGCCCGGCCGGGCAGCGTCGTCGGGGTCGACCTCGGCGTGAAGACGCTGCTGACCGCCGTCGACGAGCACGGCGGCGTGATCGAGATCGACGGGCCGAAAGCACTGCGGGCCGGGCTGCGCAAACTCGCGCGGCTCGGCAAGGCCCACTCCCGCAAGCAGCGTGGATCGAGCAACCGCGCCAAGGCCGCGGCGCGGCTAGCCCGCCACCACGCCCGCGTCGCCGCCTTGCGTGCCGATGCGCTGCACAAGGCCACCACACACCTGGCCGCCCGGTACGAGACCGTGGTGGTCGAGGACCTCAACGTCACCGGGATGGTCGCCAACCGGCGGCTGGCGCGCGCGGTCGCCGATCAGGGGTTCGGGGCCGTGCGGCGGATGTCGGAGTACAAGACCGGGTGGAACGGGGGCCGCCTGGTGGTGGCCAGATAACGGCTGGAAAGCCTACCGATCCTTTCCGGGACTCCTCCGCCGGAGCCGGTCACGTCGGCGCCGCGCGATCCGTCAGTGCTGTGGACGACCCGATCGGCTCGAGGAGACCGTGATGAGCAAGCTGGACATGACGTCGATGTACACCTTCCACGACGCGCTGCGCCGCGACCTGCGGCACATCGCCGAGGTCACCGCCCGCGCGGACGACGACCCCCGGCGGCTGCTGGCCACCGCCGTGGGGTGGGAGCTGTTCAAGAAGGCGCTGCATGCCCACCACACCGCCGAGGACGAGGCGCTCTGGCCGGTGATGCGCGAGGCCCTCGCCGGGCGCCCGGACGGCCTGGCGCTGCTGGACGCGATGGAGGCCGAGCACGCCGCGGTGGACCCGGTGATCGAGGCGATCGACGCGGCGCTCGCCGACCCCGAGTCGGGGCCCGCGCGGCTCGGCGAGCTCACCGACACCCTGGCCGCGGCGCTGGGCGGGCACCTCAAGCACGAGGAGGACGAGGCGCTCGCGCTGATCGACGCGACCCTGACCGAGGCGCAGTGGATCGAGTTCGGGCAGGCCAGCGGGAAGTACGTGGGGCCGGACGGCCCGCGCGTCATCCCGTGGATGCTGGACGGCGCGTCCGAGAGCGCGGCGGCGGCGATGCTGGCGCCGCTTCCCGAGCCCGTCCGCGCGGCCTACACGAACGACTGGGTGCCCGCCTACAAGGCCCTCGACCTGTGGCCCGCGCGCGCTTAGGACGGGTCGCTGAGGGCCGAGCCTCGGTGCGAAGGCTCGTTCCGCGTCACTTCGACGACGCGGCGATGAGGTCGCGGTACCAGCCGAAGGACTTCTTCGGCGTCCGCTTCTGCGTCTCGTAGTCGACGTGGACGAGCCCGAAGCGCGGGTGGTACCCCTCGGCCCATTCGAAGTTGTCGAGGAGGGACCAGGCGTAGTAGCCGCGGACGTCGACGCCCTCCTCGACGGCGGTCCGCATCGCCGCGATGTGCGCGTCGAGGAACTCGATGCGGGCGGTGTCGTCGACGGTGCCGTCCGGGCCGACCTCGTCGGGGAACGAGCAGCCGTTCTCGGTGATGTAGAGCGGCGGCAGCCGGGTCGAGTACCGCTCGCGCAGCGTCCGCAGCAGGGACAGGAACGCGTCGGGGACGATCGGCCACCCCATCCCCGTCACCGGGTGGCCCGTGACGTCGGCGATCTCGAAGGGGAGCGGGCCGTCCGGCGGCGGCGCCTTGAGACCGGTCGGCTGGTAGTAGTTCACGCCGAGGAAGTCGATCGGCGAGGCGATCACGGACATGTCCAGGTCGTGGACGTACGGTGCGAGGCCGGCGCCGCCGAGCGCGTCGAGGTCGGGGTAGGCGCCGGTCAGCACCGGGTCGGTGAACGTCCGGTTCATGAAGGCGTCGAAGGCGAGCGCGGCGTCCCGGTCCGCGGCGGACTCCGGGTCGGCGGGCCAGGCGGGCGAGTAGTGGTTGGCCAGCCCGACGCGGCGGGCGCCGCGGCTGCGCAGCGCGGTGACGGCGAGGCCGTGGCCGAGGAGCTGGTGGTGGGCGGTCGGCAGCGCGTCCAGCAGCAGCGTCCTGCCGGGCGCGTAGACGCCGAACGCGTACCCGTAGGCGGTCACGACGACCGGCTCGTTCAGCGTGATCCACATGCCGACGCGGTCGGCGAGGCGGTCGGCGGCGCGGTAGGCGAACTCGGCGAACCGGTAGGCGGTGTCGCGGTTCATCCAGCCGCCCGCGTCCTCCAGCGGCTGCGGCAGGTCCCAGTGGTAGAGGGTGACGGCGGGGTCGATGCCCGCGGCGAGCAGCGCGTCGACGAGCCGGTCGTAGAAGTCGAAGCCGCGCGGGTTGGCGGCGCCGCTGCCGGACGGCTGGACGCGCGGCCACGCGATCGAGAACCGGTAGGAGCCCACGCCGAGGTCGCGCATCAGCCCGACGTCCTCCGGCCACCGGTGATAGTGGTCACAGGCGACGTCGCCGGTGTGGCCGTCGCGCACCCGGCCCGGGGTGTGCGCGAAGACGTCCCAGGTCGACGGCCCGCGGCCGTCCTCGTCCACGGCGCCCTCGACCTGGTAGGCGGCGGTCGCGACGCCCCAGCGGAAGCCCTCCGGAAGTCCCATCCGTCCCTTTCCGTCGAACGCGAATCGTCTTCGGACTTTACGGGGCGGGATGGTCGCGGCGGAAGGGTCCCGTGACCGCGGGGTGGGGAACGCGGGCCGGGCCATGACCGAGCATGGCCCGTTCGGGTGACAATGGTGGCGTGACCGAGATCCGGACTCCGCTCCGCCGACGTCCCGCCCAGCGCCGCAGCGCCGAACGCGTCCAGCGGATGCTCGACGCGTGCGCGGACATCCTCGACGAGGACGGCTACGACGGCCTCACCACCACGCGGATCGCGCAGCGCGCGGAGGTCGCGATCGGGTCGGTGTACCAGTTCTTCCCGGACAAGCGGGCCGTCGCGCAGGCGCTCGCGCTGCGCAACCTGGAGGTGTTCGGGCAGCGGATCTCGGCGCGGCTCGCGGCCGGGGAGTTCGCCGACTGGTCCGACACCGTCGGCGTGATCATCGAGATCTTCGTCGAGATGCACCGCACGGTGCCGGGGTTCCGGGTGCTGCGCTTCGGCGACGTCGCCGACGTGAACCTGCTCGACTCCGACGCCGACAACAACGCGGTGGTCGCCGACCGGCTCCGCGAGATGATCGTGGAGACGTTCGGCGTGCGGGACACCCCCGGCCTCGCGACCGCGCTGGCCATCGCGGTGGAGGCGGGCGACGCGGTGCTGAAGATGGCCTTCCGCCGCGACCCGGACGGCGACCCGCTGATCGTCGCCGAGGCGGAGCGGCTGATCCACGGGTACCTCGCGGGGCACATCCGGGAGGCCTGACCCGCGCGCCCGGCCGCCACCCTTTGGTATTTCGCCCGGATATCGCCCTCAGCTCGCCGTTTATGGCAGACTCGCGCGAAAACGCGACGGGACGAGGGTGAGTTCGCTGGACGCAGAGCGGCTCCAGGCGCAGAACCGGCTGCTGATCCGGCAGCGGGTCCGCCTGATGGTGAACCAGTACGAGGTGCACGCCGAGACCCCGGACGGCGGGGAGGGCGAACTGCTGGCGTTCGCGCAGCAGAAGCGGCTGGCGTTCAAGGAGCAGGTGACGCTGTACGCCGACGACTCCAAGACCCGCCCGATTCTCGGCTTCAAGGCGCGCAAGCGCATCGACCTGGCGTCGGCCTACGACATCACGGACGCGAACGGGCTGCCGATCGGGGTGTTCCGCAAGGACTTCAAGAAGTCGCTGATCGCCTCGACGTGGCATCTGGAGCAGCCCGGCCTCGGCGTGACGACGGGCAGCGAGCGCAACAAGTTCGTCGCGGTGCTGCGCCGGGTGTGGGGTTTCATCCCGTACGCGGAGAACCTGCCGTTCGCGTGGCCGTACCACTTCGACTTCTACGCGGGCGACCAGGTCGTCTTCTCGGTGGAGAAGAAGTTCGGCCTGCGCGACCGCTACGTCGTCGACATCAGGGACCCGCGCCTGGACCGCCGCCTCGTGATCGCTCAGGCCGTCGGCCTCGACGCCCTCCAGTCCCGCTGACCGGCGGCCCCCGCCGGGGCTACAGCCAGCCCTGGGCGCGGGCCGTGTGGACGGCCTCGATGCGGTTGCGGGCGCCGACCTTGTTGATCGCGGACGACAGGTAGTTGCGGACGGTCCCCTCCGACAGGTGCAGCCGGCCTGCGATGTCGGCGACCGTGGAGCCGTCCGCGCCCGCGGCCAGCACGTCGCGCTCGCGCGGCGACAGCGGGTTCGGGCCCGCGCTGAGCGCGGCGGCGGCGAGCGCCGGGTCGATGACGCGCTCGCCGGCGACGACCCGGCGGATCGCGGCGGCCAGCTCCTGCGCCGGGCCGTCCTTCACCAGGAACGCCGACGCGCCGGCCTCCATCGCGCGGCGCAGGTAGCCGGGCCGGCCGAACGTCGTCAGGATCATGACCTTGCAGTCGGGCGCCGCGGCGCGGATCCGCGGCGCGGCGGCGAGGCCGTCCCGGCCCGGCATCTCGATGTCCAGCAGCACGACGTCCGGCCTGGTCCGGGCGGCGAGCGCGACGGCCTCGTCGCCGCCGGACGCCTCGCCGACGACCTCGAGGTCGGCCTCCAGGCCGAGCAGCGCGGCCAGGGCGCCGCGGACCATCCGCTGGTCCTCGGCGAGCATCACGCGGATCACGTGGCGGACTCTACCGCCGCCCTTCCCGCGCCGAGCGGGACGCGCACCGCCAGCCGGAAGCCGCCGCCGCGCGGGCCGGCCGCCACGGTCCCGCCGGCGTCCGCGACCCGCTCCGCGAGGCCCTCCAGCCCGTGCCCGGGCACGTGCCCCTCGCCCGCCGTGCCGCGGCCGTCGTCGACGATCTCCAGGGCGGCCTCGCGGGCCGTCCGGCCGACGGTGATCGTGACGCGGCGGGCGCGGGCGTGCCGGACGATGTTGGTGACGCCCTCCCGGACGGCCCAGCCGAACAGCCCGTCGACCTGGTCGGGCAGCGGCGTCCCGGACCGGCGCACGACCGCCTCGACCTCGGCCGCCGCCAGCACCGCGCGGGCGCCGTCCAGCTCCTCGGCGAGGTCGCGCCGCCGGTAGCCGGAGATCGCGGCGCGGACGTCGGCGAGCGACCGGCGCGCCACCGACTCGATGTCGCTCACCTCCGCCATGGCGCGTTCGGTGTCCCGCTCGCCGAGCCGCCGCGCGAGCTCGCTCTTCAGCACGATCAGCGACAGGCTGTGCCCGAGCAGGTCGTGCAGGTCGCGGGCGATGCGCAGGCGCTCGTCGGCGGCGGCGAGCCGGGCGACCTCGCCGCGCGCCTCGCGCAGCTGCTGGACGAGCGTGCGCGCGTGCCGGAACCCGACCATGAACAGCCCGAGCGACAGCGCGGTGAGCGCGATCGGCCACAGCGCGCCGGGGGCACCGATCAGCGGGCACTGCACGACGATGAGCACCGCGGTGCCGCCGATGCCCCAGACCACCCGGTTCATCGGCAGCGTCATGGCGAAGACCATCGACAGATAGATCGGGGTGCCCAGCCACTGCGGGCCGAACGCGAACGGCAGCGCGGCGGCGAGCACCGCGAACGCGGCGAGCAGGGCGTACGTGCGGGGCCTGACCGGCTCCACCCAGCTCCGCATGCTGAGCGGTGTCGCCAGGAACAGCCCGACGAAGGCGATCAGCCCCGCGATGGCCATTGCCATCCGGGCACCGGAGTAGTCGGCGATCTCGGCGGCGACGGGCACGAGGTAGACCAGCCCCAACGAGGAGAAGAACGCGCGCCGCCGCCGGGACCGGCCCGGGTCGGCGCCGTCCAGATCTCCGCTGTCGAACAACCTCGTGGTCATGGCGCCTGCATCGTATGCCGAAGCGCAGCTCAGGGCGTTAGTGAGCGTCGTCGTGGGTCCGGCATGACTTTTGTCATGGCCGCCTTGCCCGCGCATGGGGTCTGGCCTCCCCGCGCTTTACATGTTACGAAGGTATGTAAAGCGGTGGGCGGAGCACACCATGCGTCGCGACGGTGCGGCGCCACCCCGAGGAGGACCCCCCAGTGAGTTCCTACGACCTCTACTCCACGCCCGTGCCCACGGAGACGTGGAACGTACCGATGGCGGGCGACGCCCGGTTCACCTGGGAGTACGACGAAGGCCGCGACCGGCTGCTGAACCTGTACCAGAAGGGCAAGGACAAGCAGTGGGACGCGGCGAAGCGCATCGACTGGGACCTCGAGGTCGATCCGATCAACGTCGCCGGGCTGCCGGACAACTTCAACCCCCTCGTCGGCTCCGACATCTGGGACAAGATGTCGCAGAAGGAGCGTGACGAGTTCGGCCGCCACCAGGGGTCCTGGCTGTTCAGCCAGTTCCTGCACGGCGAGCAGGGCGCGCTGAACGTGTCGGCCCGCATCGTCCAGTCCGTCCCGGACCTGGACTCGAAGTTCTACGCCGCCACCCAGACGATGGACGAGGCGCGGCACGTCGAGCTGTACGCCAAGTTCGTGCACGAGAAGATCGGGATGTACTACCCGATCAACCAGGACCTGGCGAAGCTGCTCGCCGAGTCGCTCGAGGACAGCCGCTGGGACCTGCCCTACCTCGGCATGCAGGTGCTCATCGAGGGCCTCGCGCTCGCCGCGTTCGGGCTGTACCGGGACATGTCGACGAACCCGCTGGTCAAGCAGCTGCTCGCGTACGTCATGCAGGACGAGGCGCGGCACGTCGCGTTCGGCCGGCTCGCGCTCAAGGACTACTACGCCCAGCTCACCGACAAGGAGCGGGCCGAGCGCGAGGAGTTCGTGGTCGAGGGCTGCTACCTGATGCGCGACCGGTTCAAGGGCCGCGAGGTGTTCGAGCAGCTGAACATGCCGGTCGACAAGTGCATGGAATATGTCGACAACTCGGATATGTACACGCTCTATCAATCGCTGCTCTTCAGCCGGATCGTCCCGTGCGTCCGCGACGTCGGCCTCTGGGGCGACAAGGTGAAGGCCGCCTATGCCGACATGGGCGTCCTCGACAATGCCAAGGCCGACCTCGAAGCGCTGATGCGCCAGGACGAGGAGATCGCCGAGAAGGTCGACGAGGAGAAGTACGCGGCGGAGCTGGCCGCCCGCAAGACCGAGGTCGACGAGGCCATCGCGCTCGGCGCCGAATGACGCCGGGGGCCTGAACGGCCCGCGCGCCGGAGTGCCGGCGCGGTGAAACGCGGGGACGTCCACGGGCGTCCCCGCGTCGCATTTCCGTAGATCTTTACCGGCCGACCCTGATCGATTCCCCTATTCGGCATGCGCGCCATCCCCGCTGTACTAACGTGCCCGCTCGACGGTGCGCCGGAAAAACGCACGCCACGGGCGCACGCACACCGCGCAGAGTCGATCCGAGAATCTCGGGGGAAACAGCCATGAACCGATCCGCCAGAAAGCTGCCGGGCCTGTCCGCCGCGTCCGCGGTATTCGCCGTGTCGGCGGTGTTCGCCGCGCCGGCGAACGCCGTGCAGGGCCCGGTCGCCGACCTCGTCCACGGGACGGCCGGGCAGGTCGGCCCCGCGCTGCCGCCGCCGGCGGCCGCCGCCCCCGCCTCGGCGGCCCGTACCGCCTCCGCGCCCGGTGCCGCGTCCGGGCTGCCCGCTCCGGTCGGCCAGGCCGCCGCGGTGCCGGGACGGGTCGTCGGCCGCGTCACCTCCGTCCCGAAGCGGGTGGTGCACAGCAAGGTCGGGAAGATGGGCGGGGCGGCGCTGCCGACCGGCCGGTCCGCCGCGTCCGGTGCGTCACGTGCGTCCGGGAGCGGCCCGCTCGGCGACGCGGTGGCCCTCGGGCGGCCGGGCGACGCCGCGGCGCTGCGCTCCGCCGCGCCGATCTCGATGGTGTTCCCGGACGGGGCCGGGCTGCGGCGCGGCAAGCCGGCGCCGCGGGGCCTCGCCGGGGAGGCCGACGGCACCGTGAAGACGGCGCACTCGCAGGTCGGGAGCGTGGTCAACGTGCTGAAGACGCGCGAGCGCCCGTCCGACACGGGGCGGGCGCCCGGCGGCCTGACCGGCGGCGGGCTGCCGACCGACGGGCTGACGGACAAGCTGTCGGGCCCGCCGGTCTACCTGCCGAAGCTGCCCGTGGGGCGCTGACCGCCGCCCCACGAAATCACCTCGGAACGGGGCGTTCCGGAGATGTCAAGTGCATCCCGGAACGCCCCGTTTTCGTGCCGAACGAACGCTTGTTATATGTCCGAGATCACACCTTCCATGGCGGGTAAATAGGATCTTGATAAGCGCTCACCCAGCGAAGTGGATCAGCTTCGCAGGGCAAAAAAAGAGGTGACAAACCCCACAAAGGCCGGGCCTGGGCTTGATTCACTCCGGGCGCAACGTACGGTCAAGGACTTGTGCGGCGCTATCGAGATCAAAAGTGAAGATGTCACGCAGCCGCACCTGCCGGACGCCGAAGCCGCGCTGACGCGGCGGCGCGCTGAGAGAGCGCGCGGACGGGCACTGAAGCCCATGGGCGGTGCGGGACTCGGGGGACGAGGAGGTCGCCCCGGCGCGCCGCGAGAACGGCGCTGAGAAACGCCGGGCGTCCGGGTCCTGTCCCCTACCGAAGGATCCTTCGTGGGCAACCCTGACGAACGACATCGTCTTCACGCGCGCCTTCGGGCCCGCCTTCCGCGGCCGAGACCGCGCACCCTGCTGATCGTCGCCGGCGTCGCCGCCGCCGTCCTCGTGGTGGGCGCGTTCGCCGTCGTCAACGGCGCCAAGGCCCCGGCCGACTCGGCCCAGGCGGCGCAGACCGCTCCGGGCGCCGCCACCCCGGCGGCGGACCCGCCGAGGCCGGAGCCGTCCCGGGCGAGCCGCGGCGGGCCCCGCGACCCGGACCCGAAGCACACCAAGAAGAAGGCCAAGCCGAAGAAGGCGCGGCCCGAGGCGGTCGCCGAGCACAAGGCCGCACCGAAGAAGCCGAAGAAGAAGGCGAAGGTCCTGCAGTCCGGCAGCTGCGAGGCGTCCTTCTACGGCGAGGGGCAGATGACCGCGAGCGGCGAGCCCTTCGACCCGAACGCCCTCACCGCGGCGCACAAGACGCTGCCGATGGGCTCCAAGGTCCGCGTGACCAACAAGAACAACGGCCGTTCGGTCGTCGTCCGCATCAACGACCGGGGTCCGTACGCGGGCGGCCGCTGCCTGGACCTGTCCACGGCGGCGATGAAGAAGGTCGGCGGCACGGGCTCGGGCGTCATCCCGGTCCGCTACGAGGTCCTCTCCAGGGGCTGAGCTCCACCACGCGCAACCCGCCTCGCGGGCGCTTCACGCTGCCCGCGAGCCGGGTCGCTCGTGGTCTCGGTCAGCGGCCGAGCGGAGCCGGGGCCGGGTAGGGCGCGGTGTCGGCGTCGGGGCCGTGCGCGGCGGCCGGCGCGGCGCCGTGCCCCGCGCCATGCTCTTGCGCGGGCCGGACGTCCGCGAGCCGCTCCCGGAACCAGTCGGTGAGCAGGCCGTCGACGCGGACGGCGTCGGTGATCGGCGGCCGCGGCTCGGTGCCGGGCTCGGCGGCGAGCGCGTGCCCCATCCGGAACGCGGCGTGCTCCACCGAACCCGCGCCGCGCCGCTGCAGCACGTCGCGGAACGCGGTGACCTCGCCGGCCGGGACGACCCGGTCGCGGCCGCCGCCGACCAGCAGCAGCGGCACGTCCCGCGCCGCGATGTCGCCGGCGAGCGCGCCGAGGTCGAGGCGCTCCGCGAGCTCCTGCGCCGGCTCGCTCCACGTCCGGTCGCGTCCCGCGCGCCGCTCCACCGCCCGCGCCGCCCGCGCCGGGGCGACGACCGGCGCGATCGCGGCGGCCGCGCTCACCGCCACCTCGCCGCGCGCGACGGCCAGCAGCGCCGCCGCGCCGCCCGTGCTGAACCCGGCGAGCGCGACGGGCCCGTCCGGCAGCGCCAGGTCGCGGCGCAGCTCGGCGACCGCGGCGGGCAGCCCGGCCGCGGCCTGCTCGACCGCGCGGCCGTAGGCCTCGATGGCCTCGGTCTCCAGGATCGCGCCCGAGCCGAGCCCGCCCGGCGACCGGCCGGGCAGGTCGAGGTAGACGCGCCACACCGGCACGCCCGTCATCGGGATCGCCGCCGCGAGCGCGGCCGCGGTGCGCGGCGGGTCGAAACCGGGCCAGGCGATCAGCAGCCGGGTCGGCCCGGACGCGGTCGCGTCGACCGCGGTGGGCGGCAGCGCCACGTAGGCGGCGCCTTCCACGGTCCCGTGGACGGGTCTGTTCGTATGGTCGCCGCTCATGTGGTGGTTCAGCTCCTGCGGTGCTCGACGGGCGGTGCCGGTCGTGCCTCGGGGAGTCGGCGCTCCTCCCTCGGGACTCTCAAGCCTCGGGACCTCTCATGCTGGCAGCGGGCGCCGGAGAATGCGCCGGAATCACCGCACGTCGCCCGCGAGAGTGACGAAGAACTCACTTCCGGTGACCCGAACGGGCCCGCGCGGGTAGGTGCGGCACCGTGCCGGCGGCCCGTCTCCGATCATCCTGACGATCATTCCGGTGTCCGCGGCGGCGCGCCGGTTGTGATCCGGGCCTCATGGCCGTCCGGGCGGAACAAAACCGGCATCGATCACGTCATAGAGGGACGTGGGCGCCGCGGGGGCGCGCCCTCATGAACCCTGACCGAGGAGCACCTGTGGACAGGAAGCGCAGGACGGCCGCCGCCGGGCAGGCCTGGCAGATCTACAGCGAGACCCTCCAGCCCGACGTGCCCGGCTTCTGGGAGCGGTTCCGCGCGGTGCCGCGGATGCTGAAGTCGGTGCTGCGCGGCCAGTACAAGGGCATGTCCTTCGGGACGCTCGGCCTGCTCGCGCTCGGCCTCGTGTACATCATCTCGCCGATCGACGCGATCCCCGACGTCATCCCGATCGCCGGCATCGCCGACGACACCGGCCTCGCGCTGTGGCTCGCGGCGGTGCTCGTCAGGTCCGCCGGCGACTTCGTGATGTGGGAGCGCAGCGGACGCCCGACCGTCATCGTCGGCGAGCCGATCGACTAGCGACCCGGAACGAGGCGGACCTGTCAGGCGCCGCCGAGCTCCTTGGCGAAGCGGTCCGCCGCGTCCCGCACGATCGGCGCGACGTCGGCGACCGCCTCGAGGGTCATCCGGCCGGACGGCCCCGACACCGACAGCGCCGTCAGCGCGGGCGCCCCCCGCAACGGCACCGCGACGCACCGCACCCCGATCTCCTGCTCCTCGTCGTCCAGCGCGAAGCCCTGCTCGCGGATCCGGCGCAGCTCGGCCAGCAGCGCGTCCTGGTCGGTGAACGTGTTCGGCGTGTGCGCCGCCATCCCCGTCCGGCCGAGGATGTCGCGGACCCGCTCGTCCGGCAGCTGCGACAGCAGCGCCTTGCCGACGCCGGTGCAGTGCGGCTGCACGCGCCGCCCCACCTCGGTGAACATCCGCATCGAGTGCTTCGACGGCACCTGCGCCACGTACACGGCCTCGTCGCCCTCCAGCACGGCCATGTTCGCGGTCTCGCCCACGTCGTCCACCAGCCGCGCCAGGACGGGACGCGCCCACGTCCCGAGCAGCCGGTTCGCGCCCTCGCCGAGCCGGATCAGGCGCGGGCCCAGCGCGTACCGCTTCGACGGCTCCTGCCGCACGTACCCGTGGTTCACCAGCGTCCGCATGAGCCGGTAGATGGTCGGCATCGGCAGGCCGGACACCTCGGTCAGCTCCGACAGCGCCATCTCGCCGCCCGCGTCCGCCAGATGCTCCAGCAGCTCGAACGCGCGCTCCAGCGACCGCACGGCCTCCGCCACCCGCGCCTCCTCTCCTCGCGATCCCCCGATTCTACGGAGATCTGATTTCACTACGCGAAAGAGGGGCCCCGTCGGGTTACGTGTGGCGACGTTCTGGAAACGAATGACTACACACTGCAACGAAGAGCACCCCCCTGGCAGCACCAGCGAAAAGGAACCGCGAGAGGGGATCCCGTGCGAACCGGTGGCAGCAGGACACGCAGCAGGGCGCGCTTCGGCGCGATCATGGCGGGCGGGGCGCTCGCCGTACCGCCGCTGATGCTCACCGGCGCGGCCGCGAAAGCCGACCCGTCCGCCGTCCGGCTGATCATCGCGACCTCGACGTCCGCGGCCGCCGTCGGCGCGCCCGGCCACGCGCTCGGCCACACCGTCCGCGTCCGCGCTGAGGGCGGCGTCGCGCACCGCACCGTCCTGCGCCTCCGCGCCGCCGCCCCGCTGACCTGGGCGGACCGCCCGCCCGGCTGCGCCCGGCTGAGCTCCGGCCACGAACTCCGCTGCGACCTCGGCGAGGTGGGCGGCGCGCGGGTGACGAGGACCGCCACCGTCTCGATCCCAGCCTCCGCCCTGGCGCGGCCGGCGCGGACCCGGCCCGCCATCCTCACCATCGCCGACGCCGACAACGCCGCGCCCCGCTCGTCCCGCACCGTCCTCGACCTTCCGGCCGACGGCGGCGAGTCCGCGGCGGCCGACGCGCCGCCCGCCCAGCCCCAGCCCGGCCCCAACGAGGGCGACGCGCACTGCACCGCCGACGCGCCCGGCACCGGGAAGTCCTGCCAGGACGACACGTCCACCGGCAACGCCGTCGTGCCGCAGGGGGCCGCACCCCAATGCCAGGCGGGGCGTCCGCAGGACGTCCCCGCCTCGTCGTGCCACAAGAGCCCGGCGACGACCGCCGGCCAGCACCTGCACCAGGGGCGGCCGACTCAGCCCGAGCATGTCCGTCCGCCGGCGCACGGCCGGCCATGCCCGCACGGCGAACCGCCCGCGCACGCCCAGCCCTTCGCCCACGCGAAGCCGCCCGCGCAGGGGAAGCCACCCGCGTACGGTCAGTCGTCCGCGCAGGGGAAGCCGGCGCATCACGGTCGGCCGCTGGCGCACGGACTGCCGCCTTCGGACGGGGCGCCGGTACAGCACGCCGCGCCCCACCAGATGGGTGACACCGATGCCGGGGCTCAGCAGCCGCATCACAGCGCGCCGGCGCACCAGGGCGCCACGGCACACAAGTCGCCGAGCCACCACGCCGAGCCGAGCCAGCACACGGTCACCGTCTACGGCGACGGGCCGAGCAGCGCGGCCGATGGAAGTGACGCGGCCGGCCAGCACACCTGGTCGTACGACGAAGGCGTGCCGTGGGACGACGGGGTTCCCGGCGCCGGGAAGCACGAGCATCACGGCGGGACGCCCACGGGCGACGTCGCGTCGGCGGAGGACGGCTACCCGGCCGGTGAGTGGTCGGCGGCGGACGGCGGCGCCGGTTACGGCTGGACCGCCGACGGCGGGCATGTGAAGGAGGGGCATGTGCCGGACCTGCCCGTCGTGCCCGGCCAGGGACGGCCGGGCGTCCCGCTCCCGCCGCTGAACGCGCCGGGGCCGGTGCCCATGCCGAACAGCCAGGCCATGGCCGGGACGACGAGCGACGGCACCGACCGCGGCGACGGCCGGATGATGCTGGTGTCGCCGGTCGGGATGGAGCAGGGCAACGGGACCGACTGGGCGGTGGTGCTCGGCGTCGCGATCGTCGCGGAGATCGGCCTGCTGTGGGGCGCGGCGTGCTTCGGCCTGTGGCGGCGCCGGATCGCGCTCTACCGTGCGGAGACCCGCGCGGCGGAGGCGCGGGCGGAAGCCGCCGCGCGCGGCGGCGCCTACATCTGACGGCTTCCCGGACGGTCGGCCCCGACCCGCGCCCCCCGGGGCGGCGCTCGCTGGAATCCGCCGGGATCTTCGGCGTCCCCGGCTGATCACCCGGGCGATGTGCCGCCCGCCTCCTCGTCACCGAGCGTCTCGACGATCCGCTCGACCTCGTCGGCCAGCCGGGAGTCCTCGATCATGCGCGGCCTGAGCGCCGATGCGGCGCCGTACTTCAGCGTGGTGAGGGGGATGTACCTGCCGGTGCCGCCCTGCGTGCCGGCGGGCGGGCTGCCGTACATCCCATCGAGACAGGCGAATTCCATCGCGTTGAACGCGACGATGCAGTCCTGCCAGCCCAACCAGCTGGCCTGCTCCACCCGTTGCCGCCGTTCGTGCCGCTGTTCCTCCAGCACGTGTTGCAGGCTCTCGTAGGAGAACTCGTAACGGATGATCGGATGCGGATAGATCCCGGTGTCGTACTCGTAAACGGTCTTCCGATGCGTGTCGTACATCCCGAACAGCATCGCCGTCGCGAATCCCGAGCGGCCGAAGACGACATCGGGACGCTTGGCAGCGAGCCCCGCCTGGCCCGGGGCCAAGAGGAGAATCCGGGCGAGGGTCTGCCCGGCCAGGATGTCGGCTTGTACCTCCATCCCGCGCCGCAACCGCGTCTGATCGAGATCAGGCCGGATGCGCGGGTCGCCGGACCCGGCCAGCCTGGCGAGCTGGTCGTGGCCTTGGGCGATGTGAGCCAGTTCATGCAGCGCGAGAAAGAGCAGGCAGTGACAGGTCATGTCATTGACCGCCTCCTCCCGCCTCCTCTTCGCAGGCGTTCGCCGGTCGAACGCGTCGAGCCTGTCCCAGTACCCGGGGTCCTCCTCGGCGTCCGCACCGAAGACGACGACCAGGTCGGGGGCGATTTCCCAGGGGAAGTCCCGGACGTCCATGGCCGAGCCCATCATGTGGATGACCGGACCGCGCTGGTCCAGGTGCCACAGCAGGCGGCGCGCGAGAGCCCTGGCCCGAGCCAGGGCGCCGAGCGGAATGAAGATGGCCGCTCGGCGGTCGTCGAGAAAGGTGACACCGCACCGCAGCGACGGCGAATTGGTGATCACGAGGTCGATCGCGTCCTGGAACGGGGTCTGCTTGAGCAGACCCCGCATCACCGCGCCGACGCTCTGCAGGGTGCCGCCGACGGCGGAGGCACCGTCCGGGGTCAGGCAGGCCTCGACCAGCTCCTCGTCGGCCGGCCCGCCGGCCAGAGCGACGGCCTCCTCGAACCGCATCCCGCTACTCGCCGCCGGGCGCGGCGCACAACCGGTCGACCCCGTAGTGCATGATCATGACCGAGACGGCCGCGACGGGGACGGTCACCCCAAACCGGCTCCCCAGGACATCGACGAGAGCGCCGAGCAGCGCATTGCGGTCCTTGTTCGCGCCGGCGACCACCGACCCCGACCCGCACACGGCCGCGCGGAACGCCTCCATGTTCGCCTGGAACCAGCGCCGCGCGACCAGCCGCTTCTCCGCGTCGTTCGCGTCCTTGGCCCCGAACCCGTCCGCCAGCAGCGCTTCGCCGATCATGACTTCGACCTCGTTCAGGGGCAGCTCGAAGATGGGTTCCATGGGCGAAGGCGCAGGCTGCATGAAAGCGGACCCCTCTGGAGGCTCTGACCCGGATCCTTGCATCTTCCCAAAAGAGCAGGGCCGGCGTCAGCCGCACGGCCGGGCCCGGCCGCAGCGCCTCGAAGCGCCCACCTCCCTCGTGCGGGCATGTGAATCGAGTGCGGATGTACTGGCCCGGTGTCGAATAGGGGATCGTGTCACTAAGCTGTTGCGCTGACAGCAAAGTCGCGGTCACGGACGGGGGGATCTTCGCCTCGGACCACTAGTGCGCACACGGTCGGTAACGACGCCTGCGCCCACGCGTGAAATGGCAATTCCTCTTGTCACAGCGGTGACAAACCCGGCCGCGGCGAATGTGGCGCGCAGCTAATATCGCACGCTGCCTACCATCCGGTAGCTTCACGATCATCGCCGGTAGCCGGGGGCGCTGGACACGGTCGTCCGGTCGGCCGCACGCATCGCCGACGGCGCCCGCCCCCTACGATGGCCCGCCCGGCCCGTCCCCTCGGGAGATAGATCAATGGCATTGGGCTCGCTGCTTCCCGAACTCCTCCCCGGCGGCTCCGGCCGCACCCCGCTGATCGAGCGGGTCGCGCGGTGGGCGAGGGAGAAGCCGGACGCCCCGGCCTTCACCTTCGTCGACTACTCGCTGGACCCGGCCGGCAAGCACATCACGCTGAGCTGGGCGGAGACCGACAGGCGCGCCCGCGCGACGGCGACCGCGCTCCGCCAGGTGACCGGTCCCGGCGAGCGCGCCGCGCTGCTGCTGCCGCAGACGCTCGAGTACATGATGACGATGCTCGGCGCGATGTACGCGCACGTCATCGCGGTGCCGCTGTTCTCGCCCGACCTGCCCGGGCACGCCGACCGGCTGATCGGCGCGTACACCGACAGCGAGCCGGCGGTGATCGTCACGACCCGGAACGCGCTGCCGCACGTGGAGAAGTTCCTCGCCGACCACGATGTCCCGCAGCCGAAGGAGATCCTGTTCGCCGAGGAGGTCGACCTCGGGCTCGCCGCGTCCTGGGAGGACGAGCCGATCGGGTTCGACGACCTGGCGTACCTGCAGTACACGTCCGGGTCGACGCGCCGCCCGGCGGGCGTGGAGATCACCCACGGCAACGTGACGGCGAACGCGGCGCAGCTGTGGGCGGGATGGGCGCCGGAGAAGCCGGACCCCGAGCTCGTGAGCTGGCTGCCGCTGTTCCACGACATGGGCCTGATCGCGACGATGGCGCTGCCGCTGGTGCGCGGCGACCACGCGATCTACACCGACCCGGTGTCGTTCATCATGAACCCGATGCGCTGGCTGCAGCTGATCGCGGCCCGGCCGGGCAAGAACGTCTACACCGCGGGCCCGAACTTCGCGTACGAGTACGTGGCGTCGATGGCGTCGCCGGAGAAGCTGGAGGGCCTGGACCTGTCCGGGCTGACGACCTGCCTGAACGGCGCGGAGCCGATCCGCACCTCGACGCTCGCGACGTTCGCGGAGGCGCTCGCGCCGGCGGGCCTGCGCCCGGGCGCGCAGGCCCCCGGGTACGGGCTGGCGGAGGCGACGGTATTCGTCACCGCCGCCGCCGAGGACGCCCCCCCGAAGATCATCTCGGTGGACCGGGACGCGCTCACGCAGGGCGAGGTGCGGCTGTGCGACGCGGACGCCGAGCGGGCCAGCACGCTGGTGTCGTGCGGCCGGCCGTCCGGGCAGATCGTCGCGATCGTCGACCCGGACGCGCGCGCCGAGCAGCCCGACGGGCACGTCGGCGAGATCTGGGTGCACGGTCCGAACACCGCCGCAGGGTACTGGCGCAACTCCGAGCGCAGTCAGGACACCTTCGGCGGCGAGCTCGCCGACCCGGGCGATCTGCCGGCCGGGCCGTGGATGAAGACCGGCGACTACGGCGTGGTCCACGAGGGCGAGCTGTACGTCACCGGCCGCATCAAGGACCTGATCATCGTCGACGGCCGCAACCACTACCCGCAGGACATCGAGGTCACCACGCAGGAGGCGCACCCGGCGGTGCGGCCCGACTTCGTCGCCGCGTTCGCGCTGCCCGGCGAGGAGACCGAGCGGCTCGTCGTGGTCGCCGAGCGGAACCGGCGGGTGCCGCTCGGCCGGCTGGACCTCGACGAGGTCGAGTCGGCGGTGCGCGGCGCCGTGAACGTCGAGCACGAGATGAGTGTGCACGCGTTCGTGCTCGTCGAGCCGGGCGGGGTGTCCCGCACGTCCAGCGGCAAGATCGCGCGGGCGGCGACGCGGCGGCGGTACCTGGACGGCGCGCTGCCGACCACGGCGGCGCGGCTCGCGTCCCGCAAGTAGTCTCGGCCTCGCACGCCGCGTCCCGCGGCCGCGACGACACAGGAGGACCATGCTCTCGGGGCTGGGGCGTCTCATCCATCGGCGACGGTGGGTCACCCTCGTCTGCATCCTGCTGCTGACCGGCGTGGCGGGCGCCTGGGGCCTCGGCGTGCTCGCGAAGTTCAAGGCGGGCGGCTTCGAGGACCCGAACGCGTCCTCGACGCTCGTCGCGCGGCTCGGCGCGACCTACTTCGGCAGCACGAACCCCGACGTCCTCGTCCTCTACAAGAGCGACACGATGACGGTGGACGACCCGCGCTACGAGGCCGCCGTCGTCACCACCGCGGCGCGGCTCCCGAAGAGCCAGGTCGCCGAGATCATCTCCTACTGGTCGTTCGACGAGAAGGACGCCGCGTCCTTCGCCTCCCGCGACAAGCACGAGACGTTCGTCGCGCTGAAGCTGAAGGGCGACGACCCCACCAAGATCGAGAACTACCAGAAGCTGAAGGACCGGCTGCGGGCGCCGGGGCTGACCGTCCAGTTCGGCGGCGCCGTCCCGCTCGGGCAGGAGTTCGGCGAGCAGGTCGTCGCCGACATCGTCAACGCCGAGACGATCACCATCCTGCCGCTGCTGATCCTGATGGTGCTGCTGTTCGGCGCGATCGTCGCCGGCCTCCTGCCGATCGGCGTGGCCGCCTTCTCCACGATCGGCGGCCTGGCCGTCCTGCACGTGGTCACCTACGTGGCCGACGTGACGTCGTTCGCGCTCGAGGTCGTCACGATGATGGGCGTCGGCCTCGCGATCGACTACTCGCTGTTCATCATCAGCCGGTTCCGCGAGGAACTGCAGCGCGGCATGGCCGCAAGGGGCCTACCGCCCGGCAAACCCTGGAAACGCGAGCGCGACAAGCGCGCGCGCAAGGCCGCGAAGAAGGCCTACAAGCAGGCGATGCTCCCGGCCCGGGAGGACGCGCTCGCCGCGACCCTCGCCACCGCCGGCCGCACCATCATGGTCTCCGGCGTCACCGTGTCCGCCGCGCTCGCGGGCCTGCTGCTGTTCCCGCAGATGTTCCTGCGGACCATCGGGCTCGCCGGCATCGCCACCGTCATGGTCGCCGTGTTCGGCGCGACGGTCCTGCTGCCGACGATGCTCGCCCTGCTCGGGACGCGCGTCGAGGGCGGCCGGATGCCCTGGCGGCGCCCGACGTCCAAGCGCGCGCAGCGCGACCGGGACAGCGGCTTCTGGTACCGGCTCGGCCACAGCGTCATGAAGCACCCGCTGCCGTACTTCGCCGGGGTGGTGGTGATCCTCGGCGTCATGTTCCAGCCGTTCCTGCACGTCCAGTTCGGCAGCGTCGACGCCCGCGTCCTGCCGAAGGCGAGCCCGACCCGCGCCGTCGTCGAGACCGTCAAGCGCGACTTCCCCAACGGGTCCGCCGAACCGATCGACGTGGTCGTCTCCGGCGACCTGATCCCGCGCGACTGGAAGCCGTCCAAGTCGGGCGACAACATCCCGCCCTACCTGGAGAACTTCCGCAAGACGCTCGCCGCGCTGCCGGGCGTCACCGAGGCCAAGTTCACCGGCTACTCCGGCGAGTACGGCGGCGTGCGGATCTCCGTCACGCACAAGTACGAACCCATGGACAAGCACGCGCAGGACCTCGTCAAGAAGATCCGCGCGATGAGCCTGACCTCGGACGGCACCCCGATGCACATCGACGTCGGAGGCAGCACCGCCGCGCAGATGGACCTGATGTCCAGCCTGATGCGCAGCCTGCCGAAGATGGCGGTCGCCGTCGGGATCGCCACGTTCCTGCTGCTGTTCATGTTCTTCGGCTCGGTCCTGCTGCCGCTGAAGGCCATCGTCATGAACGTGCTGTCGATCGGCGCGTCGTTCGGCGCGATCGTCTGGGGCTTCCAGTACGGGCACCTCGCCGGGGTCCTGGACTTCACCCCGACCGGCGGCGTCGAGGCCACCAGCATGATCCTGATCCTCGCCGTCGTGTTCGGCCTGTCCATGGACTACGAGGTCTTCCTGCTCAGCCGCATCCGCGAGGAGTGGGACCGCAGCCACGACAACCGCGCCGCCGTCGCCCGCGGCATGCAGCACACCGGCAGCATCATCACCAGCGCCGCCCTGCTGTTCCTCGTCGTCGTCGCCGCGTTCAGCATGGCCGGCATCACCGTCGTGAAGCTGATCGGCGTCGGCATGTTCGTCGCCGTCGTCGTGGACGCCGTGCTCGTCCGGTCCCTGCTGGTGCCCGCGACGATGCGGTTCCTCGGCAGGGCGAACTGGTGGCTGCCCGGCCCGCTCGCGTTCCTGCACGCCAAGATGGACCTGCGCGAGCACAGCGCGGCCGCCGCGGGCGCGGGTGCGGCGGCGGTCGCGGTCCCGCCGCCCCTCCCGGAGGCGCAGCCGTTCCCGTACCGCGTGCACTGGGAGCAGGCCTCGTCGGAGGCGCCGCCGGCGCCGGCAAGGCCTGAGCCTGCGCCACCTGCGCCTGCCGTGCCACCTGCGCCGCCTGCGCCCGAGCCCGCCGCCGTGCCGGTGCGGGACGCGAACGACGCGTTCCGGTCCGTCCTGCAGCCCACCCCGAGCGGGCCGGTCGACGGCGAACGGCCGCAGCTGGTGTTCCGCGACCCGCACCCGTCCGCGCCGCGCCAGCAGCAAGCACCGCAGGCGCCGCGGGAACCGTGGGCGCCGTGGGCGAACGGCCGGCCGCAGCCGCAGCCCGTCCGGCCACCGCGCGTCAAGCGCCGGATCGTCCCGTCCCCCGACGGCAACGGCTGGACGTGGAGCTCCGACTGACTTTTAGCGCAGCAGCCCGTCGATGACGTCGCGGGCGCGGCCCACGCCGTCCTCCGCCCGGATGCGCCGGCCCACCTCGTACGCGCGGTCCGCCATCTCCTGGTCCTCCGCGACGCGCCGCAGCCTCCGCGCGAGCCGCGGCACCGTCATCGCGCGGAACGGCAGCGGCGCCGGCCCCGCGCCGAGCGCGGCGACCCGCTCGCCCCAGTACGGCTGGTCCCCGAAGAACGGGCACACCACCGTCGGGACGCCCGCCCGCAGCCCCGCCGCCGTCGTCCCGGCGCCGCCGTGGTGCACGACCGCCGACATGCGGGGGAACAGCCACGCATGCGGGACGTCCCGCACCGCGAGGACCTCGTCGTCCGAGGTGTCCGGGTCGCCCTGCACCACGCCGCGCAGGCCCGCCAGCCGCAGCGCCGTCCGGACGACCCGCCCCGTCATCCGCGCGTCCTTCGGCACCATGCTCCCGAACCCGACGTAGACCGGCGCGGGCCCCGCCTCCAGGAACGCGGTGATCTCCTCCGGCGGCTCCCATTCCGGCTCGTCCCAGAACCAGTACCCGGTCATGTGGACGCTCGCCGGCCAGTCCTTCGGACGCGGCACCACGGCCTCGCTGAAGCACGCGAGCACCGCCGTCCCGTCCCGCCGCAGGCCCCGCAGCGGAAGCCGGGGCAGCCCCAGCCGCTCGTCCCGCCACGGGTTGATGAACGGCCGCGACAGCTGCCACGCGATCTGGTCGACCGCCCCGAAGCTCGCCCGGTTCCCCCAGCGGCCCAGCATCCGCGCCTGCGGCACGAACGGATGCGGGAACGCCCCCGTCGGCTGGCTCGGCTGGAAGTGGATCAGCGCCCGCGGCACGCCCAGATGCGCGCCGATGTGCTCCGGCAGGAAGCCCAGCGTCGGGCCCAGGATCAGATCGGCGCCCTTGCAGGCGTCCAGGCACTCGCCCAGCAGCCGTTCCGCCATCGGCCCGAGGATGCGCCGGAACCCGCCGAGGAACTTCACCGGGTTCCGGCCGCCGGCCAGCAGCTCCTGCCCCGCGTCCGATTCCAGGATCTCCGTCGGGTCGGCCGTCAGCGGTGCCAGCTCCAGGCCCGCCGCCATCGCCATCGGCGCGTACCGCGCGCTCGCGACGAGCCGGACCTCGTCACCCCGCTCGCGCAGCGCCCGCCCGAGCGCCACGCACGGCTGGATGTCGCCGCGCGACCCCGCGGCGAAGATCACGATTCGGCTCATGGCGGCTCCTCACCAGGCATCGCTGCGCGGGCTGACGGACGGCTCGCCGGGCGGCTCCCCGTCCTCGGGCACGTACGGCGTGTACAACCATCCGTCCGGCGGCGGCGGAGGCCACCCCGGCCCGCCGACCTCCGGCACCTCCCCGTCGTCCGCCGCGTCCGCCGCGTCCGCCGGGTCCGCCGCGTCCGCCGGGTCCGCGCCCCCGCGTCCGGCCACCCAGGCGTCCCCAGGCTCGCCGCCGAGCACGTGAGCCGGCCGCTCGTCGACGTCCGGCACACCGCGAGGCTCGCCCGCCGGCTCGCTCATCACCGGGGCGCTCAGCGGATCGGAGACGTCCTGACCCGGCGCGACCAGCGGCGACGCCCCGGAGCCCGGCGGGTTCTCCGCCGCCTGGCCGGAGTCGCCCACGCGCGTCTCGCCTTGGGCGGTCGTGGCGTCGTCGTGGCCGGGCGTCGGCGGGGTGCTCAACGGGCCGGGGGTCTCCCAGTTCAGCGTGATCGGCTGGGACGGCGCGGTGCCTTGCGCGCCGCTCGGCTCGGCCGTCGCCACCGGGGCTTCGGGGTCCGCGGCATCCGGTCGGGGCGTTTCGGGCGCGGGGCCGGGCGCCTCGCCGAGGGGTTCATCGTCGGGCGGGGACGACGCCGCGCCGCCGGGGGCGGACTCCGGCCCCTGCGCGGCGTGGGGCACCGAGGGAGCGGGGTCTTCGCCGTCCGCCGCCTGCTCGTCGTGCGGGGGGTTCCCGCCGCGGGCCGCCAGTTCGCTGAGGAGGGCGGCGGCTATGGGTTCGGTCTCGGGGGTGGGGGCCGGGAGGGGGGAGCCGCCGGGCGTCCAGCGGTCGGGGAGCGTGGCCAGCGGGTCGTCGTCGGGCGGGAGGGTGCCGCGGGAGCGGGCGGCGGACTCGTCGTCGAACCACTTGCTGGTGGGCGGCGGGGGCTCCTCGGCGGGGAAGGTCCAGGTGGGGATGGCGGTGTCGGCCCAGTCCTGCCAGGGGGACGTCGTGCCCGGCGGGGACGGGTGCCGGGGGGCGGGCTCGTCGTCGTCGGGGATGTCGCTCCACCAGTGGGGACCGGGGGTGCGGGGTGCGGCCATGGTGTCCGTTTCCGTCCTGAGGGGGGTGGGCGCCTGGACGGGGCCGGCGGACGGGGTCGCGCCGGCGGGGTCCGGGCCCGGGACGACGGGGATCGGGTCGCGGGGAGTGGCGGTGACGGCGGTGGCGGTGGCGAGGGCGGGTTCGGGGCGCGCGGCGCCCGCGAGGGCGGGTTCGGCGAACGGGGTCTGCTTGCCGTGCTTGGGGCCGAGCCAGCCGCGCCGGCTGGGCAGGGTGAGGCCGCTGATGACGCCGCCGATGAGGACGAGGACGGCGCCGAGGACGAGCCCGGAGGAGGTGCCCTGCCGGAAGGTCTCGAGGGCCTCGGCGCTCGCGCCCTCGTCGGGGACGGTCTGGATGAGCAGGCCGACGATGGCGATGCCGAACGCGCCGGAGGCCTCGCGGATGACGTTGATGACGCCGCTGGCGACGCCGGCGCGCCGTTCGGGGACGGCCTTGAGGACGTACATGACGAGGGGCATGGCGAGGGCGGCGCCGACGCCGACGAGCAGGACGCCGGGCATGAGGTCGGCGTACCCGTCGCCGATCCCGAGCGCGGAGAACAGCACCATGCCGACGCCCATGAGGCCCATGCCGGCGCCGATGGCGGGCCGGGGGCCGACCTTGGCGGCGAGCACGAACGCGACGGGCGTCAGCACCATGATCGTGAGGGCGGGGGGCAGCATGACCAGGCCGGCCTCGGGCGGGGAGAAGCCGAGGAAGCGCTGCAGGAACGGCTGGGAGTAGAACATCATCCCGTTGAAGCCGATGCCGTAGAGCATCTGGGACACCAGGCCGCCGGTGAAGACGCGGTTGCGGAAGAACCGCAGGTCGATCATCGGGTCGGGGGCCCAGCTCTCGACGACGATGAAGCAGGCGAGCGCGATGGCGCCGAGCGCGAAGGTGCTGAGCACGGACGGGTCGCCCCAGCCGTGCTTGTTGCCGTCCTCGAGGCCGTAGATGAAGGCGAACAGCATCGTCGCGGAGATGAGCACGCCGGGCAGGTCGATGCGGGCGTGCGGGTTCTTGCTGCGGCCGGTGAGGACGACGGCGCCGAGCAGGATGACGAGGACGCCGGGGACGATGTTGATCAGGAAGATCCAGCCCCAGTGGAAGTGCTCGACGATGATGCCGCCGATGGTGGGGCCGAGCGCGGTGGCGCTGGACGCGGCGCCGATGAAGACGATGTTGCCGATGGAGCGCTGCTTGTCGCTCCGCCCGACGGTGACCATGACCTGGGTGGCGGGCAGCACCAGCGCGGCGCCGCCGCCCTGCACGATGCGGGCGAGGATGAGCACTTCGGAGGTGTGGGACAGGCCGCAGACGGCGGAGGCGGCGGTGAAGACGACCATGCCGGTGGTGAAGGTGAGCCGGCAGCCGTACAGGTCGGTGAGCCGTCCGCCGGTGATCATCAGGCAGGAGAACATGAGGATGTAGCCGGTGGCGACCCAGTCCTTGGCGGAGGACGACATGCCGAGGTCGGCCATGATCCTGGGCAGCGCGGTGAAGACCACCGTGTTGTCCATGGTGGTCATGAACGCGCTGACGGCCACCACCGCCAGCGCCCATCGGTATCGGCCCCGGGTCACCTGATCCCGCGGCGGGTCCCGTGCCGCCGGGAAATCCGCCGCTTCCCCCTAAAAGCGTTCGTGGCTATTGTTACTATTGGTTGGCATCTGGTCACTCGGCCCGCTGTTAGGGCAGAGCCCCTCAACTATCCCATCAGGCCACATTGGTTACTGCTGAGTCTTGTCATCACCGTGACAAGTGGCAGGGGAGAAAAGTGGTCTGGGTGCGCATCGTGAGCCGGTCACCGTAGGACAAAGTGGTCCCTCCGCTTCGATGAACGATCCCGGTTTCATGGGGGGAACCCACCGCATGCAGAGCAACGATCGTTCCGGAGCCGCGCGCGACACCGCGGAGGGCGACACTCGCGCCGCCGAGGACGCGATTCGCCGGCACCTGATCGAGCAGATCGCGCGGCGCTCCAGGATCCCCGAGGCCGAGGTCGACCCGGACCGTCCGCTCGAGGAGTTCGGGCTGGCGTCGCGGGACGCGGTCGCGATCGCGGGCGATCTCGAGCAGATGCTGGGCCGGGCGCTGCCGGCGACGCTGGTGTGGGAGCACCCGACGATCAACAAGCTGTCCCGGGCGCTGGCGGGCGGCGCCTCGGCCGCGGCCGAAGCGGAGCCCGCGGCGGCGCCGGTCCGGGCGGCGGCGCGCGACGACGAGCCGATCGCGGTGATCGGGATCGGCTGCCGGTTCCCCGGCGGCGACCGCGACCTGACGGGCCCGGCGGAGTACTGGCGGTTCCTGACGGGCCGGGGCGACGCGATCCGGGAGGTGCCGGACGGCCGCTGGGACCCGTTCGACGACGGTTCCCCGGAGGTCGCCGACCGGCTGGCGCGGACGACGCGGCTCGGCGGGTTCCTGGACGACGTGGCGCGGTTCGACGCGCAGTTCTTCGGGATCACGCCGCGCGAGGCGGCGGTGATGGACCCGCAGCAGCGGCTCGTCCTCGAGGTGGCGTGGGAGGCGTTCGAGCACGCGGGGATCGGGCCGGCGTCGCTGCGCGGCAGCCGCACCGGCGTGTTCGTGGGCGTGTCGGCGCCGGAGTACGCGGCGTTCACCGCGTCGGACCTGGCGTCGCTGGAGCCGTTCACGGCGACGGGCGCGGCACTGAGCATCATCGCGAACCGGCTGTCGTACCTGCTGGACCTGCGCGGCCCGAGCATGATCGTGGACACGGCGTGCTCGTCGTCGCTGGTGTCGACGCATCTGGCGGTGCAGGCGCTGCGCAGCGGCGAGGCGGACGTGGCGCTCGCCGGCGGGGTGAACGTGCTGCTGTCGCCGACGGTGACGATGACGTTCGACCTGGCGGACGCGACGGCGAAGGACGGGCACTGCAAGGCGTTCGACGCGTCGGCGGACGGGATGGTCCGCGCGGAGGGCTGCGGCGCGGTGGTGCTGAAGCGGCTGTCGGACGCGGTCCGCGACGGCGACCGGATCCTCGCGCTGGTGAAGGGCTCGGGCGTCAACTCCGACGGCCGCTCCAACGGCCTGGTCGCGCCGAACTCGGACGCGCAGCGGGCGCTGCTGCGGGACGTGTACGCGGCGGCGGGCGTGGAGACCGGCGAGGTCGACTACATCGAGGCGCACGGGACGGGCACGTTCCTGGGCGACCCGATCGAGGCGAAGGCCGTCGGGGAGGTGCTCGGCGCGGGCCGGGCGGAGGACGAGCCGCTGCTGATCGGGTCGGCGAAGAGCAACCTCGGCCACATGGAGTCGGCGGCGGGCATAGCGGGCCTTATCAAGACCGTCCTGGCGCTGCACCACAAGGTGATTCCGGCCAGCGCGCACTACAAGGAGCCGAATCCGCACATCCCGTTCGACGAGCTGCGGCTCCGGGTGGTCGCGGACGAGACGCCGTGGCCGGAGCGGAGCCATCCCGCGCGCGCGGGCGTGTCGGGTTTCGGGTTCGGCGGGACGAACGCGCACGTGCTGCTGGAGGAGGCTCCGGCGCAGGAGGTCGCGAGCCGGCCGGCGGTGGTGCGGACGTTCCCGCTGTCGGACACGAGCGACGACCGCGTCCGCGACCACGCCGCGCTGCTGGCGGAGTGGGTCCCGGCCCGCGACGACGTGAAGCTCGCCGACCTGGCGCGGACGCTGCACCGGCGCGGCGGGCGGGGCCGGTCCCGCGCGGCGGTGTCGGCCCGCGACCGCGACGGCCTGGTCGAGGGCCTGAAGGCGCTCGCGGAGGGCCGTCCGCATCCGGGCGTGGTGACGGGTTCGGCGCTCGGCGTCCCGGGACGTCCGGTCTGGGTGTTCTCCGGATACGGGGCGCAGCGCGCGGGCATGGCGCAGCGGCTGCTGGAGGAGGAGCCCGCGTTCGCCGAGGCGATCGACGACCTGGACGGCCTGTTCGCCGAGGAGGGCGGCCCGGACCTGTGGTCGCTGCTCGAGGAGGGCCGCAAGCCGGACGGCCCGGCCGACACGATGCCGGTGCTCTTCGCGGTCCAGC
Organism: Actinomadura physcomitrii; assembly: GCF_008923205.2. GTDB lineage: Bacteria > Actinomycetota > Actinomycetes > Streptosporangiales > Streptosporangiaceae > Spirillospora > Spirillospora physcomitrii. Next base: position 96,918 of record NZ_WBMS02000002.1, on the reverse strand, counting down.
TCGGCCTGGCCCGGATGTGGCAGGCGTACGGCGTGGTGCCGGGCGCGGTGATCGGGCACTCGATGGGCGAGGTCGCGGCGGCGGTCGTCGCGGGCGCGCTCACCCCGCAGGACGGCGTCCGGGTGATCGTGCGGCGGTCGAAGCTGCTGACGCAACTGGTCGGCGGCGGCGCGATGGCGGTGCTCGGCGCGTCCGCGCAGGACGTCGAGCGGCTCGCGGACGGGCTGCCCGAGGTGTATGCGGCGGTGCACTCCTCGCCGAAGCAGACGGTCGTGACGGGCGACGCCGATCAGGTCGCCGAGATCGTCAAGCGTGCGGAGGCGGAGGGCCGGCTCGCGCGCATGGTGCAGGCGGAGGGCGCGGGGCACTCCCCGCAGGTCGACCCGCTGCTGCCCAACCTGCGCGAGCAGCTCGCCGAGGTCGGCCTCGAACCCGGCACGCCGCTCGCCGACGGCATCAGGCTCTACACGACGGCGCTGCCCGACCCCCGGGCGTTCGACGGCGAGGACGCGCGGCTGGACGTCGAGTACTGGGCGGCGAACCTGCGCAACCCGGTCCGGCTGACGGACGCGGTGGCGGCGGCGGCCGAGGACGGGTTCCGGACGTTCGTCGAGGTCAACGCGCATCCGATCCTCGCGCACGCGGTCGGGGAGACCCTCGCCGGCAGCGGCGCCCTCGTCACGCACACGCTGAAGCGCGCGCCGAAGGGCCAGGAAACCGACGACACGCTGACGTTCCACGCGCAGCTCGCGACGCTCGCCGCGCACGGCCTCGCCGTCGCGCAGCCCTCGGACGGCCGGATCGTGGACGTCCCGCAGTCGCCGTGGCGGCACGAGCGCCACTGGGTCGACCTGTCGAACCGCAACCGCGGCGGCCGTGACGAGCATCCGCTGCTCGGCGCGCACGTCGAGCTGCCCGGTGAGGACCGGCACGCCTGGCGCGCCGACGTCGGCCTGGACGCGCAGCCGTGGCTCGGCGACCTCGCCGTGCACGGCCTGCCCGCGCTGCCGGTCGCGGCGTTCGCGGAGATGGCGCTCGCGGCGGGCGCGACGGCGCTCGGCACCGAGGCCGTCCGCGTCAACAGCCTGTGGATGGAGCGCCCGCTCGCGCTCGCCGGGCGCACGACGGTGACGACGACGTTCGCCGAGGCCGAGCAGCGCGTCGAGGTGCACGCGCTGACGCCCGCCGGCACGTGGGCGCGGCTGGCCAGCGCGGACGTCGGCGAGGACGCGCGTCCCGCCCCCGCGCCGGAGCCCGGCGCGGCGACGGAGGTCGCGGGCGCCGAGCGCGGGTCGCGGCACTACCGGCTGCACCCCGAGGTGTTCGACCGCTGCCTGGCCGCGCTGTCCGCGGAGGCGGCGGCGGTCGCGGGCGGCGGCGTCTGGCTCGCCGAGACGATCGGCAGCCTGCGCGTGCACGGGCCCACGCACCGAGGCGGGCACGTCCGCGTGGCGGCGGTGCAGGACGACGGCGAGATGACCGGTTCCGTCCTGCTGCTCGGCGCCGGCGGCGAGGTCCTGGCGGAGGCGACCGGCATCGTGCTGCGCCGCACCGAGCGCCACGACGTCCCCGTCCCCGTCGCGGACAAGCTGGTCGAGCTGCTGTGGGACGAAGCGGAGGCCCCCGAGCCCGGCGAGCGTGACGGCACATGGCTGATCCTCGCCGACGACGATGACGCCCTCGCCGCAGCGACCGCCGCCGGGCTGGAAAGCAGCGGACGCCGCGCCGTCCGCCGCGACCGCACCGACCTGGGCGACACTTCCGGCGTGGAAGGGGTCGTGCTCGTCCCGGCCGCCGACCTCGTCGACGAGGACCTCGTGCTCGCCATCGCGGAGACGAGCCGCTCCCTGCCGGACGGCCCCCGCCTGTACGTCGCGACGCACCGCGCCGTCCCCGTGCTGGACGGCGAGGCCGGCGAGCCCGGGCACGGGTTCGCCGCCGCGCTGACCCGCGTCCTGGCGTTCGAGCGGACCGTCCAGCGGGCGACGCTCGTCGACGTCGACCGGCCCGACGACCTGGTCCGGGAGCTGCTCGGCGATGGCGCCGCCCGCGAGGTCGCCTGGCGCGCCGGCCGCAGGTACGCGGCGCGCCTCGCGCAGGCCGCCCTCCCCGACTCCGACGCCAGGCCCAGGAAGATCGTCCGGCGCGGCGGCGCCTACATCATCACCGGCGGGTACGGCGGGATCGGCCTGGTCACCGCGCGGCTGCTGGCCGAGCGCGGCGCCGGACGGATCGTGCTGTCCGGCCGGAGCGGCCCCGGCGCCGGCGCCGAGAAGGTGATCGCGAAGCTGCGCGAGAGCGGGGTGGACGTCGGCGTCGTCCTCGGCGACATCGCCGCGCCCGGCACCGCCGAGCGCCTGGTGAAGGCCGCCACGGAGGGCGGCCTGGCGCTGCGCGGCGTCGTGCACGGCGCCGGCGCGATCGACGACCGGCTGATCGCCGACCTCGGCGCCGAGGATCTCCACAGGGTGTGGACGGCGAAGGTCGAGGGCGCGCGGCGGCTCAGCGACGCCACCTGGGACGCCGGCCTCGACTGGTTCGCGCTGCACTCGTCGGCGGCGGCGCTGCTCGGCTCGCCCGGCCAGGCCGCGTACGCGGCGGCGAACGCCGCGATCGACGCGCTCGCCGCGTACCGGCGGGCGCACGGCCGGCCCGGCACCACGATCAACTGGGGCACGTGGTCGCGCGTCGGCGGCGCGGCCGAGACCGCGGTGACCGTCATCGACCCGATCAGCCCCGAGGAGGGCGCCGAGGCCCTCGAAGCGCTCCTCGCGCACGGCACGACCGCGGCGGGCGTACTGCGGTTCGACCCGGTCACGGCCGTCGAGCTGTTCCCCGAGATCCGCAACATGCCCTACTTCGCGGCGCTGACCGAGGCGGCGGCCGAGCGCGGCGCGGACGACGCGGGCGACTGGCCCGGCGTCGACGCCCTCAAGAACCTCGACCCCGTCGAGGCCCGCGCGCTGATCGCCGCGCGGGTCCGGTACCGGATCGCGTCCGTCCTCGGGTTCGACCCGGAGCGCCTCGACCCCGCCGTCCCGCTCACCGACCTCGGCCTGGACTCCCTCGTCGCCGTCCGGATCAAGAGCGGCGTCGAGCACGACCTCGGCCTGACCGTCCCGCCGTCCGTGCTGCTGCAGGGCGCCAGCGTCAACGTGTTCGAGGAGTGGGCCGCCGGCGAGCTGGGCCTCGCCGGCGCCGCCGCCCCGTCCACCGCCGTGTCGAACGCCGAGTCCGGCTACGTCATGCCGCGCGACGCCGCCGAGCGCCTCGCCGTCCGGATCTTCGAGGACGTCCTCGGCCTCGACCGGGTCGGCGTCACCGCCGACTTCTTCGCCGACCTCGGCGGCCAGGAGCACCAGGCCGACCAGGTCGTCGCGATGGTCGCCGCCGAACTGGCCCGGGAGGTCGGTCGGGGTCGGTTGGTCGGGGAGAACAGAGAAGTGACGCGCGGCGAGCTGTTCGAGGTCCCGACCGCGGAGAACGTCGCGGAGGTCATCCGGGCCGCCGACGAGGAGGCCGCGCGGCAGACCGTCCGGCCGCTCAAGCCCACCGGCGACCGCCGCCCGATCTTCATCGCGCACCCCGCCGGCGGCACCACCGCCTGCTACCGGCAGCTCATCGACCTGCTCGGTGCCGACCAGCCCGTCTACGGCCTGGAGCGGTTCGAGGACGCCCCGTCCGTCGAGGAGCGCGCCGCCCGCTACGTCCAGCACCTGCTCGAGGCGCAGCCCGAGGGCGCGTTCCGGCTCGGCGGCTGGTCGTTCGGCGGCGTCCTCGCCTACGAGACCGCCCGGCAGCTCACCGCCGCCGGCCGCGACGTCGAGTTCGTCGCGCTGTTCGACGCCGGCATCCCCCTCGCGGTGGACGACGAGTCCGACACCCTCGCCCGCCGGTTCGCCGCGTTCGCCGACTACATCAACCAGACGTACGGCCTGGACGTCACGCTCACCTACGACGAGCTGTCCGGACTGGACGAAGAGGCGCAGTTCGCGCTGGTCATGGAGCGGGCGGCGCCGCTGGTGGACTACATCCCGCCGGCGGCCCTCACCCACCAGCTCACGTCCCACCAGGACACCCGATCCCTGGAGGCGTACCAGCCGCGGCCCTACGACGGCCGCGTCATCCTCTACCACGCCCCGGAGGAGACCCCCTGGGCGGTGCGCGACGCGCGCTACGTGCTCGACGGGACCAACGGTTTCGGCGGGCTCTGCTCCGACCTGGAGATCGTCACGATCCCCGGGGTGCACCACCTGAACCTGCTGGACCCGCCGGGCGTGGAGATCCTCGCCGCGCACCTGGAGGGCCGGCTCGCCGGACGCGCCGCGGGCGCGGACGGCGGCACCCGGCGGCCCGCGGACGGCCCGGACGCGCGCGACGCGTCCGGCCGCGCCCGGACCGCGGCACGGTCAACTCCGGCCCGCTGAGGCCGCGCCCCACCCCGTCGTTCACGGAGGACACTCATGGCCCACGACCTGCTCGACGCCGTCCGGTCCGGAGCGAGCGGACCCGAGCTGCAGGAGATCGACCTGCCGACCCGGTTCCGCGCCGCGTTCACCCGCAAGGACGAGGTCGGCATCTTCGACGGCCAGACCGACAAGGACGTGCGCAAATCCATGCACGTCGGCGAGGTCGACATGCCCGAGCTGGCGCCCGACGAGTGCGTGGTCGCGGTGATGGCGGCGGCGATCAACTTCAACACCGTCTGGTCGGCGATCTTCGAGCCGGTGCCGACGTTCGCGTTCCTGGAGAAGTTCGGCCGGCAGGGCTGGTACGGCGCCCGCCACGACCTGCCGTACCACATCCTCGGCTCCGACGGCTCCGGCGTCGTCGTCCGCACCGGCAGCGGCGTGAAGAACTGGAAGGCCGGCGACAAGGTCGTGCTGTCCCCGTCCTACGTGGACGAGGAGGACCACGGCTCCTACGACGACGGCATGATGTCGGAGTCGCAGCTCGCGTGGGGCTTCGAGACCAACTTCGGGTCGCTCGGCGAGTACTGCATCGTCAAGGCGAACCAGCTGATCCGCAAGCCCGCGCACCTCACCTGGGAGGAGGCGGGCTCTAACACGCTCTGCGCCGCGACCGCGTACCGGATGCTCGTCGGCAGCCACGGCGCCCGCATGAAGCAGGGCGACGTCGTGCTGATCTGGGGCGCGACGGGCGGGCTCGGCTCGTTCGCGACGCAGCTGGTCAGGAACGGCGGAGGCATCCCGGTCGGCGTCGTCTCCTCCGAAGAGAAGGCCGAGATCGTCCGGTCGCAGGGCTGCGAGCACGTCATCAACCGCAGCGAGCTGAACCTCGGCGAGCAGGGCCTGCGGCACCCGAAGGCGGGCCGGATGCTCGGCGAGGCGATCCGCCGCCTCGTCGGCGAGGACCCCGGCATCGTGTTCGAGTACCTCGGCCGCGAGACGTTCGGCGCGTCCGTCTACGTCGCCAAGCGCGGCGGCAAGATCGTCACCTGCGGCTCGTCGACCGGCTTCAAGCACGAGTACGACAACCGGTTCCTGTGGATGCGGCTGAAGAGCATCATCGGCTCGCACGGCTTCAACTACCACGAGGCCGTCGAGGTGAACCGGCTGTTCTCGCTCGGCATGATCCACCCGACGCTGTCCTCGGTGTTCCCGCTGGACGAGGCGGGCGAGGCGACCCGAGCCGTCCAGACCAACCAGCACATCGGCAAGGTCGCCGTCCTCTGCGGCGCCACCGGCGAGGGCCAGGGCATCGACGACCCGGCGCTGCGCGAGCGCATCGGCGAGGACAAGTTCACCCTCTACCGCCGCTGACCACCCGCCGGCCTGCGGCGTGCCGTTTCCGGGACGGCACGCCGCGATTCGGCGTCAAGGGGCGGGCTCAGGAGGCGGTCATCGTCGAGTAGACGATGAGGTTCTCGGTGTAGTGGCCCGCCTTGGGGTCGAAGGCGCCGCCGCAGGTCACCAGGCGGAGCGCCGGGTGGTCCAGCGACTCGCCGAAGACCTTCCGGTGCGGGAAGGCGTCCTTGTTGACGCGCTGCGTCCGCTCCACGGTGAACGTGGCGGTCGTCCCGTCCTTGCGGCCGATCTGGATCTTGTCGCCCGGCTTCAGCTCCTTCAGCCGGAAGAAGACCGCGGCCTTCTTGTTCGCGTCGACGTGGCCGAGGATGACCGCCGGGCCGACCTCGCCCGGCGTCGGGCCCTCCTTGTACCAGCCGGCCAGGTTCGGCCTGCTCAGCGGCGGTTCCTGGATCCGGCCGCCGGGCAGCAGCCCGATCTGGCCGACCGGCGCCGACACCCCGATCCTCGAGATCGTGATCTTGGTGGGCTCGGACGGGGCCAGCGACGAGACGTTCGACGCGGCCGTGGTGCCGCCGGGCGTCGCGCTCGCCGCCGGCGCCGACTTCGGTGCGGACGGCGAGGACGCGGCGTGTCCGTCGCCCCCTCCGCAGGCGCTGATCAGCAGCCCGGCGAGCAGCACCCCGGCCACCGCGCATCCGGCGCGGCCGAGCCCGGCGGGCACCGCGGCCCCCCGGTCCCGGCCGTCGCCGGCCGATGCTCGGAACTCAGGCAACGTTCGACCGCTCCCGCGCCGTCCGCCGCCGCAGCGCGACGGCACCGAGCCCGGCGGCCGCGAGCGCGCCCCAGCCGATCGCCATCAGCGGCGCGCCGGAACCGGCCGTCCGGCCGTACATGCTGCCGTCACCGGTGTCGATCCGCCCGTTCGGGATCTTCGGCGTGGCCGGCTGCAGGCCGCTGCCGGGCTTGGCCGGGGTCTTGGACGGGTGGGTGCTGTACTTCACGGACCCGAAGCCCTTGCAGACCACCGTCGCGACCGTCGGGTCGGGCAGGCTGCTCTTGAAGGTGCCGGTCGCGGTCCAGGTGGCCTTGCCGACCTTCTTCACGGGCAGCGGGTTGCGGGTGTAGCCGTTGCCGGTGATGGTCACCGTGCCCGGGCACGTCACCGTGAACGTGGTGTGCCGTCCGGGCGCGACGACCCGGCTGGACAGCTTCACCTTGTCGAACCCGAACGTGAACGTCGGCTTCGGCTCGGTGGGCGGCGCCGTCGGCGGCTTCTGGCCGGTGACGTCCACCCAGTGGGGGACCTTCTGCCCGGCCTTGAGCTCGCACTTCAGCAGGGTGCCGTTCGCGAGCTTGACCTGTTTGCCGATCTCGGCCTTCTTGCAGAACTGCCCGGCCTTGGGCCCGTCCTGGGCGTCGGCGAGGGCGGTGCCCGCCATGCCGAACACCAGGGACCCGGTGGCGACCGCCGCCGCGGCCAGCCGAGTTGCACGCATTGCTGCTCCTCTGATCGGGGGGTCTCTCCATGCGTTCCGGGCTGGATTCGCACCTGGCCGATGGCGGGGGAAGCCGCGGGACCGCGCGGCTTGCAGGGCGGGTGCGCTCGTGCAGTAAGGCCCGGTGTGCCGGACGAGAACGATGCGCCTGGAGCTTAGCGGGATCAATCACCGCACAACCGGAATGCGCTGGAAAAGTGAGCTGACTGGCCATTTCCGGAAATCTGCGGGAATGCTGTAAACCCCGCTCGCCCCCTGCGCGACTCTGTGGTCAGAAACGATCTTTGTTGGTGCCCGTGTTCGCCGAGGCCCGGGAGTGACCTCCGTCGCATCGGCTTTATGCATGCCGAGCCGGTCATTTCGTGACGTGCTGGGCATTCTAACGATACGGGCAGGGAACGTCGCTCAACGTAGTCGCCGCCATGTGCGGCAAAAACGGATGAAGTGTGTGCCAGTTTGGCGCTGTCCCGGTACGTGATCTTGGCCATCACCATGGCCAGGTGACCGCCCGAGGAGAGCTCCCATGGAACGGCACCTGAGGGCACTGGCCCGCGCGTGCGCCCCGACCGCGGTCGCCGCCGCCGGCCTGACGGCCGTCGCGGGCCCCGCCCACGCCGACGACCCGCCCACCCCCAGCCTGGACAACTACTCCATGCGGCCCGCCTGGAACCAGGCCGAGCTGCAGGACCGGGTCGAGCAGCTGGACGCCCAGCTCCCCAAGCTCGGCGTGCAGAACATCCTGGCCGAGGCCCCGCGCCAGGGGACCACCGCCGACGGCAAGGCCTGCAACTCCAAGGCCATCGACGGCACCACCGGCCACCAGCCGGACGTGACCTACGGCTTCTGCTGGGACACGGCCGACTCCGCCGCGTCCGGCAACTACGAATGGACGCCGCAGGGCGACGACCAGCGATGATCGCGGTTGAGCCGCGGCGTGCCGCCCTGATGAGCGCGGCCAGGGCGACACGCCGCACGTCAACGGGTCAGGGCGGGCGCCGGACGGCTCCGCGAACTCGACAGGGTCGTCGACGGCGTTCAGAAGGAGTTCCTCGCACCCCTGACGGCCAGCAGCGCCAGTTCGTCACCCTGCTGTCGCGGCTCGTCGACGCCCGGCCGTGACCCGGTGAAGGAGGGACGTCAGGAATCGGCGGCGAGGCGGAGGCCCAGGCCGAGAAGGACGAGCCCGGACACCTGCTCCATCCGGCGCCGGATCGACGCGCGCCGCAGCAGCACACGGGCGCGTCCGGCCAGCCAGACCATCGGCAGGAACCACGCCATGTCGACCACGGCCCAGATCACCGAGAACAGGACGAGCGTCGCCAGGACGGGCGCGCCGTGCGGGACGAACTGCGGCAGGAACGACACCGCGAACACGCCCGCCTTCGGGTTCGCGACGTTGGTGATCAGGCCCTGCCGGAACGCGCGCCCGTGCGAGACGGCCGCGGCCGGGGCCGGCTCCCCGTCCGCTCCGTCCTCGTGCCGCGCCTTCCACAGCGCGCGCGCCCCCATGCACACCAGGACCACGGCGCCCGTTATCCGCATCGCGTCGTAGGCGAGGCGCGAGGCGAGCAGGAGGGCGGACAGGCCGAACGCGGCGGCCAGGCCCCACAGCAGCACCCCGCACTCGTTGCCCAGCACGGTCGCCATGCCGTTGGCGCGGCCGTTCATCACCGAGCGCCGCAGGATCACGGCCGTGCTGGGGCCGGGGACCATCGCGACCAGGAACGCCGCGCCGACGAATGCCACGAGCGAGGACACCATCCGCCAAGTATCCAAAGCCGCTCATGTCCCGACAACGCGTTTCCGGGCGGCGCGTCCGTCTCGGCGGACTCCTAGCTAGGCGAACTGGCCGGGCACGTAGTCGCCGGCGGGCATTCGCGTGATGACGTTGAGGCGGTTGTAGGCGTTGATGAGGGCGATCATCCCCACCAGGGCGGCGAGCTGCTCCTCGTCGAAGTGCTTCGCGGCGTTCGCCCAGGTCTCGTCGCTGACGCCGGACCCGTCGGCGAGGCGGGTGCCCTCCTCGGCCAGCTCGAGCGCCGCGCGCTCGGCGTCGGTGTAGACCGTGGCCTCGCGCCAGGCGCCCACCAGGTTGATCCGCTGCCGAGTCTCCCCGGCGGCCGCGGCGTCCTTGGTGTGCATGTCGAGGCAGAAGCCGCAGCCGTTGATCTGGCTCGCGCGGATCCGCACCAGCTCCTGCGTCGCGGCGGGAAGGCCCGACTCGGCGATGGCCTTGCCCGCGGAGTTGAAGTACTTCGCGACCTTCATGGCCAGGTCGCTCCCGTAGAAGTTGATCCGGGCGTTCATGGTGATCTCCTCATGGTGGTTTCGATGCCGATACCTCCATGACGGAGCCGGCGGGCGGAATGTGACGTCCCGCCCGCACGGTTCACCGGCCTCAGGGGATCTGCGCGCCGAACGTCTGGAGCGCCTCGGTGACCGGCTGGAAGAACGTGACGCCGCCGGTCTGGCAGTCGCCCGACCCGCCCGACGTCAGCCCCAGCGCGGTCTTCCCGCTGAACAGCGGGCCGCCGCTGTCGCCCGGCTCGGCGCAGACGGTCGTCTGGATCATCCCGGTGACCGTCCCCTCCGGGAAGTTCACCGTCGCGCCGACCGCCGTGACCCGCCCGGTGTGCACGCCCGTCGTGCTGCCGCTGCGCGCCACCTGCTGGCCGACCACCGCGTCGGCGGCCTTCGCGATCGGCTGCGCGGTGCCGTCGTGCAGGTCGACCGCGCTCTGCCCGTCGTCCGTGGCCTGGACGAGCGCGAAGTCGTTGCCCGGGAAGTCGCTCTGCACCGTCGTGCCGAGAGCCTGCGCGCCCGCCTGGTCGGCGGTCCAGTCCTTCACGATGTTCCCGCAGTGCCCGGCGGTGAGGAAGAACGGCTGCCCGCCCCGCTCGACGTTGAAGCCCAGCGAGCAGCGCGCGCCGCCTCCGAAGATCGCGTCGCCGCCGAGCGCGAGGGTGTGCAGCCGGCCCGGGAGGCGCACCATCCGCACCGCCGTCCCCATGCCCGCCGCCGCGCGCCGCACCCCGGCCATCCGGGCGCCCTTCACCGAGTCGTCGACCCACATCACGACCTGCGACGTCGCCGGGTCGACGGCCCATCCGGTGCCGGGCGTCCCGGCCATCGACCGGCGCAGCGCGGCGGTCGTCCTGGCCAGGGTCCGCGGGCTCGTCCGCATCATCTTCGGGACGGCGCCCGCCGACCGCACCATCGCCGCGTCCGCCGCGGTGGCGACCGTGACGACGGGACGTCCGGCGGCGTCGAGGTACCCGCCGGCGGTCCGTCCGCCGAGCCGTCCGGCGAGCCGCGCCGCGAGCGCCGCCGCCCGCGGCTGCGCGCTCGACGCCCGCGCGCCGCCGGCCTGTGCTCTGCGGGCCTGCGCGTCCCCGGCGAGCTTCGCCGCCTGCGCGCCCTCCCCGGTGTGGCCGGCGTACAGCGACCCGGCGACGAGGCCGGCCGCACCGGCGACCGCCACGCTCGCTCCGACCACGGTACGCAGACGACGTTTCCTCGCGGCGTTCCGGCGCCTCATGAGCCCTCCAGCTCCCGAGATGACGATCTACGGGAGGTGTTACGGCGCCGCGCCCGGCGGAGTTCAACGCTCCTGCCGCGGTCCCGCCGGACCGTCGATCGTGCAGGTCAGAGCCTTAATGATTTACCTACGAGGAGTAGTCGACCGGTCGCGCTCCGGGTACTGGAGGGGAGGAGACAAGGGTCCGGCAGGGCCCCGAACCCCTGGAGGAGAAACATGAAGATCCCGAGTCCGCTGCGCTCGGCGGCGCTGACCGCCGCCGGCCTGGCCATGGCCACCGGCCTGGCCGTGGTCGCGCCCGCCGCCTCGGCGAGCGCGGCGGAGACGACCGCGGGCGCGCAGGCGCATCCGCGCGGCTGCCCGTGGGGGACCCACTGGGACCCGTACTGGCACAGATGCGTCCGCGACCGCGGCCATCACCACGGCGGCTACGGCCACCACCACGGCCACCACGGCCACGGTCACGGCCACGGTCACGGCGACCACGGCCACCACTGGTAGAACGCACTGAGGCGTCCGGCCGTCCCGGTGAGATCCCGGGGCGGCCGGACGTCGTCCGGCCGGAACTTGCCACCGGCAGATGCAAGCCTCTACTGGCGGAAAAGCTTGCATCTGCGAAAGGAATGTTTGACAAGAGCCGCAGGTGCGGAAGCATCGAGGGAGCGGGCCGTGCCGTCGGCTCGCCTCATGGTGTTCCGGAGGAACGCATGGACAAGGGGATCTCCTCCCGGCTCCCGCAAGCGGCCGCCTCGTCCCGTCCGGCTCGAGTGCCCGGCGCCCGCGCACCCGGCGCGGCGGGGACCCGGCTCCGGCTGTCCGGTGACCTGGAGCGCGCCGCCCTGCTGGCGGTCGCCGACCTGCGCGAGATGCCGCAGCGCACCGTCGAGGCCGGCTTCGCCTGCGGCCGGCTCGGCGAGCAGCGGCACGCCTACACCGGCCCGCTGCTGCTGGACGTCCTGCTCGCCGCCGGCCCGCGGTTCGATCCCGTCATCGGCAAGGACCGGGTGCGGTTCCTGATCGCGGTGACCGGACGGGACGGGCACACCGCCGTCCTGTCCTGGGCCGAGATCGACCCCCGCTACGGCGGTGGCGTCGCGCTGCTGGCCACCCGCGTGGACGGGCGCGACATGGACGCCGACGGCCCGCAGCTGGTGGTGCCCGGCGACACGGCGGGCGGCCGGTACGTCTCCCGCATCGCCGCGATCTGGACCGGCCCCGCTGCCGCCGCCGGAGCGGCCTGACCGGCTCCGCGGAAGGTCAGGACAGGTCGCGGGCGAAGCGCGCCGCGCCGCTCGGCGCGGTGCACCCCAGCGCGTCTTCGTCTTCTTCGGCCTGCGCACCGACCCGCACGACCTGCCCCCGGTGCTCGGCATCGCCGCGCTGCCGGCCGTCATCGGCATCGCGACGAAGCTCGCGGCCGGCTGGTTCGCCGCCCGCCGCGCCGGCGTCGCGGTCACCGGACGGCTCCGCGCCGGCGTCGCGCTCGTCCCGCGCGGCGAGTTCAACATCGTCATCGCCGGGCCGCGGTCACCGCGGGCACCAACGCCCGCCTCGGCCCGCTCGCCGCGGCGTACGTGCTGATCCTCGCGGTGGCCGGGCCCGTCCTCGCGCGCGGCGTCGAACCGCTGACCGGGGCCGTCCGCGCGCCGGAGCGACCGCCGGGACGCGCGCCACGACGACGCGCCGCAGAACGACGACGACGTGCCCGTCACCCTCGCCCCTGGCGGGACGAGGCTGAGCTTCGGCACCCCCGAACCGGGTGACGCCCACCGGCCCTTCGGGGTGGTGGGTGGAGGAGGATGGGCGGTCGACCAGATTGACGACTGGTTCTGAAGAGGTGCCGTTGTGCCTGTGATCGTCGTCGGGACCGTGGCGTACGCTGCGCTGGGGCTTGCCTGTATCGCCGTGGGAGTGCGCACCCGCAAAGGCGTCGGGAAATACAAGGTGTCCCGCAGCGCGAAGGTGAGTTACGAAGAACTGCCGCTCAGGGAGCGGACGCGCACGGGCAACGCGCTGTTGGTTCTCGGCGTGGCGTTGCTGTTGTGCAGCCCGTTCAGTCTCCTTCCAGGGCCGGCCGTGGCGGTGGTCTTTCTCGTGGCGCTCTGCTGTTTCGTCGCCTACCTGGTGATCCAGGTGGGCTTGAGGAGGGCCGCGCAGGCGGTCGTCCGGGCCAAGGCGGGGTGAGGGGGAGGCCGCGCGGGCGGGCCGGCGGGGGCCGGGCCGCCGCGCGCGGGCACACCCACCGCGGGGACTCAGGGGCCGAGCGCGTGCCGCTCCTCCTCGGTCGCTGCACGGTCGGGGGCGGCGAGGTCGTGGATGAAGCGGCGGTTCAGCGCGATGCGGACGCGGCCGAGGCCGGAGCGCCGCTCCGGCGCCTGGACGCCCTTGGTGTCCGGGCGGGCCAGCGACACGGCGGCCGGCGGGCGGTCGTCGGTGATCAGCGCGGTCTCCTCGGCCGGGAGGTGCCGCTCCACCTCGATGTACTCGCCGCTCGGGAGGCGCCGGATGACGCCGGTCTCCAGCCCGTGCCGGACGAGCCCGAGGTCGCGGCGCTGCAGGCCGAGGCAGATGCGGTACGCGACGATGTACGCGAGGACGGGGCCGAGGATGATCGTGCAGCGGAAGAACCAGGTCGTCCAGAACAGCGGGATGTCGAACCGGTCGGCGATGACGTCGTTGCCGCCCGCGGCCCACAGCACCCCGTAGAAGACGACGCCGCCCATGCCGATGCCGGTGCGGGCCGGGACGTCGCGGGGCCGGTCGAGCAGGTGGTGGACGCGGCCGTCGCCGGTCACCCAGCGTTCGACGAACGGGTAGGCGGCGAGGCCGGTGAACAGCAGGCCGGGCACGCCGAGCGCGGGGACGAGCACGTTCATCGGGACCGTGTGGCCCCACGCGCTGATCTCCCAGGCCGGCATCATCCGCAGGGACCCCTCCAGCCAGCCCATGTACCAGTCGGGCTGCGAGCCGGAGCTGATCGCGCCGGGGTCGTACGGGCCGAACAGCCAGATCGGGTTGATCTGGAAGAACGCCGCGAGCAGCGCGGTGATGCCGAAGACCCACAGGAAGAACGCGGTGGTCTTGGCGATGAAGACGGGGAAGAACGGGTAGCCGCGGACGGTCGTGTTGGTGCTGCCCTTGCCCGGGAACTGGGTGTGCGTCTGCCGCCACGTCAGCACGACGGCGTGCAGGGGGATCAGCGCGAGCAGGATGCCCGGGATGAGCAGGATGTGGACGACGTACAGCCGCGGGATGATGTCGGTGCCGGGGAACTCGCCGCCGAACACGAACATCACCAGGTACGAGCCGACGAGCGGGACGGACGCGAGCACGCCCTCGAGGATCCGGATGCCGGTGCCGGACAGCAGGTCGTCCGGCAGCGAGTAGCCGAACAGGCCGTTCACCATCACCAGCATGAACAGCAGGATCCCGATCAGCCAGTTCAGCTCGCGGGGCTTGCGGAACGCGCCGGTGAAGAAGTTGCGGAGCAGGTGGACGGTGATGGCGGCCATGAAGACGTCGGTGGCCCAGTGGTGGATCTGCCGCATGAGCAGCCCGCCGCGCACGTCGAAGCTGATGTGCAGGGCGGAGGCGTACGCCTCGCTCATCCGCACGCCCTTCAGCGGCCCGTAGGACCCGTCGTAGACGGTCTCGTTCGCGCTCGGGACGAAGAACAGGGTGAGGAACACCCCGGTCAGCACGATGATCAGGAACGAGTACATGGCGATCTCGCCGAGCAGGAAGCTCCAGTGGTCGGGGAACGCCTTGCGGAGCGCCTTGCGCGCGAACGCGGCGCCGCCGAACCGGTCGTCGGCGGCGCGGCCGGCGGCGGCGAGGGCCCTCGCGGGAACGCGGTCGGCTGGGCTCGGGGGGACGCGGTCGGCTGGGCTCGCGGGCACCGGGCACCACCTCACGCTTGCGCATGCTCGCCTGTGCCTTCACTGTCGCACCGGACGGACGGTCAGGCCAGGGGTGGCGCCGACTGTGGATAACCATCGAACCGACCGGCCGAACCTGGTCGTATCTCGACCTAGACTTTGCGCCCGGGCACCGCCACGGGTCATGATTTGCCCCACACGAGTCCCAAAAGTAAGTAATTACCCCGTGTGTACGGCGCGCAACGCAGGGGGACGAGCGGCGGGGAGGTTCCGTGTCGGACGACGGTTCGGCCACGTTCGGGCGCCCGTGGGCGGATCTGCCCAGGGAACTGGCGGATCACATGCGGCCGCACCTCGACGAGGTGGCCGACGACATGATCCAGGAGATCCAGACCAAGGTCCGCGAGTACGACCGCCCCGGCGACGGCTCCTACTCGGGGACGCTCCGCCAGGCCGTCGAGCGCGTGCTGCACTACTTCGTCGACCGGGTGGCCGATCCCGGCCACGAGCCCGCCTCCGTCACCGACTTCTTCCGCGCCATCGGCCGCGGCGAGGCCGGCGAGGGCCGCAGCCTCGACGCGATGCAGTCCGCGATGCGCGTCGGTGGAATGGTCGCCTGGCGGCGGATCACCGAGGGCGCCGAGGCCCAGCGGGTCTCGCCGCGCACCCTCGGCGCCGTCGGGGAGGCGCTGATGCAGTTCCAAGACGAGCTGGCCAAGGCCGCCGCCGAGGGGTTCTCGCAGGCCAAGGCCGCCGTCGCGGGCGAGATGCAGCGCCGCCGCAAGCGCCTGCTCGACCTGCTGTTCGCCGACCCGCCCGCCGCGCAGGAGGCCATCGCCGACCTCGCCGCCGCCGCGCACTGGCCGCTGCCGCGCACCGTCGCCGCCGTCGCGCTCGGCCGTCCCGGGCAGGACACCCGGCAGCCCGCGTTCCCGCCGGACGTGCTCGCCGACCTGACCCGCCGCACCCCCAGCCTGATCATCCCCGACCCGGACGGCCCCGGCCGCGCCAAGCTCGTCGACCGCGCCCTGGCCGGCAGCCTCGCCGTCGTCGGGCCGACCGTCCCGCTGATGGAGGCGGCCCGGTCGATCCAGTGGGCGCGCAAGACGCTGTGCCTCGTCCAGCGCGGCGTCATCGAGGCCCACGACGGCGTCATCCGCAGCGTCGAGCACATGTCGACGCTGATCCTGTTCCAGGACGAGGGGCTCATCACCTCCCTCGCCGACCTGCGCCTCGCGCCGCTGTCGCACCTGCGCGCCAGCCAGCAGGACCGGCTCGCCGAGACGCTGCTCGCGTGGCTGCAGTCGGGCCGCAACGCCAACGAGGTCGCGATGCGGCTGCACGTCCACCCGCAGACCGTCCGGTACCGGCTGCGGCAGCTGGAGGAGCTGTTCGGCGACCAGCTCCTGGACCCGGACCTGCGCTTCGACCTGGAGATCGTGCTGCGCGCCCGCGCGCTGCTCGCCGACAACGCCGGCGAGCGCATCATCCCGCCGGCCCGCGAGGCCGTCGGCGACAGCGCCGAGGTCGTCACCTTCCGCCGCACCTGACCGGGCCGCCCGCCGGCACCCGGCCGCGCGGTCAACGCGGAGGAGGCGAGGGTTCCCGACAGCAGCAGCGAGCGCAGCTCCTGGTACGTCCGGCTGTGGCGGGTGACCGAGGCCTCTTTCGTCCCCCCGGCTCCGGTGTCGCTCTCCCGGCTCATTCGCGGGCCTCGGTGGAGGGACGCGCGTCCGCCGGGCGGACAGGGCGGGGCGACTCAACCGCCGAACCGGACGCCGCCGCGGAGGCGCTCGGCGGTGGCGACGCGCTCGGCGAGCCGGGTCTGCGCGTCGCACAGCAGCCACAGCTCGCCCTCGTCCAGCGCGGTGATCTCCTCCAGGCAGCCGTTGAGCAGCTGGTAGTCCGACAGCGGGGTGACCCGGGTGGCCTTCAGGCCCCGCTCCGAGCGTTCGCCGTGCCAGCCGGGCATGCAGGTGATCAGCGACATCGACGCGGACTCCTTGGTCGGCCTATGGTAGGTCTACCCTAGGCCGACCACCCCGGTCCCGCGCCGGGTTCGGCAGAATGCCTGCAAGGCCTCCCGGCAGGCAGCAGAGAAGGATCCGGTATGCCGCGTCCCCCCACCAAGGCCCAGGCGATCACCAGCGCCCTCGCCGCCCGCATCGTCGAGGGCGAGCTGGAACCCGGCGCCTGGCTGCCGTCCGAGCGCGACCTCGCGCGCACGTTCGGCGCCGACCGCTCCACCGTCCGCCGCGCGCTGCGCATGCTCGCCGAGCAGGGCCTGGTCGAGGCCCGGCACGGCGCCGGCGTCCAGGTCCGCACGGCCGCGCCGGTGCGCCGCGCCGCGTCCGACATCACCCGGCAGGTCGGCGCCTGGCGCGGCTTCCACGTCTCCGCGCAGCGGGACGGCCGCCGCCCGTTCACCCGCACCACCGTCGCCGAGATCGAGGCGGGCGAACGGCTCGCCCGGCACCTGGACGTCCCGCCCGGCACGCGGGTGCTGGAACGCGCCCGCGTCCAGGGCGTCGAGGGCGAGCCGCCCGTGCAGACCGCCACCACCTGGGTGATCCTCGACATCGTCGCGGAGATCCCGCGGCTGCGCGAGATCGACACCGGCCCCGGCGGCATCTACTCGCGGCTCGAGGAGACCGGGCACCGCATCGCCTTCGAGGAGACCGTCACCTGCCGGCTGCCCCGCGCGGACGAGCAGGAGACGCTGCGGATCGGGCCCGAGCAGCCCGTCCTCACGCTGTGGCGGCGCGGCACCGACGAGGACGGCCGCGTCGTCGAGGTCACCCACCGCGTCGTGGTGGGCGACCGGCACGAGCTCGTGTACCGCTACGGCCCGGGAGCCTGAAATGAGCCGAGAGCAGGAGCCCGCCGTCCGCCGCGTCGGCTCGCGGGTCGTCTACGAGAACCCGTGGATGCTCGTCCGCGAGGACGAGGTCGAGCGCCTCGACGGCTCGCGCGGCATCTACGGCATCATCGAGAAACCGGACTTCGCGCTGGTCATCCCGGTCGAGGGCGACGGCTTCCACATGGTGGAGGAGTTCCGGTACCCGATCGGCAGGCGCACCTGGAGCTTCCCGCAGGGCTCGCTGCCGGACCGGCAGAGCGCCGAGCCCGAGGAGCTGGCCCGCATCGAGCTGGCCCAGGAGACCGGCCTGCGCGCCGGCACCCTCACCCACCTCGGCCACCTGAACTGCTCGCACGGGACGAGCGGCCAGGGCTTCGACGTCTTCCTCGCCACCGACCTGAAGGCGGGCGAGGCCGACCGCGAACCCGAGGAGCAGGACATGCGGCAGCGCCTCGTACCGCGCGCCGAGTTCGCCGCGATGATCCGCGACGGCCGCGTCACCGACGACTCCACCGTCGCCGCCTACACCCTCCTCACCCTCCACGAGAACCGTTGACTTGTGGCGGGGGGGGGGGTTGGGGGGGGGGGCGACCCCCCACACCCCCCAACGCACACGCGGGGGGCGGTTATGGACGGCCGCATAACCACGACACGCCACAAGTCAACGCGGGGGGCCGGGGAGGGTGACGCGGATGCGGCAGCCCGCCCGGGTGTCCAGGACGGTGATGTCGCCGCCGTGCAGCTCCGTCGCCCAGTTCGCGATGGCGAGGCCGAGGCCGGTCCCGCCGCCGGGCGTCCCGGCGCGCGCGCCGTTCGCCGCGCCGCGCGAGAACCGCTCGAACACCCGCGCGCGCTCCTCCGGCGGGATGCCCGGCCCCTCGTCGGCGACCTCGGTGACCAGCCCGCCCGGCGCCGCGCCCGGCCGCGCCGACACCGTCACCGGACGGTCCGCCGGGCCGTGCTTCGCCGCGTTGTCCAGCAGGTTCGCGACGACCTGATGCAGCCGGTCCCGGTCGGCGGTCGCGCGCAGGCCCGGCGGGACGTCCGCCTCGAACCGCGCGCCCGGATGGCCCGCCGCCGCCTCCGCCGCCACGTCGCCGATGAACGCCGCCACGTCCAGCTCGTCCAGGTCGAGCGGCGCCGCGCCCGCCTCCACCCGCGACAGGTCCAGCAGCTGCGTGACGAGCCGGCCGAGCCGCTCGGTCTGCTCCAGTGCCGACTCCAGCACGTCCGGCGTCGCGGGCGTGACGCCGTCCGCGACGTTCTCCAGCACCGCCCGCAGCGCGCTGATCGGCGTCCGCAGCTCGTGCGAGACGTTCGCGACGAACTCCCGGCGCTGCCGGTCCACCTCCGCGAGATCCGCCGCCATCCGGTTGAACGCCTGCGCCAGCTCGCCGACCTCGTCCCGCGACGTCGCCCGCACCCGGCGGCTGTAGTCGCCGCGCGCCATCGCCCGCGCCGCCGCCGTCATCTCCCGCAGCGGCGCCGTCATCCCGTGCGCGAGCAGCTGGATCACCACCAGCGAGATCAGCACCCCGACCGGCATCGTCTGCCGCGCCCGGAACCCCAGCGGGTACCCCCACAGGACGATGAGCACCGCGACGCACGCCGTCACCACCACGACGACGCCGAACTTCACCTTGATGGACCGCAGCGGGTCCAGCGGCCGCGGCCACCTCGTCCACAGCCTGTGGAAAACCCTCGCCTCCATCATTGCGCCGCCTCCACGCTGTAGCCGACGCCGTGCACTGTGCGGATCAGACCCTGCCCGAGCTTGCGGCGCAGCGCCTTCACATGGCTGTCGACGACCCGCGTCCCGGACGCGTCCGCCCAGTCCCACACCTGCTCCAGCAGGACGGCGCGGGTCAGCACCGCGCCCCGGTTCCGCAGCAGGCACGCGAGCAGGTCGAACTCCGTCGGCGTCAGGTGCACCTCCCGGCCGTCCCGCCGCACCCGCCGCGCCCGCGGATCCACCTCCACCGGCCCCGCCCGCATCGGCCCGTGGCCCGCCGCGTCCACCCCGGGCCGCTCCACGCGCCGCAGCACCGCCCTGATGCGCGCCATCAGCTCCCGCATGCTGAACGGCTTCGTCACGTAGTCGTCGGCGCCGACACCGAGCCCGACCAGCAGGTCCGTCTCGTCGTCGCGGGCCGTCAGCATCAGCACCGGCGTCGCCCGCTCCGCCTGCACGCGCCGGCACACCTCCAGGCCGTCGAACCCGGGCAGCATCACGTCCAGCACGATGAGGTGCGGCCCGAACGCGCGGGCCCGCTCCACCCCGGACGGCCCGTCCGCCGCCGTCTCGACCGCGAACCCCTCGGCGGCCAGCCGGTCCGCCACGGCCCGCGCGATCGTCGGCTCGTCCTCCACCACCAGGATCCGCGTCTCACCCACATGGGCACTCTAAGCACACGAAACGCCCACACCGTGCCCGACATGTGGAGATCCTGTGTTCGTCACCATTCGTGGACGGGGGCGTTGGTGCGCATGTTCTCGACGTAGCGGCGGGTCATGAGGCGGAGGGCCTCGTGGCGGGGGGCGGCGGTGGACTCCTCGATGGCCTCGACGGTGTCGATCTGCCAGGCGGAGCCGGTGCGGCCGGTGACGCAGCGGCGCTCGACGATGCCGAGGAGCCGGTCGCGGCGGGCCGGGTCGACGCCCCAGCGGTCGAGGCCCTCGTGGGCGAGGGGGAGCAGCTTGCGCAGGATGAGCTCGGCGGCGGGGACCTCGCCGACGCCGGGCCAGTAGAGGGTGGCGTCGATGCCGTCGCGGGCGGCGCGGTGCAGGTTCTCCTCGGCCGTGTTGAACGACATCCGCGACCAGACGGGACGGTCCTGCTCGGCGAGCATGCGGACGACGCCGTAGTAGAACGCGCCGTTGGCGACGACGTCGGCGACGGACGGCCCGGCGGGCAGCACGCGGTTCTCGATGCGCAGGTGCGGACGGCCCTTCACGACGGCGTAGATGGGCCGGTTCCAGCGGTAGATGGTGCCGTTGTGCAGGGTCAGCTCGCCGAGTTCGGGGATGCCGCCTTCGTCGAGGACGGTGAGGGGGTCCTCGTCGTCGCAGAGCGGGAGGAGGGACGGGAAGTAGCGGGTGTTCTCCTCGAAGAGGTCGAAGACGGAGGTGATCCAGCGTTCGCCGAACCAGACGCGGGGCCGGACGCCCTGGGACTTCAGCTCGGCGGGGCGGGTGTCGGTGGCCTGCTCGAACAGGGTGATGCGGGTCTCGTGCCAGAGCCGGTGCCCGAACAGGAAGGGGGAGTTGGCGGCCATCGCGACCTGCGCGCCGGCAACGGCCTGGGCGGCGTTCCAGTAGGCGCCGAACTGGTCGGGGCTGACCTGGAGGTGGAACTGAACGCTGGTGCAGGCGGCTTCGGGGAGGATCGTGTCGGTGTGCATGCGCAGCGGCTCGGGGCCGTCGATGGCGATGTGCATCTCCTCGCCGCGCGCGCGGAAGATCTGGTCGTTGAGCATCTTGTAGCGGGCGTTGGAGGAGAGGGTCTCCTCGCCGATGTCGCTGCGCCGCAGGGTCGGGAGCACGCCGATCATGACGAGCTCGCCGCCGACCTCGCCGGCCCGGGCCTCGGCGTGCTCGAGCTGGTCGCGGACCTCGGTCTCCAGGGCGCCGGTGCCCTCGCCGCCGAGCTCGCGCGGCGGGATGTTGATCTCCAGGTTGAACTGGCCGAGCTCGGTGGCCCAGGCCGGGTCGGCGATGGCCTTGAGCACGTCGGCGTTGCGCATCAGGGGGTCGCCGAGCTCGTCGATCAGGTTGAGCTCGATCTCCAGGCCGATGTGCGGGCGTTCGAAGTCGAACTGGGATTCGCCGAGCATGCGGGCCAGCACGTCCAGGCATCTGCGGACCTTGTCGCGGTAGCGCCGGCGGTCCTCGCCGCTGATGGTGACCGAAGCCACGTCCCTGCCCATGTGTCCGTCCCTGGTGCTCCGGAGGAACCGTCATAAAACGGGATGTCCCGGCTGAGGGGGTGGAAAACCCGGCGGGTGATTTCGGGCCGCGTTTAGTGACTGGCCGGTAACCTGTACCGGCGATCCGGGGTCCCGTGACACTCTGTGATGCATGCGGATCCGCCCCCGGTCGATCAGGACCAGGGACACCGTCGTCGCCGCGATCATCGCGGCGCTCGTCTGGGGCGTCACCGCGGCCGGGGTCGACCTCGCCGTCCGCGCGATCGTCCGGTCCGACCTGCTGCAGCGCACCCAGGTGGACGCGCGGCGGGTCAGCGGCGGCGTCCGGGACGGCTCGCTGCGCGACCCGATCCCCGACGGCAGCGGCGGACGCGTCCTGATGCAGGTCGTCGAGCCGGGCGGGCGCGTGCGGGCGGCGACGCCGGCCGCCGCGGGACGCCCGCCGGTCAGCCGGCTCTGGCCGTCCCCGGGGATGCGGGTGCGGGACTTCACCGAGTGCCGGGGGAGCTGGCCGCACCGGCGCTGCCTCGTCGCGGAGGCGATCCGCGCCACCACCGCGCCCGGCTCGGTCGTCGTGTACGCCGCCGAGCCGATGCCGTCCTACCTGGTGAACGGGCTGCTGGAGGCGGCGCTCGGGGCCGGGGTGGCGGTCCTCGCCGGGCTCGCCGCCTGGATCACCTGGCGGGTCGTCGGCCGGACGCTCCGCCCCGTCGAGGCGATCCGCGCCCAGCTCGCCGAGATCAGCGCGTCCGACCTGAGCCGGCGGGTGCCGGAGCCGCCCGGCGAGGACGAGATCGCGCAGCTCGCCCGCACCGCGAACGCGACCCTCGACCGGCTGGAGTCGGCGGTCGGGCGGCAGCGGCAGTTCGCCTCGGACGCCTCGCACGAGCTGCGCACCCCGATCGCGGGGCTGCGCGCCAACCTCGAGGACGCGTCGATGCACCCGGACGACAACGACCTGCCCGCCGTGGTCGAGCAGGCGCTGCACGACACCGACCGGCTGGAGTCGATCGTCACCGACCTGCTGCTGCTCGCCCGGATCGGGACGGGCGGGACGGTCGCGCAGGAGCCGATCGACCTGTCCGCGCTGGCCGGCGCGGAGATCGGCCGCCGCACCTTCCAGGTGAAGATCGAGAAGGAGCTCGCGCACGGCGTGACGGTGCGGGGCGTGCGGATGCAGCTCGTCCGGCTGCTGGGGAACCTGCTGGACAACGCCGAGCGGTACGCCGACCGGGTCATCGCCGTGGAGGCGGTGCGCGACGGCGGCCACGCGCTGCTCACCGTGACCGACGACGGCGTCGGCATCGCGCCCGCGGACCGCGAGCGCGTGTTCGAGCGGTTCACCCGGCTGGACACCGCGCGCAGCCGCGGCGCCGGCGGCACCGGGCTCGGCCTCGCCATCGCCCGGGAGATCGCGCAGGCGCACGGCGGGACGCTGCGCGTCGAGGACGACGCCCGCGGCGCCCGCTTCGCGCTCCGCCTACCCCTCGACGTGGAATGACCCCTGGACAGCGGAAAGGGCCGTCCACCGGTGTGGAACGGCCCTTTCCGGTGCGCGCGCCCGTCAGTATCTGTGTGTGTGGGCGCCCCCCCACACCCCCCGGCACAAGCCGCCTAACGGGCGCCTTACGCTCCGCTGGCGCTCCGCTCCAGGCGCCCGTCAGGCGCGGACGGCCTGGATTTCCAGCTGGAGGGTGACCTTGTCGCCCAGGAGGGCGCCCTCGCCCTTCAGCGGGACGTTGAACTCGATGCCCCAGTCCTTGCGGTTGACGGTGGTCTCGGCGGAGAACCCGGCGCGCGTGCCGCCCCACGGGTCCTCGCCGACGCCGTGGAACTCGACCGTCAGGGTGACCGGGCGGGTGACGCCCTTGATGGTGAGGTCGCCGTCCAGGTAGTACTCGCCGTCCTCGGCCCGCACGCCCGTGGTGTTGAAGGTCATGGTCGGGTGGTTCTCGACGTCCAGCACGTCCGCGCTGCGCACGTGGGCGTCGCGGTCGGCGTTGCGGGTGTCGAGGGAGGCCACCTTGATCTCGGCGGTGGCGGTGGAGCCGGCGAGGTCCTCGGCGATCTGCACGGAGCCGGAGAACTCGGTGAAGGACCCGCGCACCTTGGTCATCAGGTGCCGGATGGAGAAGGTGACCTCGGAGTGGGCGGGGTCGATGTTCCAGGTGCCGGCGGTCAGGCCCGGGGCGATGGTGTCGATGCTCATGGTGGCTCCAGTGGCGCTAGTGCTTGAAAATTCAACGACTAACCCGAGGTTAGTTGAAGGCTCAAACACGTGTCAACCGCCCCTTGTTCCCCCCGTTTCCGGCGGCTGCGGCTAGGACGCGGCGGCCTCCGGACGGGCGCCGAGGAGCGGGTGCGCGCTGCCGTCCAGCAGGACGCGGGCGACCTGCGGCGGGTCGTCGGACATCGGCACGTGGCCGCAGCCCTCCAGCCAGACGAACCGGGCGTGCGGGAGGCGGCGCTGCGCGCGGACGGCCTGGCTGCGCAGCAGCAGCCGGTCCTTGGTGCCCCACGCGATGGTGACCGGGACGTCCGCGCAGGAGCCGGTGAACCGGGTGGCCCGGCCGGCGCGGAGGGTCGGCTCGAAGCCCACGGCGTCGCGCAGCGCGCGGGCGTCGCCGGTGAGGGCCTCGATGTCCATCAGGTCCGGACGGCCGTAGATCATGCCGAACATCGCGGCGCGGCGGCGCGGTGAGCGGGCCAGCCGGGCCAGCATCGCGTCGGGGACGCGGGCGCCGAGCCGGGACGCGCGCAGCACCGAGGACGCGTAGCGCAGTTCGGCGGCGTTGAAGAAGCCGGCGGGCGACAGTACCGTCGCGGAGCTGACCAGGCCGCGGTCGGCGGCCTCCAGGGCGAACAGGCCGCCGAGCGAGTTGCCGGCGATGTGCGGGCGGTCCAGGCCGAGGTCGGCGAACGCGGCGGCGAGGACGGCGATCGCGGAGTCGAGCGTGTAGGGGGTGCCGCCCGGCAGCGGCGGGGACTCCCCGAAGCCGGGCAGGTCGACGGCGATGACGTCGCGTTCCGCGGCGAGCAGGTCCAGGACCGGGTACCAGCCCTGGCGGCGGTGGCCGATGCCGTGCAGCAGCACCAGCGGCGGGCCCTCGCCGCGGCGGTCGAAGACGATGTCCACGGGCCGAGGGTAGGCCCGAAGTTACTCGCCGGTCACTAGTGACGCTGGTCACGCCGGGCGGTCAGGCCCCGGTGACCTCGGCGGGGCGGCGGTGCTCCAGCGCG
This sequence comes from Actinomadura physcomitrii, assembly GCF_008923205.2. Classification (GTDB taxonomy): domain Bacteria; phylum Actinomycetota; class Actinomycetes; order Streptosporangiales; family Streptosporangiaceae; genus Spirillospora; species Spirillospora physcomitrii. The sequence goes on along the minus strand of NZ_WBMS02000002.1, from coordinate 72,209 downwards.
TTGCGCAGCTGGGCGCGGCCCCGGTGGATGCGCGAGCGGACGGTGCCGAGCTTCACCCCGAGGGACGCGGCGATCTCCTCGTAGGTGAGGCCCTCGATGTCGCACAGCACGACCGCGGCGCGGTACTCGGGGGCGAGGCCGTCCAGGGCCTTCTGGATGTCGGCGTCGAGGTGGCGCTCGTCGTAGGACTGGGCGGGGCTCGGCTCGCGGCCCTGGAGCCGCTCGGCGGCGTCGTCGGCGAGCGCGTCGAAGCGGATGCGCTGCTTGCGGCGGGCGCGGTCGAGGAACAGGTTGGTGGTGATGCGGTGCAGCCAGCCCTCGAACGTGCCGGGGCTGTAGGACGACAGCGAGCGGAAGACCCGGATGAAGACGTCCTGGGTCAGGTCCTCGGCGTCGTGCCGGTTGCCCGTGAGGCGGTACGCCAGCCGGAACACCCTTGTGGAGTGCTCGGTGACGATCTCCTCCCACGTTGGAGGAGTCCACGCCATCGTGCCTGCGCTCACCACGACCCCCGTCTGATACGAAATCGTTACGGCACAGCATGCCGGTACCCAGATAAGACCGGTGTAAGAAGCCTCCGGCGTGGCCGGATCCGGCGGCCCGGGGATCCGGCCCTTCACCTGGGGATCATCGCCCGGACACCCGCGGGCTCTACGGTCCCGGCTGTGACAGATCGCTCATTGCCTTACCGCACGCTCATCGCCGGCGCCGCGCTCGCCGCCGTGCTCGCCCCCGGGACGGCGCTCGCCGCGTCCCGGCCGTCCCCCGCGAGCGCGACGCTGCCGCGCGTGCCGCTCGCGCAGTTCCAGAACGGGCTGCTGCCCGGCAGCGTCGCCGACGACCACGGGGTCGCGCTCGGCGGCGTCGGCAGCGACCTGTTCCACGAGAAGGGCGCCCCGCGCGACGAGTTCTGGGCGATCACCGACCGCGGCCCGAACGGCGAGGTCACGGTGGACGGCGAGGACCGCGTGACGTTCCCCGTCGCTTCGTTCGACCCGGCGATCGTGAAGCTGCGGGTCCGCAAGGACAAGCTGAAGATCACCCGAGCGCTGCCGATCACGGACGCGCAGGGCCGCCCGGTGACGGGCCTGCCGAACGTGGAGGGCCGCGAGTCGGCCCCGTACGGCTTCGACGGGACGGAGCGGCTCGCCTACGACGCCGACGGCATCGACTCCGAAGGGCTCGTCCGGACCAAGGACGGCGACTTCTGGGTGGCGGAGGAGTACGGCCCGTCGCTGCTGCACCTGGACCGCCGTGGGCGGGTCGTCGAGCGGTACGTCCCGCAGGGGTGGACGGGGAAGCCCGGTTACCCAGTGAAGGCGGTGCTGCCCTCGATCCTGAACGAGCGGACCGAGAACCGTGGCTTCGAGGGGCTGACCGTATCTCCGGACGGTAAGTCCCTGTACGTCGCGGTGCAGAGCCCGCTGTCGAATCCGGACAAGGACGCCTACAAGAAGTCGCGGATCGCCCGCGTGTTCCGGTTCGACCTCCGCAAGGGCCGCGTGGCCGGCGAGTACGCGTACCGGTTCGAGGACGTGTGCGCGTTCGACCCGGCCGACTGCGGCGACCAGAAGGAGATGAAGATCTCCGCGCTGACCGCCGTGAGCGACCACGAGCTGCTGGTGGACGAGCGGACCGACAACGTCGCGAAGATCTACCGGGTCGACCTGCGCAAGGCCACCGACATCCTCGGCATGCGCTGGGACGACGAGCGGACGAGCCCGTCGCTGGAGCAGTCCGCGTCGGGCATCGCGCCGCTGCCGAAGACCCTCGCCGTGGACCTCGGGACGGTCCCGGGCGTCCCCGGCAAGATCGAGGGCGTGGCGCTCGCCGACTCCCGCACGCTCGCGGTGATCAACGACAACGACTTCGGGCTCGGCACGTTCGGGCCGGACGGCCGGCTGGTCGACAGCGGCGTCCCGACCCGGCTGACGTACGTCCCGCTGCCGCGCTGAGCGGGCGCGCCGGGCGACCGGGCTCGACCGTGTGACCGAACTCATTGGACCCGATGACAACAGGCATTGAGTCGATCGCCGGTGGGCCAGGATGATCGGAGGCGTCCCCACCCACCCCGAAACGCTCCGAGGACGTGGCATGGCGCGCAGCTACAACCTGGCCGATCTGCTCGAGATCCTGGCGGAGGCGGGGCCCGAGCGCCCCGCCCTCGTCGCCGGCGCCGAGCGGCGCACGTACGCGCAGCTCGACGAGCGGGCGAGCCGGGTCGGCCGCCATCTGGCCGCCGCGGGCGTGCGGGCCGGCGAGCACGTCGCGATCCTCGCCTACAACCGCGCGGAGTGGGTCGAGGCGATGATCGGCGCGTTCAAGATCCGCGCGGTGCCGATCCCGGTGAACTACCGGTACGTCGCGGGCGAGCTGCACCACGTGCTGTCCGACTCCGACTCCGTCGCGCTGATCGGGGAGCGGTCGCTGCTGGAGAAGGTCGAGGAGATCCGCGGGGACCTGCCGGAGCTGCGGCACGTCGTCGTGCTGGAGGACGGCTCGTCCGCGGACATACCGGACGCCGTCCGCTACGAGGACGCCCTCGCGGCGGCCGGGTCCGGCGGCACCTTCCCGGAGCGGTCCAGCGACGACCGCTACATCATGTACACCGGCGGCACCACCGGCTACCCCAAGGGCGTCGAGTGGCGCTGCGAGGACATCTTCTTCGGCGCGCTCGGCGGCGGGAACGTCCTCGGCGACCCGATCACCAGCCCCGAGGCGATCGCGGCGAACGCCGAGCAGCCGGCGATGGCCGTGCTCGACTGCGCGCCGGTCATGCACGGCGCCGGCCAGTGGGTCGCGTTCATGGGCCTGTTCAGCGGCGCGAAGGTCGTCCTCTACACCGACCACGCGTTCGACGCCGGCAGGGCGCTGACGCTGCTCGCCGAGGAGCAGGCGAACGTGCTGATGCTGGTCGGCGACGTGATGGCCCGCCCGGTCGCCAAGGCTCTGGCGACCGGCGCGTACGACACGTCCTCGCTGATGGCGATCGCGTCCGGCGGCGCGCCGCTCACCGAGGGAGCAAAGCAAGCACTCCGTTGCCAGTTGCCGAACATCATGTTCCTCGACAACTACGGCGCGTCCGAGACCGGGGCGTGCGGGCCGTCCGTGGACGCCAAGGAGGGCACCGCCCGGTTCATGATGAAGCCGGGCATCACCGTCCTGGACGACGACCTGAAGGTGGTCGCGCCCGGCCAGATCGGCAGGCTCGCGCGCAGCGGCAACATCCCGCTCGGGTACTACAACGACCCGGCGAAGACCGCGTCGACGTTCTTCACCGATGCCGACGGCACCCGGTGGTCGATCCCCGGCGACTTCGCGAGCCTGGAGGAGGACGGCACCATCACCCTGCTCGGCCGCGGCTCCCTCATGATCAACACGGGTGGCGAGAAGGTCTACCCGGAGGAGGTCGAGGTCGCGCTGAAGGACCACCCGGACGTCTACGACGCCGTCGTCGTGGGCCTGCCGGACGAGCGGTTCGGGCAGCGCGTCGCCGCCGTCGTCGCCCCGCGCCCCGGCGCGACGGTCACGCTGGACGAGCTGACCGAGCACTGCCGCGGCCGCCTCGCCGGCTACAAGCTGCCCCGCGAGCTGAAGGTGGTCGGCGAGGTGCAGCGCACCGCGGTCGGGAAGTCCGACTACAAGTGGGCCAGGTCCGTCTTCGCCTGACCCGCTCCGCCGGACGGGGCGGCGGCGGATTCCACAACCAGCGACGCGCCGGAAAGCGGTCAAGAAAGAATTGACGGCGGCGGGGCGTGCGGCGCCGGATCCGGGCGCATAACACCCCCATGAACGGGGACCGGCCGCCACCGCTCGCGCGCCGGTACCGGCTGCTCTCCGTGGTCGGCCGCGGCGGCATGGGCACCGTCTGGCGCGCCTACGACGAGATGCTGGACCGGGACGTGGCGGTCAAGGAGGTCCGCCTGCCCGGCCGCATCACCGAGGGCGAGCGCCGCGCGCTGTGCCGGCGGCTGCTCGCCGAGGCGCGGGCGACCGCCGCGCTCCGCCATCCCGGCGTCGCCGCCGTCCACGACGTCCTCGTCGAGGACGGCCGCCCGTGGATCGTGATGGAGTTCCTGCCGGCGTGCTCGCTGAACCGGCTGGTCGCCGAGGGCGGCCCGCTCGGCGTGCGGCGGACGGCGCGGATCGGCGCCGCGGTGCTGTCGGTGCTGCGCGCCGCGCACGAGGCCGGCATCCTGCACCGCGACGTGAAGCCGAGCAACGTCCTGGTCTGCGACGACGGCCGGGTCCTGCTCACCGACTTCGGGCTCGCGCTGCACACCGACCGGGGCCGCGGCGCCGGCGGGACGCTGCAGGCCGAGACGATGGCGGCGGGCATCGAGGGGTCGCCCGCCTACCTCGCGCCGGAGCGGGTGCACGGGCTGCCGAGCGTGGAGGCGTCCGACCTGTGGTCGCTCGGCGCGACGCTGTACACGGCGGTCGAGGGGTTCTCGCCGTTCCTGCGCTGCCACGCGCTCGCGTCGATGGTCGCGGTGCTGCTCGGCGACTACGCGCGGCCCGTCCGGGCGGGTGCGCTCGCCCCGGTCATCGAGGGGCTGCTGCGGGAGCGTCCCGAGGACCGGCTGTCGGCCGCGGCGGCCGCCCGGATGCTGCAGGAGGTCGCGGACGCCGAACCGGCGGGCGCGACGGCCGCCGTCCTGGCCCCCGTGCCGAAACCGCGCCGGCCGAAGCCCCGGCCGTCCTGGCGCGCGGCGCGCGTCCGGCGGACGCTGCGGGTCCCGGTGCTGGTCGGGCGGCGGCTGCGGCTCGGCGCCGTGCTGAGCGTCGCGGTCCTCGCGGTGGTCGCGGCGGGGGCGGGGACGTGGACGGCGCGGTGGAACTCCGTCGGCAAGAGCGACTCGTTGGCGCTGCGCCCGGCCGCGGGCGTCGAGGCGAAGATGGTGAAGTACACCGAGAAGGGCGCGTACTCGGTGCGCGTGCCGGCCGGCTGGCAGAGCGAGCGGCGCGGCGACGTCATGGAGTGGGACGACCAGGCGTCGGGGCGCAGGCTCCGGATCTTCCCGGCCCCCGGCGAGCCGCTGGACGGGCTGCGCGCCGCCGAGCGCAGGGCCGAGGTGAGGCACCTGTATCCCGGTTACCGCCGGCTGCGGCTGGAGGCCGCGCCGGAACTCGGCGAGGACGCCGCGGAATGGGAGTTCGTCTGGAACGGCGGGCATGGCCGACATGGCGGGCATAGTGGGCACGGCCGGCAGGGCGGGGAGCACGTGCTGTGCAGCCGCGCCGCCGGGTACGAGTTCTGCTTCCACGCGCCGGAAGCGCAGTGGACGCCGGGGCAGCGGCTCTACGACCGCGTCCTCAGGACGTTCAAGCCGCGGAAGGGCTAGAGGCTCTTCTGGAGGCGGAGCAGGAACTCGGCGTTCGACGAGGTGCCCTTCATCTTCTCCAGCAGCTGCTCGATCGCCTGCTGCCGCTCCAGGCCCTGCAGGGCGCGGCGCAGCCGCCAGGTGAGCGCCAGCTCCTCGGGCGACATCAGCAGCTCGTCGCGGCGGGTCCCGGACGCCTCGATGTCGACGGCGGGGAACACCCGCCGGTCGGCGAGGCCGCGGTCGAGCTTCAGCTCCATGTTGCCGGTGCCCTTGTACTCCTCGAAGAACACGTCGTCCATCCGGGAGCCGGTCTCCACCAGCGCGGTCGCGAGGATGGTCAGCGAACCGCCGTTCTCGATGTTGCGGGCGGCGCCGAAGAACTTCTTCGGCGGGTAGATCGCGGTGGTCGCGACGCCGCCCGCCAGGATGCGGCTGCTGGACGGCGCCGCGAGGTTGTAGGCGCGGCCCAGCCGGGTGATCGAGTCGAGCAGCATCACCACGTCGTGGCCCTGCTCGACGAGCCGCTTGGCGCGCTCGACGGCCAGCTCGGCGAGCGCGGTGTGCTCCTGCGCGGGCCGGTCGAACGTCGAGTGGATCACCTCGCCGCGGACCGTCCGCTGCATGTCGGTGACCTCTTCGGGGCGCTCGTCGATCAGCACCACCATGAGGTGCACCTCGGGGTTGTTCTGGCTGATCGCGCTCGCGAGGGCCTGCAGCACCATCGTCTTGCCGACCTTCGGCGGCGAGACGATCAGGCCGCGCTGGCCCTTGCCGATCGGCGCGACGAGGTCGATGACGCGGGTCGCGAGCGCGCCGGTGTCCAGGCGCAGCCGCTCGTCCGGGAACAGCGGGGTCAGCTTGGCGAACTCGGGGCGGCCGGCGGCCTGCGCGGGCGGCAGCCCGTTCACCGACTCGACGGTGGCGAGCGCGCCGAACTTCTCCCGGCCGCTCTTCGGCGGGCGGGCCGTCCCGGCGACGGCGTCGCCCGGCCGCAGGTGGTACGTCCTGACCTGCGCGAGCGACACGTGCACGTCGTCGTTGCCGGGCAGGTACCCGGACGTGCGGACGAACGCGTGCTTGTCCTGGACGGCGAGGATCCCGTGGAACGGGACGGCGGGCTGGTCGTCGGCGGCGGGCCGCCTGGCCTGCTGCTGCGCGCCCTTGCGCGCGGTGGGAACGGTGTGCGCCCTGCCCTCGGCGGGGCGGCGTTCCGAAGTGAGTGTGGGAGTGGACATACGGGTCCCTTCTCAGGGCGGCGCGGTGAGCGCCGCGCCCCCTGGAGTCGAATCCCGCGTACGGCGGCGGAGCCCGCGGCTCGTACGCGAGGAGAATGCGAGAAATGCAGCTCGGTTCACCGGGCTGACGTCGGCTCCCTTGTGCGACGGTCCAGGACGCTCGTCGGCGCGTCCGGACGGGGGATCACCGGGCGCTCAGATGGCCCGGGCGGGGAAGAAGCGCGCCTCAACCGCGGAGCGCGGGAAATCAAAGGCGCTGCTTCGACAGTACAGCACCGGCGGCCGTTCGCGCATTCCCCAAGGTCATCGGCGCGTCAGCTGGCGGGTCGGCGGGCGCGGGGCAGGGTGAGGGACGACAGGGGGCGCGTCTGGAGCAGCCAGAGGGCGCCCTCCCGGTCGAACCCGAACTCGATCTCCTGCGGGCCGCCGAACAGGGCCGCGGCGCGCGCGGCGAGCTTGACCAGCGCCCGCAGCTGCGGATGGGCGAGCGGCTCCTCCTCCGGCGCCCCGCTGTCGCGTTCCAAGCTGATGACCTTGCCGCGCCGGTTGAGCGCGTAGGTGGTGGCGGCCTGGCTGTCACGGAGCGCGCGCGGGCCGCCCAAGGTGGCGGAGACGATCACGCGGTCGGTCCGGCTCTCCAGCGGGTCCGCGCCGAACAGCACGCCGCCCGACACCAGGTCCAGCTGCGGCTGGACGAGGATCGCGGTGGTCGCGGGCCCCGTCGCGGACGCCACGACCCCCGTGACGGCCTTGAGGAACTCCGGCCAGCCCTTGACGTCCAGGGCGGACACGTACCGGCCCTCCGCGCCCTCCTCGTGCGTGGACGAGGACCGCACCGCGAGGGCGCGGGCCCCGCTCGCGCTGAGGCGGGCCCACGCTTTGCGCAGCTCGCCGGTGTTCCGGTAGCGCTCGCCGCGGACGAAGCACTTCACGGGGATCACGAAGCCGGGCGGCACCGGCAGCCCGTGGCGCACCGCGCGCGCCAGGTCGGACGCCTTGGCGCCGGCCAGATCGGGCGCGGCGGCCAGGGGGTCGTCCAGGTTGATCGTCCAGAAGGCGTGTGCGCTCTGCTGCACCGCGAGCTCCGTTTCGGGGTCAGAGACCGCTCATCTGTCTATAATCCGGCGGGCGTCCTCAGCATTCCTCCCTCGCGGGGGGCGTCCCTAATCCATCCGTTCGGAGTATCCCTGGGCGCGCGCGTCGTCCTCGGGGCGGAGGAACGCCCGCCATGCCGGGTTCCGTACGATGTTGCCGCTGGTGGAGCGGTAGGGAGGACCATGGGCGGCGGATTGCGGTGCGAGGTCGCGGGCGGGGTGGGGACGATCACCATCGACCGGCCGGAGAAGCGGAACGCCATGTCCGCGGACATGTGGCGGGCCCTGCCCGGGATCCTGGACGGCCTGCGGGCCGATCCGGGCGTCCGCGTCGTGGTGCTGACCGGCGCGGGCGGGAACTTCTGCGCCGGCGCGGACATCGCCGAGCTGCCCGACATCCACCGCGACGACGACTCGCACCTGTCGTCGGTCGCCGAACGCGCCCTCGCCGCGTTCCCGAAGCCGACGCTGGCCGCGATCGAGGGGTTCTGCGTGGGCGGCGGCTGCCAGCTCGCCGCGGCGTGCGACCTGCGGTTCGCGGCGCCCGGCGCCCGGTTCGGGATCACCCCCGCCAAGCTCGGCATCGTGTACCCGGCGGCGGCGACGGCCCGGCTCGTCCGGCTCGTCGGCCCGTCCGCCGCGAAGTACCTGCTGTACTCGGCCGACCTGGTCGGCGCGGACCACGCGCTGCGGATCGGGCTGCTCAACGAGATCGTCGACGACCTGCCGGCCCGGGTCGCGGCGTTCACCGCGACGCTCGCGTCGCGCTCGCTGCTGACCCAGCAGGCGACCAAGGACATCGTGGACGCGATCGCCGCCGACGAGCCGGTGGAGGAGAGGGTCCGGGGCTGGCTGGAGGAGGTCGCGGCGCGCGGCGAGGTCGCCGAGGGCATCGCCGCCTTCCTGGAACGCCGCCCGCCCCGCTTCACCTGGACGTCCCGCTAGGACGCGTCGAGGAGGCGGGCGGCGGGGAGGCGGCGCAGGCGCGCGGCCGCGCGGGACGGGTCGTCCAGCAGCCCGGCGGTCTCCGGGAGGCGCAGCTCCGCCAGCGGGAGCACGCCGCACAGCAGCTCCCGGGGCGTCCGGACGATCAGCAAAGGGCCGATCTGCGCGGTGAGCCGCTCCAGCCGCTCGCGCTGCGCCGAGCGGAAGCGCTCCAGCTCGTCGCGGGTGCCCTTGAGCGCGGTGAGCTGGGTGCGGATGTCGGCGATCTCGGGCGCCCCGGCCCGCCGCCTGCGGTCGAACGCCAGGTACAGCTCGCGGCCCGCGATCGCCAGGCAGAGCAGGACCAGGATCACCTTCATCGCGCCCTCCCGAGGGCCACTCGCCCGAGCAACCTATGTCACCGCACGGGAACCCGGGTAGTCCGCTCCGCCCTTGAGAGCGCCGTCAGCGGTTGAGGTAGGCCAGGACGGCGAGGACGCGGCGGTTGGTGTCGTCGGTGACGGGCAGGTCGAGCTTGGCGAAGATGTTCGCGGTGTGCTTGGTGACGGCGCGCTCGGTCACCACGAGCTGCTCGGCGATCGCCGCGTTCGAGCGTCCCTGCGCCATCAGCTCCAGCACCTCGGTCTCGCGCGGGGTGAGCCGGCTCAGCGGGGTGTCGCGGGTGTTGCTGGCGACCAGCCGGGAGATCACCTCGGGGTCCATCGCGGTGCCGCCGGCGGCGACCCGGCGGACCGCGTCCACGAACTGGGCGGTGTCGAACACCCGGTCCTTCAGCAGGTAGCCGATGCCGCCGGTGCCGTCGGCGAGCAGCTCCCGGGCGTACAGCTGCTCGACGTACTGCGACAGCACCAGCACCGGCAGGCCCGGGATCCGGCGGCGCGCCTCCAGCGCGGCCTGCAGGCCCTCGTCGGTGAAGGACGGCGGCAGGCGCACGTCGACCACCGCCACGTCCGGGCGGTGGTCGACGAGCGCCTTCAGCAGCGAGGGCCCGTTGTCGACGGCGTCGGCGACCTCGAAGCCGTGCGTCTCCAGGAGGCTGACGAGTCCCTCTCTCAGGAGGGCGAGGTCTTCGGCGAGGACAACGCGCACGGCAGCTCCAGCGTGACGATGGTCGGGCCGCCCACCGGGGAGTTGAGGGCGAGCACGCCGTCGAATGTACCGATTCGCCGCTCGATCCCGCGCAGTCCGGTGCCGCCGTCCAGGGACGCGCCGCCGCGCCCGTCGTCGGTGACGGTGATGCGCAGCATGCCGCGCTCGTGCCGCATGTCGACCCAGACGCGGGACGCGCCGGAGTGCTTGGCCGCGTTGGTGAGGACCTCCGACACCGCGAAGTAGGCGGCGGACTCGACCGGCGGCTCGGGCCGGGCCGGCAGCTCGGCGACGACCTCGACCTGCAGCGGGTGGTCGAGCGCGAGCGCCTTCACCGCGTCGCCGATGCCGCGGTCGGCGAGCACCGGCGGGTGGATGCCGCGGACGAGGTCGCGCAGCTCGTGCAGCGCCTTCGCGGACGACTCGCGGGTCTGCGCCAGCAGGGTCCGCGCCTTCTCCGGGTCCTTGTCGAGCAGGTGCTCGATGGCGCCGAGGCTCATGCCCATCGCGACGAGCCGGGCCTGCGCGCCGTCGTGCAGGTCGCGCTCGATGCGGCGCAGCTCGGCGGCGGACGCGTCCACCGCGTCCGACCGGGACTCGGTGAGGTGCCGCACGCGCAGCGCCAGCCGGGACTTCTCCGTCGGGCCGAGGACGGACCGGCCCCACCGGCCGTACACCCGCATCATCGCCGGGCCGAGCAGGAACCCGGCGGCGATGAGCAGCGTGGCGACGACCAGGGTCGACGCGATCCGGCCGGTGTCGTGGCCGTAGCCGTCGGTGACGTGGACGTAGGCGTACCAGTCGTTGCCGCCGTAGTTGGTGATCAGCTTGCCCGCGAACGCCGCGACGGCGTACCCCCACAGCCCGTAGCCGATCAGCAGGGCGGGCAGCGCCGCGGTGAACAGCGCGACGAACGGGTCGGCGAGCACCCACAGGTAGTCGCGCCAGGTGGCGGGGTCGCGGGCCAGCGCGAGGGAGCGCCGCACCGAGCCCTTGACGCCGGGCTCGCGCGCGGGCTCGGGGAGGTAGGGCCGCTCGATCGGGTGGCCCGTCCAGCGCTCGATCTTCTCGCGGTAGCCGTCGAGCTGCCGGCGCAGCGCCATCGTCGCGGACGGGAACAGCAGGATCCCGACGAAGCCGCCGACCAGGGTGACGACCGCGGCGAACCACAGGCCCACGAAGGTCGCCGGGATCGACCGGAGCCACAGCCCGAGCCCGCGCCAGGGCGCCCGGAGCCGCCGCTGCAGGGAGGTCTCGCTCACCGGCCGCTCGGTGACCCCGTGCTCGGTCACCTCGTGCTCGTACACCTTGTGCTCGTTCACCGTGTTCCTCCGGTCGTCGCCTGCCGTCGTGAATCCAGTCTCCGGCCGGCGTCCGTCCCGCACAGTGTGCCCGCAACCCGGACGGGGGGTGTAGTCAGATACACCGTTGTCTGAGGCTGCACGAGTGCGAGTCTCAGGCAGTCGCGGCTTGCGCCGTGACGGTCCCGGTCTCATCCACGGGGGGCGTGGTGCCGGGTTCCTGCTTCACGGGCGGTCGCCCGGCGGGGCCGGGTCTTACCTCGCCTCCACAGGCGTTTTGCCTCTCCGCCCCACTGGCGGCGAGGTCTCGCAGATTGATCGCGGCGTTGACATCGCGGTTCAGGGCCAGGCCGCAGGCGTCGCACCGGAACGTCCGCTCGGACAGCGACAGGCTTGGCTTTCGCTCACTGCAGCCCGAGCAGGTCTTGGACGAAGGGAACCAACGATCGGCCGCGACCAGGCAGCCACCGTTCCAACCGGTCTTGCAGGAAAGCATCCGCCGCACGGCCCCGAACCCCTGATCGGCCACGGCGCGGGCGAGCCGCCGGTTGGCGACCATCCCGGTGACGTTGAGGTCCTCCACAACCACGGTCTCGTACCGGGCCGCCAGATGCGTGGTGGCTTTGAGCGATCCGCCGCCGCCCGGTCCTAGCCGGGCGGCGGCTGCTCGTACGGGGGTTGCACATGCTGCTGCTCGTAGTACTGCTGCGGCATGGCGGGCGGCGGTGGCGGCAGCGCCGGCGGCGCTGGCGGCAGGGCGGGTTGCTCCGGTTGCTCGACGGCCCGGCCCGCCCTGCGCTCCTGGTAGGCGTCCTTGAAACGGCCGCCGAGCCGCTTGCCCGCGTCCTGCACCTGCTGCGCCCGCTCGCTCGCCACGGCCTCGCGCAGCTTCCCGGCGGACGCCCGGCCGAGCTCCCGCAGCCGCTCGGCCCGCTCGGACTCGATCGCCTGCCGCACGCGGTCGTGCTGGGCGAGCCGCGCGGCGTTGTCGCGGGCCGCCTGCCGGGCCACCTGGCCCGCGGCCTGGGCGCCGTCCCACGCGACGACGGCGCCCTGCCGCGCCGCCGCCACGGCGCGCTGGTAGCCGCCCGCCCGCACCACCACCGTGCCGCCGACCAGGTCGGCGAGCGTGCGGCGCCGCCGGCCGACGAGGGCGGGCAGGCTGTTTGCCACGAAGAGCGCGACCGCGAGCACCCACAGCAGGACGGAGAGGAAGAACAGCCCCTCCAGCAGGAGCACCCAGGCGAGCGCGTACAGGCCGGTGCCCGACGCGGTCGTGACCAGCGCCCGGCGCGCGGCGCGCGCCTTGCCGGGCTTGGCCGGGACGGCGCTGTGCCCGACGCGCAGGTCCATCACGGCCTTGCCGGCCGTCCGGCCGAGCCAGGCCGTTCCCGCGAACTGGAGGAGCAGCTCCGCCAGGACGAGCAGCAGCAGGCCCTGCTCGACGGTGGCGACGAACGTGTCCCACACGCCCGCGCCGAACTCGCCGGCCGCCTTCTTCACGCTCCCGCCCGACAGCAGCAGTTCGACGCCGGCGGACCACGCCTTGTGGGGCAGGTCCTCGGTGACGTAGGACTGCAGCCGCCCCCACGTCATGGCGCCGAGCAGCAGCGCCACGACCAGCAGGATCCCGGTGTCGATCGACCAGGCCAGCAGGCGGCGGCCGGGCGGCGCCGCCTCGCTCTCCGGTCCGGGCGGCTGCTGCTGCTGGTACGGCGGCTGTGGTGGCTGTGGTGGCGGGCCCGGATGCGCCGGCCCTTGGTACGGGCCGCCATAGGGCGCGGGGAACGGGGAGGGCGGAGGGCCGTGCACGCGTGAACCCCTCTGGATCGGCGCGGGACACCGTGATCTTAAGGACCGCCGCCGCCCGGCCGCCATCAGATGACCACGTCCTGCCAGTGCAAAACTTAGTATGAATCTAAAAATAGGCTTGACCGTCTGATGTAGTGAGCCTAAAGTTCGACTCGTTCCACTTACTTGGAGGTGTCCATGACCGCGCCCACCCGCGCACCGGCCGCGGCGCCCGCCGACGCGACCGGACGGCTCGACCCGGCGCTGCTCAAGACGTCGTTCGTGCTGGTCCTCGGGCCGATCCTGGCGCTGCTGGACACGACGATCGTCGGCGTCGGGCTGGACGCGGTCGCCCGTGACTTCGGCGCCCCCGTCGCGACCCTGCAGTGGGTGTCCGCCGGGTACCTGCTCGCGATCGCGATGGTGATGCCGCTGGCCGGCTGGGCGAGCGACCGGTTCGGCGCCCGGACGACGTGGATGGCGTCGATCGCGCTGTTCACCGCCGGGTCCGCGCTGTGCGGGCTCGCCTGGTCGGCCGGGAGCCTCATCGCGTTCCGGGTGCTGCAGGGCGTCGGCGGCGGCCTGATCCAGCCGGTCGGCCAGTCGATCGTCGTGCGGGCCGCCGGTCCGAAGCGGCTCGGCCGCGTCATCGGCCTGACCGTCATGCCGCTGACGTTCGCGCCCGTGCTCGGGCCGGTGCTCGGCGGGCTCATCGTCGAGCGGCTCGACTGGCGCTGGATGTTCCTGGTGAACGTCCCGCTCGGCCTGGTCACGCTGCTGCTCGCGGCCCGGTACGTGCCCGCGTTCGCCGGGGCCGGCGGATCGGCGCGGCGGCTGGACCTGCGCGGGCTCGCGCTGCTGTCGCCCGGCCTCGCGGCGGCCGTCTACGGGTTCTCCGAGGTCGGCGACGCGGGCGGGCTCGGTGCGGTGCGGGTGTGGGGTTCGCTCGCGGCCGGGGCCGTGCTGCTCGCCGGTTACGGCGTGCACGCGCTGCGCCGGCGCGGCACCGCGCTCATCGACCTCGGCCTGTTCGCCCGGCGCGGCTTCGCGGTCGCGACGGCGAACTCGTTCCTGCAGGGCGCCGCGCTCTACAGCTCGATGCTGCTGCTGCCGCTGTACTACCAGCAGGTCGAGCACGCGTCCGCGCTGGAGGCCGGGCTGCTGCTCGCCCCGCAGGCCCTCGGCACCGCCGTCGCGACGTTCTTCGCGTCGCGGCTCGCCGACCGGATGGCGCCGCGCCCGCTCATCCTGACCGGCATCGTCCTCACGCTCGCCGGAACGGTCGCGTTCACGCAGCTCGGCGCGGGCCCGGCCGGGTGGCTGCTGACGCTGTCGCTCGTCGTGCGGGGCGCCGGGCTCGGCGTCGTGATGGCGCCCGGCATGGCGACCGTCTACGCGAGCGTCCGCCCGGACGAGACGGCCCGCGCCGCCGGCGCCGTCAACACCCTCAACCGGGTCGGCGGGTCGCTCGGCACGGCCGTCCTCGCGGTCGTCCTGCAGCGGTCGCTCGACCATCACCCGCCGGCCGCCGCCTACGGCGCGACGTTCTGGTGGGCGGTCGGCCTGTCCGCGCTGACCCTCGTCCCCGCCCTGTTCTACCCGTCCCGTATCCCGAAGAAGGAGAGCCGGTGAACCTGCGCGTCACCCATGGCGAGCGCCCGCGGCTGCTGACCGTCCACGCGCACCCCGACGACGAGTCCAGCAAGGGCGCCGCGACGCTGGCGAAGTACGCCGCCGAAGGGGCGGACGTGCTCGTCGCGACCTGCACCGGCGGGGAGCGCGGCAGCGTCCTCAACCCGGCGCTCGACCGGCCGGAGGTCCGCGCGGACCTGCCCGCGATCCGGCGCCGGGAGATGGCGGCGGCGCGGGAGATCCTCGGCGTCCGGCAGAGGTTCCTCGGCTTCACCGACTCCGGCCTTCCCGGCGACGGCGAGGACCTGCCGGCCGGCTGCTTCGCGCTGGAGCCGCTCGCGGACGCGGCGCGCCCGCTGGTCGCGCTCGTCCGCGAGTTCCGCCCGCACGTCGTCATCACCTACGACGAGACCGGCGGCTACCCGCACCCCGACCACATCAAGACGCACCAGGTCACGGCGGAGGCGTTCGACGCCGCCGCGGACCCGGACCGCTATCCGGGCACGGGCGCGCCGTGGCGGCCGGTGAAGCTGTACTACCAGGGCGCGTTCTCGCGGGACTGGTTCCAGGCCCTGCACGACGGCATGCTCGCGCGGGGCCTGGAGTCGCCGATGGGCCCCGTGCTCGCGGAGTGGCCGGACGGCGCCGCGAGGCTCGAGACGACCACCCGCGTCCCGTGCGCGGAGTACTTCGGCGTCCGGGACCGGGCGCTGCTCGCGCACGCCACGCAGATAGACCCGGACGCCGGGTTCATGCTGCACCCGCGCGACGTGGAGCGGGAGGTCTGGCCCACCGAGGACTACCACCTGGCCCGCTCGCACGTCGAGACGGAACTCCCCGAGAGCGACCTGTTCGCCGGCCTCCCGGTCACCGTCCCGGCGGGTTAGAGCGCCACGAACGTCAGGCCGCGCTTCTTCATCTTCGGGATGACCTTGCGCAGCGCCGCGATGGTCTCCGACCGGTCGCCGCCGCCGTCGTGGCACAGCATGATGTTGCCGGCCTTGCCGCGCAGCAGCGTCCGGCGGATGTGCCCGACGCCCGGCCGGGACCAGTCGCGCGGGTCGACCGCCCAGTCGATCGGCAGCATGCCGTGCTCCGCGACGAGCTCCAGGATCGTCTTCGACCAGGCGCCGCCCGGCGACCGGAAGAACTGCGGCTCGATGCCGGTCGTGTCGGCGATCCGGTCGCGCGCCTGCACCATCTCCTTCTTGACCCGCTTCTTCGGCAGGCCCGCGATGGTGATGGGGTGCGTCTCGGTGTGGTTGCAGATCTGGTGGCCGGCGTCGGCGACCCGGCGCACCAGCTTCGGCCACTCCTTCACCTGCTCGCCGATCATGAAGAAGGTCGCGTGGATCTCGTGCTCGGCCAGCAGGTCGAGCATCTTCGGGGTGTACACCGGGTGCGGGCCGTCGTCGATGGTGAGCGCGATCGTCTTCGGCGGCGGCGCCGGCGACAGCTGCGTCAGCTCGCGGACGGGAGTCTCCAGCGCGGTCAGCTTCGCCTGCGTCCAGGTGGCGGGCCGCGGCGTCGGGGTGGGGGACGGCGCCGGCTTCGGGTGGATGACGGGACGGGCGCGCGGCGTCGGCACGGACGGCTTCGCCGCGGCGTGCGACACCCGGGACGGGTGCGCCTCGTCGGCGCCGATCGCGGTGATGCCGACGGCGGCGGCCCCCATCAGCCAGAGCGCTCTGCGGCGGGACGGTCCGCCTGCCTCCTCGTCCTCCACAAGTCCCACGCTATCGGGCTTTTCGCTCCCTCGAGCGGCCTTGCGGATCACAATCGGCTCAACTGGGAAGACCCGTTACAGAAGATCGTTCTGGTCGGGGGGTGGGATGAGCGCGGGGCCCGCCGTCGGACCGCTCCTGGCGCTCGTCCTCGGCGCGCTCGCGGTGGTCGCGGCGGCCCTCGCGCGGCTCGGCCGGATCGGTCTCGGCCGGGACATCGTGGTCGTCTCGGTCCGCGCGGCCGTGCAGCTCGCCGCCGTGTCCGCGCTCATCGCCGCGGTGCTGCGCGACGCCGGCTACACCGCCGCGTTCGTCGCGGGCATGGTCGTCATCGCCGTGGTGACGGCGGGCCGCCGCATCACCGGCGGCCTGCGCGCGGGCGCGTGGACGACCGCGCTGCCGATCGTCGCGGGCGTCGCGCCCGTCCTCGCGCTGCTGCTCGCGTCGCGGCTCGTCCCGCTGCGCACCGTGTCGGTGCTGCCGATCGCCGGCATCTTCATCGGCGGCGCCATGTCGGCGACCGGGCTCACCGGGCGGCGCGCGCTCGACGAGCTGGCGACGCGGCGCGGCGAGTACGAGGGCGGGCTCGCGCTCGGGCTGACGCCGCGCGACGCCGCGATGGAGGTGTGCCGCCCCGCCGCCGCGCTCGCGCTGTTCCCCGTCCTCGACCAGACCCGGACGGTCGGGCTCGTCACGCTGCCCGGCGCGTTCGTCGGCGTGCTGCTCGGCGGCGCCGACCCGGCCCAGGCGGGCGCGACGCAGCTGCTGGTGCTCATCGGGCTGCTCGCCATCGAGGTCGTCGCGGTGCTCATCACGCTCGAGCTGGTGGCGGCGGGCGTCCTCACCCGGGCGCGTCCGGACGGGTCCGTTCGGCATAGTCGGCGGAGATGGCGTCCGCGGTCGCGCGCAGGCCGGTGAGGTCCGCCCCGTCGGGCACGGTCACGGCGGCCACCACGCGTCCCGTCGCGTCGCGGACCGGCGCGGCGGCGTAGCGGCCGGACGCGCCGGCGCGCTCCAGGTCGTCGAGCAGCGCGGGCGGGCCGGTGACGAGGCGGGCGGCGCCGCCGGTCGCCGCGCCGAGCCGCGCGAGGTGCGGCGCCGCGACGGCGCGGACGTCGGGGCGGCCGAGGGTGTCGGCGAGCGCGGCGAGGCGCGCGCCGAGGTGGAAGCGGTGGTGCTCGTCGCGGCGCACGAACCGCTCGGCCTCCAGCGCGCGCAGCAGCCGCAGCACGGTCGTCTTGTGCACGCCGAGCTTGCGGGCCAGCTCGTCCAGGTTGTGCGGGCCGTCGCCGAGCTCGATCAGGATGCTCAGCCCGCGCGCGAGGCTCTGGCTCATCGGGTTCCCTCCTCCCGGCGGCCGATGCCGGAGCGCAGCGTACCCGCGGCCCGGGACCGCCCGGGCCGCTGAGGGGGGCGGGGGTCGGCCCGCGCGGCACGGGGAAGGATCATCGCGGGCGGAGGCGACAGGGGAGGGCATGCCGGTGACGGGGATCGACGCGACTGCCGTGGACGCGCTGGACGGGGAGCCGCTCGACTGGCGGTTCAAGGCGATCCCGGCGTCCGCGCAGGGGATGACGGTGGCGCAAGCGCGGGACGCGCGGCTGCCGCTGGACGACTTCGGCACGCCGCTGCTGACCCTCGACGCCGGCGCGCTCGACCACAACGTCCGGATGATGGCGGACTGGGTGAGCGCCGCAGGCATGGAACTGGCACCGCACGGTAAGACTACGATGGCCCCCGAGCTATGGCGCCGGCAGCTCGACGCGGGCGCGTGGGGCATCACGCTCGCGACCTTCCCGCAGCTGCGCGTCGCGCGCGCGTTCGGGGTCCGCCGCGTGCTGCTCGCGGGCGCGCCGCTCGACCCGGCCGGCCTCGCCTGGCTCGCGGGCGAGCTGGACGGCGATCCCGAGTTCGCGTTCGTCTGCTGGGCCGACTCGGTGCGGTCCGTCGAGCTGATCGACGGGGCGCTGCGCGCCGCGCGGGCGCAGCGCCGCGTGGACGTGTGCGTCGAGCTCGGCGGCCCGAACGGCCGGACCGGCGTCCGCGACGACGGCGACGCGCGGGCCGTCGCCGACGCGATCCGCGCGGCGCCGTCGCTGCGCCTCGCCGGGATCGGCGGCTACGAGGGCGCGCTCGCGCACGACGCGTCCGAGGAGGGCCTCGCCGCCGTCGACGCCTACCTGCGGCGGATCGCGAACCTGCACGGGCGGCTGGAGTACGAGACCGGCGCGCCGGTCGTCACGGCGGGCGGCAGCGCCTTCTTCGACCAGGTCGCCGAGGTGCTCGGCGGGCTCGACGCGCAGGTGGTGCTGCGGTCCGGCGCGTACCTCGTCCACGACGACGGCTTCTACCAGGACATCACGCCGTTCGGGCGGGGCGCCGGCGCGGGCGGCGAGCACCTGCGCCCGGCCATGCACGGTTGGGGCCGCGTCGTGTCGGTGCCGGAGCCCGCGCTCGCGCTGCTGGACGTGGGGCGCCGCGACGTCCCGTTCGACGCGGGCCTGCCGCGGCCGCAGCTCGTCCGCGGGAAGGGCGCCGCGCCGGTCGAGGGCGCGCGCGTCACCGCGCTGAACGACCAGCACGCCTACCTGCGCGACGCGTCCGTCGAGCCCGGCGACATCGTCCGGCTGGGCCTGTCGCACCCCTGCACCGCGCTCGACAAGTGGACGCTCATCCCGGTCGTCGACGACGCCGGCGCCGACCACCCCGCCGTGACCGGCTACATCCGCACCTATTTCTGACCTGCGGCGCGCGTTCTGGCGGCCCATCACCGGCTTTTACGAACATTCGTGTCTGTGGGGATGTTACGGTTTTTCCTGCACATCGGGGGCCGGACGTCTCCGCCGGCACGTACGGCGGGACGGCCGAGCGATCAGGGCCCGGCGCAGCCGGTGCGCGGTGATGTCGCTACGTCCAGGCAGTGCGCCACGGGGGCCGATCTGTACCGGACGACGCGTGCCGCCGCCGCACCACGAAGGCTGACCCCGTCGCCGGGCCGATCGCCGGCCCCGCTCCGCCCTGCCCAGCAACGACCCGACCCTGCAACGGGCCGTGCGCGCGCGGGGTGCAGGACCGCCGACGCGCTGCACAAGGCCACCACGCACCTGGCCGCCCGCTACGAGACCGTCGTGGTCGAAGACCTCAACGTCACCGGCATGCTCGCCAACCGGCGGCTCGCCCGCGCGGTCGCCGACCAGGGATTCGGGGCCGTCCGACGGATGCTGGATTACAAGACCGGATGGAACGGCGGACGCCTGATCGTGGCCGACCGCTGGTTCCCGTCCTCGAAGACCTGCTCGGGCTGCGGCGGGCGAAAGCCAAGCCTGTCGCCGTCCGAGCGGACCTATCGGTGCGACGGCTGTGGCCTGGTGCTGGGCAGGGACGTCAACGCCGCGATCAACCTGCGTGACCTCGCCGCCAGTGGGGCGGAGAGGCAAAACGCCTGTGGAGGCGATGTCAGACCCGGCCCCGCCGGGCGACCGCCCGTGAAGCAGGAACCCGGCACCACGCCCCGCGTGGATCAGACCGGGACCGCCGCCGCACAAGCGACGGCTAACTGGACAGCGGATACTCACATTCGCTCACATCTCAGGTAACGGTTGACCCGCCATGACTCCGAGCGGGCCCGCGAGGCCGGCGGTCAGGGCAGCAGCCCGGCGCGGCGCGCCGACGCCACCGCCTCCAGCCGGGTGTGAGCGTCGAGCTTGCGCATCGCCGACCGCAGGTAGCTCTTCACCGTCTCCGGCAGCAGCCCGAGACGCGCCGCGGCGTCCGCGTTCGTGCAGCCGATCGCCACGTAGGACAGCACGTCCACCTCGCGCGGCGACAGCACCGGACGCGGCGGGCCGGCCGCGGGCTCCGGCGGCGCGTCCGGGGTGAGCCCGGCGGCGGCGAGCCGCAGCGTCATCGCGCGCAGCCGGTCGCGGGTCGGCGCGTCCGCCACCTGCTCGGCGAGCGCCCGCAGCTCGGCGTGCACCGCGCGGACCTCCTCCCACCGCGCCGCCGCGTCCTGCGGCGCCGGCGGGCGCCACGCCAGCGCCTCGTCGGCCCGGTCCGCGACGGCGAGGTCCTGCTCCAGGTCGCGGGCCGCCTGCACCGCCGCGCCGACGATCCGGTCGGCGAGCGACAGCGGCTCGCGCAGCGCCCCGTACAGCACGCCGCGCACGCGCCGCCGCACCACCACCGGCACCGCCACGATCGACAGCAGCCCCTCGCGGCCGACCGGCTTGTCGTAGTCGTGGCTGATCGACGCCGCGCACGGGTAGTTGCTCACCCACATCGGCCGGCCCGTCGCCATCGCCTTGCCGCCGAGCCCGTTGCCGTGCCGGACGACCAGGCCGTTCAGCGAGTCGGTGGTGTTGCCGACCAGCTCGGTGATGCGCAGCCGGTCCCGGCCGCTGAGCGCGCCGCCGAACACCATGGGCAGGCCGGTCGCGCGGTGCAGCGTCAGCACCGCCGACCGGACCGCTCCGGCGTCGTCGCCCATGCCGCCCAGCATGCCCGCACGCGGCCGATCACGGAAGGTCACACGCTCGGGAAAGTCGCGCGGTCGCAACGTCAGCCGGCCGGGAAACTCAGGCGTGCTCGCGTGCGGCCACGTCGCCGAGCCCGAGGATGTCCACCGCCTCGGCCCGCATCTGCACCTTGCGGATCTTCCCGGTGACGGTCATCGGGAACTCGTCCACGACGTGCACGTACCGCGGGATCTTGAAGTGCGCGAGCCTGCCGTGGCAGAACTCGCGGAGCGCCTCGGCGGTCAGCTCCGGCGCGCCCTCGCGCAGCCGCACCCACGCCATCAGCTCCTCGCCGTACTTCTCGTCCGGGACGCCGATGACCTGCGCGTCCACGATGTCGGGATGGGTGTAGAGGAACTCCTCGATCTCGCGCGGGTACACGTTCTCGCCGCCGCGGATCACCATGTCCTTGATCCGGCCGGTGATGTTGACGTACCCCTCGGCGTCCATGACCGCGAGGTCGCCGGTGTGCATCCAGCGCGCCGCGTCGATCGCCTCGGCCGTCTTGTCCGGCTCCTCCCAGTAGCCGAGCATCACCGAGTAGCCGCGCGTGCAGAACTCGCCGGGCGTGCCGCGCGGGACGGTGACGCCCGTCTCCGGGTCCACCACCTTGACCTCCAGGTGCGGCATGACCGTCCCGACCGTGGACACGCGGCGGTCGAGCGAGTCGCCCGCCCGGGTCTGCGTCGACACCGGCGACGTCTCCGTCATGCCGTAGCAGATCGCGACCTCCGCCATCCCGAGCCGGTCGATGACCTGCTTCATCACCTCCACCGGGCACGGCGACCCCGCCATGATCCCGGTGCGCAGGCTGGACAGGTCCAGGGCGGCGGCGGACGGTTCGTTCAGCACCGCGATGAACATCGTCGGCACCCCGTACAGCGACGTGCAGCGCTCCGCCGCCACCGCTTCCAGGGTCGCCTTCGGGTCGAACGCGGGCGCGGGGATCACGACGCACGCGCCGTGGCTGGTCGCCGCGAGGTTGCCCATCACCATGCCGAAGCAGTGGTAGAAGGGGACGGGCACGCAGATCCGGTCCTCCTCGTCGTAGCCGCACAGCTCCCCGACGAAGAACCCGTTGTTCAGGATGTTGTGGTGCGACAGCGTCGCGCCCTTCGGGAATCCCGTCGTCCCCGACGTGTACTGGATGTTGATCGGGTCGTCCGCGCCGAGGCCCTCGCCGATGCCGTGCAGGAGGTGCCGGTCGCCGGCGCGTCCCGCCTCTACCAGCGCGTCCCACGCCTGCGAGCCGATGAGGACGACGTCGGCCAGCGCGGCGCAGCGCGGCCGCACCTCCTCGATCATCGCCGCGTAGTCGGACGTCTTGAACGACGCCGCCGCGACGAGCGTGCGGATCCCCGCCTGGTTCAGCACGAACTCCAGCTCGTGCACCCGGTACGCCGGGTTGATGTTCACCAGGATCGCGCCGAGCTTCGCCGTCGCGTACTGGACGAGCATCCACTCCGCGCAGTTCGGCGCCCAGATCCCGACCCGGTCGCCCTTCGTCACCCCGAGGTCGCGCAGGCCGAGCGCGACCGCGTCGACGTCGGCGGCGAACTGGTCGTAGGTCCAGCGGCGGCCCGTCGCCGCCTCCACGAGGGCCTCCCGGTCGGCGAACGCGGCCACCGTCCGGTCCAGGTTCGCGCCGATCGTGTCGCCGAGCAGCGGCGTCGCCGAGACGCCCGACGCGTAGGACAGCGTCATCGCAGGTCCTCCTCACGGAACTCGCCGGGCGGCCGGTCGTCCGCGCCCGGATGCTTGCCGATCTCCGCCGTCCGCAGCTCCACCCGGCGGATCTTCCCGGAGATCGTCTTCGGCAGGTCGCCGAACTCCAGCAGCCGCAGCCGCTTGTACGGGGACAGCTGCGCCCGGCTGTGCTCGAAGATCGCCTTCGCGGTCTCCGCGGTCGGCTCCCAGCCCGCCGCGAGGGTCACGTACGCCTTCGGCACCGCGAGCCGCACCGGGTCCGGCGACGGCACCACCGCCGCCTCCGCCACCGCCGCGTGCTCGATCAGCACGCTCTCCAGCTCGAACGGGGAGATCTTGTAGTCGGACGCCTTGAACACGTCGTCCGCGCGCCCGACGTAGGTGATGTAGCCGTCCGCGTCGCGGGAGCCGATGTCGCCGGTGTGGTAGAAGCCGCCCGCCATCGCCTCCTCGGTGCGCGCCTCGTCGCCGTGGTAGCCGGTCATCAGCCCGAGCGGACGGTCCGCCAGGTCGAGGCAGATCTCGCCCTCCTCGCCCGGCTCCCCGGACACCGGGTCGATCAGCGCCACCGCGTAGCCCGGCACGGGACGTCCCATCGAGCCCGGCTTGACCTGTTGGCCGGGCGTGTTCGCGATCTGGACGGTCGTCTCGGTCTGCCCGAACCCGTCCCGGATCGTCCGGCCCCACGCGTCCTTCACCCGTTCGATGACCTCGGGGTTCAGCGGCTCGCCCGCCGCGACCACCTCGCGCGGCGGCGTCGCCAGCCGGCCGAGATCGGACTGGATCAGCATCCGCCACACCGTCGGCGGCGCGCAGAAGCTCGTCACGCCGCACCGCTCCATCGCGTCCAGCAGCCGGTCGGCGTCGAACCGCGTGTAGTTGAAGATGAACACGCACGCCTCGGCGTTCCACGGCGCGAAGATGTTGCTCCACGCGTGCTTCGCCCACCCCGGCGACGAGATGTTCAGGTGGACGTCCCCGGGCCGCAGCCCCAGCCAGTACATCGTCGACAGGTGCCCCGCCGGGTACGACGCGTGCGTGTGCTCGACGAGCTTCGGCTGCGCCGTCGTCCCGGACGTGAAGTACAGCAGCAGCGTGTCCGACGACATCGTCATCCCGTACTGGGAGAACTCGTCGGAGCCCGCATAGGCGTCGGCATACCGCAGCCACCCGTCCACCGGCTCGCCGACCGCGATCCGCGTGAACTCGCCCTCCAGCCCGGCGAACTTGCCCGTGTCGGACGAGCCCGTCACCACGTGGCGGGCCCGTCCCCGCGTCAGCCGGTCCTGGAGGTCGGCCGGGCCGAGCAGCGGCGTGCACGGGATCAGCACCGCGCCGAGCTTCATCGCGGCGAGGACCGTCTCCCACAGCTCGACCTGGTTGCCGAGCATCAGCACGATCCGGTCGCCGCGCCGCACCCCCGCCCCGCGCAGCAGGTTCGCGACCTGGTTCGAGCGCCGCGCCAGCTGCGCGAACGAGTACTTCTCCTCCGCGCCGTCCTCCTGGACGATCCACAGCGCCGGCGCGTCGTTCCCCTCGGCGATCTTGTCGAACCAGTCGAGCGCCCAGTTGAAGCCGGTCAGCACCGGCCAGCGGAACTTCTCGTACGCGGTCGCGTAGTCGTCGCGGTGCGCGAGCAGGAAGT
Organism: Actinomadura physcomitrii; assembly: GCF_008923205.2. Lineage (GTDB taxonomy): Bacteria > Actinomycetota > Actinomycetes > Streptosporangiales > Streptosporangiaceae > Spirillospora > Spirillospora physcomitrii. The sequence continues at coordinate 48,205 of NZ_WBMS02000002.1, read as the reverse complement.
CGCGCGCCGCGCGGAACTCGACTGCGGGCATTGGTCTCTCCTCGTAGCCGCACGAACACCTGGCACTGCCGCCGGGCCGTCGCCCGAAAGGCGTGGTCAGGGGCATGGTCGAACATCCGGAGTGACCCACGCCACCCCCGAACGGGGGTAGCCGGGCGACTGCTTCCTACCCGCCCGCGACGAAGGTGGACCGCAGCAGGCGCGCCATGTGCTCGCCCACCTCGTCCGGCGTCCAGCCGCGGTCGACCAGCAGCGTCTCGCCGGCGCCGTTGGAGCAGGCGATCATGACCCGGTGCGGACGTCATAGGGTCGTCGCCCATGACCGCCTCCCCAGCCGACACCGGCACCGCCTACGACTCCGTCGCCGACCTGTACGCCTCGCTGTTCACCACCGCGTTCCTCGACATGCCGTTGGACCTCGGGATGATCAACGCGTTCGGGCGGCTCGCCCGGGACGCCGGGCCGGTCGCCGACCTCGGCTGCGGCCCCGGGCACCTGACCGCCCACCTGCGCTCGCTCGGCTGCGACGCGTTCGGCGCGGACGTGTCCGCGGAGATGATCCGGATCGCCCGCGCGGCGCACCCGGGCGTCCGGTTCGACCACGCCCCGATGACCGAGGTGGACGTGCCCGACGGTGCGCTCGGCGGCGTCCTCGCCTGGTACTCGATCATCCACACGCCGGTCGAGGACGTCCCCGGCCTGCTCGCCGCGTTCCACCGGATGCTGGCGCCCGGCGGGCACCTGCTGCTCGGCTTCTTCGTCTCCGACACCGGCGAGCCCGTCCCGTTCGACCACAAGGTGGCGCCGGCGACCCGCTGGCCCATCGACGCCCTGGCCGCCCTGACGACCGAAACCGGCTTCACCGAGATCGCGCGGCTCCGCCGCGAGCCCGCCGAAGCCGAGCGCCACCGCCAAGGCCACCTCCTCGCCTGCAAGCCCCCACGTTGACTTGCGGCGAGTCGTCGTTATGCGGCCCGCCGAAACGACGACTCGCCGCAAGTCAACGGAGGACGGCGAGGGGGAGGCGGTTTAGGCGGGACGGGTCGGTGATGACGGTGAAGCCGGTGATGCGGTCGTGCTCCACCTCGACCTGAAGGACCGCCGCTAGGCGGCCTCGGGGGGCGACGATGACGCCGACCGCGCCGTCCACCAGGGCGAGACGGGCGTTCCGGGCGCGGACGGGGTTGGCGAGGGTCTCCCCGGCGATGCGGCGGGCGCCCCGGACCTCCGCCGCGCCCTCGGCGCGCCGGAACGCGTCCGGCGCGAGCACTGCGAGCAGCGCGTCCATGTCGCCGGAGCGGGACGCGGCGAGGAACGCCGACACGGCCTCCCGCTGCCGCGCGAGGTCGGCGGCGGGCACCGACGGCGACCCCTGCACGCGCTGCCGGGCCCGGCTCGCCAGCTTCTTCGTGGTCTCCGGGGTCCGCTCGACGATCCCGGCGATCTCCGCGAACGGCACGGCGAACAGGTCGTGCAGGACGAACGCGACGCGCTCGGCGGGCGCGAGGCGGTCCAGGACGACGAGCATCGCCAGCCCCACCGAGTCGGCGAGCACCGCCTCCTCCTCGGGGTCCCGGCCCCCGGCCTCCTCCAGCGCGGCCAGGCCGTCGAGGCCGGCGGGGGCCTCGTCGCGGCGCCGCCGCGCCCGCAGCATGTCGAGGCAGATCCGCCCGGCGATCGTGGTGAGCCAGCCGGGCAGGTTCGCGACGTCTCCGGCACCGGCGCGGGACGCCCGCAGCCACGTCTCCTGGATCGCGTCGTCGGCCTCGTCGAGCGAGCCGAGCATCCGGTACGCGACCGCCCGCAGGTGGCCGCGGCACGCGTCGAACCGCTCGGCCAGCACCTGCTCGTCCATCGGTCCCCTTTCGTCGGCGCGGGTCGTCATAGCTGTGGGAACACCGACGACACGAGAGCGAAGGAGACGCGCTCCACCATGCTATCGGCCCATGACCAGGTCGCCTCGCTGCTGCACCTGGACTCCAGCCACTCCGGCGACTCCATCACCCGGCGCCTGTCCGCGCGGTTCGCGGACGCGTGGCGGGAGCGGCACGGGACGTCCGGCTACCGGTACCGCGATCTCGTCGCGGATCCGGTGCCGCCGATCTCGGCGGCCTATTGCGAACTCGGACGCCGCGTCGAGAGGAACGGCTACGTCCCGCCCGCGAAAGTGGACGCGCTCATCGAGACCGCCGCCGAGGAACGGGAATGGGCGCTGACCCTGCCGCTGGTCGAGCAGTTCGCGGGTGCCGGAACCGTGCTGATCGGCGCCCCGATGTACAACTTCTCGGTGCCCGCGTCGCTCAAGGCGTGGATCGACCGGATCACCTTTCCCGGCGCATACACCGACCCTGACACGGGCCGGAGCCTGCTGCACGGCAAGCGGATCGTCGTCGTGACGGCGCGCGGCGGCGCGTACGGGCCCGGCACGCCGCGCGAGGGATTCGACTTCCAGGAGCCCTATCTGCGGGCCTATTTCGCCAATCTCGGCGTCGCGGAGGACGGCGTGTCCTTCGTCAACGCCGAAATGACCCTCGCGGACCTCGTCCCGCACCTGGCGCGGTTCAGGGAAATGGCGGCACGATCGCTCGCCGGGGCGGAGGAGGCGGTGGTCGCCCTGGCCTCCCGGTGACTACGTGGCGGGAGTGTAGGGCGGGGCCACGCCCCAGCCCCAGTGCGGCATCGGCGCTTCGAGCGGCGGCGTCGCGCCGGGCTGGGAGTTCGACAGCGCGATGCGGGTGCCCCACTCGATGTAGGAGGCGAACGCGGCGCGGAACTCGGGGTCGGCGGGCAGGCCGACCTCGTCGGCGGCGTCCATGAGCAGGCTCACCCAGCGGCGGCGCTGCGCCTCGGTGATCGCCTTGCCGAGGTGCTGCCGGACCATGTGGTGGTAGCCGCCGCGCTCCCGGCTGTAGCGCTCGGGGCCGCGGAACACCTCGCCGAGCCAGATCGCGACCCATTTCGGGTGGTCGGGGGCCATGTGCTCGAAGAGGGGGCGGAGCAGGTCGTCCTTCAGGACGGTGGTGTAGAAGACCTCGGTGAGGCGCTGCAGGGCGTCGGCGCCGCCGGCCCAGTCGTACATGGTCGGGACGGACGAGCCGGCGCCGCGGACGGGCGTGCGCTCGTAGTGCCGCATCTCCTCGATCCGCCGCACGTACGGTTCGATCTCGGCGAAGAAGGCGGGGAAGTGCTCGCCGGAGCGGAAGCCCTTTGAGTGGTCGTCGGCGGACGTCCAGCAGATCCGCAGGATGTAGCACTCGGGTTCGTCGACACAGCGGGACAGCTCGTAGTCGACGCACTGCGGGGCGGCGGCGAGCGGGACGGCGGCGCGGGCGTAGGCGGCCTCGAACTCCTCGGCGTCCGCCTGGTCGATCCGGTAGCGGATGTACTCGACGATCACCAGGGCCCCAGGGGATGGTCTTCCGGACGGGTAATCACTGTAACGCTGTAATCACCCGTCCGGAAGACCGCGCGGTCACGTGTTCGGGGACGTTCCCGAAGTGCGCCGGTACCAGGCGAACCCGCCGCCCGCGACCACCACGACGGCGGCGATCAGGCCGATCCACAGCCAGCCGGACGAGCCGCCGGAGCCGTTCCCGGCGGCCTTCGCGGCGGGCGCGGACGCCGCGGACCCGGCGGGCGCCGCGCCGGTGGATCCGGTGACGGTGAACTTGTAGGTGCCGCTGATCGGGTGGCCGTCCGGCGACACGACGCGCCAGCCGACCGTGTACACACCGTTCGGCAGCGTGCCCTTCACCGCCTCGGTGACCTTGTTGTCCACCGCCTGCGCCTTGCCCGCCTCGTGCCGCCCGCCCTTGGCGTCCGTCAGCACGACCTGCGGCAGTTGCACCGGGTCGGCGTAGGTCAGGACGATCTGGGTCGGCGGCGCGATCGTCGCGTCCGCAGCCGGGTTCGCGGCGGTCAGCGACGTGTGCGCGGACGCGGGCGACGCGGTCAGCGCCAGCGCGGCGAGCGCCGCGGCGGCGCCGCCGGCGGTGCGCCGGACGGCCCGGGTCACGCCCGGCTCCGCGCGCGGGCCAGGCCGTAGCCGCCGACCGCGATGCCGATCACGCCGACGCCGATGCCGACGCCGCCGAGCGTCCGCGCGGTGCCGTCGTCGGAGCTCGCCTCCGCCTTGGCGGCGGGCTTCGACTGGGCGGTGAGCCCGGCGGTGGCGGTGTCGGTGGCGCCCTTCGGGGTCAGCTTCAGCGTCGGCGCCGGGTGCTCGGGCTCGCTGGTGCCGTCGCCCGGGTCCTGCTCCCACTTGACGACCTGGCCGTCGGAGTAGGTCTGGTCGGCCTTGAACATCATCGTGTCGGTGTCGGTCGGCAGCGGGCCGAGCGAGACGTCGAACTCCTGGAACTGGCCCGGCTCGATCTTGCCGCCGGACCAGGTGATCTGCGTGACGGCCTTGGTCAGCTCGCCGCCCTCGGTCTTGATCGGCTTCGGCAGCGTGGACTTCACGACCTTGGCCGTCCAGCCGGGGACGGGACGCACCGACACCGACGCGAGCGGGTGGTCGACCGGGAAGTTCACCACGAGCTTGGTGGTGTCGGCGTTGTCCTCCTCGTTCGGCACCCGGAACGAGACCTTGGCGTAGGAGCCCTGCTCGGCGGTCTTCGGGTTGACGGTGACGTGCGCGGACGCGGCGGTGGCGAGCGCGATCACGCCGAGGCCGGAGAGCGCGGCGAGCGTGCCGAGCCGGCGGGCATGCGTGCGGGAAGGCAAGACGGAACTCCGTTCGAGTCGTACGGGAATGGCCGGGCACCGGGGGATCCGGCGGCCGGCGACGTACGGCGCTCGCTCAGCGAAGGGCGAGCGCCCTCGAACGCGGCGGAGGTCCCCGCCGGACGACCTGGTGCCGGAGCGCGCGTCCCGTGGCGAGCGCGCCGGCCGCCACCGGCACCACGGGGGTACGTACCGGACGCCCCGCCGGTTCGATCAGCAGCAGCGCGAGCAGCAGCCGGATCGGCCGGTCGGCGGCGGACGCGAGGCGCCGCGCGAGGGACCACGCGGCCCGCTCGCCGCGCCGCAGCCACCAGGCCGCGAGGACGGCGGCGGCGACGTGCGCGAGGGTCATGGAGGTGCCGGAGCCGTGCATCGCGGGCGCCGGCCCGGCGGCGGCGTGCCCGGCCGTCGCGGCCGTCGCCGCCGTGTCGCAGTGGCGCATGCCCTCGGCCGCGCTCGCGAACAGGGTGTGCAGCGCGAACTGGCCGCCGAGCAGCCCGCCCATGATCGTCGGGAGGGAGCGCTCGTGGCCGGCGAGGGCGAGGGTGACCGCGAGGACCGCGCCGAACCCGGCGAGCACCGCCCATCCGGGCGCCGGGTCGTGCGAGGCGAGGTCGTGCCCGAGGGTCGCCAGCGTGACGCACACGGTCGCGAAGACGACCGCGCGCGCGGTGCGGAGGACCGGCTGCCTGGGACGCGGGGACATGACGGGGACATCGTCCCACCTCAGTCCGGCCGGCCGCACCCGACCCCCGCAATCCGGTCCCGACCCGCCCTACATGTTGGGGTTGCGCAATGTGGATCAACAAGATGTAGGGTTCAATCCCGTGCTGGTTCGCCCCCGCCGCTCGCGGCGGGGGCGTCGCAAGAGGGAACCCGGTGCGAGTCCGGGACTGCCCCGCAGCGGTGAGCGGGAACGACCGCCGTCACAGGCACTGAACCGGGACGTCCGGATCGGGAAGCGACGGCCAGTAGGTCGTGCCTCCGGCGGGAGGCGCGGCGCCCGCGAGTCCGAAGACCTGCCATGCACGCCGTACGTCCGAGGCTTCGCGGGTGAGCCGGGGGACGGTGCGCGGCAGCATGCCGCCGCGCCCGTTCGCATGCCCTCGCGAGGCCCGCTCACGAGGGAGAGAACGTGACAGTCACCATGCAGGCGCCGGCGGTCCAGGGGATCGCCGCCGACGTCGCGGCGGCCTGCGCCGGCATCGAGGGGACCGCGCCGGAACGGGTGCTCGGCGCGGTCCGGGCGGGGGACGGCGCGAGCGCCGCGGACCTGCGGGACCTGGCGATCGGGGAGGCCGCCGCGCTGGTCGCGGCGGAGCCGGGGTACTCGCGGGTCGCCGCGCGGCTGCTCGCGGCCCGGATCCGCGACGAGACCGCCGAGGCGGGCGTCCGGAGCTTCGCGGAGTCCGTCGCCGCGGCGCACGCCGAAGGCCTCCTCGCCGACGCCCCGGCCGCGTTCGTCGCCGCCAACGCCGCCGCCCTTGACGCCCTGATCGACGACGGGGCCGACGACCGGTTCGGGTACTTCGGCCTCCGTACCCTCTACGACCGGTACCTGCTGCGGCATCCGCGGACCCGGCTCGTCCTGGAGCGCCCGCAGCACTTCTTCCTGCGGGTCGCCGTGGGCCTTTCCAACAGCGTGGACGAGGCGGCCGAGCTGTACGGGCTGCTCAGCACGCTGTCGTACCTGCCCAGCTCGCCGACGCTGTTCAACTCGGCGGCGCGCCGCCCGCAGCTGTCGTCGTGCTTCCTGCTGGACTCGCCGCGCGACGAGCTGGAGGCGATCTACGAGCGGTACGGGCAGGTCGCGCGGCTCAGCAAGTACGCGGGCGGGATCGGGATCTCCTGGACGCGGGTCCGCTCGCGCGGGTCGCTGATCCGCGGCACGAACGGGCACTCCAACGGGATCGTGCCGTGGCTGCGCACGCTGGACGCGTCCGTCGCCGCCGTCAACCAGGGCGGCCGCCGCAAGGGCGCCGCGTGCGTGTACCTGGAGCCGTGGCACGCCGACGTCGAGGAGTTCCTCGAGCTGCGCGACAACACCGGCGAGGACGCGCGCCGCACCCACAACCTGAACCTGGCGAACTGGATCCCGGACGAGTTCATGCGCCGCGTCGAGGCGGACGGGACGTGGTCGCTGTTCGACCCGAAGGAGGTCCCCGAGCTGACGGACCTATGGGGCGACGCCTTCGACGCCGCCTATCGGGCGGCCGAAAAGGAGGGCCGGTACGTCCGGCAGGTCCCGGCCCGCAAGCTCTACGGCCGGATGATGCGCACCTTGGCGGAGACCGGAAACGGGTGGATGACCTTCAAGGACGCCGCGAACCGGGCCTGCAACCAGACCGCCGAGCCGGGCCGGACCGTCCACCTGTCGAACCTGTGCACCGAGATCCTTGAGGTCACGAGCGAGAACGAGGCGGCGGTGTGCAACCTCGGCTCGGTGAACCTGGCCGCGCACGTGTCGCCGTCCGGGGTCGACTGGGAGCGGCTGCGCGCGACCGTCCGCACCGCCGTCCGGTTCCTGGACCGCACCATCGACCGCGGCTTCTACCCGACGCCCGAGGCGGAAACGGCCAACCGGAAATGGCGTCCGGTCGGCCTCGGCGTCATGGGCCTCGCCGACGTGTTCTTCACGCTGCGGCTCCCCTTCGACTCGGCGGAGGCCCGCGAGCTGTCCACCCGGATCGCCGAGGAGATCGCGCTCGCCGCGTACGGCGCGTCCGCCGACCTCGCCGAGGCGCACGGCCCGCTCCCCGCCTACGCCGAGACCCGCACCGCGCGCGGGCAGCTGCACCTCGACCACTTCCCGGACGCCGCGCCGGCCCGTCCCGCCGAATGGGACGCGCTCCGCGCCCGGATCGCCGGCGTCGGGCTGCGCAACTCGCTGCTGATCGCGATCGCGCCGACCGCCACGATCGCGTCCATCGCCGGCTGCTACGAGTGCATCGAGCCGCAGGTGTCCAACCTGTTCAAGCGCGAGACGCTGTCCGGCGAGTTCCTGCAGATCAACGGCTACCTCGTCGAGGACCTGAAGTCGCTCGGTCTGTGGAACGACGCCGTCCGCGAGGCGATCAAGCGCGCGAACGGCTCGATCCAGGGCCTGGCCGACCTGCCCGCGGAGATGCGCGAGCTGTACCGGACGGCCTGGGAGCTGCCGCAGAAGGCGCTCATCGACCTCGCCGCCGCCCGCACCCCGTACATCGACCAGTCGCACTCGCTGAACCTGTTCATGGAGACGCCGACGATCGGGAAGCTGTCGTCGATGTACGCCTACGCGTGGCGCAGCGGCCTGAAGACCACCTACTACCTGCGCTCGCGTCCCGCCACGCGGATCGCGCAGACGACCGTCGCCGCGGCGGTCTGCTCCCTGGAGAACCCCGAGACCTGCGAGGCGTGCCAGTAATGCTCCTCGATCCCGGCATGGACCTGACGCTGCGGCCCATGCGCTACCCCGACTTCTACGAGCGCTACCGCGCCGCGATCCGCAACACCTGGACCGTCGAGGAGGTGGACCTCGCCTCCGACCTCGCCGACCTCGCCCGCCTCACCCCGGCGGAGCTGCACCTGGTCAACCGGCTCGTCGCCTTCTTCGCCACCGGCGACTCGATCGTCGCGAACAACCTCGTCCTCAACCTCTACAAGCACGTCAACGCACCGGAGGCCCGGCTCTACCTGTCGCGGCAGCTGTTCGAGGAGGCCGTGCACGTCCAGTTCTACCTGACCCTCCTCGACACCTACCTGCCCGACCAGGACGAGCGGGCCCGGGCGTTCGCGGCGATCGAGCACATCCCGTCGATCCGGGCGAAGGCGGAGTTCTGCTTCCGCTGGATCGACTCGCTCGGATCGCTGGACGAGCTGCGCACCGCCGCCGACCGGCGCGCGTTCCTGCTCAACCTGATCTGCTTCGCCGCGTGCATCGAGGGCCTGTTCTTCTACGGCGCGTTCGCCTACGTGTACTGGCTGCGGTCGCGCGGGCTGCTGAACGGCCTCGCGTCCGGGACGAACTGGGTGTTCCGGGACGAATCCATGCACATGGAGTTCGCGTTCTCCGTCGTCGACACCGTCCGGGCGGAGGAGCCGGGGCTGTTCGACGCGGAGCTGACCGCGCAGGTCACCGCGATGCTGGAGGAGGCCGTCGAGGCGGAGCTGGCGTTCGCCCGCGACCTGTGCGGCGACGGCCTGCCCGGGATGAGCGCCGGCGACATGCGCGCCTACCTGGAGTACGTCGCCGACCAGCGGCTCGCCCGCCTCGGCCTGCCGGTCCGCTACGGGACGGCGAACCCGTTCGCGTTCATGGAGCTGCAGGACGTCCAGGAGCTGTCGAACTTCTTCGAGCGGCGCGTCTCGGCGTACCAGATCGGCGTCGAGGGCGAGGTGGCGTTCGACGAGGCGTTCTGACGAACTTTCCGACGGGGGCGCGCGTTGAACTGGGAGAAGCTAGGCCGAGGAGGAAGAACATGGCTTCTCTCATCGACCGGATCATGAATTTCGTCCGGGGACCGCAGGGGCAGAAGGCCCGGGCGAAGGCGGAGCAGTTCGCCCGCAGCCCCCAAGCGCAGAAGGCGCGCGCCAAGGCGGAGCAGTTCGCGCACGGCCCGCAGGGCCAGAAGGCGCGCGCGAAGGCCGAGCAGCTCGCCCGCAGCCCGCAGGCGCAGAAGGCCCGCGCGAAGGCGGAGCAGTTCATCAACGACCCGCGCAACCAGGAGAAGGCCCGCAACCTGCTCTCCCGCCTGCGCGGCGGGCGCCGCCACTGAGCCGCCGGCGGCCGCCCCGAACCGGGGCGGGCCGTCCGGCGCGCGTCATGTGTCGAGGTTGGCCAGGTAGGCGTCGTTTCCCTGGGCGCCCGCCACCGCGTCCGGCGGGACGATCTCCTCCAGCCGCTCGACGACCTGCGCGTCCAGTGTCAGGTCGCCGGCGGCGGCGTTGGCACGGGCGTTCGCGGCCTTGCGCGTCCCCGGGATCGGCAGCGCGCCGCGGCCGACCAGCCACGCCGGCACCAGCTGCGCCGGCGTGACGCCCTGCTCGGCGGCGAGCGTGGCCACCCCGTCCGCGAGCGAGACCACCTGTACCGCCTCGCGCTGTCCCTGCCGTCCCCGCCGCCCGCCGCCGCGGACGGCCCGGTCGCCCCGCCGGTGCAGCGGCTGCTGGACGCCATCGACCCGTCCCGGCGTACGTGATCAACACCCGCCTCGACGTGCTGGCCTGGAACGCGACCGCCGCCGCGCTCATGCCGCACCTGGCGGAGCAGCCCGCCTCGCGCCGCAACATGCTCCGGTACGCGCTCTGCGACCCGCGCGCCCGCACGTTCTACGTCGAGTGGGAGGAGGTGGCCCGGCACGGCATCGCGCAACTGCGCGCCGCGACCGGCCGCGACCCGGACGACCCCGCGACGCGGGCCCTGATCCGCGAGCCGTCCCGGACCCCGGAGTTCCGCACCTGGTGGGACCGGCAGGACGTCAAGGGCCCGGGCATGGGCCGCAAGGAGTACCGGCACCCGGTGGTCGGCCCGCTGTCCCTCGACTACATCGGCATGGTCCTCCCGGGCACCCCCGACCACCAGTTCGTCACCCTCACCGCCCCCGAAGACGGCCCGTCCCGCACCACCCTCGCCGAACTGACCGCCCACTGACCTCAGCAGAGGTCGGTTGGAGGCCGGTGCGCATGTGACCGAGCTGGGAACAGGGTTCGAGCTGTCGAGAGAGTGGCGCTGACGGCGGCCGACTCCGAGGCTCTGATCCGATCGTTGATGGAGGGTGCATGAGCATGAAGATCGCGCACTGGCGTAAGAGCAGCTACAGCGGTGGTGAAGCCGGCCAGTGCGTTGAGTTGGCTGAGCTGGACGGGGCGGTGTCGGTGGGCATTCGGGACGGCAAGAATCCTGAGGGCGGGCACCTGGCGGTCGGACGCGCCGACCTCGCCGTCCTCGTCTGCCGCATCAAGGACGGTGCTCTGGACCTCTGATCTCGAAGACCGCACTCGGCCCCCTCTTTGGAGGGGGCCTTTTGCGTCGGGTGGGTCAGGGCGGTGGGGCGGTGGCGTGGGCGGTGAGGCGGTCGAGGAGGGCGGGGAGTTCGGCGAGGCGGTCCTGCTCCTCCGGGGTGAGGGCGGTGGCGATGGCGGCGGCGAGCCAGTCGCGGCGGGCGCGGCGGTCGCGATCGAGGGCGGCGCGGCCCTCGGGGGTGATCGCGATGACGCGGCCCCGGCCGTCGCGGGGGTCGGGGCGGCGGGCGGCGTAGCCGAGGTTCTCCAGGTCCTTCACCGTGCGGCTCTGGCTCTGGTGCCGGACGCGGCGCCGCCGCGCGAGGGAGGAGATGCTCGCCTCGCCGTCGCGGTCGAGGAGGCCGAGCGTCTGGGCGAGCGGCGCGGCGAGCGCGTCGGCCTGGGACCGGGTGGTGCGGACGAGCGCGCCGATGGACGTGCGGAGCCGCTCGGCGAGGTGCTCGTGCTCGGTCATGGCGGCCTCCGGGGGACGCGGCGTCCCCGCCATTATATACAGCAAAGGTGTACAGTTGGAGCTGTGCATCTTTCACGGAAGGAAGGCCGCCGATGCAGCTGACCAAGCACGTCCACGCCTGCGTCGTCCTTGAGAAGAACGGCACGACGATCGTCGTCGACCCCGGGAAGCTCACCCCGGACGCGGAGGCCGCCGTCGCCGCCGCCGACGCCGTCCTGATCACGCACGAGCACTTCGACCACTTCGACGACGCCCTGCTCGGCGCCGCCCTGGAGAAGCGTCCCGACCTGCACGTTTACGCGACCGCGTCGGTGCGGGACAAGCTGGGCGAGCACGGCGGCCGGGTGCGGGCCGTCGCGCCCGGCGACGCGCTGCACATCGGGGACTTCGCGGTGACCGTGCACGGCGGGCGGCACGCGGTGATCCACCCCGACATCCCGGTCGTCGACAACACCGGTTACCTGTTCGACGGCCGGGTCTACCACCCGGGCGACGCGTACCACGTCCCCGACGTCCCGGTGGACACGCTGCTGCTGCCCACCAGCGGGCCGTGGACGAAGGTGAGCGAGGCCGTCGACTTCGTCCGGAACGTCCGTCCGGCGCGCCTGCTGCAGATCCACGAGGTGATGCTCAGCGAGCTGGGGCAGAACTCGGTCGCCGGGATGCTGAGCAACCTGACCGGCCTGGAGATGGCGCTGCTCGCGCCGGGTGACGCCCGGGAACTGTGAACCGCCGGACGGTGTCGGCGCCCGGCACTACGGTGTGCGGGCATGATCAAGAAGAGCCCCCCGCCGTCCGATGAGGACGTCCTGGAGATCCCGCGGTCCTGGACGACCCGGCGGCCGGGGAACTGCCGGCCGACCACCTGCCATCGCGGGCCTCCAGCTCCGGCGGCTGGAACTGGCGATGACGACGGGGCGCCGGTGGACGCCCGGCGAGTTCACCGCGTACTTCGTCCGGCATCCGCTGGTGTGGCACATCGCCCGGCGCCTGGTCTGGCTCGCCGAGCACGACGGCACCGCGACCGCGTTCCGCCTCGCCGAGGACCGCACCTGGGCGGACGCCACCGACACCGCCGTCGCGCCGGCGGCCGGCACCGCCGTCGGGGTCGCGCATCCGCTGCACCTCGGGGACGCGCTGGACGGCTGGTCCGGGATCTTCGCCGACTACGAGATCACGCAGCCGTTCCCGCAGCTCGCACGGGTCGTGCACGCCCTCACCGCGGAGCAGATGGCCGGCGGGCGGCTGGCCCGGTTCGAGCAGGCGACCGTCCGGTTCGGCAACGTGCTCGGGCTGGAGCGGCGCGGCTGGTACCGGGGGCCGATCGACTCCGACGGCGGGATCGACTGCATGGTCCGCCCGGTCGCTGATCGGCGGTACGTCGTCGTCACGCTGGCGCCGGGCCTGTACGCCGGTGATGTGCGCGCGTCGGGGGACCAGACGTTCGAGGCGGACTGGATCGGTGCCGACCCGGCCCCCGATCGCTTCTCCCATCTCGATCCCAAGCCGTACCGGTCCGGCGGGCTGGACCCGGTGACGGCCTCCGAACTGATCGCCGACCTCGAGGAGGCGGTCTCGCGCTGAGGTCCGGCGGGTCGGGCGGCGCGCTTGTTGCGTGCTAGACGCAACTGCGGATTGTTTGCAATAGTGGCGGCATGGCTGACTACACGCTGCCCGACCTGCCGTACGACTATGCCGCGCTGGAGCCGGCGATCACCGGGGAGATCCTGGAGCTGCACCACTCCAAGCACCACGCCGCCTACGTCAAGGGCGCCAACGACACGCTGGAGAGGCTCGCCGAGGCGCGCGCCAAGGAGGAGTTCGGCGGGCTGGTCGGCCTGGAGAAGACGTTCGCGTTCAACCTGTCCGGACACGTCCTGCACTCGATCTTCTGGGACAACCTGTCGCCCGACGGCGGCGACCGCCCGGACGGCGAGCTGGCCGCGGCGATCGACGAGCACTTCGGGACGTTCGAGGCGTTCCGGAAGCAGCTGACCACGGCGACGTCCACCGTGCAGGGGTCCGGGTGGGGCGTGCTCGCGTGGGAGCCGCTCAGCGGGCGCCTCGTGGTCGAGCAGGTCTACGACCACCACGGCAACGTGGGTATGAACACCACGCCGCTGCTGGTGTTCGATGCCTGGGAGCACGCCTACTACCTGCAGTACCGCAATGTGCGTCCGGACTACGTCGAGAAGCTCTGGTCGCTCGTCAACTGGCCGGACGTCAAGGCCCGCTTCGACAAGGCCCGCGCCGCGTAGCAGGCGCCGCGCCCGGAAGACCACGGCGCCCTCCAGGCCGGGATCGTGCTCAGAACCTTTCCCTTGCGGCCTGGAGGGCGCCGTGCCGCGTGTTACCAGCGGGTACCTAGACTGGCGCGCGTGATCAGCGACTACCCGCACCAGGTCAGCGTGCCGACGCGCTGGAAGGACAACGACGTCTACGGCCACGTCAACAACGCCGTCCACTACGCGCTGATGGACACCGCGATCAACGAGTGGATGATCGGCAAGGCGGGGTTCGCGCCGCTGGACGCGCCGTCCGTCGCCCTCTGCGTGGAGTCGCACTGCCAGTACAAGGCCGAGGTGTCGTTCCCCGACACGATCCGCCTCGGCCTGCGGATCGGCAAGCTCGGCACCTCCAGCGTCCGCTGGGAGATCGGCATGTACCGGGCGTCCGACGACGCGCTCATCGCCGAGGGTCACTTCGTGCACGTCTTCGTCGACCGCGAGACCCGGCGGCCCGTGCCCATCGCCGACCCGATGCGCACCGAGATGTCCAAGCTGGTCGTCACTCCACGCTGATCCCGTCGTAGGTGCGCTGGGCGGTGATGATCTCGCCGGCGTGGTCGCGGATCCAGGTGGTCAGGGTGCGCAGGGACGTGGTGAGGCCGCGGCCGAGCGGGGTGAGGGCGTAGGTGACCGAGGGCGGGACGGTCGGCTCCACCGTGCGCAGGACGAGGCCGTCGCGGACGAGGGTGCGCAGCGTCTGCGACAGCATCTTCTCGCTGACGCCCTCGATCCGGTCGCGCAGTTCGTAGAAGCGCAGGTCGGAGCCGTCCAGCGCGGTGAGCACGAGGACGCCCCAGCGGCGGGTCACGTGGTCGAGGACGACGCGGGCGGGGCAGTCTCGGCGGAAGACGTCGTCCATCAGGGAACCTACTCTCGCTGCCTGGGCTTACTCGAAGGTACGTACTTACGAAAGGTTAGCCCGGTCTCCTAGCGTGTGCGGCATGGAGCCAATCGCACTCGTGACCGGTGGGGGCCGTGGCATCGGCGCGTCCACCGCAAGGGAACTCGCCCGCCGCGGATACCGCGTGGTCGTCAACTACTACCGCGACGAGGCGTCGGCGAAGGCCGTCGCCGCGGAGACGGGCGGGACGGCGATACGCGCCGACGTCCGCGACCCCGGGGAGGTGGCGGCGCTCGTGGCGGCGTGCGGGCCGGTCACGGCCCTGGTGTGCAACGCGAACATCGATCCGGCGTTCGGGCCGGTGCGGTCGCTGCCGTGGAAGGCGTTCATCGGGAAGGTGGAGGGCGAGCTCGCCGCGGCGTACCACGTGACGCAGGCCGCCTTGCCGGACATGCCGGCGCACGGGCGGATCGTCTACGTGTCGAGCCTCAGCGCCGAGCTCACGCGGCCGATGAGCGGCGCGCACACGGCGGCGAAGGCAGCGCTGGAGGCATTCGCGCGGCATGTCGCGGCGGAGGCGAGCCCGGTGGGGGTCAACGTGGTCGCGCCCGCCGCGGTGCGCACCGAGGGGTCGTCGGCGGTGCGGACGCCGGAGATCGAGGAGGCCCTCGCCGCGCGGTCGGTGCTCGGGCGGATGGTGGAGCCGGACGACGTGGCGGCGGTGATCGCGGCGGTGGTGGACGGGTCGCTGCCCGCGCTGGCGGGCGCCCGGATCCCGGTCGACGCGGGGTTCCGCGTGCTCTCGGCGCCGTGAGCGGGGCTCAGGGCCGCAGCTCGATGGTGAGAAGGCGGGCGAAGTCGGTCTCGAAGCGCTCGTAGCCGGCGCGGAGCGCGTCGCCGGGCCAGCCGGGCGGCAGGAGGGCGGGCGGCAGGATCGGGTCGCGGAGCAGGTGGCGCAGGGCGGCGGCGGCGAGGGTGAAGCGTTCGGCGATCGTGCCGGCGCGGGCGAGGGACGCGCGGAGCGCCTCGGCGGTGGCGGCCCAGCCGTCGAGGTCCCAGAGGGCGCGGGCGAGGACGGCGGGGTCCTGCTCGGGGCGGCCCGCGAGGAAGGTGCACTGGCGGACGACGGTCTCCGAGCGCGGCCGGTCGAGGTTGGCGGGGCGCAGCCAGGTGCCCTCGCGCAGCTCGGCGAGCCGCAGCGCGGACATGGCCTGGCGGAGGGCGGCGCGGTCGGCGGCGGGGCGGCGCTCGGCGGTGATGATGGCGATCTCCCAGGTGCCGTCCCAGGGGCGGGTGCGGGGCCGGCGGCTCTCGTCCTGGCGGGCCTGGCGGCGCAGGAGCCGGTCGGTGAGCGCGTACTTCCCGTCGGTCTGGACGAGGTCGCCGGCGGTGACCATGCGGGACAGCGCGACGCGGATCGTGCCCTCGGCGATGCCGAACAGGTCGCCGACGCGGACGAGGTGGCGCGCGGCGAGCCGGGGCGGGTGGACGCCCAGCAGGGTGCTGAGCACGACGGAGCGCGCGGTGAGGGGGCGGAGGTGGAGCGTGTCCATGGCTGCTGCGGACTTTATCCGGTGCGGGCCGGGCGGGGCGGCCGTCCGGGTGCGGACGCCGGTGAGATTACAGTCTTCCATCACGTGACATGGAAGCGTAACGTCCGGGGCATGGCCTCTTACCTGACCGAGCCGTTCGACCGGCTCCCGTTCGGCGGCGCCGACAAGGCCCGCCGGTACGCGACGGAGCGCTACCAGGGGGCCGCGGGCCTCAACTGGTACGACTGCGACCCGACGCTGCGCTTCCTGATGCGGCGCCACCTCGGCGACGGCCTCGGCTGGGCCGAGCCGCGCCTGCGCGCGCTGGGCGCGCTCATGGGCGGCCCGGTGAACGCGTGGGCGGAGGAGACCGACCGGAACCCGCCGCGGCTGGAGAAGTACGACCGGTGGGGCCGCGACGTCAGCGAGGTCGTGATGCCGGGCTCGTTCGAGGCGTCCCGGCGCGAGCTGGTCGCGACCTCGTTCACCCGGCCGGACCTCATCGCGGAGGCGAGGGCGAACGGCGTGGACCCGGCGCCGCTCGGCGTCGCCTGGAGCTACCTGCTCGACCAGGCCGACATCGGCATGGCGTGCGCGCTCGGCACCGGCGGCGACATGGTCGTCCGGCTCACCGAGCTGTTCGCGCCGGACGAGGTGAAGGAGCGCGTCCGGGAGATCTTCGCGGCCGGGGAGTTCTCCGGCGAGGCCGCGCAGATGCTCACCGAGCGGTCCGGCGGCTCCGACCTCGGCGCGCTGGAGTCGACGGCGTCCCGGGACGGTGACGCGTGGCGGCTCAACGGCTTCAAATGGTTCGCCTCGAACGCCAACGGGTCGGCGTTCGTCGTCCTCGCCAAGCCGGAGGGCGCGGTGGACGGGGTGCGCGGCATCGCGCCGTTCCTGGTGCTGCGGGAGCGGCGGGACGGGACGCGCAACGGGGTGCGGATCCGCCGGCTGAAGGACAAGCTCGGCACCCGGTCGGTGGCGTCCGCGGAGATCGAGTTCACCGACGCGGAGGCGTTCCTGCTGGCCCCGGCGTCGAGCGCGGGCGAGGGCGGGGACGGCAGGGGCCTCGCGCGGATGATGGAGCTGACGAACGGCGCGCGGCTCGGCATCTCGATGATGGGGCTCGGCTGCGCGCGCCGGTCGCTGGTGGAGTCGCTCTGCTACACGCGGGCGCGCGAGGCGTTCGGGGCGCCGCTGGACGAGCAGCCGCTGATGCGCCGCAAGCTCGCCGAGATGATCGTCGAGACGGAGGCCGTCCAGGCGCTGGTGTTCGACGGGTACCTGGGGAGACCGCGGCTGCGGGTCGGCGCGGCGCTCATCAAGCTGCGCGCCGCGCGGCTCGGCGTGACGGCGGCGAGCGACGCGATCGAGATCCACGGCGGCAACGGCTACATCGAGCAGTGGCCGGTCGCCCGCATCCTGCGGGACGCGCAGGTCAACCCGATCTGGGAGGGCGGCGACAACATCCTGTGCCTGGACGTCCGCCGCGCCATCGAGCGGCAGGACGCGCACGAGCCGTTCCTCGACCGGCTCACCGAGGCCGTCCGGAACGCGCCCGCCGGCGACGACGCGACCGCCGACCTCGTCGGCGAACGGATCGGCCACGTCCGCGAGGCGATCGCGAAGTGGCGCGGCCTCGACCGGACGACCGCCGAGGCGCGCCTGTACCCGCTCGCGCAGTACATGGCGGACGTGTACGCGGCGGCGCTGCTGCTGGAGCAGGCCGGCTGGGAGCGCGCCGACTCGGGCGCCGACCGCAAGGCGCTCGTCGCGCGGCTCTACGCTCGAAGGCACCTCGCCGACGCGGGCCCGCTGCGGGCGATCGACGCGCCGGCCGAGGACCTCGACCGCTTCAAGGACCTGGTGGACGGCGCGTTCGTCCGCGCAGAGGAGTGAGATGCCGGTAAGGAGCGAGCGCCGCGGGCCCGTCACGACCGTGGTCATGTCCCGTCCGGAGGCGCGCAACGCCGTGGACGGGACGGCCGCGGCCGAACTCGCGGCGGCGTTCCGGGCGTTCGACGCCGACCCGGGCGCGAGCGTCGCCGTGCTGTGGGGCGAGGGCGGGACGTTCTGCTCGGGCGCCGACCTGAAGTCGATCGGCACCGACCGCAGCCCCCGGGTGGACGCGCCGCCCGCCGACGGCCCGCTCGGCTGCACCCGGATGCGGCTGTCGAAGCCGGTGATCGCGGCCGTCGCGGGGCACGCGGTCGCGGGGGGCCTGGAGCTGGCGCTCTGGTGCGACCTGCGAATCGTCGAGGAGGACGCGACGTTCGGCGTGTACTGCCGCCGCTGGGGCGTCCCGCTGGTGGACGGCGGAACGTTCCGGCTGCCCCGCCTCATCGGCACGAGCCGCGCCATGGATCTGATCCTGACGGGCCGCCCGGTCGGCGCGCGGGAGGCGTTCGACATCGGCCTCGCGAACCGGCTCGTCCCGCCGGGGACGTCCCGGGAGGCGGCGGAGGAGCTGGCGGCGGACCTCGCCCGCTTCCCGCAGGCGTGCCTACGCAACGACCGCATGTCCGTCCTGGACACCGAGGGCCTGCCAGAGGACGAGGCCCTGGACGTCGAATTCCGCCACGGCCTGATCTCCCTGCAAGACGCCGAAGAAGGCGCCGAAAAGTTCAAGGCCGGCCAAGGCCGCCACGGTAGCTTCACCTAACGCCCCAAACAGTAACCTGACACTTACATCAAGGCCCGCACCGTTCTAAGCTCGACCCGCGACCACCCGAGCGTTGCGATCGCGCAGCGAGCCCCTGGGCGAGCCGGAGCGATGCAGCGATCGCCGCGTGGCCCGTTGAAGGAAGGCCCTCCAGGGCCTGACGCCGAGGGCAACGCAGTAAAAGGAGCGGAATGACCCTGAGCGTGGACGAGGCGGGCCGGGCGCTCGCCGATCCGAAGGCGTACGCCGACGACGCGCGGCTGCACGAGGCGCTCGCGCTGCTGCGGCGCGAGGCGCCGGTGCACTGGGTGGAGGCGCCGGACTACACGCCCTTCTGGGCGATCACGAAGCACGCGGACGTGCTGGAGATCGAGCGGAACCACGAGATCTTCCTGAACGCGCCGCGGCCGCTGCTCGGCACCGCCGAGTTCGACGAGCTGAACCGGCAGCGCGCCGAGCAGGGCATCGCGCTGCGCACGCTGATCCACATGGACGACCCCGACCACCGGGTCATCCGGGCGATCGGCGCGGACTGGTTCCGGCCGCGCGCCATGCGGGCGCTCGAACCGCGGGTGAAGGAGCTGGCGAAGCGGTACGTCGACCGGATGGTGGAGCTCGGCGGCGAGTGCGACTTCGCGCAGCAGGTCGCGGTGCACTTCCCGCTGTACGTCATCCTGTCGCTGCTCGGCCTGCCGGAAAGCGACTTCGACCGCATGCTGAAGCTGACCCAGGAGCTGTTCGGCGGTGACGACGACGAGCTGCAGCGCGGCCAGTCGAACGAGGAGAAACTGCAGGTCCTGCTGGACTTCTTCGCCTACTTCCAGGGGCTGACGGAGGAGCGCCGCAAGCACCCGACCGACGACCTCGCGTCCGCGATCGCGAACGCGCGGATCGACGGCGAGCCGCTGAACGACTTCGACACCGCCTCGTACTACGTCATCATCGCGACGGCCGGGCACGACACCACCAGCGCGACGATCGCGGGCGGCCTGCAGGCCCTCATCGACCACCCCGACCAGCGGAAACGGCTCACCGAGAACCCGGACCTGATGCCGCTCGCGGTGGACGAGATGATCCGCTGGGTCACGCCGGTGAAGGAGTTCATGCGGACCGCGACCCGCGACTACGAGTTGCGAGGCACGACGATCCGGGAGGGCGACGCGGTGCTGCTGTCCTACCCGTCGGCGAACCGCGACGAGGACGTGTTCGACGACCCGTTCGCGTTCGACGCGGGCCGCGACCCGAACAAGCACCTGGCGTTCGGGTTCGGCGTGCACTACTGCCTGGGCGCGGCGCTGGCCCGCATCGAGGTCCGCGCCTTCTTCGAGGAGCTGCTGCCGCGGCTGCGCTCGATCGAGCCGGCGGGCCCGGCGGAGAGCATCGCGACCACGTTCGTCGGCGGCCTGAAGCGGCTGCCCGTCCGCTACTCGCTGGCCTGAGAGGACTCGCGGTGCAGATCGACGCCGCGGTGCTGCGCGCCGCAGACGCCCCCTACACGATCGAGCGGGTCGAGCTCGCCGACCCGGGGCCGGGCGAGATCGCCGTCCGGATCGCGGGCGCCGGGATGTGCCACACCGACCTGCTCGGCCGGGCGCCGGGCGACCTGGTCGGCAAGCCGGTGATCCTCGGGCACGAGGGATCCGGGGTGGTCGAGGCGGTGGGGCCGGGCGTCGCCGGCGTCACCGTGGGCGACCACGTGGTCATGTCGTTCGACTCGTGCGGGACCTGCGCGAACTGCCGGGACGCGAAGCCCGGCGCCTGCCCGCAGATGCCCGCGCTGAACATGATCGCGGTGCCGCTGGACGGCACGCCCCGCGCCCTCGACGCCGACGGGAACGCGGTCGGCAACCGCTGGTTCGGGCAGTCGTCGTTCGCGTCGCACGCGCTCGGCACCGTGCGGAACGTCGTCCCGGTGCCCAAGGACGTGCCGCTGGAGAAACTCGGCCCGCTCGGCTGCGGCGTGCAGACCGGCGCCGCGTCCGTGCTGATCTCGCTGGGCGTCCGCGCGGGCGACGGCATCGCGGTCTTCGGCACGGGCGCGGTCGGGCTCGCCGCCGTCATGGCGGCGAAGGTCGCGGGCGCCACCACGATCGTCGCGGTCGACCTGAACGACGCGCGCCTCGACCTCGCCCGCGAATTCGGCGCCACCCACACGCTCAACGGCGCCGACGACGACATCGCCGGCCGGATCCGGGCGCTGTCGGGCGGCGAGGGCGTCCAGTACTCCTTCGACACGACCGCCGTCCCGTCGGTGGTGTCGGCCGCCGTCGCCTCGGTGCGCACCACCGGCGTCTGCGCCCTCGTCGGCGTCGGCTCCGAGGAGTACCGGCTCGACCCCAACCTGCTGCTCATGGGCCGGACGGTGAAGGGCGTCATCGAGGGCGACGCCGTCCCGCAGACGTTCATCCCGAAGATGATCGACCTGTGGCGCCGGGGCCTGTTCCCCTTCGACCGCCTGATCGAGACCTACCCGCTCGACCAGATCAACCAGGCCGAGGCGGACGCCGCGTCCGGCAAGGTCGTCAAGCCGGTGCTCGTGCCCCGGCATCGCACCTAGCCGCCCGAAGAGCGGTTCTCCTGCCAGCGCTCCACGGCCGTCTGCACCGCCGCCTCGTCTTCGAGGGCGTGGCCGCCGGACGCCCCCGCCGCGCCGAGGATCACCTCGCCGTCGGTGACCAGGACACCGCCCGCCCACGGGACGAAGTCGCCGCCGTAGAGGTGCTGGATGCCGTCGACGATCCCGCCGGGCAGGTCGATCTGGCCGGAGGACTTCAGCGCCAGCAGGGCGGTGCGGGCTTTGGCGACCGCGATCCGGCTGGTCATCGGCATGCCGCCGTCGTCTCGGCGCAGGACGATCGGCTCGCCGGTGACGTCGACGACGGCCACCGCCAGCGGAGGGAAGCCGCGCTCCGCGCGGACCTCCAGCGCGGCGTGCGCCAGCCAGTCCGCATCGGCCAGCGTCAGCCCGGGAATGCCTGGAGTGTCGGTCATGATCACCGACGCTAGCGACCGCGGCTCCGAGCGGCAAAACGGCCGACGCCCCGAGACGAGACCGCGGTTCGCCGTGGGTCAGCGCACCCGGTGCAGCAGGTCGCGGCCGGCGGCGAGGCGGCGGCAGTTCTCCGCCGCGACCTCGAAGTACCGGTCCCACGTCTCGCCGGTGAGCCACGCGACGTGCGGCATCACGGCGACGTTGTCCAGCGCGAGCAGCGGGTTGCCCGGGTCGACCGGCTCGCGCTCGAACACGTCCAGGCCCGCGCCGCCGAGCCGGCCGGACGCCAGCGCCGCGACCAGCGCGGACTCGTCGATCACCGCGCCGCGCGCCGTGTTCACCACGACCGCGCCGGGCGGCAGCAGCGCGAGCCGCTCCGCGTTGAGGAGGTGGTGCGTCTCGTCGGTCAGCGGGACGTGCACCGACAGCACGTCGCTCGCCCGCAGCAGGTCGTCCAGCTCCCGCCAGGCGGGGTCGTCGCGGCGCGGGCGCCGCGAGGTGTACAGGACGCGCGCGCCGATCGCCTCCAGCATCCCGCGCAGCAGCCCCGCGATCTCGCCGCCGCCGAGCAGCCCGACCGTCCGGCCCCTCAGCTCGCCGCCGGCCAGCGACCGGGCGGCGGGCCAGCCCTCGCCGCGCCGCGTCCGCGCGTCGAACGCGACGAGCTTGCGCAGCGCCGCGAGCATCAGCAGCAGGCTCGTCTCCGCGACGGCCTGCGCGTTGCGGCCCGGCATGTTCGCGACCGCGATCCCGCGCTCGGCGGCGGCGTCCAGGTCGATCGTGTTCACCCCGGTGCCGAGCTTCTGGATCAGCCGCAGCTTCGGCGCCCGGTCCATGTCCGCGGCGGTCAGCGGGCGCAGCACGTGCCAGATCACCTCGGTGTCCGGCAGCAGCTCGGCGAAGCGGGCGTCGTCCTGCTCCGAGCAGGAGACGATGTCCAGGCCGGGCTCGGTGTGGTCCATGTCGTAGTGCAGCAGCACCCGCATCCTGGCCCCTCTCGGTCGGTTCACGTTCACTGAACCCGGCGGCCGCGGCCGGTGTTCCGCGGGCTATCTTTCCGATCGTGACGCGCACCGCGAGCCCGGGAAGGGCCGCCCCCGGCGGGCGGTGGTTGGTCCGCCGCGTCCCGGAAAGGGAACCGGTATGACGGCATCCTGGCTTCCCGGCCTGCCGATCGTCCAGGCGCCGATGGCGGGCGGGCCGTCCACGCCGGAGCTGGTCGCGGCCGTGTCGGACGCGGGCGGGCTCGGCTTCCTCGGCGCCGGATACAAGACGGCCGACGCCGTGCGCGCCGACATCGACCGGACGCGGGCGCTGACGTCCCGGCCGTTCGGCGTGAACGTCTTCATGCCGTCGCACGACGCCGTCGACCCCGCCGCCGTCGCCGCGTACCGCGAGCTCCTCGCGCCCGAGGCACTGCGGCTCGGCGTCGACCCGGGCACCCCGGCTGCCCGCGACGACGCCTACGACGCCAAGATCGCCGCACTGCTGGACGGCCCGCCCGCCGTCGTGAGCTTCACGTTCGGCTGCCCGGACGACGCCGTCGTCCGCGCCTTCCAGGAGCGCGGCACCGCCGTGGTCGTCACCGTGACGACCGCCGAGGAGGCCCGGCTCGCGTCCGCCGCCGACGCCATGTGCGCGCAGGGCACCGAGGCGGGCGGGCACCGCGGCTCGTTCACCAACACCTTCGACGGCGCGCTCCCGCTCCGCGACCTGCTCCGCGACGTCCTGGCGGTCACCGGCCGTCCCGTCATCGCCGCCGGCGGCCTCGGCACCCCGGACGACGTCGCCGAGATCCTGTCGCTCGGGGCCGCCGCGGCCCAGCTCGGCACGGCGTTCCTGCGCTGCCCCGAAAGCGGCGCGAGCGCCCTGCACAAGGCCGCGCTCGCCGACCCCCGCTTCACGTCCACCGCGATGACCAGGGCGTTCAGCGGACGGCCCGCGCGCGGCCTGGTCAACCGCTTCCTGACCGAGCACGACGCCGACGCGCCCGCCGCCTACCCGGACGTCCACTACGTGACGTCGCCGCTCCGCAAGGCCGCCGCCGCGCAGGGCGACCCGGACGTCGTCAACCTGTGGGCCGGCACCGCCTTCCGCGCCGCCGCCGAGACCCCGGCCGCCGACCTCGTCCGGCACCTGGCGTCCCGCCTCTGACCCGCCCCCGGGTTCCGGGCCGCGTCAGCCGACCGGGTCGTCGCGCAGGTTGCGCGGATGGCAGCCGACGTGCCGGCCGTCGCGCAGGAGGCGGGCGTCGCGCTGCAGGTGGTCCGTCCCGTACCCGCGGCGCTGCTGGTACGCCCAGTAGCCGGCGCGGGACGGGCCGGTCCACCGCTCGAAGATCATGACCTCGCGGGCGTCCGGCCCCCCGGTCGCGTTGACGACGAGGTCGCCGCGCCCGAGCCGCGCGAGCGGGACCCGTTCGCAGTAGGAGGCCAGCAGCGCGGCCGAGTTGGGGCCGGGCGCCGGCAGCCCCAGCGCCATGGACGCGTACCCGGACCCGTCGGCGCGGTAGCCCTGGTAGCTGCCCGCCTGGTCGTAGGGCACCCGGCCCGGCGCGTGCGGATGCCAGCTCTGCGCGCGCGCGACGACCTCGTGCCGGTAGATCGCATGGACGGCGGCGCGTCTGGCGACGGGTGAGGCCGACGCGCGCCCCGGGCCGTGGGGCGTCTCCTGCGCGTTGGTGCGCAGCGTCGTCCCGAGCAGCACGCCGGCGGCCCCGGAGACGAGCACGCACCCCGCCACCGCACCGATGAGCACCGCCTTCGGGCCGCGCCTTCGAAGCGGGGTTTCGGACGGCGCGGCGGGCTCGGCGTCCTGCGCGGCCGCTTCGTCCCCGGGTGGGCTCGTCTCGCCGTCCGGCGCGTCCGGCTCGGCCGGGGGCGTGGCGTCGGGCGTCCCGGAGGCGGCGGCCTCCCGGGCCTGATCGGCGACGTCCCAGAGGGCCTCCAGGCGGTGCCGGTCCCCGCCGCACAGCTCCGCCAGCGCCGTGACGGCGCTGCGCGGCACGAACGTCTCCCCGCCGAGCCAGCGGCTCCACGACGACCTGCTGGCGTGCGTCCGGCGCTCCAGGGACCGCAGGTCGTGCCCGGACGCGGTGCGCAGCTCGCGCAGCTCGGTGAGCAGCACGCGCACCGCGTCCGGCAGGTCGTCGGGCAGTGGGGCCGGCGGGCGGCTTGGGCTCATCGGTGCATCTCCTGCAGGTCGGACCGCGGGCCCGCAATGGGCCGCGGGCAACGCCCGGCACTCCGTCGCGGCGGACCATTATGCCCAGTCCGGCCGCTCGAATGGCCGGAACGGAGATCGTCGCCGTGCGTTTCCAAATGCGCACCAAGGGTGATCGGCGGCATTGTCCCGCACGGGCCCGGCTGTCCCGTCCGCGTCCCGTTCGGAGGGCTGTCTCTGCTGGTCAGAGCCTTGCGCGTGTCTCTCTGTCCCGACCTGGCCGCAAGGTCTCCGCAACCCCGCGGAACTGTCCCTAACGTCTGCCGGGTCGATCGACGCGACGCTTCACCAACCCGCTCACCGCGTCCCTTGCGGACGCAATTCAACGACCATTCACGGAGGTTCATCAATGGCTTCCCCTCGGGCCATCCTCATCGGGGCCGGCTCCCTCGCGCTCGCCGCCGGCACCGCCGCCGGGCTGATCGGGCTGACGTCCCCCGCCGAGCATTCCGCGGCGCCGCAGGGCGCGCGGTTGCAGGCCGACAGCGGCGCGACCGTCGTGGCGGCGTCCGTTCCGAAGGTCACCCGGGCGCAGGTCATCGCGCGGGCCAAGACCTGGCACCCGCACACGAGCAGCCGCGTCCCCTACAGCCAGTCCAAGACCCACGGCGGCTACCGCACCGACTGCTCGGGCTACGCCTCCATGGCGCTGCGGCTGCCCAAGCCCGGCCCGAACACGGTCGGTCTCGCCTCCTCGAAGTACAGCAAGCGGATCTCGATGTCGCAGCTCAAGAAGGGCGACCTGGTGATCGACGCGATCGGGAGCAACACCACCCGGCACGTCGTCATCTTCGAGAAGTGGACGAGCAGCAAGCACACCGCCTACTGGGCCTACGAGCAGCGCGGCCACTACGGCACCGACCACCGCACCCGCACCTACGGGCTGGCCAAGGGCAGCCAGTACAAGGCGTACCGCCCGAAGAACATCACCTGACCACTCCCCTCAGAGGCCCGGCCGGTGCGCTCCCACCCGGCCGGGCCTCGCCCTTCTCCGCGAGTCTCCCTCCCGTGGGGGAGGCGGGTCGTGCCGGCGGGGGAGGTGCGGCGGGGGGTGCGCGCGCGACCGTCGAGGCATGACTGATTCCGCTGTCGCCGCCGCGCGCCCCCGGCGGGTGCAAGCCCTGTGGGCCGCCGCGCACACCCCCGCCGCCGGGACGCCGCGCTGGGCGCGGACCGCCGCGCTGCTCGTGCCGCTCACCGTGCTGCCGTCCAGCCTGTGGCGGATCGCGGCCGTCGCCCTCCACCTGCCGATCATGCAGCACACGGGCGGCGACGAGAGCGGCAACCTGCCGTCCTGGATGCCGCTCGAGCTGTACGTCGTGCTGCTGTCGGTCCTGTCGGAGGCGCTGGCCTTCACCGCCGTCGGCCTGGTGTCGACGTGGGGCGAGACGTTCCCGAGGTGGGTGCCGTTCCTGCGCGGACGGCGCGTGCCGACGCTCGCCGCGGTCGTCCCGGGCGCGCTCGGCTCCGCCGTCCTGACCTGCCTGTGGACGTGGGTGTTCGCGATGCTGGCGTTCGGCCGCGACATCCAGGGCGAGCGGCTCGCCGCCGACTCGCCGCTCAGCGCCGACACCTGGCAGGGCGCCCTGGTCATCGTCACCTACGTCCCGCTGGTCGCCTGGGGGCCGCTGCTCGCGGCCGTCACGTTCGCCTACTACCGGCGCCGCGCCCACGGCGCCTGAGACACCGTGCCGTCGAGGAGGACGGCGGCCAGCCGGGTCAGCTCGGCGCGCTCGGCGGGCGACAGCCGTTCGGTGAGCGCGGTGACGCGGCGGCCGATCTCGGCGCCGGCCCGCTCGGTGAGCCGCCGCCCGTCCGGGGTGAGCGAGACGAGGACCGCGCGGCCGTCGTGCGGCGACCGGGCCCGCCGCACGAGGCCGCGCTTCTCGGCCCGCCCGACGAGCCCGGTCATCGACGACTTGTCCAGCCCGAGGTAGGTGGCGAGCTCCACCATGCCGGCGTCCCTGTCGCGCAGGATGCCGAGCAGCCTCATCTGGATGATCGACAGCTCGTGCTCGGCGCCGAGGGCGGACAGCGCGCGCTGGACCAGGAACGACAGCTGCACCAGAGCGTCGACGGTATCGAGAGGGCGGTCGGCGGCGGCGTCGGTGGTCACGCCGGCAGCCTAGCCAATGTAGTACGCGGCACCAACTACTTGGCCAAAGTAGTACGTGGAACCAATCAATGCGGCTTCCGGGCGCGCCCCAACCCCGTTGACTTGTGGCGTGTCGTGGTTATGCGGCCGTCCATAACCACGACACCCCCCCCCCGGTTCATGGGGGGGTTTTGGTGTTCCCGGACCCCCCCATAACCACGACACGCCACAAGTCAACGGGCGGGGAGGATGCGGCCTGTTACCGCGCCTAGGCCCAGGCGCGCGCCGGACGGGGCCGGCGCGGTGGCGGAGATCGTGACGGTGTCGCCGTCCTCCAGGAACGTCCGGGGCTCGCCGCCGACCTCGACCGGCTCCCGGCCGCCCCAGGTCAGCTCGATGAACGCGCCGCGCTGGTCCTTGCGCGGGCCCGACACCGTCCCGGACGCGAACAGGTCACCGGTGCGGGACGAGGCGCCGTTCACCGTCATGTGCGCGAGCATCTGCGCGGGCGACCAGTACATCTCCCGGTACGGCGGACGCGACACGACCTGCCCGTTCCACTCCACGACCAGGTCGAGGTCCAGGCCCCACGGCTTCTCCTCCCGCAGGTAGGGGAGCGGTTCCGGGTCCTGCTGCGGCGTCGGGACGCGGGCCGCCTCCAGCGCGAGCAGCGGCACCACCCACGGCGACACCGACGTCGCGAAGCTCTTGCCGAGGAACGGCCCGAGCGGCACGTACTCCCACGCCTGGATGTCGCGCGCCGACCAGTCGTTGACCAGCACGACCCCGAAGACCCGCTCAGCGAACTCGTCCACGGCCGCAGGCGCGCCGAGCGGCGAGCCGGTGCCGACGACGAACCCGACCTCCGCCTCGATGTCCAGGCGCCGGCACGGCCCGAACGCCGGCGCGGGCTCGTCCGGCGCCTTGCGCTGCCCGCTCGGCCGGACGATCCCGGTGCCGGACGGCACCACGGTGCCCGCGCGGCCGTGGTAGCCGACGGGCAGGTGCTTCCAGTTCGGCATCAGCGGCTCGGCGTCCGGCCGGAACAGCCGCCCGAGGTTCGACGCGTGGTGCTCGGAGGCGTAGAAGTCGACATAGTCGGCGACCTCGAACGGCAGGTTCAGCGTCACCGCGTCCAGGGGGTGGACGGCGCCGTCCGGCAGGTCGCCCGGCACGGCGTCGATGATGTGCTCGCGGACCTCGACCCACCGCTCGTGGCCCTGCTCCATGAACGCGTTGAGCGACGGCCGGGAGAACACGTCGTCGCCGAGGACGGCGGCGAGGTCGACGACGGAGTCCGCGACCCGGACGCCGACGCGCGGCTCGCCGCCGTCCGGCGCGAACACGCCGTAGGGCAGGTTGTCGAGTCCGTAGAGCGAACCGGCCGGGATCGAAATGCGGGTCATGCGTCTTCCTTGAGGAGGGAGGCGGAGAGGAGGCCGAGGGCGGCGAGGTCGGTGACGGGGTCGGTGATGCTGCACGTGCCGAACGACAGGAAGCGCGCGCGGGCGAAGGCCGCGCGCGCGTCGCCGAGGGCCGCGACGCGGGCGGCGACGGACGCGGCGTCGCGGTCGGCGAGGACAGCGGCGGCGTCGGCGGCGTCCGCGCCGTGCATCGCGGCGTCGGTGGCGAGCAGCAGGTTGAGGAATCCGTGCTGGTGGAAGCCGGTTTCGGGGTCGGTGTTGCGGACCGGGTGGTGCAGCCCGGCGGTCGCCTTGAACGGGACGCCGGCGCGCACGGCGGCGAGGATCGCGGCGGCGAGCTCGTCCGGCGCGGGGTACAGGTTCGCGTGGACGCCGCCGGTGCGGAACTTGGCGCGGTGGCCGGACTCGCCGAGCGCGGCGATGATCGCGGGACGGCGGTCGTCGCGCGGCACTTCGACGAACACCGGGACGTCGATGCGCTCGAGGCCGTGCAGCAGGTCGGTCGCGGTCATGCCGGTGGGCACCGCGACCTCGACGGCGCGCACGTCGACCGGCAGGTCCGCGGCGGCCGCGACCGCCCTGGCGGCCTGCGCGGGCCCGTTCGGCGCGGTGATCGACAGGTCGAGCGGGTCGCCGGTGAGCAGCGCGTGGAGCTGGTCCAGCGCGGTCGCGGGCAGCACCAGCGGCCCGACGAGCGCGGCGTAGGGGGCGGACCGGTGCCGGCGGTGCGCGGGGACGGCGTCGGCGAGCGGGGCGAGGCCGGGCGGGAACACGGCCGCGTCGTCGCACAGGCCGCGCGCGAAGGCGGGCAGGTCGCCGGTCATGGGTTCCGCCTTCCCGCCCAGGTCCACGCGTATGCGGGGTCCTCGCAGGCGAGGCCGCCTTCGCCGAGTTCGAGCGGGCGGAAGGTGTCGACCATGACGGCCAGCTCGTCGAAGAAGTCGACGCCGATGCTGCGCTCGTACGCGCCGGGCTGCGGGCCGTGCGCGAGGCCGCCGGGGTGGACGGAGACCGACCCCGGCCCGATGCCCGAGCCCTTGCGGGCCCCGTAGTCGCCGCCGCAGTAGAACATGATCTCGTCGGAGTCGACGTTGGAGTGGTAGTAGGGCACCGGGATCGACAGCGGGTGGTAGTCCACCTTGCGCGGCACGAAGTTGCACACGACGAAGCCGGTGCCTTCGAACACCTGGTGGACGGGCGGCGGCTGGTGGACGCGGCCGGTGATCGGCTCGAAGTCGTGGACGCTGAACGTGAACGGGTACAGGCAGCCGTCCCACCCGACGACGTCGAACGGGTGGTGCGCGTAGGTGAAACGCGTCCCGCCGATGCCCCGCGAGGTGCGGTGCTTGACGAGCACTTCCACGTCGGTGCCGGTGGCGGCGAGGGGTTCGCCGGGGCCGTGCAGGTCGCGCTCGCAGTACGGGGCGTGCTCCAGGAACTGCCCGAACCGCGACAGGTACCGCTTGGGCGGCGCGACATGCCCGGTGGCCTCGATGACGTAGGCGCGCAGCGGCTCGTCCGCGGCGGGCAGCCAGCGGTGCGTGGTGGAGGTGGGGATGACGACGTAGTCGCCCTGCTCGGCCTCCAGCGCACCGAAGACCGTCTCGACGGTCGCGGCGCCGGACTCGACGTAGACGATCTCGTCGCCGGTCGCGTTGCGGTACAGCGGGGAGTCCGCCGCCGACACGACGTAGGAGAGCCGCACGTCGGCGTTGCCGAGGAGCAGCCGGCGGCCCGTGACGGCGTCGGTGCCCGCCCAGGCCTCCTTGGGGAACAGCTCGTGCAGCCGCAGATGGCGCGGCTTGAGCGGGTGGTTCGGCGTGGTGGACGGGTCGGGGACGTCCCAGGGCCGCGAGTCGGTGATCGCCGACGGCATCTCGCGGTGGTACAGCAGCGAGGAGTCGGCGGAGAAGCCCTCCTCGCCCATCAGTTCCTCGAAGTACAGCCGGCCGGACGCGTCCCGGTGCTGGGTGTGCCGCTTCGGCGGCACCTCGCCGACCCGCCGATAGTGCGCCATGGGTCCCTCGCCTCCCACAGATGGTTAACGCATTTACTATCCTTCCGCGACACTACGGCGCGCGGCAGGCGGAGAAAAGGCCCCGGCCGAACCGGAGAGGCCGGCGGGCTAGCTGCGCTCGCGGACGTCGAACCGGTGGCGGCCCTCGATCAGCTTGTCCAGCAGCATGATCAGCATCCGCTGCTCGGTCTCGGTGAGCACGCCCGCCCACTGCCGCTCCCGCTCGTGCTGGCCCGCGAAGATCTCCAGCATCCGGCGGCGGCCGTCCTCGGTCAGCGACAGGATCACCGAGCGGCCGTCCCGCTCGCCCGGCGTGCGCACCATCATCCCGTCCGCGACCAGCGTCTTCGCCAGGTTCGACACGGCGGCGCGGCTCATCCCGGCGAGCGCGGCGGCGCGGTTCGGCTCCAGCGGCCCGGCGAGCCAGGTCACGAACAGCAGCCGGAACCCCGCCCAGGAGTGCCCGCGCGGCCGGTGCACCGTGGACTCCAGGTCGTAGGTGACGATCGCGGACGCCCGGTTCAGGGTGAGCAGCAGCCGGGTGGCGAGCCGGTCCGGGAAGCCGAACTCGTCCGCCAGCCGGCCGCCGGCGAGGTCGACGAACGACCAGAAGTCCAGGTCCGCGCGCTCGTCGTTCATGGCCGCCACCCTAGCCCCGGACGGCCGCCGAAGTAGTACAGGGTTTGATCACTCTGTGACGTGTCGCCGGGACGATCACGGGCACGTCTCCCTGTGCAGTCGGCGAGTGGGGAGATCATGGCGACGGTCGCGGACCAGTTCATCCGGGTGCTCCGCCAGGCGGGCGTCCGGCGGATCTACGGCGTGGTGGGCGACAGCCTCAACCCGGTCGTGGACGCGGTCCGCCGCACCGGCGGCGACATCGAGTGGGTGCACGTCCGCAACGAGGAGGCGGGCGCGTTCGCCGCCGCCGCCGAGGCGCAGACGACCCCGGCGGCGTCGGCAGGATGCTCGACCTGGCCCGCAGCAACCTGCGCAACATCCCCCGCCCCTGAGACCGCTCGTCCCC
The DNA here is from genome assembly GCF_008923205.2 of Actinomadura physcomitrii. GTDB lineage: Bacteria > Actinomycetota > Actinomycetes > Streptosporangiales > Streptosporangiaceae > Spirillospora > Spirillospora physcomitrii. The sequence continues at coordinate 16,923 of NZ_WBMS02000002.1, read as the reverse complement.
GGCCGTCGCGGCGTGGTGGGATGGGGGTGTGAGCCGGGCCGTGGAAGAGAGCAACCGCCGGCTGCTGCGCGCGCGCGACGCGATGGACCGCGCCTACGCGCAGCCTCTGGACGTTCCGGCGCTGGCCCGGATCGCGCACGTGTCCCCGGCGCACTTCACCCGCGCGTTCCGGGCCGCGTTCGGCGAGACGCCGCACCGCTACCTGCAGCGCCGCCGCGTCGAGCGGGCGATGTTCCTGCTGCGGGAGACCGACCGCAGCGTCACCGACGTCTGCTTCGAGGTCGGCTTCGGCAGCCTCGGCACGTTCAGCCGCACCTTCCGCGCGATCGTCGGCCGGTCGCCGCGGGAGTACCGGCGGGAGGCGACGGCAGTGGACGTGCCGACCTGCTTCACGATGGCCTGGACGCGGCCCGTCGGCTGAGCAGATTCGGATAAGTCTTTCCGGGGCGCGCTCGCTAGCGTGAACCGCATGTTCACATCGATCACGCATTCCCAGATCTACGTCCTGGACCAGGACGAGGCCCTCGATTTCTACGTCGGCAAGCTCGGCCTGGAGGTGAGCGCCGACGTCGACATGGGGTTCATGCGCTGGCTGACGGTCAGCGTCCCCGGCGACCCTGGCCGGCACATCCTGCTGGAGCGGCCCGGCCCGCCGTCCCTGGCGGAGGAGACGGCCGAGCAGGTCCGGGAGCTGCTGACGAAGGGCGCGATGGGCGGCCACCTCGTCTTCGGCGTGGACGACTGCCGCAAGACCTACGAGACGCTGCGCGGCCGCGGCGTGGAGTTCACCGAGGAGCCGACCGAGCGCCCGTACGGCATCGACGCCGCGCTGCGCGACCCGTTCGGCAACAGCATCCGCTTCACCCAGCAGGGCTGAAGGAGGCGGCCATCTCGGCGAGGACCTCGTCGGTCACCTCGGCCATGGAGCGGGGCGGGTCCTGCTCGGTCCAGGTGAGGACGCCGATGCGCAGGGCGGTCAGGAAGGCGCCGGCCAGGACGACGGCGCGGGTGGACCCGGGCGGGAGGCCGTCGCGGCCCGCGATGAGGTCGGCGAGGGTCCGCTCGAACGCGGCGTAGTGCGCGAGCTGGCGGGCGAGGACGGACGGGTGGGCGCGGGCGAGGCGGGCCTGCGCCGCCCAGCTCGGGTCGGGCTCGCCGATCTCGCCGGCCAGCTCGTGGAACGCGGCGCGCAGCGCGGCCCAGGACGGCTCGTCGGGCGGGCGGGCGGCGAACCGGTCGAGGAGGGCGCGCATGCGCTGCTCGTCGCCGTAGAGGAGGGCGTCCTCCTTGCCGTCGAAGTAGTTGGAGAAGGTGCGGCGGGACACGCCGGCGGCGTCGGCGATGGCCTCGACCGTGACGGCGTCCAGCCCGTGCTCGACGGCGAGGCGCATCGCGGCTTCGTGCAGGGCCGTGCGCGTCGCCTCCTTCTTGCGCTCGCGCAGCCCGCCGGCCGGGGTCTCCATGCTGTCCAACTCTACGGGGGCGGGCCGCCGCTGCGGCCCAAAAATTTTCTCGGCGCGAAAACTTGCTCATTGGGAATAAAGCGGGCCGCTGACGCCTTGTAGAAAGCGTTCCTGCTCATCACCCCGGAGGCGTCCCTTGACCGTGTCCGCCGATTCAGTGCCCGCCGAGAGCGCGGCCCCGCCGTCCGCGACGATGTCGCGCAGATCGATCTTCGAGGCGCTCAGCGGCCTGCTGCTGGTGCTCTTCGTCGCGATGCTGAGCGAGACCGTCGTGTCCACCGCCCTGCCGCAGATCATCGGCGCGCTCAAGGGCAGCCAGTCGCAGTACACCTGGGTCGTCACCGCGACCCTGCTCACCGCCACCGCGAGCACCCCGATCTGGGGCAAGCTCGCCGACCTCTACGACAAGAAGCGGCTGCTCCAGGCCTCGATCGTCATTTTCGTCGTCGCGTCGATCGCGTCCGGCTTCGCGCAGAACAGTGCGCAGCTCATCGTGTTCCGCGCGCTGCAGGGACTCGGCGTCGGCGCGCTGCAGATCCTCGTCCAGATCGTCATGGCCGCGATGATCAGCCCCCGCGACCGCGGCCGCTACTACGGCTACCTCGGCGCCGTCATGGCCGTCGCCACCGTCGGCGGCCCGCTGCTCGGCGGGCTGATCGTCGACACGTCCTGGCTCGGCTGGCGCTGGTGCTTCCTCATCGGCGTGCCGTTCTCCGTCGTGTCGTTCGCGCTGCTGCAGAAGACGCTGAAGCTGCCGGTCGTCCGGCGCGGCGACGTCAGGATCGACTACTGGGGCGCGACGCTGCTGGCCGGCGGCGTCAGCCTGCTGCTGATCTGGGTGACCTTCGTCGGCGACAAGTTCGCCTGGCTGTCCTGGCAGACCGGCGCGATGGTCGGCGCCGGCGCGGCGATCCTCGCCGTCGCGGTGTGGGTCGAGTCGCGGGTCGCCGAGCCGATCGTCCCGCTCGGCATCGTCGCCCGCCGCAACACCGCCCTCGCGATCCTGGCCAGCCTCGCGGTCGGCATGGCGATGTTCGGCGGCGCGGTCTTCCTCGGCCAGTACTTCCAGATCGGCCGCGGCTACAGCCCGACCGAGGCGGGCCTGCTCACGATCCCGATGATGGTCGGCGTGCTCGGCTCGTCCACCATAGTGGGGCGGCTCACCACCCGGACCGGCAAGGTCAAGTCCTACATCGTCGCCGGCGCGGTCGTGCTCACCGCCGGGTTCGCGGCGCTCGCGACCATCGACCAGCACACCTCGCTGGTGTTCGTCGGCGCGGGCATGTTCCTGGTCGGCGTCGGCGTCGGCATGGCGATGCAGAACCTCGTCCTCGTCGTGCAGAACTCGGTGCACCTGCACGAGATCGGCGCGGCGAGCGGCACCGTCACGTTCTTCCGCTCGCTCGGCGGGACGATCGGGGTCTCGGTGCTCGGCGCCGTGCTCGCCAACCGGGTGTCGGACAACATCGCGCACGGGCTCGCGCGCATCGGCGTGAACCCGTCCGCGGACGGCGGCGACACCGGGAACCTGGACGTCGGCGCGCTGCCCGGCCCGGTCCGGGAGATCGTCCGCGCCGCCTACGGCGACGCCACCGGGCACATCTTCCTGTTCTCCGCGCTGATCGCGGTCGTCGGGATCGTCGCGGCGGCGTTCCTCAAGCCGGTGACGCTGCGCGACAGCCTCGACCTGCCGGACGACGCGCCCGCCGGCGCGGTCGAGGCCGAGATCGGCGAGGTCGCCGCGGTCGCGGCGGTGCCCGCCGCCGCGAGCGAGACGGGACGTCCGGCGAGCCGGTAGCTCCCACACCCCGGGGTCAAGGGCCGACGGGCCGCAGCGTGCCACGCGGCGGCCCGTTTCCGTGCCCGGCCCGCACCGGCGCGTTGTCAGGATCCTGACAACGACCCGCCGGAACACCTGGCCTGAGTCGCAAGAGCCGCGAGGGCCCCCGTCCGTACGGTCGAAGCCCCACTGGATCACGCGGCGGACCGGGAGCGGCAGATGAGCGGACGATCGGAGTTCGGGCGGCGCACCGCGTCGGTCGCGAGGGCGGGCGAGATGTTCGTCCGCAGCGGGCTGTGGCGCCCCGGACCGCCGCTCCGCGTCGCCCGGCAGCTCGGCGCGCTGCGCCGGTGGGGCACCCTGCTCGGCGGGACGGTCGCGTCCGCCGCCGCCCGCGACCCGGACGCCGTCGCGATCGTCGACGACCACGGCGAGCTGACGTACGGGCAGGTCGACGCCCGCACCGACCGGCTCGCCGCGGCGCTGCGCCGGCTGGACGGGGAGCCGCGCGTCGCGGTGCTGTGCCGCAACCACCGCGGCATGGTCGAGACGCTCGCCGCCTGCGGCAAGGCCGGCGCCGACCTGGTCATGCTGAACACCGGGATGAGCACCGAGCAGCTCGTCGCGGTGGTCGCCCAGCAGGAGGCCGACGTGGTGATCGCGGACGCGGAGTTCGGCGCGTTCCTCGCCGCGCTGCCGAAGACGGTCCGGGCCGTCACCGCCGGGTCGCCGGACGCGGAGCTGGAGACGCTCATCGCGACGGCGCCCGCCGGGCCCCTGGAGCCGCCGCCCCGCACCGGCCGGACGATCGTGCTCAGCTCCGGCACGACGGGCCGGCCGAAGGGCGCCGACCGCCGCTCCCGCCCCGGCCTGCAGCCGCTCGCGTCGATCCTGTCCCGCATCCCGTACCGGGTGCACGAGCGGATGTTCATCGAGGCGCCGCTGTTCCACACCTGGGGATACGCGATGCTGCAGGTCGCGGTGTCGCTGCGCGCCACGATCGTGCTGCGCGCCCGGTTCGACCCCGAGCTGACGCTGCGGCGGGCCGAGTCGACCGGCGCGACGGCGCTCGTCGCCGTCCCCGTCATGCTCCAGCGGATCATGGACCTGCCGGACGCCGTCCGCGCGAAGTACGACACGTCCGCGCTGCGGATCGCCGCCGTCAGCGGCTCCGCGCTGCCTGCGACGCTGGCGACCGCGTTCATGGACGCGTTCGGCGACGTCCTCTACAACCTGTACGGGTCGACGGAGGCGTCCTGGGTCACCATCGCGACGCCCGCCGACCTGCGCGCCCACCCCGACACCGCGGGCACGCCGCCGCCCGGCACCCGGGTGGCGATCTACGACGACGACGGCCGTCCCGTCCCGCCCGGCGCCACCGGGCGCATCTTCGCCGCCAACGAGCTGATGTTCGCCGGCTACACCAGCGGCGACACCAAGGAGATGCGGGACGGCCTGATGAGCCTCGGCGACCTCGGCCACCTCGACGCCGACGGGCGGCTGTTCGTGCACGGCCGCGACGACGACATGATCGTCTCCGGTGGCGAGAACGTGTTCCCCGGCGCGATCGAGGCGGCCATCGCGGCGCTGCCGCAGGTCAGCGAGGTCGCGGTGACCGGGGTACCGGACGAGGAGTTCGGGCAGCGGGCCGCCGCGTACGTCGTGGTCCGCGACGGGGAGGCGCTCGACGCCGACGCCGTCCGCGCGCACGTCCGCGACCGCCTCGCCCGCTTCGCCGTGCCCCGCGACGTGCACTTCGTGGACGCCCTGCCCCGCAACGCCACCGGCAAGGTCGTCCGCCGGTCCCTCACCCCGCCCGGCTGACCGCGCCCGGCTGACCGCGCCCGGCCACGGGCATGCCCGCCGACGGACGGGCTGTTTCGCGCGGAGCTCTAGCGGAGCGGGAAACTGTCCGTTCGTCGTGGCGGGGGTTCCAGGGGGTCGTCCCGCTGGGAGACAACGTCCCCCTGGGAGACGTCGTCCTCCTGGGAGATCTCGAACCAGAGGCGGGTGCGGCGGGGCGTCTGGTCGAGGCCCCACTCGTCGGCGAGCGCGTCGATGACGGTGAGGCCGCGGCCGTGGTCGATGCGGCGGCGGCCGTGCAGGTCGTCCCGGACGGGGCCCTCGTCGGACACCTCGACGCGCAGCCGCCGCCCGTCGGTCTCGACCGCGACCGTGATGGCGCCGCTGCCGTGCAGGACGGCGTTGGCGATCGCCTCGGCGGCCATCAGCTCGACGTCGTCGAGCAGCTCGTCGCGGGCGACGACCTTGGCGGCCAGCTCGCGCACGGTCCGCCGCGCGCGCCGGCCCTCCACCGGGTCCCCGGCGAAGCCGAACGGTTCGCCGAGCCGTTCCATCCCTGTCACCGCATCACCACATCGAATCGGAAGCGCACTGCAATCATTCACCTGCGGTGCGTGATCGGGCAATGCGCCGGACGAGTCGATTCGCGTCTTTTCGGGACGCGCCCGCCGGACCGGGCGCCGCGCGCCGCGTCGGGGGACGCGCGTACACCGGCCGGGACCGGTCCAACGCCCGGTCATCGACCCTTGCGCGGGAGCCTACGGTATGGATCACCCTGCCATCGCCCCCTTGTGAAAATGGTGTACGGCGGTGTGCGCGCCACTCACATGTGCGCACATAAGCGGTGAAATCTCCGTGCCATAGGTGCAATCGCCGGACGCTCCCGCCGTGTCACGATCCGTTGCGTCAGCGTTCGTCGCCCGGTGGCCGGCCGTACAGGGGGTGCCGCCCGCCGGGGCCTCCTTCGGCTCCGGACCCGGGGCCCACCCCCCGGAGGTGCACCGTGAGCAGCACTGAGATCGCGTGGGCGGCCGTCCTCGCCTGCACCGCGCAAGCCGTCTACTTCATCGCGTTCGTCCTGTTCAAGACGGCCGCCGGGCGGATCGGCCCGCTCGGCGGCCGGCGGCCTCTGCACGGTGCGGCGCTGCTGCTGCGCAGCCCCCGCTGGGTCGCCGGGGTCGGGGTGATCCTGGCGGGCTTCGCGCTGTTCGCGGGCGGGCTGATCGGCCTGCCGGTGGTCGCGGCGCTGCCCGCCTACGGGCTGAGCCTCGCGCTGCTCCTCGTCGTCGGGATGAGCGGGTTCGGCGAGCGGCCCACGTCCCGCGAGTGGCTGGCCGTCGCCATCGTCGTCGCCGCGATGATCACCGCGGCGCTGTCGGTGCTGCCCGCGCGCGGCGAGACGCTCGCCGCGGCCCTGCACCGGCCGGACGGCGCCGCGGCGGCGCAGGCGCTGCCGCTGTGGAAGGCGGGGCTGGTCTTCGTCCCGTCGCTGGGCCTGCCGCTGTGGATGTTCTTCTTCCGGGACCGGCCGGTCGCGGGGCGGCACGCGCGGCCGATCACCGGCATCGCCTACGGGCTCGGCGCGGGCGTGCTGCTCGGCGCGACGGAGGTGTTCGGCCAGGGCATGGCGATGATGCTGGCCGGGCACCGCGGCGCGGCGGTCCTGTCGACGCCGCACCCGTACCTGTTCGTGCTGGCGGGCGTCCTCGGGCTCGGGCTGCTGTCCATCGGCCTGCAGCGCTGCCGGCTCACGATCATCGTCACCGTGGTGACCGTGACCGCGAAGACGCACCTGCTCCTGTCGGCGACGCTGCTGTACGGGGAGCCGTGGCCGCACGCGCCGGCGCTGTTCCTGCTGCGGCTGGCGGGCGTGCTGTTCGCCGTGCTGGCGCTGCTGGCGTTCCCCCGCCACGAGCAGCGCCCCGCGCCCCGTCCCGCCCCGCGCTCGGCCCGCCGCGCCGAGCCGGAACGTCGCGCCGAGCCGGAACGTCGCGTGGAGTGGACGGCGCCGCGCGCGACCGGCCGGTACGCCAGGACGCCCGCGCGGTTCCCGGACGGGCCGTCCGCGCGCCCGGGCACCCCGCCGGCGAGCCCGCCGCCCGCCGGGTATCCGATCGTCCGGCCGGTCCAGCCGCCGGACCCGCAGGTCCGCTTCCCCGCGGGAGGGTGACGGTCACGGCGCGGGCGTCCAGGCGGTGGTCTCCAGGCGGCCGGTGTTGCCGAGGTCGAGGGGCCCGTTGGCCCGGACGACGAGGACGGGGCGTCCCGGCGCCGGCCGGACCTCCAGGTAGCTGCCGTTGACGGCCGGGACGGTCGACTCGGTGACGAGGTTGCGCCACACGATCCCGACGCGGGCCGACTCGCCGGGCGCGACGGTCACCGGCTTCGGCCCCGGGTCCTTGATCTCGCGCGTGCCCTTGACGGGCCGGATGTCGAACGGCTGCCGGTTCTCGTCGAGGACGCGCAGGGCCGGGTAGCCGTTCAGCCGGTACGGCCGCGTGCCGCAGTTGCGGAGTTCGACCCAGGCCGCGCGCAGGCCCGCGGCGGCGTCGGGCCGGTGCATCGAGAGGCTGACGCCCTCGGCGGAGCAGGCCGTCGAGGGGTCCGGCGAGGCGATGGGCAGGACCGGGGACGGCCCGCCGGAGACCGCGCCGGACGGCGTGCCGGACGGCGCGCCGGGCGCGGACGCGGTGCCGGACTCCGTCCCGCACGCGGCGGCGCCCGCCACGGCGGCCAGTGCCCCAGCCACCGCGACAAGCCGTCGCAAACCCGCCGCACATCCACTCATCACGCGATCATTCCAGATGTTCGCCGTGGTGCCCGCGCGGCCGGAGGCATCCTCACGAGATCGCCACATACCGCCGGCCCGGCGCCCATACCGGCCGGGCCGGCGGCCGGCTACTTGAGGCGGCGGAGCCGCGGCGCGGGATGGGGGACGGGCGCCGGACGGCGCGGACCGGGCGACGGGCGCCGCGAGCGCAGGAACGCGGCGCGCAGCGCGACCTCGATGCCGAACCGGGCCTCGGGATCCTCCAGCTCCGCGCCGAAGGTCTGCTCGATCTTGCGCATCCGGTACCGGACGGTCTGCGGGTGGATGTGCAGCAGCTCGGCGATCTCGGCGGCGGTGCCGCGGGTGACCAGCCAGGTCCGCAGGGTCTCGGTGAGCCGGTCCTGCTGGCCCGGGGTCATGCCGTCGAGGATGCCGAGGCGGCGCCGGGTCAGCTGCTCGACCAGCGCCGGGTCCGACAGCAGCCAGAGCGTGACGAGGTTCTCCTCGCACAGCACCACGGGCTCGCCGTCGAGGACGCCGTCGAGGGCCAGGGACAAGGCCTGACGCGCCCAGCGCAGCGAGTCGGCGGCCTGCCCGGTCGGCATGGTGAGGCCGACCGCGACGCGGCGGCCCGGGACGGCCGCGTCCAGCATCGCGCGGCGCGCGGCGGTGAACGGGCCGGGCATCAGCAGGTGCGGGGCGGCGCATTCGAGGTCGGCGAGGACGTCGTCGTCCAGCGCGGTCCACACGCAGCGGGCCTCGGGTTCGACCGCGACGAGGGTGACCTCGGCCGGAACGGTCCAGCCGGCGGCCTCGGCCGCCTCGGCGACGTCGCCGTCCGGCTCGTCGACGAGGCGGTGCAGGAGGCGGCGGCGCCGGTCGTCCATCGCCGGGATGGGCCGGGCCTTGGCCTCCAGGTAGCCCTCCAGCGACACCGCGGCGAGCTCGTCCAGGTAGACGAACAGGGCGTCGGCGAGGCGGGACATGACCGCGGAGGAGATGTCGTGGCGCGGCGCGACCTTCATGACGCGCCGCCACGCGACCTGGCCGCCGATCCGGTAGGCGGCCTGCAGGCTGTCCATGCTGCGGCCCTCGTGCGCCTCGTACTGGCCGAGCATGCGGGCGGTGCCGGCGGAGCCGTCGTTGACATCCGGGACGCAGGGGACGCCGGGCGGCGCGGCGACCCGGTCGACGAACGCCGACAGGCTGTGCTCGACGCTGATGCGCAGCACGTGCCCGTAGGGCCCGTCGATGGGGCGGGCGTACTCGGGGATGGCGCGCCGGATCTCGGCGACGATCTCCTCGGCGAGGCTGGGCAGTTCGGGACGCATGATGCGGGCGAGCCGCGGCGGGAGCGCGGACGAGCGCTCGGCGAGACCTCCAGGGTCGAGGGTTCTGGTCATCGGGCACCTCCGTCACCGCGTTCCGCGCGGGCCGGGGAGCGGGGGGTCGGGGTGGGGTCGCCCCTCCCGACCCGGCAGGCGCGGGCGGCGGTAGTTCGAGACCGCGGGTGGGAGTGGGACGCGCCGAGCGGGGACCCCCGCGCGCCGGCCGTCCGCGGTCCAGGACGTCTCGAACGGTACGCAGCGCAACGGGCGCGTTCTGTAGAGCGAAAGAACAAATCCTGTCGGCCGCTGCTCAACTGGTTATAACCGGGCGCGTGGAACACGTTTTAGGCGGCTGACCTGCTGGCCGTCAGGAAAGTGCCGAATATCCGGGTGATGTCACGAATATTTAGCGCAGGGTGTTAGAAGAAGATTCGAATTCGGCGGCCGCCCCGTCCGTCCGGACGGGGCGGCCGCCGCGGAGCGCCCGGCGGTCAGCCGCAGAAGGCCGTCTCGGCGGCCTTCGCGAGGTCCGCGCGGAAGGTCTCGTCGTACTCGAACTTCGACTCGTTGTAGGTGATGACCGCCTGGCGGCGGCCGTCGGCGCTGGTGTAGGTCCACGTCCGGTAGCCGGGAAACCCGCCGTCATGGCCCCACCCGTACCCGCAGGAGAACGCGATGCGGGCCGCGCCGAGGCCGTAGTCCTCCACGACGCCGTCGTCGTTGACGGGCTGGACGGTCCGCATCTCGCGCATCTGCTTCGCCGGGAGCAGCCGGCCGGTGAACAGGGCGCGGTGGAAGCGCGCCACGTCGTCGACCGTGCTGATGATGCCGCCGGCCGTGCGGGCGCTGGACGGGCTGATCTGCGTGCTGACGTCGCCGTAGTCGTTGTAGTAGCCGTGGACGTACGGGCCCGGGAAGCCGGGGTTCGTCGTCGGGTAGTAGGTGTGGCGCAGGCGCAGCGGCGTGAAGATCCGGCGCTGGAATTCGGTGCCGACGGGATGCCCGGTCGCCTTCTCGATGATCATTCCGGCGAGCAGGTAATTGGTGTTGGAGTAGTTCCAGCCGGTCCCCGGCGCGTACAGCGGCGGCTTCTCCATCGCGATCGCGATCAGCTCGGCGGGCTGCCAGGTGCGGGACGGGTCGGCCATCACCCGCGGGTCGGCCGTGTAGTCGTTCAGGCCGCTGGTCTGCGCGAGCAGCCGCCGGACGGTGATCTTCGATCCGTCGTTGCCGTTCGCCGCGACCAGGCCGGGCAGCCAGTGCTCGACGGTGTCGTCCAGGGACAGCCGGTGCTCGGCGGCGAGCTGCAGCACGACCGTGGCGGTGAACGTCTTGGTGACGCTGGCGATGCGGAACAGCAGGCGGGCGTCCATCGGCGCGCCGGTCGCCTTGTCCGAGACGCCGGCGGTGACGTGCGAGACCCGGCCGCCGCGCCGGGTCATGACGATCACGCCGGGCACTCCGTCGGCGACGAGCCTGTCCGCGCGCTCCTGCACCTTCGCGTCCAGGCTCTTGCCGTTCCCCGGACGGGCGGCGGCGTTCGCGGCGGGCACGGCGGCGGCGGTGAGCGCGGCGCCGGCCAGCGCGGTGGACAGGACGCGGACCATCATGCGGGCCATGGGATTCTCCTCGGCGGTTCGGAAGCTGACGTGATCAAGACTTCCGGTCCCGCGGCCGTCCGGCATTGGCCCTGGACACCATCCCGGGGGTGTACCTACCGACACCTCCCGCCGGCCGCCGCTCCCGGATATATTCAACAGAGATTCCAATAGCAGGAGGTTGGCCGTGCCGGACACCGAGGTCGCGATCATCGGGGCCGGGCTGAGCGGCATCGGCATGGCGATCGCGCTCCAGCGCGCCGGGATCGGCGACTTCGTCGTCCTGGAACGCGCCGGCGACATCGGCGGGACGTGGCGCGACAACGTCTACCCCGGCGTCGGCGTGGACGTCCCGGCGCAGGCCTACCAGTTCAGCTTCGCCCTCAACCCGCGCTGGAGCCGGGTCTTCGCGCCCGGCGCCGAGGTGAAGGAATACCTCGACGGGCTCGCCGACCGCTACCGCCTGCGCCGCCACGTCCGGCTGGACACCGAGGTCACCGAGCGGATCTGGGACGAGGACGGCCGGTTCTGGCGGCTCCGGACCTCCGCCGGCGAGCTGACCGCGCGGTTCGTCGTCAGCGCGATCGGCGCGTTCGTCGACCCCAAGCCGGCCGACATCCCCGGCATCGACGACTTCGCGGGCACGGTGCTGCGCTCGTCCGCCTGGGACCACGGCTGCGACCTGACCGGCAAGCGGGTCGCGGTGATCGGGACGGGCGCCAGCGCCGTCCAGATCGTCCCGGAGATCGCGCGGCGCGCCGCCCGGCTGGACGTCTACCAGCGCACCCCGATCTGGGTCGGCCCGAAGCTGGACGCGCCGATCCCGCGACCGCTGCGGCGGCTGTTCCGGCGCGCGCCGCGCGTCCAGGACGCGGTGCGGCGGATCGCGACGCGGGGCGTCGAGATGGTGCTGATCGACCTGGTCGTCGGGCACGGCAGGGCACCGTGGATCGCGCACGGCGGCGCCCGCCTCGCCCGGTCGGTCTGGTACCGGACGCAGGTCAAGGACCCGGAGACGCGCCGCAGGCTCACCCCCGGCTACGGCCTCGGCTGCAAGCGCCCGTCCGTCTCCAACACCTACCTCAAGACGTTCAACCGGCCCGGCGTCTCGCTCGTCACCGACGCCATCGAGCGCGTCACGCCGGCCGGCGTCCGCACCGCCGACGGACGCGAGCGGCGGGTCGACGCGATCGTCCTCGCGACCGGGTTCCGCCTGGCCAGCGACCCGGAGGTGTTCCGCCGCACGCCGGTGCGCGGCCGCGGCGGCTTCGACCTCGCGACGTTCTACGCCGAGCACCGGCTCGCGTCCTACGAGGGGATCAGCATCCCCGGGCTGCCGAACCACTTCATGATGTTCGGTCCGTACGGCTGGGTCGGCGGAACCTGGCACCAGCTCGTCGAGACCACCTCGGCCCATGTCGTGCGCGTGATCCAGGAGGCGCACCGCCGCGGCGCGACCGCGGTCGAGGTGCGGCCCGAGCCGACCGAGCGCTGGACCGCCCGCATGCGCGACCGGCTCGCCCGCTCGCTGTGGGCGACCAACGGCTGCGCCACCGCGAACAGTTACTACTTCGATCACCACGGCGACACGCCCTACCTGCGGCCGACGAGCGCAGCGCAGGCCGCGCGCGCCGCCCGCACGTTCCCGCTGGACGACTACGCCTACACCGTGGCGCCAGTGAACCAGGCGCCCCCCGTGTCCGAGACGAGGCCCGCATGACGCAGCGCACCATCCGCACCCGCAGGATCGCCTTCGACCACCCCAAGGGCTCGATGCGCCGCCACTACGTGGACGGCGACCTGGTCATGAGCCACATCGTCGCCCTGCTGTCGGCGACGTTCCCGCCCGGCGAGGACTTCTTCGTCCGGTCCGTCCATCACTACCGCGACCGGATCACCGACCCGGGCCTCGCCGAGCAGGTCCGCGGGTTCATCGGGCAGGAGGTCGTCCACGGGCGCGAGCACGACCGCCTCAACAGGGCGCTGCACGACATGGGCTACCCGACCCGCCACTTCTCCGCCGTCGTGCGGCGCGACCTCGGCCTCGCCGACCGGTTCCTGCCGCCGATCGTCCGGCTCGGCTTCACCGCCGGGCTGGAGCACTACACCGCCACCCTCGCCGAGGTGCTGCTCACCAGCCCCCGCGCGCAGGCGCTCCTCGGCGACACCGAGGTCCGGTCGGTGCTGCTGTGGCACGCGCTGGAGGAGTCCGAGCACAAGGCCGTCGCGTTCGACGTCTTCCGGCACGTCGGCGGCACCGAGCGCACCCGGATCCGGACGATGCGGTGGATCAGCGCCGGGTTCCTGCTGCTGATCGTCACCGGCACGCTCGTCTCGCTGCTCACCGACCGCGCCGCCTACCGGCCGGGACGGCTGCTGCGCAGCATCGCCGGCCTGCGGCACTCGCCGTTCCTGACGCCCGAGGTCGTCCGCCGGATCCGCGCCTACAACAAGCCGGGCTTCCACCCGGACGACATCGACAACACCGAGCTGCTCGAACGCTGGCGCGAGGAGCTCTTCGGCACCGAAGGCGCCCTCACCGCGAAACTCGCCACCGGCGGGCACCGCTGAGTCCCGCTTCCCGGGGCGGTTGGAAGGGACAAAAGGATGGAAAAGGTCGTCGGGTGGCGTAATTTCCTCATGGCCGGTGCCGTCGGAGGGTCGGGGATGCTTCTACCTCAGGCCTTCCGGCAATCACCGGCCTACGCGGCGCCGGTTCACGGACACGGGTCCGGAGACACCGAAGTGACGGTGACTCCGCCCTTGAAGAAGTACGTCGACCCGCTGCCCCGGCCAGTGACGGCCATTCCGGACACGTCGGCCTATCCGGGCGCCGATTACTACGAACTCACGATGCGGCACTAAGCCTGAATCCGCCGCGTGAGTTTGGGTGATCGGCAGGCGGATTTCTCGCGGTTTCGGGTGTGTTTGGCTCGCCGCTCACTGTTTGTGCGGCTTGTCCACAGGCTGGCGGTCGGAGGGCTCTGGGCGGGGTGACCGTGGTGGTCGTCGAGGGTGCGGTGACCGGATCGGGGCTGGTCAGGCCGCTGCTGTTGGCGGCGGATGGACGGTGTCGAAGACCGCCCGCCAGGCGGGTGCCCAGGGCCAGTGCTCGGGCAGGTGGAGGGTGAGATGGCCACGTCCGTGCCGGGCGAGGCGGGCCGGGAGGTCGATCAGGTGACGGCGCAGCGTCGCACCGCGCGCCTTGGCGTGGAGCGCCGAGGCCAGGCAGTCTGCCGCGCGCAGCAGGTTGTGGGTGATGGCGGCGCAGGTGAGCCGGGCGGCGTTGGCGGCGAAGTCGCCGGAGGGCAGGTGGGCCAGGGGCCCGTCGGTGAGGTCGGCGAAGGTCTGCTCGATGGCGCCGGTGTGGTCGCGGTGCTGGGTCTCGGCCTGCAGCATCTCGAACGGGGAATCGGTGAAGACCGCGTGATACCGCCACACCTTGAACAGTTCGTCCTGCCCGGTGGGGGCCGTGGGGTTGAGCCTGCGGACCCGGCGGACGATCAGCCGGGCGGTCACCGGGGTCTTCTTGGAGGCGAACGCGGTGTAGGTGGTCTCGGCGACCTCGGCGTCGGAGATCCACTGCCCGGACTCCTCGTCGAAGATCGCGTTGGGGTAGCGGATCGCGGTCCACGCGTCCGCCGGGATGGCGGCGATCGCGGTCTTGATCTTGGGGTCCATCTTCGCGGTGACCGAGAAACGGGCCCCGTTGCGGCGGCACGCGGCGATCACCTTGGCCGAGTAGAACGCCGAGTCGCCGCGCATCACCAGCAGCCCGGTGGCCCCGCATCGGCGGGAGGTGCCGATCGCCTCGGCGACCAGGGCGTCGGCGCCGCGCGCTGAGGACGCCGTCCCGCCGCGCAGCCTGGTCGCGGTGATGACCGGGGCGGCCAGCGGCGTGCACAACGTTGCGGCCAGGGTGTTCAGGCCACGGATCAGCACACTTTTGCCTTGGATCTTGGTGTGGCCGAACCCGGCGCCCTGCTTGCGGGCCGAGTACACCCGCCGCTGCATCGAGTCCACGTCCAGGAACGCCAGCGCGCCGGCACCGGGCAGCAGCGGCGTGTGCGCGGCCAGGCCGTTCAGCAGTTCCCGCCCGGCCTTCTCCAGTTGGCGGACGTTCCCCCACCGCAGGCAGCGCAGGAAGGAGCCCAGCGTGGACGGCGCCCGGATCTGGTCGAACACCTTGGTCATGCCGCCATGCCGCAGCACGTCCAGGTCGTCGATCGAGTCGGCGCCCGCGGCCATCCCCGCCACGATCGAGGACACTTTCGCCGCGGCGTTGGCCCCGCACCGGTCGGCGACCCGGACGTGCTCGCTCACCAGGTCCGGCAGGCCGCAACGCTCGGCCAGCCGCATCACCGGCACCAGCCCCGCACACGAGATCAACCGTTCGTCATCGAACACCACATGGGTCTTACCGGCAGCGTGAGACAATCGCACTTACGACGAGCCCTCTCGATCCGGGTGCATGGAAGCGTAGGAACTCCCATCCTCCCAGGCCGGAGGGCATCGTCATGTTCGGGACGCCTTCACCGCCGAATGCCGAGCGGTGGATTCAGGCTAAGTAATCGTTTGCCGGACGCGTTGCTCTGGCTTGCCTTGCTCCAAATCGGCCCTACTCACTGCGCGCTCTCCATTGGGTTAGTAGACGTCCCTGTAAGGCTTTCCTGGTCGCTCACGGATGTCAGGTGCCCTTCGAGAGGGTGTTGCTTGATTGGCAAGAGGGGTGTTCGGGTGGTGGGGTGGCGCTTGCGTACGGGGCCGCCCCTCCAAAGTCAAGGGCGCCTTCGGCGTCGCTTCGCGATGGACTTCGTCCACCCTTGACTTTGGAGCCTCTGCGGCCCCTGGGCAGGTGATAGGGGCAGGCTCCGCCTGCCCCGCCCCCGGGTCGCGCCACCCCACCACCCCCTCCGTCAGGAACGAAGAGAACCCAAGGGACGCGGCAGGGGCACCTGACGGAGAGAGGGGCATCGAAGGTCGACCTCTGTGCGCGAGACGGGCGCCGCACGTGCGTCGACCGGGGCCAGCGCGTCAGACCTGACCGGCCCCGTCCCGGGCTTCCCATCAATCCATCCGCCGTCTGAAGTGCAGTTCCCGGACACTGACCATCTCGTCGTGGCCGCCTGCGATCAGTATGCGGACGGCCTGCACTGAGGGGCGGGGGCGTCCTCCTCGTCGTTCACTTCTCGCGGCACCTTGCCGCGCTGTTTCGTAGGCCCTATGGCCACACAGTGGACGTCGAGATCGTCCTTGCGGGGGTGCTGCTCGAAGGACGGCGAAGGCAGCGGCCTGGTTTGAACGCCGGTTCCCAGATCCACGTGCCGCCGACGCCGCCGTCCGCCTCTGCGGCGCCGCCGGGTGTCCGGTTAGCCGCGTGGATCTGGGTGCGGGCCCGGCCAGGCATCGGCTGGAGTCACGATGGGGGCCGCGAGGCCAGTGCAGGATCCGGGGGCCCGGCTCCGATGGTGACCCACTGGCGTGCGGTGCGGGTGTGCGGTGTGGTGTGGGCATGCCGAGTCCGCCCGGGACCCTGAGTGGTTCCGGGCGGGCTCGGCGGTCGTCGTGCGGGTGGGGTGGGTTATGCGGCCCAGTCGAGGGGGTCGTCGGGTGGGCCGGTGCCGCCGGGTGGTCCCGTCCCTGTCGCGGCTCGGGCGTGGGCCGGTGGGAGCAGCCGGTAGACGTACCGCCCGTCGGGATCCTTGGTGATGTGGATCTGGTCGGGGCTGGTGTGTTTGAACCGGTTGTGCCATCCGCAGGTGAGGGCGAGTTGGTCGATGTCGGTGGGGCTGCCGAGTGCCCATCCGTGGACGTGGTCGACCTCGCACAGCGTGCCCGGCATCTCGCATCCCCGCACCGCGCAGGAGGGGTAGAGGGTTTCGAGGACTTGGCGTTGGGCAGCACTCGCGAAGCGTTCCCGGTAGCCCAGGTACAGCGGGGTGTTCCCGCGCCCCAGCAGCAGCGGGGAGACACCCGCCGCCAGGGCGATGCGGCGGGCTTGGGCGGCGGGGATGGGGGTGCCGTCGGTGAGGCGGGCGGGGGCGTTGCCGCCGGTCAGTGTCTCCAGGTCGCAGATGACGGTGACCTTGGAGGCCTTGTGCCCGCCCGACAGCACACTCGACAGCGCCGCCGCCGTCCGCTCGGCCACGTCCCGGCGGTCGTCGGGCCCGGCCGGCTTGGC
>NZ_WBMS02000019.1 GCF_008923205.2 Actinomadura physcomitrii | reverse complement strand
TCCCCGCGACGTTCCCGTGCCCGAAGATCCCGAAGCACCCGGGAAAGAACCGCCGCTCCTCCCCGTCGCGCTCCGACCACTGCGCCGCCAGGAAGCGCACCAGCGCCTGCCCCACCGTGAGCCTCATGAGCGTCCCTCCGCCGAGGTGAGCGGCAGCCGCGGGTCGACGGCCTGCCCGGACCAGGTGCCGCGGACCCACGCGTGCGCGGGATCGTCGCAGATCCGCCACGCGCGCTCCGGCGACGGCCCGGCCATCACGTTCAGGTAGTACAGGTCGTGGCCCGGCACCGCCATCGACGGGCCGTGCCAGCCGTGCGGGATCAGCACGACGTCCCCGCCGCGCACCTCCGCCAGCACCTCGATCGGCCGCTCCGGCGTGCCGTAGACGCGCTGGTAGGCCATGCCGCCGTCGCCGGCGACCTCGAAGTAGTAGATCTCCTCCAGGGCCGCCTCGTCCGGCCCCTCCTCGTCGTGTTTGTGCGGCGGGAACGACGACCAGCAGCCGCCCGGCGTGAGCACCTCGCACGCGATCAGCTTCTCGGCGAACGGGAACCCCTCGGGCGTGCCGAAGTTGTTGACCTGGCGGCTCGCCGGTCCCGCGCCGCGCAGCTCGACGGGCACGTCCTCGGCGGGCCCGTAGCGGGGTTCGAGGCGGGCCTGGCAGCGCGCGGCGGCGAGCGCGAACCGGCCCCGCCCCCGGACCGTCACCCGCGCGTCGCGCGGCACATAGGCGAAGTCGCTGACCCGGCTGAAGACGTCGGCGCGGCCCTCCAGCTCGAACCGCTCGCCGTCGCACTCCACCGCGCACGCCCCGGCCAGCGGCAGCACGATCATCTCGAAGTCGCCGGTGCCGAAGGTGCAACCGCCCGGGTCGGGCAGGTCGAGGACGCGCAGCGCCGTGTGCGCCCAGCCCGCCGACTCCGGCGTCACGACGACCCCGTACGGGGCCTCGGCGGTGCTGCCCGCCGGTAGGTGATGCGTCATCCGACACCCCTCTCCGCCAGCAGCGCGTCCACCTCGGCCTCGGCCGGCATCGCGGCGGAGCAGGCGATGCGGGACGCGACGATCGCCCCGGCCACGCCCGCGAACGCGATGATCCGCTCCAGGTCCCAGCCGGCGAGCAGGCCGTGGCAGACCGCGCCGCCGAACGCGTCGCCCGCGCCGAGCCCGTTCGCCACGTCCACCTTGACCGGCGGCACCCGCACCGTCTCCTCGCGGGTCGCGGCGAGCACGCCGTCCGGGCCCATCTTCACGATGGCGAGTTCCGGTCCGCGGTCGAGGAGCGCGCGGGCGGCCGCCTCCGGCTCCCGCTCCCCCACCGCGACCTCGCACTCCTCGAGGTTGCCGACCGCGACCGTCGCCCGCTCCAGGGCCCGGCCCGCCCAGTGCGGCGCCTCGCCCGGGTCGTCCCACAGCATCGGCCGGTAGTCGAGGTCGATGACGGCGTGGCCGGTGCGGGCGCCGAGCGCGAGCAGCGTCGCCTCGCGGCTGGGCTCCTGCGACAGCCCCGTCACCGTCGCCCACACGATGCGGGCCCGGCCGATCGCGTCCAGGTCCAGCTCGTGCGGATGGATCTCCAGGTCGGGGGCCTTCGGATAGCGGTAGAAGTACAGCGGGAAGTCGTCCGGCGGGAAGATCTCGCAGAACGCCAGCGGCGTCGGCAGCCCGGGGACGGAGGTGACGAACCGGTCGTCCACCCCGTACTCCTTCAGCGCCTTGTGCACGTACCGGCCGAACGGGTCGTCCCCGGTCCGGGTGATCACCGCGGTTTCGCGCCCGTACCGCGCCGCCGCGACCGCGACGTTCGTCGGGCTGCCGCCGAGGTACTTCCCGAACGACTCGACGTCCTCCAGGGGCCTGCCGACCTGGTCCGGGTAGATGTCGACGCTCACCCGCCCCATCGTGATCAGGTCATGGCTCATCGGGCCGCTCCGGCGAGGTAGTCCAGGCTGCGGCGGACGTCCTCGTACGGTCCGGTGCCCGGCGCCGGCTCCTCCGCCAGGACGGCGTCCTGCTCCATCACGTACCAGCCTCCGTATCCGGCGCCCTCCAGGGTCGCGACGATGCCGGAGATGTCAACGTCCCCCTCGCCGAGCGGCCGGTACAGGCCGTCGCGCACCGCGTCGGAGTAGGCGACCTCGCCGCCGACCACCCGGGCGGCGAGCGCGGCGTCGACGTCCTTGAGGTGGACGTGCGCGATCCGCGCGGCGGCGAACCGTGTGAGCCACGCCGGGTCGGTGCCGCCGACGAGCAGGTGCCCGGTGTCCAGGCACAGCGGCACCGCGGACCCCGACAGCACCCGCTCGACGTCCGCCCGGGTCTCCACGACCGTCCCGACGTGCGGGTGCAGCGCCGCGAGCCGGCCGCGCCGCGCCGCCCGCGCCGTGATCGCGTCGAGGTTGGACAGCAGCGTCGCCCAGGCCCGGGTGTCCAGGGCGGGCCGCCCGTCGTAGCCGGCGAGGCCGGTCGCGGCGGCCAGCACGAGGACGCCGCTCATGGCGTCGAGCGCCCGCTCGACCTCCGGCATCGGGTCGTGGTCCGGGTCGTGCAGGACGACCGGGACGAACGCCCCCACGAGCCCGAGGCCGTAGGACGACAGCAGCGCCTCCCGCTCGTCCCGTGCCGCCGGCAGGAACCCGTCCGGGCCGAGCTCGGTGGCGGCGAGCCCGAGGTCGCGCATCTCCGCGAGCACGCGCGCGGGCGCCATCTGGTGGCCCCAGCCGGGCACCTCGCACACGCCCCACGAGATCGGCGCGCCGGCGATCCTCATCGCCGCACCTCCTCGGCCCCGACGATGCGGCCCTCGCGCATGGACAGCTCGCAGGCCTCGGCGAGGTAGAACGCCTCCAGGGCGTCCTCGGGCGGGCAGGGGTTGGCGCGGCGCCCGGCGACGACGTCGACGAAGGCGCGCAGCTCGGCGTCGTAGGCGGCGGAGAACCGTTCGAGGAAGCCCGCGTAGGGGTCGCGGTGCTCCTCGTCGTGCTCGGGCAGCGCGGTGACGGGCGTCCGCTCGTCGAGGCCGGCGACGATGCTGTCCTTGGAGCCGAACAGCTCGAGGCGCGCGTCGTATCCGGCGGCGTTGTAGCGGGTGGCCGACACCTGCGCGAGCGTCCCGTCGTCGAGGACGAGCAGGGCCGAGCCGGTGTCGACGTCGCCGCTGTCGCGGAAGAAGTCCTCGCCGCGGTTGGCGCCGGACGCCATCACCCGGACGACGTCGCGGCCGGTGACGAACCGGATCAGGTCGAGGTCGTGGATGACGCAGTCGCGGAAGAGCCCGCCGGACGTCGGGACGTACTCGGCGGGCGGCGGCGCGGGGTCGAAGCTGCAGGACCGGACGGTGTGCAGCCAGCCGAGCCGGCCGGACGCGAGGGCCTCGCGGGCCGCCGCGTTCCCGGCGTCGAAGCGGCGCTGGAACCCGACCTGGACCGGGATCCCGGCCTTCTTCGCGGACGCCACGATTTGGAACGTTCCATCAAGATCGGACGCGAGGGGCTTCTCGCAGAAGACGGGCAGTCCGGCCGCGAGCGCGCGCTCCACCAGATCGGCGTGCGCGTCCGTCGCGGCGGCCACGACCAGGCCGTCCAGCCCGGCGGAGAACAGCTCCCCGACCTCGCCGACGGCCCGGACGTCCGCCCCGCCCGGCGCCCGGCCGAGCGAGCCGGTTGGCGTTTGCGCGGGACGGCGGCTCCCGGCGCCCTCCGGCGAGGACGGCCCGCCGGGCGCCCGGCGCTCCGCCGGCGCTCCGCCGAGGCGGGCCGCCAGGGCCCGGGCGCGTGCGGCGTCCGCGTCGGCGACGACCAGCGCCTCCACCTCGGGCAGTTCGCACAGGGCCGCGGCGTGGCGCGCACCGATGCGCCCCGCGCCGGCCAGTCCGATCCTCATGGAACCCCTCCCCGGTCGGCGGTCAGGTGAGTCCCGAGTGTGATGGAGCGTTCCAGGGGCGTCAACGGCCGGGCATGCGCGCCGCCGGTAAATGAAGTGTCCGAAACCCGGCCGACTACGCTGGGCGCGGCGCCGCCCCCCGGGCCGCCGCACCGCCGACACCAAGCGCTAGCTTGATGCTGCGCTAGTTTGATCCCATGCGGGTCCTCGTCACCGGCGCCTCCGGGTTCGTCGGCTCCCACACCGTCCGCGCCCTGCTCGCCGCGGGCCACCGTTCGCGCGCGCTCGTCCGCGACCCCGGCAAGGCCGCCAAGGTGCTGCAGGCCCTCGGCGTCCGCGCCGAGGAGGTCGAGCTGCTGCCGGGCGACATGCTCGACGCCGCCGCCGTGGCCGAGGCGCTGAACGGCTGCGACGCCGCGATCCACGCCGCCGCCGCGATCGGCGTCACCGGACCCCAGGTCGACCTCGTCGAGGTCAACGTCACCGGCACCCGCAACGTCATCGGCGGCGCGGTCGCCCACGGGCTCTCCTCCATCGTGCACGTGTCCACGATCGGGATATTCGTTCCCCCGTCCGGCCCCGTCATCACCGCCGGCGCGCCGCTCGCGCGCCCGCGCACCGGCTACGGCCGCTCCAAGCTGGAGGCGGAGAACTACGTCCGCGGCCTCCAGGACGACGGCGCCCCCGTGACGATCGTCTACCCCGGCGGCGTCTGCGGGCCCGACCAGCCGCACCTCGACGCGCTGAACGAGGGGCTCGCCGCCGCGCTCGGCAAGCTGTGGCCGCTGCCCGGCGGCGGAGTGTCCGTCATCGACGTCCGCGACCTCGCCACCGCCCTGGCCCGCACCGTCGAATCCCCGGGCGGAGCGCGGCGCTGGGTGCTCGGCGGCCACTACCTCACCTGGCCGCAGTACGCCGACCTCTGCGACGCGCTGACCGGCGTGAAGTGCCGCCGCGTCCGGGTGCCGAGCGCCGTGATGCTCGCGCTCGGCTCCGCGCTCGACGCCGCCAAGCGCGTCCGCCCGTTCGACTACCCGCTCACCCGCGACGCCGCCGAGTTCATGGTCACGCTCGTCCCGACCGACGACCGGCCGATCCTCGACGCGCTGGACCTCACGCTGCGCCCCGTGGAGGAGACGGTCGCGGACGCCCTGCGCTGGCTGGCCGGGAGCGGACACCTGAGCCCCCGCCGGGCGGGCCGGCTCGCGACCGGGAGGCCCGCCGCGCCGGCCCCGCCCCGGCCGACCCTGATCCAGCGGACCCTCGGCCCGGTGTTCCAGCGGATCTCCGGCGCCCGCTGGTTCGCCGAGGTCGGTCCGAAGATCGTCCCGCACGTCGACCGGGCCCTGCACCGGCTCACCGGCGGCCGGGCCATGCTCGGCCAGCTCCTCGTCCCGAGCCTCGTCCTGACCACCACCGGCGCCGTCAGCGGGCTGCGCCGGCAGACGCCGCTCGCCTGCCTGCCCGACGGCGGCGGATGGCTCGTCGTCGGCTCGAACTTCGGCCGCGAGAAGCACCCCGCCTGGACCGGCAACCTCATCAAGAACCCCGACGCCGAGGTGAGCTTCCGCGGCGCGACCACCCCGGTGACCGCCCACCTGCTGGACGACGCGGAACGCGCCGAGGCGTGGCCGCGCCTCACCGCCGTCTGGCCCGTGTACGACCGCTACGTGGAACGCGCCGACCGCCAGTTGCGGGTCTTCCGCCTCACCCCGCGCTGAACGCGGCCGCTTTTCGAGTCGAAACAGCGCCGTTTGTCAGGAGCCGCGCAGGGTTCTCGAAAGGCGGCGGCCCAGCAGGACATAGGCGATCATCACACCGGCGACGTTGAGGATGACGTCGTCGACGTCGAAAGCGCGGCCCATCACGACGGCACCCTGGACGGTTTCGATCGCCAGCGAGAACGCGCCGGTCAGCAGGGCCAGCCGGATGGGTCCGCGCAAGGACTTCCACACGATCGGCATCAGGACGCCGAGGGGCGCGAGCAGCGCGAGGTTCCCGCCGATCTGCAGGACGGCCTCCTTTGTCGGGCGGTCCAGATAGAAGCGGAGCGAGTGCCCGGGATGGACGTTTCCGCCGGCCTGGCCGTTGTCGTGGACGGGCGTCAGCGTGAGCCGGAAGGCGAAATAGAAGAAGACGCCCAGAACGGCGAGCGCGATCGTCACCACCAATACCCGAAAGACGAGAATGTACCAGGGCGCCTTTTCGCCGCGTTCCGCCGGCTGCCACATCTCCACCAACATTCCGCGCTGGTCCCCGTTCCGCCGCCGGCTATGCGCGCCGCGAATTACGGGCACGGTTCCGGGTGCGTGGCGGCGAATTATGGCGTGTCCGGATCGCGCCGGATCCGGCCGTTGACAGGGCCGACCAAGCAAGCGCATGATTCGGCCGTGATCGGAGTCACATCCGATCGCGGGTGGTCGGCGCGAGACCCCCTCACGGAACGCCATCAGTGAGAGAGGTTGCGTCATGGCCGGTCATGGGCGGCGGCATGCCGTCGATTCGGGAATCACCCGCCGCCGGTTCCTCACCGGGGCCGGGGTCGCGGCCGGAGCGCTGCTCCTGCCCTCGTGGCGGACCGCCGCCGCTGCCGCGCCGGACAAGGCGATCGCCGACGGCGACCGGGTTCCCGCCCTCGTCATCGGCAGCGGGTACGGCGGCGCGGTCGCCGCGCTGCGGCTCACCCGGGCGGGCATCGCCACCCACGTCGTCGAGATGGGGCGGAGCTGGACGACGCCCGGCTCCGACGGCAAGGTGTTCAGCTCGCTGCTCGAGCCGGACGGGCGGTCGTACTGGTTCCGCACCCGGACCGACCAGCCCGTCGGGTACTTCCTCGGCGTCGACGCCAACAAGGACATCGACCGGTACGCGGGCGTCCTGGACTCGGAGGCGTTCGCCCACACGCGCGTCTACCAGGGACGCGGCGTCGGCGGCGGCTCGCTGGTGAACGGCGGCATGGCCGTCACGCCCAAGCGCGCGTACTTCGAGGAGATCCTGCCGTCGGTCGACGCGGACGAGATGTACGGGACGTACTTCCCGCGCGCGAACGCGGCGCTCGGCGTGAACACCATCGACACGTCCTGGTTCGAGTCCACCAAGTGGTACCGGTTCGCGCGCGTCGGGCGGGACAGCGCCCAGGCGGCCGGTTTCGGGACCACGTTCGTCCCGAACGTCTACGACTTCGGCTACATGAAGCAGGAGGACGCCGGCACCGAGCCCAGGTCGGCGCTCGCACAGGAGGTCATCTACGGCAACAACTACGGGAAGCGCTCGCTGGACAAGACCTACCTCGCCGCGGCGGCCGCGACCGGGCGGCTGACCATCAGCCCGCTGCACACCGTCACCGGAGTCGCGCCCGCCGCGGGCGGCGGCTACACGGTCGAGATGACGCAGATCGACACGTCCGGGAACACCGTCGCGCACAAGACCGTCACGGCGGACCGGGTGTTCTTCGCCGCGGGCAGCGTCGGCACGCCCAAGCTGCTGGTCGCCATGAAGGCGCAGGGCCGGCTGCCGGACCTGCCCGACGCGGTGGGCGCCGGCTGGGGCAACAACGGGAACGTGATGGTCGCGCGCGCCAACCACATCTGGGACACCACCGGCGCCGACCAGTCCACGATCCCGGCGATGGGCATCGACGACTGGGACGACCCGGACGGCCCGGTCTTCGCCGAGATCGCCCCGTTCCCGGCCGGGACGGAGCTGTGGGTCAGCCTGTACCTGGCGATCACCAAGAACCCGAACCGGGGGACGTTCACCTTCGACTCCGGCACCGGCGAGGTCGGCCTGTCGTGGCAGCCGTCGTGGACGCAGCCGTCCATCGACGCCGCCAAGCGCCTCTTCGACAGGATCAACAGCAAGGCGGTCACCGTCTACCGGTCGGACATGTTCGGCGTCAACAAGGTCTGGGGCGACGACTTCGTCTACCACCCGCTCGGCGGCTGCGTCCTCGGCACGGCCACCGACGGCTACGGGCGGCTGCCCGGCCACCCCGGCCTGTACGTGATCGACGGCTCGCTCGTCCCGGGCAGCACCGGCGTCAACCCGTTCGTCACGATCACCGCGCTGGCCGAGCGGAACATCGAGAAGATCATCAGGACCGACTTCGCCTGAGAACGCCGAACGCCCGCACCGGTGGACACCGGTGCGGGCGTTCCGCGCCGGCGGGGTCAGACCGCCACGGGCGTGGTGGCCGGCTCCAGCGCCAGGTCCAGCACCTCGCGCACGTCGCTGACGGCGTGGACGGTCATGCTCTCCAGCACCTCGGCCGGGACGTCCTCGAGGTCCGGCTCGTTGCGCTTCGGCACGATCGCCGTGGTGATGCCGAGCCGGGACGCGGCCAGCAGCTTCTGCTTCAGGCCGCCGATCGGCAGCACCCGCCCGGTCAGCGACACCTCGCCGGTCATCGCCACGTCCGACCGGACCGGCCGCCCCGACAGCAGGGACGCCAGCGCCGTCGTCATGGTGATGCCCGCGCTCGGGCCGTCCTTCGGGATCGCGCCGGCGGGCACGTGGACGTGCACGCCGCGGTCCTTCAGGTCGCCGACCGGCAGCTCCAGCTCCGCGCCGCGCGAGCGCAGGTAGCTGAGCGCGATCCGGGCCGACTCCTTCATGACGTCGCCGAGCTGCCCCGTCAGCGTCACGCCGGTGTCGCCGGTCTCCTTGTCGGCCAGCGACGCCTCGATGTACAGGACGTCGCCGCCCGCACCGGTGACCGCCAGGCCCGTCGCGACGCCCGGCACGCCCGTGCGCCGCTCGGACCTGCTCAGCTCGACCTCCGGGGTGAACCGGGGGCGGCCCAGGTAGTCCTTCAGGTCGTCCGCGCCGATCGCGACCGGCAGCTCCGCCTTCTCCAGCGCGACGTTCGCGGCGACCTTGCGCAGCACCCGCGCGATCGACCGGTCCAGCGACCGGACGCCCGCCTCCCGGGTGTACTCGGCGGCCAGCAGCCGCAGCGCGTCGTCGCCGAAGCTCACCTCCGACGCCTCCAGGCCGGCCTTGTCCAGTTGCTTGGGCAGCAGGTGGTCGCGGGCGATCGTGACCTTCTCGTGCTCGGTGTAGCCGTCCAGCTGGACGAGCTCCATCCGGTCGAGCAGCGGCCCGGGGATCGCCTCGACCACGTTCGCGGTCGCCAGGAACAGCACGTCGCTGAGGTCGAGCTCGACCTCCAGGTAGTGGTCGCGGAACGTGTGGTTCTGCTCGGGGTCGAGGACCTCCAGCAGCGCCGCCGTCGGGTCGCCCCGGTAGTCCGCGCCGACCTTGTCGACCTCGTCCAGCAGCACGACCGGGTTCATCGTCCCGGCCTCGCGGATCGCCCGGACGATCCGTCCCGGCAGGGCGCCCACGTAGGTGCGCCGGTGGCCGCGGATCTCCGCCTCGTCCCGCACGCCGCCGAGCGCGACGCGCACGAACTCGCGCCCCATGGCCCGCGCGACCGACTCGCCCAGCGAGGTCTTGCCGACCCCGGGAGGACCGGCCAGCGCCAGGACGGCGCCGCTGCGCCGCCCGCCGACCACGCCGAGGCCGCGGTCCTCGCGCCGCTTGCGCACCGCCAGGTACTCGATGATGCGCTCCTTCACGTCATCGAGACCGGCGTGGTCGGCGTCCAGGATCTTCCGCGCGCCCCCGATGTCGTAGGCGTCCTCGGTCCGCTCGTTCCACGGAATGTCGAGGACGGTGTCCAGCCACGTGCGGATCCAGCCGCCCTCCGGCGAGGCGTCGGACGACCTCTCCAGCTTGTCGACCTCCTTCAGCGCCGCCTCGCGCACCTTCTCCGGCAGGTTCGCGGCCTCGATCCGGGCGCGGTAGTCGTCCTCCTCGTCGGCGGGGTCGCCGTTCAGCTCGGCCAGCTCCTTGCGGATGGCCTCCTGCTGCTGCCGCAGCAGGAACTCCCGCTGCGTCTTCTCCATGCCCTCCTGGACGTCCTTGCGGATCGTCTCCGCGACGTCCAGCTCGGCGAGGTGGTCGCGCGTCCAGCCGATGACCAGCTCGAGCCGCTCGACGACGTCGATCGTCTCCAGCACCTCGACCTTCTGCTCGGTCGTCAGGTAGGGCGCGTAGCCCGCGTTGTCCGCCAGCGTCGAGGGGTCGTCGATCTGCTGCACCACGTCCACGACCTGCCACGCGCCGCGCTTCTGCAGGATCGCGCTGACCAGGCCCTTGTACTCCTTCGCCAGCTCCTGCGCGCGCCCGTTCGCGGGCGGCGCCTCGATCGCGGTGCCCTCGACCCACAGCGCCGCGCCGGGCCCGGTCGTCCCGGTCCCGATCCGCACCCGCCGCACGCCGCGGACGACCACGCCGGGCTCACCGCCCGGCAGCCGGCCCTCCTGCTCGATGACGCCGACGGTGCCGACGCCCGCGTACTGCCCGTTCACCCGCGGGACCACCAGCACCCGCGGCTTGGCCGCCGACCGGATGCCGGGGCCCTTGGGCCGCGCCACCGCCTTCGCGGCCTCGACGGCCGCCCGGACCTCGCCGCTCTCGGACAGGTCGAGGGGCACCACCATGCCCGGCAGAACGGCCCCGTCGTCCAGGGGCAGCACCGGCAGCGTCAGGGTCTCGCTCATGCATCGCTCCAAGTCCGTCGTCGCGGCCCCCTCGGGAGGGACCGCCCCGGTCGCCCGGGTACCCAACATCAAGTTGAGTCATACACACTCAAGAAAACGGAGCAGCGATTAATTTCCTCAGCAACGTTCGCTCTCAGCGATCACGCCCGCACCTCATCCGGACGCCCGCCGGCCGGCCGGCGCCACCAGGAGGCCGGCGACCGGGGCCGCCGTGCGCGGGTGGCCGCGGCCGAGCAGTTCTCCGCGCTGCTCGGCGCGCCCCTCGACGAGCGCACCCGGCTCGGCACCCGCGACGTCCCCGAGGACGAGGTCCGCGCCGTGGTCACCGCCGCCGTCGCCACCTTCCTCGCCGCCTTCGCCCCCTGACCAGCGGCAGCATGAAGATGGCCGCGAACGTGCCGAGGCCGGTCAGCAGCATGACGGCGACGCCGGCGGTGAAGGGGTGCTGCGGAACATCCGCACGTCGATGATCGGCGGCGTCCGCCGGGCCCGCAGGGCGCGCACGGCGTAGCCGGCGATCAGGACGGCCCCCGCCACGAGCGGAACGAGCGCCTGCCAGGGCGCCGTCGCGCTGCTGCCGGCCGGAACCGTCCTGCTGCCGGGACGGCCCCGGCCGGCGCCCGCGGAGGCCCCCGCCGCCGCGAGAAGGACGCTCACTCTCCGTGGTCGGGGCGGCCGGACGTAAGCGGACCGTCCGACCGCCGGCGGGCAATGCGCCGGCAAAGACCGCCGGACGATCACGATTCTTTGCGCACCCCCGGTTTACGCCCGCATGACGCGCGGGTACTTACCGCAACGTGTTCGTGACGCAGGGTGAACGACAAGCTCCTGGGACTGCAAAGTTCCAGGTCGGACCGGGGAGGCGGGCGATGAAGGGCACGCAACGTGAGCACCGCCCCGCCGGTCCCGCGCGCCGTTCACCGCACGGCCCGGCCGGCGCGACCGAGGGCGTTCCCGTCACCGGCCGGCAGGGCGCGCGGCGTCCCCCGACGCGCGCCCTGCCGGCCGGTGACGGCGACACACCTCGGGTCCTCGGCCGCCCCGGACCCGGCCGGGCCGCGCGTCGCGACCGCCATCGGGCGCCGGTGCCGTACGCCCCCGCGGCGCCGGCGCCCCTCACCGCCGGGCCGGCGGCCCCGCCGACCAGCGCCGCCGGCCCGGCCCCAACGTCCCCGCCCGTCCGGGCGCCCCTGCGGCGCCCGCCCCTTGAAACCGGACGGGCAGTCACGCCCCCGTCCGGCCGGGCATGGGAAGGAGGTGGGAATCAGCCCCGATCCGAGCCGGCGCCATGCCGGTGCACCAGGCGGCCGGAACTCCGTCCGACCCCCGTCCCGGCCGCCCTCGCGCAGTAAGGGATCGCTGCGGAGCCGAGCCCGTGAAGGCAGGAGCGCCTTCACGGGCCTCGGTTCGTTCCACGCCCCCGCTGGGGGACGGACCCGCCCCGCTCTGGGAGGTCAGAGCTTCTTGCGCCAGACCTGGCCGTGCACCACGTCGCCGAAGCGGGCGACCGGCGGCTCCTCCTCCTCCAGGATGAACCCGGCCCGCTCGTAGATCCGGTGCGCGGGCCGCTGCAGCGCCGTCGTCCACAGCATGATCTCGCGGTAGCCGGTGTCGGTGGCGAACCGGACGCACTCGTCGACCAGCGCCGTGCCGACCCCCATGCCCCGCGTGCCGGGCTCGACGTGCAGCAGGCGCAGCTGGGCGACGTCCTCCTCGCGCCGGACGCAGAACACCGCGCCGACCCGTTCGCCGGCGGCCTCGGCGATCCACGCGCTCTCCCGCTCGGGGTCGTGGTCCTCGACGTAGCCGGCGACGACGCGGGCGACGAGCGCCTCGTAGGTGCGGTCCCAGGCGCACTCCTCGGCGTAGAGGGCGCCGTTGCGCTCGACGACCCAGCCGAGGTCGCCGGGGCCGAGCGGCCGCAGGACGGCGCCGTCCGGGCGGGCGCGCTCGCCGAGGATGCCCTGGACGGTGCGCATCGCGCCGAGGAGGCGGCGGCGGTCCTCGCCGGTGAGGCCGTCCAGCAGCGCGCGGATCTCGGTGCTGGACCGCTCGTCGAGCATCGCCTGCACCTCGCGGCCCCGGCCGGTCAGGCGGACGATCTGCCGGCGGGCGTCGCCGGGCGCGCGTTCCCGGACGACCAGGCCGTCGTTCTCGAAGCGGGTCAGCATCCGGCTGAGGTAGCCGGGGTCGAGGCCGAGGGCGCGCCGCAGGGCGAGCACCTCGGTGTCCTCCCGCTGCGCCAGCTCGAACATCACCCTGGCCTCGGTGAGGGAGTAGGGCGAGCGCACCAGGCCCTCGCCGAGCACTCCGATCACTCCGGTGTAGAACCGGTTGAACGCGCGGACCGTGCCGACGTCCGCCGTCGTCGCCTCCATGCTCGCCCTCCCACGTTTGACTCGGTCAAACGTTACTCCCCGGCGGGCCCGGAGATCCACCCTTCGGCGGAAGCCGAATGCGGGGAGGGAGGGTCAGGCGCGGGACGAGTCGGCGCCGGACGGCTCGGGCTCGGCCGCGCCCGCGGGCGGCACCCGGCGCGCCTCCGCGACGATCTTGCGCTCGACCCAGAACGTCATCAGCGGCACGACGCCGCCGAGCACGATCAGCACCATCCTGCTCAGCGGCCAGTCCGCCCGCCGCCACACGTCGTAGGCGGCGACGAGGTAGACCATGTAGAAGAGCCCGTGGACGGGCGCCACGATGCCCGCCATCGCGGGCATGTCGGTCGGACCGTACTTGAGGACCATGCCGATCACCAGCAGCACCAGCAGGCTGCCGACGAGCAGGGCGAGGATCCGGTACCGGGTCACCGCGCCTTCCACAGTTCACACCCTTTCATCGGCCGGCCGCGCCCGCGGCCCGCACACGTCAGACGGCCCCGCGGCGGCCGGGCCCCGGACGGGAGGGCGCCCGGGGGGGGCGGCGCGGTCAGCCGCGCCGGTCGGTCTGGGAGTTGAGCCGCGCGAGGTAGCGGTTGTAGGCCGCGAGCGCGGGGTCCTCCTCTTCCTGCCGCCGGATGATCTCGCGCTTGACCGCGGCCTCGGCGGGCTCCTCGATCACCTTGGGCGCCGGGGCCACACCGGCCTTCTCGTCCCGGATCATCTTGATCCACATCACGATGACGAAGATCGCGAAGATCGGCCACTCGAAGGTGTACGCCCAGCTGCGGTCGTTGCCCGCCTGGGCGCGGTCGTACTGCCACCAGCCGAAGCCGAGGAACGCGCCGCAGAGCACGACCGCGATCGCATGCAGGCCGAGCCAGGCAGGGGTGAGGAACCGTCGCACGTCATCGAGCGTACCCCCGGTCCCGCGCCGCCCGCGCACACCCCCCGGACGGCAGGGGGCGCCGCGGCGGTCAGCCCGAACGCCCTGGCCGGCGCGGTGCCGAGGGTGCCGACGCCGCGTCCGGAAGCGGCGGGCCGGTGTAGACGGCGCGGGGGCGCAGGGGGTGCGCGCCGCCGTACTCCTCGATGGCGTGCGCGAGCCATCCGGCGGTGCGGGCGACCGCGAACACCGCCTCCCCCGCGCCAGGGACGAACCCGGCGACCGCGCCGAGCGCCGCCAGCGCGAAGTCGATGTTCGCCGACGGCAGCCGGCGCCGCGCCGCCGCGTCCAGGACGGCCTCGGCGGCGGCGAGCCGCGGGTGCCCGGGCGCCGCGTCCCGGACGAGGTCGAGCAGCAGCGTCGCGCGTCCGTCGCCCGCCTTGTAGACCACGTGCCCGAAGCCGGGGACGCGCTCGCCGCCGCGCAGCCGCCGCCCGACCACCCGGGCGGCCGACGCCGGGTCGGCGACCTCCGCGATCAGCCGCTCCGCCCCGTAGGACGCGCCGCCGTGCAGCGGCCCGCTGAGCACCCCGAGCCCGGACGCGACGACGGCGTACGGGTCGGCCCGCACGGACGCGGCGACCCGCGCAGCCAGCGTCGACGCCGCCAGCTCGTGGTCGGCCAGCAGGATCAGCGCCGCCTCCAGCGCCCGCAGCGTCCCCGCCTCGGCCGGGCGCGGGCAGAGCCTCCCCCACAGCCGCGCGGCCACCCCTCCCTCGCCGGCCTGCGGCGAGCCGTCGTCACGGAAGCCGCTCGCGGCGGGCGGGAGGGCGTCGACGAGGCCGGCGATGAGGGAGCGGGCGGTGCCGGTCACACCGTCCGGGTCCAGGTGGTGGCGGAGCGGGTCGGCGGCGGCGAGCGCGGTCACGATCAGCTGGAGGCGGTCCAGCGGGAGCAGCTCCTCGGGCAGCCCGGACTGCGCGGCGACGGCCGCCGCGACGCCCTCGTCCCGGGCCCGCCACGGCGCCTCCCCCGCGCCGTCGCGGCCCGTCCAGAGCCAGCCCGCGACGTCCTCGAACGAGCCGTGCTCGGCCAGGCCGAGCACGTCGCGGCCCCGGTAGTAGGGGCGGTCGGCGCCGAGCGCGGTGATCGCCGACTCGATCGCCAGCTCACCCGGCCCGGGCCCGCGGCGGGGCCTGCCGCGCCGGGCCAGCTCCTCCACCTGCGCGGCGTCGAACAGGCTGCGCCGGCCGTCCGGGGCGTGCCTGCGGCGCAGCACGCCCCGGCTGACGTAGGCGTACAACGTGGCGGGCTTCACACCGAGCCGCTCGGCGGCCGCCGTCGCGTCGATCCAGCCGATGACCTGGTCGTTCTCGCCCATCCCCACTCCGCTAACATTGATTTTCATCAATATTGATACATATGGATCCGGCTGTCAATCTGAGGGCATGCCACAGATTCACTTCCTCGACGTCACCAACCGCGACGGCGTCCAGACCGCCCGGACCGGGCTGTCGAAGTTCGGCAAGACGATGGTGAACTTCTACCTGGGGCGGCTCGGCGTCGCGCAGTCCGAGATCGGCTTCCCGTTCCTCTTCCACGAGGTCCCCTACGTCCGGGCGCAGATCGCGCTGGCGGAGGCCGGGGCGTTCGGCGGCCTGCGGCTGTCGGGCTGGTGCCGGGGCGTCCCGCAGGACGTGGAGAAGGCCGTCGCCGTCCAGGCCGGCGGCAAGGGGCTCGCCCACTACAACCTGTCCATCTCCACGTCCGACTACATGCTCGCGAACAAGTTCCGCGGGAAGCTCGACCGGGACGCCGTCATCCGCGAGATGGTCGCGGCCGTCCGCGCGGCCAAGGCGAGCGGCGCGCGGACCGTCGGCGTCAACGCCGAGGACGGCTCCCGCACCGACGACGGCTTCCTCACCGAGTTCGCGCTCGCCGCCAAGGAGGCCGGCGCCGACCGCGTCCGCTACTGCGACACCATCGGCGGCGACACCCCCGACCGCATCCGCGAGCGCTTCGCCAAGCTCGCGTCCGCGATCGGCATCCCCGTCGAGACGCACTGCCACAACGACCTCGGCCTCGCCGTCGCCAACTCCGTCCACGGCGCGCTCGGCGACCTGCAGGCCGGGCAGGACGCCTGGATCAACACGTGCGTCAACGGGATCGGCGAGCGGTCCGGCAACGCCGACCTGCTGTCGACGATCCTCGCGTTCCGGCATGCCTTCGACCCGCAGGTCACCGGCGCCGAGATCGGCGACCCGATCGACCTTTCCTGGGCGCGGCGCTTCGCGCTGTGGGCGAGCTACGCCTTCGGCCAGCCGCTCCCCTACAACCAGGTCGGCGTCGGGCGGAACGCCTTCGCGCACGAGTCCGGCATCCACGCCGACGGCGCGCTGAAGGACCACGGCAACTACGAGCTGTACGACGAGGAGACCCTCGGCCCGTTCCCCGACGACTGGCACGCGCGGGCCGGACGCGTCGTCCTGACCGGCGAGTACGGCGGCAAGGCCGGGTTCCGGCACGTCATGGACGGCCTCGGCGTCGAACCCGCCGACGAGGAGCTGGCGTTCAAGCTCGTGCAGCTCTGCAACGCCCAGACGGGCCGCCCCCTCACCGACGACGAGCTCCGCCTCATCGCGCGACACCCCCGCGAGCTGGCCCTTCTCTTCCCGGGCGCCATCGAGTGATTCGCCCGTTCCAGCGCTTTTGTCGCCGGTGATCTCTACGGTGTGGAGGCATGGCGAGCAGCGCGACGGCACAGGTCTACTCCTACACGCGTCCCTCCGGGCTGGACGGCGGCCTCCTCGGGCTGTCGACGTCCGGAGGGACGACCAGCACCGGCCCGCGGCCCCATCCGCACTTCTTCAGCGGCGTCCTCACCCAGGCGGCGCCGGCCGCCGCGGCACTGATCGCGCTCGCCGACGTGGCGCGGACCCGCTACCACCAGCCGCGCCCGACCGGCTTCCGCGACCCGGTGGTCACCTGCAACGGCGACCGGCTGAGGATGGAGTCGTTCTCCGCGTGCGGCGGCGTGTACGCGCGGCTGGACGTGCTGGAACCGGCCCTGGACGGCGACGTCCTCGAACGCGGCACCACCAACGTGGACGTCAACGGCCCGCTGCGCGAGGCGCTCGCCCGCGTCGGCGGGTCGGAGCCGCTGCACCTGGCGGTGGGCGCCGACGAGCTGGCGGTCACCACCCTGGACGGCGCGGTGGTGGAGAAGAAGGTGCCCCTGCCGGAGCGGTGGCTGCGCGGGTTCGCCGAGGTCCAGGTGATCACGGCCGGGTTCGATCCGCGCACCGAGCTGAAGGGGCCGGACGCCGTGCGGTTCCTGCGGTCGCTGCCCGCCCGTTCGCGCGGGGCGCTGTGGGCGGTGCCGGCCGGGCGGACGCTCCGGATGTCGTCGCGTCCGGGGCCGGGGGCGGTCTGCCTGTCCGGGCCCGACCGGCTGCGGACGATGCTGCCGCTGCTCCG
The DNA here is from genome assembly GCF_008923205.2 of Actinomadura physcomitrii. GTDB lineage: Bacteria > Actinomycetota > Actinomycetes > Streptosporangiales > Streptosporangiaceae > Spirillospora > Spirillospora physcomitrii. The sequence goes on along the minus strand of NZ_WBMS02000019.1, from coordinate 173,647 downwards.
CTTCGCCCGCGCGCTGCGCGTGTACGGGCCGCCGGTCACCGCGCGCAGCGCGCCGGTGTCGAGCGTCTGGGAGCTGGACCTGCCCGGCATGCGGTACTTCCTGACGCTGTCGCCCGAGGCGTCGCGGGGCTTCTCCGGTGAGGGCGCCGTCCTCGACGCGCTCGCGACGGACGAGGCCGCCGCCGACGCGGACCTGATCGGCGCGCTGCTGTCGTTCGAACCCCGCGTGGACCCCGGCCTGCTCGCCGAGCGCTCCGGCCTGCCGCTCGACCGGACGAAGGCGGCGCTGACCCAGCTCGGCACGTCCGGACGGGTCGGCTTCGACACCGCCGAGGCCGCGTTCTTCCACCGCGAACTGCCCTACGACGCGGCGCGCGTCGCGGCGCTGAACCCGCGCCTGCGGGCGGCGCGGGCGCTGGTCGAGGACGGCGCCGTCCGGTTCACCGGCGGCGACGCGGCGGTCGTGACCACCGGCGGCGGCGAGCGCCAGGTCCGCTTCGACGGCGACCGCGCCACCTGCACCTGCCCGTGGTGGTTCGACCACCGGGGCGAGCGGGGGCCGTGCAAGCACGTCCTCGCGGCGACGATCGTCCGGCGCGACGGCGAGGCGGTCGCCGCTCTGAACGCGGAGGCGGCCCGATGAGCTGGGACGAGATCCGCGACGCGATCGACGCGAAGGACACCGGCCGGGTGATGAACCTGGTCCGCAAGCTGGACGCGGCGGGCCGCAAGGAGGTCGCCGACCGGCTGCCCGGCAGGCTGAAGGAGCTGCGCGACGCGAGCAAGTGGGGCGAGCTGGAGCGGGGCTTCCACGAGCCGCTGATACTGGCGGGCGCGGGCACGATCGGTGGGGCCGCCGCAGCGGCGGCGTGGTTGTGCCGCCGCGAGTTCGACACGTGGTGGCTGCGCTCCCAGGGCAGGGAGTTGCGCCGGGACCTGGACGTGGTCACCGCGGACCGCCCCGTACAGTGGCGCGCCGACGTCGGCCGCCGCGTCGCGGAGCGCATCCGGGTGTCGGACTTCACCGAGCAGGTGCTGCCGCGCTGGCACATGGCGGCCGGCCTCACCCTGTCGGCGGGCGCCGAGCCCCCCGCGGCGGACGGCTTCGTCGTCATGTGGGCGAGCGGCGGCGCCGACACCAAGGCGCTCGCCGACGACCCGTTCCTCGACGCGCTCGTCCCCCGGCTGTTCGAGGCGGACGGCGTCGGCGCGGCCCTCGCGTTCGACCGGAGCACCGCGCAGCGGGTCAAGGAGCGCCGGACGTGGGCGGACGCGCTGACCGAGCTGGCCGCCGCGGGACGCGTCCCGCGCGGCACGCTGATCGACGGCTGCGTCCGGCGGTTCCTGCGCGGCGGCACGCCGCACGAGCTGCGCTGGTTCGCTCAGCTGCACGAACTCCTGGAGCCCACGGACGACGAGGTCGCCGCGCGGGTGCGGGACTACGCCCGGCTGCTGCCGGCCGCGCCGTCGACGATCGCGGACCTGGCGCTGCGGGCCGTCCGCCGGGCCGACGAGCTGGAGAGGGTCGACGAGCCGCTGTTCGAGGAGGCGGCGGGCGCGGTGCTGTTCCGGCCGGAGACCAAGCTGATCCGGGCCGGCCTGACCTGGCTGGACCGGACGGCGCGCAAGCGCGGGCGGGTGGACGCCGCGCTCCGCGCGGTCACCGCCGCGTTCACCTGCGACTCCCTCGACCTGCGGGAACGCGCCGTGAAGATCGCCGTCAGGCACGCGGGGAAGGCGTCGGCGGAAACGGGCGAGCAGGTCCGCGGCGCCGCGTCGGGGCTGCCGGGGCCGCTCCGCGACACGATCGCCGCCGCGTTCGGCGAGGTGGAGGCCGAGGCCCCGCTCCCCGTGGGATCGCCGCCGTTCACGCCGCGCGAGATGCCCGCGCCGATCGCGTCCCCCGCCGAGATGGCCGCGGAGTTCGACGCCCTGTCGCGCACCGAGCAACCGGACTGGCTCGCGGTGGAGCGCTTCCTGGCCGCGCTCGTCGCGTTCGCCCACGAGGACGCCGGCGCCGCCCGGGACGCCCTGCGCCCCGTGGTGGCCCCGATGTCGTGGCTGATCGACCCACACATCGGGCTCGGCGTCTACGAGGGGGACTGGCCGGTGTCGGCCGTCCGGTCCCTGTTCGTCCCGAAGGCGCCCACCCGGCTGGCCGCAGCGCTCGCCTCCTTCGTCAAGGGCTGGGCGCGCAAGGGCGAGACCGTCTTCGACCCTGCGATGGACCGGTTCCTCGCCCTGCGCGGCCGGGAGATCGCCGCGTCCGTGGGCAAGGTGCCCGTGCTGCTGGCGGCCCCGACCACCGCGAGCGGCCACATCGATCCGGCGGTGCTCGTCGAGCGGCTCGAAAGGTTCGAGGCGGCGGGCGCCGAACCGGGGCGGGCCGAGCTCGCGCAGGCGATGCTCCGCGTCCCGCGCGAGATCGACGCCGCGGCCGCCGCCCGTGCCGGGAACCTGGTGTCGCCGGCGGGGCGGGCGATGGCCGCCTGGCTCGCCGCGGGCCCGCCGGCCGACCCGGACGTGCGGTGCGAGGTGCTCGAGAAGCCGGCGGCGACCGTCGGCGACCGCACGCTCCGCCTCCCGTCCCGGATCCTCTCCGTGGTCGCCATGCCCGGGGACTCCGACGTCGCGCACCTGTGCGCCTTCCCCGAGGAAGGGTGGCGGGACTTCGGGCAGCCGTCGTACCGCTCGACGTATGCGTGGTGGCCGGGCGTCACGCCGTCGCACCGGGAGATCGCCGCGGCGCATCTCGTCCCGTACCAGGTGCGTCTGACCGACGAGAACATGTCGCAGGGCGCGACGATGCTCGCCCTCGCCGAGGCCGGCGGCCCCGCCGGCGCCGCCACCGGCACGCTGCTCGCCCTGACGCTGGCCAACCGGCACGAACGCCACCGCGCCGACGCGGTCGACGCCCTGCTCACACTGAGCGCGCGCGGCATCCTGCCCGCCGCGGAGACCGGCGTCGCGGCCGGACGGCTCGCGGCCTTCGACCGCATCAAGTTCGGCCGCGTGGTCAAGGCGCTCACCGCCGCCGCGGACGCCGGCGCGCTCTCCGACGTCTGGACGCTGATCGCCGCCGCGCTCCCCGAGGTGCTTCCCGCGCCGGGCGAGCGCGCCCCGGCCGGCCTCCCCGACCTGCTGGCGCTCGGCACCCGCGCCGCCGAGACGACCGGCGCGCGCGGCACGGTGCCCGCGCTGGAGGCCGTCGCCGGGCGCGGCGGGTCCAGCCGCCTGGTGAAGGAGGCCGCCCGGCTGCACCGGACCCTCACCGCCGCAACCTGACCGGCGGCCCCGGTGTTGATGGGAATGTCGGACTCGGATGGCACGCTGGACGGACCAGAAGGGAGCGCCATGACCGAGACACTCGCGTTCGGCACGGTCGACACCGTGCTCGGACGGCTGCTCGTCAGCGAGACCGAGACGGGGATCGTGTCGCTGGACTTCCGCGACACCCCCGCCGCGCGCGAGCGGGCCGCCCGCAAGACCGGCCTGCCGGTGGTGGACGCCCCCGGCCGCCTCGACCCGGCGCTGGCGGCGCTGCGCGACTACTTCGCCGGCGACCTGAAGACGTTCGAGCTGCCGATCGACTGGCGGCTGACGGGCGACGTCCAGCGGCAGGTGCTGACCACGCTGTACGAGACCGTCCCCTACGGGCGGACGATCACCTACGGCGACCTCGGCGACCGCAGCGGCACCGGCGTGCACGCCCAGGTGATCGGGCAGGTGATGGGGAGCAACCCGATCCCGCTGATCGTCCCGTGCCACCGCGTCGTCGCCTCGAACGGCCTCGGCGGCTACAGCGGCGGCTCCGGCGTCGAGGTGAAGCGCTGGCTGCTCACCCTGGAGGGCTCGATCCCCGCCACCCTCGACTGGGACATCACTCGCGCCCCCTGACCTCCCGCCGCCGCGGCCCGACGAGCACCGCCGGGTCGAACGCCACCTCGAACGGCTCCGCGATCCGCAGCGTCCGCCCCGCGCAGACACGGTCGGCCTGCACGTACTCGCCGTCCTTGAGGACGAGCACCTCCACGCACGGCGCCCCCTCGCCGATCAGCTCGACGCGAAGGAACGTCGGGATGCCCGCCGCCGCGTACATCCGGGGCTTGTCGGTGAAGTCGCGCCGACGGTTGCTGCGCCCCGGGCTGACCACTTCTGCGACGAGGTGGATGTACTGCGGGTCGAGCGCCACCGAACCGGCGAGCATGGGTTCGGCGTCACCGACCACGACGTCCGGGATCGCGCCTTCACCCGCGCAGGGAACGTTGGCGCCCTCGGTGACCTCCATGTCCTCCGGCGCGGCGGAAAGGAGCACGTCGCGCAGCCGTCCTGTGCAGATCTGATGATTGGTCGCGGCGAGGGGGCTCACGACGTAACTCCCGTCGATCAGTTCGATGCGCTGCTCGCTCTCCGGCAGCGCCAGCCAGTCCTCGACGGTGAACTCATCACGATCAGGCATCGGTTCGGCGGGCATTGCGAGTGCCACGCCTCATCACCTCCATAGGCCCAGTGTGTCATGGGGGGCATCGACGTTCGATCACGCTGGGCGTTCACTTGATTACGCCGAGAACCCGGAAGTTGGCAGACCGAGGATCAGCGCGTCAGGCGAACGGCGGCTGAGGCGAAGGCGGTCAGGTGGAGGCGGGGGTGTAGGTGACGCCGGTGAGGGTTTCGGAGATCTGCCAGAGGCGGTCGCCGAGGCCGGGCTTGGCGGCCTGCGGTGGCGTGACGACCTTGACGGGGCTGCCGCGGAACTGCAGCAGGCGCGGGCCGTAGCAGGCGCCGCCCTCGACGTCCGGGGCGGTCGCGGCGTACAGGGACGGCAGCGCCCCGGTCGCCGCCGACTGCGCGACCACCGCGTTGCTGAGCACCATCGCCTTCGCCATGACGGAGTTGCCGGCCATCTTCGGGCCGGCCTCCTGGAGGTTGGTGGCGGCGTAGCCGGGGTGGGCGGCGACGCTGGTGAGCTCGGGGACGCGGCGGTCCAGCTCGCGGGCGAAGACGAGGTTGGCGAGCTTGGCCTGGCCGTAGGCGCCCCACCGGCTGTAGCGGCGCTCGCCCTGCAGGTCGTCGAAGCGGAACCGGCCGCTCCAGGCGACCCCCGAGGTGACCGTCACGACGCGGGCGGACGCGGCGGCGCGCAGCGCGGGCAGCAGCAGGCCGGTCAGCGCGAAGTGGCCGAGGTGGTTGGTGCCGAACTGCATCTCGAAGCCGTCGGCGGTGGTGCGGCGCGGGAGCGCCATGACGCCCGCGTTGTTGACCAGGATGTCGAGCGGGTCGTCGCCGTACCGGGCGGCGAACCCGCGCACCGACGCCAGGTCGGCGAGGTCGAGGGCGCCGAGGGTGAGGGCGGCGCCGGGCGCGGCGGCCCTGATCCGGTCGAAGGCGGCCTGGCCGCGTTCGGCGCTGCGGCAGGCCAGCACGACGGCGGCGCCGTGCCGGGCGAGCTGCAGCGCCGTGTGGTAGCCGATGCCGCTGTTGGCCCCGGTGACGATCGCCCTTCGGCCCTGCAGATCGGGAATGTCGGCCGCCGTCCACCCGCTCATGGCACCTCCACGTCGTAGCGCGACCTCAAAAGCTAGACGTGTCATTCAATAGCGACAAGCGGTGTGGCGCGATTCACAATGCCGGAGTGCCGGGCGCGGGGTTCGTGTGCCCGCGTCCGGCGCTCTTCCAGGCCTTTTCTCAGGCCGGAAGGTTCTTCTCGATGGCGGCGACGACGTCGGCGGACTCCGGCTCGGTCTGCGGCGCGAACCGGGCGGCGACCGCGCCGTCCGGGGCGATCAGGAACTTCTCGAAGTTCCACCGGATGTCGCCGGTGTGGCCCTCGGCGTCGGGGGTGCCGACGAGGCCGTCGTACAGCGCGTGCCGGCCGTCGCCGTTGACCTCGATCTTCTCGGTCATCGGGAACGTGACCCCGTAGGTCGCCGAGCAGAACTGCGCGATCTCCTCGGCGCTGCCGGGCTCCTGGCCCATGAACTGGTTGCACGGGACGCCGAGGACGGTGAAGCCGCGCCCGGCGAACCGCTCCTGCAGCCGCTCCAGGCCGGCGTACTGCGGGGTCAGGCCGCACTTGGAGGCGACGTTGACGACGAGCACGGCCTTGCCCCGGTACTGCCCGAGGTCTGCGGGACCGCCCTGCAGACCCTCGATCTCCACGTCATAGAAGGACATGCGGCCGATCCTAGGCGATCACCCCCGGCCCGCACCGCCCGGACCGCACCGGAAGGCGGCGGGTCACGGCGACAGGTCCAGGCTGCTCACGAACGAGGAGACCTGGTCACCGGCCCTGCCCAGCTGGGTGAACGCGTTGTTGACGAAACCGGCCGCGTCCTGGGGTGAGCTCAGCAGGTAGAAGATGACGAAGGCGATGGCCACATAGCGGAGGTTCTTCTTCATCCGTACGCCGTCCCTGTTGTAGCGCAGCGACACATTGACCCGATCCAATGATGCCCAGCCGCGTCTGCTCGCAAAGCGGGATTTTACTGTGACGCGGGGGAGAGCGCTTGCTTGCCGCGCGCGAAAAAGCCCCGCACCCGCGGCGGGTACGGGGCCTGGAAGCGGCACCTAGCTGGGAATCGCGCTCATGAACTGCGACAACGACTCGGCCGCGGTCCCCAGCCCGTTCAGCGCGTTGTGGACGAGATTCGCCGCTCCCTCGGGCCTGCTGATGACGTACCACGCTACGAACGCGATAGAGGCCAGCTTCAACTGCTTCTTGTACACTACAACCACCCTCTGCGGTCGGATGCCTACGGAGTGTAGTTCCCAAGGGTGGCCGCAAGGAGAGCAAGACGCGGAAAAGTCAAGGTCATGTCCGCTTGGCGCGGACGCGGGCCTCAGCCGCCGTGCTCGGTGAGGTAGTCGATGTAGAAGGGCCGGAGGGCGTCGGCGACCTCGCCCTCCCCCGCGTGCGTGAACTCGCGCAGCAGCGACAGGCCGTGGAACAGGTCGAACTCGGCGCGGCCGACCTCGCCGGCGGCCGCGGCGGCGGCGGGGATGGCGCGCAGCAGGTCCCACAGGAAGCCCACGTCGTGGCGCTCCCTGGCCAGCTCCATCGCGCGGTCGTGGAGTTCCTTGGACGACAGGGTCGACAGGTCGTCCTGCTTTCCGCCCTCAGGCGTCACATCCGCCATGGCCCGACTCTATGCCAAGCCCGGCCCGGCCCCCGACGGGACCGGGCCGGGCGCGGCGCCTCACTTCTGGACGAGGTCGGACGGGACGGGCTGCCCCTGCTTCAGCGCGCCGAACAGCTTCGACGCCTTCGTCTTGTCCCAGGTGATGTAGGAGCCGACGCTCGGTGAGGAGCCGGTCCCGCCGACCGGGACCGTCACGGTCACGCCGCCGTTGGACACGCCGCGCATCGCCCACATCATCCGCACCAGGTCGTACAGGTGGTCGCCGTCGTCCACGAGGAAGTTGCTGGTGGAGTGGAGGGCGAGCGGGACGCTGCGGAACGGGTTGAGGAGCGTCGCCGGGCTGGACGCCTTCTTCATGAGCGCGCCGAAGAACTGCCGCTGGTGCTCGACGCGCTCCAGGTCGGCGCGGGCGTAGTGGCGGCTGCGGACGTAGCCGAGCGCGTCGCTGCCCTTGAGGTTCTGGCAGCCGGCCTTGAGGTCGATGCCGGCCTTCGGGTCCTTGAGGTCCTCCTTGACGCAGATGTTCACGCCGCCGACGGCGTCGACCACGCCGACGAACCCGTTGAACCCGATCTCGGCGTAGTGGTCGATGTGCACGCCGGTCGACTTCTCCACCGTCTGCGCCAGCAGCTTGGGGCCGCCGAACGCGAACGCCGCGTTCAGCTTGTTGGATCCGTGCCCGGGGATGGGGACGTAGGAGTCGCGCGGGAGGCTGATGAGGGACGTGCCGCCCGCGCCGTAGTGCAGCAGCATCATCGAGTCGGTGCGCCGCCCGGCCGCGTAGCCGGTGTGGAGCTTCTTCTGGGCCGCCTTGTCGAGGCCCTTGCGGCTGTCGGAGCCGACGATCAGCCAGTTGGTGCCGGGCGTGTCGGCGACCCGGCCCGGGTAGTCGACCAGGACCGACTCCCGCTCCAGCCGCGAGTCGAGGTAGAAGTAGCCGCCGACGATCAGCAGCACGAGCACGACGGCGATCACGCCGAGCACCCGGGGCCAGCGGCGCCGCCGGCGCCGGCGGGCCGGCGGTTCGTCGGGATAGACCCGGCCTCCGGCGAGCTGGTCGCCCGCATACGGGTCGTCATAGGGGTCGCCGTACGCCTCCCGCCCGTAGGCGGCGTGCTGGTGCTCCGCGCGTACGGAGTCGTGCCTCTCGCGGGCCACGCCGTCGTCCTTCCTGCCGTGTCCGGCCACCAGGCCGGCCGCCGGTCATGCCGTAGACCCTAGACAAACCCGCGGTGTGCCGCGTCCATCCGGCGCATGATTGTCCACACCTCCAAATCACTACGTTTTGTGACATATGAAGCGGACACCGTCCCCCTCAAGGCGCACACTGCCCTTCGGTGGCACAGACGCGCGGAGGGCGGCGCATGGGCGCGAGGCGGCGTACCGCCGGGAGATCTCGGCTGCTCGCACGCCGGCGGCGCGGGAGCGGCCCCGCCGCGCCGGACGACCCGTTCGAGTCGCGGCTGCCGGAGCTGACGGCGCACATCTGGCACGCCAAGGACGGCGAACTCGCCGAGACCGGCATGGGCACCATGGCCCGCCGGCTCCCCGCGGTGATCGCGCGGGCGGCGGGGCTGGCCTGGCGGGCCAGCCGCGCCGACACGGCCGCGACGATCTCCCTGAACCTCGCCGCCGGGCTGTTCACCGCGTTCGGGCTGCTCGCCACGACCGGCGTGCTCACCGCGCTGTTCAGCGCCGGCCCCACGCCCGACCGGGTCCGCGACGCGCTGCCGTCCCTGGCGCTCGTCGCCGGCTCGGTGGCGCTGCGGTCCGGGCTCCAGGCCGCCGCCGGCTGGACCCAGGCCCGCCTCCAACCGCAGGTCCAGCGGCTGGTCGAGCTGCGGCTCTACGAGGCGACCACGGCCGCGGACCTGACCGCCCTCGACGACTCGACGTTCCTGGACGACCTGCAGCGCGCCCAGACCCGCGGGATGAACGCCGCGCCCCAGGTCGTCCAGCACGCCGTCGACGTGCTGACCGGCGCCGTCGGCATGATCGCCGCCGCCGGGACGCTCGGCGTGCTGCACCCGCTGCTGCTCCCGCTGCTGCTGCTCACCGCCGTCCCGGAGGGCTGGGCGTCGGTCCGCAGCGCCCGGATGCGCTACGCCACGATGCTCGCGCTGGTCGGCGTCGCCCGCCGCAAGTGGATCCTGTCCGACCTGATGACCGAGCGGCGGCACGCCGCCGAGGTCCGCTCGTTCACCATGCGGCCGTTCCTGCTCGGCGAGTACGACCGGTTCGCCGCCCACCAGCGCCGCGTCGAGCTCGGCCTGGCCCGCAGGCAGACCTACGCGAAGCTCACCGGCGACGTCCTGAAGGGCGTCGCGACCGCCGGCGTCTACGTCGCGCTGGGCCTCATGCTCTGGCAGGGCTGGGTGCCGCTGGCCGTCGCCGGCACGGCCGTCCTCGCGATCAGGAGCGGGCAGACGTCCCTGGTGAACCTCGTGTTCGCGGTCAACCAGTGCTACGAGGAGGGCCTGTACTTCGGTGACTACCTGGCGTTCTGCGACGCCGCCGAGGCCCGCGTCCCGCAGCGCGCCCTCCCGCCGCCGGACACCGACTCGCATCCGGCGCTGCCCGCCGACTTCGCCCGCATCGAGGTCCGCGACGTCACCTTCACCTACCCCGGCTCCGACGCCCCGTCCCTCAGAGGCGTCTCACTGGAGCTGCGCCGCGGCGAGGTCGTCGCGCTCGTCGGCGAGAACGGGTCCGGCAAGACCACCCTCTCCCGGATCATGGGCGGCCTGTACGAACCCGACGCCGGCGAGGTCCGCTGGGACGACGTGGCCCTCACCGACGTCCTCCAGGCCGAGGTGTGGAGCCGCGTCGCCGTCATCGCGCAGGAGTACACCCACTGGCCGATGACCGCACGGCAGAACATCACCATGGGGCGCGGCCCCGAGCACCGTCCCGGCGAACCCGAGGACCCCGCCGTGCTCGCCGCCGCCCGCGCGTCCGGCGCCGAGGAGGTCGTCGCGGACCTGGCCCGCGGCTACGACACCCTCCTGGACCGCCGCTTCCAGGGCGGCGCCGAGCTGTCCGGCGGGCAGTGGCAGCGGCTCGCCGTCGCCCGCGGCTTCTACCGCGACGCGCCGCTGCTGATCTGCGACGAACCCACCGCCAGCCTCGACGCCCGCGCCGAGCACCTGCTCTTCGACCGGATCCGCGACCACGCCGCCGGGCGCACCGTCCTGCTCATCACCCACCGCCTCGCCAGCGTCCGCTACGCCGACCGCATCTACGTCCTGGAACACGGCAAGGTCATCGAAGAAGGCGACCACACCACCCTGATGGCCGCCGGCGGCCTCTACGCCGACCTCTACAACCTCCAGGCATCCGCTTACCAGGGGGGCGATCCCCTGGGCGGACACAGCTAGATGTAGGGGCCGAAGGCGTTGGGGTCGGTGGGGTTCGGGGGGGTGTCGGGGAGGTCCTCGGGGCGCAGGAGGCGGACCTCGGACGGTTCGATGGCGGCGGGGTCGGCGTCGTGGGCGGCGGTGATGCGCTGCGCCTGCCGGGACACCGCGGCGTCCAGCAGGTTCCGGACGAGGCGGGCGTTGCCGAACGACGAGCCGCGCGGATGGGCGGCGACGAGGCGGCGCAGCGCGCCCGGGACGCCGGGGTCCAGGGTGAGGCCGGCGGTCGCCGCCATCAGCTCGAAGATCGTGACGAGCTCGTCGTCGGAGTAGTCGGGGAAGCGCAGGACCTGCGGGAAGCGCGACTCCAGGCCCGGGTTGGACTTCAGGAAGCGCTCCATCTCCGCGTCGTAGCCCGCGACGATGACCACCAGGTCGGCGCGGTGCTCCTCCATCAGCCGCAGCAGCTCGGCGATCGCCTCGTGCCCGAAGTCGCGCTGGTCGCCGCCGCCCGCCGAGGTCAGCGCGTACGCCTCGTCGATGAACAGCACGCCGCCGAGGGACCGCTCGACCGCGGCCCGCACCCGGGGCGCGGTCTGCCCGACGAACTCGGCGACGAGGTCGGCGCGGGTCACCTCGACCAGGTGCCCGGACGACAGCAGGCCGAGCCGGGCGTACACGGCCGCGATCAGCCGCGCGATCGTCGTCTTCGCGGTGCCCGGGTTGCCCATGAACACCATGTGCCGGGTCGGGACGGTCAGCGGGACGCCGGCGTCGCGGCGCATCTGCTCGGCGCGGGCCTCGGCGACCAGCGCGTCCACCTGCCGCTTGACCTCCTTGAGGCCGATGAGGCGGGCGATCTCGCCGAGCGGGTCGGACGAGACGTCCCCGCCGGCGCGGGCGAGCGCGTCGGGGACGTCCTCGAGGAGGATCTCGTCGAGCGACTCGGTCTCGTCGACGACGCCGTCGGCGAGCACGCGGCGGCCCTGCATCGCGACCGCCCGGTCCAGCAGGTTGATCATGATGCGGGCGTTGCCGAAGCCGTTGTCGCGCGGCGCGGCCTGGGCGAGCGCGCGCACCTTGTCGAGGACGCCGGGGGCGAGCGCGAATCCGCCGTCGGCGGCCTTGCCCGCGAACACCTGCACCAGCTCGTCGTCGGTGAGGTCGGGGAAGCGGACGGTGCGGGGGAACAGCGCGGCGAGGTCGGGGTGGGACTTCAGCAGCCCGTTCATCTCCGCCTGCGGCCCGGTCAGCACGACCACCAGGTCGTCGGCGTGCGCCTGGACGGTGGTGAGCAGCACGTCGAGGACCTCGCGGCCCCGCACGGCGTCCACGGCGGCGGCGACGAACGCGTGCGCGTCCCGGACCACGAGGACGCCGCCGAGCGCCTGCTCGACGGCGCGGCGCACCCGCAGTACGCTCTCGGTGGCGTACTCGCCGAGCAGGTCGGCGCGCTCGACCTCGACCATGTGCCCGGACGACAGCACGCCGAGCCCGGCGTAGATCCGGCCGAGGATCCGCGCGACCTTGGTCTTGCCGGTGCCGGGGTTGCCGGTGAAGACCAGGTGGCGGGGGCGCGCGGCGAGCGCCATCCCCGCCTCGCGGCGCAGCCGGGCGGCCTTGGCCTCGGCGACGAGCGCGTCCACCTCGCGCTTGACCGGCGCGATGCCGGCGCAGGCGGCGAGCTCCGCGTAGGGGTCGGTCTCGGCGGGACGGCCCGGGATGAGGCGCTGCGGCAGGTCCGCGGCGGCGACCTCCGGGGCGTCGTTGCCGGTACGGGCCCGCGCGGCCGCGGCGCACTGCGCCGCGGTGTGCTCGGCCAGGCGCGCGCCGCGGAGGTTCAACAGTGGGGGCGTCCGGCTGAGCAGCACGCCTGCGGTCGCGGCGACGTCGGCCGGCACCGTCGCGCCGCGCGCCCGGACGGCCCGGGTGAACAGCTCGGCGAAGTGGTCCTCGGCGAAGTCGTGCGTGCGGGCCACCTCGAAGGCGCGGACGAGCGCCGGGTTGGCGTCGAACAGCCGCCGGTCGCCGCCGGGGCGGCACAGCGCGACGACGTCCAGGGCCGGCGAGCGGGCCATGAGCCGGCGCAGTTCCTCGACCGCCGCGGCGCCGCAGCGCTCGTAGGAGACCAGCCGCTCCAGGTCGTCGACGACGAGCAGCATCCGGCCCTCGACGCAGTCGCGGACGCGGGCCTGCAGCCACAGCGCGGCGTCGCTGACGCCCAGCGAGGCGAACACCTGGTCGGAGACCCAGAGGGCCTCGCGAACGGCGCCGGCCGCGGCCAGCCGCCGTTCCAGCAGCTCGGCGGCGGTGCCCTTGCCGGTGCCCTCGGGGCCGGCGATCAGCAGCCGGACGGGCCGCTCCCCCGCGAGCCGCGCGGCCAGCGCGTCCCGGAGCGCGCGCGCGAGCTCCGGCTGCCCGACCAGCTCGTCGCGCACCTCGTCCCGTGCGGGACCGTCATCCTCCGGTGTGCCGGTTCCGGGCGCCTCCTCCGGACGGCCCTGAGCGGGCGCGGACGGCGCGAGGAGACCGGCCAGCGGGTTGACGACGCGGCGCGCCGCGAACAGCCGCCGCAGGTCGGACTGGAACGGGCGCACGGGAACGCGGCAGCGCGGGCTCGTCGGCGCGTCCGGCAGGCCCTGGACCGCGCCGGTGATGCGGACCGCCATGTCCAGCCAGGCGCGGGCCGCGTCCGCCTCCCCGGCGACGAGCCCCCGCGCCAGCCATCCGCGCAGGTCCTGCTGCCACGCCTCGACGGCGAACCCGGCGCGGACCGCGCGGAACCGCTCCTGCAGGTTCTGGTAGCGGTCGGCGCCGAGCGCGACCGCGAACTCCGCCGGGACGGCCGCCGCGTCGGCGGCCAGCAGCAGCTTGGCCAGCGCCGCGTCGGCGCCGTCGCCGTCCAGGACGGCCTCCGACAGCCGCGCGTGCGCCGCGTCGAGGCCGTCGCACGCCCAGCCGAGGTACCCGACGGGCCCGGCCAGCTCGGGCAGGACGTGGAGCTCCTCGTCGGTGAGCCCGGCCGTCCACACCTCCTCCAGCCGCTCCTGCGGGACGGTCAGGTCCTGCTCGCGCAGCTCCGGGTCGGCGGCCCGGCGGTCGAACAGGCCGGCGAGCGCCCGGCGGCGGCGCTCCAGCGGCTCCAGGCCGTCGAAGACGTCCAGGCCGTCGCGGGCCAGCTCCAGCATCACCGTGCGCAGCTCGCGGTCGTCTCCGGCCGGCTCGGGCAGCCACAGGCCCGGCGGGCGCCACCGCCCGCCCTGGGTGAACCACGCGACCGGCTCGCGGACGGCGGGCTCCGGAGTCGCCAGGAAGTCCGACAGCAGCTCGTAGTCGACGTCGCCGCGGGACCCGCCGCGCACCGCCGACGCGCCCAGCAGGAACGTCAGCAGCGACCACTGCTCGGCGCCCGCCGCGCTCGTCCCCTCGCCGTAGAAGTCGCTGAGCCGGCGCGGGAGCAGCGCCGCGCGGGGGTCGGCGTTGTAGGCGACGGCCCGTTCCCGCATCCGCTCGTAGAGCCCGTCGGGCACGCGCCACGGGCCGTGGGCGTACACGTCGAGCACGGGCTCCTCGGTGAGCAGCAGTTCGAGATGGTCCGGCAGCCGGGGGGAACGCACCTGGTCCTTCTCCTATGCGGCGGGTGGGGGACGTCACGTCTGGCAAGCACCCTACGACCCGGCGCGATCACGCACATCCCGTCGCGCCGGGTTGGCACCGAGCCGCTCCTCGGCGATAGTTGCCATACGGAAAGTATCCGCCTCGGGGGCCATGCCTGTGGCGGCGCCCGGCCCCTAGGAGGCGGACCTCGTGCCACCGTTGGAAGTGACCGCCCGCTCGCAAGCCGGACGCGCCGTCGTGCGCCTGCGCGGCGAACTCGACATCGCCGGCTCCGACGAGCTGCGCCGGCTTCTGGAGGCCGCCCGCCGCGAGCACGGGGAGCACGTCGTCCTCGACCTCGCGGACTTGGAGTTCATGGACTCCCAGGGTTTGTCGGTCATCGTCGGCTGCTACAAGGCCGCCACCGCCGCCGGGGGCAGCCTCACCCTGGCCGGCCCCCGGCCCGTCGTCCGCCGCGCCCTGGAGATCACCGGCCTGCACCGCCGCATCCCCGTCCAGGCGACGCTGGAGGCGGCCCTCACCGCGCAGCGCGACGCCGCCCCGAACCCGTCGCGCGACACCGGCCGCGCGGACGGTGACCCGCCGGCCCGGCCGGGCGCGCGGCACGAGTTCCCTCGCGCCTAGTGCGCCCGACCGTGCAACGGCCGTCCCGGTCAGCTCGCCGTCTCCGGCGAGCGCAGCTCCGTCGGCTCCGGCCGCTTCGGTCCGCGGCCGTCGCCGGACGAGCGGCCCGTCGCGCGGCGGCCGATCCACGGCAGCAGGTAGGCGCGCGCCCAGTGCAGGTCCTCGCGGCGCGAGGTGAGCCAGTCCACCGGGTCCAGCGGCGGCCACGGCGCGCGCCAGTCGTCCCGCACCGGCACGCCGACGACGCCCGCCACGACGAGCGCCATGCGGCGGTGCCCCTCGGGCGACAGGTGCAGCCGGTCCTCGTACCAGGCGCGCGGGTCGTTGAAGACCCGCAGCGACCACAGGTCGACGACCGAGCAGCCGCGGCGGTCCGCGATCGCGCGCAGGTGCATGTTGTACGTGGCGGCCTTGCCGCGGATGCGCGAGCCGCTGCGCAGCCCCCGGGTGTCGAACCCGGTGAAGATCACCACGCGGGCGCCGGTGGCGCGCAGCCGCCGCACGGCGTCGTCGAACACGACCGCGAGCGCGTCGGGGTCGGCGCCGGGGCGGATCATGTCGTTGCCGCCCGCGCAGAACGTCACGAGGTCGGGCCGCAGCTCGACGGCGCGCGGCACCTGGTCCTCGACGATCTGCCGGACGAGCTTGCCGCGCACCGCGAGGTTCGCGTAGCGCAGGCCGGGGCTGTGCTCGGCCAGGTGCTCGGCGAGCCGGTCGGCCCAGCCGCGGAAGCGGTCGTGCTCGCCCGGGTAGGGGTCGTTCAAGCCTTCGGTGAAGCTGTCGCCGATGGCCACGTACGTACGGATCTTCTCCAGTTCGTCCATCGCGGGCCCTGGCGTCGGTTCAAAGTCGGTCACGTCAGACAATCATGCATCGTGCACACAATCTACGCGACCGTAACCACGAGGGGTATGCGAGACGGCCGACGCCGACCGGGCCCGGGCGTCAGGTCCAGCTCGGCGACGCCGTGCCCAGCTGCCCGCCCGACGCCGCGGGCGGGGCCTGCGCGGCCGCCGGGGCGCCCGTGGCGTGCACCGACATCGCGTGCTGCACCAGCGTGATCAGCACCTGCTTCGTCGACTCGCGGCTGCGCGCGTCGCACTGCACGATCGGCACGTGCCCGCTGATCGACAGGGCCTCGCGGATGTCCTCGATCGCGTACTGGAACTCGCCGTGGAACCCGTTGACGCCCACCACGAACGGCAGGCCGAGCTCCTCGAAGTAGTCGACCGCCGCGAAGCAGTCCTCCAGCCGGCGCGTGTCGACCAGCACGACGGCGCCGATCGCGCCGCGGACCAGGTCGTCCCACATGAACCAGAAGCGGTGCTGGCCCGGGGTGCCGAACAGGTACAGGATCAGCTCGCTGTCCAGCGACACCCGGCCGAAGTCCATCGCGACCGTGGTGGTCGTCTTGTCCGGGACGGCCGACAGGTCGTCCACGTCGGCGCTGGCCGCGGTCATCACCGCCTCGGTGGTGAGCGGCATGATCTCCGAGACCGACCCGACGAAGGTGGTCTTGCCGACGCCGAACCCGCCGCCGACGACGATCTTTACCGAGGTCAGCTCGGCCTCGGGTCCGTGCGGCCCCGGGGGCGGGACCTGGTCAGAGCTTCCGAAGGCCACTGAGCACCCTTTCTAGCAAGCGGAGGTCCGGCTGGCCGCCGGCGGTGGTGGGGGTCGACTGGTGCAGGCGCAGCAGCCCTTCCATGGCCATGTCCGCGACGAGGACCCGGGCCACGCCGAGCGGCATCCGCAGCAGCGCCGACACCTCGGCGACGGAGCGGGCCGACCGGCACAGGTCCATGATCGCCCGGTACTCCGGGGTCAGCATGGCCACGTCGCGCGGCGGGTACGGCGCCGCCGTCACCAGGGCCTCGATCGCCAGGTCGTACCGCGGCTTGGTGCGCCCGCCCGTCACGGCGTACGGGCGCACCAGCGAGCTGCTGTCCCCCTCGTCCCGCCCTTCCGGCCGGTCCTGCACCGAGCGCGGCTCACCGGGCCAGCGCCCGGGACCTCCCGGACCGGCTCCGAAGGGACTGCCTCGATCCATGTCGCCGACCTCCGTCAGAGTCAGTCACGGTCAAAAGCGGGCGGGGCCGGCGCCCATCTCGGTCACCGAGGGGCCGCCGTAGGGCTGCTGCTGCTCCTGCGCGCGCAGCGCCGGCGTCAGCACCCGGCCCACCCGCTCGACCAGCAGCGTCATCTCGTAGGCGACGAGCCCGAGGTCGCAGTCGGGCGCCGCCAGCACCGCGAACACCGACCCGTTCGCGATGGACATGACGAACAGCAGCCCGCGGTCCATCTCCACGACCGTCTGGTTCACGCCGCCCGCGTCGAAGATCTTCGCCGCGCCCTGGGTCAGGCTCATCAACCCCGAGGCGATCGCCGACAGCTGGTCCGCACGCTCGGGCGGGAAGCCCGCGGAGTAGGCCATCGGCAATCCGTCGGAGGAGACCACGACGGCGTGCGCGACCTTCGCGACACGGTCCGCGAAGTTCGTCACCAACCAGTTGAGATCCTGCCCGCTCACCGGGTGCCTCCCGTCTCGCCGTCACCCTGTGACGGCACCTCACCTGACACGCCCCCGCCGCGAGTCTCGTTGCGTCCCCGGTGGACGCCGCGCTGCAGGCTCGCGAAACGGTTGCGCACGACGTCGGCCGACTGGCCGGACGACTGCTGGTTCTGCACGGGCGCCCCCGGACGCGGCACCGGCTGCGTCCGGCCGGTCGCCGCGGGCGGCGCCGCCTGGGGCTGCTGCCCGCTCCCGGCGGCCGGCCGGTTGCCGACCGCACCGGGGATGCGGTTCTTGCCCGGGACGCGCTTCGGCAGTCCGACCTGCGTGCGGCTGCCGGCGACGGGCTCGCGGATCGCCTCGGCGGCGCGGAAGCCCTCGTCCGCGGGTGACTCCCAGCCCTTGACCGGATCTTCGCCCACGTCCCCTCCCGTCCGGCGCTGGAACCATTCCGACTGCATCGCATCGAAGATCGGCGATCGCTCGGGCACCCGCGGCGACGGTTTCGCCCCGGCCGGCGCCGGCGGCCGGTGAACGGCGGGAGCGGGCTGATCGTAACCGTTCCGCTCGTAGGCCGCCGGTTCGGGGGCGCGGTGCTCGGGCGCAGCGGCCTCGCGGGGCCGCTGCGGCTCGGCGGCGCGGCCGCGGGCCGGCGCCCCGTTGCGGGAGCCGCCGCCGTGCGGGCCCTCGTCCGCGACCTGGTCCAGCGGGCCGGTCTCCCAAGGGATCTGCTGGCGCCGGGCGCCGGGCTCGGGCACCACGGGCTGGGCCTCGGGGACCACGGGCTGCGGTCCGGTGTGCCGGCCGCCCGCGTCGCGGTACCCGTTGGGAGCGTCCTGGTAGCCGTTGGGAGCGTCCTGGTACCCGTTGGCGGCGTTCTGCATCCGCTCGCTGCGCGGCTGGAACACGTTGTCCTGCCGGCCGGCGTCCGTCGTCTGCCGCCCGCGCAGCTGGGCGCCGGGACGGCGGACGGGCAGGTCGCTCGGCGAGCGCGGGGCCGGCGGGTCGCCGTACGGGTCGTTCGGCGGCGCGGCGTCCGCGGACCGCGGCATGTCCGGCGGGACGACCGGCAGCGGGCCGGTGTGCGGGGCGGCGTGCGCACCGGTGCCGGCGGCGGGGGTCAGCGGGCCCGTCGTCAGCGGCGGCTGCGGTCCGGTGCCCTCGCCTCCCGGGACCTGGCCGCCCATCATCGGCTGCGGCCCGGTGGCGCCGCGCAGCGGGCGCAGCGGGCCGGTGTGCCCGACCATCGGGTTGGTGCCGGCGCCGAGGCCGGCCGCCGGCCCGAAGTCGTCCTGGCGGAACCCGCCCCCCGCACCGGCGGCGAGCGGCTCGGGGCCGGTGCCGTTGAGCGCGGCGAGCTGGCCGGTGTCGCGGGAGCCGAGGCCGCGGGCGCCGACGCCCGCCGGCTCGCCGGGGGTGACCGCCGCGTCCGGCAGCACGACGAACGCGGTGAGCCCGCCGCCCTGCGCGGCCCGCAGCTCGACGCGGATGCCGTGCCGGACGGCCAGGCGGCCGACCACGAACAGGCCCATGCGGCGCGCCGCGGAGAAGTCGATGACGGGCGGGTTCGCCAGCCGCCAGTTGGCCTGCTCCAGCTCCTCGGGGGACATCCCCACGCCGTTGTCGGTGATCTGCAGCATCGAGCCGCCGCCGCTGAGCAGCTGCCCGGAGACGGTGACCTTGGTGTGCTCGGAGGAGAACACCAGGGCGTTCTCCACCAGCTCGGCGAGCAGGTGGACGAGGTCGTTGACGACCGGGCCGGAGACGGTCATGTCGCCCTGCACGCGCAGCGCGACCCGCTCGTACTGCTCGACCTCCGACAGCGAGGCGCGCACGACGTCGATCAGCGGGACGGGCTTGTTCCACCGGCGGGCCTGCTCCTGGCCGCCGAGGACCAGCAGGTTCTCGCAGTTGCGGCGCATGCGGGTGGCGAGGTGGTCCAGCCGGAAAAGGCTGCCGAGCTGCTCCTCGTCGCGCTCGCTCTGCTCCAGCTCCTCGATCAGCCGCAGCTGCCGCTCGATCAGCGACTGGCTGCGCCGCGACAGGTTGACGAACATCGCGTTGATGTTGCCGCGCAGGACCGCCTCGTCGGCGGCCAGCCGGACCGCCTCGCGGTGGACCTCGTCGAAGGCGCGCGCGACCTGGCCGATCTCGTCGGTGGAGTCGATCTCGATCGGCGCGACCTCGATGCCGCCGGCGGCGGCCTCGGGGTCGCGGAGCCGGTCGACCAGGCCGGGCAGCCGGCTGCTGGCGACCTCCAGCGCGCCGGACTGCAGCCGGCGCAGCGGCCGCACCAGCGACCGGGCCATCACGACGGTGATCAGCAGGACGATGATCAGCAGCGCTGCGACCAGCGCCGAGTCGAGGATCGTCGAGTTGCGCGCGGCCGTGCCCTGCTCGTCGCTGTGCGAGCGGATGTCGCCGGCGATCTTCTGCTCGACCAGGCGCATCTGGTCGACCATCGCGGTCATCGCGCCGCGCATGGCGGTGGCGGCGTGCGAGGTCCGCAGCGTGGTGGGCAGCAGACCGTTGTTGGCGCTCGCCGACGATATGACGCGCTGCCGCACGTCACGGGCCTGGTCGACCTTGGGGCCGACGACCGTGTCCTCGAACAGCTGGTTCTGCTCCAGGGAGGCCGAGTCCTTGAAGGCCGCGAGCTCGCTGTCCTCCTGCGCGCGCGCCGCGGTGAGCTCGTTGATCTCCTGGGTGTCGAGCTGCCTGCTCCGCGCGCCGATGAGCAGCAGGGCCCGTTCCCGGGACACCGCCTCCTTGGCGCGCGCGAGGGCGCCGAGCGCACGGGTCGACTCGGCGAGCTCGTCGTCGGCGACGTTCTGGGAGATCCCGTCGAGGACGGCCGTCAGCTCCCGGGCCGCCTCGGTGTACTTCTCCAGCACGATGAAGGGCGGGACCTTCGTGCCGACGACGAGGGAGCGCAGCGCCTTCAGACCGTCCAGGCGGCTCTTCACCGTGGTCGCGTCGCGGACGGCCTCGGTGCCGTAGGAGCCGTTGATGCGGCCCGCGTCGGCCTGCACCGGGCCGACCTGGGCGTCGGTCTTGCGCTGCTGGGCCTGCAGGGCCGGCAGGAGCGCCTCGGACCGGCCGGCCGCGATGTACTCGACGGCCGCGTCGCGTTCCGCGGTGAACTCCTGGACGAACCGGGTGATCCCGACGCCCAGCTCCGCCATCCGCTCGACCCGGCCGTAGCTCTCCGCCTTGCTCACGGAGCTGGAGATCCGCAGGCCGGCCAGCACGACGGCGGCGACCGTGGGCACCAGGATCAGCACGATCAGGCGCTGGGGCACCCGCCAGTTCCGCAGCCGGAGCCGCCCGCCCGATCGCGGCGGACCGCCTGTCCGTGCCGGATGGTCCGACTGCACCTCGACGTCACCAGGCCGAGCACGGTCGCGACCCTCGTCGCTTGGTTGCATCCGCCGTCAACACCCTCTCCCTCACGATGCCGCACTCTCCGTGGCCTCATCGCCGCGAAGGGTCATGGCGACATCGTCTCGACCTCCGGCGCCCGATATTGCAGCACATCCATGGATATGCCGCAAAGGACCCTAGGGGAGTGGATAAGAACCAAGGTGGCGATCGCGAGTTCATGCCCATATGTCCGTTTTCATCGTCACGAGCCGTCACGGTGCGCACGCAGACGTAGCGCATCTGACCGATTACCTCGCGTGAACACCCCTGCTCTCGTCACTCCTTCCGTCGATCCGCCGCAACGGCGCGCTCGGAAACCGAAAAGCCGATCACACTCCGTATTCGCTTCGCAATGGATTGTCACAGCGGGCGCGGAAGCCCTTATGAGCAAGGGGAATGCGGCGGTCGGCACACCCCATTCGACGCGTTATCAAATCGAATCCGCCGACCCATACCGACCAGTAACCGTCGGCGGCCGGCCCGCGCTCCCCGGCGCCTCCGCCACCATCCCCACCTGGAATGACGCCCGGGGAACCGGGGAGGGCGATCGGTCCACTGAAGGACACAAGAGAGTCACGCAATTCAGCCCCAAACCCCCTAAGATGCCTAGTCCGCGATACTCTCCCGACGCACGTGATCTTCGAGCACGGCGGGAGAGGTGGCTGCAGTCGTTCCCCTGGCTCATGAGCCCTGGCCTGCCCAAGCCCTGCCGAAGCAACTTCCCCCGTGAGTTAAGAAGGAGTGCCCGATGCGGCATCCCAGACGTCTTCTGGCGCTGGTCAGCGCCCTCGCCCTCGTCACGTCCCTGGCCGCGGGCTGCGGCGGATCGGACGACTCCGGCGGCGGCAACGGCCTGGAGAAGAAGGACATGAAGGTCGCCTCGCTGCCCCTGGTGGACGGCGCGGCGCTCTACATCGCCCAGAAGCAGGGCCTGTTCAAGGCCGAGGGCCTGAACGTCAAGATCGTGCCGGTGCAGCAGAGCATCAAGGCGCTGCCGGCGCTGAAGAACGGCGAGGTCGACGCCATCGCGGGCGCCAACTACGTCTCCTTCCTGCAGGCCAACGAGCAGGGCACGCTGAAGCTCAGCATCCTCGCCGAGGCCGCCACGCTGACCTCCAACATGATGAACGTGGTGGTCATGCCCAACTCCAAGATCAAGACGGCGAAGGACCTGGAGGGCAAGAAGGTCGCGGTCAACATCACCAACAACATCCAGAGCCTGACCCTGGACGCGATCCTCAAGGCCAACAACGTCGACCCCAAGAAGGTCAACTACGTCGCCATCCCGTTCCCGCAGATGGCGAGCGCGCTGCAGAAGGGGCAGGTCGACGCGATCCACACCGTCGAGCCGTTCCTGTCCGACATCGAGAAGAAGGCCGGCGCCCGCGTCGTCGTCGACGGCGGCAGCGAGCCGGTCACCGGCCTTCCGATCAGCGGTTTCGTGAGCACCCAGGAGTTCGCGAAGAAGAACCCCAAGACCGCGGCGGCGTTCCAGCGCGCGATCATCAAGGCGCAGAAGATCGCGTCCCAGGACCGCAAGCAGGTCGAGGGGGTGCTGCCCGGCTACGCCAAGATCGACGCGCAGGTCGCCTCGGTCATCACGCTGCCCGGCTACCCGACCTCGCTGAGCACCACCCGGATGCAGCAGATCGCGGACCTGATGACCTCCGCCGGGCTGCTCAAGCAGAAGCCGGACCTGAAGTCGATCCTCTTCCAGCCGACGTCGTGACGGCAGGACGCTGATTCGCCCATGGCACACGAGCCGACGCCGCCCCGCGGCCTCTCCCGCCCAGGAAAGTGGGCGCGGGGGGCCGCCGGGGTGGCGGTCCTGTTCCTGGCGAGCGAGGCCCTTGGCCGGGCCGGGATCGTGGACCGTTCCTATCTGCCCCCCGCATCCGATGTCACCGCTCGCGCGTTCGAGCTGATCGGTGACTCCGACTTCCTGTTCAACGTGCGCGTCACCCTGACCGCGTGGGCGCTCGGGACGCTGATCGCGATCGCGGTCGCGGTCCCGCTCGGGCTGGTGCTCGGCAGCATCCCGGCCGTCAACACGGCGATCCGCGCGATCGTGGAGTTCCTGCGCCCGATCCCCTCGGTCGCCCTCATCCCGCTCGCCGGGCTGCTTCTCGGCTCGGGCCTGAAGATGGAGGTGCCGCTCATCGTCTACGCCTCCAGCTGGCCGATCCTGTTCAACACCATGTACGGGCTCGACGACGTCGACCCGACCGCGAAGGAGACGCTGCGCAGCTTCGGGTTCGGCCGGACCCAGGTGCTGCTGCGCGTCTCGCTGCCGAGCGCCGCGCCGTTCATCGCGACGGGCGTGCGGCTCGCGGCGTCGATCGCGCTCATCCTGGCCGTCGGCACCGAGATCCTCTCCGGCTTCGGCGACGGCCTCGGCATGTTCATCGCCCAGGCCGGCAACGTCCCCGACGGCACCCGCGACGTCCTCGCCGGGACGGTGTGGGCGGGCTGCCTCGGCCTGATCATCGACACGCTGCTGGTGCAGGCCGAGAACCGCGTGTTCCACTGGCACAAGGCGCAGAGGAGTGGTGCATCGTGACCGCGGCGGCGCTCACCGCCCGCACCGGCCGGACCGCCCGCGGCGGGGCGGCCGCGCGGCTCGCCCGCGGGCTGCTGCACCGGCTGCTGCCGCTCGCCGTGCTGGTGGCCTGCTGGGAGGCGGCGACCCGCGCCTCCGACAGCGCGTTCTTCCCGCCGCCTTCCGAGATCGTCAAGCACATGCGCGAGATGTGGCTGTCCGGCCCGCCGAGCCATCTGTACTTCAGCGGCGAGGCCGGCGACTCCATCGCGCCGAGCCTCGGCCGGATGGCGCTGGCCCTGGTGCTGTCGGTGGTCGCGGGCGTCGTCCTCGGCATCGCGCTCGGCCGCTCGGAGCGGGTGCTGGCCTACCTGCAGCCGGTGATGCAGTTCGCCCGCGTGATCCCGCCGCCGACCCTGGTGCCGGTGTTCATCGTGCTGTTCAAGATCGGCACGGAGATGCAGGTCGCGTCGATCGTGTTCAGCGCGATCTGGCCCGTCCTGCTCAACACCGCGGACGGCGTGCGCAGCGTCGACCCGATGCAGATGGCGACCGCGGAGGCGTTCCGGTTCTCCGCGGCGGACCGCATCCGGTACGTCATCATCCCCGCGGCGATGCCGAAGATCTTCGCCGGGCTGCGGCTGGCGCTGTCCCTGTCGCTGATCCTGATGATCTTCTCCGAGCTGCTGCCGGGCACCTCCGACGGCCTCGGGTTCGAGCTGTCGAACGCGCAGAGCAGCTCCGACCTGCCGACCGTCTGGTCGGTGATCGTGCTGCTCGGCATACTCGGCTACCTGTTCAACACGATCCTGCTCGCGGTGGAGCGGCGCGTCCTCTCCTGGCACCGCGGGGCGCGAAAGGCGGATTCATGACGACCGAGCTCACGGTCCGGGAGGCGTTCTTCGACTTCTGCCGGAGAGTGGGGATGACCACCGTCTTCGGCAACCCGGGCTCGACCGAGCTGCGGATGTTCCGCGACTTCCCCGCCGACTTCGAGTACGTGCTGGCGCTGCAGGAGACCGTCGCGGTCGCCGCGGCCGCGGGCCACTCGCTCGGCACCGGCAACGCGACGCTGGTCAACCTGCACTCGGCGGGCGGCGTCGGGCACTCGCTCGGCGCGGTCTTCAACGCCTACCGCGACCGGGTGCCGGTCGTCATCGTCGCCGGCCAGCAGTCCCGCGCGATGCTGCCCACCCACCCGTTCCTCGGCGCCGACGAGCCGGCCCTGTTCCCCCGCCCCTACGTCAAGTGGAGCCGGCAGCCCGAGCGGGCCGAGGACGTGCCCGCCGCGCTCGCCGAGGCGTACCGGGTCGCGATGACGCCGCCGCGCGGGCCGGTGTTCCTCTCGGTGCCCGAGGACGACTGGGAGCACCCCGCCGAGCCCGTCCCGGACCGCGAGGTGCGCAGCGACTTCACCGCCTCCCCCGCCGCGCTCCGCGAGGTGGCCGAGGCGCTGAACGGGGCCGCGAACCCGGTCCTCATCGTCGGCCCCGGCGTCGAGGACGAGGACGCGCTGCCCGGCGTGCTCGCGCTCGCCGAGCGGACCGGCGCGCCGGTCTGGATCAGCCCGCTGTCGGGCCGGTCCGGGTTCCCCGAGGACCACGCGCTGTTCCGCGGCTTCCTGCCGCCCGTCCGCGACCAGCTGTCGGCGCGGCTGGAGGGCCACGACGTCATCCTGGCGCTCGGCGCGCCGATCTTCACCTACCACGTGCACAGCGAGGGCGCCGTGATCCCGGCGGGGTCGCGGCTGTTCCACTTCGACTGCGACCCGTCGCAGACCGCGTGGGCGCCGGTCGGCACCAGCGTGCTGACGACGATCGCCGCGGGCGTGTCCGGGCTGCTGGAGCTGGTCGACAAGGCCGACCGGCCGCTGCCCGAGCCGCTCGAGCGGCTCGCGAAGCCGGCCGTGACCGACCGGGCCGCCCCGATCGACGCGGCGCTGGTCGTGGAGACGCTGCGGGAACGGATGCCGGAGGACGCGGTCATCGTGGAGGAGGTCCCGAGCTACCGGGACATGTTCCACGCGCGCCTGCCGATCACCCGGCCCGGCGGCTTCCTCACCACCGGCAGCGGCGCCCTCGGCTGGGGTCTGCCGGTCGCGGTCGGGCGCGCGCTCGCCGGGTCGGGCGAGCGCATCGTCTGCGTCATCGGCGACGGCGCGATCATGTACTCGGTGCAGGGCCTGTGGACGGCCGTGCAGCACAACGTCCCGATGACCGTCGTCGTCCTGAACAACCAGGGCTATGGTGCGGTCAAGGCCCTCGGCCGGCGCATCAAGATGGACAGCGTCCCGGGCACCGACCTGCCCGGCATCGAGTTCGTCACGCTCGCGCAGGGGTTCGGCTGCGCGGGCCGGACCGTCACGAACGCGGCGGACCTGGACGCCGCGATGGCGGAGGGCCTCGGGCACGATGGTCCCTACGTCATCGACGTCCGCGTCGCCGCGGACAACGCCGCCCTCTACGACGAGCCTTGGGCACGGTGAGCGATATGCTGGAGATAACCGGACTGGGCCACAGCTACGGTGCGCACCGCGTGCTGGAGGGCATCGACCTGAAGGTCGGCGAGGGCGAGCTGGTCACGATCGTCGGGCCGTCCGGGTGCGGCAAGTCGACGCTGCTGCGCTGCATCGCCGGACTCGTCCCGCCGAGCGAGGGCAAGGTCGTGCTGAGGGGCGCGCCGATCGACGGCGTGCCCGACGACCTCGCCGTGGTGTTCCAGGACTACAGCCGCTCGCTGCTGCCGTGGCTGACCGTCCGCGACAACGTGGCGCTGCCGCTGCGCCGCCGCGGCCTGGCCAAGGCCGCGCGCCGGGCCCAGGCCGTCGAGGCGCTGGCGTCGGTCGGTCTGAAGGACGCGGCGGGCAAGTACCCGTGGCAGCTGTCGGGCGGCATGCAGCAGCGCGTGTCGATCGCCCGCGCGCTGGCGTACCGGCCGGCGCTGATGCTGATGGACGAGCCGTTCGGGTCGGTCGACGCGCAGACCCGCGAGGACCTGGAGGACCTCGTCCTCCAGGTGCACCGGGCCCAGGGCATGACGATCCTGCTCGTCACGCACGACATCGACGAGAGCGTCTACCTGGGCGACCGGGTCGTGGTGCTGGCCCGCAACCCCGGCCGGGTCCGCGACGAGCTGCCGGTGACGCTGCCCGCCGGCCGGGACCAGATCGGCACCCGGGCCGACGCGGAGTTCGTGCGGCTCAGGGCCGAGGTCGGGCGGCTGGTCCGCGGCGTCGTCAAGGATTCCGAGGCGGCGGACGCCCTCGACGCCAAGGGCGGCGCCTCCGTGGAGGAGCCCGTGAAGAAGTAGCGCGGACGTCCCGCGGGGCCCCGGTCGCGTCGCGGCCGGGGCCCCGCGCTTTCCGGGTTTCGAGCAACAAAACAATCCTGTTCACAATTTTCCCTCCATACCGCCACATACGCCACATTTCTCCCGCGATCGGGCGGGCGATGCGCTACGCTCCCGGCACTCGTTGAACGATCAGTTATCCGCCGGCTGCCCCTCCCGCAATGGAGCGTCGCCCATGCCCGCCACCCTCCCCCGCGCCGCACTCGGCGGCGCGCTCGCCGTCGCGGTCGCGCTCTCGGCCACCGCGTGCGGCGGCTCGGACGACAAGAAATCGGCCAACGGGCTCGAGGAGTCCACCATCACCGTCGGCACCATGACGATCGCCGACACCGCGCCGCTGCAGATCGCGATCCAGAAGGGCCTGTTCAAGGCCGAGGGGCTGACCGTCAGGACCCGCGTCGTCAGCGGCGGCGCCGAGGCCATCCCGCTGCTGAAGAGCGGCCAGCTCGACATCACCTTCGGCAACTACGTGTCGCTGTTCACCGCGGCGTCCAAGGACCCCGGCTTCAAGCCGAAGGTCGTCGCCGACGGCTTCCAGGGCGCCCCGAAGACCCACACGCTGATGGTCCGCGGCGACTCCCCCTACCGCACGATCAAGGACCTGGCCGGGAAGAAGATCGGCGTCAACACCAAGCGCAACGTCAGCACGCTGCTGGTGCGCGCCGCCGGGCAAGCGCAGGGCGCGACGTTCGACGAGGACGAGAACTTCGTCGAGATCCCCCCGCCGAACATGGAGGCGGCGCTGAAGAACAAGAGCGTCGAGGCCGTCCAGGCGATCGAGCCGTTCGGCACGCAGATGCAGCGGTCGATGGGCGCGCGGATGGTCGCCGACCTGTCCAGCGGGCCGACCGCGCAGTTCCCGATCGCCGGATACGCCGCCATGGCGAAGTTCACCGGCAAGAACCCGAAGACGGTCGCCGCGTTCCAGCGCGCGCTCGTCAAGGGCGAGGGCATGGCGGCCGACCGCAAGCTCGTCGAGCAGATCGTGCCGACCTACGCCAAGGGGATCGACGCGAAGGTCGCCGCGAGCATGAGCTACGGGACCTATCCGACGTCGCTCGACGCGACCCGGCTGCAGCGGGTACCGGACGTCATGCAGCAGTTCGGGTACATCTCCAAGAAGATGGACGTGAAGCCGCTGCTGCTGACCGCGGCTTCATGACCGCTCGCCGCATCCTCCTCGGCGCGGCCGGGGCGGTCGTGGTGGTCGGCGCGCTCGAGGCGGTCAGCCGTGCCGGCCTCGTGGACGAGACCTCCCTCCCCCCGGCCTCGACCGTGCTGAAGGAGGCCGGGAAGCTGGCCATGGACCGCGAGTTCCTGGTCGACGTCGGCGCGACGGTGCGCGAATGGCTGCTCGGGCTGCTGCTCGCGGTGCTGGCCGCGGTGCCGCTCGGCGTGCTGCTCGGCTCGGTGCCGCTGCTCGGCACCGCCTCCCGGGCGCTGGTCGAGCTGTGCCGGCCCGTCCCGTCGGTCGCGCTGATCCCGCTGGCGACCCTGCTGTTCAGCTCGCCCGCGCAGACGAACATGTCGCTGATCTTCTACGCGTGCCTGTGGCCGATCCTCGTCAACACGCTGTACGCGCTGCGCGACGTCGACCCGGTCGCCAAGGACACGCTGCGCGCGTTCGGGTTCTCGGCGCCGGCGGTGCTGTGGCGGGTGTCGCTGCCGAGTGCGGCGCCGTTCATCGCCACCGGCGTGCGGATCGCCGCCTCGGTCGCCCTCGTCGTGCTGATCAGCACCGAGCTGCTGGTCGGCGGCGACAACGGGATCGGCATCTACCTGACCGAGACGCAGCAGGGCGGCGGGCGCACCGACCTGATGCTGGCCGGCGCCTGCTGGGCCGGGGTGCTCGGGCTGCTCGCCAACACCGCGCTGACCGCGCTGGAGCGGGTCGCGTTCCGCTGGCACGCCGCGCGGGTGGAGGGGATCGCATGAGGATCGGCCGCCCGGCCCGCGGGCTCGCCGAGCGGGTGTGGCTCGTCGCGCTCGCCGCGGTCTGCTGGCAGCTCGTCACGTCCGCGGTGGACGAGACGTACTTCCCGCCGCCCACGAAGATCATCGAGGCGCTGCACGAGGTGTGGTTCTCCGGGCCGGCCTCGCACGCGTTCCTCACCGGCAACGCGGTGGACGACTTCTCCAGCAGCCTCGCGCACCTGTTCACCGGGTGGGCCGCCGCCGGTGCCGCCGGGATCGCGGTCGGCGCCGCGATCGGCCGGTCGCGGGTCCTCAACGACCTGCTGGACCCGGTGCTGCAGTTCCTGCGCGCGGTGCCGCCGCCGACGCTGGTGCCGTTCTTCATCGTGGTGTTCCAGATCGGCACCACGATGCAGATCGTCACGATCGCGTTCGGGGTGGTGTGGCCGGTGCTGCTGAACACCGCCGACGGCGTCCGCGCGGTGGACCCGCTCCAGCTCGACACCGCGCGGGTCTTCGGCGTCTCCCGGCCCCGCCGGCTGCTGCTGATCATCCTTCCGGCGGCGGCGCCGAAGATCTTCGCGGGGCTGCGCGTCGCGCTGTCGTTCGCGCTGATCCTCATGGTGCTGTCGGAGATCGTCGGCAGCACCACCGGCATCGGCGCGGAGCTGCTCGACGCCCAGCGCGCCTTCGAGCTGCTCACCATGTGGGCCGGGATCGTCATGCTCGGCGTCCTCGGCCTGCTGTTCAACGGAGCCTTCATGCTCCTCGAACGGCGGCTGCTGGCGTGGCACACCGGCGCGCAGCGGCTGACGAACTGACCCCGACAGAAAAGGCGTCCGCGATGCTCGCGATCACCGGCCTCACGCACACCTACACCGGCGGGCACACCGCGCTCGACGGCCTCGACCTCACCGTCCCGGACGGGCAGCTGCTCAGCATCGTCGGCCCGTCCGGGTGCGGCAAGTCCACCCTGCTGCGCTGCATCGCCGGGCTGATCAGACCGACCGGCGGCACGCTGGAGATGGACGGCGCGCCGGTCGACGGCGTGCCGGACGACCTCGCCGTGGTGTTCCAGGACTACAGCCGCTCGCTGTTCCCGTGGCTGACCGTCCGCGACAACGTGGCGATGCCGCTGCGCCGGCGCGGCGGGTCCCGGGCCGAGCGGCGCGCCGCCGCCGACGAGGCGCTGGAGTCGGTCGGCCTGCACGACGCGGCCCGCAAGTACCCCTGGCAGCTGTCGGGCGGCATGCAGCAGCGCGTGTCGATCGCGCGGGCCCTGGCGTACCGGCCGTCGCTGATGCTGATGGACGAGCCGTTCGGGTCGGTCGACGCGCAGACCCGCGAGGACCTGGAGGACCTGGTGCTGGGCGTGCACCGCACCGGGAAGATGACGATCCTGCTGGTCACCCACGACATCGACGAGAGCGTCTACGTCGGTGACCGGGTGGTCGTGCTGAACCGGTCGCCGGCCCGGGTGCACGCCGACATCCCGGTGGGGCTGCCCGCGTCCCGGGACCAGATCGAGACCCGCGGGCTGCCCGAGTTCGTCCGGCTGCGCGCGGAGGTCGGGCGGCTGGTCCGCGGCGGCGCCCGCGTCCCGGGTGCCGCGCCCGCGGACGGGCTCCCCGCGGACCGCGGGCCGGATGCGGACGGCCAAGCGGAGACCGGCGCCGGATAAGGGACCATGAGTGCATGCGCGTACTCATCGCCGGGGCCGGTATCGGCGGGCTCACCACCGCGTTGAGCCTGCACGAGGCCGGGATCGAGGCGCTCGTGGTGGACTCCGCCCGGCGGCTGCGGCCGCTCGGCGTCGGCATCAACCTGCTGCCGCACGCGGTCCGCGAGCTCACCGAGCTGGGGCTCGGCGGGGACCTCGCCGACATCGGCGTCCCGACCGCGGAAATGGTGCACTTCGACCGGTTCGGCGGGCGGATCTGGGCCGATCCGCGCGGCCGCGCCCTCGGCTACGACTGGCCGCAGTACTCCGTCCACCGGGGCGAGCTGCAGATGGCGCTGCTCGACGCGGTCCTGTCCCGGCTCGGCAAGGGCGCCGTCCGCACCGGCACGGTGCTGGAGGGCTTCGAGCAGGACGGCGGGCCGGTGCGGGCGCGGCTGCTGGACCGGGCGTCCGGCGCCGCCGAGACGGTGCCGGCGGACGTGCTCGTCGGCGCCGACGGCCTGCACTCCACCGTCCGGGCGCGGCTGTACCCGGACGAGCCCGCGCCGTTGTGGAACGGGATCCGGATGTGGCGCGGCGTCACCGAGTCCGAGCCGTTCCTCACCGGCCGGACCCTGGCCGTCGCGGGCAGCAACGCCGCGGCCAAGATGGTCGTCTACCCGATCTCGATGCGCGCCGAGCGGCGCGGCCGGGCCCTGCTGAACTGGGTCGCGGAGGTCAGGCTCGAAGGGGACCGCCGCGCGGGCGCCGCCGACTGGAACCGCAAGGGGCGGCTGGAGGACGTCCTGCCCCACTACGCGGACTGGACGTTCGGCTGGCTCGACGTCCCGGCGCTGCTCAAGGGCACCGCGGAGATCCTGGAGTACCCGATGGTGGACCGGGAGCCGCTGGACCGCTGGACGTTCGGCCGGGTCACCCTGGTCGGCGACGCGGCGCACCCGATGTACCCGATCGGCTCGAACGGCGGCTCCCAGGCCGTCCTGGACGCGCGGGTGCTGGCGTACGAGCTGGCCCGCGCCGCCGATCCCGGTGAGGGCCTGCTCGCCTACGAGCGGGAGCGCCGCGAGACGGCCAACGCGGTCGTGCTGGCCTGCCGCGACATGCCGGCGGAGCGGATCCTGCGGCTGGTGAGCGAGCGGGCGCCGGACGGCTTCGCGGCGATCGAGGACGTCCTGACCGCGGCGGAGCTGGCGCGGCTCACCGGCGCCTACCGCAGGACGTCGTTCATCGACGCCGAGACGCTCAACGGCCGCCCGTCCTACTCGGTCGTCCGCTGAGCCGCCGCCCGCACCGGGCGCCGGGCGCTCACTTGGCGTCGGCGTAGCGGTCCACCACCGCGATCTCCATCGGGAAGGCGACGGGCGTCGCGCCGAACAGCAGCCGGCGCGCCTCCTCGGCGGACGCGCGGACGGCCTCGGCCACGGCGTCCGCGAGCTCCGCCGGGGCGTGCACGATGACCTCGTCGTGCTGGAAGAAGACCAGGCGCGGCGGGCCGAGCGCGGTGAGCCGGCGGCGCAGCGAGCCGAGCAGCGCGAGGGCCCAGTCGGCCGCCGTGGCCTGGACGACGAAGTTGCGGGTGAAGCGGCCCCGGCTGCGCAGCGCCTGCGCGGCGGTCGCCGGGCGGCGCGCCCCGTCCGGCGGCGCGCCCGCCGCCCGGGCCGGGTCGCGCTCGTCGTCGCCGGCCAGGGTCAGCTCCCGCCAGCCCGCCGACGGCGGCGGGCACGTCCGGCCGAGCAGCGACCGGACGAGCCGCCCGCGCTCCCCCGCGCGGGCGGCGGCCTCGACGTACTCGAACGCGTCGGGGAACCGGCTCTTCAGCACGCCGAGCAGCTGCACGGCCTCGCCCGTCCCGCCGCCGTACATCGCCGACAGCAGCGCCAGCTTCGCCTTCGCGCGCGCGGACAGCCCGCCGGCGGCCTCGTCGGAGCGGAACGCGTCGGACAGCGCCGCGTAGAGGTCGCCGTGGGCGGCGGCGTCGGCGAACGCGCGGTCGCCCGCGAGGGCCGCGAGGACGCGCGGCTCGAGCTGCGCCGCGTCCGCCACCACCAGGCACCAGCCGGGGTCGGCGACGACGGCCCGGCGCAGCACGCGCGGGATCTGCAGCGCGCCGCCGCCGTTGGTCGCCCACCGCCCGGACACCACGCCGCCCACCACGTACTCGGGCCGGAACCGCCCGTCGCGCACCCACGTGTCGAGCCACGCCCAGCCGTGCGCGGCGTGCAGGCGCGCGAGCTCCTTGTACTCCAGCAGCAGCGGCACCGCCGGATGGTCGACGCGCTTCAGCACGTGCGCGCGGGTGGACGGGATCGGCAGGCCCGCCGCCGCGAACGCCTTGAGGATCTGCGCCGGGGAGTCGGGGTTGACGTGCGTGCGCGGGCCGAACGCGGCGCCGATCCGGTCGGCGAGCTCCTGCAGCCGGCGCGGCCGCAGCCCGCCGGACGGGCGCGGGCCGAGCAGCTCGGTGAGCAGCGCGTCGTGCTCGGCGGCCGACCAGGGCAGCCCGTCGTGCCCCAGCTCGGCGGCGACCAGCGACCCCGCGGACTCGGCGGCGGCGAGCAGCGCGAACCCGTCCAGCCCGGCGATGGCCCGCTGCTGCGCCGCGTGCACCTCGACGATCCGCCCGAGGTCGTCGGACGGCGCCGCGCGGTCGGCGGCCTCGTCGTCGCCGAACAGCGGCGCCTGCGGCGACGCCTCCCCGTGCGCCGGCGGCGGGTCGGGCGGGACGGGACGGCCGTGCAGCCGCGCCCACGCCGCCGCGACCGAGCGCGGCTCCCCGTAGCGGCCCGCGTGCCCGAGCAGCAGGTTCTCGACGAGTTCGAGGTCGTGGCAGCGCGCGACCCGCACGCCGGCGCGCAGCAGCCGCGGGTACAGCCGGGCGCTGGACGCCCACACCCAGCGCGGCGCCGACTCGCGCTCGCGCGCGGCGATCTCGGCGGCCAGGTCGGCGGCGGCGTACCCGGGCCCGGCGGGCGAGCCGTCCTCGGCCAGCGGCCGCAGCTCGCCCCCGTCCCCCGGCCCGGCGGCCACCGCGATCCTCACCCGCCCATTCTGGCCCCCGCCTACGACAGAGCCCCCTCCGCGGGCTGCGGAGGGGGCTCGGAGCCGTTCCAGGAGGCCAGGGCCGCGGCCCCCTTGCGGGGTTGGAGCGGGTCAGGCCGCGCGGCGTACAGGCCGCGCGACCGTCAGGTCACGCGACCAGGGAGACCTGCTGGCCCGCCGGGGTGTCGCCGTAGCGGTCGACGACCTTGTTGATCTGGATCTGGTAGTACAGCACGCCGAAGCCGAGGATGCCGAGCAGGAAGCCCATGCCCCCGCTGCAGGTGGCGGGCAGGCCCGCGGCGCGCTGCGCCTGGGCGATGCGGCCGCCGAGCTTGCACCACACCACCAGGGGCCAGATGCCGAGGGTGACGAAGCCGAAGATCATCGACAGCAGCGCGCCGGTGGCGGCGTCGTCGATGCGGCGGTCGTAGTTGTGCAGCTCGTTGTGGACCTTGAACATCCACACCAGCCCGTAGACGCCGAGCGTGATCATCGGCAGCCCGAGCCAGGCGCCGACGGGGTTGCGGCGCTTCATGTTGGCGCCGACGCCGCGGGCGACGGCCTGCTGCTGTTGCTGTGCCGGGGCGGGCGAGTAGCCGCCCTGGTAGGCCTGCTGCTGTTGCTGCTGGTAAGGCTGGCCCTGACCCTGCTGGGGGTAACTCATCGAGTCGCTCTCCTGTGGACGCGGTCGTTCTCCGGCCGACCGTCCGTTACCGGTCACCTGTTCGGTGAGCTGAGACTGTAACGGCATTGCGGCACGTCGCGCGGCGACACGACATATTTTGTCGACATTTCTGGCGGATTCTCCAATCCGCCCGTCACCCCTGCATCACCGGAGCGGGATCGTCACCTCGTCCTCGACCGGCGGCGCCGCCTCGTGGTCCCCGCAGCCGGTCGCGGCGAAGCAGCGGACCCGCAGCTCCGACGCGGTCACGTCCAGCCGGAGGAAGCTCTTGAAGAACGGCGGGCTGTCCCAGTCGGCCATCTCCGAGCGGAACCGCTGCGGCATCTTGCGGACCGGCAGCCGCAGGAAGCGCGGACGGCGCCGGCCGCCCCGCGGCACGCCCAGGACGAACGCGACGAACCGGGCCCGGCGGGACGGCTGGAGCCCGTCGTAGCCGCGCCCCGGCGCGATCCCCACGCGCGAGCGGATGACGGCCGTGGCCTCCTCCGGGGTGAGGTCGAACAGCCCCGGCATGCGGGTCCACCTGCCGTACAGCCGGCTGTAGCGCGACAGCGAGTCGCCGCGCAGCGGGTAGCAGCGGAAGTCCTTCTCCTCGACCACGCGGGCGCGCGGGATCGTGTGCGTCGCGTGCATGAACGCCCCGCCGCCGCCCGACACCAGGTACTGGACGACGCGCCCCGTCCCGTCCACCTTCACCGGGTAGCGCTGGTAGTTGTGGATGTCGCCGCCGACCGCGAGCACGTAGTTGTGCGCCGGGTCCCGGACGATCTCGTCGACCGTCCCGCCGCCCTCGATCGGGCCCGGATGGTGCTCGTCGTCCACGTACAGCGGCTTGCCGGTGACCAGCATCTTGGGCTTGGGGCCCGCGGACACCCCGCGCAGCCATTCGCCCTGCTCGCGGTCGATGCCGCCGGTGATCCCGGTGTCGATGCCGATGATGCGCAGCGACGGCGTGTCGATCGCCCAGTACGGGCCTGGCTGGCCGGCCTGCTGGCCGGGCGCGCCCCGGTACAGCGAGCGGGCCTCCGCGAGCGCGCTCCTGTCGACGTCCCCCGAATGCCGCCAGAACAGGCGCGGGATGAACGAGAGCGGCCCCCGCCAGTGCGGCGAGCAGTCCGCGTCCAGCCCGCAGAAGACGTGCAGGAAGCCGCGCAGGCCGTCGTACCAGTCGTGGTTGCCCGGGACGGCGTAGATGGGCGCGGGGTAGTCCCGGTAGGGGCGGTAGAACTTCTCGGGGTAGTCGCCCGCGTCACCGGTCGGATAGATGACGTCGCTGGCGACGACCATGAAGTCGGTGCCCGCGGTGGCGTGCAGCAGCGGCGGCACCACGGCGTACTGCGACCGGTCGCCCTCCCCCGTGTCGCCCAGGAGGGCGAAGGAGAACTCCTCTTCCGAGCGGTGGACGGTGAACGCGGCGGGCGTCCCGCGTTCGCGCAGCGCGGCCACGGCCCGGCGGCGGATCGCGTTGGACGGGTCGCCGAACAGCCGCGCGACCACGTCGTTGCGCGACCGCCACAGAATCCTCGGGCGCCGCCAGGAGAAATCGGGGACGTGCTCGGGCAGCAGGTCCCAGAACGTGCCCGGCTTGCCGCACGCCCATCCGGCGCCCGCTTCGGACGCGCGGGAGTTCTCGGGGGCGGCGGCTTGCTCGGCGCACAAGGGGGCCTCCGGCAGGGGGTGAAGGGGGCGTCCCCAGCCTGTCCGCAGGCGATCTCGGGCGTCAAGCAACGCCGCCCCGCCGGAAAGGGCGTGTCGCCTATGTCAGGGCACCTGAGCGGCGCCTGCGAGGGCGCTCAGACGCCATGCCGGGGCGCTCAGGCGGCGCCGAAGGAGCGCGGGTCGCCGGACGGGACGATCTCGCGGCCGAGCGGCAGCAGCGAGATCGGGATCAGCTTGAAGTTGGCGATGCCGAACGGGATGCCGATGATCGTGACGCAGAGCGCGATCCCGGTGAACAGGTGGCCGAGGGCGAGCCACCAGCCCGCCACGACCAGCCAGATGACGTTGCCGATCGCCGAGCCCGCACCCGCGTCGCGGCGGCGGGCCACCGTGTAGCCGAACGGCCAGAGCGTGTACATCGCGATCCGGAACGCGGCGATGCCGAACGGGATCGTGATGATGAGCACGCAGCAGACGACGCCGGCGATCGCGTAGCCGATCGCCAGCCAGAGGCCCGAGAGCACGAGCCAGATCACGTTGAGGAGGGTGCGCACCCGATCAGCCTAGGCGCGGGCCGCCCGCGCGGGAACGTGGCGCGCTGGGGCGGTCGGGGCGGTCGGGGCGGTCGGGGCGGTCGGGGCGGTCGCTGAGGCAAGGCTCCGGATCGGCACGGGGCGGGCCGGACCGAACCGGACCGTGGTGGGCGCCGGCGCCACCCCCAGAGACGCCGGCGCCACCACGCGGAGGGCGCCTGTGGCCATCATGAGTCCCCCCAGAACGGCGAGCGATCGCCTTCTCATGATGCCTCCACAGACGACCCCAAGGTCCCGAAAGCGGGACGTAATTGACGCTATCCGGAGGGCCGTAATGGGTGCGTAAACCGCCCCAAACGAGGGTCCAAAAACCCGTGGATCTTGCGTCAGTGCAGGTCAGACGTATAGTTCGGGGATACGGATCGTCCTGTCACGGGGCCAGGACGCGGAGCGCGCCGGGCATCACCTTCGCGGTCACCGGCAGCACCCCCGGCAGCTCCCCGTCCGCGCCGTAGGGCAGCGTCCGGCCGGGCGGCCCGGCCAGCTCGATCCGCACCTCGCGGCCGCGCAGCACCTCCACCTGGGGCCGCCGGACGTGCGTGCCGGCCTCCAGCTCCCGCATCACCGCGAAGAACAGCGTCCGGGAGGCGTTGCGGATCAGCACCACGTCGAGCAGGCCGTCGTCCACGCGGGCGTCCGGCGCGATGTGCTTGCCGAACCCGTAGTAGCCGGAGTTGGCGGCGACGACGGTGTAGCCCTCGCGGCGGTGCTCCTCGCCGTCCACGACCACCCGGTAGTCGGCCGCGCGCCAGGACAGGATCGCGCGCAGCGCCCCGATGTAGTAAGCCGCCGACCCGCGCAGCAGCCGGGTCTTGTTGGCGTTGGCGTTGGCGACGGCGTCCACCCCCGCGTAGACGCTGCCGAGCACGGGCGTGCCGTTGGCCTCGATCGCGTCGACCGTGCGGGGCTCCCCGTCCAGCAGCAGCGGCGCGAGCCGCTCCGGGTCGGACGGGACGCCGAGCTGGCGGGCGAAGTCGTTGCCGCGCCCGGCGGGCACGATGCCGAAGAGGGCCCGCGTGCCGGCGAGCGCGCCGCCGACGCAGCCGATCATGCCGTCGCCGCCGACGCCGAGCACCACGCGGCCGGCCTCGGCGGCGTCGCGCGCCACGGTGCGCGCGTGGTCGAGGCCGCGGCTGTACTCGACGGCGACCTCCGCGCCCGCCTCGCGCAGCAGCCGGGCGAGCGGGATCAGCGTGGAGGCGGACGCCGATCCGCCGGCGGCCGGGTTGACGATCGCGGTGAAGACGCGGGGGGTGGTCATGGCGGCTACTCCCCGGCGGCCGGCGGGACGAGGACGCCGGGGTTGAGGATCCCGGCGGGGTCGAGGCGGTCCTTGACGGCCCGCAGGATCCCGGCGCCGAGCGGGCCGATCTCCCGGGCGTACCAGTCGCGATGGTCGGTGCCCACGCCGTGATGATGGCTGATCGTGCCGCCCGCGTCGATGATCGCGTCGGACGCGGCCCGCTTCGCGGCGTCCCAGTGGGCCACCGGATCCTCGCCCTGCGCGGACACGACCGTGAAGTACAGCGACGCGCCCGCCGGGTAGACGTGCGAGATGTGGCACATGACCAGGGGCGGCGTGCCCGCTCCCGACAGCGTGCCGATCAGCGCGCGGCGGACGGCCTCGTACAGCGCCGGGATGTCGCTCCAGAACGCCGCGGTCTCCAGCGTCTCGGCGAACGCACCGACGTCGAGCAGCGCGTCGCGCAGGTAGGGGGCGCTGAAGCGGCCGTGCCGCCACCTCTCCCCCGGCCCGTCGCCGAGCGGTTCGCCGCCCGCCTCCCGCAGCACGCCGGCGGTCCCGGCGCGGCGTCCGGCGATCTCCTCGGCGGTGCCCTCGTAGCCGAGGACGGCGAGGCAGCCGGCGGCCGCCGAGCCGCCGCCGATGGCCGCGGGGTCGGCGAGGCCGATCATGGTCTCGGTCTCGTCGGACAGCCGCAGCACGACGGGGAGCGGGCCGTCCTGGGCGAGGCGGCGCAGCGCGGCGGCGCCGTCGGCGAACGAGGCGAACCGCCAGCCCTCGTAGGCCCGCTCCGGCGGGACGGGCCGGATCCGCACCGTCACCGAGGTGATCACGCCGAACGCCCCCTCCGAGCCGAGGACGAGCTGGCGCAGGTCGGGGCCCGCCGCCGACTTCGGCGCGCGGCCGAGCTCCAGGGCGCCCTCCGGGGTGGCGACGGTGAGGCCGACGACCAGGTCGTCGAACCGGCCGTATCCGGCGGACGCCTGGCCGCTGGAGCGGGCGGCGGCGAACCCGCCGATCGACGCCCACTCGAACGACTGCGGGAAGTGCCCGAGCGTGTAGCCGCGCGCGCCGAGCAGCTCCTCGGCGCGCGGCGCGCGCATGCCGGGCTGCAGGACGGCCGTCCGGGACACCTCGTCGAGGGCGACCAGGGCGTCCATCCGGCGCAGGTCGAGCGCGACGAACGCGTCCACCCCCTCGGGGGCCAGCCCGCCGACGACCGAGGTGCCGCCGCCGAACGGGACGACCGCGACGCGGTGCGCCGCGCAGGCCCGCAGCACCGCGAGGACCTCGTCGTGGCCGCCGGGCAGCACGACGGCGTCGGGCGCGTCGGAGGCCTCGCCGGCGCGGATGCGCACGAGGTCGGGGGTCGACTTGCCGCGGGTGTGGCGGACGCGGGACTCGGCGTCGGTGCGGACGTGCTCCGCGCCGACCGCCGCGGCGAGCGCGGCGAGGGCGGCGTCGCCGAGCCGGGGGTCCGCGACCTCGACGCCGGCGAGGGCGACGGGGGCCGCGCCGCCGGTCTTCACGCCGAGCAGGTCGCGCAGGAGCCCGACCATCGGTTCCGGCAGCGGCGCGGCCTTGGCGGGGTCGCCCCAGCCGCTCCACAGCATGTCCCGCGCCCGCCCCGTGCCGGCGGTCCCCGTGCTGGTGATCTCCGTTCCGGTGGTCAAGGCGCCTCCCCTTCGACTGGGCCGCTCCCGGCACCGGGTTCCCGTTCACCCGTCCCGGTGGGCTTACACTGTGACACATGACGTCGAATCGTCACAACAGGCCGGCGGCCCGGACCGCCGACGACGCCGTGCTGGACGCCGCCCGCGACTGCGTGCTGGCCGTCGGGGTGCGCCGCACCACGCTGACCGACATCGCGCGCCGCGCCGGGGTCTCCCGCATGACGCTGTACCGCCGCTGGCCGGACGTCCGCACGATCGTGGCCGACCTGATGACCCGCGAGTGGACCGCGATCGGCACCGCGATGCAGCCCCCCGACGACGGCCGCCCGGTCCGGCCCCGGCTGGTGGACGGCCTGGTCGCCGGCGTCCGCACGTTCCGCGACCACCCGCTGCTCCGCAAGATCGTCGAGGTCGACCCCGAAGCGCTGCTGCCCTACCTGCTGGACCGCTGCGGCGCCACCCAGCAGGCCTTCCTCGGGCTTTTCGAGGAGGCGCTCGCCGCCGGGCACGCCGACGGGACGATCCGCCCGGACCACCCGGGCCGCCAGGCGCGCGCGCTGCTGCTGGTCGTGCAGTCGTTCGGGCTGTCCGCGCAGATCGTGATCGACGAGGCCGACCCCGAGCTGCGCTCCGACGCCTTCGATGCCGAACTCCGGCACGTCCTGGAGAGGATGCTCTCGCCGTGACCTCCGCCGCCGTCCCGCCGCCCGCTCTCCGGAACACGCCGGCGTCGCTCAACGCCGCCCGCCGCGAACGCGACCTCGCCGCGCTTCCCGGCGAGGTCGTGGACGTCCTGGTCGTCGGCCTCGGCGCGACGGGCGCCGGCGCCGCGCTGGACGCCGCGTCCCGGGGCCTGTCGGTCGCCGCGGTCGA
This sequence comes from Actinomadura physcomitrii, assembly GCF_008923205.2. Taxonomy (GTDB): domain Bacteria; phylum Actinomycetota; class Actinomycetes; order Streptosporangiales; family Streptosporangiaceae; genus Spirillospora; species Spirillospora physcomitrii. The sequence continues at coordinate 133,728 of NZ_WBMS02000019.1, read as the reverse complement.
CGCGCACGACCTGGCCTTCGGCACGTCCCGGTGGAGCTCCAAGCTGATCCACGGCGGGCTGCGCTACCTGGCGTCCGGGCAGGTGGACGTGGCGCACGAGAGCGCCGTGGAGCGCGGCGTGCTGATGTGCCGGACGGCGCCGCACCTGGTGCGCGCGCTGCCGTTCGTGCTGCCGCTGACTCCGCTGGTGTCGCGGTCGCAGGCGGCGGTGTCGCGGGCGGGCCTGCTGGCCGGGGACGCGCTCCGGCTGGCCGCCCGCACGCCCCGCTCGGTGCTGCCCGGCCCGCGCCGGCTGTCGGCGGTGGAGACGCTGCGGCTCGCGCCGGCGCTGCGCCCGTACGGGCTGCGCGGCGGCCTGCTGTCCTGGGACGGGCAGCTCGCCGACGACGCGCGCCTGGTCACCGCCATCGCGCGGACCGCCGCCGCGCACGGCGCGCGGATCCTGACCCGGTGCCGCGCGGTCGAGCTGACCGGCGGCGGCGCGCTCGTCCGCGACGAGCTGACCGGCCGGGAGATCACCGTCCGGGCCCGCGCGGTGGTCAACGCCGCGGGCGTCTGGGCGGGCGGGCTCGTGGACGGGGTGCGGCTGCGGCCGTCCCGCGGCACCCACCTGGTGCTGGCCGCCGAGTCGCTGCGCGGCCTGAGCGCCGGGATGCACGTCCCGATCCCCGGCGCGGCCAGCCGGTTCATGCTGGTGATCCCGCAGGGCGACGGCCGCGTCCACGTCGGGCTGACCGACGAGCCGGCGGACGGCCCGATCCCCGACGTGCCGGAGCCGACGCCCGGCGAGGTCGGCTTCCTGCTGGACATCCTCGGCTCGGCGCTGGACGTGCCGGTGCGGCGTTCGGAGGTGCTCGGCGCGTTCGCCGGGCTCCGCCCGCTGCTGGCCGGCGGCGAGGGCGCCACGGCCGACCTGTCGCGCCGGCACGCGGTGCTGACCTCGCGGGACGGCGTCGTCACGATCGTCGGCGGCAAGCTCACGACGTACCGGCGGATGGCGCAGGACGCGGTGGACGCGGCGGTCGCGCGCCGCGGCCTGCCCGCGGGCCCGAGCCGCACCGCGTCGCTGCCGCTGGTCGGCGCCGCGCCGCGGGACCGCCTGGACGCGCTGGACGCGCCGCGCCGCCTCGTCCAGCGCTACGGGACGGAGGCGCCGCTGCTGGCCGCCCTGGGGAAGGAGGACCCGGCGCTGCTGGAGCCGGTCGTGCCCGGGCTGCCGGTGCTGGGCGTGGAGCTGGCCTGGGGGGCGCTGCACGAGGGCGCGCTGGACGCGGGGGACCTGCTGGACCGGCGCACCCGGATCGGCCTGGTGGCCGCGGATCGCGCCGCGGCGCTGCCGGCGGCGGAGTCCCTTCTCCCCCGGTCCGCCGTGCACTGACACCCCGGCTCACGACAGAGGTCACCAAAGGCCCAGATATCCCCCCAGATAGACTCGCGCACCGGGGACCCCGCTGGTGCGACCGATGGAACTTAGGTTACCCTTACCTAAGCATCCATGATCGGACCGTACGGCCAGGGGGACTCATTTGACGCGCGGGAAGGGCTGCGGACACTGTCCGGGAAGCCACACCGGCGAGCGGCCGTGCCTGGCGAGCGCGACCGTCAAGGCCCGCTCCTGGCTGCTGATCGAGCACCCCGGGCCCTGGCCTCAGCATGTGGCGGACCTCGCCGGGCCCGCCCCGGTCGCCGCGGCCGTGCGGGCCGCGCAGGCCGCCGGCGTGCGGCCGCAGCTCATCCGGCGGCCCGGGCGGCGGCGCAAGACGCCGCCGATCCAGGTCTTCGCGGGGTTCTCGCACGGCCGCGAGGCCTGGATCGAGGGCCGCGAGCTGGCCGATCCGCGGGAGCTGGCCGACCTGGACCTGCCCGCGCTCGCCGCGGGCCGCTCGCCGGGCCTCGGCGAGCGGGTCGCGGGCCCGGTCCTGCTGGTCTGCGCGCACGGCCGGCACAACGCCTGCTGCGCGCGGACGGGCGCCCCGCTGGCCCGATCCCTCGCTGGGCGTTTTGACCGTCTTGTCTGGGAAACCACCCATGTCGGCGGCGACCGGTTCGCAGCGAACCTGGTCTGCCTCCCCCACGGGCTCTACTACGGCGACCTCGGCGAGGCCCAGGCCGTGGCCGCCATCGAGGCCTACCTGCGCGGCGAGGTCGTGCTCGACCGGCTGCGCGGGCGGGCCGGACGCCCCGAGGCCGCGCAGGCCGCCGAGCACTTCGTCCGCGCGCACACGGGGCGCCTCGAACTGGACACCGTGACCGTGGAGTCGATCTCCGGGGCATCACGCTACGAAGCGATCGTTGCCGTCCAGGAGCGCCGTTACCGGGTCATTCTGGACGCCGTCGAGCGGCCCGCTTGCGGTCCGGGGTGCGCCGAGAACCTGAGAACCTACGCTGTTACGGAACTCACCCTTCTCAACGAGGCCGCCCTCGTGTAATCTCTCGAAGGCCCCATTCGAGGGTCTCCCTGTCGCACGACCCCAGGTTTCCGGAGTAACCGGACGGGGAACAGAGCGGCAACTCCAGACGTTGGAACTTTCGGCGCTGCTGACTCATGTCACCCGAAGCACGTCGATGCGTCCATGTCCCGAAATTGTTCGAAACCAATCAAGGTGGGTGTTCCATGGCTCAGGTACGTCGGCAGGCAAACCTCCCTCGTCCCAGCTGGGGCTGGCAGGACGCCGCGGCGTGCCGGGGGGAAGACCTCGTGCTCTTCTTCGGCCCCGACGGCGAGCGCCAGCCCGAGCGTGAGATCCGCGAGCGCAAGGCCAAGCAGATCTGCATGGGCTGCCCGGTCCGCACGGAATGCCTGGACTACGCCGTGTCCCGGCCCGAGAAGTACGGCACGTGGGGCGGTCTGAACGAGGACGAGCGCGCCTCCGAGCGCCGCCGTCGCATGCGCCGCGCGAACGCGGCCTGACCGTCGCACGGCACGCCAGAACCGCTCCCAGCGCGCACCCCGGCACGCCACCGAAAAACGACTCGGCCCCGCCCCGCGGGGCCGTTTGCGTTGCTCAGGGCCCGGCCGCCACGGCCGGGCCCTGCCGCGTTCGTCACAGGTGCGTCACATCTGTGTTGCGGCCCGCCGGGATTTCCCGGTCGCTTTTACCGCAGCGGACGCTTCCGTGTGGCTATTTCACCGAAATTCGCCGCACCCATTTCCGGCGCGCTCCAGCCAGCCGGTCACGTCGCGGTCGGTGAGCTGACCGAAGTCGCGGTACCACTGGCCGACCGCGCGGAAGTCCCAGGGCGCGGCGGGCACCACCAGGTCGTCCACCTCGGCCGCCAGCGACCGGACGGTGTCCTCGGCGCCCACCGGCACCGCCAGCACCAGCCGGGACGGCCCGCGCCCGCGCAGCGCCCGCACGGCCGCGCGCGCGGTCCCGCCGGTGGCGAGGCCGTCGTCGACGACGACCGCGGCGCGTCCGGCGACGTCCGGCAGGCTCCGGCCGCCGCGGTAGGCCGCCACGCGCCGGTCCAGCTCGGCGCGCTCGGCCCGCACCGTCGCGGCCATGTCGTCCTCGGTCAGCCCGAGCCGGTCCAGCAGCCCGCGGTCGAACACCGGCTCGCCGCCCTCGGCGATCGCGCCCACCCCGAGCTCCGGCTGCGGCGGGAACCCGATCTTGCGGGTCACCAGCACCTCCAGCGGGGACCGCAGGCGCCGCGCGACCTCGAACCCGACCGGGACGCCGCCACGCGGCAGCGCGAGCACCACGGCGCCGTCCAGGCCCATCGGCGCGAGCCGCGCGGCGAGCACCCGGCCCGCCTCCGCGCGGTCGGCGTAGGGCAGCGGGACGGTCCCTTCCTGAGCCGGCGCCCGCTTCGCCGTCCTGTTCCATGACATCGGCGCACCCCCTCCCGGGGTCGCGGAAGAGCTCCTACCGCAGCCCTACCCGCCGGGGGCCGTGTTGACCCAGGGGGACGACCCCCTGGAACCCCCGTCACGACTGACAGGCTGTTTCCCGCTCCGCTAGCGCTCCGCGCGAAACAGCCTCTCAGTCGGCGGGCAGGCCCGCTGCGCTCGCTAACGCTCGCTCCGCGTGCCTGCCCGCGTCTGCCCAGGGGGGCGACCCCCTGGAACCCAGCGGGCTTCAGCCGGCGGTGAGCCAGCGCAGCGGGTTCGCCCGCAGGACCGTGTCGAGGGTCGCCTCGTCGGCGCCGGCCGCGCGCAGCGCGGGCAGGAAGGTGCCGAACAGGTAGCCGTAGCCGTGGCCGCCGTACCGGACGATCTGCTCCATCCGCGAGACGCCGGTGCTGAGCAGCACCCGCTCGGCGTGCCCGGCCTCCAGCAGGTCCATGACCGCGCGCACGCGGGCGCCGATCGCGGCGTGGTCCTCGCCCGCCAGGCCGAGGGTGCCGAACGACACGTACCCGCCGGACTCGGCGATCTTGCGGTGCTGGCCGGGGTCGTCCACCCGGTCCTGCTGGCCGACGGCGACGCGGTCGGCGGGCAGCCCGGCGGCGGTGAGGATCTCCAGCTGGGCCAGGCCGGCGCGGCCGTAGGTCGCCACCGACAGGCCCGAGTAGCGGGCGGCGCGGGCGGCGGCCCGCAGGCACAGCTCCTCGGCATCGGTGGGCGCCTCGCCCCAGGTGCCGATCTCGCCGATCACGCCCGGCAGCGCGTTGGTGCCGTCCATGCCGAAGCCGATCTCGGCGAGCAGCCGCTCGGCGAGCCGGTCCACGCCCGACTGCCCCTCCGGGCCGGGGCCGGCGGCGAGGGCCTCGCGGACGAACGCGGGGTGGAACGGCTCGGTGAAAACGCCCGTCCCGGCGACCACCGCGACCCGGGAGCCGGCGCTGATGCGGGCCAGCGCGGCGGCGTTGCGGCCCATGCCCGAGCACGTCAGGTCGACGACGAGGCCGAGCCCGTGCTCCTTGCGCAGCTCGTTCAGCTCGCGCTGGACCCCCTTCTCCTCGTCCAGCCAGCGCGCCGGGTCGGACCCCACCTGCTGCGGCCGGGCCGGCCAGCGCAGGTCCATCTGCAGGTGCTCGTGGGAGAGCACCGGGCCGGTGATGTCGGACGTCGCGATCGTGCCGGTCACGGTCCGGAGCCGGCCGGTGTCCTCTCGGGGGGTCATGGCAAGCGAGGCTACGACATGTTTGGCCTTTTCAGAGCCTTATTCGGTGTAGTCTTTACCATTCGTCCCAGGGGCATCGGGCCCACCGGGCGCCTCACCGGCCTCGTCCGGCGCGGGGGCGGCGGTCGCGCCCGGCTCCTGCGCGCCGGGCTCCGGCCGCCGCGCGGCGGCGTCCCCGACGGCGCGCGCCCGGGCGGTGCCCGCGCTCGGCCACAGCCGGTCGATCTCAGCGTTCAGTGTCGCGCCGATCAGCACCGCGATCGCCGCCACGTACAGCCACGCCAGCACGGCGATCGCGGCGGCCAGCGAGCCGTACACCGACACCCCGCTCAGCGATCCGCTCAGGTAGATCCGCAGGACCAGGCTTCCGACGACCCAGATCACCAGCGCCAGCGCCGCGCCGGGCACCTCGCGCCACCAGGCCGTCCGCACCGGGACGCTCATGTGGTACAGCAGCGCCAGGAACACGATCGACAGGGTCACCAGCACCGGCCAGTACAGCACCTGGACGATCGTGGCGCTCTCCGGCACCGCCTGCCGCGCCAGCGTCGGCCCGGCGACCAGCAGCGGGGCGACGACCAGCCCCACCATCAGGCCGACGACGTAGAGGATGAACGCCCGCGTGCGGGTGCGGATGACGCCGCGGATCCCCGACAGCCCGTAGGCGATCGTGATCGTGTCGATGCACACGTTGACCGCCCGCGAGCCCGCCCACAGCGACAGCACGAAGCTGATCGACACGATGTCGGGGCTGCCGCCGTGGATCACGTCGTCCAGCAGCGGGACGACGACGGTGTTCACCGCGTTGGGGGTCAGTACGGTCTGCGCGTGCTCGATGGCCCGGTTGCGGATGTCCTCGACGGTGTCCTTGCTGATCACGCCCTGGAAGTGGCCCATGGTGCCGATGAGCCCGAGGGCCAGCGGCGGCAGCGACAGCAGCGCGAAGAAGGCGATCTCGGCGGCGAGCCCGGTCACCCGGTAGCGGAACGCCCCGACCGCCGTCCCCCGGACCAGCCGCCACCCCACCGGGCCGCCGGAGCGCGCGAGGACGCCCAGCGCGGCGCAGAACGCCGTGCGGACGCGCCCGGTCGCGGCCCGGACGCGCGCCGCGGCCGTGCGGGCGCGCGCGGCCGGGCCCGCGGTACGGCGCGGGGCGTGGTCGGAGCGCACGGAAGCGGTATGCCCGTGATCGGCGGACCCAAGATCCGCGCCGTCCCGGCCGTCCCAGGCGGCGGGCGCGGCGCCGTCGCCCCTGGCCGGGGAGTCGCCGGCGGCGTCCGAGACGGTGGTCACACCGCCCCACCGTAGGGCGTGGGCCGCCCGCGCGCACGGGTAGCGCGCCAGGTGTGCGCGTGCGCGAGCATCGATGCGCATCGGTGACAATGGAGGGGTGATATGCCAGTCCTGCCGCGAACGCCACCACGGGGAGTGCCGTGGCGGCTCGTGGTGCGACTGCCAGCACAGGGCCGCGCCCGCGACGCCGTCGGAGCCGTCGACGCCGCCGGAGCCGGCCGGGGAGCGGGCGCAGGACGCCGAACCCCCGGTGAACTGGAAGCGTCAAGGATGACTCTTCTCACTCGTTCACATTCCGGACGTCACTGGACAGCCCGCGAGACCGCGTGTCAGAGTTTGAGCATGACTGCCGCGGACCCGTTGCTGGCCAAGCGCCGGCACGTCGATTTCCTGCGCGTCCGCAGCGCGATCTGTCGTTGACGCCCCAGACCACGCCCCCTTGCTCAGCCGGGCGCGTGGTGCATCGGCGTCACCTTTGACTTCATCCTGCTCAGCGTCGAGCCGGCTGCCTCAGAGCGCCGGTGCGCTACGCGTCCCTCACCACCACAGATGAGGACGCGCGCCGTGCCACCCGCGATCAAGCGCAAGAAGGGCGAGGGCCAGTGGGCCCTCGGCTACCGGGAACCGCTCAACAAGAACGAGGAGAACAAGAAGAACGACGACGGGCTGAACGTCCGCCGCCGGATCATCGACGTCTACTCCAAGACCGGTTTCGACTCCATCGACCCCGCCGACCTGCGCGGCCGGTTCCGCTGGATGGGGCTGTACACGCAGCGCAAGCCCGGCATCGACGGCGGCAAGACCGGCGCCCTCGAGGACGAGGAGCTCGAGGACCGGTACTTCATGATGCGGGTGCGCATCGACGGCGGCCAGCTCAGCGGGCCGCAGCTGCGCACCATCGCCGACATCTCCACCCGGTACGCGCGGGGCACCGCCGACCTCACCGACCGGCAGAACGTCCAGCTGCACTGGGTGCGGATCGAGGACGTCCCGGCGATCTGGGAGGCCCTCGAGGCGGTCGGGCTGCACACGATGGAGGCCTGCGGCGACGTGCCGCGCACCATCATCGGCTGCCCGCTCGCCGGCATCGCGGCCGACGAGGTGATCGACGCGACCCGGGACCTGCGCGAGATCCACGACCGCTACATCGGCTCGCCCGAGTTCTCCAACCTGCCGCGCAAGTACAAGACGGCGCTGTCGGGCTGCACCTCGCACTGCACCGTCCACGAGATCAACGACATCGCGTTCGTCGGCGTGGTGAACGAGGCGGGCGAGACCGGCTACCAGCTGTTCGTCGGCGGCGGGCTGTCCACGAACCCGATGTTCGCGCAGAGCCTCGGGGTGTTCGTGAAGCCGGAGCAGACGAGCGAGGTCTGGCACGGCGTCACCTCGATCTTCCGCGACTACGGCTACCGGCGGCTGCGCAGCCGCGCCCGGCTGAAGTTCCTGATGAAGGACTGGGGCGCGGAGAAGTTCCGCGAGGTGCTGGAGAAGGAGTACCTCGGGTACGCGCTGCCGGACGGCCCCGAGCCGGCCCCGCCGCAGGCGCACCGCGACCACGTCGGCATCCACCCGCAGAAGGACGGAAACTTCTACGTGGGGTTCGCGCCGCGCGTGGGCCGGGTGAACGGCGAGCTGCTCGGCGCCATCGGGGAGCTGGCCGACCGGTACGGCTCGGGCCGGGTCCGCACGACCATCGAGCAGAAGATGGTCATCCTGGACGTCCCGGAGGAGAACACCGAGGCGCTCGCCGCGGCGCTGGCCGAGCACGACCTGCAGGTCCGGCCGTCGACGTTCCGGCGGCAGACGATGGCGTGCACCGGCATCGAGTACTGCAAGCTCGCGATCGTCGAGACCAAGCAGCGCGCCATGGACCTGATGGACGAGCTGGAGAAGCGGCTCCCGGACTTCGACCAGCCGCTGACGATCAACGTCAACGGCTGCCCGAACGCCTGCGCCCGCATCCAGGTCGCCGACATCGGGCTGAAGGGCCAGCTGGTCGTGGACGAGAACGGCGACCAGGTCGAGGGCTTCCAGATCCATCTCGGCGGGCGGCTCGGCGCCTCGTTCGGCAAGAAGGTCCGCGGCCTGAAGACCACCTCGGCCGGGCTGACCGACTACGTGGAGCGGGTCGTCCGCAGGTTCGACGAGCAGCGCACCGAGGGCGAGACGTTCGCCGCGTGGGCGCAGCGCGCCGACGAGGCCGACCTCAAGTAACGGGCAGACCGGAATGAGCGAACGTGCCGCGCCGTTCTACTGCCCGTACTGCGGCGAAGAAGATCTCGAACCCCTTGCGGAGCACGGGGCGTGGTTCTGCCACGACTGCGCCCGCTCCTTCCAGCTGAAGTTCCTGGGTGTCCGAGCCGCCCACCAGACCAAGGAGTCCCGGTGACCCTGCTGGAGACCGACAGACCGACGCTCGATCTCGAGGACATCGTCGAATCGGCCGCCGAGGCGCTGGAGGGCGCGCCCACCCTCGAGGTCATCCGGTGGGCCGTCGCCACCTTCGGCGACCGCATCTGCCTCACCTCGTCCATGTCCGACGCCGCGCTGATCCACCTGGTGTCGAAGGTGAAGCCCGGGATCGACGTGCTGTTCGTCGACACCGGCTACCACTTCGCCGAGACGATCGGCACCCGCGACGCGGTCGAGGCCGTCTACCCGGTGAACATCATCAACGTCACGCCGTCGCGGACCGTCGAGGAGCAGGAGGCCGCGCTCGGCCCCCGCCTCCACGGCCGCAACCCCGACCTGTGCTGCCACCTGCGCAAGGTGGAGCCGCTCGGCCGCGCGCTGGAGGGCTACATGGCCTGGTTCAGCGGCATCCGCCGGGACGAGACCGCGAGCCGCCGCAACCGCCGCGTCGTCGAGTGGGACCGCAAGCGCGGCATGGTCAAGGTGAACCCCATCCTCGACTGGTCGCAGGAGGAGATGGACAACTACATCGAGGACAACGGGGTCATCATCAACCCGCTGCACTACGACGACTACCCCTCGATCGGCTGCGAGCCGTGCACCCGTCCCGTCGCGCCCGGCGAGGACCCGCGCAGCGGCCGCTGGGCCGGCCTGGGCAAGACCGAGTGCGGCATCCACCTGTGAGCGCCGTCCCGATGGTCGCGGTGGCGCACGGGAGCAGGGACCCCCGCGCCGCCGCGACCGTCGCCGAACTCGCCGCCGCCGTCCGGGCGCTGCGCCCCGGCCTGCCCGTGCAGGCGTCGTTCCTCGACCACGCGACGCCGGCGCCCGACCGGGCGCTGGACGCGCTGGCCGGGGACGGCGCGGCGGAGGCCGTCGTGCTGCCGCTGCTGCTGACGGCCGCCTACCACAGCAAGACCGACATCCCGGGCGTGCTGAACCGGGTCCGGGCGCGGTGGCCCCGGCTGGCGCTGCGGACCGCGCGGACGCTCGGCCCGCATCCGCTGCTGACGGACGCGCTGGAGCGCCGGCTGTCGGAGGCGGGCGTGGAGCCGGGCGATCCGGACACCGCCGTGGTGCTGGTCGCGGCCGGGTCGTCCGACGCGTCCGCGAACGCCACGATCTGGCGGCTGGCGCGGGAGTGGCGCGCGCGCGGGTGGCGCGGCGTCGTCCCGGCGTTCGCGTCGGCGTCCCGCCCGACGCCCGCCGAGGCGGTCGGGGCGCTGCGCGACGCGGGCGCGCCCCGCGTGGCGGTGGCCTCCTACTTCCTCGCGCCGGGCTACTTCGCCGACAAGGTGCGCGCCGAGTCGCTGGAGGCCGGCGCGTACGCCGTCTCCCCCGTCCTCGGGGCCGCGCCGGAGGTCGCCGAGCTGGTCGTCCGCCGCTACGACGAGGCGCTGGACACCGCCCGCGCGGCCGCCGCCGTCTGATCCCTCACGTTCCGCCCGGCCCGCTCGGGGTATGCGGCCCGGCATGGACGGCATGGACGAGCGCGACGATTCCGGACACGAGCCCGAGACGACCCACGACCGCGACTTCGCGCCGGTGAACCAGGGGTCCGACGCCCGCGGCCGCACCGTGCCCGGCGCGCCCGTCCCGGCGCACGTGCCGGGCGAGGAGCCGGCGGACCGGGCCGGCCGCGAGGACGTCAGCGGCACCGGCACGCCCGGCGTCCGCCGCGGCCATCCCGACGCGCTGCCGCCCGACGAGGCGGGCGTCGCCGAGGCCGAGCGCACCGACGACTCCCGCTGACCGGCGGCGACGGCGTCCTGCCGGAGGTGGCCCTCTGAGCGCGGCGCGCCCGGCCGGTCAGGAGCCGGAGCGCCGGTCCCGCCACCACGACGCGACGGCCCGCCGCATCGGCGCGTGGTGCTCGTCGTCCACGATCTTCACATCGCCCATGAAGGCGTTCGCGGTGACGCGGACGACGGGGATCCGCTCGCCCGGGCACGGCTCGCGCACCTGGACGCGGCGGTCGCCGAGGAAGGCGTGGCCCATCAGCTCGACCGCCACCCCGTCCGGCACGATGATCTTCACATCGCCCATCACGGCGGTGGCCGCGACGTGCACCTCGCCGGTCGGCACCTGCGCGCCGCGCAGGTCCAGCTCGACGTCGCCCATCACCGACACCGCCTCCAGCGGGCCGTCGATGCGCCCGACGATGCGCTCCTTGCAGTCCCCCATGACGGCGCTGAACCGCCGCTTCACCTGCGGCGGAGCCGGGTTGGCGCCGGGTGCGCCCATGCCGGGCAGGTCCGCGGTGATGCGCTCGAGGTCACCGCGGGTGACCGCCGCGTAGGCGGCCTCGGTCCGCACGGTCAGCTCCTCGAAGGTCAGCCGCCCCTCCACCGAGGCGACCCGCAGCCGCTCGACCACGGCCTCGCGCTCGGCGTCGGAGGCCCGGACCGCGCCGGGGGCGGGGGCCGTTCCGGCGGGATCGGCGCCGGGCCGCGCGGGGTGCAGGTCCTCCCGCCGCCGCGGGCGGCTCGGGCACGGCGGCCGCCCCTGCTGCGGACTGGACTGACTCATGGTTTCGAAGTTATGCCCCCGCGCCGCATGGACAATCCGCCGCGCGGACGAGATCGCCCCACCACTTCAGGAGGATGCCCCGGACGGCCCGGGCAGGGCATGATCAATCTTTCAACTACCCGAACCCGGTTCTGTATCCTGCGGTCGGGGGCGTCCCCCACGACCCGTCCTCCGCAGCACAGGAGCAGCGCAGTGACCCACGAGGTGTTCAACCAGGTTCCCCCGCTCGCCGGCCACGACCTGGCCGACGATCCCGCCCTGCTGGACGGGCTGGAGCGCGAGGGCGCCGGCTGGGCCGTCCCCGAGGTGCACGAGCTGGGCCTGCTCGCGGGCACCGAGCGCGCGCAGGAGTGGGGCCGGCTCGCCAACGAGAACCCGCCCGTCCTGCGCACCCACGACCGCTACGGGCACCGCATCGACGAGGTGGAGTTCCACCCCGCCTGGCACGAGCTGATGACCGTCGCGGTGACCCGCGGCCTGCACGGCTCCGCCTGGGCCGACCCCCGCGAGGGCGCCCACGTCGCCCGTGCCGCCAAGTTCTACACCTGGCGTGTGGACGCCGGGCACGGCTGCCCGATCTCGATGACGTACGCCGCCGTCCCCGCCCTGCGCCAGGCCCCCGGCCTCGCCGCGCAGTACGAGCCGCTGCTCGCCGAGCCCGAGTACGACTTCGGCCTGCGCGCCCCGCTCACCAAGAACGCGCTGCTCGCGGGCATGTCGATGACGGAGAAGCAGGGCGGCTCCGACGTCCGCGCCAACACCACGCAGGCCGCCCCGCAGCCCGACGGGACGTACCGGCTCGTCGGCCACAAGTGGTTCACCAGCGCCCCGATGTGCGACGTGTTCCTCACCCTCGCCCAGGCGCCCGAGGGCCTGACCTGCTTCCTCGTCCCCCGCGTCCTGCCCGACGGGACGCTCAACCCGCTGCGGCTGATGCGGCTGAAGGACAAGCTCGGCAACAAGTCCAACGCCTCGTCCGAGATCGAGTACGAGAACGCGGTCGCGTGGCGGGTCGGCGACGAGGGACGCGGCGTCCGCACCATCATCGAGATGGTCAACATGACCCGGCTGGACTGCGTCATCGGCGCCGCCGCCGGCATGCGGCAGGGCGTCACCACCGCGGCGCACCACGCCGTGCACCGCAAGGCGTTCGGCGAGTACCTCATCGACCAGCCCCTGATGCGCAACGTCCTCGCCGACCTCGCCATCGAGTCGGAGGCCGCGACGGTCCTCATGACGCGCCTGGCCGGCGCCACGGACCGCTCGGTGCGCGGCGACGCGTCCGAGGCGGCGTTCAAGCGGCTCGCCCTGGCGGTCAGCAAGTACTGGGTCTGCAAGCGGTGGCCGGCGCACGCCGCCGAGTCCCTCGAATGCCTCGGCGGCAACGGCTACGTCGAGGAGTCCGGCATGCCGCGCCTGTTCCGCGAGTCCCCCCTGAACTCCATCTGGGAGGGCTCCGGCAACGTGGCCGCGCTCGATCTCCTGCGTGCAACCCTACGCGAGCCGCAGACGCTGGAGGCGTTCTTCGAGGAGGTCGAGCTCGCCCGCGGCGCGGACCCGCGCCTCGACGCGGCCGTCCAGGAGGCCAAGGACGCCTTCGCCGACACCGCCACGATCGAGTACCGCGCGCGCCGGGTCGCCGAGCGCCTGGCGCTCGTACTCCAGGCATCGCTGCTGGTCAGGCACGGTCACCCGGCCATCGCCGACGCCTTCTGCGCGAGCCGCCTCGGCGGCGACCGGGGCGCCGCCTTCGGCACCCTCCCGCCCGGCCTGGACCTCTCCCCCATCATCGACCGCGCCACCCCGAAGATCGGCTGAGCCCACACCCACGACCAGCGTCCGGAGCCCGCCCGCGGTCGATCGGAGCAAGATCATCCGCTAGCGGACCCGCTAGTAGGCGCCCGCCGCGGCCTCATCCAATTTCGGGCCGGACGGCCCCGCCATGCGAAAGGGCGGGGCTTGCGGCCGACGCGACGGTGGTGAAGGTCGACCCGGCGAGCCGGACCCGCCACGTGACGGTGTCCTGGGCTCCTGCGGCGCCGCTTGGACGAGGCCCGCTACCGGCGCTGGGACGCCGCCTGGGCCTGCTTCGACCGGCATCGCATCGGACCGTGAACCATCAGCCGTCCTTGAGCGGGACGCGCCAGACCAGGATCGTGCCGCCGCCAGGGCGCCGGCGGGTGCTGAAGGAGCCGCCGCACGCCTCGGCGCGTTCGCTCATGTTGCGCAGGCCGCTGCGGCGGCCGCCTTCACCGATGCCGACACCGTCGTCCTCGACCCGCAGGGTCACCTCGTCGCCGACGTCGATGGCGACGACGGCCTGGCCGGCCTGCGCGTGCCGTGCCACGTTCGACAGCGCTTCGCGCACCACCGCGAGCAGTTGCTCGCCGGTGTCGTCGTCGACGGCGGTGTCGAGCAGGCCGTCGAGCCGGACCGAGGGGGAGAACCCCAGCTGCTCGGCGGCGCTGTCGACGAGGGCGCGGACGCGGCTGCGCAAGGACTCCTCGTCGCCCGTCGCCTGCAGCGCGAAGATCGACGAGCGGATCTGGCGGATGGTGTCGTCCAGGTCGTCCACGGCGCGCTGGACCCGGACCGCGACCTCCCGCTTCTGGGTCATCTTGATCGCGGCCATCAGCGTCATCGCGGTGGCGAACAAGCGCTGGATGACGGTGTCGTGCAGGTCCTTGGCGATCCGATCCCGGTCCTCCAGCAGCGTCAGCCGCTCGGCGTCCCGGCGCCGCTCGGCCAGCTCCAGCGCCACCGCCGCCTGGCCGGCGAACGCCTCCAGCAGCCGCTGCGTCCGCTCGGAGAAGGCCGGCTCGCCGGGCGCGTTCACGACCGTCAGCACGCCGCGGGCGGAGGAGCCGACGCCCAGCGGCACCATCAGCAGCGGACCGATCTCCACCTCGACCGGCATGCCGGCCTCGCGTACCGCCTCCGCCCCGTCGGCCAGACGCAGCGAAGCGCCCTCCTCGAACACTTTCCCGGCGATCGAATGCCCTCTGGACAGCCGGATCCCGCGGACCAGGCCCGCGTCGGAGCCGTCGGCGGCCTCCACCAGGAACTCCCCGCCCGCCTCGTCGATCAGCGCCACGGTGGCGAGCCCCGCGTCGGAGACCTGCCGTGCCCGTTCGGCGACCAAGGAGGTGACCTGGTGGGTGTCAGTGCCCGACAGCAGCCTGGTGGACACCTCCGCGGACGCCTCAAGCCACCGTTCGCGGCGCCGGGCCTCCTGGTAGAGGCGAGCGTTCTCGATCGCGACACCGGCCGCCGTCGCCAGGGCCGTGACGACGACCTCGTCCTCCTCCTCGAACGCGCCGCCGCCGGCCTTCTCCGTCAGGTAGAGGTTGCCGAAGACCTCGTCGCGGACCCGGAGCGGAACGCCCAGGAACGTGCGCATCGGCGGATGGTGGGCGGGGAAACCGTACGACTCGGCGTGCTCGGTCAGGTCCGCCAGCCGCAGCGGCCGCGGGTCCTTGATCAGCAGGCCCAGGATGCCGTGCCCGTGCGGCCAGTGGCCGATCGCCGCGATCTCCTCATCGCTGACCCCGGCGGTGACGAACTGCACGAGCCGCTCGCCGCCCTCGTCGATCACGCCGAGCGCACCGTAGCGGGCGTCGACGAGGGTCGTGGCGGCCTCGGTGATGCGCCTCAGCACCGTCTCCAGGTCCAGCTCGCCGCCGATCGAGACCACGGCCTCCAGCAGCGCGTGCACCCGGTCACGGGTCGACCGGGCGGCCTCCAGCCGCGTCTGGAGTTCCGCGAGCAGATCGTCCAGCTGCAACTGAGGGAGGATAAGTCGTGCCTTGTCACCGCCCGACCCAGGCTCATCGGTCACCCTCCCAGTATCGCCGACCGGTAACCTCGGCCATAGGTGGGTCTGGCCATAGGCGAGAGGGCATCGTCACCCGATGGCGCGTCCTTCACACCACGGCGGCCGAGCGGCGCTGCCGCGCCCACCGGGCTCTCCCGGTCACGGCTCTTCGAGCATGACGTCGTCGACCGGACGCCGCACGGTCGCCAGCTCCTCCCCCACCTGCACGCCGATCCGCAGCAGCATCTGCGGGTAGGCGCCGTCGCAGAAACGTGTGCGGATGAAGGCCCGCAGCTCGGGGACCTCCAACGCCTGCGTCCGGCAGCAGCCGCACCACCGGCTCGTAACCGCGCCTGCGCAGCGACAGCCGCAGGTTGTACAGGGCCGCGCCACAGCTGATCAGCATCTCCCGGCCCTGCGGATCGGCGACGTCCAGCCGGCGATCAGGGTCGGCGCGCACGCTGATCCGCGACCCGCGCAGCCCGAACAGCCACGGCTGGGTGTTGTGCACCGACGGTGCCCGAATCGCGTCCTGCACGGCGCCGCGAACCAGGTCGCTGCCGATCGGGGCGCTGCCACCACCATGCATGGGTCACTCCTTCCCCTCTGCCTCCAGCCCACTACCCGGCCCTGACCAGGACAAGGGCCGAAGGTCCATGCATGGCCGCCCCGCGCCGCCCGGCGAAAGGACCGGTGGGACTTTCGTCCCCGCGACCGCGGGACCTCCGGTTCCTGTGAGGCGGCCCTTCGCCGGGGTAGCGTCCAGGGCATCACCACTGACCCGAGGAAACGATCACCATGACCGGGACCGGCGACCAGAACGCTCCGCAGGCCACCACGACCATCCGGGTGTTCCTGATGGACGACCACGAGGTCGTCCGCCGCGGCGTCGCGGCGCTGCTGTCCGCCGAGGACGACATCGAGATCGTCGGCGAGGCCGGCACCGCCGAGCACGCCCTGGCCCGGATCCCCGCCGCCCGGCCCGACGTCGCCGTCCTGGACGTCCGGCTCCCCGACGGCGACGGCGCCGAGGTGTGCCGCGAGATCCGCTCGCGGATGCCGGAGCTGGCGTGCCTGATGCTGACCTCCTTCGACGACGAGGACGCCCTCTTCCAGGCCGTCATGGCGGGCGCCGCCGGCTACGTCCTCAAGCAGATCCACGGCTCGGACCTGGTCGGCGCCGTCCGGACCGTCGCCTCCGGCCAATCCCTCCTCGACCCGCGCAGCACCGCCCGGATGCTCCAGCGCATCCGCGCCCGCCAGGAGAAGAAGGATCCGCTCAAGGGCCTCACCGAGCAGGAACGGCACATCCTGGAGCTCATCGGCGAAGGGCTCACCAACCGGCAGATCGGCGAACGCCTGTTCCTCGCCGAAAAGACCGTGAAGAACTACATCTCCAGCATCTTCACCAAACTCGGCATGAGCCGCCGCACCCAGGCCGCCGCCCTCGCCGCACAACTCAAAGCCGACACCGAGAAAGAGCACGGTCGCCACGGGTGACCGGCTCGCCCGCCGTCGATGATGGGGCTCGGATGACGCCCGTCCCGGCGCCTTACCGCACTCCGGCCGGCGAGGTGGCGACCGCGCTCGGCACGGACGCCGAGCGCGGTCTCGCCGGTCCCGAAGCGGCGGTCAGGCTCAAACGGGACGGCCCGCGGCGCGCGGCCGCGGGCCGGTGATCCGGTTCTTGCTGCAGTTCCACAGCCCGCTGATCTACGTGCTGCCGGCGTCGGCGGCGGTGAGCGCGCTGCTGGGCGAGCACGCCGACGCGCTGGTCATCCTGGGCGTGGTGGTGGTGAACGCCGTCGTCGGGTTCGTCCAGGAGTCCCGCGCGGAGAAGGCGCTCACCGCGCTGGCCGCGCTGACGCGGACCACGGCCTCCGTCGTCCGGGACGGCAGGTCCCTGACCGTTCCGGCGGCCGATCTGGCCCGCGGCGACCTCGTCGAGCTGGCGGCCGGCGACAAGGTCCCCGCGGACCTGCGCCTGCTGCGCACCGACGAGTTGCCGGTGGACGAGTCGGCGCTCACCGGCGAGTCCGTCCCGGTGGGCAAGGACCCGGCGGCTCTGGGCGAGGCGCCGCTGGCGGACCGCCGCAACATGGCCTTCTCCGGGACGCTGGTCACCAACGGACAGGGCTCCGGAATCGTCGTCGCCACCGGTGCCGGCACCGAGATCGGCGATGTGCACCGCCTGATGCGGACGACCAGCACGGTCGGCCCGCTTCAGCAAGATCGTTAACGTCGCGATCCTGCTGCTGGCGGCGCTGGCCTTCGAAATCGGCGTCCGGTACGGCCGCCCGCCCGCCGAGATGCTCACCGCCGCGGTGGCGCTGGCGGTCGGCGCGATCCCCGAGCGGCTCCAGCGCGGCTGACGTCCCCCGCGGCCGGGTCCCGGCCGCGCCGTCCGGGGCCGGTGCGGTCAGTGGGCCGACGGCACGATGGCGACCGTGCAGGGGGCGTGCTGGAGCATCGCCGAGCTGGTCGCTCCGAGGAGCAGCGGGTCGAGGCCGCCGGCGCCGCGGTCCCCGACCACCAGCAGATCGGCGCGGTCCGCCGCCTCCAGGAGGGCTTGGCGCGGGCGATCGAGGGCGACCGAGGCCTGGAGATCGGCCTTGGGGTAGCGGTCGCGCCATGGGGCGACGGTCCGCTCCAGCGTGTCGGCACGGACCTGGGCGAGCCGTTCCTTGTCGGTGAACAGGGGCAGCTCCGCTTCGTCGACGGCTCCCGGCTCCCAGACCCCGAACACGACTTGCAGGCTCCACTCGCGCAGCACCGCCTCCTCCATGGCGAAGCCCAGCGCGGCGTCGCCGCCCGCGGACCCGTCCACGCCGACGACGACGCTGCCGCGGGTGCGCCCGTCGCCATGGCCGTACCGGCGGGCGGCCAGCACGGGCCGGCGCGCCCGGGCCGGCAGTTGCACGGCGGTCGATCCGACCGGCAGGTGGTGGCGCTCGTGGGAGCCGATCACGATCAGTTCGGCGTCGTCGGATTCGCCCACCAGGGCGTCGGAGACGGGTTCGGGCCTCAGCCGCTTGCCGACCGTCCCGGGCATCCCGAGCTTGCGGGCCCGCGCCTCCCCGTGCTCGAGGAGCTTCTCGCCCGCCCGCTTGATGATCGTTTCGACGTGGTCGTCCACATGGTCCGCGGAGTACGGCCAGTGCCAGCAGTGGCACATCACCAGGTCCAGCCCGCGCAGGCGGGCCTCGTCGACCGCCCACCGCAGCGCGGGATCGTTGTCCTCGCTGGCGTCGTAGCCGAGCAGCACATGGGGCCGTTGAGCCCTGTCCAGTTCGCCCATCCTCAACACTTCTCCCCAGTCAGGCGGCAGTACTCCTCGACTACTCAGTCTGGGTTCGCATCGCCTCGTCCGAACGGGCCGAAGGTCCCTGGACCGCCGGCCCTTCCGGCACTGAGCGCTCGGGGCCGCCGGTGAGATGGTCCGGAAAGGGGGCACCCTCACCGGACGGCTGCACACTGACGGGCAAGGGGAGGCCATGAACCGGTGGATCCTCGCCTATGACGGCTATGACCCGGCCGCGGAGCGGCTGCGTGAAGCGCTGTGCACGCTGGGCAACGGGTATTTCGCCACGCGCGGTGCCACGCCGGAGTCGTCGGCCGGCGGCCCAAATTACCCCGGGACCTACGTCGCCGGATGCTACGACCGGTTGACCGCACGGATCGGCGGGCAGGTCGCCGACAACGCCGATCTCGTGAACGTCCCGAACTGGCTGCCGCTGACGTTCCGCGCCGCCGGAGGCGACTGGTTCGACCTCGACCGCGCGTCCGAGGAGGGACGGCTCCTGACGTACGGGCAGGAACTGGACCTGCGCCGCGGCGTCCTCACCCGGCTCCTGCGCTGCCGTGACGCGGCGGGCCGGACGTTCCGCCTCGCCCAGCGCCGGATCGTGTCCATGGACGACCCGCACCTGGCCGCCCTGCAGACCACCATCGTGCCGGAGGACTGGACCGGCGTCCTGGAGGTCCGGTCGGCGCTGGACGGCCGGGTCGCCAACACCGGCGTGGACCGCTACCGGAACCTGCCGGCCGAGCACCTGTCCCGCGAGAAGCCGGACGAACCCGACGACCCCGAGCTGTCGTGCGTGAGGACGACCACGGTCTCATCGGGGATCGGCATCGCCGTGGCGGCACGCACCCGCTCGTCCGAGCCCGCCGAACGGTCGCGGCACGCCGAGCCGGGATGGGCCGCGCAGGATCTGCGCATCGAGGTCCGCGAGGGCGCGGCGGTCACGATCGAGAAGGTGGCGGCCGTCTTCACCTCCCGCGACCGGGCGATCGAGGAGCACGGCCGGGCGGCGCTCGCCGCCGCCCGGCGCGCGGACGGTTTCAAAGGCCTGCTGGAGCGGCATGAACTCGCCTGGGCGCACCTGTGGCGGCGCGCTCAGTTCGAACTCGACCACGACGACGTGCAGCGCGTCCTCAACCTGCACGTCTTCCACGTGCTGCAGACCGTGTCGCCGCACAGCGTGGAACTGGACGCCGGCGTGCCCGCCCGCGGGCTGCACGGCGAGGGCTACCGCGGCCACGTCTTCTGGGACGAGCTGTTCATCCTGCCCTTCCTGACCATGCGGTTCCCCGAGATCGCCAAGGCCCTGCTGATGTACCGGCACAGGCGCCTGCCCGCTGCGCGGCGCGCGGCCGCCGTGGCGGGCCGCCGCGGCGCCATGTACCCGTGGCAGGGCGCGGCCGACGGCCGCGAAGAGACCCAGCGCGTGCACCTCAACCCCCGCTCGGGCCGCTGGCTGCCCGACCACTCCCATCTGCAGCGGCACGTCGGGCTGACGATCGCGCACAATGTCTGGCGGTTCTACGAGGCGACCGGCGACCTGGAGTTCCTCGCCGAGTACGGCGCCGAGGTCATCTGGGAGATCGCCCGGTACTTCGCCGATCTGGCCGGCTACGACCGCTCCACCGACCGGTACCGGATCCGCGGCGTGATGGGCCCCGACGAGTACCACGACGCCTACCCCGGCCGGGACGAAGCGGGCCTCGACGACAACGCCTACACCAACATCCTCACCGCCTGGGTCCTGCACCGGGCACTGGACGCGCTCGCGCTCCTCCCCGAGGACCGGCGCACCGAGCTGCGCGAGCGGCTCGGACTGACCCGCGAGGAGATCACCCGGTTCGAGGACGTCCGCCGGCGGCTGTACGTCCCGTTCCACGACGGCGTGATCAGCCAGTTCGAAGGCTACGGCGACCTCGAAGAGCTCGACTGGCCCGGCTACCGCGAGCGCTACGGCGACATCCGCAGGCTCGACCGGATCCTGGAGGCCGAGGGCGACTCGACCAACCGCTACAAGGCCTCCAAGCAGGCCGACGTGCTGATGCTCCTCTACGTCCTGACGCCGCGGGAACTCGACGAGATCCTGCAAGACCTCGGCTATGAGCACGGGCCCGACCTGATCGCGCGGACGACCGCCTACTACCTGCCGCGGACCTGCCACGGCTCGACCCTCAGCTCCCTGGTCCACGCGTGGATACTGGCCAGCACCGACGGGGAGGAAGCCTGGCGCGTCTTCCGGGAGGCCCTCGGCAGCGACCTGGAGGACGCCCAGCACGGGACCACCGCCGAAGGCGTCCACCTCGGCGCCATGGCCGGCACCGTCGACCTCGTCCAGCGCTGCTACGCCGGAATGACCACCCAGGGCGGCACCCTCCACCTGAACCCGCGCCTGCCCGCAGCGATCGGCGAGCTGCGCCTGGGACTGCGGTACCGCGGCCACTGGGGAATCGACCTCACCTGCCGACAGGACCGGCTCAGAGTGACGCTCCGTCCCGGCGCCGCGCTGCCCGTCCGGATCGCCTTCAGCGACCAAGACGTCTTCATCCGCCCCGGGGACTCCTGGGAGACCCCGCTCCACCACGGCAGGACGCCCACCACCGGAGATTGAACGCCAGGTCGTTCGTCCCGCCGGCACAGGACGTCCGCACCTGCAGGCACTCACCCGTCCGCGGTTACGTTCGGCGCAGAGGCGATCCCAGGAGGCGGCCATGTCCAGCGTTCACCCACGTCAAGTCCTGGACGAACTGCAGCGACTCCGGCGCCGGCTCGGCTTCGACCGCAACGACCTGCGACGCGCGGCGGACCGGCGGCAATGGGCCGCCGGACCGGCGGCGGCGGTGTCGTTCGCAACGATCGCCCCGCCGCCATGCGCGGGCATCGTCTCGGCGACCTACCAGTCCGGCGTGAGGACCGAGGCGGCGCAGACCGCCTCGCACCTGGCGGTCGGCGGAGCCGCCGCGTCCGGCGTCCAGGTGGTCCGGATCGGGCAGAGCGGCGCCGACGCGGTGTGGCACGGGGTGGCCGCTCGTCCGGGCGCTCGCTGAATGAGCGGTGCAGGAGCCGTGGCCGCCCGAGGCGACGGCCGCGGCTCCCGTGACCCAGGATCCGGCCGTCGGTACAGGCCCGGCAGCGCCCAACGTCCGGAGGAAAAGCCTTACGTCCTGCCGGCGATGGAGCTCGGGTTGCGGATCTGCAATCCGAGTTGGACCTTCCACATCGCCTCGGCCAGAGCGTGGAACTGGTACAGCAGGCGGCGCATGACGGGGAGGTCACCGGCGTCCGCGGTCGCGGCGGCGTGCTCGGCGACGATCCTCAGGCGGTTGACGCGGCAGCCCAGGAAGTGCGCGAAGGCTTCGCGCCGCACGCTTCCGGAGAGCGCGTCGAGCAGAACCGCCTCGGCTGCGTCCAACTCGGCCAGCACCTCGGCGGTGGCGGCCCGGACGTCCCTCCCGGTGCCCCTGCCGTTGCTCGCCAGCAGCTTCAGCCTGCCTAACGCGGGCCGGCAGCGGCGATGACGTTCTCGCAGGACGTCCTCAAGGGTGTCCGCATCCGTGGCGGTGGCGCTCATGTTCTTCTCCGTCCGTGGCGATGTGCCGGTCATCCCCGGCGATAACCCGTGAGGGGCGGCGTCGCGCACTTCCACGGTCCGCGCCAGCGGCGGGCCTCGGTAGGGAGGGAGGTCCCGGTCGCCGGGACGAAGGTCCCGTGCGTCACCCAGGGTCATCCGGACCAAAGGCCCCACGGCCGGGGGACCAAGGTCCCTGGGGCGGTTGTGATCAGCGGGGCCATCGTGGAGGAGCCCCCGATCGACACCAGCCAACGAAGGAACGCAGCACAGTGCTCTCCCCCGAACACGCCGGCTTCGTCCAGTCGACCCTGCCCGCCGTCGCGGCGCACGGCGCCGAGATCACCGGCCGGTTCTACCCGTCGATGTTCGCCGCGCATCCCGAACTGCGGAACCTGTTCAACCAGGGCAACCAGGCCAACGGCGAGCAGCGCCAGGCCCTGGCGGGCTCGGTCGTCGCCTTCGCCCGGCAGCTGTGCGGGCTGGAGACCGCCGCGGCGCCGCAACGGCTGCTGTCGCGGATCGCGCACAAGCACGCGTCCCTCGGTGTGCGGCCCGAGCAGTACACGATCGTCGGCCGCCACCTCCTGGACGCCGTCGCCGAGGTGCTCGGCGACGCGGTCACGCCCGAGGTGCGCGCCGCCTGGTCGGAGGTCTACTGGCTGTTCGCGACGCTCCTGGTCGCCGAGGAGGCCCGGCTGTACCAGGAGGCCGGCTGCGGTCCCGCGGCGGAGTACCGGCCCTGGCGGGTGGCCGAGCGCCGCGACGAGGCCGAGGACGTCGTGTCGTTCGTCCTGCGGCCCGCGGACGGCGGGCAGGTCGTCTGCCACCGGCCGGGCCAGTACGTGTCGGTGGCGGTCGACCTGCCCGGCGGGCTGCGGCAGCCGCGCCAGTACACCCTGTCGCGCGCGGCGGACGGCGTCTCGATGCAGATCACCGTCCGGCGCGTACGCGGCGGCGGCGGAACCCCCGACGGCGCGGTGTCGACCCACCTGCACCGGAACCTGAAGGTCGGGGACGACCTGCTGGTCGGGACGCCTTTCGGCGACGTCGTCCTGGACGACGGCCCCGACCCTCTGGTCCTGGTCAGCGGCGGAATCGGGATCACCCCCATCGCCGCGATGCTGGACCATCTCGCCGCGACGCACCCTGGCCGCCGGGTCATCGCCCTGCACGCCGACCGCTCCCCCGCCACGCACGCGTTGCGCGTTCAGACGTCCCGGGCGGCGCACCGGATGACCGAGCTGGACGCCTTCACCTGGTACGAGCAGCCCGACGGCCCGAGCGGCGATGAGGTCATGGCCGGACGCATCGACTTCGGCGCCCTGCCGGTGCGCATTCCCGCCAAGGCGCGCGCCTACCTGTGCGGTCCCATCCCGTTCATGCGCGACGTCCGCCACGGCCTCCTGAAGGCCGGCGTGAGCGACGAGCGCATCCACTACGAGGTCTTCGGACCCGACCTGTGGCAGCAGCACGACTGACGAGGCGAGACGAGACCGGACAATGATCGCCGATGAGTCCCGGGGGCTCCGCCCGCTCGACCGCACCGCCTGCCTGTGGCGGCTGACGCACGCGGTCATCGGCCGCGTGGCGTGGGCGGGCTGCGCCGGACGCGCCGTGCTCGTCCCGGTGAACTTCGTCGTCGACGGCCCCGGGGTCACGTTCCTCACCGCGGCCGGCGGCCACCTGTCCGAGGCGGTCCGCGCCCGCAACCGGCTGACCCGCCCGCCGACGGTGCGGACCGGCACACCCCGGCGGAGCGTGCCCGGCGCGCCGTCGACGCCGTCGAACCGGGCCAGCTCGACCTCGACCGCCTCGCCGCCCGCGACCGACAGCAGCGGGTCGGCGCCGCCGAGGTCCAGGTTCCACCTGCCCACGCCGGCCTCGCCGTACCGGAATCCCAGCGAGCCGTTCGGGACCAGCGGATGCCCGGTGGCGGC
This sequence comes from Actinomadura physcomitrii, assembly GCF_008923205.2. Classification (GTDB taxonomy): domain Bacteria; phylum Actinomycetota; class Actinomycetes; order Streptosporangiales; family Streptosporangiaceae; genus Spirillospora; species Spirillospora physcomitrii. The sequence goes on along the minus strand of NZ_WBMS02000019.1, from coordinate 109,799 downwards.
GTCCAGAATCACCGTCTTGAACGCGGCGTGCTCGGATACGGCCTCCGCGCCCGGCAGGTCGGCCGCGGTGAGGAACTTGCCCGGGACGTGGCGGCCGTCCCGTTCCTCCCGCCGCACCAGGAACGGCAGATCGCTGTAGCGCTTGACGTAGCCGGTGAAGTACGGGACAGGCGCGGTGGCGTTCGGCGGGTACGTGGCGTTCTCGGTCTATTTGCCCACCTACCTCAAGACCGAGTACGGGCTGACGCAGGTGGACGCGGCGAACCGGATGGCGGGCTTCGTGCTGCTGGCGGTGGTGCTGCGCCCGGTCGGCGGGCCGTGGTCGCGGGGGCCGCCGCGCTCTTCACCGTGACCGTCGTGCGGCGGACGACCATCTCTGAGCAATCTGGCGAACCAGACATCGCGTGGCCGGACAGTCCCCGTACGCGAGCCGCCCATTGCGTCCACCCACCTCGATCGCTCGGTGCCGTGCACCGCGGTGCCTCACCGTCAGCCCGCGAACCGTGATCGATTCGCGTCGAGACCACACTGCTGGATCGAGCCGACCGTAAATAGGGACGTTGGTCCCGTGCATGGACGCCGGGTCATCCGACGGCGCTGTCCCCTCCGTACCGAAGACCCGGATCCAAGGCTGCGTCCCCCAGGGCGACATCAAGCCCATCGGGTATACGACGCCCGGAGAGCATCTCAGGACGGACCCTGACGAACAGGTCCCGTTGCCCCGGCGCCCAGGCCCGCAGTTCGATCTTCTCCAGCACGGCGGCCTCGCCGGGCGAGGAGACCCGGCGCGCCGGCCCGACCACCACGACGGACCAGCCCGTCCGTGCGTCGACGTCGAACTCGTCGATCTCGAAGGCGACGATGACCCCGGTCGCAGCTGTGGCCAGGCGCGAGGTGCGCGACGTCCGGAACACGATGTCCTCGCCGTACAGGACGTAATTGACCGGCTGGATCGCCGGCAGGGCATTGTGGGTGAACACGATCCGGCCGACCTCGGCATGCCGAAGCAGATCCCGGCATTCGTCGGGGCCGAGGATCTCCAGACCACTGCGATCGAGCTGCATGGTTCCAACCTGCCGAAGCGAGCGTAAGCCCTGTTAGGGCCCAAGGTCCCCACTCGAAGATCATTCGCCGGCGGACGGCTGGGCGGTTCCGCGCGGGCTCGTGGTGGGGCGGGGCAGCAGCCGGTCGGCGCGGATGGCGAGTTCCATCTCGAACCGCCATGCCGGGTCGCGGAGCTGGTCGCCGAACAGCTCGTCGAGGCGGCGCATGCGGTAGCGGACGGTCTGGGGATGCAGGTGGAGCCGGGCGGCGGCCTGGGCCTGCGAGCCCGTGCTCAGCCAGGCCAGCAGGGTCTCGAGCAGCCGCCGGCGTGGTTCGGGCTCGAGCCGCTCCAAGGCGGCCATGCGGCGTTCGATCAGCCGGCGGGTCAGGTGCTCGTCGCTGAGCAGGAGCAGGGTGGAGAGGTGGTCGTCGCAGCGGACGTGGCCGGCGCCGGGGAAGGCCCCCTGGCGGAGAAGGGACAGGGCGTGTTCGGCGGTGCGCAGCGACTGCGCCGCCTCGGCCAACCCGACCCGGGTGCCGACGGCGAACCGCGTCCCTTCGAGGGCGCGGCGCAGCCGGTCGATCCGGCCCGGGCGGTCCGGTTCGAGGACGACGCAGGCGATCGATCGCGGGACGCTCCATCGCGCCGCGCTCGCCGCCCGTGCCAGGACGCTCGGGGCGAGGGTCCCGGGCTCGGCGAGGATGGCCTGCAGGAGGCGCCGCCGGTTCCCGCGCAGCGCCGCGGTGCCGCCTTCGGACAGCTCCGTGTGGGCGTCGAGCGCATAGCCGCAGAGCTCTTCGGCGGAGGCGAAGACCGCCTCGGTCAGCCGGTAGAGCTGGTCGGCGGACGCGCCGGACCGCCGGACGGCCGCGCTGAGCCGGCGCCGGGCGAACCGTGCGCCGGCCTGGTAGGCGCTCTGCAGGAGGACGGGGCCGACGCCGTGGAGGTAGGCGCTCCGTCCCAGGGCGCGGTGCATCCTCGCCCGGTCTTCGGGGGACGCCGTAGGGTCCGCGATGTTCCTGACGAACGCCCGCAGTCTCGGGTCGATGGCGCACGGGGCGTCGTGCTCGCAGGAGTGCGGCGAAGCCCGGGCGAGTTCGGGCATCGCCTGCCAGACGTCCTCCAGAACCCGCTCCGGCAGATCCGGCAGCCGGGACCGCAGGTACAGCGCGAGCGACCGGTCTCCGGGGCCGTCGGCGACCCCGAAGAAGGGTAAGGCTCCCGGCTCCGCGTGCAAGGCCTGGTTCATGTGCCGTGCTCCTTGTCGGCTGCGATGGACGGCCCTAGCGCCCCGATGACGGCCGACACCGTCCGCACCAGCCGGTCGGCGAACCCTTCCACGTCGGGGGGATCCTCGCCCTCCACGACCCAGGTGTTGATCAGGGTCGCCCAGCCGCCGGTCAGGAAGGCGGCGCGGTCACCAGGGCTGCTCGCCGGCGCGGACCAGCATCCGCGCGACGGCGACCCGCCGCTCCCGCGTGACGATGTAGCCGATGGCGTCCGCGACGTCCTCGGGCCGCAGCGCCTCGGTGCCGGCGGCGCTCCGGCGGGAGGCGTCCCGGACGGTCTCGCTCAGGTGGTCCACCAGCTCGGTCTCGACGGCGCCGGGCTCCACCAGCCCGACCCGGACCCGTTCACCGAGCAGCTCCCGGCGGAGCGACTCGGTGAACGCGCTCAGGCCCGTCTTGGTCAGGCCGTAGACGCTGCTGCCCGGCCGGGCGGCCCGCCCGGCCGCCGCGCCGATGTTCACCAGGTCCGCCACCTGCCGCGGCGACGTCGACGCCGCGTAGATCAGGTGCGGGACGGCGGCGTGCGTGACGTGCAGCAGCGCCGCCACGTTGAGCGAGACCATCCGGTCCCACTCCTCGACGGACGTGTGCAGCGCCGAGCCGAGCAGCATGATCCCGGCGTTGTTGACCAGGACGTCCAGGCGCCCGAGCCGGTCGAGCGTCTGCTGCACCGCGTCCTCGGCGCGCTCCGGCTCGGTGATGTCGGCCCGCACCGCGACGGCGTGCCCGCCCGCGGCCGCGATGTCGCCCGCGACCCGGTCCAGGCGGTGCCCGCGGCGGGCGACCAGGGCGACCGCCGCGCCCTCCCGGGCCAGGCGGCGCGCGGTCGCGGCGCCTATCCCGCTGCTGGCGCCCGTGACGAGCGCGACGGCTCCGTCCAGCGGCCGATCGGCCATGCTGCCTCATTCCGTTCCGCGATCAGGGGAGGCGCGGTGGCCGAGGAGGCCAGGCGTTCCCGGGCTGCGTCCGGCGGGGCCGCCGGCACGGCCAGCCTCGCGGAGGCGGCCACCGGGGGGACCAGTGTGTCTCCCTGGTGTACCGGGACCAGGGTCCGCCGGGGCCGGGGAACGGCCGGTCAGCCCGGATCCGGGCCCGACGAGGCGCTCGGCAGGGCGCCGGCCAACTGCCTGCGGGAGCTGATCCCGAGCTTGGCGAAGACCTTGCGCAGGTGCCACTCGACGGTGCGCGGGCTGATGAACAGCCGGGTGCCGATCTCCGGATTGGTCAGCCCCTCCCGCACCAGCAGCGCGATCTGCCGCTCCTGCGGCGTCAGCTCCTCGCCCGCCGGGACGTCGGCCGTGCGCCTGCGGACGCTCTCGCCCGCGGCGATCAGCTCGCGGTGCGCCCGCTCCGCGAACGCCTCCATCCCGATCGACGCGAACATGTCGTAGGCGGTCCGGAGCCGGTCCCTCGCCTCGCCCTGCCGGCGGTTCCGGCGCAGCCACTCGCCGTACAGCAGGTGGGCGCGCGCGAGCTCGGGGCGCAGCTCCGTGCGGCCCAGCCGCTCGATCGCCTCGCGGTGCAGGTCCTCGGCGCCGGTGCCGTCGTCCAGCAGGGCCCGGGAGCGGGCGAGCACGCCGAGCGCCCAGTCGGTGCCGGACGGCTCCGCCGCGTCCGCCAGGTCGTCGAGCGCCGCCCGCGCGAGGCCGTCCTCGCCGGCCCGCACGGCCGCCTCGACCAGTTCGGGCAGCGCCCAGGCCGGCACCCACAGCTCGGCCGTGCGGGTGCAGACCCGGGCCGCCTCGAGCGCCTGCCGGTAGCGGCCGAGACCGTTGTAGAGGACCGCGGCCGCCCACTGGGCGGCGGTGACGCCCATCAGCTGGCCGCCGGCGACGGCCTCCTCGATCGCGGCGGCGATGTGCGCCTCGGTTTCGGTCTCCCGGCCGCGCAATGCGTTCAACCGGAGCTCGACGTGCGGCGCGATGGGCACCCCGGTCGCCGCCGAGACGTCCTCGATCTCCGCGACGATCGCCGCGGCGGCGGTGAAGTCCCCGGTCCAGGAGACGGCGATGCCGAGCGGGGTCAGGCAGAGCGGGAGCTCGGTCAGGGCGCCGGCCGCCCGCGCCCCCTCGACGACCCTGCCGGCGAGGACGCGTATCGCCCGGTCGTCCCAGACGGCGGCGCCGACGCCGTTGGCCACCCAGCTCCACGTCAGGACCTCGCGCACCGGCAGGTCCGCGAGGGCGTCCAGTGCCCGCCGCAGCACCGGGACGGCGGCGGCCCGGCCGCCGGTGACGAGCAGCGCGTAGCCCTCGAGCACGAGGTCGACAGCGCGCGGGGTCCCCGCGGGCGCCGGAAGCGCCCGCGCCGCCTCCGAGATCTCCGCGAGGCGGCCGGAATGGGCGGCGAACAGCGCCGCGGTGCCCCACGCGATCAGGTAGGTCTCGCGCGCGAGTTCCAGGTCGAACGGCTCGAGCCGGCGCGCGGCGGACAGCAGCAGCGGCGGCGCCTCGTGGTTGAGGCCGGCCGCGAAGGTGATCCTGCTCCGGACGAGGTGCGCCCGGACGCCCTGGAACTCGTCCCGGGCGTTGCGGTCGGCGATGTCGGCGAACCGGCGCGCGGTGTCGAGGTCGCCGGCCCGGAGGGTCGCCTCGGCGGCGGCGACCGCGCGCTCGGCGCGCCGCCACGGGTCGATGGTCAGCGCGACGGATCGCTGCAGGAACGCCGCGGCGGCGGCCAGCCCGCCGCGCGCCTGCGCCCGGCCGGCGGACCGCTCCAGCTCGGCCGCGACGGACTCGTCCGGCGCGGCGGCGGCGGACGCCAGGTGCCAGGCCCGGCGGTCCGGGTCGGCCTCCGGGTCGGTGACCTCCGCGAGCGCCAGGTGCACCGCCCGGAGGTCCCGCTTCGACGCCGACCGGTACACGGCCGACCGCACGAGCGGATGCCGGAACGTCACGCGCGCGTCCAGCGACAGCCATTCCCATGTGCCGTCGGCGAGCGCGTCCGCCGGCGGCACGCCGAGCCGGGCGGCGGCGCCCCACACCAGGCCGGGGTCGCCGACGGGCTCGGCGGCGGCGACCAGCAGCAGCAGCCGGGCCTCCTCGGGCAGGCCGCGGATGCGGGCCAGGAAGCTCTGCTCGATCCGGCCCGGCAACGCGTCCGAGCGCAGGAGGCCGAACCCGCCCGCCATCTCGGTCACGCTGAGCCCGCGCGGCAGTTCGAGCAGGGCCAGCGGGTTGCCCCTGGTCTCGGTGACGATCCGGGCGCGGACGTGCTGGTCGAGCCGGCCGTAGGTGACCGAGTCCAGCAGGGCGTGGGCGTCGGCGTCGCGCAGGCCCGCGATCTCCATCCCGGGAAGCCCCAGCAGGTCTTCGGGGCGCTCTCGCGTGCCGAACAGCAGGACGACCGACTCCGCCAGCAGCCGCCGGGCGACGAAGCCGAGGACCTGCAGCGACGCCCGGTCCACCCAGTGGGCGTCATCGACCGCGCACAGCAGCGGCCGCTCCTCCGACGCGTCCGACAGGAGGCTGAGCACGGCGAGCGCGACCAGGAACCGCTCGGGCGGCGCCTCCGCCCGGATCCCGAACACCGTCTCGAGCGCGGCGCGCTGCGGCGCGGGAAGGTTCGGCAGCCGGTCCAGCAGCGGCGCGCACAGCTGGTGCAGCGTGGCGAACGGCAGCTCCATCTCCGACTCGACGCCGACCGCCCGGAGCACGTGCATGCCCGTCGCCGCGCTCTCCGCGTACCCGAGCAGCGCCGACTTCCCGACTCCCGGCGCACCGTACAGGACGAGCACGCGGCTCTCGCCCGTGCCGACCGCCGCGAGCATCCGGTCGAGGGCGGCGCGTTCCGGCCCCCGCCCGAGCAGCTCGGCGCTTCCCCCGCCGCCCGCGCCCCGCCTCCGCCGTTCCACCGCCACCGCCCTCTTCGCGCGCCCGGACGCGCCCGGACGCGGTCGGCCGCGTACCGGGCGCCCTCTCATGGCCCGGAACGATCGTCCGCGCCGGTGTCCATGATCCCAGAGTCGGCGGCCTTCGAAAGGCCCCGTGCGAGCGCGCCGACGGCACCCGGGTCAGCGGCGATGCCAGGCCCCCAGTTTGGCGGGGTTCAGCACGATCCAGACGGCGATGACCTCCTCGCCCGCCGTGCTCACGCTGACCACCGCCACCGCCCGTCCGTCGCGGCGCAGCACGAGGCCGGTGCGGCCGTTGACGGACCCGACGGTCACCGCGGTGCGGGGACGGCCGGTCAGCAGCGCCGTGATGAACCGGGCGGCGGCGTCCGCGCCGTGCGTCGGGTGGACGGCGGCGCGCAGCGTGCCGCCGCCGTCGCTGACCACGATCGCGTCGGCGGCGAGGACGGCCCTCAGCGCGGCCGTGTCCCCCGCGTCGCAGGCCGCCGCGAACCGCCGCGCGACCCGATCCTGCCGCCGCAACATCGCGCCGTCCGCAGGCGAGGTCCTCGAGACGTCCCGCAGCCGCGCCCACTCCTCGGCGAAGTCGGGCGGTGCCGGACCGCCGGGCGGGTCCCCGCCTGGAGTGTCGCAGGAGGCCGAGGCGGCCGGCACGGCCGGGGCGCCGGGGTCCGGCGGACCATGAAGGGGGGTGGCCGCGGCGGCGATCAGTTCAAGGCAGATGCCTCCCGCGACCCGCGTCAGCCAGGCGCGGGGCGAGGCGATGGCGGCGCGCTCGCGGTCGTCGAGGACGTACCAGCGGCGGTAGGTCTCCTGGACGATCTCCTCGGCCGCGGCGGCGGAGCCGAGCATCCAGGCGGCGATGTCCACCAGGTGCCGCCGCTCGTCGAGCATCTCCGCGAGCGAGGCGAGGGCGCCGGTGTCCCCGCCGGTCATGGGCGGCCGCCCGCGGCGGCGCGGCGGGGCACGGGCCCCGGGGAGCGGGAGGCGTCCTCGCGCCGTGCCGCGAGGGTGGAGCGGTCCGCGTGGCCGCCGGCCGTCCGGTTCGTGAGCATGTCGTCCTCACCTCTTCGCCGTCGCCAGCTAAGACAAGACGGCTCGCCGGGTTGTGACCGCTCCGGCATCGCGGTGGATCACATGCGACAACGGCCCGCCCGGCGACGCGATCGCCGGGCGGGCCGAGGGCAGGGGCCGGGGCTTCGGTCAGCCCTGCCGGTCACCGGCGGCGTCGAGGACGGAGGCGACCACCGCCTCCGGCCGGGAGGCGGCGATGGCGTGCGAGGCGCCGGCGATCTCCCGGGTCCCCCGCGCGGCGGCCCGTCCGGCCATGAACCGCAGCAGCTCGGGCGGGATGTTGAGGTCGCGGTCGCCGAAGACGAACCAGGAGGGCTTGGTGCGCCAGGCCGGCTCGCTCGCCTCCAGCCCGCCGGTCAGCGCCTTCTCCGTCACCGGGCGCTGCGTCGCCGCCATCAGGGCGGCCTCGCCGGCGTCCAGGTCCGCGCAGAACTGGTGGTGGAACTTCCCATCGTCGATCCGGAACTCGTTGCCGCCGGACGATACGGGATAGGCCTCCAGCGCGCCGGCCAGGGTGCTGCCCTCGAACTTGGCGGACAGCTGGAAGGCGCTCTCGCCGGGTTCGGGGGCGAAGGCGGCGACGTAGACCAGGGAGCGGACGGCCGGGTTCCCGGCCCCCGCCTCGCTGATCACCATGCCGCCGTAGGAGTGGCCGGCCAGCACGACCGGACGGCCGATCCCGGCGATCACGTCGCGCAGGTAGGCGGCGTCGCCCGCCACGTCCCGCAGCGGGTTGGCCACGGCCACGGCATCCAGGCCGCGGCGGCGCAGGCCCTCGATGACGCGGTTCCAGCTCGCCGACTCGGCGAACGCGCCGTGGACGAGGACGGCGATGGGCTGCTCTCCGTTGGTCATCGGTCTTCCTCTCGGGTGCGCAGGGCACTCTTCAGCACCGCGGCGGCCTGGGCCGTCGCGGCCCGTGCCGCGCGGGTGCCGCGGACGGGGTCGAGCATCATGAAGTCGTGCAGCGTGCCGTTGTAGCGGACGCTGGTGGTCGGGACGCCCGCCTCGGTGAGGCGGCGGGCGTAGGCCTCGCCCTCGTCGCGCAGCACGTCGTTCTCGTCGACGATGAGGAAGGCGGGCGGCAGCCCGGCCAGGTCGTCGAGGGCGGCGCGCAGCGGAGAGGCGGTGATCTCGGCGCGCTCGGCGGGGTCGGTGGTGTAGGCGTCCCAGAACCAGGCCATGGCCTTGGCCGTCAGGTACGGGCCGTCGGCGAACTCGCGGTAGCTGGCGGTGTCCTGCGCGGCGTCGGTGACCGGGTAGTACAGCGACTGGTGGACGAAGGTCACATCGCCGCGCCGCTTGGCCAGGATGGTCAGCGCGGCCGTCATGTTCCCGCCGACGGAGTCCCCTGCGACCGCGAGGCGGGAGGCGTCCAGCCCCTCCTCCGCGCCGTGCCGGGTGATCCACTGCGCCGTCGCGTACGCCTGCTCGATCGCGACCGGGTACCGGGCCTCGGGCGAGCGGTCGTACTCCACGAAGACCACGGCGGCCCCGGCGCCGGTCGCCAGCTCCCGCACCAGGCGGTCGTGGGTGCCGGCGTTACCGAGCACCCAGCCGCCGCCGTGCACGTACAGCACGGCCGGCAGGACGGTCCCGGCCGTCCCCGCGGGCTTGACGATGCGGACCCGGACGTCGCCGACCTCGGCCGGCACGGTGATCCACTTCTCGTCGGCCTCGGGCCCCTCGACCGGGCCGGCCTGCAGGTCGTCCAGGACCTTGCGGGCCCCCTCGGTGCCCAGCTCGTACACGAACGGAGGCTTGGACGTGGCGTCGGCGAGCTCCTGCGCGGCCGGCTCGAGAACGTGCTCACTCATCGGTGCATCCCTTCTGTTCTCCTTGTTCTTCGTTCCTTGTTGCCCTCTCCAGTGGGAGGGGCACTGATGCGTCATCGCCGGGTTCGGTGATGACGCCGGTTCGCCGCCTGCCGGATCAAGCGGCGCCTGCCGTCCGGGTGGCGGGGCGCGAGGGCCCGGTCGCGGGACGGGAAGTCCGCCGGGCCGCCCGCAGGCGGCGGCGCTCGCTCGGGGTGGTGCCGGCCCAGATGCCGTCCGGCTCACCCGTCGCCACCGCCCATTCCAGGCAGCGGCGCGCGGCGGGGCAGGCGGCGCAGATCCGGCGGATCGCCGCGATCTGGTCCGTGTAGACGGTCTCCTCCGCCACCGGGAAGAACAGGTCGGGGTCGAGCGAGCGGCATGACGCCTCCTCCTGCCAGTGCAAGGTCTTCATCGGTCCCTCCGGTCACCGATTCGTTGACGGCGTCACGCCACCCGGTCCGCGGCGAAGAGGTCTTCCAGGGCGGCGGTGTTCCCGGACTGGGCGGCGCCGACGAAGACCTCGACGAGCCGGCGGTGCTCGGCCCGGTCGATCGGCCCGCGCCGCGCCGCGGTCAGGTGCTTGCGGGCGCGGCTCACCAGCTGCCGCGTGTTGGCCTGGCTGAGCCGCAGGATCTCCGCGATCTGCGGGTAGGGGTAGTCGAACGCCTCGCGCAGCACGTAGGCGGCCCGTTCGGTCGGGGTGAGCCGCTGGAGCAGCAGCAGGAGCGCGAACTCCAGCGCCTCGCCCCGTTCGGCCTCGAGGGCGGGGTCGGTGCCGGTGTCGACGGGTTCGGGCAGCCAGGGGCCGATGTAGGTCTCGCGGCGCGACCGGGCGGACGTGGCGGTGTTGATCGCCAGCCGCGTGGTGATCAGCGCCAGGAAGGCCGCCGGGTTCTCGATGGCCGGACGGTCGGCGCCCTGCCAGCGCAGCCAGGTCTCCTGGACGATGTCCTCGGCCTCGGGGACGCTGCCGAGCATCCGGTAGGCGATGCCGAACAGCCGGGGCCGAGCCCCCGTGAAGAAGGCCACGGCCTGGTCGAGCGTGCCGTCCGGCCGCCCGGGATCCGGACGCGCACCCGCGTCCCCCTCCTCCGTGCCCGCGGTCTCCCGCGCCGCCGGCTCCGGAACGTGCATGGTCATGAGCGGTGGTCCTTTCCGTCCTGCTGCGCGGCTTCGGCCGATACCGCTCACGATCGGCCGCCCGGGTGCGGGAAGGCACCAGGGTGACCCCCTGGCCGATGCCCCGGGACGGCGCCCGGTCCCTAGGAAAGGCGCCCCGGGTCCCGGGTCGCGGGCGCGCAGGCGACCGTCCGCGCGGAACCCGTCACAGATCGGCGGGCCGTCCGGTCTTTGCTGGGGACCGATCCCGCCGTTCCATGAAGGGAGCACACGACGTGCCATCCCCCGGTGAGAGTGACGAGCTCAGCTTCGAGCAGGACATCAAGCCCCTGTTCCGGACGAAGGACCGCGCCGCGATGCTGTTCCGCTTCGACCTGTTCGACCACGCCGACGTCGCCGAGAACGCCGACGCCATCATCGGTTCCCTGCTGAGCGGGCGGATGCCGTGCGACGGCTCATGGCCCGAGGCGGACCTGGAGAAGCTCCAGCGGTGGATCGACATGGGCAAGCCCGCGTGAGGACGGCGCCGCGAGGGGCCGCCGTCCACGGCAGGCGGTGGACGGCGGGCCCTCGCGGCGCCCGCGGGGCGGTCAGCCGGCGGGTGACGCGGCGGTGATCTTGGCGGGGTTCATCATCCACAGCACCCGGCCGATGCCCTGGTCGGTGGCGTCGACGGTGAGGACGGCGAAGGTCTCCCCGTCGCGCCGGAGCAGCGCGGCGGACTGGCCGTTCACGGTGGCCCACTCCACGTCCACCCCGTCCCAGAACCGGTCCGCGAACGCCCGCAGGTACTTGGCGACCCGGGCGGCGCCGACGACGGGGAAGCGGGACGCCCGGGCGGCGCCGCCGCCGTCGGAGTAGCTGACCGCGTCGGCGGCGAGGAGCTCCTCCAGGGCGGCCAGGTCGCCGGCGCGGGCCGCGGCGACGAAGGCGGTCAGCAGCCGGCGCTGCTCGGCGCCGGTCACCGGCGCCCGCCGCTCGGACCGCAGGTGCTTGCGGGCCCTGCTGACCAGTTGCCGGACCGCCGGCTCTCCGGCCTGGAGGATCTCGGCGATCTGCGGATAGGGGTAGTCGAACGCCTCCCGCAGGACGTAGGCGGCGCGTTCGGTCGGCGACAGCCGCTCCAGCAGCATCAGGACCGCGAGGTTGAGCGCTTCGCCGCGTTCGGCGCCGAGGTACGGATCGGCGCCGGTGTCGACGGGTTCGGGGAGCCAGGGCCCGACGTAGCTCTCCCGCCGGACCCGGGCGGACCCCAGGACGTTGATCGCCAGCCGCGTCGCGATCGTCGCCAGGAACGCGGCGGGGTCGGCCACGGCGTCGCGGTCGCAGGTCTGCCAGCGCAGCCAGACGTCCTGCACCAGGTCCTCGGCCTCGGTGGCGCTGCCCAGCATCCGGTAGGCGATCCCGAACAGCCGCGGCCGCACTTCCGCGAAGGCCGCCGCCGCCGAGTCGAGATCGTCCGCGTCCTGCGGAACGTCGCCCGGTCCGTCGTCCGCCACCATGATCGCCCCCGTTCGATCGCCGGCCGGTCCGCTCTCACCCGCCCTCGGACACCCTGGACGGCTCGGATGGAGCGGGCCCCTCTCCCACGACGGTAATCGCCGCCGGTCCGGGACGGCCGGGCGCCCGCCCGTCCGCTCGGCTGCGCTGCGGTTCGCTCACTGCGGTCGGGCCCGCCGCTCGGGCGGCACGTACTCGAAGGTGGGGCCCGCCGTGGTGCCGTCGCCGTCCGGCATCCGCATCAGCGCCTGGGCCTGCGCCTTGAGCCGGTACATGGTGGCGACGGCGGCCGCGATACGCCGCGGACCGCCGTTGAACGCCTGCTCCAGCAGGGAGAGCAGGGTGCAGTAGGTCCGGTTGAACTCCTCCTGGGCCGCGCGGATCGCGCTGCCGGGAGCGTGGTCGGCGACCCGCGGGTTCGGCCTCATCGGCAGGACGCCGGCGAAGTCCACGGCGACCTTCTCGCCGGTGGGCCCGGACCGCGGGGTGTCGCCGCGGCGGTAGCGGCGGCCGGCCCTGAGCTCCTGGAAGCGGTAGTAGTGGCCGACCTCGTCCCGGCCGGGATGGTGGACGTCGGGGTCGCCGTCCCAGACCGCGCCGCGGGCCGTGCCCTCGCCCTGCTCGACGATCTCCTTGAGGGCGGCCAGCGCCGAGGCCAGGTCGGTGACCGCGATCATCCGTCCGGCGGTGTGCCGGAAGTGCCCGGCGTCGAGCTGGCGGGACGGGTCGCCCGAGAAGACCTCCGCCTCGCCGAGCCGGTCGCACAGGTGCCGCAGCCCCGCCTCGATCGCGGCGTAGAACTGCCCGATCGTCTCGTAGCGGTCGCCTTCGGCCGGGCCGCTGGGCGGTGCGGGCCGCTCCAGGCGCAGGAACATCTCGAGCGCGGCGTCGCCGAACGGGAGCAGCGACAGCTCCAGCGAGGCGTCGCCGTGCGGGAGCCGCCTGGGGTGCGGCGGCAGCAGGTGCGGCGCATCCAGCCGCGGGCTCCCGCCGACGGCGTTGAGCAGGTTCGCGGCCAGCGCCAGGTGCAGCATCTCCTCGATGAAGACGCCCGCCACCGCCTCGGCGGCCTCGGGGTTGCGGTCCGGGTCGAGCGAGTACAGCGCGCACAGGTACGGCGGCAGGGTCGCGTGCTCCAGCTCGATCGCCCACTGCAGGTGCGCGCGGAGATCGTCGAGCGCGGCGATCCCGGTCGACGGGGCGGGGACGGGCGCATGCGGCGGCCCGGCCGGGTGGTTCATGGTGTCTCGCTTCGGATGTCGTGAGGTGGGCGGGTTCAGGCGCCTTCGCCGGAGCCGCGTTTCCGGGACCGGGAACCGGACTCCAGTTCCTCGGCCGCGCCGAGCAGGTCGCGGAGCACGACCTCCTCGGCCTCGGCCTCGACCGGGTCGAACAGCCATCCGGAGGCCGGCTGCGCCGCGGCCCGCGCCGGGTCGCTCGCCTCGGCCAGCTCCAGCTCGGCCTCGACCTCCGCCTCGAACTCGATCTCGAACTCGCCGCCGGTCGGGGTGCTCATCGCTTCTCCGCGCCCGGATCGCCCGGACGGCCCGCCGGGACGCGCAGGTGCGCCCGCTCGGCCAGTTCGGCGTCGTCCACGAGGGTCAGCATGGGCTTGCCCGGCTCGCAGAGCATGGTGACGAGGAACCGGAGCGGCATGTCGTCGCGGTTGTTGCCGTCCTGGTAGTGGATGACGTCGCCGCCGGGCTCCCAGAACGCCTCGCCCGCCGGGATGGGCCGGGGCGGCTGCCCTTCGAGCTCCATCAGCATCTCGCCCTGCAGCACGTAGCCGAACGCCGGGCCGGGGTGCCGGTGCGGCGGCGCGCCGGGGTCGCCGGGCGGGTACTCGATGATCACGGTCGCGGCGTGCGCGCCGGCCGGGATGAAGGGCGGCTCCACCTCCTGGATCGTGGTGAGCGCGGTATGCCAGGCGTTCGACCTGGGCTTCGGCGCGGCGGTGGGGTCAGTGCCGGGCATGGTGGCGCCTCCTGGGCTCGTCGTCGCGGGGCTGGGTCACTGCTCGACGGGGTCACTTGACGGGGTTCGCGGCCAGCCAGCCGGCGTAGGTGATCTCGCCGAGGGTCGCGGCGCCCTCGTCGGGGACGAGGTCGCGCTCGTGCATCTCGGCGCCGAAGTAGTGCGCGTGCGGGTCGGTGACGACCTCGCGCGGGTCGCCCCACGCGGCCAGCGCCTTGCGGAAGAACTCGTCCATCCGGGACACCTCGGGGCCGGCGATCTGGATCCGGCCGTTCAGCGGCGCGCCCGCGGCGGTCCGCGCGACCGTCCGGGACACCTCCTCGCCCGCGATGGGCTGGAACAGCACCGGCGGCATCGGGACGGTGTCGCCGCCGGCGGCGGCCTCGTCGGCGATCCTGCGCCCGAACTCGAAGAACTGCGTCGCGTGGATCAGCGAGAACGGGATCGGCGACGCCTCGATGAGCTTCTCCTGCGCGACCTTCGCCCGGAAGTAGCCGATGTCGGGCCGCCGGTCGGTGTTCACGATCGTCAGCGCGACGTGGTGGCCCACGCCCGCCTTCCGCTCCGCATCCAGCAGGTTGCCGGTCGAGGTGGTGAAGAAGTTCAGCACCGCCTCGTCCTCGAAGGACGGCGAGTTGGACACGTCGATCACCACGGACGCGCCCTCCAGCACCTCCGCCAGTCCCTCGCCGGTGAGCGTGTTCACACCCGTGCTCGGCGCGGCCGGCACCGCCTCGTGCCCGTGCCGCCGGAGCATCTCCACGGCCTTCGAACCGATCAGCCCGGTGCCGCCGATGACCACGATCTTCATGAGGAACCCTCCCGTTCGCCGGGCCGTCGGTCACCGCCCGGTCGCCAGCTAAGACAGGGCACCCTGCCGGGCTGTGACGGCTCCGCCGAAAAAATCTCCGCGGGCCGCTCGAGTCCGGCCCGCGGCCGTCAGGAACCCGGGTTTGCGGGGGCCGGCGGTCGGGTGCGGCCGGGCAGGAGGAGGCAGAGCGGGACGGCGCAGGCGGTGAGGGCCACCGACCACCAGAACGCGTGGTCGAACCCGGCCGCCAGGGCCGCGGGGGTGCGGGCGGCGCCGATGTTCCGCTGGAGGACGACGATGAGGACGGCGACGCCCGCCGCGCCGCCGATCTGCTGGGCGACGCGAGTGATCATGCTGGCGTCGGGGATCTCCGCGTGCGCCAGCCCGACGAAGGCGGCGCCCATGGGCGCGATCATCGCGGCGCCCAAGGCGACACCGCGGACGAACAGCGCGGCCATCAGCAGGATCTCGCTGGTACTCGCGGTGACGAAGGCGAACGGCACGGTGGACACGGCGACGGCCGCGAACGCCGCGAGGGCGACCGCGCGGGGGCCGACCCGATCCATGTACCGGCCCGCCAGACCGCGCGCGAGGAGGGCGCCGGCTCCCTGCGGGATGAGCAGCAGCCCGGCGTCGAGCGGGGTGCCGCCCCGGACCAGCTGGAAGTACAGGGGCAGCAGCATCATCGACCCGAACAGCGAGATGCCGCCCAGGAAGAGCAGGGCGGATGACGAGGCCACCGGGCGGTGGCGGAACATGCGCACGTCGACCAGGGGATCGGCGGCTCCGGTGAGCGCCCAGGCAGCGAAGCCCGCGACCAGGACGAGCCCGGCGAGCAGGGGCACGAGGACGCGGGCGCCGGTGGGGTCCGCGGTGCCGTCGACCCGGGAGAGGCCGTAGAGCAGGGCCGCGGAACCCGGGCAGAGCAGGAGCAGGCCGACGACGTCCAGGCGGGTGCGGGGCCGGCCGGGCGCAGGACGGTCATCGGGCAGGTCGCGCCGTGCGAGCCACATGCCGGCCAGGCAGAAGGGGATGTTCACGAGGAACAGCCAGCGCCAGTCGGCCAGGTGGAGGATGAGGCCGCCGAGGACGGGGCCGAGGATCGGGCCGAGCGCCGTGGGCACGGTGATGACGGCCATGACCCTGCCGATGTCGCGGCTCTTGGCCGCCTGCATGAGCAGGGTGTACATCAGCGGCATCATGATGCCGCCCGCGAAACCCTGGACGAGGCGGAAGGCGATGAGGGCGGTGGCGGTCCAGGCCAGCGCGCTCAGGACCGAGCCGGCGAGGAACCCGCCCAGGGCCGCGATCCACAGGCGCCGGCCGCCGAGCCGCGACTGGGCCCATCCGGCGAGCGGGATGGCGACGAAGACGGCCAGCATGTAGCCGGTGCCGACCCACTGGACGGTGGCGAGCGGGGCGCCGAGGTCCTCGGCGAGGTCGTTCAGGGCGACGCTGACGACGGTGGTATCGAAGACGACGCCGAGGGCTCCGACGATGAGGGTGATCGCCATGCGCCGCACAACGGGGTCGACGGGATCGGCGAAGGCGGGGCCGGGACCGGCGGGAGCGGGCCCGGCCGCACGGGGAGTGCGCACGATCGGCACCTTAAGATAGACGACTCTTCCTTACACCTCGCACGGTAAGCCGATACCGTAAGAAAGGCAAATCTATCTACGCCGGGAGGGCGGGCGATGGCTCAGCGGCGCCGCGGGGCTGCACTGGAGAAGGCGCTCCTCGATGCGGCCTGGGACGAACTCACCGAGAGCGGCTACGCCAGGTTCACCATGGACGCCGTCGTCAAGCGCGCGGGCACGAGCCCGCCCGTGCTCTACCGGCGCTGGCCCGACCGCGACGAGCTCGTCCGGGCGACCATCGTGCACGTCCTCAGCGAGTCCCGCCCCGCCGTCCCCGACACCGGCAGCCTGCGGGAGGACGTCCTCACCCTCATGCGCGAGATCGCCACCGCCCACGTCCAGCTGGTCACCGTGATGTACGCGCATCTGGCCAGCTACTACCGGGAGACCGGGCGGAACCCCAGCGACCTGTTCGACCCCGTCACGACGGGCCGCGCGGCGGCGCTCGACACGCTCTTCGAGCGCGCCGTCGAGCGCGGCGAGGTCAGGCCGGAGCTGCTCACCGAGCGGATCAAGACGCTCCCCTTCGTCCTGCTGCGCCACGAGATCCTCTCGACGTTCGCCGAGGTGCCCGAGCACGTCCTGGAGGAGATCGTCGACACGGTCTTCCTCCCGCTGGTCCGCTGACGCCGGGGCCCGGCTCTCAGGTGCTCGGGATGGGCACCCGGGTCAGGTCTTCGGAGATCCGCCATAGGCGCTCGGCGTCCTCGGCGCTGCGCAGGAGGCGGTAGAGCTTCTGCTCAGCGGGAGGTCCGCCCAGGTGCCCGGGTCCGCGCGGGCCGTAGAACCCGCCGCCTTCGGCGTGCGGGGACGTGGCGGCGTAGAGGGCCGGAAGGTCCGGGGTCCGCCGGCGGATCGCGGCGATCGCGTCCTCGCCCCTGCGCTGGTTGCGGACGGGCATGACGACCTCGGCCCCGGCCGCGGCGAGCCCGGCGGCGATGCCGAGGCCGCCCGGCGGCTAAAAAGGAGGCAGCACCACGGGAGGACGAGCATGGTGATCGACCGGGCGGGACTGGCGGAGTTCCTGCGGCGCCGCAGCCCGAGGACGTCGGCCTTCCGCGCGGGCGGCGGCGCCGGACCAGCGGGCTGCGGCCCCGGGCGAAGCGCCCAGGTGCGGCTCCCCGGCCGGGGCGCCGCACCTGGGAGGCGTGTCCCTCAAGGGTCACCGCCGGCGCGGCAGGCTCGCGTGCCAGCGGTGCCCGTCGGCCCTCGAGGGCTCTCGCTCCTCGCGGGACGGTGCCTGCTGCCGCTCCCACTCGGGCGAGGCGGTGGACCCGCGGCCCGAGCGGTCCGCTTCGGGAACCGCGGTCCCCCTTCGGGTGCCCCCGACGGCGCCGGCGGTTCCGGCGGCGGCCGCCGCGCGCTCCGCCTCCGCTCGCCGCGCCTCCCGCACGCCGACCACCAGGAAGCGTCCGAGCGCGATCGCCGCCAGCAGGGTGACGATGGCGCCGAGCCCCTGGTAGAAGGACAGCTGTTCGGCGATCTGGCGCGACTGGCCGCCGAGCGCGGTTCCGGGGCCGCCGCCCCACACCGGGGCGATCACGGTGCCCACGACGAACCAGAGTCCGCCCGCGATGGCCAGCCAGGAACCGACCATGGCGACCGGACGCGCGGCGCTGACCATCAGGATCAGCCCGCCCAGCACGACCGCGATCGCCGGGAGGATGGACAGCACCAGCCGGTCGGAGGTGTAGTCCCACGTGGCGGTCGAGCCGAACCCGAAGGTGAAGTACGGGCCGATGAACGGGATGAGCCCGCCCCACAGCCCGAGGAGCACCAGCAGCAGCCCGTTGACCATGCCCCGGCTGCGCGGCGCCTTCAGCAGTCCGGACATCGGAGTCCGGGGAGCATTCGCACTCCTAGTCATGGTCATACCTCCCTGACTAGGTCGAAATGTCCTATTCGATCGCTGTACCCGGCGCGCCCTCCCCCAACCCGCTCACCAGCCACGAGTCGGTGCCGGCGGCGTCGCCGGCCGTCCCTGCGGCGAGGTCGCGGGCCCGGCCGGGCGCGAGCCGCCCGTCGGCGACCACGACGGTGACCGCCCGGTGCAGGTTCTCCGGGACGGTCAGCGGCGTGTCCCAGGCGAGCGCCGGGCCGGCGCCCGGGTACTCGGCGACGCGGACGAACCACGGGTCGAGCCCGGCGGTCTGGACGAACACCAGGGTCCAGGCGTCCGAGGCCAGGGCCAGCCACGGGGTGACGCTGCCGTGCACGGCCTCCTCCCCCGACGCCTCACCGGTGAAGACGTCCAGGCCGGGCGAGTCTTTCGGCGCGCGCCAGAAGAACCCGCCGTAGCCCGCGCCGACCCGGCCCTTGCAGGCCGAACTCCGCAGGACGAGAGGGCGCCCCGTCCGGCTCGTGAGGGTGAACGCGACGTCCAGCGCCCAGGCGCCCGGTACGGCCCGCGCGGTCAGGGTCCGTTCCTCGGCGGCGAGGACGGTGCCGTCCGGGCCGATCCAGTCGAGGGTCTCCGCATAGCCGCCGTCGATGGGCCGGAGCGTGCGCCGCCGCTGCCGTCCGTGGTTCGCCAGCATCGTCGGCCCCTCGTCCCGGACATAGGTGGAGCCGCCCCAGAAGTTCGCGCCGTCGACGTCGGAGATCGCGACGCTCGCCCCGAAATGGTGGACGTGGTCGTCCGGCTGGACCTCGGTGACGACCGTCCCGCCGAGCGTCCGGACGGGGTGCAGGTGCGGCCGCGGGGCGTCGGACGCCTGCAGGTCGCCGCGCTCGACGTAGGCGGCGACGTCCTGCCCGTCCACCCGCAGCACCGTCTCCGGCCACGGCGCCCGGACCGATCCGAGGCTCTCGGGGAAGCCCAGTTCGCAGAGCGTCCCGAGGCCGGCCGCCGCCCGCACGGCCAGGTCCTCGATCCCCGGCAGCACCAGCCGGGACGGTTCGGTCCGGACGAACCGGCCCTCGACCGGCCGCGGGCCGGGTGCGAGCCGAATCGCGTCGAGCAGCCGGGTGAAGCCGCCGGTGCGGGCGAGCGGCACCAGCAGGTCCGCCCCGTCCCGGACGTGCGCGATGAGGTTGCCGAGCAGGTCGGTCCGGTCGTAGCCGGTCCTGACCCCGCCGGCCTCGATCTCGTCGAGGGTGTAGAAGAGCCGCGCGGAACGGGTCGCGCCGTGCAGGTGCAGGTAGGGCTCGGTGCGCCGGCGGTCCGCGCACAGCGAGACGGTGATCGCGATGACGGTGCCGCCGGCGAGCCGGAGCCGCGCGCTGGAGGTGTCGTCGGACTCGATGTCGTTGGCCCGGAACAGCTCCAGCTCGACGGCCTCGATCGACTCGGCGGTGTCCGCCCCGGCGACGGCGAGCGCGGACGCGACCGCGTGGGCGCGGGCTCGGCGACCGGCCCGCCAGGGCGCGGCACGCGCCGGGGCTCGGCACGGACCCGTTCCTGCTCGACCTGTCCGCCGACCCCCGGCTCAAGGCCCTCTACCTGGACGCCGAGCACGAGGACGGCTACAACCGCGACCAGGACGTGTTCGGCGAGGGCATCACCATCGACGACAACATGGCCGTCCTCGTCCGCTACGAGAAGGGCGCGCTGCTCACCTACTCCCTCAACGCCCACGCGCCGGCGGAGGGGTACCGGGCCGTCTTCAACGGCACCGCCGGGCGGCTCGAACTGCACGTGGTCGAGCGCGCGTGGACGCCGCCGCACGCCGCGATCGACCCGACCGCGTCCGGGAAGGAGCACGCCGCGGGCGCGTCGGAGCGGCTCGTGCTGCACCGGCACTGGCACGAGCCCGAGGAGATCGCGATCGAGCGGGGCGCGGGCGCGCACGGGGGCGGCGACGCGCTGCTTTTGGACGACGTGTTCCGGGGCCCGTCGGAGGACCCGCTCGCGCGCCAGGCGGGGTACCGCGCGGGCGTCGCGAGCGTGATGATCGGCGTGTCGGCGGGGCTGTCCGCCGCGACCGGCACCCCCGTCGCCCTCACGGCCGGCGGGACGCGGCGGGCGGGCTGACACGGGGGCGGACGGTGCGCACGGGGTCAGACGGTGCGCACGGTCACGCCCGCGGCGGCCAGCTCCGCGATCCGGTCGCCGGGGGCGGAGTCGTCGGTGACGACGGCGTCGAGGTCGGACGCGGGGCCGACGAAGGCGAGCGCGGTGCGGGACAGCTTGGCGGCCTCGGTGACGGCGATGACGCGCCGGGCGGAGGCGATCGCGGCGCGCTTGACGGCGGCGTCCTCCAGGTCGTGGGCGGTCAGGCCGTCCGCCGCGGTCAGCCCGCAGCAGCCGATGATCGCGGTGTCGAAGCGCAGCGCGGCCAGCGACGCCTCGGCGAGCGGGCCGGTGAGCGCCAGCTCGCCGGGGCGCGGCCGGCCGCCGGGCACCAGAAGCGTCAGCCGGGGCGCGCCCGCGAGCGCGTTGATCGCGTGCAGGGACAGCGGCATGACGGTCAGCCGCCGGGTCTCCAGCGCGCGGGCCACCTCCAGGCAGGTGGTGCCGCTGTCGAGCACGACGGACTCGCCGTCGGCGATGAGCGCGGCGGCCTCGGCGGCGATGCGGCGCTTGGCCTCGGCCTCCTCGTGGACGCGCACCGCGAACGGCGGCTCCTCGCCGCGCAGCAGCAGCGTCCTCGCCCCGCCCCGGTAGCGTTCGAGGACGCCCTGGGCGGCGAGGTGATCCAGGTCGCGCCGGATGGTCATCTCGGACGCGCCGGTGAGGCCGGCGAGCTCCGCGACGCCGATGCTGCCGGCGTCGCGCACCGCCTCGGTGATCCGCCGCAGCCGCTCCGTGTCTGCCATACCGCGATCGAACACCATCGATGTTCGGAAAACAAGGTTTCGAGGCATCAACTTGTTCGTTATGTTCGCGTTATGGAGCGAACGCTACGGACGGGCCGGATGGCCACCTTCGTCTACTTCGGCCTGTCCGGCTTCCTGCTGGGGATGTGGGTCGTGCACATCCCCAGCATCGAGCACCGGACCGGGATCGGCCACGCCGAACTGGGCCGGCTCCTGCTGCTGCTCGGCGCGGGCTCCTTCGCGGGCATGCAGGTCATCGGGCCGCTCACCGACCGGTTCGGCGCCCGCCGGGTCGTCCCGGCCGGCGCCGCGCTGAGCAGCGTCGCGGTCGTCGGGCCCGGCCTGGCCACGAACGCCTGGACGCTCGGCGCCGCGCTGGCCGTCCTCGGCGCCTGCAACGGCGGCGGCCTGAACGTCGGCATGAACGCCCACGCCGTCCAGGTGGAACGCGGGTACGGGCGGCCCGTCATGTCGGCGTTCCACGCGACGTACTCCATCGGCGGCGTCCTCGCGTCGCTGGTGGGGGCCGCAACGCTCGGCGCGGGCGTGCGTCCCGCCGGCACGCTCACCGCCGTCGCGGTCCTCGGCGCCGCCGTCGCCGCGGCGGCGGCGCCCGCGCTGCTGCGGCCGGAGCACCCCCGCGAGATCGGCACCGCGAGGGCGGGGCGGCGGATGCCCCTGCGGATCTGGGCGCTGGCGGCGCTCGCCCTGATGATCATGCTGTGCGAGGGGGTGGCCAACGACTGGAGCGCGCTGCACCTGCGCCGCGTCCTGGACGCGCCCGCGTCCACCGCCGCCCTCGCCTACGGCGCGTTCGCCACCGCCATGACCGTCGGCCGGCTGCTCGCCGACCGGGTCGCGGCGCGGCTGGGCGCGGTCGCCGTCCTGCGCTACGGCGCCTCGGCCGCCGCGCTCGGGATGGCCGGCGCCGCGCTGTCCCCGTGGATCCCGCTCGCGCTGGCCGGCTGGGCGGTGTTCGGAGCGGGGCTGTCGGGGTGCATCCCGCAGCTGTTCAGCGCGGCCGGGCACGCCGACCGCGACGCCGCCGGCGTCAACGTCTCCCGCGTCGCGGGCATCGGCTACCTCGGTATGCTCGCCGGGCCCGCCGCCATCGGGGCGCTGACCGGTGTCGTGCCGCTCAACGCCGCGTTCTTCCTGCCGGTGGCCTGCTGCGCGGCCGCCGCAGCGGCGGCGGGGATCCTGCGCCCGCGCCCCGGCACCGTAGCGGAACCGTCCGCGGACGCCGCCGGGAAGCGGTGCGGCTAGAGCCAGCCGCCGATGCTGCGGTTCTGGGAGACCGCGGTGTCGAAGGCGAGCGGGCAGGCGAGGACGAGCGTCCGCAGCGGCTCCTGCAGGGGCGCGTGCATCCGGAGCACGTAGCGGTCCGCGCCGGTGAACATCTGCGACAGCAGCTCGCCCATGCCCTCGAAGCCGCGCTGGATGCGGGCGATCTCCTGCTGCTGCCAGTCGGTGACCCGGCCGCTGAGCAGCTCGTAGTAGCCGAGCTGCTGCTCCTGCGCGTTGAGGATCTCCCAGCCCCGCATCGCGCGCTTGCGCAGGTGCCCGATGAGGCCGCCCTGCGCGGTGAGCACCTGCATCTTCGGCGTCCCCATGAACCCGTACG
This sequence comes from Actinomadura physcomitrii, assembly GCF_008923205.2. Taxonomy (GTDB): domain Bacteria; phylum Actinomycetota; class Actinomycetes; order Streptosporangiales; family Streptosporangiaceae; genus Spirillospora; species Spirillospora physcomitrii. The sequence continues at coordinate 87,298 of NZ_WBMS02000019.1, read as the reverse complement.
GCTTGTAGAAGTGGAAGTACGGCATGCCGTCCGGACGGAAGATCGTCAGCTTCCGCTCCGCCTTCGTCTGACTCCCCTGGCTGACGACCCGCAGCGCCTTCTTCGCGCCGCTGACGCCCTGCTCGCGGACGTGCGCGGCGGGCTGCCCCTGCGGGCTCCAGATCGTGTAGTTCGCCTCCGTCGAGAAGAACTGCGCCGGCTGGTCGTAGACCAGGATCGGCGAGCCGTACAGGTCGGCCGGGGCCGTGGCGTACTGCGCGGGAGGCTGCTGCCGCGGATAGCCGCCCTGCTGCGGCACGGGGTATCCGCCCTGCTGCGGCGCCGGGTATCCAGGCTGCCGGGGCGGGTATCCGGCGGGCGCGTACCCGTTGGTCGGGTAGCCGGGCTGCTGCGGCGCGTACGGCGGAGCGGGCGGACCGGCGGGCGCCGGGGCGCCGTAGCCCCCCGGCCCGTAACCGGGCTGGTACGGGCCGCCTGGGCCGGGCTGGGAGGGAGGCGGGGGGTAGCCCATGGAGGCTCCTGTACGAGGCGTGTCAGCGCGATGGTCAGGCGACACGATAGCGCCGCCATCTCCCCTGTTCGGCGCCTTTCCGGACGAACCGCCCCATGCCCGCCGCCCGCACCGGGCGCGACGGCGGGCACGGACCCGGATCCGGTCAGCAGTCGGAGACCTCCGCGCCCGGGGCGGGCTTCGGAACATCGTCCACGATCGCGGTCCGCACCAGGGCGCTGGAGAACAGGGTCGACCCGCGCCTTCCGAGCTGGTCGCTGGAGCGGGTGACGACGTCCCGCATCCCCAGGAACCGGTGCGTCGCGGAGTCGAAGATGAGCTCCTCCCGCACCGTGTACCGCATGATCGCCGGGGTGTGCCGGCGGAACAGCGCGGCGAACCGTTCGGGATCGGTGCGGGACGCGGCGATCGGCGCCGCGTCGGTCGGCTCCCGGAACGCCTCGCCGGCCGGCTCCGCGTCCGGGGCCCGGGTGGGCTCTCCGGCCGGCGCCGGGGCGGGACGGACCGGTGACGACCGGCTCGTGGGGGGCATGGGCGGGCCTCTCGGGTCGACGTGTGATCACCCGTTGTTGCCCGGCCGGGCGCCCGCGGGTCCCCGGTCCGGGGCGCGTGTCCGCAGCTCCGCCGGTCATAGGCCGGTCAGAGGTAGCGCAGCCACAGGTAGGGGACGCACAGGGCCACGGTGACGGCCGTGACGATCAGGCCGTACCGGGTGAACTTCCAGAAGCTGATCGGGGTGCCGTTGCGGGCCGCGATGCCCAGCACGACGACGTTCGCGCTCGCGCCGATCGCGGTCGCGTTGCCGCCGAGGTCGGAACCCAGCGCCAGCGCCCACCACAGCACGTGCCCCCCGGTGCCCGGATGCGCCTGGACGAGGTCGGAGACGATCGGGCTCATCGTCGCGACGTAGGGGATGTTGTCCACGATCGCCGACAGCACGCCGGACGCGCCCAGCAGCAGCATCGACGCGGCGCCGAGGTCCCCGCCGGTCACGTCGGCCGCGGCCCGCGACACGTCCGCGATGACGCCCGTCTCCACCAGCCCCCCGACCATCACGAACAGCCCGGCGAAGAACACCAGCGTCGGCCACTCCACCTCCGCCAGCGCCTGCTCGGTGGTGACCTTCGTCGCGGCGACCAGCAGTCCCGCGCCGAGCAGCGCGACCACCGACGGCTGGTAGTCCAGGACGGGGTGCAGCACGAACGCCGCGATCACCGCGGCGAGCACCGCGAGGCCCTGCCACAGCAGCCGCCGGTCGGTGATGGCCTCCCGCTCGCGCAGCGCCATCACCTCCGCCGCGCGGCCGGCGTCGTAGACGAACGCCGACCGGAACAGCCACCGGCACAGCAGGCAGAACACCGCGACCAGCCCGACCACCAGCGGCGCGAGGTTCACCAGGAACTCGTTGAACGTCAGGCCGCCGCGGCTGGCGATGATGATGTTGGGCGGGTCGCCGACGAGGGTCGCGGTGCCGCCGATGTTGGACGCCATCACCTCGGCGATCAGGTACGGGACGACGTCCAGGCCGAGCCGCTCGCACACCAGGAAGGTGACCGGCGCCACCAGCAGCACGGTGGTGACGTTGTCCAGCAGCGCCGACGCGCTCGCGGTGATCACCACCAGCATCACCATCAGCCGGTACGGCCTCCCGCGCGCGCGTTTGGCCGCCCAGATCGCGACGTACTCGAACACCCCGGTCTGCCGCAGCACCGAGACGATCACCATCATGCCGAGCAGCAGGAAGACGACGTTCCAGTCGATCCCGGTGCGCTCGGAGAAGAACGCCGCGCGGTCGTCGGTGACGTGCAGCAGCAGCATGAGGGCCGCGCCGCCGAGCGCCACCGCCGTCCGGGGGATCCGCTCCCACGCGATCAGCACGTACGCGACGACGAAGATGGTGACGGCGGCTGCAGCGGCCAAGGCGGCTCCTGGAAGTCTTTTCCGGGTCGGCGGCACGATGCCGACCAGACTTCCCGGCTCACCGTTCACCGACCCTAACGGGATTCCGGTGCGTTTTCCACGCAGGAGCGCCGCGACCACCCGTCCGGCCGCCCGTCCGACCGGCGGTGACGGCACCGGCGGCGGCGGAACGCGCCCCTGCTACGGTCGGGGTGTGCGCGCCGGAGAACTCGCCGTGGACCACCCCACCGTCACCGCGGACACCAGCGCGCTGGACGCCGCCCGCCTGCTGGCCGAGCACCGGCTGCTGGGGCTGATCGTGGTGGACGACCGGCGCCGCCCGAAGGCCGTGCTGCCCGGCTCGCAGCTGCTCGGCGCGCTCATCCCGCAGTACGTGCGGGACGACCCGGCGCTCGCCCGCGCCTACGACGAGGGGCACGCCGACCGGCTGTGCGAGCGGCTCGCCGGCAAGCGCGTCGCCGACCTGCTGCCCGCGAACCGGACGCCGCCGCCCGTGGTGGACGCCGACGCCACCGTCATGGAGATCGCCAGCGTGATGGCCGCCGCGCGCAGCCCGGTCGTCGCGGTCTCCGGCGACCCGCGCAGCACCGACGCCCCGATGATCGGCGCGATCACGGTCGCCGACCTGCTCACCCGGGTCCTCCCGCCCGCCTGAGCGGCACCCGCGGCGCTCCTCCGGCGGTCAGGCGTTCCCGGCCCCTCCGCGGGCCGGGCAGCGGCCCATTCGCGCGACCGCGCGACCGATGGCGAAACGGCCGCACTCAGGCGCGGGCATGCCCGCCCGCGCGCGGCGGGCGACGTGCGCGGCGGCGGATCGCCCGCTCGGCGATTGATTGCTCTCGGCGCCGCGGTCCCGGCTCTTCGGCGGGCAATGCGGCGGCCGTCACTTCCCGTGCCGAAGGAGCGCCCGGCCGCAGTTCCTTTGGCGGGCGTCCGGCGGCGGAAACCGTTCCGGACGCGGTCGCCGGAAAGGGCGCGCGCAGCGCCTTCGGACGGATCCGCGGTGGCCGGGAACGGTGTTCAGTGCGCGGCCTCGTACTGCTGGACGACGTTCGCCGGGATGCGGCCGCGGTCGTTGACCGGGATGCCCGCCGACCTGGCCCAGTCGCGGATCTCCGCGCTGCGCTCGCGGTTGCTCGCGGTGCGCGTCGCGGTCTTGCGGCCGGCCGGGCGGACCTTGCGGGCGCTGTCCCGGTAGGGCGCGATGACCTTGCGCAACTTCGCCGCGTTCTTCTTGTTCAGGTCGATCTCGTACGCCCTGCCGTCAAGGGCGAAGGAGACCGTTTCCACCGCCGCTCCGCCATCGAGGTCATCCACCAGTGAGACCTGGACCTTCTGCGCCATGAGCCGTCTCCGTTCCGTTTATTGGTCAGTTCGAAGAATAGTAGATGCTCGGCGGCCGCGGTATTGGCGGAACCCCGATTAATGTATTTCCCCAACGGGTGAGGATTTCGTCATGCGCGCGCATGGCCGGGGCCGCGAATCCGTCGTCCGGGTCAGCGGTACGCCAAGCGGACGTGACCCGCGGGACGCGGCGGAGGGGGTCACCGGCTGCGCGTCGCCATCGCCTCCAGCGACCTGTCCTACCTGGGCAACCGGAGCGTCCTGCCGGTCACCGTCCGGACCGGGCCCGCCGACCCCGGCGGCTCACCCTGCCGGTCCTCGGCTGAACGCGTAGCGGGGACCGCCGCCGGTTCGCCCCCGCGCGGGCGGAACGGCGGGCGAAATGATCGTAAGCTTGCTTGCATGTCCGACGGTCGCCCCTCATGCACCTGCGTGATCTGCCGCGACTACGGCGACCGCGACCGGCTCGACAACTTCCAGCTCCGCACCATCGTGCACATCACCCAGTACGGGTGGAGCGTCGTCCTCGTCCAGCCCGACGCCGACGGCCCCGGCTGGGCGTACACCATCGGGCTGTGGCACACCCACCGCGCGCCCGAGCTGGCGATGTTCGGCGGCGACGTGTACGAGACCGAGGAGGTGCTCAACGCCCTCGGCCGGGAGGCGGCGGAGGGCCGCCCGCCCGCCGACGGCGAGCGCCGCGAAGGCGCCGTCCGCGGCCAGACCGCCGCGTTCCGCGCCGTCGACCCGCGCTGGTACGACGGGCTGTTCCGCGGCGCCGTCGCGTTCTACCGCCGCCCGCCGCTGCCGTTCCTGCAGGTCGTCTGGCCGAACGGCGAGGGCCTGTTCCCCTGGCAGCCCGGCACGGAGCTGCCGTTCCGGCACTCCCAGCCGTGGCTGTGGCTCGCCCCCACCCAGCATCCGCCCGGCGCCTGGACGCGCCGCCACGCCGCCGGCCACGGCTGACCCGGGCCGGCGTCCGGGAACGGGGCGCGGCGGATCTTGCCCAGCAGATCGGGCACGGCGTGCCGGGCAGGGCTTACGATCGGCGGGTGTACGGGCCGATCGCCGAGACCATCCGGACCCAGCGCCTCGTCCTGGAGCCGCTGGCCGTCCACCACGCCGACGAGATGGCCCCCGTCCTCGACGACCCGCGCCTGCACGCCTACATCGGCGGCGAGCCCCTCACCCTCGACGAGCTCCGCGCCCGCTACGAACACCTCGTCGCCGGGCCCGCCCCCTTCCATCAGGAGTACTGGCTCAACTGGATCGTCCGCCGCGCCCGCGACGGGCAGGCCGTCGGCTACCTCCAGGCGACCGTCACCCCTGCCCCCGGCGGACCGCAGGCCGCGCTCGCCTGGGTGATCGGCATGCCCTACCAGGGATTCGGCTTCGCGACCGAGGCCGCCCGCGCGCTGGCCGGCTGGCTCACCGGGCACGGCATCGCCGCGCTGACCGCCGCGATCCACCCGGCCAACCGGGCGTCGGCGGCCGTCGCGTCCCGGCTCGGGCTGCGCCCCACCGCCGAGACCGCCGACGGCGAGACGATCTGGCGGCTGCCCTCCAGCAAGGGTTAACAAAAAACGATGAGATCGTGCGCCAGGAGGGCCACCGGGGCGGGGAGTTCCGCACGCCCCGGTCAGTGGCTGAAGTCGTGGCCGGAATCGCGTCCCCGACTCCGGGCGACCGGATTCTCGACCCCTGCTGCGGTTCCGGCGATCTGCTAGTGGCGACCGCATCGCTCGAACCAAGGGCCGCGGGGCCGGTGATAGGACGAGCGCTGTCATCGAGGCCCGCACTTTGGGCCGGCGTCAACCTCGCGTTGCACGGCATCCCTGCGCAACTCTCATCTGACGCCCTGGACGATCTGCGCCACCCGGCCGAACCCGGCGAACTCTATGATCTCATCGTCACGAATCCACCTTTCTCCCGGTCACCATCTGGGTACTCGAAAAGCGCCGCCGCCCCACTCCGGGTGTTCTCCTCATCGACGCCGGCGATGCCGCGGAAGGCGACTTCCCCGAGATCGTCCGGATCTTTCGTGGGTGGCACGCGGACAAGGTCATGGGCGACCTTGAGGTTCCGAGGCGCGAGGTCGGCTTGGAAGAACTCCGCGACGCGAACTACTCCCTCAACCCGGGGCAATTCCTGGTCCCGGGCAGCACCGTGATCGACCAAGACGAGGCCGCCGAGCGTTTCAGGGCCTCGGTCGCGTACGTCGCTCGACTCACCCTATCCGGCAGGCGCATCGATGATGAGGTGATGGCGCTCGCAGGCGAACTGGTCGCGCAGGGCCTCGAGGAAGGCACCCAGCACAACGAATGGCTCCGAGCCCCGCTCGACACGCTGTGCGCCGTACAGCCCGGACCATCGAAGATCCCCGCCACCGACGACGGCGAGGGCGTCCCTGTGGTCACCGCGAAGCAGATCCGGAACCGTCGCATCGTCGACGAAGATCTTCAGCGCACCACGGCGGAGTTCGCGGCATCGATGCCGCAATACCGATTGATGCCGGGCGACGTCGTGTGCGTGCGCACCGGAACCATCGACCGCGTGGCGCCGGCACGCGAACGGCACACAGGTTGGCTGTTCGCAAGCGGCTGCGTGCTTCTGCGTCCTGGTGATCGGATCCTGCCCAGCTACCTGATGCACTACCTGAGCCACCCGCAGGTGGTCCAGTGGGTCCGCCGGTCCGCCACAGCCACCGTGCTGCCCACGATCAGCATCCGGAAGGTCCGCGAGCTTCCCGTGCTCGTCCCGCCCATCGAACGCCAGAGGGAGATCGTCGGCCTCCTCGACGCGCTCGACGAGAAGATCGGTGTGCATGCCGGCATGCTGCGAGCGGCACGCGAAATGCATGCCAGCGCCTTGGGCGCCCTGCTCGGTGACACCGCGCCCGGAACCGACAGATGAGCGGACGGCCGTGACACTCTGATATCGGGCCGTGGCGGGCGGGCAAGGCGGGAGTAGGCCAGAATCGACGGGGAACGCGCTGCGGGGCAGGCGGCACCGGTCGGTCGACGAGAGGGAGCACATGCCTGAGGTCTGGCCCGGGGATCCGTACCCGCTGGGCGCCACCTGGGACGGCACCGGCACGAACTTCGCGCTGTTCTCGGAGGTGGCCCGGCGGGTCGAGCTGTGCCTGTTCGACGCCGACGGGACCGAGACCCGCCGCGAGCTGCCCGAGGTGGACGGGTTCGTCTGGCACGGGTACCTGCCCGGCGTCGGTCCCGGGCAGCGCTACGGCTACCGGGTGCACGGGCCGTTCAGCCCGCGCGACGGGCACCGCTGCAACCCCGCGAAGCTGCTGCTCGACCCGTACGGCAAGGCCGTGGAGGGCGGCGTCCGCTGGCACGAGTCGCTGTTCTCCTACCGGTTCGACGCCCCGGACGCGCTCAACGAGCCGGACGCGCTGAACGAGGACGACAGCGCCCCGTACATGCCGAAGAACGTCGTGGTGAACCCGTTCTTCGACTGGGGCGACGACCGGGCGCCGCGCGTTCCTTACCACGAGAGCGTGATCTACGAGGCGCACGTCAAGGGGCTGACGAAGCTGCACCCGGGCATCCCGGAGGAGCAGCGCGGCACCTACGCGGGCCTCGGGCACCCGGTGATGGTCGACCATCTGGTCGACCTCGGCGTGACGGCCGTCGAGCTGATGCCGGTCCACCAGTCGATCCCCGAGCACGCGCTCGTGGCGCGCGGCCTGGACAACTACTGGGGCTACAACACGATCGGGTTCTTCGCCCCGCACAACGCCTACAGCGCGTCCGGGCAGGCCGGCGAGCAGGTGCTGGAGTTCAAGGCGATGGTCCGCGCCCTGCACGAGGCGGGCATCGAGGTCATCCTGGACGTCGTCTACAACCACACCGCCGAGGGCGACCACCTCGGGCCGACGCTGTCGTTCCGCGGCATCGACAACGCGTCCTACTACCGGCTCCGCGACGACGACAAGCGCTACCACCTCGACTACACCGGCTGCGGCAACTCCCTCAACGTCCGCAACCCGCACGCGCTGCAGCTCATCATGGACTCGCTGCGCTACTGGATCCTGGAGATGCACGTCGACGGGTTCCGGTTCGACCTCGCCTCGGCGCTGGCCCGCGAGCTGCACGACGTCGACCGGCTCGCCGCGTTCTTCGACCTCGTCCAGCAGGACCCGGTCGTCTCGCAGGTCAAGCTGATCGCCGAGCCGTGGGACGTCGGCGAGGGCGGCTACCAGGTCGGCAACTTCCCGCCGCTGTGGACGGAGTGGAACGGCAAGTACCGCGACACCGTCCGCGACTTCTGGCGCGGCTCGTACGCGACGATGCCGGAGTTCGCGTCCCGGCTGACCGGCTCGTCGGACCTGTACGAGCACAGCGCGCGCCGCCCGTTCGCGTCCATCAACTTCGTCACGTGCCACGACGGTTTCACGCTGGCCGACCTGGTCTCCTATGACCACAAGCACAACGAGGCCAACGGCGAGTCCAACCGCGACGGCACCGACGACAACCGGTCGTGGAACTGCGGGCACGAGGGCCCGACCCGCGACCAGGGCGTCCTCGACCTGCGGGCCCGCCAGCGTCGCAACTACCTCGCGACGCTGTTCCTGTCGCAGGGCGTCCCGATGCTGCTGCACGGCGACGAGCTGGGCCGCACCCAGCGCGGCAACAACAACGCCTACTGCCAGGACAACGAACTCGCCTGGGTGCACTGGGACGAGCCCGGCGACATGGAGTTCATCCGGATCCTGGCGCGCCTGCGCCACGACCATCCGGTGTTCCGGCGCCGCCGCTTCTTCACCGGCACCGGGACGGGCGCCGCCGCCGACATCGCCTGGCTGACGCCCGCCGGCGAGAGCATGACGGACGAGGACTGGAACGTCGGGTTCGCCAAGTCGCTCGGCGTGTTCCTCAACGGCGACGCCATCACCGAGCCCGACCAGCGCGGCCGCCGCGTCCGCGACGACTCGTTCCTGCTGCTGGTCAACGCCGGATCGGACGCCGTCGAGTTCGCCCTGCCCGGCGCCGAGTACGGCGAGCGCTGGGAGTGCGTCCTCGACACCGCCGATCCGGCCGCCGTGGGCGAGCGCCCGCGCGTCAAGGCCCGCGACGAGGTCGCCGTCCCCGCCCGCTCCCTCACCGTCCTGAAGCGCGGCTGACCCGGGGCCGGCCCGGGGCGGGGTCAGGTGCGGTCCGGCTGTCTCATGTTCGGCTCACCTCCATGGCGGTGAGGAAGACCAGGACGAACGTCGCGACGGCGATCACGCCGTGGAAGGCGACGGCGGCGGCCGGGAACGTCTGGTCGCGGCCGCGGGCGTGCCGGCCTCCCCCGACGAGCCAGCGCGTCAGCAGCATGAACCCCTGCAGGATGACGACCAGCAGCGCGGCGAACGCGACCCAGGCGAACGCGGCGCGCCCGGTCTCCAGGTAGCCGATCCAGACGCAGAGGCCGGCGGCGGCGGCCAGCGGATGCCCGGTCACCACCAGCACCGGGAACCGGGTCACTTTCGTGCCCCGCCCCCCGCTCGTCAGCCATTTGACCAACAGGTGGCCGCCGGCCGTGGCGGCGAGGACCCACGCGGCGAGTGCGGCGAACTCCACCTCCCGCTCCTTTCGGTGCAGTTCTGCGGTCCGTCCCCGCCCCAAGTGTCGCGTGCCGACCGCCGCGCCATGACGGATTCGTGCATATTGCCGTACGCTGAGTAAGCGGAACGGTCAGGTCGCCCTTGCCCGCGGTGCAGTAACTTGTGACTTCTATGCGCACCCTGACGCCCTCCTCCGACCCCGTCGACCTCGCCGAGCGCTACGCCTACCCGCCGGGCGGGGGGACGTGGCTGCGCGCGAACATGGTCGCCGGCCTCGACGGGGCGGCGCAGCGCGACGAGCGCAGCGGCGGCCTCGGCAACCCCGCCGACCAGGAGCTGTTCCTGCTGCTGCGGGGGCTCGCCGACGCGGTGATCGTCGGCGCGCGGACCGTCCGCGCCGAGGGGTACGGGCCGGTCAAGCCGCGCGAGAGCTGGGGCGCGGTGCGCGACGGCCGGCCGCCGGTGCCGCCGCTCGCGGTCGTCTCCCGCACCCTCGACCTGGACTTCGACGCGCCGCTGTTCACCGAGGCCGCCGTCCCGACGATCGTGCTGACCACCGCGACCGCCGACCCGGCGCGGCTGCGCCTGGCGAAGGAGCGCGCGGACGTCATCGTCGCGGGCGAGGGCGCGCTCGACTTCGCCGTAGCCGTCCGGAAGCTGGCGGCGCGCGGCTTCCGGCGGCTGCTGTGCGAGGGCGGCCCCGGGGTGCTGGCGCAGATCACGGCGGCCGGGCTGCTGGACGAGCTGTGCCTGACGCTGAGCCCGATGCTGCTCGCCGGGCACCCGGCGCGGATCCTGAACGGCCCGCCGCTTCCCGTCCCCGCGGAGTTCCGCCTCGGGCACGCGCTGGAGGAGGACGGCTTCCTGTTCCTGCGCTACACGCGCAGCCGGTAACGGACGAACAGGACGCCCTCGTCCAGGTAGACGGCCGCGGGCTCGACGGGCACCTCGGCGTCCAGGACACCGAGCAGCCGGGTGTGGCGCGGGCTGCCGAGAAGCGCGGGCGCGATGTTGAGGCACAGCTCGTCCACCAGCGACGCCCGGATGAGCGCGGTGGCCAGTGCTGGACCGCCCTCGCAGAGCAGGTGCTCGTGGCCGAGGTCCTCGCGCAGGATTCGCAGCGCTTCGGGGAGGTCGACGTCGTCGTCTCCGGCCGTGACCACCTTGATCCCCGGCGGGACGGCGTCCCGCGCGCGCTCCGTCGTCACCACGATCGTCGGTGTCTCCGCTTCGGTGAACAGCGGGAGCGTCCAGTCGAGGTCGAGGGAGCGGCTCACCACGGCGATGGGCGCGGGCGGGCCGCCCCGGCGCGCGCGCAGGTCCGGCCGTAGGCGGGCGGGACCGAGGCGCCCGGTGCGGGCCGTCGCGGCGCCCACGAGGATCGCTCCGGCGAGCGCCCGGAGCGTCCGGAACACCCGGAAGTCGGCGGCGCCGCCGAGGCCGTCGGTCCAGCCCTCGGCGTCGGTGACCGACCCGTCGGCGCTCATCACCATGCCGAGCCGCAGTCCCGGCGCGTCGCCGTACGCATCGTACGGATCGACGTCCTCATCGGTGGGCCCGGGCAGCAGGCGGCGCATGACCTGGAGGTTATCGGCCTCCGGTGCGCCGTTTTGTCGGTGGCAGGGCGCAAGATGGTGGGCATGGACCTGCCGATCAGCCCGCCGCTGCCGCCGATGCTGGCCAAGGCCGTCAAGACCATGCCCCAGGGCGACCTGCTCTACGAGCCGAAGTGGGACGGCTTCCGCTGCATCGTGTTCCGCGACGGCGACGAGGTGGAGCTGTCCAGCCGCGGCGAGAAGCCGCTGACCCGGTACTTCCCCGAGGTCGTCGAGGCGGTGAAGCGGGAGCTGCCCGAGCGGTGCGTGGTGGACGGCGAGATCGTCCTGCCGCGCGGCACCCGGCTCGACTTCGACACCCTGCAGCAGCGCATCCATCCGGCCGCGTCGCGGATCACGCTGCTGTCGCAGCAGACGCCCGCCTCGTTCGTCGCCTTCGACCTGCTGGCGCTCGGCGACGAGTCGCTGCTGGAGACGCCGCTCGGCGAGCGCCGCCGGCGGCTGGTGGAGACGCTGGCCGGGGTGAAGGCGCCGATCCACGTGACGCCCGCGTCCGACTCCTACGAGCTGGCGCTGCGCTGGTTCGACGAGTTCGAGGGCGCCGGCCTGGACGGGGTGGTCGCCAAGCCGCGCGACACCGAGTACCAGCCCGACAAGCGGGTGCTGTTCAAGGTCAAGCACGAGCGCACGTGCGACTGCGTGGTGGCGGGGTTCCGCTGGCACAAGTCCGGGCCGATCGTCGGGTCGCTGCTGCTCGGCCTGTACAACGCCGAGGGCAACCTGCAGCACGTGGGCGTGGCGGCGTCGTTCTCCATGAAGCGCCGCGCCGAGCTGGTCGAGGAGCTAGAGCCGTACCGGATGGAGGACCTGTCCGGGCATCCGTGGGCGGAGTGGGCGCGGCAGTCCGAGGCGACCGCCGACCGCATGCCCGGCGCCGTCTCACGCTGGACGGGCAAGAAGGACCTGAGCTGGGTAGCGGTGCGCCCCGAGCTGGTCGTCGAGGTGGCGTACGAGGCGATGGAGGGCAACCGGTTCCGGCACACCGCCCGGTTCCGCAACTGGCGCCCCGACCGGACGCCGAAGTCCTGCACCTACGAGCAGCTCGAAATGCCGGTTGCCTACGACCTGGACGATATCTTCAACGGCCCGGCGACCAGCCCCCGCGCCGACCGGTGAGCCGGCGCGGGAGCCGGGCCCGGGTCAGGGCTGGGTCTCGTTGCGGATGGTCTGGTCGATGATGGTCTGGTCCGACTCGGCGGCCAGCTTCGTGGCGGCGTAGGGGCGCAGGTAGGTCTGCTTGACGCCGGGGACGCGGTCCTCGATGACGAAGGTCGCCTTGGTCGACACCGGGGAGCCCGGCGTCCGGACGGACGCGACCGTCTTGAAGTCGGCCTTCATCTCCTCCTTGCCGATCTTCGTCAGCACGTACCCGCGCTGGTTGTTGTAGAACTTCAGGTGCGGGTTGATCGCCAGGTAGGGGTGGCTCGCGGGGTCGGAGTCGGCGCCGTCGCCGGTGGTGCTGATCGACGAGCAGACGAGCTCGGCGCCGACCGTCGCCGAGTCCGGGTCGTCGTAGTTCGTCTTGAGGTCGCTCGCCCAGTGGGCGTGGACGTCGCCGGTGAGCACGACGGGGTTGCGGACGCCGGCGTCCACCCAGCCCTTGGTGATGCGGTCGCGGGAGGCGACGTAGCCGTCCCAGGCGTCCATCGAGGTCTTCTTGACGGGCCCGGCGGTGTTGTCGCGCTGGGCGAAGAAGACCTGCTGGCCGATGACGTCCCACCGGGCGTCCGACCTGCGGAACCCGTCGATCAGCCACTTCTCCTGCGCGTCGCCGGTGATGCTGCGCTTGGGGTCGGTGGCCTCGGGGCAGTCCTTGTAGCCGTCGCCGCAGCCCTGGTCGTCGCGGAACTGGCGGGTGTCGAGCATGTGGAAGTTGGCGAGCTTGCCCCACCGGACCCGCCGGTAGATCTGGATGTCGGGGCCGTGCGGGATCGACGAGCGGCGCAGCGGCATGTTCTCGTAGTAGGCCTGGAACGCGGCGGCGCGGCGGGCGCGGAACTCCTCGTAGGTCGGGGTGTCGGAGCCGGACTCGGGGATGTAGCCGGCCCAGTTGTTCTCGACCTCGTGGTCGTCGAAGACGACGAGCCACGGCGCGGCGGCGTGCGCGGCCTGCAGGTCGGTGTCGGACTTGTACTGGGCGTGCCGCAGCCGGTAGTTCGCCAGCGTGACGGTCTCGGGGCCGTCGGCGTCGCGGACGTTGCCGCCGGGCGCGACGTACACGCCCTTCTTGTACTCGTACTGGTAGTCGCCGAGGTGCAGGACCAGGTCGGGGTGCTCCTCGGCGAGGCGCCGGTAGGAGGTGAAGTAGCCGTGCTCGTACTGGGCGCACGAGACGAAGGCCATGGTCAGGGCGGGGCCGAACGAGTCGGTGCGGGGGGCGGTGAGGGCGCGGCCGACCGGTGAGACGTGGCTGCCGGCGCGGAAGCGGTACCAGTAGTCGCGTCCGTGGCGCAGGCCCTTGAGCTCGACGTGCACGGAGTGCGCCGCCTCGGGGCGGGCGGTGGCGGTGCCGCGCCGCTCGATCCGCTTGAACCGCTCGTCGGTGGCGACCTCCCACCTCAGCTCGACGGGCTTGGACGGCATGCCGCCGAGGCCGTCCTCGGCGTGCGGGTCGAGGGCGAGCCGCGTCCACAGGACGAAACCGTCGGGGGCGGGGTCGCCGGACGCGACGCCGAGGGTGAAGGGGTCGCCGGGCGCGGCGGTGCGCAGCCGGGGGGCGGCGGCTTCGGCGATGCCGGGGACGGCGAGGGCGCCGGCCGTCAGGCCGCCGGCGACGAGGAATGATCTCCTGCTCAGGGGGCGTGCGAGTGCGGCCATGGGGGCGGTGACCTTTCGGAGGTTTCCGGGGTGATCGCCGGAAAGCCTCTTCGCGGCCGGTGGCCGCGAGGCACCGCGCAGGTGACGTGCACCGCAACAGAGATGATCTTTTGCGGTCGCGCACGCGTGCGCGGGGACGGGATGCTACGCTGGCGGCTTACGAATTGCGCACAAAAAACCGCATCCTATGAATAGGAGTGTAGCCGAAGCATGGGACATCGTCAAGCGGTACCTGTCAAGCCCGCCGACGCGGAGGCCGCCCGCCGGGCCGCCGTGCGCACCGAGCAGGAGTACGTGACGCGCCTGTACGAGCGGCTCGACGAGGAGCGCGCCAAGGCCGAGGCGGCGCTGCGGCAGGGTCCGGCCGCGGGCGGCGGCAGCGTGCTGCAGGCCAGGGTGGAGAGCGCCGTCGCCACCGAGGAGGCCGCGCGCCGGCTGGCCCGGCTCAGCGGCGTGGAGCACGGCCTGTGCTTCGGCCGCATCGACCACCGGGGCGGCGCCGACGGCCCCGGCGACACCTTCTACATCGGCCGGATCGGGCTGCGCGACGCCGAGCACGAGCCGATGCTGATCGACTGGCGCGCCGCGGCGGCCCGCCCGTTCTACACCGCGACGCCGGGCGCGCCCGGCACCCTCGCCCGCCGCCGCCACCTGCACCTGCGGCACCGCGAGGTCGTCCGGCTGGACGACGAGGTGTTCGACCTCGACGGGCTGGACGAGGCCGAGCGCCGCGGCATCGTCGGGGAGGCGGCGCTGCTGGCCACCCTGCGCCGCGGCCGGACGGGCCGGATGAGCGACGTCGTCGCGACCATCCAGGAGGAGCAGGACCAGGTCATCCGCTCGGGCCTGCAGGGCGTGCTCGTCGTGCAGGGCGGCCCCGGCACCGGCAAGACCGTCGCCGCGCTGCACCGCGCCGCCTACCTCCTCTACACCCACCGCGACGTGCTGGAACGCCGCGGGGTGCTGATCGTCGGCCCGAACGCGACGTTCCTGCGCTACATCGAGCAGGTGCTGCCCGGCCTCGGCGAGACCGACGTCGTCCTCGCCACGGTCGGCGAGCTGCACCCCGGGCTCAAGGCGACCGCGAAGGACGCCCCGGAGGTCGCCGTCCTCAAGGGCGACCTGCGCATGGCCGGCCTCGTGCGGGCGGCGGTCCACGACCGGCAGCGCGCGCCCTCCGGCGGCCTGCGGGTCGACACCGACGGCCTCACGCTCGTCGTCGACGCGGAGAAGTGCGAGCAGATCCGCGACCGCGCCCGCGCCCTGTACCTCCCCCACAACGTCCAGCGGCGCCGGTTCGTCCACGACATGCTGGAGGCCCTCGCCGTGAACCGGGCCGAGCAGTACGACCGCATCATGGACGAGCCGCTGGAGGAGCTCGCCGGCCCCGGCGGGTACCCGGCCTGGCTGCAGGAGCTCATCGACGAGTCCGAGGACGGGCCGCTCCTCGACGAGACGGACCTCCGCCTGGCCAAGGAGGCCCTCTGGCAGGAGCCGGTCGTCCGCGACGCCCTGGACGGCCTGTGGCCCGAGCTGACGCCGGAGCGCCTCCTCACCGACCTCTTCGCCTCCCCGGAGGCCCTCGCCCGCGTCGGCGCCCAGGCCGGCCTCCCCGACTGCGCCCTCCTGCACCGCCCGGCCGGCTCGCCGTGGACGGTGCAGGACGTCCCCCTGCTGGACGAGGCCGCCGAGCTGCTGGGCGTGGACGACTCCGCCGAGCGGGCCCGCCGGCGCGCCGCCGACGCGGCCCGCGCCGAGGAGGCGCGCTACGCCGCCGAGGTGATGGAGTCGACCGGCGGCACCAACATGATCCCCATCGGCGACCTGATCTCCGCGAGCGAGCTGGCGGAGCGGCACGGCGACGCCGGCCCGCCGCTCACCACCGCGCAGCGCGCGATGGCCGACCGCCAGTGGGCCTACGGCCACGTCATCGTGGACGAGGCGCAGGAGCTGTCGGAGATGGCCTGGCGGACGGTGATGCGCCGCGTCCCGACCCGCTCCCTCACCGTCGTCGGCGACATCGCGCAGACCGGCAGCGCGGCGGGCGCGGCGTCCTGGGGGCAGATGCTCGACCGCTACGTCCCGGGCCGGTGGCGCGAGCAGCGCCTCATGGTCAACTACCGCACCCCGGCCGCCATCATGCGGGTCGCGTCCCGCGTCCTCGCCGCCGTCGCCCCGAACCAGACGCCGCCCGAGCCCGTCCGCGACGACGGCCCGCCGCCCCGCGCCCTCGCACTGCCCGTCGCCGGCCTGCCCGGCCTCGTCGCGGCCGAGCTGGCCGGGTTCGGCGACGGCGGCGAGGGCCGCCTCGCAGTGATCACGTCGGCGGCCCGGCACGCGCCGGTCCGCGCCGTCCTGCCGGACGCCGCCGTCGGCGCCACGCCCGAGGCCCTCGACTCGCCCGCGGTCGTGCTGACCGCGGAGGAGGCCAAGGGCCTGGAGTTCGACTCGGTGATCGTCGTCGACCCGGCGGGCATCCTCGCCGAGTCGGCGAAGGGCGGCCAGGACCTCTACGTGGCCCTCACCCGCCCGACCCGCCGCCTGACGATCGTCCACGACGGTGAGCTGCCCCCGCTGCTCAGCGGGATCGTCGCAGCCGGGTGAGGGTCTGGGTGAGTTCGGTGGTGATGATGCGGCCGGCGGTTCGGGGGTCGCCGGCGCGGATCGCCTCCACGAGGGCGGCGCGTCCGACGCAACCGCTCGGCTGCCGCGGCATTAGATCGCGCCGAGCCTGCTCGCGATGACGACGGCGGCGTCGATGACACGGTCGGCTTCAGCGATCCATTCCCCCCAAGAGTGGGCGAACCAGAAGCGCCCGCCGTCGTCGGCGCGCGGGCGGCAGGTGATGGTGTCGGAGGGCTCCGGGTTGTCGTCGCAGCAGCCGTCCGCATACGGGTTGGACACCTGGAGTCCCTCGGCCTTCAGCCGAACATCGAGCCGGTAGGCGTCAAGGCGATGCATGAGAGCGCCGAGGGCCGCCTGCGCCCGGGCCGGCGGAATGTGAGTCGTCATGCCACGAACCCTAAGACAAGTTGTAAGTTGTTGTCAGTAGTTAGCCATTGTCGCAGGTCACCTACTGCGTGGATCATGACGGTTGACCTCGACGGCCCGGATCCGCTCTGGCAGCAGATCGCCGGGGTCCTGCGCGCCCGCATCGAGGACGGCACATACCCCGCTAATCGGCGCATTCCGAGCGAGGAAGCACTCTGCGACGAGTTCGACGTGTCCCGCCCGACCGTCCGTCGCGCCATCTCCACCCTGCGTGCCGAAGGGCTCCTGCGGGCTGTGCGCGGCCGTGGCACCTTCGTCACCCCGTCACCTGGCGAGTAGCCCGGGCGCCGGCGCTCGGCGCGATGGTCTACGATCTTGAGCTGATGTCGTGGCAGGGTCTTCTTCTCGGTCGCCGCGGCGGGGCCTGATTCGACCGGCACCCCGCCGCGGGGTCCGGCGCTGCCGGTCGTCCGGCTACCAGCGAGGACCACCGCCATGATCGAGCCCACTACCTTTCCCACATTGCGCACCCCGTCCGGCCCCGTGGCCGACGGCGCGCCCTTCTGGAACCCGCAGCGCGGCAGCGCCATGCCGTTCCACCGGTACCGGTCCGTGCACGACCGGGTCCCGTCGCCCGTGCCCGAGGTCGAGCGGACCTGGCCGTCGCGGCGCATCGAGCAGGCGCCGCTGTGGGTGCCGGTCGACCTGCGCGACGGCAACCAGGCGCTGGCCGAGCCGATGGACCCGGCCCGCAAGCGCCGCATGTTCGACCTCTTCGTGACCATGGGGTTCAAGGAGATCGAGGTCGGCTACCCGGCGGCGAGCCGGACCGACTTCGACTTCGTCCGGCACCTGGCGGCGTCCGGGATCCCGGACGACGTCACGCCCGTGGTGTTCACGCCCGCGCGCCGCGACCTGATCGAGCGGACGTTCGCGTCCATCGAGGGCATGCCGCGCGCGGTCGTCCACCTGTACACCGCGACCGGGCCCGCGTGGCGCGAGGTGGTGCTGCGGCAGGACCGGGACGGGGTCCGCGCGCTGATCCTGGACGGCGCGGCGGACGTCGCGCGGCTCGCCGGGGACCGGCCGGGCGTGCGGTTCGAGTTCTCGCCCGAGACGTTCAACTTCACCGAGCCGGAGTACGCGCTGGAGGTGTGCGACGCGGTCACCGGGCTGTGGGACGCCTGCGCCGACCGGCCGGTGATCCTGAACCTCCCGGCGACGGTCGAGATCGCCACGCCGAACGTGTACGCCGACCAGATCGAGTTCATGCACCGCAACGTCGCCCGGCGGGACGCGGTGATCCTGTCGGTGCATCCGCACAACGACCGCGGGACGGGCGTGGCGTGCGCGGAGCTGGCGGTGCTCGCGGGCGCGCAGCGGGTCGAGGGCTGCCTGTTCGGCAACGGCGAGCGGACCGGGAACGTCGACCTGGTCACGCTCGCGCTGAACCTGCACGCGCAGGGCGTGGACCCGCGGGTCGACTTCGCCGACATCGACGAGATCCGCCGCACGGTCGAGCACTGCAACCGGCTGCCCGTCCACGAGCGGCACCCGTACGGCGGCGACCTGGTGTACACCGCGTTCTCCGGCACCCACCAGGACGCGATCTCCAAGGGGATGGCGCACCACGCCGCGCGGGCCGCCGAGCTGGGCGTCCCGGCGGAGGAGGCGCCGTGGGAGGTGCCGTACCTGCCGATCGACCCGGCCGACGTGGGACGCGGCTACGAGGCGGTCATCCGGGTGAACAGCCAGTCCGGCAAGGGCGGCATCGCCTACCTGCTGCGCACCGGGTACGGGCTGGAGCTGCCGCGCCGCCTGCAGATCGAGTTCTCGCGGGTCGTTCAGGAGGCGACGGACGGCAGCGGCGAGGAGATCACCGCCGCCGAGCTGTGGGAGCTGTTTCGCGCCGAGTACGTCGACCGGGCGGGCCCGGTCGCGCTCACCGGGTGGCGGACGTCCCACACCGGGCCCGGCCGGCACGATTTCACCGGCGTGCTGCGGGTGGACGGCCGCGAGCAGGAGTACACCGGTTCGGGCAACGGCCCGCTGGCGGCGCTCGCCGACGCGCTCGCGGCCGCCGGCGTGAAGGTGGACGTGCTGCAGTACGTCGAGCACTCGACCGAATCGGGCCACGACTCCCCCGCGGTCGCCTATGCCGAGTGCCGGGTGGACGGCGTGACGTGCTGGGGCGCGGGGCGCGACACGTCCGTCCTCACCGCGTCCGTGCAAGCGGTGCTGGCCGCGGTGAACCGCGCGAAGGCCGGCTAGCGACGCCCCCGGGCACAAGGGCAATTCGTGCCCAAATCCGGCCGGAGTTCGTCGTGCGGTGCCCTTTACCCGGCACCGCACGGCGAGGACCCTGTGGCCCCGGCGGGATCATTCCGACGCCAGCGGGGGGGGGGGGGGGGCCGGCGCGCCCGGAGACGGGCCCGGCGGACAGCGACGCTTGTCGTGCTCACCGGAGCGGCGGTCGCGATCGCGGGCGGCGGCGCGACGGCCATGGCCCGGACCGTCCCCAAGATCGTGGTGAAGGACGGCGTGACCCAGCCGGTCTTCTCCTACAAGGACGCGATCCGCGAGCACGTGTACGTCCAGTCGAGCGTCGACGGCGACCGGGACGGCAAGCCGGACCGCATCAACGTCGACATCATCCGGCCCAAGGAGACCGAGCAGGGCCTCAAGGTGCCGGTCATCATGGACGAGAGCCCGTACTACGACAACCTCGGGCGCGGCAACGAGAGCGAGCGCAAGACCTACGACGCCGGCGGGAACCCGGTGAAGTTCCCGCTGTTCTACGACAACTACTTCGTCCCGCGCGGCTACGCGTTCCTCGCGGTGGACATGGACGGCACGACCCGCTCCGACGGCTGCCCGGTCAGCGGCGGCCCGACCGACGTGCTCGGCGGCAAGGCCGTCATCGACTGGCTGAACGGCCGCGCGAAGGCGTTCAGGGCGGACGGCACGCCGGTCGAGGCGACCTGGACGACGGGTCATACGGGCATGATCGGCAAGTCGTACGACGGGACGCTCGCCAACGGCGTCGCCGCGACCGGCGTGCAGGGCCTCGACACGATCGTCCCGATCTCCGCGATCAGCAGCTGGTACGACTACAGCCGCATGAACGGCGTGAAGTACTGGACGGACGAGCAGCCGGGCCTCGCCGACACCGTCGACACCGACCCGCCCGCCAAGTGCGCCGCCGTCAACGCCGGCCTCGACGAGGGCGAGGACGACGCGACGGGGAACTACAACGCGTACTGGAAGACGGCGAACTACCTGCGCGGGTCCGTCACGCACGTCGGCGCGGTGCACGCGAGCATCTTCGCGGTCCACGGCGTCAACGACCTGAACGTCAAGGACAACCAGTTCGCGCAGTGGTGGCAGGCGCTCGCGCAGCGCGGCATCACCCGGAAGGTGTGGCTGCACCAGCGCGGCCATGTCGACCCGTTCGACATCCGCCGCGACGACTGGGTGAACACGCTGCACAAGTGGTTCGACCACGAGCTGATGAAGGTCCCCAACGACGTGCTGAAGCAGCCGCGCGCGGACATCGAGGTCGGCCCGGACCAGTGGATCACGCAGCCGGACTGGCCCGCGAAGGACGCGCGGACCACGATCCTGCGTCCCCGCGCGGACGGCTCGCTCGGCGACCAGCGCGCGCCGGAGGGCGCGACCGCCTCGTTCACCGACGCCGCCGGCCCGCGCAACGCCGGCTACACCGAGGGCGACATGGTGTCGGACCCGACCGCCGCGAAGCCGTTCCGGCTCGCGTTCGTGTCGGGACCGCTGCGGCAGGCGGGCCGGCTGTCCGGGACCCCGGACGTGCGGCTGTCGGTGAAGCTGGACAAGCCGACCGCCAACGTGACCGCGCTGCTGGTCGACTACGGCACCGACACCCGCGTCGACTACCTCGGCGACGGCTCCGGCATCACGACGCTGGGCACCGAGGACTGCCACGGTGAGAGCACCCCGGCCGACGACGCCTGCTACAAGCGGACGAAGGTCTCCACGATCACCTCGGACGTGAACGTGGTCGGCCGCGGCTGGCTCGACGTGCAGAACGCCGCGTCGCTCAGCGACCCGAAGCCGGTCACGCCCGGGAGGTACTACAGCGTCCGCTGGCAGACGCTCAGCCAGGAGTACCTGCTCAAGAAGGGCCACCGCCTCGCGCTGGTCCTCGCCGGGACCGACGCCGACAACACCACCGAGACGCCGACCGGCGCCACGGTCACGGTGGACCTGTCGGCCGGCTCGATCCGGTTCCCGGTCGTCGCCGGGCAGGACGGGACGGGCGCGCTCGACGTCCCCGAGCCGAAGGCCGCCTGGACCGGGCCGTCGCACGTGACCCTGCCGCGGCAGGAGCGCACGCTGTACTGACGCCGCGCCGGAACCACCGAGGCCGCCGCCCCCGCTCACCGGGGACGGCGGCCTCACCGCGTCCGCCCGCCCGAGGCGTCAGCGCGTCGCGGTCTCGGCGGGGTGCTCCAGGTGGACCGGCGCCTCCACGGTCAGGGCGAAGCCGCCGCCGGTCCGCTCCGCCGTCAGCACGCCGCCCCGGGCCGCCACCCGCTCGGCCAGGCTGGGCAGCCCGATCCCGCCCGGCTCCGCGCGCTCCGCCGCCGGTGCGGCGGGCGGCCCGCCGACCCCGTCGTTGGTGAGCCGCAGCCGGGCGACGCCGTCGACGACGGCCGCCTCGATCGTGCAGCGGGTGGCGCGGCTGTGCCGCAGGATGTTCGTGACCCCCTCGCGCAGCACGGTGGCGAGGACGGTGTCCAGGTCCGCCGGCAGGTCCGGGACGTCCACCGCGTGCGCGACCTCGATGCCCACCGCGGCGAGCGTGGTGCGCGCCGCCCCGGCCTCCGCCGCGACGGACATGTCCCGGTAGCCGCTGGTCACGCCGGTCATGTCGGCGAGCGCCTGGCGGGACATGCCGACCGCCTCGACGAGCTGCCGGCGCGCCTCGTCCGGCCGGGACGCCGCCAGCCGGGCGGCCACCTCGTTCTTCACCACGACCGTGGACAGGCTGTATCCGAGCAGGTCGTGCAGGTCCCGGGAGAACCGCAGCCGCTCCTGCGCGACCGCGGCGGCGGCCATCTCCTCCCGCGCGTCCCGCAGCGCCCGGATGAACCCGGCCATCCGCGCGATGCCGTACACCAGGGCCGCGCGTTCGGCCGTCCAGACGACGAAGTAGACGGTGCCCCAGTGCGCGGTGCCCCAGATGCCGAACGGGACGTCCTGGCAGACCAGCACGGCGGCGGCCGGCCACCGCAGCCGCGGCCCGAGCAGCACCGCCGCCGCGCCCGGCAGGAACGGCAGGACGGCCCAGGTCGTCGGCCCGTAGAACGGCATCGGCGCGAACGTCAGGACGGCCAGCCCGGCGAGGATCCCGTACCGCCGCACCGCGCCGAGCGGGCGCCCGTACGCCCGCAGGCACCCGTACACGTACAGCACGGCGTACGCGGCGAGGAGCAGCACGAACAGCGCCGCCTGCCACGCGGCGCGGTCGCCGCGCGCCAGGAACCGCAGCGGATACGGGACGATCATCAGCGCGAGCGCCGCGGCGCCCAGCACCGCGACCCGGCGGGTGGTGAGGTCCCCGGCGACGGTCCGCGCCCGCGCCGGCTCGGCCGGTTCGTCCAGCCGGGCGAGGTACTCGTGGGCGACGCGGCGGGTCGTGGCGAGCGCGGTCCGCGCCCCGCGCACCCCGTCGTCCAGCAGGTCGCGCGCCTCGGCCGGACGCGCCCCGATCAGCGTGAGGGCGTGCTCGCCGCGCTCGATCGCGCCGGCCAGCGCGACGCCGATGTTCTCCTGCAGCCGCCGGGTGAACGCCAGCCGCTCCTGCGCGACCCGCGCGGCGGGCAGCACCTGGAGGGTGTCCTCCAGCGCGGCGACCAGGTCGGCCAGCCGCGCCATGCCGTAGACGGCGACGCCGACGAACGCGGCCTGCCCGATGAGGAAGTACAGGGCCTCGGCGACCGTGGGGCGTTCGGCCAGCGACAGCGGCAGGTCCGCGGCGAGCACCGCGCCGAACCCGGCCCAGGCGAGCCGTCCGGGGCGCACGAGCAGCAGCACCGCGCCGCACAGGAACCCGACGTTGCCGTACCAGGTCGACGAGTACCAGATCATCGGGACGAACGTCAGGACGGCCTGCGCGGCGAGGGTCCACGGCCACCCGGCGGGCCGCCCGCCGTCCAGCCGCCGCACGCAGTTGCGAAGGTGCAGCGCGAGCAGCGCGGCGAGCAGGACCAGCGGGACGGCGCGCCGGGAGGGCGCCGAGTCCGACGTCATGATCCCGACGAACCCGCCGAAGAAGAACCCGATCGTCACGATCGCGATGACGGCCTGCGCCACCCGCGGGACGACCGCCGCCACACGCTGCATGGCGGAAATCTACCCTTACCTCGGACTATGTCCAGATAGCCCGCTACAGCGTGACCGTCTGGCCCGGCTCGAGGAGATGGAACCCGCCGGAGAACGCGGCGAACGGCTCCGCCAGGGTGTCGCGGCCCTGCGAGAAGTGCGCCCAGCCCTCGAAGTGCAGCGGCACGACGTCCCGCGCGCCGAGGATCCCGGCGGCCTCGGCCGCCGCGGCGCTGCCGAGCGTCAGGTCGCCGTCCAGCAGCGGCGTCCGGGCGGCCCCGGCGAACAGCAGCGCCACGTCGAACGGCCCGAGCCGGCCGGCGATCTCCCGCACCACGTCCAGCGAGGCGTTGTCGCCGCTCACGTAGGTGGCGGGCAGCCCGTCGCCGGTCAGCACGAACCCCGTGACGGGCCCGGTCAGGTGCTCGGTGCCGTCCGGGCCGTGCTGCGCCGGCACGCCGGTGATCCGCAGCGCGCCCCCGCCGGGACGGGGCAGTTCGACGTGCTCCCAGTTCGGCAGCGCCCGGACGGTCCCGCCGAGCCGCCCGGCCGCCGCCTCCGTGGACAGGGTCAGCGGCGCCCGCTCCACGTAGGCGCGGCCGCCGTCGTCGAGGTTGTCGGGGTGCTGGTCGTGCGAGAGCAGCACCGCGTCGACCGGGCCGATCTCGTCCGGCGCGGCGACCGCGCCCATCGTCTTGGTCAGCGCCCGGTCGCCGACCGGGTGCTCGCCGGGCGCGTCGAACGTCGGGTCGGCCAGCAGCCGCACACCGCCGATCTCCAGCAGCGCCGTCGGCCCGCCGAGGTAGCGGACGGTCAACACGGATCCCGCCGGGGTGTGCTCGGGCATGGGGGCCGCCTTCCGGGTCGTCGCAACGATGTCGATCAAGAAAGTCACCGGCGGCGCCGGAAATTCCCCGGGTCAGGACGGCTTGCCGGTGTCCTTGCTGGGCTGCACCCGCTTGGGCTCGCCCGGCATCTTCGGGTAGTTGGGCGGATACGGCATGTCACCGAGGCCGTGGTCGCGCTCGTCGCGGTCGGCCAGCTCCAGCAGCCCGTCCAGGGTGAACACCTCGTCGTCGATCGCCGCGTGCAGGTCGCCGACCTCGGCGAACCGCTGGGGCATGGTCGCGATCGTGAAGTCGCGCGGATCGGCGTCGGCCAGCTCGTCCCAGGTCACCGGCGCCGAGACGGGCGCGTGCGGGGCCGGCCGGACGCTGTAGGCCGACGCGATCGTCCGGTCGCGGGCGTTCTGATTGAAGTCGATGAAGATCTGCTCGCCCCGCTCCTCCTTCCACCACCGCGTGGTGACCTCCTTGGGGACGCGGCGCTCCACCTCGCGGCCGAACGCCAGCGCCGCCCGGCGCACCTCGGTGAACGTCCAGCGCGGCTCGATCCGCACGTAGATGTGCACGCCGCCCTTGCCGGAGGTCTTCACGAACCCCGTCATGCCGAGCTCCGACAGCAGGTCGCGGGCCGGGCCGAGCGCGACCCGGACGGCGTCGGAGAAGTCGGTCCCCGGCTGCGGGTCGAGGTCGATGCGCAGCTCGTCGGGATGGTCGACGTCGCCGTCCCGGACGGGCCACGGGTGGAACGTCAGCGTGCCGAGGTTCGCGGCCCAGGCGATCACCGCGACCTCGGTCGGGCGGACCTCGTCGGCGAACCGGCCGCTGGGGAACGCGATCCGCGACGTCTCGACCCAGTCGGGCGCGCCCTTGGGGATGCGCTTCTGGTAGAACGCGTCGGACTTGCCGGCGCCGAAACCCGCCTGGCCGCGCGCGTAGTCCTCGCGCGTGGCCATCTTGGCGCCCTCGAAGACGCCGGCCGGCCACCGCTCCAGGGTGGTGGGCCGGTCGCGGGTGGCCCGCAGGATGCCCTCCCCCACGGCGATGTAGTACTCCACGAGCTGCCGCTTGGTGTACCCGTGCTCGGGGAAGTAGACCTTGTCGGGATTGGTCACCTTGACGAGCCGATCCCCTACCGGGATCTCGATGAAGGGCGAGGCCATAACGGCACGTTAACCCACGGTCACGACAGTCTCAGGGCGCGCCTCGGCCGGGTACCGTCGGAGTATGGAGAAGATCCGCAAGAGCGAGGAAGAGTGGCGGGCCCAGCTCAGCCCCGAGGAGTTCCGCGTGCTCCGCGAAGCGGGCACCGAGAAGCCCTTCACCGGCGAGTACACCGACACCAAGACGGTCGGGGTGTACCGGTGCCGCGCCTGCGGGACGGAGCTGTTCCGGTCCGAGACCAAGTTCGAGAGCCACTGCGGCTGGCCGTCGTTCTACGCCCCGTCCGACTCCGACGCGGTCACCCTGATCGAGGACCGCTCGCTCGGCATGGTCCGCACGGAGGTGCGCTGTGCCGTCTGCGACTCCCACCTCGGCCACGTGTTCCACGGGGAGGGCTACGCCACCCCGACCGACGACCGGTACTGCATCAACTCGGTGTCGCTCACCCTCGAACCCGCCGAGTGACCGCGGGCGCGTTCGCCTGACGGCCCGGAACGGGCGGCTCTCAGGGCGTGTCGGGGACCTTGCAGTCGTCGGAGTCGCTCTGCTTGTTGGCGAGGACGACGCTGCCGTTGTCGCTGCTCTTGCCGTGCACGAAGACGCGCGGCTCGTCGTCGCCGCCGTCCTCGAGGTAGCCGACCGTCCACTCGCACAGCGAGACCGCGGGCTTGGAGTTCTCGTCGTCCTCGCCGAGGTCGGTGTAGACGCGGACGAAGGTGCCGCTGCGCCGGATGTCGGTGACGTGCTTGACGATCCCGCCGCCGGGGTCCTTGGCGCGGAGGTAGGGCAGGGCGTCGGAGGACAGCTCGTCGGGGTCGCCGGAATCGCCGGCCGCGGCGAGCGTCGCGCCGGCGGAGGACGGCGCCGACCGTGCGGTGTGCGCGGCGGCCGCCGCCCTTGGCGCGTTCCCGGAACCGCCGCCGGTGAAGGCCAGCGCGGCGAGCGCGGCCACGACCGCCAGGGACGCCCCGCCCGCGCCCGCCGCCGCGAGCCGCCGCCGCCCGGACGCCGCCGCGATCATCCGGTTCCAGCGGACGGACAGCTCGGACGGCGGCTTGGCGTGCCGCCCGCGGGAGGCATCGGCGGGAGTCTCGTTCACGGGCGGCACTTTACTGCCGTTGCGTCCGGATTCTGGGCGGATCCCAGGGATCTATCCGTTCCCGCCGCGCAAGATCCGCAATGGTCCGTTACGGGAGGTTGGCGATGAGCTCGGTGAGGGGCTTGCGGCGGCCGGTGTAGAACGGGATCTCCTCCCGCGTGTGCAGCCGGGCGCGCGCGCCGCGCAGGTGCCGCATCAGGTCGACGATGCGGTGCAGCTCGTCGGCCTCGAACGCGAGCATCCACTCGTAGTCGCCGAGCGCGAACGCCGAGACCGTGTTCGCGCGGACGTCGGGGTAGTCGCGCGCCATCTTGCCGTGCTCGGCGAGCATGGCGCGACGCTCCTCGTCGGGCAGCAGGTACCACTCGTAGGACCGGACGAACGGGTACACGCACACGTAGGCGCGGGGCTCCTCGTCGGCCAGGAACGCCGGGATGTGGCTCTTGTTGAACTCCGCGGGGCGGTGCAGCGCCATCTGCGACCACACCGGCTCGCTGGCGCGGCCGACGGCGGTGCGGCGGAACCGCGTGTAGACCTCCTGGAGGTCGTCGGAGCTGGGCGCGTGCCACCAGAACATGTAGTCGGCGTCCGCGCGCAGGCCCGCCACGTCGTAGGAGCCGCGGGTGGTGACGTCCTTCTCGGCCATCTGGTCGAGCAGGTCCCGCACCTCGGCGGCGTCCTGCTCGCCGAGCGCGCCGGTGTCGCGCACCTTGAACACCGACCACATGGTGTAGCGGATGACGCTATTGAGTTCGCGCGCCTTCGGCCTCGCCGCCGGCTCCGTCCCTGACATCGTTCGTCCCTCCTCGACTGCGCAGATGGTCCAGCACCCGGTCGGCCGCCGCGTTCGCCGAGGCGATGCAGGCGGGGATGCCGAGGCCGTCGTAGGCGGCGCCCGCGACGGCGAGCCCCGGCACGCGGGCGACCGCGGCGCGGACCCCGGCCACGCGGTCGGCGTGGCCCACGTTGTACTGCGGGAGGCCGCCGCCCCAGCGGGTCACCCGGCCCTCGACGGGCAGCTCGGCGACGCCGGAGGTGGCGGCCAGTTCCGCCATCGCGGCGGCCTTCAGCTCCTCGTCGGACCTCTGGAGCAGCCGCTCCTCGCCGAACCGCCCGATGGAGCACCGGACGGCGATGACGCCCGGGTCGCGGTCGCGCAGATGCGGCCATTTTACCGAGCTGAAGGTGACGGCCTTGACGCCCCGGCCGCCGGCCTCGGTGTCGCTCTCCACGCCCGGGACGAGGTAGCCGCTGCCGTCCGGGAGCCTCGGGAACGCGGAGGCCTGGTAGGCGAGGGTGACGATCGCCATGCTCGCGTACTCGATGCCGGCCAGCGCGCGCCCGGCGTCCGGGACCTCGTCGGTCAGCAGCCGGGACGCGGGCGCCGCGGGCACCGCGATCACGACGGCGTCGGCGTCGAGGTGCTCGGGGTCGCGGGCGGACCCGACGGTGAGCCGCCAGCCGTCCGGGCGGCGCCGCAGCTCGCGGACCGTCGCGTTCACGCGGACCGTCCCGCCGGCCGCCTCGATGTCGGCGGCGACCAGCGGCGGCAGCGAGCCGAGCCCGCCGGGCAGCGTGGCGAACACCGGGCCGGGGTCCTTCGGCGCGGCGTCCCGGATGCCCTGGACGGCGTTGATCAGCGAGCGGTGGGCGCGCGCGGCGGCGGCGACGGCGGGCAGCGTGGAGT
This sequence comes from Actinomadura physcomitrii, assembly GCF_008923205.2. Taxonomy (GTDB): domain Bacteria; phylum Actinomycetota; class Actinomycetes; order Streptosporangiales; family Streptosporangiaceae; genus Spirillospora; species Spirillospora physcomitrii. The sequence goes on along the minus strand of NZ_WBMS02000019.1, from coordinate 59,375 downwards.
CGAACGACAGCAGCTCGGCGCGGCCGGCGTAGACGCCGCCGAGGAGCGGCTCGACGAGCCGGTCGACGACCTCGCGGCCCATCCGGGCGCCGATGTAGTCGGCCACCGAGACGTCCCCGCCGCGCGGTGTCTCGGGCATCACCAGGTCGAGCGGGACGCGGGCCAGGCCGGCCGGGGACAGCACCTGCGCGGCGGCGAGCGCCTTCAGGTCGGACGGGACGCCCATCACCTGGCCGGACGGGATCGGCCGGAGCGCGCCGCGGCTGAGGATCGCCGAGGAGGTCGTGCCGGGGTTGACCAGGTCGCCGCCGCGGCCGAGGGCACGGACCAGCGCGAGCCCCTCGGGGCGGCGGGCGAGCATCGACTCGGCGCCCTCGTCGACCGGGATCCCGGCGATGTCGCTGACCCGGAGCTTGCCGCCGATCCGCGGGGAGCCCTCCAGCACGGTCACGCGGACGCCGGCGTGGGCGAGCGCGCGCGCGGCGGTGAGGCCCGCGATGCCGCCGCCGACGACGGCGGCGTGCGCGGCGGGACGAGACGGGGTCATGCGTCCAGCCTTCCAGACGCCTCCCGGAACCGCGCACCGGGGCGCCCGCAGCGCGGCGCCGTTTTTCTATCCGGGATTGACAAGATCCATCCGACCATGCCAGTGAATACTGGCAAGCATGATCTCTCGGAAGGCATCCCTCGCCGCCGCGGCCGCCGCGGTCCTCGCCGCCGGTCTGGCCGCCGGCCTCGCCGCGCCCGCCTCAGCCGCCGGCCGCGGCGACTTCAAGCCCGTGCAGCTGCCGTTCTTCTGGCCGAACAACTCCCTCTACGACGTCGCCGCAGCCGGGCCCGACAGCGTCTGGATCGCCGGGAACCAGGGCGAGATCCTGGTCCCCGGCCCCGTCCCCGGGACGGGCAGGACCATCCCCGGCAACCCCGTCGTGCGCCGCTGGAAGAACGGCGGCTGGGTCGAGTACGACCTCCAGGGCCTGCCGAGCCACGGCACGATCACCGACGTCGACGCGGTCGCGCCCGAGGACGTGTGGATCACCGGCCCCCGGTTCGCCGACGACGGCTCGACGACCCCCTACCTGGCGCACTTCACCGGCTCCTCGTTCGCGCAGGTGGCGCTGCCCGCGGGGGCCGGCGCCGCGACGCTGCAGGCGGACGCGTCCGGCGTCTGGGTCAGCACCGCCACCGACGTGTACCGCCGGAGCGGCGGCACCTGGACGCACGTCGCCGCCCTCCCGGACGTCTACCGCACCGCCTCCTACGTCCGTGCGGACGACGACATCTGGGTCCTCGGCACCGCCTCCGAAGGGGACGGGACGCCCGTGGCGCGCCACTGGGACGGGCGGTCCTGGCACAGCGTCCCCGTGAACGCGACCGTCCCCGGCACGGGGTTCACCGACATGGTCGCCCTCTCCCCCACCGACGCGTGGGCGACCGGCATCAGCTACGCGACCTCGCCGTCCACGCCCGTGCTGATGCACTGGGACGGGACCTCCTGGACCGACGCGGCGGTCCCCGCCGGGCTCAACGCGCTGACCAAGATCGCCAAGGGGGAGGACGGCGGCCTGTGGGCCGTCGGGCACTCCCTCGACGAGCCCGCCGAGCCCGGCCTGCTCCACTACGGCGGCGGCGCGTGGTCGCGGGTGCCGACCACGGCCGTCCCGAACCGCAGCAACATCTACGCGACGTCGCTGGCGGTCGTCCCCGGCACCGGGGCCCTGTGGACGCTCGGCAGCGTCAACATCGGCGGCCCGGTCGTCCTGTCCGACGGCTGACGCGCTCCTCGTGGAAGCCGGAGACCGGGCACGCCAGGACCACGGCGCGGCCGTGACCCCGGCGTGCCCGCGCCGTGGCCGGATCGCGACGCGCCCGCCGGAACGGTGATCTGCACCACTCCGTCCAAGCGTCATGCTGAACGTCAGAAGCGTCAGGCAGATCCCGTACGCACTGATCGTCCTCGTCCTGGCCGGGGTACTGGGCGCGACGCTCACGGCGTGCGGCGGCGGCGGATCGTCGGATTCGGGCGAGAAGAGCACGGCGGGAGGCCTCGCCGCCCCGGCGGCCACGCCGAACGGTGCCCAAGCCCAGCGCAAGCAGGCGAGCGGCGGGTCCGGCTCCGGCGGGGACGGGGGCGCGGCGGCGCGGCCCCCGCTGCCGGCCGGCCGCGCCGTCGTCTACACCGCCACGATGCGGATCCGGGCCAAGGACGTGGACGCGTCCGCGACCACGGCCAAGCAGCTGGCGAGCGCGGCGGGCGGGTACGTCGAGCACGAGTCCGGGTCGAGCGACCCGCCCGGCTCGACGATCACGCTGAAGATCCCGTCCGACCGGTACGCCGGCGTGCTGGACCAGCTGTCCCGGCGGCTCGGCACCAAGCTGTCGCTGAGCCAGCAGGCCGACGACGTGACCGGCGAGGTCGCCGACGTCGACAGCCGGGTCCGGTCCGCGAAGGCCTCGCTCGCCTCGTTCCGCAAGCTGCTGGACAAGGCGACGACGGTCGGCGAGATCATCGACGTGGAGCAGGAGATCTCCTCGCGGGAGGCGGACCTCGAGTCGCTGCAGGCACGGCAGAAGGCGCTGAGCCAGAGCACCCGGTACGCGACCGTGACGGTCACGCTGGAGGCGGCGGCCAAGCCGGTGCGGCGGCATGAGGACCGCGGCGGGTTCGTCGGCGCGCTCGGCGACGGCTGGCACGCGTTCACCGGGTTCCTCGGCGGCGTCGCCGTCGTGTTCGGCTGGCTGCTGCCGTTCCTGGTCACCGCCGCGATCATCGTCGCGCCGGTCGTGGCCTACCGGAACCGCCGCCGCGGCCGCGGGCCCGCGGAACCGGACACCAGCGCCGGCGCGGGCGAGGGCGAGGAGCAGCCCGTCACGGTGGGCGCGGGCGGCTCGGCGGACACGGGCGATCCCGGCGCCGAGCCGGTCCGCGGCGACCCGCCGCCTCCCCGGTAGGCGCTCAATGCGTGGAGCCCGCCTCGTGGACGAGGTCGACGAGGCGGGCCAGCACGTCCGGGTCCGTCGACGGCAGGACCCCGTGGCCCAGGTTGAAGATGTGGCCCTCGGCCGTCCGGCCGCGGGCCAGCACGTCCCGCGCCCGCCGCTCGACCGTCTCCCACGGCGCGAGCAGCACCGCCGGGTCGAGGTTGCCCTGCAGCGCCTTGCCCGGCTCGACGCGGCGGGCCGCCTCGTCCAGCGGGACGCGCCAGTCGACCCCGACCACGTCCGCGCCCGCCTCGCCCATCAGGCCGAGCAGCTCGCCGGTGCCGACGCCGAAGTGGACGCGCGGGACGCCGAGCGGCTCGAGCGCGGCGAAGATCCGGCGGGTGTGCGGCAGCACCGAGGCGCGGTAGTCCTCCGGGGCGACCGAGCCGACCCAGGAGTCGAACACCTGGATCGCGCTCGCACCGGCCGCGACCTGCACCTTCAGGAACGCGATCGTGATGTCGGCGAGCCGGCCCATGAGCCGGTCCCACAGGTCGGGGTCGCCGTACATCAGGGCCTTCGTGCGCTCCTGGTTCTTCGACGGCCCGCCCTCGATGAGGTAGGACGCGAGCGTGAACGGGGCGCCCGCGAAGCCGATCAGCGGCGTGGCCCCGAGCTCCCCGACCAGCCCCTGCACGGCCTCGGTGACGTAGGGCACGTCGCCGGGCTCCAGCGGGCGCAGCGCGTCCAGCCCCGCGGCGTCCCGGATCGGGTCGGCGATGACCGGGCCGACGCCCGGCTTGATGTCGACATCGATGCCGATCGCCTTGAGCGGCACCACGATGTCGCTGAAGAAGATCGCCGCGTCCACGCCGTACCGGCGCACCGGCTGCATCGTGATCTCCACGATCATGTCCGGGCGCGCGCACGACTCCAGCATCGGCACGCCCTCGCGGAGCCGCAGATACTCTGGCAGCGCGCGGCCCGCCTGCCGCATGAACCACACGGGGGTGCGGGGCACGGGCCGGCGGCGGCAGGCGAGCAGGAACGGGCTCTCCGCGAGCGGACCGGAATTGTCAGCCGGGTTCGCAGCGGTGTCGGCGGGGTGGGCGGCGTCAGCGGTCACGTTGTGATGGTCCCACGAGAACGCGTGCCGGGCGCACCGGGGTGACGACCGGAGTGACGGCGGTGACCCATGAAGTTCCGGACACGCCGAGCGAAGTCCCGCATTCTGTCACCGGCGCGTGCGAACGTGATGCGTGTCATAGCCGAGGGAGGTTCCCCCTTGCACTGCTCCACCTGCGGTGATGAACGTGTGTTCGAGCAGCCGCCGTGCCCGGACGGGCACGGCGCGGAGTGCCCCGAGCGGGTCTGCGTCGAGTGCGGAGCGGCCGTGCTGGTCGACCCGCCGCTGACGTCCCCTGGCGCCGTGCGCGGCGCGCCTCCCGGCCGGCCCGCCGCGTCCCCCGCGGACCCGGTTCCGGCGTCCCCCGGCGGGACGGGCCCCAGACGCGCCGCCTCCCCGCCGGCCGCATCCGCGCGGGCCGTGGCCTGAACGCCGCGGCCCCCGAGACGAAACCCACTGTGCTGTGCCTGCATCCCCTCCGTTCCCTCCCGTCGCGCGCGGCGGCACCCCGTCCCGGCACCACCGACACGAGTCCCGCCCCCGCACCCAGGCCGGTCCGCCCATGAACCCTCCCGCCTTCCAGCGGGCGCTCGACACGCTGCGCGAGATCCTCGACGGGCCCGGTCCGCGGCCCGAGCTCGACCTGGAGGACATGCCCGCCCCGCAGAGCCTGGCCCCGTACGCCGCGGCCCTGTCCGGGTCGGTGTACCGCGACGACGACACCGAGGTCGCGATGGGCCGGCTGATCGTGCTCTACGACCCCGACGGCGCCAAGGGCTGGACGAACGGCTTCCGGATCGTCGCCTACATCCGCGCCGACCTCGAACCCGACATCGCCGCCGACGAGCTGATCGGCTCGGTCGCCTGGGACTGGCTGCTCGAGGCGCTCGAGCCGGCCGGCTACGCGGGCGTCTCCGGGACGATCACCCGCGCGGTGTCGGAGAGCTTCGGCGACAAGCGCGACGAGCCGTCCACGACCGAGCTGGAGCTGCGCGCCTCCTGGTCCCCGACCGGCGACGATCTGGCCGGGCACGTCGCGGCCTGGTGCGAGGTGATGTGCACCACCGCGGGCCTGCCCCCGGCGGGCGTCGCCGCGCTGCCGGACAGGCCCGGCGGCACGGGCCCCTGAGTCCCCGGGGCACGTCCGGAGGGCGCGGGGGTCGCCCCTCCCCGGGAGGTACCGAGAGCGACGTACGGTAGGGGACGTGAGCACAGCGTCCGGAACCGAGGCGGCGGGGGAGAATACGGGAAAAGTGGGAGTGTCCGAAACGCGTGCCACCGGTCCCGAACGGGAGTCCGGTGGCGAGGAGGCCGCCGCGCTGCCGGCGGGCGCGAAGAAGGCGGGCGGGCCGGGCAAGGCCGTGCCCGCCGAGCCCGGCACGGCGCAGGAGCGGTTCGCCCCGGGCGGCACGGCGGCGGCCGGCACGACGGCGGCCGGCACGACGGCGGCCGTCGAGCGGCCCCCGGCCGTGCTGCTGCTGGAACCTCGCGAGGGCGTCCCCCCGGTCGTGGTCGACGCCGCCGAGCTGGAACGCGTCATCGCCGCGTTCGCCGCGGGCACCGGCCCGGTCGCCGTCGACGCCGAGCGGGCGTCCGGCTACCGGTACGGGCAGCGCGCCTACCTGATCCAGCTGCGCCGCGCGGGCGCCGGCACCGCGCTGATCGACCCGATCGCCTGCCCCGACCTGTCCGCGCTGGACGCGGCGCTCGCCGACGCCGAGATGGTGCTGCACGCCGCCAACCAGGACCTGCCGTGCCTGGCGGAGGTCGGCCTCGTGCCGAAGCGGCTGTTCGACACCGAGCTGGCCGGGCGGCTGCTCGGCTACCCGCGGGTCGGCCTCGGCTCCATGGTCGAGAACGTGCTGGGCTTCCTGCTGGAGAAGGGCCACTCCGCCGCCGACTGGTCCACCCGCCCCCTCCCCGAGGACTGGCTGCGCTACGCGGCGCTGGACGTCGAGCTGCTGGTGGAGCTGCGCGACGCGCTGGAGGCCGAGCTGCGCGAGGCCGGGAAGCTCGAGTGGGCGCTGGAGGAGTTCGAGGCGATCCTGACCACCCCGCCGAAGCCGCCGCGCCCCGACCCGTGGCGCCGCACGTCCGGCATCCACCGCGTGCGCAACCGGCGCGCGCTGGCGACCGTCCGCGAGGTGTGGGAGGCGCGCGACAAGATCGCCCGCGAGCGGGACCTGTCCCCCGGCCGGGTGCTGCAGGACGCGGCGATCGTCGAGCTGGCGCTGAACCCGCCGAAGACCCCCGCCGAGCTGCAGGCGCTGCCGACCATGCGGGGCCGCGGCGCCCGCCGGCACCAGTCGGCGTGGCTGCGCGCGGTGTCGCGGGCCCGCGCGGTGCCCGACCGGCAGTTGCCCGAGGCGAACCTGCCCGGCGACGGGCCGCCGCCCGCGCACCGCTGGGCCGACCGCGACCCGGAGGCCGCCAAGCGGCTGACCGCCGCCCGCGCCGTCGTCGCCGCGCTCGCCGACGAGCACTCGATGCCGTCGGAGAACCTGATCCAGCCCGACTACGTCCGCCGGCTGGCGTGGACCCCGCCGGACGAGCCGTCGGCGTCGGCGGTCGGCGCCGCGCTGCGCGGGCTCGGCGCGCGCCGCTGGCAGGTCGAGCTGACGGCGCAGCCGATCGCGCGGGCGTTCCTGCGGCTCGACTTCCCCTAGTGATCGCCCCTTGGTGATCGATGCGGCGGGCCGCGCCTGCTGGTCCCGCCGCATGTGAGGCGCGTCTCGTCGCGGCGAGGCCGGCCGATCGGGTCTTGCGAGGGGGCGCCGCCCGGGCACACACTGGCTTAGGTTAGCTTTGCCTAAACCATCCGTGCGTCTCGAGGAGGGCAGCGATGCTCCTGGGCAACTTCCTCATCGGAATGCGTGAGGGGCTCGAGGCCGCCCTGGTCGTCAGCATCCTCATCGCCTACCTGGTGAAGACCGGCAACCGCCGGGCCCTCGTCCCCGTCTGGACGGGCGTCGCGATCGCCATCGCGCTCGCCGCCGGCTTCGGCATCGCGCTGACCGCGGCGTCCTCGGAGATGCAGTTCAAGACCCAGGAGCTGTTCGGCGGCCTGCTGTCGATCGTCGCGGTCGGCCTGGTCACCTGGATGGTCTTCTGGATGCGCAAGACCGCCCGGTTCATGAAGTCGGAGCTGGAGGGCAAGCTCGAGGGCGCGCTGAACGTCGGGCCGCTCGCGCTCGCCGCCGTCGCGCTGCTGTCGGTCGGCCGCGAGGGCATCGAGACCGTGCTGTTCCTGTGGACGAACATCCAGAGCTCGTCCGGCGGCTCCACCCAGCCGATCATCGGCGCGGCGCTCGGCCTGGTCGTCGCGATCGTGCTCGGCTACCTGCTCTACCGCGGCGGCCTCAAGATCAACCTGGGCCGGTTCTTCACCTGGACGGGCGGCGCGCTGATCGTCGTCGCGGCCGGCGTGTTCGGCTACGGCTTCCACGACCTGCAGGAGGCCGACGTGCTGCCCGGCCTGAACTCGGTCGCGATCGAGCCGCACCTGTTCTTCGACAAGCTCGGCACCCCCGGCGACTGGCTGCAGACCGTCCTGCAGGGCGTGCTGAACGTCACCCCGCAGATCACCTGGCTGCAGCTGGTCATGTGGACGGTGTACCTGGTGCCGGTGATGGCGCTGTTCCTGCGCAAGACCGGCCCGTCGCGGCCGGCGCCCGCCGCGAAGAAGACCGTCGAGCCCGCGCCGAGCTCCTGACGCCCCGCTCCCCGGCTACAGGTCGGGCAGCGGGTCGCGGGGCAGGCTGTCGCGGGCGAAGACCTCGCTGTCGGCGGCGTTGACGACCGGGACGTACTCGTCGTCCACCTCGAACGCGGCGCCGGCGAACTCGAACGACGCGCCGGCGCCGGTCTCCACCGGGCCGATCCGCGTCCCGCGCGGGTAGGCGCCCCAGATGCTCTTCGGGGTGCTGCGGCCGAGCGGCCCGGTGGAGATCACGGCGACCTGGTCGTCGGTGACGACGAAGATGAAGCCCGCCCCGCCGCCGTAGGACGTCGCGGGGAAGATGTAGCGGATCTCGCCGTCGGTACCGAGGAACTCGCGGCAACGCTCGCGCAGCGGACGTGGCACGGGCATGGCTGTGCGGGCACCTCCCGGGCAGGACGTCGTCGGTGCCCTTATCATGCACCGGCCCGCCGGACCGAGACCAGAGCCGGATCAGGGACGCCGCCGCGGACCGAGGCCGGCCGGCACGTCTCACACAGCGGCCAGCGCGACCGTCGGCGACAGCCGCGCCGCCCGCACCGCCGGATACAGGCCCGCGACCGTCCCGATCAGCAGCGTCGCGCCGAGCGCGCCCGCCGGCGCCCACGCCGGCAGCACCGGCGGCCAGCCCTTCGCCGCCGCGAACCCGGCGGTCACCGCGGCGCCGAGCACCGCCCCCGCCGCGCCGCCGGACGCCGACAGCAGCAGCGACTCGGCGAGGAACTGCGTCCGCACCTGGCCGCGGGTGGCGCCGAGCGAGCGGCGCAGCCCGATCTCGCGGCGCCGCTCCAGCACCGACACCACCATCGTGTTCGCCACCCCGACGCCGCCGACCAGCAGCGCCACCGCGCCGAGCCCGAGCAGCAGCCCGGCGAACGCGCCCGCCGCCTCCGCCTTCGCCCGCAGCGCGTCCGACGGCCGGGCGACCTCGACCTCCTCGGGGTGCTCGGGGCTCACCGTGCGGGCGAGGACGTCCCGGACGTCGTTCACCGACGCGTCCGTGGACCGCTCGTAGATCGTCGTCGGATGCCCGTCGAAGCCGAGGTAGCGCTCCGCCGCGTCCCAGCCGACGAGCGCGGACCGGTCGATCTCCGGGGCCAGCTCCGCGGGCCGCAGCACGCCCAGCACCACGAACCAGCGGCCGCCCGCGAACACCCGGCCGCCCGCCGCGTCCACGCCGAGCCGCCGCGCCGCCTCCGACCCGAGCACCATGCCGGGATACCGCTCGGTCGCCGCGTTCAGCCACCGGCCGCTCGCCGTGCCGGTGCCGAGCGTCGCGAGCAGGTCCGGCGAGGCCGCCTGCACCGCGATGCCCTGCGTGACCTCCACCGGGATCCGGTCGGTGCGGCGCACCGTCGCGTCCACCTCCCCGGTCGCGCCGACGCCGGTGACCGGCCCGATCCGGCGCACCATCTCCGGCGCCGTCTCCGGCAGCTCCGCCTGGTCGCCGAACAGGGTGCTGCCCGGCTTCGCCGTCAGCAGGTTCGTGCCGAGCCGGTCAAGGCGCCGCAGCAGGTCCTCCTTGCTCGACGACGAGATCCCGATGACCGCGACCATCGTCGCGATCCCGATCGCGACGCCGAGCGCCGACAGCGCCGCGCGCGCCGGACGCGTCCGCAGCCCCGCGAGCCCGGTCCGCACCACGTCCCGCGGCCCGAGCCGCGCCGGGACGAGCCCGCTCATCGGCCCACCGCCCCCGCCCGCTCGTCCGCGACGACCAGCCCGTCGCGGACCCGGACCCGGCGCGGCGCGCGGGCCGCGACGTCCAGGTCGTGCGTGATGATCGCGACGGTGGTGCCGGCCCGGTGCAGCTCGTCCAGCAGCGCGAGCACCCCGGACCCGGCCGCCGTGTCGAGGTTGCCGGTCGGCTCGTCGGCCAGCAGCAGGTCGGGGCCGCCCGCCACCGCGCGCGCCACCGCGACCCGCTGCTGCTCGCCGCCCGACAGCTGGTGCGGCCGGTGCCCGGCGCGGCCGCCGAGCCCCACCCGCTCCAGCGCCTCCCGCGCGCGCTTGCGCCGCTCCTTCAATCCCGCGCCGCTGTAGAGGAGCCCGTCGGCGACGTTGTCGAGGGCGCTGACGCCCGGCGCGAGATGGAACTGCTGGAAGACGAACCCGATGTGCCGGGCCCGCAGCGCCGACAGCTCCCGGTCGCTCAGCCCCGCCACGTCGTGGCCCGCGACCCTGACCCGGCCCGCCGTCGGCCGGTCCAGCGTCCCGATCATGTGCAGCAGCGTCGACTTCCCCGACCCGGACGGCCCGACGATCGCCACCATCTCCCCCGTCCCGATCAGCAGGTCCACGCCGCGCAGCGCCGCGACGCTCCCGTACTTCTTCGTCACCGCGGCCAGCTCCACGATCGCGTCGCCGGCCGCGCCGTCCCCGAACCTCATTGCGCCGGCACCCCCACCCGGACGCCCTCCCGGATCCCGGCGCCCTCGACCTCGACCCGGCCTCCGCCGAACGACCCCGTCCGCACCGGGACGAGCCGCCGCCGAGCCCCGTCCACGACCTCCACCCCGAAGCCGCCCTCCTTGAGCGCAAGCAGCGCCTCCACCGGCACCGACAGCACGTTCTCGCGCCGCTCGCTCTCCAGCTCGACGCTGACCGGCGCCTCGTCGAGGCGGCCCGTCCCCTTCCCGCTCAGCGACACGTCGACGCTCACGGTGGTCTTCTGGTCCTGCCCCGACCCGGTCGTCTCGGCGACGCTGCCGACCTCGCTGACCGTCCCGTCCACGGTCGTCCCGCCGGGCAGCTCGACCCGCACCTTCTCCCCCTCGCGCGCCATGTCCTGCTTGTCGGCGTCGAGGTCGATGTGCACGACCCGCCGCGTCCCGGCCACCGTCAGCACCGGCTGCCCCTGCACGGCCCGCTTCCCCTCCGGCGCCTTCACGTCCTTCACCTTCACCGCGCCCGAGAGGAACACCACCTGCCCCGGCGAGACCGTCCCCGTCTGCTCGAGTCCGCGGTCGTCCTGCCAGTCCTCCACCGCGTCCGCGGTCGCGCCGGTGAACTCGTCGTCCACGGTCATCCCGCCGTACCCGAGGGCCCGCAGGTTCTCCTCCAGCTCCCGGACGTCCTTGCCCGAGTCGCCGTCCTTGAGGACCCGGTACATCGGCACGCCGCCGTACATCAGCGTGACCGGGTCGCCCGCGACCTTCAGCAGCGTCCCGCCCCGCCTCACCGTCGCGCCCTGCGCCGGCGCCCACGTCACGACTCCGGAAGCCCCCGCGTACACCTCGCGCTCGTCGCCGTAGGTGAGCTTCCCGTCCACCTTCTCGGTGTCGACGAGGTCGCCCCTGGTCACGGCCGCCGTGCCGAGCCGCGCCGGCGGCGGCTCCGCGCCCTTCCCGTCGCCCGACGTCCAGGCGAGCACTCCCCCGCCGGCCGCCACCACGACGGCCGCGGCGCCGCCCGCCGCCACGGCGCGCCTCACTTCCCGGCCCCCGGCGCGAGGTTCTTGCACGCCTCCCGCGCCCTGTTGACGGTCTCCGGGTTCGTCTTCCCCACCGGGATATGGATCGTCCCGTCGGGATCCGGGTCCTTCATGTCGGCCCCGTGCTCCCGCATGCACTGCGCGAACTTCACGTACTGGTCGCGCACCTTCGGGTCCTTCAGATCCGGCAGTTTCCCGCCGGCCTGCAGCCACGACTGGCATTTCTTGAGCGCGGCCTGCAGCTTCCCCTTTTCGGCGCCCTTCCCGATCCGCATCGTCTCCGCGTGCCCGCTGCCCGGGTCCGGGACGTCCACCCCGTTCTGCCGCATGCACTGCGCGAACTTCAGCTGCGCGTCCTCCGGGCTCAGCGACCGGCTCGGCGACGCGGACGCCTTGGCCGCCGCGCCCCCGACGCTCGCCACGCCGTCCCCGCCGTCACCCCCGCCCCCGCACGCCACCGCCCCGACCAGCACGCCCCCGGCCACCGCGATCATCCGAACCCGATTCCCCATGTCTCCCTTCCCGCGGACCCCACGGCCCAGCGCCCCCACCGAACCGACCCGGGCGTTAAACGTGCATTAGGCGGGCGGGGTGTTGGTTCGGTGATAAAGAGCGGGGCGCGTATGTGTGGTCCGGGCACATAACCGAGCGTGGCCGGTCGGCCATAATCCGTTCGTGCCCAGCAACGCCGCGCCCCCGCTGAACGAGGATTTCCGGCTGGTCGAGGAGCTCCGGGGGCAGCGGCCCGGGGCGGTCGGCCACGTCTACAACGTGTACGGGCCCGAGCTCGTCGAGTACGCGGAGGGGCTGCTCGGCGACCACGGGCGGGCGGTGCGGGCGGTCCGGGAGGCGCTGCTCGCGCTGCGCGCCAAGGGGGCGGACGTCCCGGACGCGGGGACGTTCCGGGACTGGCTGTACGAGATCGTCCGCGACGAGTGCCGCCGGCCCGCGCGCGGACGCAGGCGGGTCGCGGTGATCGGGGCGGCGGCCGCGGCGGTGCTGGCGGCCGGTGTGGTCGCGGCGTTCGAGGCGGGCGGGGACGCGAAGCCCGAGTCGGCTCCGCCGGCGGCGCCGGCGACGCCGGAGCCGAGCCTGCCGCCGGTGACGGTCTCGCCCGCGCAGAAGGGCGCGCAGGAGAAGAAGGACGAGAAGAAGCGCGGAAAGGACGAGCCCGCCGGGAAGAAGCCGGCGAGGCACAAGCCCGGCGGCGGAAGCGGGGGCGGGGCCGGGCGGCTGGCGGTGAGCGACGGCGGGTGCCACGGCCTCGGCGTCGCCGGTCTGCCGAGGTCGTGCCCGGTGCGGCTGACGGCGGTCGGCGGGACGGTCCGCTGGGCGGTGGCGTCGGTGCGGTCGCGGGGCGGGCGGGTCAGCGCGTCCGGCGGCGGGACGCTCAAGGCGGGGCGTTCGGCGACGGTGACCGTGGTGGTGCGGCCGACGGTGCTCTGCTACATCGGCGGTGGCGGCGGAGGGTCGGTCTCCTTCTCTCCGGGCGGCACCGCCACCGTGTCCTACACCTGCTGGCGCCGCTAGTAGCATCACCCTCCATGTCGCGAGCGATCTCCCGGGACCCCGATCGGCTGGTCCTGTTCACCGACGCGGTCGTGGCCATCGCCGTGACGCTGCTGGTCCTGCCCCTGGTCGACGTGGTGCCGGAGACGGTGCGCGGGCACGGGGCGTCCAGCGAGGTGTTCACCGAGCACAAGGCGCAGATCTACAGCTTCCTGCTGAGCTTCGCGGTGATCATCCGGCTGTGGCTGGTGCACCACCGGACGTTCGAGCACATCCGCGGCTACACGCGCGCGCTGATGCTGTGGAACGCGGGCTGGGTGCTGGCGATCGTCGTGCTGCCGTTCACCACCGAGATGGTCGCGTCCTACTCCTCGCACGACCGCTTCACCATCGGGTCCTACATCGTCAACGTGCTCGCCGCGGCGGTGTGCCAGACCGTGATCACGGTGATCGCCTACCGGACCGCCGGCGTGGCGTCGGAGGAGGACCCGCCGACGATCGACGCGGTGCGCGGCGGCCTCTCCACCGTCCTGCTGCTGGTGGTCGCCCTGGTCCTCGGGGTCGTGTTCCCCGCGGTCTCCTACTGGGCCCTGCTGCTGCTCGTCCTGGAACCGCTGGTGAGCAGGGGCTGGCGGTTCGCCGGACTCTAGCGCCCGGACGGGCGGCGCCGGCGCGGCGCGACGGGTATCCGGGCACGGTCCGGGGAAGGTTCCCGGTGGTCGGCACCGCCTCCGGAGACCGAGGAGCTTGCATGGACCAACGGCCCGAGATCGACACGACCGTGCCGCATTCGGCGCGGATCTGGAACTTCTTCCTGGGGGGCACGGACAACTTCCCCGTCGACCGCCAGGCGGGCGAGCAGATCTTCCAGGCCTTTCCCGGGATGGTCGACATGGCCCGCCGGTCGCGGCAGATGCTGACGCGGGTGGTGCGGTTCCTGGCCGCCGAGGCGGGGGTCCGGCAGTTCCTCGACATCGGCACGGGCCTGCCGACCATGGACAACACACACGAGGTCGCGCAGCGGATCGCGCCCGAGGCGCGCGTCGTGTACGTCGACAACGACCCGCTGGTGCTCGTGCACGCCAAGGCGCTGCTGACCAGCAGTCCGGAGGGCGCCACCGACTACATCGAGGCCGACGTGCGCGACCCCGGGCCGATCATCGAGCAGGCCGGGCGCACGCTCGACTTCGAGGAGCCCGTCGCGCTGATGCTGATGGGCATCCTCGGGCTCGTCCAGGACTACGACCAGGCCCGCGACGTGGTGCGGCGGCTGGTCGAGCCGCTGACGTCGGGCAGTTACGTGGCGGTGTACGACGGCACCGACGACGACCCCGCGTACATGGCGGCGATCGCGGCGTTCAACTCCGGCAGCGGCGCCGTCCCGTACACGCCGCGCAGCCCCGAGCAGATCGCCCGCTTCCTCGACGGCCTGGACGTGCTGCCGCCCGGCGTCGTGCCGGTGACGCGGTGGCGTCCCGACCCGGGCCCCGAGGAGGATCTCCCCGACGTGGCGTGCGCCGGCGGCGTCGCGCGCAAGCCCTGACCCGCGCGGCGCCGCCCTTACGGGGGTTTAACCTCGGCCCGGCCATGCTCGCCTCATGCGTGTGCTGATCGTGGAGGACGAGCGGGTCCTCGCGGACACGATCGCCGACGGCCTGCGCGAGGAGGCCATGGCGGTCGACGTCGTGTACGACGGGGACGACGCGCTCGAGCGGGCGTCCTACAACGAGTACGACGTCGTCGTGCTCGACCGGGACCTGCCGACCGTGCACGGCGACGAGGTGTGCCGGGAGCTCGCGCGGCGGCGCGGCCCGGCGCGGATCCTGATGCTGACGGCGGCCGGGGACGTCGAGGACCGGGTGGACGGCCTGTCGCTCGGCGCCGACGACTACCTGCCGAAGCCGTTCGTGTTCGGCGAGCTGGTGGCGCGGGTGCGGGCGCTGTCGCGGCGCTCGGGGGCGCCGGTGCCGCCGGTGCTGGAGCGCCGCGGGATCCGGCTGGACCCGCACCGCCGGCGGGTGGCGCGGGACGGCCGGGAGCTGCGGCTGACGAACAAGGAGTTCGCCGTGCTGGAGGAGCTGCTGCGCGCCGAGGGCGGGGTGGTGAGCGCGGAGCGGCTGCTGGAGCGGGCCTGGGACGAGAACATCGACCCGTTCAGCAACATCGTCCGGGTGACGATGGCGACGCTGCGCCGCAAGCTGGGCGAGCCCGCGGTGATCGAGACGGTCACCGGGTCGGGGTACCGGCTGGAGGCGCGGTGAGCGTGCGGGAGCGGGTGCGGACGCCGCGGCTGAGCGTCCGGACGCGGCTGACGCTGGTGTACGGGTCGCTGTTCCTGGTGACGTCGGCGGTGCTGGTCGCGGTGATGTACGTGCTGACGGCGCGGACGCTGGACCAGCGGCTGCCGGAGCGGACGAGCGTGGACCCGCAGGTCGCGGCGAAGCTGCGGGTGCTGGTGGCGTCGAAGGACTTCAGCCAGATCCTGGCGGTGAAGGCGGAGCAGGACCGGCAGCTCGCGCAGCAGAAGCACGACGTGCTGGAGGGGCTGCTGCAGACGTCGCTGCTGACGATGGTGGCGCTCGGCGTGCTGGCGGTGGTGATCGGGTACCTGGTGGCGGGGCGGATGCTGCGGCCGCTGCACAAGGTGACGGCGACGGCGCGGCGGCTGTCGGAGAGCACCCTGCACGAGCGGATCGCGCTGGACGGCCCGCAGGACGAGATCAAGGACCTGGCCGACACGTTCGACCGGATGCTGGACCGGCTGCACCGGGCGTTCGACGCGCAGCGCCGGTTCGTCGCGAACGCCTCGCACGAGCTGCGCACGCCGCTGACGATCAACCGGACGGTGCTGGAGGTGGCCCTCGCGAGCCGGAAGAACCCGCCGGAGACCAAGGCGCTCGCGGACGTGCTGCTCGGCAACACCGAGCGGCACGAGCGGCTGATCGAGGGGCTGCTGCTGCTCGCGCGGTCGGAGCGGGAGCCGGCGTCCCGGACGCCGACGCCGCTGCCGGAGGTGGTGCGCGGCGCGCTCGACGACCTGGACGGGCGCACCGGCGAGCTGGACGTGGAGGTGCGGCTGGCGCCGGCGGAGGTGGCGGGCGATCCGGTGCTGCTGGAGCGGTGCGCGATGAACCTGCTGGAGAACGCGGTGAAGTACAACGTGCGGGACGGCCGGGTGTGGGTGCGCACGGGGGTCCGGGACGGCCAGGCGTTCCTGCAGGTGGTGAACACGGGGCGGCCCGTCCCGGCGTACGAGGCGACGCGGATCTTCGAGCCGTTCCGGCGGCTGCGGGCGGACCGGGTGGGGTCGGCGGACGGTGCGGGGCTGGGCCTGTCGATCGTGCGGGCGGTGGTGGGCGCGCACGGCGGGTCGATCGAGACGGTCCCGCGGCGGGGCGGCGGGCTGTCGATCACGGTCCGGCTGCCCGCGCTGACGCGGCCGGCCCTCGCCCCGGCCTGAGCGCGCCGCCGGCCGGCGCGGGTCAGCCCGCGGTCTCGGCGGGCAGCGGCCACGGCGGGGGCTGCGGCCAGTCGACGCGCCCCTCGGGCCGGGTCTGCTCGCTGCCCGCGGTGAGCCAGCGGTGCACGACCTTGCCGGTGGCGTTGCGGGGCAGTTCGGGGATGAAGTGGACGTCGCGCGGCACCGCGTACCGGGCGACCTGCGTGTGCACGTACGCGCGGACGGCCTCGGCGTTCAGCCGGGCGCCGGGCCGCAGCACGATGTAGGCGGCCAGGCGCTGCCCCCAGTCGTCGTCCGGGACGCCGATCACGGCGGCCTCGTGGACCTCGGGCAGCCGCAGGACGGCGTCCTCGACGTCGCGCGGCACGACGTTCTCGCCGCCGGAGACGACCATGCCGTCGGCGCGACCGTCCACGAACAGCAGGCCGCGGTGGTCGATGTGGCCGAGGTCGCCGGTGGCGAGCAGCCCGTCGCGGACCCGCGTCGGCTCGCCGCCGGTGTACCCCTCGAAGAGCAGCTCGTTGGCGGCGAAGATCTCCCCGATGGTGGAGCGGCCGACGCGGCGGCCGTCGGCGCCGACGATGGCGAGCGAGGTGTTGCGCGGCGGGCGGCCGGCGGTGCGCGGGTCGATCCGCAGGTCGCGCGGGGTGGCGATGGACACCCAGGACGCCTCGGTGGAGCCGTAGACGTTGTAGAGCTTGTCGCCGAAGGCGTCCATGAACCGGGTGGCGAGGTCGCCGGGCAGGGCGGCGCCGCTGAGCGCGACGATCCGCAGCGTGGACGTGTCGTACAGCGCGCGGGTCCGCGGGGCCAGCTCCAGGATGCGCTGCAGCATGATCGGGACGGCGAACAGGACGGTGTCGCGGTGGGCGGCGATCGAGCGCAGCGCCTGCTCGGGGTCGAACCTGCGGTGCAGCACGATCGGGGCGCGCAGCGCCCAGGCCATCTGCAGCGCGGCGTAGCCCCAGGTGTGGAACAGCGGCGCCTCGATGATCATGGTCTGCCGGGCGCGCAGCGGGATCCGGGAGGTCATCGAGGCCAGCGGCCACAGCCCGGGGCGGGGCGGGCGGCGGGCACCCTTGGGGCGGCCGGTGGTGCCCGAGCTGAGCATGATCGTGCGGCTCTGGATCTGCGGCGGGCCGGGCGCGGTGTCCGGCGCGGGCACCGAGTCGATCACCTCGTCGATGCTCGGCCCGGTCCCGGCGGGAGCGGGGGCGCTCTGGTCGGCGGGGCCGGGGAGACCGGGGAGGGACGGTGCCGGGGCGGGCGGCGCGGCGACGGGCGCGGCCAGCGGGGTCCCGCCGGCCGGGGAGCCGCCGGGCGGGCCGGGACGGCGGTCGGCCCACAGCACGGTGCGGCGCAGCGCGATCGGCACGCCGGCCAGCAGCGGCGCGAACTCGGCGTCCGCGACGATCAGCGCGGGGCGCAGCTCGCCGAGCACGGCGCGGATCTGGCCCGTTCCGAAACCGGTGTTGAGCAGCACGACCTCGGCGCCGCGCTTGCTGCACGCGACGAGCGTCTGCACCATGCCGCGGTGGTTGCGGCACAGCACGCCGACGCGCGGGCGGGGACCGTGCAGCGGCAGCCCGAGGGCGAGGCGGGTGGCGCGGTCGTCGAGCTCGTCGAAGGACAGCACGCCCTCGTCGTCGATGAGGGCGGGGCGGGACGGCGAGTGCGCGGCCGCGGCGGCGAGGACGCCGGCGAGGGTGGTGCCCCAGCGGCGCAGCGCGCCGAGCTGGCGGCCGACGCGGCGCGGTCCGCCGGACAGCAGCAGCCCCGTGCGCAGCAGGAGTCCGGTGAGGTCGCGGACGTGCCCGATCCGCCGGCGCAGCCCCGGCCGGTATACGGGCCTCGCGTGCGTCACCGCGCCTCCTCCGGTGATTTCACGCCACGTTACCCACGAGCCACCGGGCGAACAAGGGCACCGCCCGGTCAGTGGTTACTGACGAGTAGCCTTAGTGGTTACCAACGAGTAGCATCGCTGGCGCGCTTCCACGGCGTCGGCTACGCGCACGGCGAGATCGACAAGCTGCTCGGCAAGGGCCGCCTGTCCCCCGACAAGGCGAACCGGCTGAAGGCGCTGATCACCGGCTCGCTGACCAAGGACGCGTTCGCCGACGCCGACTTCGTCATCGAGGCCGTGTTCGAGGAGATGGCGGTCAAGCAGCGGGTGTTCGCCGAGGTCGAGGAGCACGTCTCCGCCGACTGCGTGCTCGCGACCAACACCTCGTCCCTGTCGGTCACGCGGATGGCGTCGGAGCTGGCGCACCCCGAGCGGGTCGTCGGGTTCCACTTCTTCAACCCGGTCGCGGTGCTGCCGCTGCTGGAGGTCGTCCGGGGCGAGCGGACCGACGACGCCGCGCTCGCCACCGCGTTCGCGACCGGCCGGGCGCTGAAGAAGTCGTGCGTGCTGGTCAAGGACGCGCCCGCGTTCGTGGTCAACCGCGTCCTGCTGCGGCTGCTCGCCGCGCTCGCCGACGAGATCCGGATCATGCTGGACGGGGGCGTCGTCGCGGCGCCCGAGGACATCGACCTGTGCATGATCCTCGGCGCGGGCTGGCCGTTCCACCTCGGCGGCATCACCCCGTACCTGGACAGGCCGGGCGTCGCCGAGAGGACGACCGGGCGCCGCTTCCTCGCCCCCGGCACGGCTTCACTCGCCTGACCGGGCGGGGATCGTCCACCGCCCGCGCACTACGGGCGGTGGACGATCATAAGCGGCACGCATCGGGGCATAGGGGGGTCACAACGACGTGACGCCGAGGAGCCGCCGAATGAACCTGCTGCGCACCAAGTCGGTCGAACAGTCGATCAAGGACACCGAGGAGCCCGGGCACCGGCTGCGCCGCGACCTGTCCGCGCTCGACCTGGTCGTGTTCGGGATCGGCGTCATCGTCGGCACGGGCATCTTCGTCCTCACCGGGCAGGTCGCCAAGGACAAGGCGGGCCCGGCGGTCGCGCTGTCGTTCATCTTCGCCGCCGTCGTGTGCGCGCTGGCCGCGCTGTGCTACGCCGAGTTCGCCTCGACCGTCCCGGTCGCGGGCTCGGCCTACACGTTCTCCTACGCCACCCTCGGCGAGTTCCCGGCCTGGATCATCGGCTGGGACCTCATCCTGGAGCTGGCGCTCGGCGCGGCGGTGGTGTCGGTCGGCTGGTCCGGGTACTTCGCCTCGCTGCTGGACAGCGCGGGCCTGCACCTGCCCGCCGCGATCCTCAACCCGCCGGGCAGCAGCGGCGGCGTGGTCAACGTCCCGGCGATCGCGCTGGTGGTGGTCGTGACGGGGCTGCTCGTCCTCGGCGTGAAGATCTCATCACGGGTCAACGCGGTCGTCGTCGTGGTGAAGGTGGCCGTCGTCCTGCTGGTGATCGTGGCGGGCCTCTTCTTCGTCAAGGGCGAGAACTACCACCCGTTCATCCCGCCGTCGGAGCCGAACCCGTCGGTGAAGGGCGCGGCGGCGCCGCTGATGCAGGTGATCTTCGGGATCACCCCGGTGAGCTACGGCTGGCTCGGCATCTTCGCCGCGATCGCCATCGTGTTCTTCGCCTACATCGGCTTCGACATCGTCGCGACCGCCGCCGAGGAGGCCCGCCGGCCGCAGCGCGACCTGCCGATCGGCCTGATCGGCTCCCTCGTGATCACCGCGCTGCTCTACGCGGCGGTGTCGACCGTCGTCGCCGGGATGCAGAACTACAGGAAGCTCTCCGACGCCGCGCCGCTCGCGGACGCGTTCAAGGCCGTCGGGCATTCGGCGTTCGCCACGATCATCGACGTCGGCGCCGTCGTCGGCCTCATCGCCGTCGTGCTCATCCTGCTGCTCGGGCAGAGCCGGGTGTTCTTCGCGATGAGCCGGGACGGGCTGCTCCCGCCGTGGCTGTCGGCCATCCACCCGCGGTTCGGCACCCCGTGGCTGTCGACGGTCATCATGGGCGGCATCGTCGCCGTGCTCGCCGGGTTCATCCCGCTGGCCAAGCTCGCCGAGCTGGTCAACATCGGCACGCTGTTCGCGTTCCTGCTGGTGTCGGTCGGCGTGCTGGTCCTGCGGCGCACCCGCCCCGACCTCCCGCGCGCGTTCCGCACCCCGCTCGTCCCGGTGATCCCGATCCTGTCGGTGCTGGGCTGCCTGTTCGTCATGATCAATCTGCCGCTGGAGACCTGGTACCGGTTCCTGGCCTGGATGGCGATCGGCGCGGTCATCTACTTCGCCTACGGCCGCCACCACAGCCGCGTCGGGCTCGCCGCCGCCGCGTCCGAGCGCCCCTGACCGCGCCCGCCGGAGGCCGTTGAAGGATCCCGTGACCGGTGTCACGGTGTTCTTTTGCCGTCCGGGTCGGCACAATACGCGCATGGCATCCCCTGTGCTCGTCGCGGTGATCGGTTCCGGGCCCGCCGGCATCTACGCCGCCGAGGCCCTGGTGAAGCAGACCGACGGGAACGTCCGGGTGGACGTGTTCGACCGGCTGCCGACCCCGTACGGCCTGGTCCGCTACGGCGTCGCGCCCGACCACACGTCGATCAAGTCGATCGCCAACTACCTGCGGCGGGTCCTGGAGAACCCGGCCGTGCGGTTCTTCGGCTGCGTCGAGCTCGGCCGCGACCTCACCCGCGCCGACCTGCTCGACTGCTACGACGCCGTCATCTACTCCACCGGCGCGATGGTCGACCGGCAGATGCGGATCCCCGGCGAGGACCTGCCCGGCAGCATCGCCGCAACCGACTTCGTCAACTGGTACTGCGGGCACCCCGACGCCGCCGACCACTCCTTCGACCTGTCCGTCGAGGAGGTCGCCGTCATCGGCGTCGGCAACGTCGCCGTGGACGTCGTCCGGATCCTGGCCAAGACGGCGGACGAGCTGCGCTCCACCGACGTCCCCGAGCAGGTCATCGAGGCGCTGTCGAAGAGCCGGGTCAGGCGCGTCCACATGATCGGGCGGCGCGGGCCCGCGCAGGCGAAGTTCACCACCAAGGAGGCCCGCGAGCTCGGCGAGCTGCCCAACGCCAGCATCCACGTCAGCGCCGAGGACATGGACCTCGACCCCGCCAGCGCCGAGCTCGCCGAAAAGGACCGGCACGTGCGCGGCAACGTCAAGGTGCTGAACGCCTGGACGGGCGAGCCCGCCCCCGGCCGCGCCCGGCACATCGACGTCCGGTTCTGGCGGGCGCCCGCCGAGATCCTCGGCACCGAGCGCGTCGAGGGCCTGAAGCTGGAGAAGACCGCGCTCGACGAGTCGGGCCGCGTCACCGGCACCGGCGAGTTCGAGACGCTGCCCGTCGGGCTGGTGCTGCGCTCGGTCGGCTACCAGAGCGTCCCGCTCGACGGCGTCCCGTTCGACGAGCGGTCCTTCACCGTGCCGAACGACGGCGGCCGCATCCTCGCCGCGGACGGCTCCCCCGTCCCCCGCGAGTACGTCGCCGGGTGGATCAAGCGCGGGCCGTCCGGCGTCGTCGGCACCAACAAGTCCGACGCGGCCGAGACCGTCCGCAACCTCCTGGCGGACCTGGAGGGCACCGACAGCGCGCCGAAGCGCACCATCGAGGAGCTGCTGGAGGCGCGGGGGCTGCCGGTCGTCTCCTACGCCGACTGGCTCAACCTCGACGCGGCCGAGATCGCCCTGGCCCGCAGCCTCGACCGCGGCGAACGCGTCAAGCTCGCCAGGTGGGAGGCCATGACGTCCGCCTGCCGCGGGGACGAGTAGCGGTCGGGGCCGGCGTCCGGTGGTCCCCGCCTCCGGCCCGTGCCGCGTGGCCCCCACTGGACCGATGAGACGGAAGAACCCGCCGGGAAACTAGTGACGAAAGCGTGCACGGGCCGCTACCGTGCGCCTGTGACCGTCGGTCCAGAACTGTACGGGTTCCCCCCACCCGAGACGGTGCCCGACCTCAGGTGGCTCGGACCCGACTACGTCTCCGTGCTCGTGCACGACCTGACGCGGGGCCTGCTGCGCCAGGATCCGCGCACGTCCGTGATGGGCGTGCGGTGCGAGGGCGAGCCCAGCCTCGCCCCATCCGTCGACCCGGCCGGTGTCATCCGCGCCCACGACGCGTGCTTCCCGCTCCAGGTCTACGTGCAGGACGGCGCCGGGCGGCCCTGGCGGCTGCGGGGCCGGTGGACCTACTCGGGCCGCGAGCTCGGCACCCGCGCCGCCTCCATCACGCACTTCTGGCAGCTGCTGTCCGCCGAGGGCATCTGACCCCCCATCAGGCTCAGCCGTTCAGTCCGATGTGGCGGGCTCGTGCGCGTCCGTCGCGGTGACGCGGGCGACGGCCTCGGTGATGTCGCGGGCCAGGTCCTGGGGGGTGAGACCGCAGTCGGCCAGGATCAGGTCGCGCTTGGCGTGGTCGAGGAACTCCTGCGGGATGCCGAAGGTGCGGACCGGGGTGTCGACGCCCTCGTCGCGCAGCAGGCGGGCCACGGCGTCGCCGACGGCGCCGACGCGGCCGTTGTCCTCGACCACGGCGACCATGCTGTGCGCGGCGGCCGCGGCCGACAGCGCCGGGTCGAGGGGCTTGACGAAGCGCGGGTCCACGACGGTGGCGCCGATCCCCTGGTCGGCGAGGCGCCCGCCGACCTCGACCGCGGGCGTCGCCATCGCGCCGACCGCGACGATGAGCACGTCGGCGCCGTTGGCGCCCTGGTGGCGGGCCAGCACGTCCATCGAGCCGATGCGGTCGACGGCGTCCAGGTCGGCGGCCACGGCGCCCTTGGGGAAGCGCAGCGCGGTCGGGCCGTCGGAGACCGCGAGGCACTCGCGCAGCAGCTCGGCGACGCGGGCGCCGTCGCGCGGGACGGCGATCCGCATACCGGGCACCAGCTGCAGGAGCGACAGGTCCCACATGCCGTTGTGGGACGGCCCGTCGTCGCCGGTGACG
Source organism: Actinomadura physcomitrii (assembly GCF_008923205.2). GTDB lineage: Bacteria > Actinomycetota > Actinomycetes > Streptosporangiales > Streptosporangiaceae > Spirillospora > Spirillospora physcomitrii. The sequence continues at coordinate 36,339 of NZ_WBMS02000019.1, read as the reverse complement.
CCGGCCCGGTCGAGGACGAACGTGACCGCCTGGCGGTGCAGCGCGACGTCCATCAGCACCTGGTCGAACGCCCGGTTCAGGAACGTGGCGTAGACCGCGACGACCGGGTGCAGGCCGCCGAGGGCGAGCCCGGCGGCGGACGTCACCGCGTGCTGCTCGGCGATGCCGACGTCGTAGATGCGGTCGGGGTAGGCGGCGGCGAAGGCGGCGAGCCCCACCGGGTGCAGCATCGCGGCGGTGATGCCCACCACGTCGCGGCGCTCCCGGCCGATCTCGACCATCTCCTCGCTGAACACGTCGGTCCAGATGCGGCCCTTGGGCTTCTGCACGCCGGTCTCGCGGTCGTACGGGCCCGGCGAGTGGAACTGCTCCTCCTCGTCGTTCTCCGCGGGCGAGTAGCCGTGGCCCTTGCGGGTGATGCAGTGCACGATCACCGGCCCGCCGAACGCGCGGGCCTTGCGCAGCGCGTGCTCGACGGCCTGCTCGTCGTGGCCGTCGATGGGGCCGACGTACTTCAGGCCGAGGTCCTCGAACATGGCCTGCGGCTGCAGGATGTCTTTCAGGCCCTTCTTGATCCCGTGCAGCGCCTCGTAGGCGACGGTCCCGACGACGGGCGCCCGTGGAACGGTCCGCTTGACGAGGTCGAGGGCCTGCTCGTAGGTCGGGGTGACGCGCAGGGCGGCCAGGTGGCTCGCGAGGCCGCCGATCGTCGGCGAGTAGGAGCGGCCGTTGTCGTTGACGACGATGATGACCTTGCGGTCCTTGCCCTCGGCGATGTTGTTGAGGGCCTCCCAGCACATGCCGCCGGTGAGCGCGCCGTCGCCGACGACGGGCACGACCACCCGGTCGCCCTCGCCGCGCAGCTCGAACGCCTTGGCCAGGCCGTCGGCGTAGGACAGCGCGGTGGAGGCGTGCGAGTTCTCGATGACGTCGTGCTCGGACTCGGCCCGGCTGGGGTAGCCGGAGATGCCGCCGCGCCGCTTGAGCAGGGTGAAGTCGTGCCGGCCGGTGACCAGCTTGTGCACGTAGGACTGGTGCCCGGTGTCCCAGAGGATCTTGTCCTTGGGCGAGTCGAACACCCGGTGCAGCGCGATGGTGAGCTCGACCACGCCGAGGTTGGGGCCGAGGTGGCCGCCGGTCTTGGCGACCGCGTCGATGAGGAAGTCGCGGATCTCGTCCGCGAGGCCTGACAGCTGCGCGGCGTCCAGTCGTTTGAGGTCGTCGGGACCTTTGATCGACTCCAGCAGGCTCACGCGTGTCAACTCCTCCGTCGGGGACCGGTTCCCCTGGCTCGGGCCGTTCCGAGTTTAATCCCGGTTCGCCCGCGACGCGCCGGAGGGAACCTGCCCGCCGGGTGTGAAACGACTGACCCCGGCGGGGCCGATGGGGTAGGAAAAGAGCATGGCCGTCGAAGAGATCGTACTGCTCAACGCGGATGACGAGGCGGTCGGAACCGCCCCCAAGGCCGCGAGTCACCATAGAGACACGCCGTACCACCTGGCCTTTTCCTGCTATGTGGTGGACACGGAGGGTCGCGTTCTGATCACTCGCCGCGCCCTGTCGAAGCGGACGTTCCCCGGCGTCTGGACGGGCAGCTGCTGCGGCCACCCCGGTCCGGGCGAGGGGCTCCGCGACGCCGTGCTGCGGCGATTGCGGGACGAACTGAACATCTCCGGCGTGTCCCTGACATCCGTCCTGCCGGCGTTCCAGTACCGGGCGGTCGCCGAGGACGGCACCCTGGAGAACGAGCGCTGCCCGGTGGTGCGCGCCGACGTCCCGGCGGGCACCCCCGTCCGCCGCAACCCCGACGAGGTCGAGGACGCCGAATGGTGGACGTGGCGGCAGTGCCTCGACCTCGCCGCGCGGCCGGAGGCCTCGCCGTGGTACCGGCTGCAGCTCGCCGAGCTGGCGCCGCTGGGCGAGCCGCGCGAGTGGCCCGACGCCGGCACGGCGACGCTCCCGCCCGCGCTCGGCTGGTAGCCGCGGGAGGCGGTCCGGGAGCCGCGTCCGCCGGACCATTGCGCCGGGGCCGGCGCGCGCCGCGCGCCGGTCCCGGCCCGATAACCGGATGATCACTTTTCCGTCCCCGGTGTTGACCCGGTCACGGCCCGAACGGACGCTTGCTTACCCGGGGGGTTACCGAAGGGACGGACGATGCTAGGACGTGTTCCCCGGCGTCGCTGGACGGCGTTCGCGGCCGTCGCGATGACCGGTGCTCTCGCCTTGTCGGCGTGCGGCGGAAATGACAGCAAGGGCAACAACGACAAGTCCCAGGTCGAGGTCTTCTCCTGGTGGACCGGTCCAGGCGAGGCCGACGGGCTGGCCGCGATGAAGGCCGACTTCGAGAAGAAGAACCCCGGCACGAAGTTCGTCAACGCGGCTATCGCCGGCGGCTCGGGCACGCAGGCCCAGGCGGTGCTGGCGAGCCGGCTGCAGAACCGCAAGCCGCCGGACTCCTTCCAGGGCCACGCGGGCGCCGAGCTGCTCGACTACATCAAGGCCGGGCAGATCGAGCCGCTCGACTCCTTCTACGACGAGAACAACCTGAAGTCGGTCTACCCGCAGCAGCTCATCCAGCAGATCAGCTACAAGGGCCACATCTACTCGGTGCCGGTGAACATCCACCGGTCCAACATGCTCTGGTACAACCCCGGGATCCTGAAGGACGCCGGCATCTCCGACGCGCCGAAGTCGATCCCGGAGTTCATCGCCGACCTGAAGGCGGTCAAGGAGAAGACGAAGAAGGTGCCGCTGTCGCTCGGCGCCCAGTGGACCGCCGACCACCTGCTGGAGAACGTGCTGCTCGGCGACCTCGGCACCGACGCCTACAACGCGCTGTGGAAGCCGGGCGCCGACTGGAGCAGCCCGGCGATGACGAAGGCGCTGGGCGACTACGCCGAGATCCTCAAGTACACGACCACCGAGGCCGCCTCCACCGACTGGCAGGGCGCCGCGAAGGCCGTGGTGGACGGCAAGGCCGCGTTCAACATCATGGGCGACTGGGCGTACGGCTACTTCGTCGGCAGCGCGCCGAACGGCCTCGGCAAGAAGCTCGACACCGACTTCAAGTACGCGCCGACCCCCGGCACCGACGGCACCTACCTGTGGCTGTCGGACAGCTTCACGCTGCCGAAGGGCGCGCCGCACCGCGCCGGGGCGCTGGCGTGGCTGAAGGAGGTCTCCGGCCGCGAGGGCCAGGACCTCTTCAACCCGAAGAAGGGCTCGGTCCCCGCCCGTAAGGACGCCGACAAGAGCCTGTACAGCACCGGCTACCTGAAGTACGCGTTCGAGCAGTGGAACAACCCGGCCACCAAGCTCGCCGGCTCGTTCTGGCACGGCGTCAACGCCAGCAAGAAGCAGCACACCGACATCGACACGGCGGTGGGCCTGTTCCTGCAGAGCAAGGACGTCGCCAAGCTGCAGTCACAGCTCGTCGCCGCCGCGAAGAACAGCGGTCAGTGACGGGAGGGGGCAAAGGACGCCGCTGGAACCTGCGCCGCAGCAGGAGGTGGCTGCCGGGTCTGCTGCTGGTCTCGCCGTCGATCGTGGCGATCGGCCTGTTCGTCTACGGGCTGATCTTCTGGAACACGCGGGTGGCGCTGAGCGGCAAGCACGACGAGGTGTCGCCGTACGGGTTCGACAAGGGCAAGAACTTCGTCGACCTGTGGCACCAGCCGAGCTGGCCGGGCGCGGTGAAGCACGCGCTGCTGTTCACGGCCGTGTTCGTGCTCGGCGCCCTCCTGCTCGGCGCGTTCCTGGCGTTCCTGATGGACAAGGGGATCCGGGGCGAGGCGTCGTTCCGGGTCGTCTACCTGTTCCCCATGGCGGTGTCGTTCATCGCCAGCGGCGTGGTGTGGCGGTGGCTGATGAACCCGGCGCCGCCGCAGCGCGCCGTCGGGTTCAACCAGCTGTTCGACAAGCTGCATCTGAGCGGGCTGGCGAACGACTGGTGGCAGGACCCGTCCTGGGGGATGGCCGCGATGGCCCTCCCCGCGATCTGGCAGATGTCGGGCTACGTCATGGCCCTGTACCTCGCCGGGTTCCGCAGCGTCCCGGAGGAGCTGCGCGAGGCCGCACGCGTCGACGGCGCGTCCGAGTGGAAGGTGTACCGGTACGTGGTGTTCCCGCAGCTGCGCCCGGTGACGCTGTCGGCGCTGATCATCCTCGGGCACATCTCGCTGAAGGTGTTCGACCTGATCATGGCGATCGCCGGCAAGCAGATCATCACCTACGTCCCGGCGATCGCGACGTACGTGGAGATCTTCGACCGGCACGACCCCGCCAACGGCGCCACGATCGCCACCTACCTGCTGCTCGCGGTGGCGGTGCTGGTGATCCCGTACCTGGTGTGGTCGGTGCGGACGGAGCGGAACCGATGACCGCGGCGGCGAGCGGGGCCCGTCCCCCGGCCGGCGCCGGCGCCGCGGCCCGCACGCTGCGGATCGCCAGGCCGGTCGTGCTGCTGGCGTTCGTGATCCTGTTCCTGATCCCGGTGTACGTCCTGGTCGTCACGAGCTTCAAGCCGCTGCAGGAGGCCGACCCGAGCAGCGCGTGGAACCTGCCGCACCACTGGAGCACCTCCGGGTGGAGCTCGGCGTGGGACGCGCTGAAGCCGGGCCTGGAGAACAGCGTCAAGATCGCGGTGACCGGCTCGCTGATCTCCGCGGTGCTCGGCTCGCTGAACGGCTACGTGCTGTCGAAGTGGCGCTTCCCCGGCGCCGACGCCGTGTTCACGCTGTTCCTGTTCGGCATGTTCATCCCGTACCAGGCGGTGATGATCCCGCTGGCCGGGCTGCTGACGAACATGGGCCTGGTCGGCACCATCCGCGGGCTCGTGCTCGCGCACGTCGTCTACGGGCTGCCGATCTGCACGCTGATCTTCCGCAACTACTACGTGACGATCCCGGACGAACTGATCGAGGCGGCCCGGGTCGACGGCGCGGGCATCATCCGCACGTACTGGTCGATCATCGTGCCGGTGTCCGGGCCCGCGTTCGCGGTGACGGTCATCTGGCAGTTCACCTCGATGTGGAACGACTTCCTGTTCGCGGTGTTCCTCGGCGCACCCGACAGCTGGCCGGTCACGGTGATGCTGAACAACACCGCCGGGTCGGGCGCGGTCGCCGTCCAGTACAACCAGCAGATGGCCGAGGCGCTGCTCGCGTCGCTGCCCACGCTGCTGGTCTACCTGCTGCTCGGACGGTTCTTCATGCGCGGGCTGATGGCGGGCGCCCTGAAGGGCTGAGCGGACGCGGAGGGGCGCCCCGGCGAGCACGCGCCGGGGCGCCCCTCCCGTCCCGGTGATCCGTCAACCGGACACCGTCCTCGCGCGTCCCACTGGTGATCGAAGGGGATCGGAATGGCCTCGCACGAGCCGCTCGCCTCCCGCATTGGCAATCGCGCGAAGATGCGCCTAGCCTCTCGGGCATCATCGCGCGGCATCCCGGCGGCGACCGTCCCGCCGGACCCGCGCGATCACGCTTCGGGCCGACAGGAGGTGACCGCGTGCAGGCGTTGAGCGTTCAGCAGCCGTGGGCGTTCGCGATCGCGCGTGGCGGGAAGAGCGTGTCGAACGAGAGCGTGCCGACGGCCTACCGCGGCCCGCTCCTGGTGCACGCCTCCATGCGCGTCGACCTGAAGGCGTGCGACTCGCCGCTGATCCAGGCCGCCGGCTGGGACCCGCGCGACCCGCTCGCCACCATCGGCGCCATCATCGCCGTCGCCGAGCTCGACGGCGTCTGCTCCGCCGCCGTGCGCGGCGGCTCCTGCGACTGCGGGCCGTGGGCGGAGCCGGGCGCGCACCACTGGCACCTCGGCGGCGTCCGCGCCCTGCCCCGGCCCATCGTGGCGCTCGGCCGCAGCCCGGGCCTGTGGGAGCCGAAACCGGCGCTCGTCACCGAGATCAGCACGATGTTCGCGGCGACCGCGGCGCTCGACCACTCGTCCTGAGCGCGTCGGCGGCCTCGCGGAGCCGGGCGAACTCGGCGGCGAGCCGGTCGAGCTGCCAGCTCGCGTTGAGCCCGCTCGGGTTGGGCAGGATCCACAGGCGCGCGGGGCCGAACGCCTCGTCCTGCGGCCCGATCCTCGCGTCGGGGCGGCCGAACGCGGTGCGGTAGGCGGTGACGCCGCAGACGGCGAGGCAGGCGGGGCGGTGCCGCTCGACCAGCTCGGCGAGGCGGCGCCCGCCGTCGCGCAGCTCGGCGCCGGTCAGCTCGTCGGCGCGGGCGGTGGCGCGCGGCGCGAGGTTGGTGATGCCGAGGCCGTGGCCGGGCAGCAGGTCCTGCTCGGACGGGTGCAGCAGCCGGTCGGTGAAGCCGGAGCGGTGCAGCGCGGGCCAGAACCGGTTGCCGGGGCGGGCGAAGTGGTGACCGGTCGCGGCGGAGTACAGGCCCGGGTTGATGCCGCTGAACAGCACCCGCAGCGGCGCGCCGTCCGGGGGCAGGACGTCGGGGAGCAGGCGGTCGCGGGCGGCTTCGAGGTCGGCCTTGGTGGGGCGGCGCATCAGAACAGGTTACGGACGATCAGGACATCCGCGGACGTCCCGACGACGATCCCCCGCGCACATCCGGGCGAGCACATCGAATCCGATCAACGGCCGCTCCACAACGTCACCGTGCCACTACCATGAGCGGCGAATCTCGGGCGGGGTAGGTTGGTCATGCATCGTTCTGTCGCGCCTTTCGATGGGAGCAGGACCGTGAGCGTCGCACATGACCGTGACGGTTTTGGTCCGTACACGGCCGAAGATCTGCATGCCCGGGAGGACGAGGGCCGAGGCCTTGAACTCGAGGATGGGTGGCTGATCGAGTTGTCCCCGAGCGCACCGCACAACCTCGCTTACCGGCGGATCCACGAGTTCGTGGAAGCCGCCGTCGCGGAGGCGGGCGCGGCGGTGTACGCGGACAGGGGCGGCGACTGGGAGATCGGCACGCCGGCGGGCATCCGCAGGCCGGACGTCTTCGCGGTACCCTCCGAGGTCGTCCGTGCCGCCATGGCGGCGCGCAGCCCGGCGCCTCTTCCCGGCCACGAGGTGCTGCTGGTCGTCGAGGTGGTGTCGCCGGGCAGCGGCAGCGAGCGCACCGACCGGGTGCGCAAGATCGAGGACTACGCCGCGGCCGGCATCCCGCAGTACTGGATCACCGATCTGCTTCCGCGGCCGAGGGTCCAGGTCTTCGTTCTGGACGGCCGGACCGGGACCTACCGGCTCGATCTCACGGCCGAGGCCGGAGAGGTCCTGGAGGTCAAGGTCGACGCGGATCGGCCCTTCACCGTCCGGTTCGATCCGCAGCAGCTCGCCGGCTTCTGAGACCGTCCCGGGACGGTGCCATCCCGGCTTTTCCGATCTGCGACGGGTTATCCGGCGGACGCGTCGGTGAGCGCGGCGAGCTGGGCCTCGGTGAGGGCGGTGCGGGACAGCTGGAGAAGCGGCTGGAGCTGCTCCAGCGTGCGGGCGCTCGCGATCGGCGCGGCGACGGTCGGCTGCGCGGCGAGCCACGCGAGCGCCACCGTGGCGACGGGCACGCCCTGCTCCTCGGCGACCAGGTCGAGGGCGGCGAGCACCCGGCGCCCCCGCTCGGTCTTCAGGTACTCCCCCGCCCGGCCGGCGCGCGGGCTGTCCACCTCGGATCCCGGACGGTACTTGCCGGTGAGGAAGCCCGACGCCAGCCCGTAGTACGGGACGCAGGCCAGCCCGTACCGTTCGGCGAGGTCGCGGCGCGGCCCCTCGTAGGTGTCGCGGGACACCAGGTTGTAGTGCGGCTGGATGGCCACGTAGCGGGCCGTGCCCTCGCGCTCGCTGAACTCCAGCGACGCCTCCAGCCGGTCCAGCTCGATGTTGGACACGGCGATGTTGCGGACCTTGCCCGCGCGGACCAGCTCGTCGAGCGTCCCCATGATGTCCTCGACCGGGACGGACGGGTCGTCGAAGTGGGTGTAGTACAGGTCGATGCGGTCGGTGCGCAGCCGCCGCAGCGAGTCGTCGGCGGCGGCGCGGATGTTCGCGGGCGCGAGGCCGCGCCGGCCGGGGTGCCGCCCGACCTTGGTGGCCACCACGACGGCGTCGCGGTTGCGGCGGTCCGCCATCCAGTCGCCGATGATCGTCTCGGACTCGCCGCCGGCGTTGCCGGGCGCGGAGGCCATGTAGGAGTCGGCGGTGTCGACGAAGTTGCCGCCCGCCGCCGCGTAGGCGTCGAGGATCTCGAAGGAGGTGTCGCGGTCCGCGGTCCAGCCGAACACGTTGCCGCCGAGCGACAGCGGGTGGACGTCGAGGTCGCCGATCTTCTTGGTGTCAGCCATGCTCCGATCCAATCAAAGGACGCCCCGCGGCCGTTCACCCAGCGACCGGAATCATTCCCCGCCGGTGCCGGCCGCGTCCGCGAAGTGGCAGGCGACCGGGTGCGCCGTGCCCTCCCGGACGGTCAGCTCCGGCACGTCCTGCGCGCACCTTTCGGCGGCCATGAAGCAGCGGGTCCGGAACCTGCATCCGGTCGGCGGCGCCGCGGGCGACGGCACCTCGCCCTCCAGGACGATCTCCCGGGCGGCGTCGTCCGGCCGGTCCCGCACCGACGGGACCGCCGACAGCAGCGCCCGCGTGTACGGGTGGCGGGGGTCGCCGAACACCTGCTCGGCGGTGCCCTGCTCGACGACGGTGCCGAGGTACATCACCGCGACCTCGTCCGCGATGTGCCGGACGACGTCCAGGTCGTGCGAGATGAACAGGTACGCCACGCCGAGCTCGGACTGCAGGTCGGCCAGCAGGTTGAGGATCTGCGCGCGGACCGACACGTCCAGCGCCGACACCGCCTCGTCGCACACGATGAGCCGGGGCCGCAGCGCGAGCGCGCGGGCGATGGCGACGCGCTGGCACTGCCCGCCGGACAGCTCGTGCAGGCGCCGGGCGGCGTGCTCGGGGCGCAGGCCGACCAGCTCCAGCAGGCGGGCGACCTCGGCGTCCTCGCGGTCGCGCGGCACGATGCCGGGGTGGACCCGCCAGCCCTCCGCGACGACCGCGGCGACGGTCATCCGCGGGTTCAGCGAGGTGTAGGGGTCCTGGAACACCATCTGCACGTCGCGGGCCACGCGGCGGCGGCACCTGCGCGGCATCGACGCGAGGTCCGCCCCGCCGAACTCGATGGTCCCGGCGAACGCGGGGATCAGCCCGACGATCGCGCGGGCGAGCGTGGACTTGCCGCAGCCGGACTCGCCGACGACGCCGAGCGTCCGGCCCGCCCGGACGGTCAGGTCGAGCCCGGCGACGACGGGCACCCGCCGCCGGCCGAACCCGTGCCGGCCGGGCCGCTGGTACCCGGCCTCCAGGCCGACGGCCCGCAGGACGACCTCGGCGTCCCCGGCCGGTGCCGCGGTGTCGTGCGCGGTCGCCGTCATCGGTCCTCCTCGACGCTGGAAGCGGCTCCGACCTCGTCGGCGTGGTGGCAGGCGACGGACCGGCCGCCGGTCTCGGTGAGCGGCGGGTCGTCGGTGCGGCACACGTCGGTCGCGAACGGGCAGCGGGGATGGAAGGCGCAGCCGCCGGGCGGGCGCCGCGGATCCGGCGGCAGGCCGGGGACGGGGATCAGCCGGGCGCCCTCCCGCCCGTCCGGCATCGCCCGGAGCAGGCCGAGCGTGTAGGGGTGCGCCGGACGGGTGTAGACGGCGTCCAGCGGCCCCTGCTCCACGATGCGTCCCGCGTACATCACGGCGACGTCGTGGGCCATCCGCGCCACCACGCCGAGGTCGTGCGAGACCAGCAGCGTCGCGAGCCCCGCCTCCTGCTGGCGGCGGGCCAGCAGGCGCAGGATCTGGGCCTGGACGGTCACGTCGAGGGCGGTGGTGGGCTCGTCGGCGAGCAGCACGGACGGGCCGAGCGCCAGCGCCATCGCGATCACGGCGCGCTGCCGCATGCCGCCGGAGAACTCGTGCGGATGGTCGCCGTAGCGCGCGGCGGCGTCGGCGATGCCGACCTCGCGCATCAGCGCGACGGCCCGCTCGCGCGCCTCCCGGCGGCTCAGGCCGAGCCGCCGCCGGAACGGCTCGGCTATCTGGGCGCCGACGGCGAAGCCGGGGTTGAGCGCGGCCATCGGGTCCTGGAAGACCATCGCGACGCGGCTGCCGCGCGCCTCCCGCCACTGCCGCGCGGTGAAGCCGGCGGTGTCGTCGCCGCCGAGGGCGACGGTCCCGGCGGTGATCTCGGCGCCGGGCGGCAGGAGCCCGATGAGGGCGAGGGACGTGAGGCTCTTGCCGCTGCCGGACTCGCCGACGAGCGCGAGGACGCGTCCGGGCCGCAGCCGCAGCGTGACGCCGCGGACGACGGGGGTGACGTGCCGGCCGGAGCGGAACCCGATGTGGACGTCGCGCAGTTCCGCGGCGGCGTCCCCGGCGGGCGGGGCGGGGGCGGGGTGGACGGCTGACATGGTCATGGGGGTGCCTCTCAGAGCTGGGCCCGGGGGTCGGCGAGGTCGCGGAAGGCGTCGCCGACGAGGCCGACCCCGGTGACCACGGCGGCCAGCGCGGCGGCGGGCATCGTGGAGATCCACCAGGCGGAGCCGAGGTAGTCGCGGCCCGCCGAGACGGTCGCGCCCCAGGAGGCCTGGTCGGGCGGGATGCCGAGACCGAGGAAGCTCAGCGACGCCTCGGCGACCATCACCAGTCCGATCTGGACGGTGGCGGCGACCAGCAGCGGCTGCCAGCACGACGGCAGCACGTGCCGCACGATGATCCGCGGGTGGCCGGCGCCGAGGACGCGGGCCGAGTCGACGAACTCCAGGTCGCGGGCGGCGAGCGCGGACGCCCGCACGACCCGGGCGAACACCACCCAGCGGGTGACGGCGAGGGTGATGACGACGTTGGTGACGCTCGGGCCGAGGACGCCGGCGATGAGGATCGCCAGCAGGATCGACGGGAACGCCAGCTGGACGTCCCCGATGCGGGACAGGACCGCGTCGGCCCAGCCGCCGAAGTAGCCGGAGACGAGCCCGGCGACGAGCCCCACGGCGCCGCCGGCGAGGACGGTGGCGGCGCCGACCAGCAGCGAGACGCGGCTGCCGGCGAGCAGGGTGGTGAGCATGTCCCGGCCGACCTGGTCGGTGCCGAGCCAGGCGACCGACCCGTCCCCGAGCCGCGATCCGGGCGGCAGGAGGCGGTGCGGCAGGTCCGTCGCGACCGGGTCGTAGGGCATCAGGACCGGCCCGAGGAGCGCGGCCAGGACGAACAGCCCGACGACGGCGAGCCCGATCCACGCCCGCACCGGCAGCCGGCGCCGGCGGGGCTCGGCGGCGGCCGGCGCGGACGCGGGCGCGGCGGCGATGGCGCTCATGATGTGCTCCCGTTCATGCGTTCTGCGGGGTGAGGCGCGGGTCGAGGGCGACGCACAGCACGTCCACGACGAGGTTCAGCGCGATGTAGCAGACGGTGATCGTGACGATGGCGGCCTCGACCACGGCGTAGTCGCGGTTGGTGATGGCGTCGACCATCAGCGAGCCGAGGCCGGGCCAGGAGAACACGACCTCGACGATGACGGCGTTGGCGATGAAGTTGCCCATCAGCAGGCCGAGGACGGTCACGACGGGCAGCGCGATGTTGCGGGCGACGTGCACGTACAGCACGGCGCCCTCGCCGGTGCCCTTGGCGCGCGCGGTGCGGACGTAGTCCTTGCCGATCTCCTCCAGGGCGCCGTTGCGGACGAGCCGGGCGAGCCAGCCGACGAACGGCAGCGCGAGCGTCACCGACGGCAGGATCACCGCCTCGGGGCCGCCGCCCGCGGTGCTGGGCAGCCAGTGCAGCTGCCGGGCGAACAGCAGGATCAGCACGATGCCGAGCCAGAACGACGGCAGCGCCTGCCCGACGAGGGAGCCGGTGGAGACGAGCGCGTCGAGGATCCGGCCGGGCCGCCGCGCGCACAGCATGCCGAGCGGGAACCCGGCGGCGAGGGTGATGAGCAGGGCGAGGGCGGCGAGTTCGAGGGTCGCGGGGAAGCGGTCCAGGGTGGCGCCCATCGCGCTGCCGCCGAGCCGCCACGAGTCGCCGAAGTCGCCGTGCAGCACGTCGCCCATGTGCGTGAGGTACTGCTGCCACAGGGGCTTGTCGAGGCCGAAGTCGGCGCGGACGGAGGCGAGCTGGTCGGCGCTGGCGTCCGGGCCGAGGATGAGGGTGGCGGGGTCGCCGGGGACGATCCGGACGACCACGAACACCAGCGTGACGGCGCCCCAGGCGACGAGGAGGGCCTGGCCGGCGCGGCGGAGCAGGAAGCGGCCCATCAGGACGTCCCTCCGGTCCGGGCGCCCGCAGGGCCCGCGGTCGAGGAGCGGACGACGAGCTCGGCCTCCAGCAGCGTCCGGCTCGGCACGTCCGCAGCGGGCGGGGCGCCCGCCATCCGCTCCAGCAGCCGGTCGACGGCGGTCGTGCCGACGCGCGCGGCGGGCAGCCGGACGGTGGTCAGCGGCGGGGCGAGGTAGGCGGCGAACGGGTGGTCGCCGTGCCCGGCGACGGCGACGTCCCCCGGGATGGACAGGCCGTGCTCGGTGAACGCGCGGTACAGGCCGAGCGCGAAGTAGTCGTTGCCGGCGAGGACGGCGGAGCCGGGCTCTATCCGGGCTGCGAGCCGGCGGCCGACCGCGTAGGAGTCGACCGGGTCCCAGGGCTGCGAGCTGGCCTCCCGGCGGCGGGTCGGCACCCGCAGGACGTGGTCGTCGCGCAGCTCGATGCCGCGCTCGTCCAGCACGGCGCGAAAGCCCCGGATGCGCTCGGCGACCGGGGAGATGTCGAGGTCCTCCTCGACCAGGTACAGCTCGCGGGCGCCGCCGTCCACCAGGTGCTCGGTGGCGCGGCGGGCGCTGTCGTAGTAGTCGACGCCGACGAGGTCGGCGTCCAGGCCCGGCAGGTCGCGGTTCAGCAGCAGGACGGGCGTGCCCGACTTGCCGAGCCGCTCCCAGTGGTCGATGCCGTGCTGGACGGGGACGGCGAGGACGCCGTCGACGCCCCACCGCATCAGCTCCTCGGCGACGCGCCGCTCGTTGTCGGCGCTGTCCTCGGTGACCATCAGCATCAGCGAGTAGCCGTGCACCCGGCCGCGCTCCTCGATCGCGCTGATCAGCCGGGCGTAGAACGGGTTGGACGGGTTGGTGATGACCAGCCCGATCGTCATCGCGTTCTGGAGCACCAGCGACCGCGCCATCGTGTTCGGCACGTACCCGAGCCGGTCGGCCTCGGCGCGGACCCGCTCGCGGGTCTCGGCGCTCACCGCGTCCTTGCCGGCGAGGGCGCGGGACACGGTGTTGACCGACAGGTCGAGCGCGGCGGCGATGTCGCGCAGGGTGGCCCGGCGGCGCGGCGTCATGGCGTCCTCCTCGTGACCGTGGACAGGTCGGGCTGGTTGTTCGCGGCCGGTGTGAACCCGGTGATCCCGGTGCCGAGGCCGTAGGCGGTGGTGAGCGCGGCGGGGAAGACGCCGACCGCGTCGTCCCAGACGATCCGGCACGCCTCGGCGTACAGGCGGGCCCGGTCGCCGGACCCGGCGGCCTGCCCCGCCGCGGCGAGGATCTTGTCGAGGGCGGGGTTCTTGTAGCCCATCCGGTTCGCCTTGGAGGTGTAGAGGCGGCCGAGGGTGAAGGCGGCGTCCCCGGTCGTCACGGTGTTGGTCTGCAGCTCCATGTCCCAGTCGAGGGTGTTGAGGCGCTGCAGCCACTGGGCCTTCTCGATGCTCTGCGGCCGGACGGTCACCCCGATGTCCCGCCACGCCGAGATCATCGACTGGGCGAGTTCGCGGGCGAGGGGGCCGGTGGCGTCGAACCACATCATCGTGGTCGTGAACCCGTCGCCGAGTCCCGCGTCGCGCAGCGCCCTGCGGGCGGCGCCGGGGTCGTGGGCGTAGGGCCGCTGCGCGGCGTGGCCGAACACCGTCGACGGGATCGGGGCGTCCATCCGCTGCGCGCCCGCCCCGAACAGCTTCCCGACGATCTCGTCCATGTCGAGGGCCTGCACCATGGCCCGCCGGACGCGCGGGTCGGTGAACGGTTTGCGCCCGCAGTTGAACCAGGTCAGGTAGTACGTCCAGCTCGGCACGGACGCGACCCGCACGCCGTGCTTGCCCTTCACCTCGCCGAGCTGGTCGGACGGGACGGGCCACAGCAGGTCGACGTCGCCGTTGCGCAGCGCCGTGATCGCGCTGGAGGTCTCGGCGATGAACGGCATCGAGATGCCGGGCAGCCGGGCCGGCCCCGCCCAGTACCCGTCGAAGCGGGCCAGCTCGACGTCGGTGGACGGGGTGAACCCGGTGACGCGGAACGGCCCGGAACCGATGGGGCGGCGCTTCTGCGCCGGGTCGGCGACGAGCTTCGCCGGGACGATGAACAGCAGCGTCAAATTCACCGGCAGCGTCCCCATCGGCCCGTCCGTGACGAACGTGACCGTCGTGTCGTCGTCGGCCCGCGCGGACTTCACCGTCGCCCACAGCGCACTCTGTGCCGACTTGACCGCCTTCGTCCGCTCGAGGCAGGCGACGACGTCGCGGGCCGTCAGCGCGCTCCCGTCATGGAAGCGCACGCCGGAGCGCAGCCGGAACACCCAGGTGGTGTCGTTCTCGCGCCGCCACGACGCGGCCAGGCCGGGCACCAGCCGGCCGGCCGCGTCATGGCGGACGAGGGTGTCGAAGACCAGCCGCTTGACGATCAGCGACGCCTCGTCCACCGCGGTGCCCGCGTTGTACGGGTCGAGGTCGGTGACCGGCTGCCCGAACGCGGCGCGCAGCGACCCGCGCGGCGCGGCCCCGCCCGCGCCCGCGGTGCCGCAGCCGCCGAGCGCCACGGCCGAGGCGCCGAGCCCGGCCAGCGCGAGGAACTCGCGCCTTCGCAGGTCCATGGCGGCGCTCCCTCAGCTCTTCAGCGCGAGATAGATCATCACGGTGGCCGTCCCGGTGCCGTCGCCCCCGGCGTCCGCCCCCGCGCCCGCGCCCGCGTCGACGGTGCCCTTCAGCCGCAGCCAGCCGCCGAAGCCGGCCGACTCCCAGCTGACCAGGTCGCCGGTGATCTCGCGTTCCGCGTCGAGGTCGCACCAGTGCAGGCCGTCGGGCGAGATCTGGGTCGTCACCCGCAGCCGGGTGCCGGCGCCGGTCCGCTTCAGCGTCCGGACGAACCAGCGCGCCTCCGCGGCCCAGGCCGCCTCGTAGGGTTCCGTCGCGAACTCGCCCGCGAGAGTGCGGTTGCGTTCCAGGACGGCCGTGAACGACTCGCGCATGCTGCCGGGGCTCCTCACCAGTCCGCCGAGATCAGTACCGAGTCCAGGTACAGGAAGTTGCGCACGTCGGTGTGCGTCCTGACCGAGACGTAGAAGTTGAGCAGGTTCTGCAGGGACCCGTACTCCTCGTCGTACGGGGGGACGGGCACGTCGCGCATGTCGTAGACGGTGTCGTTGACCTGCAGCTCGACGTTGGAGCGGGTGCTCGTGTCGATCAGCCACCGCACGTAGTGCCAGTTGACCTTGGTGGGCACCTCGTTGTAGCAGAGCTCCTGCGGCCCGCCGAACGCCTTCCAGTCGTCCGGGTCGGGGGCGGTGAAGTCGGCGGTCGGCGGCAGCTTGAGCTTGCCTTCGAAGTGCTCGCGCGGCGTCGGCTCCGGCACCGTCGGGTAGACCCACTCGCGCCGCAGGTTGTTGTCCAGGTCGGTGTTCAGGTACCGGGCGACGCAGTGGTAGCGGACGCCGTCGCAGATGTCGGTCGCGATGGTGAACGCGCCGAACTGCTGCTCGGACGGGTGCAGGTTCGCGTCCCACTCCCCCGCGCCCGCCTTGGTCGCCGCCTGGTTCTCCTCCGACGCCGCCTCGGTCTTGAACGTCAGGTACGCCTCGAACTGCACGCGCCCGCGCCCCGCCATCGTCAGCCGGCGGATCGCGACGCCGGTGTGCCCGGCGAGCGGCCGGGTCGCGACCTTCAGCGCGTACGTCCCCGAC
Organism: Actinomadura physcomitrii; assembly: GCF_008923205.2. Lineage (GTDB taxonomy): Bacteria > Actinomycetota > Actinomycetes > Streptosporangiales > Streptosporangiaceae > Spirillospora > Spirillospora physcomitrii. The sequence continues at coordinate 20,403 of NZ_WBMS02000019.1, read as the reverse complement.
ATCGCGCCGTGCGTGCCGACGTCGAAGAAGTTGCACGAGCTGAGCTGCGGCGGCCGGAAGTCGCGCATGTGGTCGTCGACGGTGTCGAGGTTCCCGTGCCCGTCGTAGTTGCCGAGCAGCTCGATCCAGCCGTGCGTGCCGGTGTTGAAGTCGTCGTGGACGAGGATCCGGTCCAGCGGGTCGAACCGGGACAGCGCCGGATCGGCCTTGCGCAGCTCGGCGGCCAGGGAGCGGTTACCCGCGGCGGCGGTCATCGTCCGGCCCCCGCGATCCGTACGGTGGCGTTCACCAGGTTGTGGTCCGAGCGCAGCAGGTCGCGCGGCTCGCCCGCCTGCGCGGTGGTCTGCGGCACGAGCGTCCACTGCCGGACGGGCGTGCCGGCCTTGACGAAGATGTGGTCGATCTTGTCCTCCGACTTCGGCAGCGGGATCTTCCCGCCGTTGAACGAGGCGTACTCGGCGTTCGCGCGCCGGTTCGCCGGGGCCGCCTCGAAGGAGTCGGCGTAGCCGAGGTCGGCGAACGCGTCGTAGGCGCTGGCGCCGTCCTCCTTCGAGGCGGAGTTCATGTCGCCCGCGAACACGATCGGCAGCCGCCGCGTGGACGGGTTGTCGCGGGTCAGGTACTGTGCGGTCCGGGCCGCGTCGGCGTAGCGGACCTGGTCCCAGTTCTTCGTCCAGCCGTTGGGGTCGGTCGCGCCGTTCTTGCGGTACTCCAGGTGCATGTCGACGACGACGAACCGGATGCCGGTGCGGCGCTCGCGCAGCACGTTCCACGTCATCGTCTTGCCGTAGATCTCGGTGGAGTCGGGCAGCCACAGCAGGTCGTGCGGGAGGGCCCGGCCGCGCTCGTCCTTGTCGGAGAACCGGCGGGCGTCGTAGTAGGTGAACCGGCCCGCGCCCGACTTGAGCGGGTAGCCGTACCAGGGGTTGCGCGTTCCGGCGTAGTCGGCGGGGGCCTCGGCGTAGCCGCGCGCCCGCATCGCCGCGGTCAGCGGGGCGCGGAACGACTCGACGTCCACGCCCGGCTGGGTCGGCGTGGGGTTGTTGCCGATCTCCTGGGTGACGACGACGCCGGCGCGGGCGCGGACGATGTCGTCGGCGACCTTCGCGGCGCGGCCGTCCGCCCAGGGCGCCAGCTTGGTCGCGCAGTCGCGGCCGATCGTGTCGATGCACTCCTGCTTGGTCGGCAGGCAGCCGTGCCCGCACGTGTTGTAGGTGGCGATCCGCAGGTCGAAGCCGCGCGCGTGCCGGGCCGGCGCGGCCTGCGCGGCGGAGGGGAGGAGCACCGCGGCGGCGCAGGCGGCCGCGGCGAGCGCCGCGGCCGGGCGGGCGGAGGGACGGGGGGTCCTCATGCTGGAGGGAGCCTTCCGGTGTCGACTGAGTCACATTAACGTTCACGTGATCGTTCACACACCATGGATGTCCAGCCCCCGCCCTGTCAAGAGCGGAAAAGAAGAAGACCCGTCCACCCACACGAGCGAACGGCAGGGGACGCGGCGGTCCCGGACCGTCAGCCGGCGGCGTCGCCGAGACGGGCGGCGGCCTGGTCGGACAGGGCGCGGGCCAGCTCCGCGGCCTGCGCGTCCCCGAGCGGCCCGTGCCCGACGAGCACCCGGTACCAGAGCACCCCGTAGACCTGGTCGACCATCAGGGCGAGGTCGGCGCCGGCCGCGATCTCGCCGCGGTCGCGCGCCCGTTCCAGCAGCCCGGTCAGCACGCGGCGCCGCGACTCGACGAACGCCCGCATGTGCTCGCGGGCGTGCGGGTCGCGCTGCGCCTCGGCCATCGAGTTGCGCAGGACGGACGCGGTGAGCCGCTGGCCGGCGCCCCGGAACGTCGCGGCCAGGAACGCCTCGAGGTCGCCGCGGAGCGTGCCGGTGTCGGGCACGGGGATGTCGGTGCCCGCTCGTTCGGCCATCGCCTCCAGCAGCACCGCGCCCTTGGACGGCCACCAGCGGTAGATCGTCTGCTTGCCGACGCCGGCGGCCGCGGCGAGCGAGTCGATCGTGACGGGGGCGCCGTCGTCGCGCCCGAGCAGGTCGACGGCGACGTCGAGGATCGCGCGCCGCGCGGCCTCGTTGCGGCGGCGCCCGGTGTGCGGCCGTCGGCTGTCACTCATGACACCACCCTAACCATTTGACGAGACCACCGGTCTCGAATAACACTTGCCGAGACAGAATGTCTCGACAACTTGGGAGCCGGACATGTCGCTCACCGGAAAGCGCACCCTCGTCTTCGGCGGCACCTCCGGCATCGGCGCGGCCACCGCCGCGCTGTTCGCCGGCCGGGGCGCCGACGTCGTGGTCACCGGCCGGGACGAGGAGCGCCTCGCCAAGGCCGCCGCCGGCGGCCTCACCGCCCGCCGCGTCGACGCCTCCGCGCCCGGCGAGGTGACCGCGTTCTTCGCCGAGGACGCCCGCTACGACCACCTGATCCTCGCGCTGAGCGGCGCGGCGGGCGGCGGCCCGTTCGCGACCCTCGACCTCGCCGACCTGCGGCACGGCTTCGAGGCGAAGTTCTGGGCGCACCTGCGGATCGTCCAGGCGGCGCTGCCGCGGCTCGCGCCGGACGGCTCGGTCACCTTCATCACCGCCTCGTCCGCCCGCGCCGCGCTGCCCGGCACCGCCGGCCTCGCCGCGATCAACGGCGCGCTGGAGGCGATGGTGCGGCCGCTCGCGACCGAGCTGGCGCCGCTGCGCGTCAACGCCGTCTCCCCCGGCGTCATCGAGACGCCCTGGTGGGACGGGATGCCCGCCGAGCAGCGGGACGCGATGTTCGCCGCGCACGCCGCCGCGCTGCCGGTCGGCCGGGTGGGGCGGCCCGAGGACGTCGCGCAGGCCGTCCTGCTCGCCGCGGCCAACGGCTTCGTCACCGGCCAGGTCATCGAGTGCAACGGCGGCCTCACCCTGCCGACCGGCCGCGCACACACCTGACCGCCCAACGGGAACGGGCCGCCTCCCCTCGCAGGGAGACGGCCCGTTTCTCGGCGGTCCGTTACTTGCGGATCAGGTTCCGCAGGACGTACTGCAGGATGCCGCCGTTGCGGTAGTAGTCCGCCTCACCGGGGGTGTCGATGCGGACGTCGACCTTGAACTCCTTGCCGTCCGCCTTCACCGTCACCTCGTTCGGGACGCCGCCCTCGTTGAGCGCCGTCACGCCGGTGATGTCGAACGTCTCGGTGCCGGTCAGGCCGAGGGACTCGGCCGAGTCGCCCTCCTTGAACTGCAGCGGCAGGACGCCGAGGCCGATCAGGTTCGAGCGGTGGATGCGCTCGTAGGACTGCGCGATGACGGCGCGGACGCCGAGCAGCGCGGTGCCCTTGGCCGCCCAGTCGCGGGACGACCCGGAGCCGTACTCCTTGCCCGCCAGCACCACCAGCGGCGTGCCCGCCGCCGCGTAGTTCTGCGCGGCGTCGTAGATGAACGCCTGCGGCGCGCCGTCCTGGGTGAAGTCGCGGGTGTAGCCGCCCTCCACGTCGTCCAGCAACTGGTTGCGCAGCCGGATGTTGGCGAACGTCCCGCGGATCATCACCTCGTGGTTGCCGCGGCGCGAGCCGTAGGAGTTGAAGTCCTTCACCGCGACGCCGTTGTCCTGCAGGTACTGCGCGGCGGGCGTGCCGACCTTGATGGACCCGGCGGGCGAGATGTGGTCGGTGGTGACCGAGTCGCCGAGCTTGGCGAGCACCCGCGCGCCGTGGATGTCGGCGACCGGCTCCGGCTCAGCGCCCATGCCGTCGAAGTACGGCGCCTTGCGCACGTAGGTGGACGCCTCGTCCCACTCGAACAGGTCGCCGGTCGGGATGTCCAGGCCGCGCCAGCGCTCGTCGCCCTTGAAGACGTCGGCGTAGTCCTTGCTGAACATCTCCTTGCCGATCGACGACTCGACGATCGCGGCGACCTCCTCGGCGGACGGCCAGAGGTCGCGCAGGTACACCGGGCCGTCGGTGCCCTCGGCGATCGGGTCGTTGAGGATGTCGATGTCCATCGTCCCGGCCAGCGCGTAGGCGATGACCAGCGGCGGCGACGCCAGGTAGTTCATCTTCACGTCGGGGCTGATGCGGCCCTCGAAGTTGCGGTTGCCGGACAGCACCGCGGTGACCGCGAGGTCGTTGTCGTTGACGGCCTTGGAGATCTCCGGCTGCAGCGGGCCGGTGTTGCCGATGCAGGTGGTGCAGCCGTACCCGACCAGGTTGAAGCCGATCTTGTCGAGGTACGGGGTGAGGCCGGCGCGCTCGTAGTAGTCGGTGACGACCTGCGAGCCGGGTGCGAGGGAGGTCTTCACCCACGGCTTGCGGGTGAGGCCCTTCTCGACGGCGTTCTTGGCCAGCAGCGCCGCGCCGATCATCACGTACGGGTTGGAGGTGTTGGTGCACGAGGTGATGGCCGCGACGGCGACGTGGCCGTGGTCGAGCTCGAAGCTCGTGCCGTCGTCCAGCGTCACCGGCACCACGTTGTGCGGGCGGCCCGAGCCGTTCGCGTCCACGTGCCGCGGCTTGTCCCCGTCGCCGCCGTGCTCTATGGCCGGGGAGTCCGAGGCGGGGAAGGACTCGTCGGACGCCTCGTCCGCCGGGCCGAGCACGCTCTTGACGTAGTTCTGCACGTCGCGGCGCCAGGTCTGCTTGGCGGCCGACAGGGAGATGCGGTCCTGCGGGCGCTTCGGGCCGGCCAGCGACGGGACGACCGTGCCGAGGTCCAGCTCGAGGTACTCGGAGAAGTCCGGCTCGACCGACGGGTCGAGCCACAGGCCCTGCTCCTTGGCGTAGGCCTCGACGAGCGCGACCTGCTCCTCGTCGCGGCCGGTCAGCCGCAGGTAGCTGAGCGTCTCGTCGTCGATCGGGAAGATCGCGCAGGTGGAGCCGAACTCGGGGCTCATGTTGCCGATCGTGGCGCGGTTGGCCAGCGGCAGCGCGTGCACGCCCTCGCCGTAGAACTCCACGAACTTGCCGACGACGCCGTGCTCGCGCAGCATCTCGGTGATCGTCAGCACCAGGTCCGTCGCCGTCGTGCCGGCGGGCAGCTCGCCGGTCAGCTTGAAGCCGACGACGCGCGGGATCAGCATGGAGATCGGCTGGCCGAGCATCGCGGCCTCCGCCTCGATGCCGCCGACGCCCCAGCCGAGCACGCCGATGCCGTTCTCCATCGTCGTGTGCGAGTCGGTGCCGACGCACGTGTCCGGGTACGCGGTGCCGTTCCGGTCGAACACCACCCGCGCGAGGTGCTCGATGTTCACCTGGTGCACGATGCCGGTCCCCGGCGGGACGACCTTGAACTCGTCGAAGGCCGTCTGCCCCCAGCGCAGGAACTGGTAGCGCTCCTTGTTGCGCTCGTACTCGACCTGCACGTTGCGCTCGAACGCCTGCGGCGAGCCGAAGTACTCGACGATGACGGAGTGGTCGATGACCATCTCGGCGGGCGCCAGCGGGTTGATCTTCGTCGGGTCGCCGCCCAGGTCCCGCACGGCCTCGCGCATCGTCGCCAGGTCCACCACGCACGGCACGCCGGTGAAGTCCTGCATGATCACCCGGGCCGGGGTGAACTGGATCTCCTTGCTGGGCTGCGCCTTGGCGTCCCACTGGGCGAGCGCGCGGATGTGGTCGGCGGTGACGTTCGCGCCGTCCTCGGTGCGCAGCAGGTTCTCCAGCAGCACCTTCAGGCTGTACGGGAGACGGGCCGAGCCCTCGACGGCGTCCAGCCGGTAGATGTCGTACGACTTGCCGCCCACCTGCAGCTTGCTCAGGCTGCCGAAGCTGTTCGCGGACACGGACTCCTCCTCCGTCGCACGCCGCGCGCCCGGTCCGGGACAAGACCGCGCGGCGGCGTTCATCGTGGTGTTCAATGTGCGCCCGCCCTCGCGGCCGGCGCGGGTCGGGCGGCGCGGCGCGCGGCGAGGCGGGTGTGCTCGTCTACCTTGATCCTGCCCTAGTCACACCCCTGGCCGGGAACCGGGTCGGCCTAACTTCCGCAGGATTTTTCTTGATGTCAAGATACATCCAATTTATCTCGACATCAAGCTACTCCGCCCCCGGCAGCTTCGCCCACACCGCCTTCCCGCCCTCGTTCAGCGGCCGGACGCCCCAGCACCCCCGCGCGAACCCGGCGACCAGCACAAGCCCCCGCCCGCACACCGCCCCGTCGTCCGGCGGCCGCACCACCGGCCGCCCCGCCCCCGCGTCCCAGACCTCGACCACCGGCCGCCCGTCCCCCTCCTCCAGATACAGCCGGACCACGATCGGCCCCTCCCCATGCCGCCAGGCATTGGTGACCAGCTCACAGACCACCACGCGCCCGAGATGGTCATCCTCGATCCCCCACTCGGCGAAGCACCCCGCGAGAAACCGCCGCGCCAGCAGCGGCGCATGCACCGTGGGTTCGAGGACGAGCGTGCGCGGACTTTCGGGCGCGAGCGCCATAGCGGACATACCGGTTCACCTCGGAAGACTCCCTGAATTCCTGTGACCGAAGCGTCTCCGCAGGGCGATGCTTCGGGCAGGCGAAGCGCGAGGTGACGCACATGACCGCTACTTCGCGTACATCACCGGTCATCGCCCGGTCATCACTGGAGGTGGACATGCCGCAACCCCCCAAGCGCCTGACGCCGTCCCGAGGGCCGCTCGACCTCTTCGGATCCGAGGTGCGCCGCTACCGGACGATGGCGGGACTGTCACTGGCCCAGCTCGCGGAGCAGATCCCCTACGCCCCCTCCACCATCGGGGAGATCGAGCGCGGCGAGTCAGGCTGCGACCGCGGCTTCGCCGAGCAGTGCGACCGCGTCCTCGACACGCGCGACGCGCTCACCCACCTCCACGACGGCCTCTTCGACGGCCGATCAGCGGCGTTTCCCGAGTACTTCGCGGGGTGGCCGGAGTACGAGAGCCAGGCGGAGGTGCTGCGTTCCTACGAACCGCTCGTGATCTACGGCCTGCTGCAGACACCGGGCTATGCCGACGTGCTCTTGTACGGCGACCAGCAGGCGATCGAAGCCCGGATGGACCGCCAGGCAGTCCTCACGCGAGCAGAACCATCGCCGCCGAGACTGATCTATCTGCTTCCCGAACGCGTCCTGCGGTCACGCGTGGGCGCGTCCACGGTGATGCACGAGCAACTCCACCGTCTCGCCGATCCGGTGTCACCACGCTTGTCGGTTCAGGTCATTCCAGATGGGGCGCCGCACCCGGGAAATTCGGGAGCGTTCGTGATCGCCACCCTGCCGGGAGAATCGCGTATCGCCTACTCTGTAGCCGAGCCGCACGGCAGGATTCTCGACGGGCGTTCCGACGTTGAACGGCTGCACGAACGGTTCGCGGACATCGCGACGTATGCGCTTCCGACTGACCTATCGGTAGCGCTGATCAGGGAGATTGCGGACGAAGTATGGAAGCCATGAGTGCTCATCCGGCGTGGCGCAAGAGCAGCTACAGCAGCTCACAGGGCGACAACTGCGTAGAACTGGCCGACCTCGGCGACACGGTCGGCGTCCGCGACAGCAAGGACCCGCACGGTGGCCACATCAGCCTCGGCCGGGATTCGTTGCGTTCTCTGCTGGACGGGTTGAAGAAGCGGTAGCGGTCAGGTTCGATCGGGGCGGACGATGTACCAGGCGCCGGCGGGGGTCGTCCAGATGAGCAGGCCGGGCCAGATCTGGAAGAGCGACCAGCCGGGGCTCTGCTTGAGCCGGTGATGCCTGCGGCAGAGCGGCGCGAGGTTGCAGCGGCAGGTGAGGCCGGGCCGCCACGGGATCGTGTGGTCGAGGTCGCACCTGCGCGAAGGCTGATTGCAACTCGGATAGACACACGTCCCGTGCCGCTCCTCGACCTCCCGCCGCAGAGCAGCGGAGGGCCGGTAACCCGGACGTCCGTGCGTTTCTTCATCGCCCTGGCAGACCGTGTCGCGCCGTTCCGCAAGCTCGTCGTGAATCCGCTGCGCCGCCTGCCGGACGGCGACGGGCCGGACGTCCAACGACACACGGGCGCGCACGTGAGCAAGCCGCCGTTCGGCCATGGCCGCCAACGCGGGAATGGCGACGTCGTCGCCCGGCTGCGGCGCCGGGGGCTCCTCAACGACATGTGGAGCCTGCTCGAGCAGGGCGCGAACGGCCTCGGGAAACTCGGCGCCACCGAGAAGCCGCGTGGCCAGCTCAACGCGAAGGACGTCGAGAGACCGGCCGTCCCCCTCATGCTTGAGGCCGCGCGCCGCCGCGGTGATCTTGTTGTAGACGGCGTGGGCTTCTTCCGGGGGAAGATCGCACAGAGCCAGGTTCGCGGTGCCGGACGGGTTGTCCCACACCTCCAGCCGCCGTCCGCGCACCGCTTCGCGCTTGCGCTCTTCAACTGCATCCGGGGCCAGTCGACGTGCCATCCGGCTGATGCGACGGCGCAACTGCCCGGACGTCTGATCGGGCGCCTTCTCCAGAGCCGCGGTTTCGAGGCGTTCGGCGGCGTCTGCGGGAAGGCTCTCGGTGACGTCGCAAATGACGCGGGCCTTGGTGAGGTCGATGCGCCCGGCTTCGAGCGCTTCGCGCGTGCCGGGCAGGTCGTCCGCGAGCCGTTCCGCCAGATGCACGAGCGAGGCGGCGGCATTGCCCGTGACGGTCAGCGCCGCCGCCACTTCATCGGTGACCGACTCATGCGCCGACAGGACTCGTGGATCGTCTTCGACCCCACCGGCGGCGCGCCGTCCCGCCAGCTCGGCGATCGCGGCCAGCTCGCGCGCCTGCGCCCATGACGTCTGGCGCCGCGCCGCGGCAGCGACCTCCAGCAGTTCACCGTCGGTCAGATCGGCCAGCGACTCCTTACCGCCCGACAGGCAGACGGCCAATTGCGGCCCCGGCGGAAACCAGCTCCGCCCCTCCCATTCACGGACCTCGCCGATATAACCGGGCAACACCACGACCATTCACCCCCCACCACAACTTTCCACCACATTATAAGGGAGAACACCAGAACAATCGACAGACAATCCGGACAGGACACATTACTGTCCCCCCCTTTCGCGGGGCCAGCGCAGCCCTAGCTGACCGCTTTTAATGCGCAGCGCGAAGCGCTGCGCAAACCGCGCCCCGCACAGACAACAGCGCGAACACCAAACCCCGCCCCCACCACTTCAACCAACGTGACAGCAACCTGCGACCAGCAGAAACGCTCGCACGAGCCTACGGAAGGCACCTCAGCCACCCACCGGCCGCAACCAAAGTGATCCGAGAGAAAATAGCCAGCCACGGCCGCATAAGCAATGCTCTCGACGGAGAGATACCGGGGCGCCGGCGGGCACTGCAGCCCAGCAGTCGCAACCCGCCTTCTTGAAGCACCTGCACTCATAGGACACAAACCGAAGGCTTCACCCCTGAATACTGGATGGCGAGCAGCGTCAGCCCATCTCATAGACAAGACCACCGGGCTTTCCTCTGCCATTCCGCACCCAGACATGACACCGAGGAACTCGACCGCCTCAGGGCCGAGGACGGCGGGACGGCCAGGCTCCGAAAACGCCCGATGCGGCCGGCGCAGACCCCCATCACGAAGCAGCTCATCCCACCCGAAGCGACTCATCCCCCCGGAGCGACTCATGGCGAGCGCGGGCACGGAGCACCCGGCTCGCGCGGATCACCACCGGTCGGAGCGCTCGCTTGACATCCAAAATCTGACAGTCAACTATCATTTGGTAGTGAACCGTCAGATTGGAGAGGAACCATGGTGGAGAAGACCGGACGCCGGTGGTGGGCGCTGGCGGCGCTCACGCTGAGCGTGCTGATCGTGGGGCTGGACGGGACGATCATCAGCGTCGCGCTGCCCACGCTGTCGGACGAGCTGGGCGCGACCAGCGCGCAGCTCCAGTGGATCGGCGGCGGCTACCTGCTGGCGCTGTCGGTGGGGATGCTCCCGGCGGGGCTGCTCGGCGACCGGTACGGCCACCGGCGGCTGCTGGTGAGCGGGATCGCGCTGTTCGGGCTGGCGTCCGCGGCGGGCGCGCTCGCCGGGACGGCCGGGCAGGTGATCGCGGCGCGCGCGGTCCTCGGCCTCGGCGCGGCGATGATCACGCCGCTGTCGATGGCGATCCTGCCGAAGGTGTTCGGCAAGGACGAGCTGCCGCGCGCCGTCGGCGTGTGGACGGCGGCGACGGCGGTCGGGATGCCGGTCGGCCCGCTCGTCGGCGGCTGGCTGCTCGACCACTTCTGGTGGGGCTCGGTGTTCTTGTTCAACGTCCCCGTGACGGTGCTCGCGGCGGCCGCGTGCCTGCGGCTGCTCCCGGCGGACGGCCCGCGCGTCCGGGACGGCGCGCCGTTCGACTATGCCGGCACGCTGCTCGGCACCCTCGGCATCATCGGCCTCGTCTACGGAACCATCCAGGTCCCTGAGCACGGCTGGGGCAGCGCGTCCGTGCTCGTCCCGCTCGCCGCCGGCGCGGTGCTGCTGGCCCTGTTCGTGCGGCGGCAGCGGCGGGCGGCGGCGCCGCTGGTCGACATCGGCCTGTTCGCGGACGGGACGTTCCGGTGGGGCGCCGTCATCGCCGTCTTCGTCAACTTCGCGGTGATGGGGCTGCTGTTCGTCGTCCCGCAGTACCTGCAGGCCGTGCTGGGCAACGATGCGTTCGGCAGCGGGCTGCGGCTGCTGCCGCTGATCGCCGGGCTGATGGCGGCGGCGACGCTGGCCGAGTCGCTCGTCCCGCGGCTCGGCGCCCGCGTCGTGATCCCCGCCGGGCTGCTGCTCCTCGCCGTCGCCACGCTGCTCGGCGCCGCCACGAACCCCGGCGACGGCTACGCCATGGCCGCAGGATGGCTGTCGATGGCGGGCCTCGGGTTCGGGCTGGCGGTCGTCCCGGCGACGAGCATGGTGATCGGGGCGCTTCCGGAGGACGGGGCAGGTACGGGGACGAGCCTGCTGGAGACGATCCAGCAGCTCGGCGGGGTGCTCGGCGTCGCGGCGCTCGGCAGCGTCCTGAACGCGGGGTACCTGGCGCGGCTGTCGGTGGCGGGGCTCCCGGCCCCGGCGGCGCACGCGGCGCGCGGCTCGGTCACCGGCGCGGACGCGGTGGCCGCGCGTCTGCACGACGAGGCGCTGGCGGCGTCGGCGCACGGCGCGTTCGTCCACGGGATGAACCTGACGCTGCTGGTCTGCGCGGGCACCGCCCTGCTCGCCGCCGTCCTCGGGGTCGTCTTCCTGCCGGGCCGGGCGCGCGGCGCGCAGGCCCCGCCGGCCGCCGCCCCGCAGGAGGCAGCGCGCGCGGGAGAATTGCCGGCATGAGCACCAGGGAGACCCCGGCCGGCAAGCCGTGCGGGCTGCGCGAGCGCAAGAAGGCGAAGACGCGGCTGGCGATCCGCCGCGCCGCGTATCGGCTGTTCGCCGAGCAGGGCTACGAGGCGACGACCGTCGACCAGATCGCCGCGGCGGCCGAGGTCTCCGCCAGCACGTTCTTCCGCTACTTCCCGGCGAAGGAGGACGTGATCCTGTCGGACGAGTACGACTCGGCGCTCGTCGACGCGCTCGCCGCGCGCCCGGCGGACGAGCCGGTCCTGCTGTCGCTCCGGCATTCGATGACCGACTCGCTGGGCCTCGTCCTGGAGGCCGATCGCGAGGAGCTGTTCACCCGGATCCGGCTGTCCTTCACCGACCCCGGCATCCGGGCCCGGGCGATGGACGAGCAGCTGCGCAACCAGGACGCGGTGGCGGCGGCGATCGCGGGCCGGACCGGCCGGGACGCCGCCGAGCTGGACGTGCGGTGCGCGGCGGCGGCGATCATCGCGGTGTCGATGACGGTGATGCGGCACTGGGTGGACGGCGGCGGCGCCGAGGACCTTTCCGCCCTGTACGACCGCCAGCTGAGCACCCTGTTCGAGGGCCTGAGGCTCTGACGAGCCGGGGCCTGCGGCTCTGATACGACAGCGCGGCCGTTCCGGCGGCACCGGGACGAGTCCCGCCGCTGGTCAGGACTTGTCGATGTGGCCGGGACGGGGTCGGAGGCGGGCGGGCCGGTGATGATGGTGCCGCAGCCGCCGCAGCCCTCCTGGACCTGCTTCAGCAGCGTCAGTTTGTTGACGCCGAGATAGCCGATGTTCACGGTGACGGCGGTGTTGTCCGAGACCAGCACCGCGACGGCCGAGATGTTCGTCTTCGCCTGGTTTCCGTAGGCGGTCGCCCGGGCCGGCGTGCCGAACTCGGCATAGGTCATCTGTCCCGCCGCATTCGGGAACAGCTCGCCCTTTTTCCTCATAGCAGCTGTATTCGCGATAGAACACCGCCGGCTCGGAGCAGGGCTGCGTTCCCGCAGCCGGCGGCCAGGACCATGCTCACCCCCGTGAGCCCCACCATCGTCCCCCAACGCGTGCCGGTCCCCCGCATGTCCGGACTTCCTCTCTCAACGGCCTGCACGCGAATGATGGGCAGTTCAATGGCCCAGACGCCAGGGACTCTGGAACGGTTCAGCCCGGGACGCGCGGCGCTTCAATAAGTCCATACCTTGGCCAGAGTTTCTTTAGTGCCGGGACCGGCGAATCCCACAAAGGTGATCACCGATTCACCCTGGAGCGCGTTCGACCACGACCGCATGCTGGACGCGCTGGCGGCCCGGGAGAACTTTCCGGTCGCCGCCCGGCTGCTGCCCGCCCGGCACCAGGCCGACCTGCGCGCCGTGTACGGCTTCGCGCGGCTCGTCGACGACATCGGGGACGAGGCGCCGCCCGCGCAGCGCGCGGACCTGCTGGCACTGGTCGACGACGACCTGGACCTGGTCTACAAGGGCGGGACGCCGAAGCTGCCGCAGCTGCGCCGGCTGGCGGGCACGGTGCACGCGCACGGGATCCCGGCCGAGCCGTTCCGGCGGCTGGTCGAGGCGAACCGGCAGGACCAGGTCGTCCACCGCTACGAGACGTTCGAGCAGCTGGTGGAGTACTGCGCGCTGTCGGCCGATCCGGTCGGCCGCGTCGTGCTGCACGTGTTCGGCGCTCAGAACGCCGGGCTGGAGGGGGCGTCGGACCGGGTCTGCACGGCGCTGCAGATCATCGAGCACTGCCAGGACGTCGCGGAGGACCACCGCGCCGGGCGCGTCTACCTGCCGGCCGAGGACCTGCGCAGGTTCGGCTGCGAGGACGCCGACCTGGCGCGCCGGACGACGCCGACGCGGCTGCGCGGGGTGCTGGCCCTGGAGGCCGGGCGCGCCCGCGACCTGCTGGACCGCGGCGCCGCGCCGCTGATGAGGGGACTGTCCGGATGGGCCCGGGTCGCCGTGGGCGGCTACGTGGCGGGCGGGCGGGCGGCGCTGGCGGCGCTGGCCGGCGCCCGCTACGACGTGCTCGCGCATCCGCCGCGTCCCCGCCGGGCCGCAGTCCTGGCCGGGTGGGCGCGCGCACTGGGAAGGGGCTGAGCGATGACGGTTTCAGGGACGTGGGAGCGGACCGACGAGGTCGCGGGGGCGTATCGGCACTGCGAGCGGGTGGTGCGCGAGGAGGCCCGCAACTTCTCCTACGGGATCCGGCTGATGCCGCCGCCGAGGCGCCGCGCGATGAGCGCGATCTACGCGTTCGCGCGCGGCGTCGACGACATCGGGGACGGCCCGGAGCCGGCGTGCGTGCGGCTGGACCTGCTGGACCGGTCGCGGCAGCGGCTGCTGACCGTCCAGGAGGTGCTGCGCAGGCGCACCGACGTGCGGGCGCTGGAGGGCCATCCGGTGCTGACGGCGCTGGCGGACGCGGCGGCCCGGTTCCCGATCCCGCTCGTCGCGTTCGACGAGCTGATCGACGGCTGCGAGAGCGACGTGCGGGGCGCCCGCTACGAGACGTTCGACGACCTGCTGCGCTACTGCCAGCAGGTCGCGGGGTCGGTGGGGCGGCTGTCGCTCGGGGTGTTCGGGTCGGACGGCCGGCAGCGCGCGGAGGGGCTCGCGGACTCGCTGGGCGTCGCGCTGCAGCTCACCAACATCCTGCGGGACGTCCGGGAGGACCGGATGGCGGGGCGGGTGTACCTGCCCGCCGAGGACCTGGAGCAGTTCGGCTGCACGCTGGAGCTGGACGAGTCGGGCGTGTTCATCGACCCGCCGTGGCGGCTGCACAAGCTGGTCGGCTTCCAGGCCGAGCGGGCGCGCGCGTGGTACGCCGAGGGGCTGCGGCTGCTGCCGCTGCTGGACCGGCGCAGCGCCGCGTGCACGGCGGCGATGGCGGGGATCTACCGGCGGCTGCTGGAGAGCATCGCGGAGAACCCGGCGGCGGCGCTGAGCTCGCGGGTTTCGCTGCCGACGTGGCAGAAGGCCGTGGTCGCGGCGCGCGCGCTGACGGGGGTGGAGCGGTGAGCGTCGTCGTCGTCGGCGGCGGGCTGGCCGGCATCAGCACCGCGATCGCCCTGCAGGAGTCGGGTGTTCCGGTCACGCTGGTGGAGGCCCGGCCGTGGCTCGGCGGCGCGACGCACTCGTTCCGCCGCGACGAGCTGAACGTCGACAACGGCCAGCACGTGTTCCTGCGCTGCTGCACCGCCTACCAGGGGCTGCTGCGGCGGCTGCGCGCCGAGCACCTGGTGCGGATGCAGGACCGGTTCGACGTCGCGGTGCTGCGGCCGGGCGCGCGGCCGGCGCGGCTGCGCAGCTCGCCGCTGCCGAGCCCGCTGCATCTGCTGCCGTCGCTGGCGCGGTACTCGCACCTGCCGGTCGCCGACCGGCTGCGGGCGGTGCGCGCTGCGGCGGGGCTGCAGCGCCTCGACCCCGACGACCCGGCGCTGGACCTGGTCTCGGCGGGCGCGTGGCTGGCCGAGCGCGGGCAGCGGCCGTGGGCGCGGGAGGCGCTGTGGGGGCTGTTCATCACCGCGGCGCTGAACGCGGAGGTGGGCGACGCGGCGCTCGGCCTGTCGGCGATGGTGTGCCGGCGGGCGCTGTTCGGGCGGCCGGACGCCGCCGACATCGGCGTCCCGACCGTCCCGCTGGGCGAGCTGCACGGCGGCCCGGCGCTGCGCCGGATCGCGGAGATGGGCGGCACCGTCCGGCTGAAGGCGAAGGTCGAGGCGGTCACCACCGACCCGAAGGTGGTCGTGGACGGCGTGCCGATCGCGGCGGACGCGGTGGTGCTGGCCGTCCCGCACGAGGCGGCGGCGCGGCTGCTGCCCGCCGAGGCGCTGCCGCAGCCGCTGCGCTGGCACGAGCTGGACGCGAGCCCGATCGTCAACGTGCACGTGGTGTACGACCGGCCGGTGCTGGACGAGCCGTTCGCCGCGGCGGTCGGCTCCCCCGTCCAGTGGATCTTCGACCGGTCGGGGGTGGCGGGGCTGCGCGACGGCCAGTACCTGGCGATCTCGCTGTCGGCCGCGGACCGCTGGATCGACCGGCCCACCGCCGCGCTGCGCGCGGAGTTCGTGCCGGAGCTGGCGCGGCTGCTGCCGGCGGCGCGGCGCGCGCGCGTCCGCGAGCTGTTCGTGACGCGGGAGCGGCGGGCGACGTTCCGGCAGCGGCCGGGCAGCCGGTCGCCGCGCCCGGGGGCCGCGACCCGGGCCCGCGGCCTGTTCCTGGCCGGCGCGTGGACCGACACGGGCTGGCCCGACACGATGGAGGGCGCGGTGCGCAGCGGCCTGACCGCCGCCCGCCTGGTCCGCCGCCACCTGGAGGGGGTGCGGGACCGGTGACCGCCGCGTCCGCCGTGCCTCTTCCGGCTGACCGCCGCTTCGAGAGGTGTGATCCATGACGGCCGTTCCGGTCTCGATGACCGATGTTCGCGGGCTGGTCGACGGGGCGCTGCGCGCCGCGGTCGGCCGGCTCGATCCGCGCACCTACCGGGTCGCGGCCTACCATCTCGGCTGGGCCGACGAGGAGGGCCGCCCGCTCGCGGCGCCCGCCGGGAAGGCGCTGCGCCCCGCGCTGGCGCTGCTGTCGGCGCGGGCGGCGGGGGCGCCGCCGGAGAGCGCGCTGCCGGGTGCGGTCGCGGTGGAGCTGACGCACGCGTTCTCGCTGCTGCACGACGACATCATGGACGGCGACCGGACCCGCCGGCACCGCCCGGCGGCGTGGACGGTGTTCGGGGAGCCCGCCGCGATCCTCGCGGGCGACGCGCTGCTCGCGCTCGCCCTGGAGGTGCTGCTTGAGGCGCCCGGGCAGGGGTCGGCGCGGGCGGCGCGGGCGCTGACCGTCGCGACGCGGCGGCTCATCGCGGGCCAGTCCCTCGACCTGGAGTTCGAGACGCGCCGCCAGGTCGGGCTGGAGGAGTGCACGGCGATGGCGGCGGACAAGACCGCCGCGCTGCTCGCCTGCTCCTGCGCGATCGGGGCGGTGCTGGACGGCGCGCCGGAGCCGCTGGCCGCCGCGCTGGAGGCGTTCGGCGCCGACCTCGGCCTTGCGTTCCAGCTGGTCGACGACCTGCTCGGCATCTGGGGCGACCCCGCCACGACCGGCAAGCCGGCGCTGTCGGACCTGCGGTCGCGGAAGATGTCGCTGCCGGTGGTGGCCGCGCTGAACTCCGGCACGCCGGAGGGGGCGCGGCTCGCCGAGCTGTACGCCCGGCCGCCGGACCCCGAGGATCCCGAGGACCCCGACGAGGAGGATCTGGCGGAGGCCGCCGCGCTCGTCGAGGCGGCGGGGGGCCGGGCCTGGGCCGAGGCGGCGGCCGACGAGCGGATCGCGAGCGCCGCCGCGCACCTGGCGTCCGCCCCGCTGCCCGAGCCCGTCCGCGCCGAGTTCCTCCGCATCGCCGCCTTCGTCACCCGCCGGGACCACTGATGACCGCGACCGAACCAACCGAGACCACCGCGACCGAACCCACCGCGACCGCCGCGTCCGCCGGGGCGGCCCGCACGCCCGCCGAGGCGATGGCGGCCGCCCGCGACCACCTCCTCGGCCTCCAGGCGCCCGAGGGCTGGTGGAAGGGCGAGCTGCAGACCAACGTGACCATGGACGCCGAGGACCTGCTGCTGCGCGAGTTCCTCGGCATCCGCACCGCCGACGACACCCGCGAGGCGGCCCGCTGGATCCGCTCGCAGCAGGCGCCCGACGGCACCTGGGCCAACTTCCACGACGGGCCGCCGGACCTGTCCACGACCGTCGAGGCGTACGTGGCGCTGCGGCTGGCCGGCGACGAGCCGGACGCCCCGCACATGCGCCGCGCCGCCGCGTTCATCCGGGGCGAGGGCGGCATCCCCGCCACCCGCGTCTTCACCCGCTTCTGGCTGGCGATGTTCGGGCACTGGCCGTGGGACGAGCTGCCGGTCGTGCCGCCGGAGATGGTGTTCCTGCCGCGCTGGTTCCCGCTGAACGTCTACGACTTCGCGTGCTGGGCGCGGCAGACGATCGTCCCGCTGACGGTCGTCGCGGCGAAGCGGCCCGTCCGGCCGCTGCCGTTCGCGCTGGAGGAGCTGCGGTCGGGGCGCCCGGTACGGCGCGGGCGGCGCGGGAGGTGGGGCCTGCCCGGCTGGGACGAGGCGTTCGGCGCGCTCGACCGGGCGCTGCGCGTCTACGAGCGGCGGCCGCTGCCCGGCCTGCGCAAGGCGGCGCTGCGCCGCGCCGGCGAGTGGATCATCGCGCGGCAGGAGCCGGACGGGTCGTGGGGCGGCATCCAGCCGCCGTGGGTGTACTCGCTGCTCGCGCTGCACCTGCTCGGCCACGGGCTGGACCACCCGGTGGTGCGGCGCGGCCTGGAGGGGCTGGAGCGCTTCACCATCCGGGACGCGAAGGGCCGCCGGCTGGAGGCCTGCCAGTCCCCCGTCTGGGACACCGTGCTGGCGATGAACGCGCTGGTCGACGCGGGCGTCCCGGCGGACCATCCGGCGCTGGAGGCGGCCACCGAGTGGGTGCTCGGCGAGGAGGTGCGGGGGCCGGGCGACTGGTCGGTGCGCCGCCCCGACCTGCCGCCGGGCGGCTGGGCGTTCGAGTTCGACAACGACTACTACCCCGACACCGACGACACCGCCGAGGCCGTCCTCGCGCTCGGCCGCGTCGGCCGTCCGGAGGCCGAGCCGGCGATCGAGCGCGGCGTGCGGTGGATGGCCGGGATGGTGTCGCGGGACGGCGGGTTCGGCGCGTTCGACGCCGACAACACCCGCGCGCTGTGCCGGCGGTTGCCGTTCTGCGACTTCGGCGAGGTCATCGACCCGCCGTCCGCCGACGTCACCGCGCACGTCGTGGAGGCGCTCAGCCTGCGCGGCATGGCCGACTCGACGCTGGTGAAGCGGGCCGTGGTGTGGCTGCTGAGGGCGCAGGAGGACGACGGGTCCTGGTTCGGCCGGTGGGGCGCCAACCACGTCTACGGCACCGGGAGCGTCGTGCCCGCGCTCGTCGCGGCGGGCGTCCGGCCGGAGAAGCCGGTGATCCGGCGGGCCGTCCGCTGGCTGGAGCGTTACCAGCGCGAGGACGGCGGCTGGGGCGAGGACCTGCGCTCCTACCGCGACCCGGAATGGGTCGGGCACGGCGTGTCGACCGCGTCGCAGACGGCGTGGGCGCTGCTGGCGCTGCTCGCGGCCGGGGAGCGCGGCCGGGCCGTCGAGCGGGGCGTGCGGTGGCTCGTCGAGCGCCAGCGCCCCGACGGCACGTGGGACGAGGAGCACTTCACCGGGACCGGGTTCCCCGGCGACTTCTACATCAACTACCACCTGTACCGCCTGGTGTTCCCGCTGTCGGCGCTGGGCCGCTACGTGAAGGAGATCGGTTCCTAAATGGCCATGCCACTGCGCCAGAGCCTGCGCGTCGGCGGGTACGTCCTGCGCAACAAGCTGGCGGGGCGGAAGAAGTTCCCGCTCATCGTCGAGCTGGAGCCGCTGTTCGCCTGCAACCTGGCGTGCGCGGGCTGCGGCAAGATCCAGCATCCGGCGGACGTGCTCAAGCAGCGCATGCCGGTCGAGCAGGCCGTCGCGGCGATCCGCGAGTGCGGTGCGCCGATGGTGTCGATCGCGGGCGGCGAACCGCTGATGCACCCGCAGATCGGCGAGCTGGTCCGCGAACTGATCCGGATGAAGCGGTACGTGTTCCTGTGCACGAACGCCGCACTGATCCCGAGGAAGATCGACGACTTCGCGCCGTCCCGGTACTTCGCGTGGGCGGTGCACATCGACGGGCTGCGCGAGCGGCACGACGCGTCGGTGTGCAAGGAGGGCGTGTTCGACGAGGCGGTCGCGGCGATCCGGATGTGCCGGGAGCGCGGGTTCCGGGTGACCACGAACACCACCGTGTTCAACACCGACACCCCGCAGACCGTCATCGACGTCCTCGACTACCTCAACGACGACCTGCGCGTCGACCAGATGATGATCTCGCCGGCGTACGCCTACGAGAAGGCGCCCGACCAGGACCACTTCCTCGGCGTGCAGGAGACGCGGGCGCTGTTCCAGAAGGCGTTCGCGGGCGGCAACCGCAAGCGCTGGCGGTTCAACCACTCGCCGCTGTTCCTGGACTTCCTCGAGGGCAGGGTCGACTTCCCGTGCACGGCGTGGGCGATTCCGTCGTACTCGCTGAAGGGCTGGCAGCGTCCCTGCTACCTGATGGACGACGGCTACGCCGCGTCCTATAAGGAGCTGCTCGAGGAGACCGACTGGGACGCCTACGGCCGCGGGCGCGACGACCGCTGCGCCAACTGCATGGCGCACTGCGGCTACGAGCCCACCGCCGTGTTCGCGACGATGGGCTCGCTGAAGGAGTCGCTCCGCGCGGTGCGAAGCGTGTGATCAGCGTGCGGAGCGTGTGACCGGCGGCGCCTGATCACGTGTCCCGCAGCTCGCGGACGACCTCGCGGACGGCGGCGGCGAGGGCGCCGGCGTCGTCCACCAGCCCGGTGTCGGCGCAGATGCCGAAGCACAGCTCGCGGTCGACGCCGAGCGCGGCGACGGCGAGCGGCGCGCCGGGGGCGAGCGGGACGACCGGGTACACGCCGGTCACCGGGACGCCCGTCAGCAGCAGCCGCTCGCGGCTGGCCGGCAGGCTCGACACGATCCCCTGCAGGAACCGGCCGCCGTAGACGGCCCGCGCGAACCGCGCGTGCAGCGGCGCCGGCATCAGCCGCCCGACCTGCCGCATCACGAACCACGCGGCGAGCGCGCGGGTGCCGGAGCGCAGCACCCGGCTGCGCCGGGCGATCTCGGCGAGCCGCTCGCGCTCCGGCATCGGGCCGATCGGCAGGTCGACCATGACGGCGGTGGTGTGGTTGCCCTCCATGCCCTGGCCGGGCGCCCGCATCATCAGCGGCACCGCGACGCGGCACTTGCGCGGCGCCTCCCCCGCCGGGAACCGGACGGTCCGCCGCAGCGCGCCCGCGACCGCGCACATCACCACGTCCGAGACGCGGGTGCCGTGCCGCCGGGCGATCTCGCGAGCCTCGTCGAGCGGGACGCGCAGGGTGCCGAAGCGGCGCCCTGCCGTCCGCCGGGACGGCAGCCGCGCGGGCGGCGCCGCGCCGGCGCCGCTGCCGGCGGCGAGCTGCGCGAGGCCGAGGGCGCCGGCGAGCGCCTCGCGGACGCGGCGGC